>CACOPD010000001.1 GCA_902628835.1 uncultured Alphaproteobacteria bacterium
TTTAAGACCTACTCCAATAGGAGCCATTGGTTTTACTGACCATAGTGCTAAAAATATTTGTTTGTGATCAAACTTATTATATTTCTCATAATTTATGTAACCCTGCAAACCTACTAATTCATTTTTAATGGTAGCTAAAAAAAAACTAAAATGATGATTATTATTTTTATATTGAAAGTTAAAAATATTATTTTTTTTTGAAAATATATGGTTTTTAGACCAAAATTTATTTATGTATTTTTTTAGTTTTAAATTAAATGAGGTATTATAATTTTGTATTTTTATTTCTGACATGCAGAAATATTAATTTCTAGTAGTAAAGCCATAACTAAAATTAGCTTTTAATGTTTGTATATTTACTATCTCTCTTTTTTCACCTTTAGAATATGCACGTCTTCCGTGCATAAACCTCTTATTATCCAACATTATCAAATCATTTTTTTCCCATTCAATATCATATGTATATAAATCAGATATTTCTTTAACTTCTTGCATGATATCTTCTGGTATTTTATCGCCATTCATTAAAGTATGAGATTTAATTTGGGGCTCATTATCAAAAATAATTTGTAAATGATTTGAAAAACATAGTTGATTTTCAATTCTTGATTCGCTAACTGCAAATCTAGTCTGCTTTACATTTAAAATACCTTTATCAAAATTAATTATACCATTACTTGAGCCAAGACTTGTCATTGGCCAAGTTTTTTTTCCTTTTTTATTTTTATTTTTTATAACTTCAAACTCCAAATTATAAATAATAGGATTAGATAAGAAGAAATCTCTTGTACTATTTGATAACTTTTTCCAAAGCATAATACCATCACAGACAGTAGTCTTGCCTCCTTTTAAAGAGGGTGTTATGCAGTAAAACCATAATATTTCAGGCCAACTTGGAGAGTAACTAGCTTCACTATGAAGTGGCATCTCATGAAAACCTAAATCAACAGTATTAATATTTTTATTGTCTGATACTTTTTTTCTTCTTGGTGCATCAGAAGCATAAGTTTTTGTAAATTGATCTGTAAATTTCATTAAATTACCAGTATCAAAATTAAAATTTCTGAAAATTATGATTCCTTTTTGTTCAAAAAGTTTGATAACATCATTGATATCAAGTTCGTCGAATTTTTTTTTACTTTGATTTACAATTAATAGACCATTATTAAAAAATTTATCACTTATGGGAGAATTTTTCATTAATCAAATTTTACAGAATATTTTTTTAAAATTTCAATGCCCTTGTTGAAAGAACTAAAATCAATAATATCATCAGTATCAATGGAAATATCAAATTTTTCTTCTAAAGCCGCTATTAATGTCATATGGCCAATTGAATCCCATTCTGGAATTCCATTATATTCAAGGGTTTCAGAAATTGTTTTTTTATCTACTTCAAAAGCTTCAGCAAAGCAATCTGTATAAATATTCAAATTATCTGAGCTCATTAATTATCCTTTCAGCTATTGAATTGCTATCTAATTTAAACATATTAATCATATAATCATAATTACCAGAATTTGAATAAGAATCAGGTATACTAAAAGGAATAATTTTTTTATTGATACCATTTTTTGCAATAGTTTCAGCAATTGTTGAAAATAATCCACCTATGATAGAATGTTCCTCTACGGTAAATATTAGTTTATAATTTTTGATTATATTTACTAAATTATTCTCGTTAATTGGTTTTAATGTGTGAAAGTTTAGTAATGACGGATAAATTTTTTTTTCTCTAAGAAAATTTACTGCTTCTTTTGCATTATGCACCATTTGTCCATTTGAAATTATAAGAATATCCTCACCTTGAATAATTGATACAGGCATACCTATTTGAAATTCGTAATCTTCTTCATAGATTTTAGGTCTATTTGCACCACCTGTTAATCGAATATAAGAAGATTGATTGTTTTTAAGGCAAGCTATTGTAGCCTTGGCTGTTTCCAAAGTATCTGATGGAGAAATAATATTTATATTAGGAATTGATCTAATTACTGACAAATCTTCAATACAACAATGTGTATATCCTAAAGGTCCTAAGACTAAACCACTTGCAAGACCCACCATTGTTACTTTATTTTTCATATATCCTAAGTTTACTTTTATTTGCTCTAAACATCTCATAGTTTGAAAAGGTGCGAATGATGTAGTAACAACATTAAAATTTTCGCTAGCAAGTCCAGCAGCTATATTCATCATATTTTGCTCTGCAATTCCACAATCAATATAATTGTTAGGAAAATTTTTTCTAAATCTATCTAATCCAGCAGAAGTTGAAACGTCTGCTGTCAGAACCATTAAATCATCAATTTCGGATACTAAATCATAAAGGACTAAACCAAAACTAGCCCTCTGACCAATCATAGCCAGTTTATTAATAGTTTTTTTATCAAAGATCATTTATCTAATTCTTCAATTGCATCATCATAAGTTTTTTGTGTCAAAATTCTATGGTGCCATTCATTATTATCCTCAGAAAACGAAAAGCCTTTACCTTTTACTGTATTTGCGATTATCAACTTAGGCTTGGTGTTTTCAAATTTTTTATTGAACGCATCTAATAATTCATTAATATCATGACCATTAACTTCAACAATATTCCATCCAAAAGATAACCATTTATTACTTAAATTTTTTAAATCCATTATTTCTTCATTTGAACCAGTTTGTTGAAATTTATTATGATCAATTATAGCTATTAAATTATAGAGTTCTCTATTTGGAGCAAACATAGCAGCTTCCCAAACTGAGCCTTCATTACATTCTCCATCTCCTAATAAAACAAATACTTTTTTATCAAATTTTTTTTTTAATATAGATAGTGCCAAACCAATACCAAGGCCTAAACCCATTCCTAAACTCCCAGTAGAAAATTCAATACCATACTTTCTATTTATAACTGGATGACCAAGTAAAAAACTATCATTTTGTTCAAATGTATCTAGAACATTTTTTTCAAAAAAACCAAGTTCACTCAAAGCAGCATAATAAGCCAAACAACCATGCCCCTTACTCAAAATGAATCTGTGCCTATCTCCAATATTTTCATTATTTTTATAAAAATCTAAATATTCTGAAAAAATACAGGATATAATTTCAACAGTAGAAAGGCTGCCTCCAAAATGAGAACTGTTTTCTTTAGCATTTAATGCAGTTCTTAAAATATCTTTCCTAATTTGTTTAGCAAAACTTTTAATTAATGAATGTTTTGATATTTCTTTATTTATTTCATTCACTATAAACCACCATCTACTCTTATTATTTGCCCAGAAATATGTTTTGACATTTTACTTGCAAGAAAAAGACATGTATTTGCTATATCATGAGTATCTGCAATTCTATTCAAGTATGAATTATTTTTTACCTCATTAATAATATCAGTCGAATGATTATTTTTCATCATATCGGTATTTGTTAGTCCAGGAGCAATCCCATTAACTCTTATATTAATTTTTCCAAATTCTTTAGCTAGTATTTTTGTTGAATGCATTAATGCAGATTTTGAAGCAGAGTATGCTAATCTACCTGGATGAACATCTATTGCAGAATTTGATAAAATATTAATTATAGAAGGATATTCAGACTTTATCATTTTTTTTACTATAAGTTGAGTAATCAAAAGTTGAGAAAAAAAATTAATCTGAAATAAATTTTTTATATCATTTATTTTTGTCATTTGAAATATGCTAGTAGAAATATTAGCGGCATTGTTTACTAATATATCTATGACATTATTGGTGTTTGTAATAGTTTTGATAGCATCTGATATTTGGCCCTCATTATTAAGGTCAAATTCAATAAATTTTAACTTATCTGTGTTATCAAATGACAAGAAGTCATCTTTATTATATTTTCTGACACAAGCCCATACGTTTGCATCATTTTCTAGAAAAATTTTTGTGATTTCTCTTCCAATACCCTTGTTTGCTCCAGTTACAATAGCAGTCTTATTATGAAGCATGATTAATAATGAATTTTTACATCACTTTTTTTCAAAAAATCTTCTTCAGGGAATATATCTGAAGCTTTAGCTGGATGAAAGATAGTCTGGCCTGTGTTAGATAGATATTTAGACACAAATTCTTTATTTTCTCCTGCTAAACAAACTGGGCTATGCTCATTAAAATGTTTTATGGAAAAACCATATTCTACTATTTCTTTTAGATGTTGTTCTATAACGTTACCAATTTTTATGTGTACATAAGGACACGCTAACACATCTCCAATTGGTGTAATATAAAGTCTATTTACTGTAGTGCATCCTATTGATTTTTCATGAGATTTGTCAAAGGGATTCCAAATATTTCTAATTAAATTTTTATAATCTTTTCTTAATTTATACAAATGTTCTCTATCTTTATCATCTAACATTATTTCTGACATTTGAGACCACATTCCTGCAGGTACTGCTACGTTTATTAGTGTTTTATAATTATTATCTTTTGAGTATTTAAGTAATTCCTCGAAAGCCGGGTCAAACGCATTATAGTGACCAACAGTTATATTTAAATAAGGGTCCATACCAGCATTTTGAACATGCTTTAGAGCCTCTATTGCTTTTCTCCATGAATCTTTTCTACCTCTAATTTCATCATGTGTAGCTTCATTCATACTATCTACACTCACAGATACTCTGCTAACGTGCGCATCAGCAAGTTGCTTTGCCATCTTTTCGTCAAGCTTAAATCCATTTGTGGTTAAGTATAGATAAAATCTCTCTGGTTTAATTGCCTTTAAAGATTCAAATAGTATATCAGGTCTTAATAGAAGCTCTCCTCCCTGTAAATCAAATTCAAAATAACCAAGCTCATCAGCTTCATCAGCAACTCTTTCTAAAACATCTAATGGAAGTCTGTCTTTAACATGGTCACCCTTTGGTGAATTTGTAAAACAATACTTGCATCTTAGATTACACGCATTATTTAAGTTTAGATCTATCCCTCTTGTTTTTGTGCCAACTTGCCCGTTATTTTTATTGACGTAACTATAAAATCTTCTTAACTTTTCAACAAGTCGTGGTTTTTTCAAAAGAGATGAATGTATTGGCATAAATTATTTTTTAAATCTATTAATTTCTTCAGGTAATATCAAAGTAAAACTGGCTTTGCAAGCAAGTTCGTTGTTGACGAATCCTTCACCAGTAAAGTTCCCAACACCTCTTTTCCAATAGTTTAGTGTGCTTTTTAAAACTAATCTATCACCTTTAATAATTTTTTTTAGAAATTTTAATTTATCTGCAGAAGTTAAATAAAGAATTTTGCCACTTAATCCAGGTAAAGTTAGAATCGCTAAGGATCCCATTTGAACCAAAGCCTCAATTTGTAACATTCCAGGCATATTTGGATCATTAACCCAATGAACTTTAAAAAACCATTCATCATCTTTTAAATCTTTGTATCCTTCTGAATATTTTCCAGGAATTACATTTGTAGCATAATCCATCATTAAATATGGAGGTTTGTTTTGTTGAACTTTAAGTATTTGATTAAAATCTAAATGCATATAATTTAATAATGATCTATTTTTCTTGTCATCGACAAAATTAAATCATAACCATCCCAGTTTTGAGTAAATTGATGTGCATTTCCAATAGGAACTATTCTGTCTACTGCATTATCTTTATGTAACCTCAATTGATTAAAAACTTTTTCATGATCGATTCCAAAATATATTAGTGTTTGTACTTTATCATCTAAAAATTTATTTAGAAATTCAATTTTTTTCAAATTATATTCATAAAAATAACCCCATTTACCTCTAAGAGAATTAAAATATTTAGGATCAATTTTATTTAATAAAATATTATATGTAAAAGAATTTAAGTTTAATTTGTTGTTTATTTTTTTCTCAATTATATCATCATAATAATTTGATAGTTTATCAATAGTAGCAATATCAGGCTGATTGTAATTATTTTTTGCGTAATCAGAAACATAATTCCAAAATTTAAATCTTGATTTTTTTAAGTTATTTCCAATCCAAAAAATAACATGGGGAGATGAACAAGCGTTTTGATCAAGAAAATATGCATCGTTATAAAATTTTTGAGCAATCTTTTTCTTCTCCTTTTCAGGAAGACTATTATATTTAGAACTATTAATGATTGCACATGAAATTCTATCTGCAAATGTTATTTCTCTTGAACGGGGTTTCAGTTTATAATTTCTAATTGAGTTAACAGTACTATCTCCACCCCAAATTATTCTTAAATCAGCAATTTTAGATAATTTTTCTGTATAAATAGCATTTTTATCATAACTTATAAAATAAGAGTTATTCTTTATTTTAAAAAATTTTTTATCTCTAAATATTTTAGAAATTTCATTTAATAATATTTCAATTGAAACATAATTTTTTGAAGGTAGACGCACTATATTAATATTTCCAGTAATTAATCCAAAAAAAAATGAATAAAAAAAGTTTAATGGTGTATTTGAAGGGCATAAATGAAATAGTATTCCAATTCTTGCTCTAGTTTTAATTAAACTTTCATATTCTAAGATTATTTTTTTTAAATTTGAAGGCCTTAACCAAAAGTTTAAATAAGCCAAATCTGGATGAATATTGATTTTTTTATTTTTTTTTAAATTCTGATTTAATTTATAAAAGAATTCAAAAATTAAATTATTAAATGGAATAAGCGTATCAATGTTATTTATTTTTTTGAAAATTTTATCTATTTGTGAATTTTTATAAATCAGCATTGCTACAACCTCTTAATTCTGCACTAGGTATTCGTCCATATACCTTAAAATATTTTCCTGCCCTTTTACACTTGCAGTTATCAACACCAAAAATTTCTCCTACATCTTCAGTTAATATACTGTTACCTGGATAACTAGTGGGAACATTTGATAATAATTGAATTATACCTCTGTTCTTATATTTTATATTTTCAAGTTTATTATTTCTAATAATTATATCAGAATAAATTGACGTATGGTAGTATCCATATTCACACTCAAAGAATATAGACCCAGTTTGCTCTATCATACCATAATAATTTATTATTTTATTAATACCTGTTAATTTTTTTATTTCTTTTTTAAATAAAGAATTATCAACTGACAAATCTTCAAGCTTCTTCCAACCGCCTCCATGTAGTAGAATAATGTTTTTATGATAGTCATTAAGTTTAATTTTTTTTATCTTTAAATAATTTATTAGTTTATCCCATACTAAAAATGTAAATCCAAAAAGAAGAATTTTTTGATGTTTATATTTTTCAAGTAATTCAATTAATAAATCTAAATTTAAATTTAATTTATCATCTAATAAAAAATAAGTTTTACTAGAGAAAATAGAAAATCCTAAAATTGCAGCTTTTCTTGCTGAATAATCTAACTTATCTTTATATATTTTATTAGAATCTATTACCAACATAGGCATTCTTTGTTTTCCCAAATGATTTGAGCCAATGTTATGCAATACTTCAATTTGTTTTTTTGCATTTTGTTGATCTAAATAGATTTTTGAAACATTTCCAGATGTTCCTGATGATGTAAGTATCTTATATATATTTTTTTTTTGAATACTAAAAAGATCATATTTTTTAAATAATCTAACTGGTATGAACGGTAAATTTTCAAATTTTGTATTATTATTAAAATGAGATAAATTCTTGATGATGTTTTTATATTCATTACATTTATTTGAATGCTTTATAATTAAATCAACTATTTGCTTCTTGAGAACTTCATCTTTTTCATAAGATAAAAAATTATAAACGTTGAAATTTTTATTTAATTTAACCATAACTTTTACTTAAAAGTTTATAATCGATTTTTCCTGATTCTAATTTGGGAAATTTTTTTATTGATACAATTTTAAAAAAAAAAGGATTAATTTTAACTTTATTTATCATATACTGTTTAATATTTAATTTTTGTGAAATTTTTCTTGTTAAGATTACGATATTATTGTCATTACCAATTAAAATAATATCATTAAATTCAAAGTTTAGTTTTTTTTCTAAATCGTCAAGGTTTATTCTTATGCCTGAACATTTTACTATTCTCTTTATTCTACCAATAATATAATAATTATTATTTTTCTTGTATGCAAGATCTCCTGTTTTGAGTTTTTTTATTTTACTGACTTTATTCAAATCATTTTTATTTTCACAATATCCAATAAATACATTATCTCCAGAATATACTAATTCACCTACATTATGATTTTTATTACTTGAATACATTCGTTGATTTATTAACTCAAATTTTCCGCCTGATATTGGTCTACCAATGCTACCATAATTATTTTTTAATTCTGATAGTCTAACATAAGATATTCTTGGTGATGCTTCTGTTTGACCATACATAATGTAAAATCTAATTTTTTTTCTTAAAAATTGATTATGAAAATATTTTTGATTTTCCATTCCTAGATGGCCGCCTGCGACTGTACAAAATTTCAAATTCTTAAAATTGAAGATATTAATTTTAAATTTTTTAATAAATTCAAAAACAAGAGGAACAGAAGAAAAATTTGTAATTTTTTTGTGTTTCTTAAAAGTATCCCAAAATTCTTTTTGAGTAGGTGATGAATGTTCCAAAATTAATGATGCGCCATTTGATATGTGAGTATTAAGAATTGACAAGCCATATGAGTAATTAAATGGTAAAGAAAAAATACTTTGATCTAATTTATTTAATTTAAGATAACTGGTTATTGAATTTGTATTACTATTTAAATTTTTGTAAGACAACATAACAAATTTAGAACTTCCTGTACTACCTGACGTTGGAATGATTAATGCTAAATCATCAGAAAGTTTTTTTGTTTGATATTTAGATTCATACAGGTGATAATCTTCATAATTTTTAACTTTTCTAAATTTATTTTCATTTAACATTTGTACATTTCTTCCAAAAACATAATCAGGCTCATAGATTTTAATAAATTCTTGTAGAAATTGATCATCAATATTTTTATCAATTAATATAGGTACAATTTTATATTTAATTGATGTTAAATAAACTAAGATCGAATAATAAGAATTATCACATATCATCAATAAAAGTGATCTAGGCTTTAAATAATCTTTTAATTTTTCAATATCTTGAAAAAGTTCTGAGTAATAAATTTTTTTATTTTTTTCTATGAATGCAATTCTTTTTTTATATTTATTAATATAATCAAACATTTCTAAGGGTTGGTTGCGGGGATAGGATTTGAACCTATGACCTTCAGGTTATGAGCCTGACGAGCTACCGGGCTGCTCCACCCCGCGGTATATTTTATTTTTTATCTTTATATATAAAATTAATGTCATTTAAACCTTTATTTCTTTTTACATTTATAGAAACACTAGTTTTTAATCCATCTGGTTTTTTATCGTTTATAAGTATTCTTTCACCTACATTCAGGTCAAAAAGAATTTTATTATAACGTAAATTATTTTCTTTTAAAAACTTAATTGTTTTAAGCTTATATTTACTTTCTCTAGCTGTAAGAATTATTATAATGTCTTCTTTATTAATTTTTTTCCAGAATTTTTTCACACCTGGTAGTAGTTTATTAATACCATTAATATGTGAATTATGCTCAATGATTGTGCCATCTAAATCAATTAACCATGTTTTTTTCAATCTAGAGAATTTAACTTTCATATAATTAAGTATTAGTTTCAATAATTTTTTTATCATAAATCTTATATAGTCTATCACAGTGAATAAATGATTTTCTTTTATGTGAGATTAAAATTATTATCTTGTCTTGTTTTAATTTTTTTAAAGTATCTAAGATTATTTTTTCATTTTCTTCATCAAGTGCATTTGTCGATTCATCAAAAATAAGGATTTTAGACTCAAAGTATAGCGCTCTTGCAATCGCTATTCTTTGAAGTTGCCCTCCAGATATCTTCGATCCAAGCTCTCCAACAACCGTATCTAAATTAATATTACTTTGTTCAAAACTTAAATTAGCATTATCAAGAGATTTCAATACTCTTTTTTTGTTAATAGAATTTTCATTTATTCCATAAGCAACATTTTTTAAAATTGTATCATCTTTCAAATAAATATTTTGTGATACATAGCCGATTGCAGTTTGCCATTCATCAATATGATTTTTTATATTTTCTTTTCCTAATAAAATATTACCTTTTTTTTGCTCAAGAAGTCCTAAAATTATATTGATAAGAGTTGTTTTACCAGATCCACTACTGCCCATAATACCTACAAAAGAGTTAGGCTCTATGGATAAATTTAAATCTTTAAAAATTTCCTTATTTCCATAACTAAAAGATAAATTATTTATATTTATGTTCTTTGTGAAATCTAATTTTCTTTCCAAATTATTAACACTAATAAAACTATTTTTAAATTTTTTATTCAAAGACTGATTTAATATATTTTCTAGGATTGGATAAAGTGCTTGTATATGTGTGATACAAACTAATATTCTATTAATAGTTGGCAAAACTCTAAAAGCAGCTGCTCCGTATAGACCAAATAAAGGCACAAAAGATATAGGGTCATCGTTTACTATAAAAATTAAAATTATTAGAGCAGTAATAGTTAATAATTCTATTAAATATTTTGGAAGTGTGGCAGTAAAATTTTGCAAAAATCCAGCTTCAGAAAGTTTATCAGTATAAGTTTTATGTTTAGATAAAAAATAATATTGTAATCTTCTGAGAGATATAAAATTAAAATTATAAAAAGTATTTTTAAGATTATCAACTACTTTATAATCATAAACTTTTCTATTGTTGCCTACTATAGACATTTTCTTTCTTATCGAAAAAAAATAAATTATAGAGAAAATAGAAAAAATAATTAATATAATTGAAGTGAATTTAAAATTTATCAAAAATAATAGTATAAAAATTCCTGAGATTATAAAAAAATCACATAATAAAAATAGAACTGAATTTGAGTAAGTGGTTAATTGTATAAGTTGAACAGATAAATTTCTAATGATTTCGGAAGTATTTTTTTCAGTTATTGTTAAATAATCTCGAGAAACATAATTTAAAAATAAATTATTTGAAACTTTATTATAAACTCTCCATGTAAAAGTATATTGTAACCATGATAAAAAGATAATGAAAATGAACTTTAAAATATATAATAAGAAAAAAATAACAGAAAATAATAATAATAAATTATTTTTGTCCAATTTTATATTTAAGAATTTTGCTAAAACTAAATTGAATATTTCTTGAAGTGTGAATAAAAAGGTTGAAGTTGTAATATTCTCAGAAGAAATCATAGCATTTATTAATGGAATAATTGCACCTAAACTTAAGACTTCCAGTAAAACACTAATTAAAGTAAGTAAAAAAATTATTAAAAAAATGTTAAAGTCTTTTTTATCAAGAAATTTAAAATATATTGAAATAAATTTTATCATTAACTTAGTTGCTTTTAATGGTAGCGGAGGAGGGATTTGAACCCCCGACATCACGAATATGAGCCGTGCGCTCTGACCAACTGAGCTACTCCGCCATTATATTATAAAATTATTATCACAAATAAATTAAATATTTAATTTATATTTATAATATTTTCATGCTTATAACCTTCTACCAAACCATACTTAGGGCTGTTTTCATAAAAAGAATCATAAAATACATCTTCTTTGTAATTTATATTATAATCATAAGCACAATTTAAACCAAAAATTACAGAATTAATATTTGATTTTGGTTTAGAATACTTTGCAAAACAATCTTCAGGTGCATAAATTAGATTAAAAATACTTGATTTTAAATTAATTAAATCTTTTTTTGATAAATTATAATTTGAAAAAATAGATTGAGGTAATTGTCCATGGTCGGCTTGAAAAATAATTATTGGGTCCTTATCAATTGTATTAATATATTTCGTGAAATTTTCTATCTCTTTTAACACACAAAGATATGAATTCTTATAGCCTAGATAAACATCCGTATATTTTTTTGAATTACAATTACTATCAACTTCATAAGGTTGATGTGGTGATAAATGATGAATAAAAACAAATTTATTTTTTTTATCAAGCCCAAAATTTTGAGTATAGTTTATAAAATTATATAAAGAACGCTGAGATGATTTTAGATATTCTCTTTTTTCAAATAAATAATTTTTGACTTTATAAAAAGGAGTTGATTGTAATACTGTATTAGAGATATTTTCTAATATGGAAAAATAATATGAAGTATTTTTGTTTAGACAAATCCAAGGATACTTTTGTTCATCCAAACAACGCATCCAAATATTTCCAACCCAATAAAAATCGATATTTTCTTTTTGTAAAATATTTATTAACGGTATTTTTAGGGGATTTTTTAATAAAAAATTTGGAAAAAAATTATCTCTATTATTATATTTTGTAGATTTTTCATCAATTGGAAAATCAATTAAAAAAATTGAAGATAGAGTTAAATAAGTTGTGGCGTAATTTGAATAAGATTTATTTATATAATTAAGATTTTGTTTTTCTAAGCGATCTATAAAAAGATTAGTTTCATAGTCAAAATATGTAGAGAAATTTTCTAAGCTTATCATCCCATCGAGAATTACGAAATAAATATTTTTTATATTTTTTTCTGAACTATTTGCTCTTTTGTTTTGGTAATTCAAATAATTATTAATTTCTATATTTTGAAAAAAATTTATTTCATTTAAATATTTGAAATTAAAATATAAGTTTGAAATAACATTAATTAAGATATAAAATGTAAGAATTCTGAAAAAAATTTTATATTTTATCAGATGATAGTTAAATACATAAAGATTAATTATAATTAATATAAACACTAAAATTAAAGCAAACGAATCAATAGATGTTCCGCTAACAATTTTAAGATTTACTAAAACTTTAATAAAAAAATTAAAAAAGAAAAAAGATAAAAATACAATTATAATATTTGTAAAAAAAAAATTTATATTTACTTTGAAAAGAAATTTTAAAAAAAAAATTACTACAAAATATACTAAGATTAAAAATAAAAATATGATTAAATATGTTAATAGATAAGTATATATTTCATTAATTGTAAACTGTCGAAGATTTGTATCCTTAAAAAAAAATAAAAATGGTAATGTAAATAATCCTAGACCAACAATGATATCTTTTATTATTGATTTCATTATTTAATTAAATAAATTATTTTGTTTAACAATTAAACAAATTTATAGTGTAAATATTTTATTATAATTTATGATAATTTGATGTTTAAGTTTATTTTTATTTTAATTTTGATTTATCCAAAGATTGCTTTTGCCTATATTGATCCAGGTATAGGTAGCTTAATTATACAATCAATTATAGCAGCTATAGCAATGGGCTTTGGTATCATTTCTATTTATTGGAATAAAACTAAAAATTTTTTAAAAAATTTAACCAATAATTTTAAACGCAAAAAAAAATGAATAAATTATCTCAACTTTTGAGATCTATTTTAAATTTAATTAAACTTAATAAAATTTACAAAAATCAGGATGTCATTACATTTTATGCTGAAACAGAGGGTGACTGGTCATTTTTAGATTCAATATTAGAAACTGTAAAAAAAAACTTTAAAAATAAAATTATTAGAGTTTGTTCAGACATAAATGATAAATATATAATTCATACTGATAGTTTTTTTATTGGATATGGCGTAGCCAGAACTATTTTCTTTAGTAATTTAAAATCTAAGATTTTTATTTTAACTTTATCGGATTTAAACAATTATTTTTTAAAAAAATCTGTTCATAACGTTCATTATATTTACGCTTTTCATTCACTAGCAAGTATCCATAGGGTGTACAATGAAAAAGCTTTTAATGCATATGATACTTTTTTATGTGCAGGTAAACATCATAATGTAGAACTAAACAAATTATGTAATATTTATAATCTTGATAAAAAAAACTTAATTAATTATGGATATCCAAAACTAGATAAAATTATTTCTGAAATATCTAAAGTGAAGGATAATATAAAAGCTAAAGATTTAAAAACAGTACTTATTGCGCCAACATGGGGTAATTCACAAATTAAATTCAAAGATATTCAACAAATTATAAACAATCTAATATCGAAATATAAAATTATTTTAAGGTTTCACCCAATGACAATTAGAAATAATAAAAAAGATATTTATAAATTGATTAATTATTTTAAAAATAATAAAAATTTTAAGTTTGATACTAATTTATCATCGATAAACTCGTTTGTTAAAAGTTCATATCTAATTACTGAATGGTCAGGGTCTGCGTTTGAATTTGCATTTTCTAAATTAAGACCAATAATTTTTATTGATACAGATAGCAAAATAAATAATAATAATTGGAAGTTGATGGGTAATGATTGTTTTGAGGATTATTCAAGAGAAAAGATTGGATATGTGTTAGATTTAAACAAAATAGATTTGATTGAAAATATTTTCTTAAAAATAGAAAAAAATTTAAATGATTGGAATCACCAAATACTTAAGTATAGGGATGAAAATATATATAATGTTTCAAAAAGTTATAAAAGTGGTGGTGAGTTATTAATCGAACATATAGATAAAATAAATTATGAAGAAAAATTTAATATATGCAGGAATGGCAGCTGATATTGTTCATTATGGACATATTAAACTTATAAATAAAGCAGCAAAAAAAGGTGATCTAATTATTGGACTGCTTTCCGATGATGCAATTAAAAGCTATAAAAGAAAACCAGTCTTTAATTATAAACATCGCAAATATTTAATACAAAATATAAAAGGAGTTAAAAGAG
The DNA here is from genome assembly GCA_902628835.1 of uncultured Alphaproteobacteria bacterium. Classification (GTDB taxonomy): domain Bacteria; phylum Pseudomonadota; class Alphaproteobacteria; order HIMB59; genus CACPNW01. The sequence goes on from CACOPD010000001.1 coordinate 14,701, forward strand.
TTGTAAGACAAAACTCATTAAGTTACACAAAAAATTTGAAAAAATATAAACCTAATTTTGTAATTCATGGAGATGATTGGAAATCAGGAAAACAAATGCAAACAAGACTTGAAGTTTTAAAATGTATCAAACAATGGGGGGGTAAGTTAATTGAGGTTAAATACACAAAAGGTATCTCTACAACAAAAGTTATTCAAAGATTAATTAGAGAATAAATTTTTTATACTGAAAAAGATTCACCACAACCGCATGTAGATTTTTCATTTGGGTTATTGAAAACGAATCTTGATGAAAGCTTTTCTTGAGAGTAGTCCATCTCTGTGCCTATTAAAAACATTGTAGCTTTAGGGTCAATAAATACCTTAACATTTTTTCGCTCAATGTAATCAAATTTTTTAACATCACTGTTTTTAGCAAAATCAAGCTTATAGGAATATCCACTACATCCAGATTTTTCAACACTTAGTAAAATTACATCTGACTCAAAAGGTGCGTTTTTAATTATTTTCACTAATTGTTCTATAGCTCTATCAGTAATTGATAAAATTGATTTCATATATTGATTATATATTTTTTTTAAAAAAAATCTAAAGAAAGTTTTGCTTCTTCACTCATAAAATCTTTGTTCCATTGGGGTTCCCAGACGAGATTTAAATAACAAGATTTTACATTTGTTAGTTTGCAAATATTTTCAACTACTGATTTTGGCATAGTGTCAGCAACTGGACAGTTTGGATTAGTAAGTGTCATATCGATAGTTACCTTATTTAGATCATCAACATTGATTTTGTATATTAAACCCAAATCATAAATATTTACAGGAATCTCTGGATCATGGATTTTTTTTAATTCATTTATAATTAATTCTTCTTTTATAGATGGTCCCTCAATATAGTTTTTATTTTCTTCATAAAAATTGTTATTAATTTTTTTTTTAAAACTATCTAAGGTTTTAATTTTACTTATACTTTTAAATAAATCTTCTTCTTTCATTACTTATATCAATATTTTAATTATATCTTCAATGCTATCTACGAAATAATCAACATCTTCTTTTGTATTATATACTCCAAATGAAATTCTAGAAGTACCATTAATATTAAAATGTTTCATAAGAGGTTGACAACAATGATGTCCTGTTCTTATTGCAATATTTTTTTTATCTAACATGGCGCCTAAGTCTGAATTATGAATTCCATTTATGTTGAAAGAAATAATTGCCCCTTTGTTTTTATTTGATCCATATATCTTAATATTGTTAAATTTTGAAAGTTTTTCATAAGCATAATCATGAAGATACATTTCATAGTCATAAATAACATTTGGATTGACTTTATTAATAAAATTTAACGAAGATGAAAATCCAATAACTGGAGCAATAGGCGGAGTACCTGCTTCAAATTTTTCATATCCATTCGCATATGTACTTTTGTCAATATCTACATCATGTATCATTTGCCCTCCTCCTTGGTAAGGTGAAAATTCATCTATCCACTTGTCTTTCATATACAGTACACCAAGACCAGAAGGTCCATACATTTTATGTGCAGAAAAAACATAAAAATCAGGATCTAAATCTTTTAGATCAACTTTTTTGTGAGGAGCAAATTGACAACCATCAAGAAGTAGAGGTATGTTATCTTTTTTTGCAATATCTTTAATTTTGTCAAAGTTTGTTATTGATCCTGTAACATTTGACATATGTGTTAATGTTATTAATTTAGTATTAGAATTTATTCTATCATTTAATTCATCATAATTAATTTCACTATTTTCATTTAATCCGAGGGGGATAATTTTTATTTTTTTTTCAATTAAATGCCAAGGTATTAAGTTAGCATGGTGTTCAAGAAAACTTAAAATTATTTCGTCACCATCTTTTAAAAATCTTTTTGACATACAAGATGCAACTAAATTTATACCCTCAGTTGCACTTTTAACAAAAATTATATTTTTTTCAGATGTATTTAAAAAATCTGCAACTTTTTTTCGAGCATCTTCAAATTTTTTTGTTAACTTTGAGCTTAATTCATAATTACCTCTATGAATATTAGCATATTCATTTGTGTAACAGTTTTTGGTAGCCTCAATCATTTCATCAACTTTTAATGCCGACGCTGCGGTATCTAAAAAAACTAGATTAGGATTTTTTTCGAATACAGGAAATTTTGATTTTAAGTTTGAAATATTCATTTTACTTTACTTAAGTATCTTACTAGTTTCTTTTGTATTATTTGAGACATTTGATCATCATCAATACTACTTAATTCTTCATTAATAAATGATGATATTAATATTTTAGTTGCTGCAATTTTACTCATACCTCTAGATCTAAGATAAAAAATAGCATTTTCATCTATAGGCCCAATGGTTGAGCCATGACTACATTTTACATCGTCAGCATATATTTTTAATTCAGGTTTAGAAAAATATGATGCATTATCAGATAAAAGTACTCCTTTACTAAGCTGATATCCCTCAGTTTTTTGTGCGACTTGGTCGACATAAGTGTTACTAAAATAAGTTGCTTTAGAACGATCGTTCAAAATACCTTTATAAACTTGATTACTTTTACAATCCTCGGCTAAATGCTTAACAAATGTTTTGTTGTTTGATGTATTATTATCTTTTAAAAAAAATATTCCTTGTAAATCAGCTTCTGAATTGATTTCTATCAGTTCAGAATAATGGAAATTTCTTACGTAGCCTTCTGAAAAATTATATACTTTTTGAATGTATGTAGAATCTTTTTTACACGTTGAATGACTTGTTGTTATTAAATTATGATTAGAAGAATTATCTTGTATTAGAAAATGGTTTAACTGAGAATTTTTTTCTAATTTAATTACATTAAATATATTTGACGTAGAATTATTTTTATTTTCATACTCATCAACGAGACTAAGAGATGATCCCTCTTCGCAAATAATACTATTTTTTTGGAAAATTGTTAAATCATCATCTGTTACAATATTTGATATTTTTATTTTAATGTTATTATTTTTTTTTATAACAATTTTAAAACCGCTGTTTAAAAATAAAGAATTTAGATTAACAAAATGATCATTTTTTTCAATTGTATTATTTTTAGAAAAATCATTGTAATCTTCTTTTAAAATTTTAGTAATTTCGATTTTTTCATCTTTGAAACTCGAACACTGACCATTTACAGAAAGTATTGAATAGATATTTTCCTGATTGTTATTTATTACTGATGTTTCTTCAGGGATTAGATATTTATAATTAAAATCAATAAAATTTTTTAAATTTATATTTTTTAGACTTTCATTATTTTTTCTATCAAATTTATCATTTTTAAAAATATTTATTAATTTTTCTCTATGATTTTTAATGTCTTTGTTTTGAGAAAAAAAAATATTTTCTTTATTTTTTAGATAATTGTCTTGGATATTCATTACTGAAATTTTTGAAATCCATCTTTTTCTATTTCAGCAGCAATTTCGGAACCTCCTGATTTGACAATAGAACCATTTACCATAACATGTACATGATCTGGTTTAATATAATCCAAAAGTTTTTGATAATGAGTAATAATTAAAAACGAATTATTTTTTGTTTTAAGCTTGTTAACCCCTTCAGTAACAATTTTAAGAGCATCAATGTCAAGTCCTGAGTCAGTTTCATCTAGGATAGCTAAATCTGGATTAAGAATGCTCATTTGTAAAATTTCGTAACGTTTTTTTTCTCCACCAGAAAATCCTGTATTAACTGATCGTTTAAGCATATCAATATTTATACCTAAATCACTAGCTTTAGATTTTAAAAGCTTAGCAAATGATAAGTTATCAATTTCTTCTTCGTTCATACGTTTTCTTTTTGAATTTATTGCAGAGTGTAAAAATGGAGTGATATTTACTCCAGGTATTTCAACTGGATATTGAAAAGCCAAAAACATTCCTTCTTGTGCTCTTTCTTCAATATTTAAATCAAATAAATCATTGTCTTTGAAATTAATTTTGCCATTTAGTATTTCGTAATCCTCTTTACCTGCTAGAACGTTTGCTAATGTGCTTTTACCACATCCATTAGGACCCATAATTGCATGCACTTCACCTTTATTAATATTCAAGTTGAGCCCATTAAGAATATTTTTATTTTCAATTTTTACAGATAGATCTTTGATTTCTAAAAACATTTTACCCTACACTTCCCTCAAGAGAAATAGATACAAGTTTTTGTGCTTCAACAGCAAATTCCATTGGAAGTTCTTGTAAAACTTGCTTGCAGAAACCATTAACTATTAATGAAACTGCTTCTTCATGGCTTAAACCTCTTTGTCTGCAATAATAAAGTTGGTCTTCATTTATTTTAGAAGTCGAAGCTTCGTGCTCAATAACTGCTGTATTATTTTTTGAATCAATGTAAGGAACTGTGTGCGCCCCACATTTATTTCCTACTAACAAAGAATCACATTGAGTATAATTTCTTGCCTTGTCTGCTTTTCTTAAAAAAGAAACCTCACCTCTGTAAGTATTTTGAGATTTACCAAGAGAAATGCCTTTTGAAATTATTTTACTTTTAGTATTTTTCCCAATATGAGTCATCTTTGTTCCTGTATCAGCTTGTTGAAAATTATTTGTTATTGCTACAGAGTAAAATTCACCAATTGAATTATCTCCTTTTAAAATACAACTAGGATATTTCCATGTAATAGCAGAACCAGTTTCTACCTGAGTCCATGATATCTTACTATTTTTACCTGCACAAAGACCTCTTTTAGTTACAAAATTATAAATTCCACCTTTACCATCTTCATCTCCTGGATACCAATTTTGAACAGTTGAATATTTTATCTCTGCATCCTCTAAAGCAATTAATTCTACATTAGCAGCGTGTAATTGATTATCATCTCTTTTTGGAGCAGTACAACCTTCCAAGTAACTAACATAACTACCTTTATCTGCAATAATTAAAGTTCTCTCAAATTGGCCAGTGTTTTCTGCATTAATTCTAAAATACGTTGATAGCTCCATTGGACATTTTACACCTTCTGGAATGTATACAAATGATCCATCAGTAAACACAGCTGAATTTAATGCAGAAAATGAATGGTCTCCAGCTGGTATAACTGATCCTAAATATTTTTTTATTAAGTCAGGATGTTTTTGAATAGCTTCCCCGATAGAACAAAAAATTATTCCAAGCTTTTCTAATTCACCTTTATAAGTTGTTGCGACTGATACACTATCAAACACAACATCAACAGCTACACCCGCTAATACTTTTTGCTCCTCTAGAGGAATGCCAAGTTTATTATAAGTTTCTATGAGCTTTGGATCTACTTCACTCAGATCTTTTGGTTTCTTTTCAAAACCTTTAGGAGCAGAATAATAATAAATATCTTGATAATCAATTTCAGGGAAATTAAGGTTTGCCCATCTTGGCTCTTTCATTTTTTTCCATTTTGAAAATGCTTTTAGTCTCCACTCAAGCATCCAATTTGGTTCGTTCTTTTTTAATGAAATAAATTTGACAGTATCTTCGTTTAAACCTTTTTTTGGCTTCTCGTTATCTATATCTGTTACAAAACCGTATTTGTATTTATTTTTACTATAAGAGTCTAACGTATCAAGTGTTTCTGAGTTCACATTACATAACTTAATTCATTAATTTAAAAAATCTAGTTAATTCAACAAAAATTAACCGAATTTAGAACTGATTTTAAATTCAAGCGGTAATCCAACCACCTCCAAGTAATTGGTCATTTTTGTAAAAAACACAAGCTTGCCCTGGAGAAGTTTTATCTAATTTAGTTTCAAATGTAAAAGTTCCATGATCTCTATTTATATCAAGGATTCCTGGTAAATCCTGTTGAGTTGATCGAATTTTTGCAGAACAATCAAGTCCTTTTGGAAGAATATTTCCTCCTAACCAATTGATATTATTAAAACTAATAATATTTTTCTTCAATTTTAGTTTTGTACCTAAAGTAATTGAGTTTTGGTCTTTATTAATATCTACTACATATAAAGCCTCTTTTGAACCGCTAATTCCAATACCTTTTCTTTGACCTATTGTGTAATTTGTAATACCCTCATGAGTGCCAAGAATATTATTATCAATGTCATATATTATACCTTTTTTATTTACACTTGGATTTAAATTATTAACAAGATCTCTATAAGAATCAGATGTTACAAAACATATATCTTGGCTATCAGGCTTATCACTAACATCCAGGTCATATTTATATGCTAATTCCCTAATTTCTGATTTTTTGTAGTTTCCAAGTGGAAAACGAACATAATTTAATTGTTCTTGAAGTGTTGCAAAAAGAAAGAAGCTTTGATCTTTTGAAAAATCTTTTGCTTTATGTAAACTTGCGTTATTTAAGGATCCTTTTCTAACAGCATAATGTCCTGTTGCAAGAGCATCAGCTCCAATTTTTTTTGCTTCACTTAGTAAATCTGTAAATTTGACAGTTTGATTGCATTTAACGCAGGGTAAGGGCGTTTCTCCAATTGAATAAGAATCAACAAAGTTATTTATAACTCCATTAAAAAATTTATCCTGATAATCTAAAACTATGTGCTTGAAACCATTTTTAAGAGCCACATTTTTGGCATCTTCAATATCAGTTCCCGCACAACATGATTTGCTCTTAGATACATTTGAATTACTATATAATTTAAGAGTTATGCCAATAACATCATAACCCTGCTTCTGTAGCATTACAGCAGCAACTGAACTATCTACTCCGCCAGACATAGCTACAACCACTTTAGTATCTTTTTCAGACTTATCAAAACCAAGAGAATTCATATATTTAAAACATCTATATTTACAAAATCATATAACTTCAATAATAGCTTTATCAAATGGTTGACTTGTTAATTCCTGGACCAGAAGGTAAAATAGAAGCAAAATACTCTCATAATAATAGAGATGATTCACCAACAATAATATTATTGCACCCAGATCCCTCTAAAGGTGGAACGATGCATACTAAAATTGTGTTTAAAATGTATAAAATTTTTATCAAAGCAGGATTTTCTACAATAAGGTTTAATTTTAGAGGAGTAGGCAAAAGTGAGGGTATTTTTGATGATGGTGAAGGTGAATTAAGTGATGCAGCATGCGTATTAGATTGGTTGCAACAATATAATACTAATTCAAAAACATGCTGGGTAGCTGGTTTTTCTTTTGGAGCATGGATCGCAATGCAACTGTTAATGAGAAGACCTGAAATAAATGGTTTTGTAAGTATTTCACCTCCAGCAAATCTTAGAGATTTTAGTTTTTTAGCTCCATGCCCTTCATCTGGATTAATAATTCATGGTGATAAAGATAATATTGCCTCATTTGACTCAACAAAAATATTAGTTGAGAAACTTCAACAGCAAAAAAAAGTTGATATAAAATTTAAACCTATAAAAGGAGCTGATCACTTTTATGAAAGTTATGGAAGTGAATTCGAAGAATCAATTAATGAATACATTAAACAAACAATTGACACAAAGTAATTACTAATGAGATTGAAATCAGAATTTCTTAATGAAATTAATGAAAGAGGTTTTATCTATCAACATATAGAAATTGAAAATCTAGATAATATAATTTCTAAAAATAAAGTATCTGGATATATAGGTTTTGATATAACCAGTGATAGTTTGCATGTTGGAAGTTTAATACAATTAATGTTACTTCACTGGCTTGATTATTATGGCCATCAATCAATTGCATTGATAGGTGGCGGAACTACACTAATTGGTGATCCCTCAGGAAAAGATCAAACGAGAAAAATATTAAGCAAAAATGAAATAGATAAAAATATAAAAAATATTGAAATCACCTTCAGTAAATTTATTAATCTGAAAAAAAATTCTTTAATAATTAATAATTATGACTGGCTTTCAAATCTCAATTATATCGATTTTTTAAGAGAGTTTGGTTCGAGAATTACATTAAATAAAATGCTTACTTTTGAATCTGTCAAAAGTAGGCTGGATCGAGAACAGCCATTAACAATTCTTGAATTTAATTATATGCTACTTCAAGCTTACGATTTTTTTTATCTAAACAAAAATCATAATTGTATTTTGCAAATGGGTGGATCAGATCAATGGGGAAATATATTAAGTGGAGTAGATTTAATTAGAAAAATAAATAAAAAAGATGCTTATGGGATTACTTCTCCACTTATAACTAATAGCAATGGTTCAAAAATGGGAAAAACTGCTGATGGAGCAGTATGGCTAAATAAAACAAAAATATCTAATTTAGATTTTTTTCAATTTTGGAGAAATATAAATGATAAAGATGTTTCAAGATTCTTATATTTATTTACGAAACTTCCTATTAATGAAATAAAAAAACTCTCATCTCTTCAAGATCAAGAAATAAATGAAGCTAAAAAAATTCTAGCCTATGAAGTTACTAAAATTGTTAGAGGTAAAGATGATGCAGATGAAGCTTTAGAAATTACTAATAATACATTTAATTCAAAAATAATTGATCAAAGATTACCAACTATTTCTCAAAAAGAATTAAATATAAGAAATAAAAGTTTTACAATTTTAGATGCCATTGAAAAACTTGAACTAGTTAAAAGTAGAAGTGAAATAAAAAGATTAATTAAGTCTGATGGAATTAAAGTAAATGATAAATTATATAAAAATAATGATTTATCTTTAAAAGATTATTCTGAACTTAATGAAATAAAAATAACTATTGGAAAAAAGAAAGTTGGAATTTTAAAAATAATTTAATTTACTTACAAGGTTAGAGAATTTTCTAAAAACTTATCGATTTTTCCGTCCAAAACATCATTTACATTTGAAGTTTCATAACCACTTCTTAAGTCTTTAATAAGTTTGTAAGGATGCAAAACATATGATCTTATCTGATTCCCCCATCCAATATCTTTTTTTTCTTTGTTTTTTAAATTTTCACTTTCTTTTCTTTTTTGAAGTTCAGTTTCGTAAATTCTTGATTTAATCATTTTCATTGCATTAGATTTATTTTTATGTTGCGATCTATCACTTTGACATTGAACAACTGTATTTGTAGGTAAATGCGTAATTCTAACTGCACTATCAGTTTTGTTTACATGTTGACCACCTGCCCCCGATGCTCTGTAAGTATCAATTCTTAGATCACTATCTTTTATATCAATCTCAATTTTATCATCAATTTCTGGATAAACCCAAACACTAGCAAAACTTGTGTGCCTTCTTTTGTTACTATCAAAAGGTGAGATTCTTACCAGTCTATGAATACCACTTTCTGCTTTAAGCCATCCATATGAGTAATTCATATTTACTTTTAATGTACATGATTTAATACCTGCCTCATCACCACGCATTTCCTGCAAGAGTGAAGCTTGGCAATTTTCTTGAGTGTCAGACCATCTTAAATACATTCTTTGTAAAATTTCTGCCCAATCTTGGCTTTCTGTACCTCCAGCTCCAGCATGAATTTCAATAAAAGCATTAAGGTGGTCAGCTTCATCATTTAATAAACTAAAATATCGAATTTTTTCTGATAATTTTAAGGTTAGTTTAACTTCTTGATTAAGTTCATTTAATAATGATATTTCATTATTTTCTTGAATGTAGTTATAAATCTCTTGATTTTCATTTATTAATTTATCTAATTTATCAAAGTCTGCAATTTTATTTTCAATATTTTTGATTTCTTGAAAAATATTTTTAGCATCATCTTTTTTCCAAATATTAGGATCTGAGCTTTTTAATTTTAAATCTTCTAATTTTTTTTTTAGAGATTTATGGTCAAACCCCCCTCCTTATAAGGTCATAATTTGATCTTATTTTTTTAAGATTTAATTCAATACTTTCTAGATCTTCCATAGCTTATTATTATAATAAACCACCTGTCCCAGAAATGGAATTATTATTGAAATTTTCTAATCCATCTATGATGTTAATATTATCAGAATATGGCTCAGAACCAAATATGAAAGGTTCAACTATACTATCATTTTTTGTTGAGATCATTCCACTATTCGGATCAATTCTTACAAAACTTATACCTGAAGGAATTCTAAATGGTTTTTTATTTTCATTTATTTTGATTTTTTCAGCAAATTTTTTAAATATTGGAACTGCAACACTTGAACCAGTTTGCTTATACCCAAGAGATTTTGGTTGATCAAAACCTACATAAATACCAATTACTAAATCCGGTGTATAGCCTATGAACCAAGCATCTTTATTTTGATTTGTTGTACCTGTTTTTCCTGCTAATGGAATATTTAAATCCTTCAAGCTTTTTGCTGTGCCTCTTTCAATAACTCCTTCCATCATCGATGTTATTTGATAAGCTAATCTTGGATCAATAACAATATTTTTGGTTTCATTTAATTGAGGTATAGTATAATCTGATGTTATTACATCAATTTTACATACGAAACATTTTTTTAATCTTGTATCATAAATTTTTTTTCCATCTTTAGAATAAATACTTGTGATTAATTTAGGTGAAATTTTTTTTCCACCATTTGCAATTATAGCGTACGCATTAGTTAAATCTTTTAGAGTAACCACTCCTGATCCTAAAGACATTGATAAATTACTATCTAAACCTTCAATGATATCAAAATTATTTGCCATATTTAAAATTTTTTCCATCCCTATTCTGTTTGCTAGTCTAACTGTCATTAAATTTCTTGACTTTTCAATCCCAGTTCTCATTGTGGTTAGTCCATAAAATTCATCTGAATAATTTGATGGTTTCCATTTAGGTAAACCTGGACCCTGATCAACTACATATGGCGCATCTAAAATTAAAGTTGAAGGAGAATAACCTTCATTCAAGGCAGCTAAATAAACAATTGGTTTAAATGCTGATCCTGGTTGTCTTTTTGCCTGAGTTGCTCTGTTAAATTCACTTTTTTTAAAGCTATATCCTCCAGAAAGAGCTAAAATATCACCTGTGTATGGATCTAAAACTATTATTGCTCCATTAACTTTTGGTTCTTGATTAATGAAATAATTGTTTTTATTTTTCTCAACATAAATTACATCACCTTTTTTAAAATTTATTTTTGAAAGCCATTTATTTGATTCACTTTCTAAATTAACTGTAATTTTTTTTTCATCGTGATTAATTACTTCAATATTTTCTTGATAGACTTTATCGACTATCACAACCTCCCATTTTGGAAAAAAAGGATTATTTTCATTATAGAATTTTTTTTTATTAAAAAAATTTTCCAAAGAAGTATTTTCTATAGTACCATTCCATCCTTGTTTTTTTTCATATTCAATCAATCCTTCAATAAGACTTAAATTAGCACTTTTCTGGATTTTTGAGTCAAGTGCTGTTTTAATAATTAGTCCCTCTGAATAAAGTTTATTTTTTCCAAATTTTTTAAATAATTCTTTTCTAATTTCTTCATAAAAGTAATCAGCTTCTGAGAATTCAACGTCAATTCTATTAAATACTTTTAAAGGTTTGTTTTTATATTCTAAATTTTTAATTTTTATAAATCCATTTGCATACATTCTATCTATTACCCAATTTCTTCTATCGATTGCTTTAGAATAGTTATTTTTTGGATTATAATTATTAGGAGCTTTTGGTAATGCGGCAAGAAATGCTATCTCATGAAGTTCTAAATCATAAATAGATTTATTAAAATAATTTAAACTTGCTGATCCAATTCCATAAGAACCATAACCTAAATAAATATCGTTTAAATATAGTTCTAAAATATCTTCTTTATCTAAAATGTTTTCAATTCTAATAGCTAAAATTATCTCTTTAATTTTTCTAGAATAACTTAATTCGTTAGTGAGTAATAGATTCTTAACAACTTGTTGTGTTATTGTTGATGCACCAACTACTCTTTTATTTGAATTGATGTTTAAAATATTTGTTAAAAATGCTCTTATAATTGCAATTATATCTATTCCATAATGATTGTAAAAATTTTTATCTTCAGATGAAAGAAAAGCATTTTTTATATTTTTAGGAATTCTATTTACAGGAATAAAAATTCTTTCTTCCGTATAAAAGCTTTTTAAAAGAAAACCATCGGAACTGTATATTCTAGATGATAAATTAGGTTTATATTTTAAAATACTTTCATACGACGGTAATTCAGAAGAATATGACCAGAGAGTATAAAATATTGTAAAAATTGAAATAAATCCAAATAATATTAGTAAAATTAATAATAATTTAATATAGTTAACAATTCTTAACATATTGATAATCTAGATTGTGAAATAGATAAAAATATGACATTAGGCAAATATAATACAAATATTCAAAATGATTTTAAATTATAAAAATTTTTACGGAGTTTCGGCATTATGTCAAAAAATATACTTATTGATACAACTAATAACATTGAAACAAGAATCGCAGTTACTGAAGAAGGCAAACTTGATGATTTTGAGATTGAGCCAAGTAAGAAAAATGCAGTAAAAGGTGATATTTATTTAGCTAAAATAACAAGAATAGAACCTTCTTTACAGGCAGCTTTTGTTGATTTTGGTACAAACAGAAATGGGTTTCTCCCCTTAACGGAAATACATCCTGATTATTTTAAAATTCCTGCAGCAGATGAGGCGAAAATAAAGCAACTTAATGAAAAGATATATAATATAAATGATGAGGAAGATACAAATAATACTGATAATGAAAATGGATTAGAGGATCTGGAAGAAGAAAATATTGATATTAAATCAGAAGAAAATGAAAATGACGATGAAGAAAAAGTAATTTCAATTAAGAGAAGAAAAAATAAAAATATAAGCCCTAGAAAAGAATATTTTAATTTTTTTAAGAAATACAAAATTCAAGATGTTATTAGACCAAAACAAGTTTTACTTGTTCAAATAAATAAGGAGGAAAGAGGTTTAAAAGGAGCAGCGCTTACAACATATTTATCATTTGCTGGAAGATATTGTGTTTTAATGCCTAATAGTGTGAATAGTGATGGTATATCTAGGAAAATTGGAGATATTGAAGAAAGAAAAAAATTAAAAAAAATATTATCATCAGTTGAAATACCAGAAAAGATGTCAGTAATAGTAAGAACAGCAGGTATTGGAAGATCAAAAAAAGAAATTTCTAAAGACTTATCTTTTTTAGTTAGTCAATGGAATAAAATTAGAGAGCTTACTTTAAAATCAGAAGCTCCAGAAATGATACACGAAGAAGGCAATGTTCTAAAACGAGCTATAAGAGATATGTTAAGTGAAGATGTAGATAAAATATTAGTTGAAGGCAAAGAGGGTTTCGACAAGGTAAAAAAAATTACTAAAAATCTAGCTCCGACATTTGTTAAAAAAGTTAAACAATACAAATCTGATGATAACTCACTATTTGCTTCAAATAATATTGAAACCCAAATTAATGATCTTTTTAGTTTAAACGTTAAATTAAAATCTGGCGGTTCAATTGTTATAAATACAACTGAAGCATTAGTTGCCGTTGATGTAAATTCTGGCAAAAATACATCTGAGAGAAATATAGAAAATACAGCTTTAAAAACAAATTTAGAAGCATCTGTAGAAATAGCTAGACAATTGAGATTAAGAGATCTTGGAGGTTTGATAGTTATAGATTTTATAGATATGGATGATTATCGAAATAATTTTAAGGTTGAAAAAAGTTTAAAAACAGCTCTTATAAGAGATAGAGCAAGAGTGCAAATTGGAAGAATAAGTATGTTTGGATTGATGGAACTATCAAGACAAAGGTTAAGATCTAGTTTAATAGACAAATCATTTGAGAGGTGTAATTATTGTAAAGGATCAGGATTAATTTTAAATTCTTCATCAATAGTAGAACAAATAATTAAAGTTATTAAAGAAAAAATTTCTGATAATAAAAATTCTATTGTAAATGTTAAGTGTAATAGTGATTTGGCTGAAAATTTATTAAATAATAAAAAGAATGAAATCTTTTCTTTAGAAAATAAATTTGAATCTAAAATTAAATTTTATTTCAATCCACAATATTCATTACATGATCCTTTAATTGAAATTGATGAAAATAATCAATCTAAACCTGTAGAAAAAATAAATATAAAGAAAAAAAATAAAACTACAAAAGTAAGTAAAAAAAAGAAAGTGATCAAAACTAAATCAACTAAAAAAAGTATTAAAGAAAATAATTTAGATAATAATGAAATAATTAAAGAGGACAAAATTGAAATAAAAAAAGAAGCTAGTTTAACAGAGAGTGAAATTAATGATGATGAAGAAAAAACAGGTTGGTGGTCTTAAAAGAATATTAATTTTTTTTTTATTTTTTATTTTTTCATCGCAAAGTAGCTATAGTTCACAAATACTAGATTATGAGACTGAAGCATTTATAAATCAAATCCTCAAAGATATTTTTGAAGTAAATAAAGTTAACAAAAAAATAAAGTTTAGAATAAATAATAGTAATGAAATAAACGCTTTTGTAGATATTGATAATATAATACATATTAATTCAGAACTAATTATGCATTGTACTGATTATGTAGCTTTATTATCTGTATTAGCTCATGAAGTTGGTCACATAGATCTCAATCACATTACACTTAGAAAAAAAACGATAGAAGAAAGTAAAAAATATAATACCCTAGGTTTGTTGTCTGTTATTGCTGGTTCAACAGTAACCCAAAATTCTCAATTACTTCAAGGTGCTATTCTTACCTCAGCTACTTTATCAAATCAATATATTGTATTTAGCAAAGAACAAGAAATGGAGGCAGATTTATATTCTTTGAAAACATTAAATTTACTAAATACTAATTCCAATTCTATTCAAACATTATTAAAAACTATAGAAGAAAAATTACTAGATAAAGGTTTCTCAAAAGATAAACAAAGAATTAGCACTCATCCATATTTTGAGGATAGAATTTCATTAATAAATAATTTCCAAAATAACAAAGGAAATAATTTCGATAGTAAATATAATGAAAGATTTAATTACATTAAAGCAAAATTCATAGGTTATAGTGATAATGAAGAGCTTTTAAAAAAATTAAATGAGCCTTTCAAAACTTATGCAGAATCAATTAAAATATCTAGAAATGGAAATTTAAAAATGTCATTACAGAATTTAAATAAAATATTAAAAAATAATAATAATAGTTTTTTGTTAGAAACTAAAGCAGATATATTATTATCTCACGGATATACAAAACAAGCTATAAAATTCTATAAAAAAAATCTAGAAGAATATCCATTAAATTATTATGCACAGATTAGAATATTTGAAAATACAGAAATTAAAAATTTATCTAACAGCGATATAGAGATAATATTTCAAAACAACAAAGATCTTTTATTTAAATATTTTAACAATAAAAATGTCTTATTCAAATATATTGAGTTATCGAAAAAATTAAATAAAAAAGATTGGTTAGAATTTTTTAAGTTTGTATTATCAATTAACAACATTGAAAAAGAGGTTTTTGAAACTAAAATAGAAAATTTTAAAAAGACTAAAAATCAAGATTTATTAAAATTAGTAAATTTAATTCAGAAAATCAATTAATGAACGGATCACTAGTATATCAAGATTACATAGATTTAATAAATAAAAATTTCATAACTGCTGAAAATATTAAAATAGATCAAATACAACCATCAAGTATAGATTTGTCACTAAGTGATGAATGTTATGAAGTTAGACATAGTTTTTTATCGTACAATTCAAAAGTTAGAGATAAATTAAGAGATTTAACTATTAAAAAAATAAATTTAAATAAAGAATTTATTTTTAAAAAAAATAAAACTTATATTGTTAGGCTTAATGAAAATCTTAATTTACAAAAAAATATATTTGGTCACTGCAATCCTAAAAGCAGTACAGGAAGATTAGATATTTTTTGTAGATCAATTGTTGATTATGCTGAAGAATATGAAAAAATTCCTAAAAATTATAAAGGTGAAATTTTTTTAGAAATAACTTCAAGATCTTTTGATGTAGCTTTTAAAAAAAGTGATTGTTTAAATCAATTAAGACTTGTTAATAAAAAACATAATTATTTGAGCGATAAACAATTAATTACTCTTAATAAAAAACAAAAAATTTCAAATCAAACTAAAAATAATATTAATATTGATAATGGATTAAAGTTATCAGTTGATTTATCTAGATCAAAAATAATTGCTTATGTAGCTAAAAAAAATACTCCTATACTAAATTTTTCTAAAATTAAATCTCATAAAATTAACGATTTTTGGAATACTATTCAAAACAAAAATAAAAAATTACTTATAGAAAAAAATAAGTTTTATATATTAAGGTCAAAAGAAAAAGTTATAATACCTCAAAATTTGGCAGGTGAGATGATACCATATGATACAGGTATTGGAGATTTCAGAGCGCATTATGCTGGTTTTTTTGATCCAGGTTTTGGTCTTAATAATGGTTCATTTGCTGTTTTAGAAGTAAAAACAAATGAAGTACCTTTTTTATTAGAAGATGGTCAAACTATAGCTAGAATTAAATATGAAAAGTTGAACAAAAATAGTAATATTGTATACGGAAAAGATATTAAATCAAATTATCAAAATCAAGGTTTAAAATTAAGTAAACATTTTAAATAAAATGAAAAAAATATTGATTATTAATGGCCCTAACCTAAACTTGCTAGGTAATAGAGAAGATGATATTTATGGCGAAGAAAGTTTAGACAAGATTAAATCTGATTGTGAAAAAAAAGGGTTAGAGAAGAAATTGGAAATCATTTTTTTCCAATCTAATAATGAAGGAGAAATAATTGATAAGATTCATGAAGTAAATGATAAATTTGATGGGTTGATTATCAATCCAGCGGCATTTACTCATTCATCAATTGCCATTCTAGATTCATTAAGAGCAACAAATAAGCCTAAGATAGAAATTCATCTTTCAAATATTTATGCGAGAGAAGAATATAGAAAAAAAAGTATTACTTCTGAGGGAGTACATGGATTAATTTGTGGATTTGGTGGAAATAGTTATCTTCTAGGAATTGAAGCAATATACAAATTAATTTATAAATAACTATGACTAAAATTGATAAAACAGATTTAGAAAATATTAAGTTAATCATTAAAGAATCAAAAATTAATGGTGTTGCTAAAATTAAAATTAAAAAAAATGATTATGAAATTGAGATTACCTCAAATGAATTCACTGAAAATAATGTTTCCGTTCAAAAGTTTGAAAAAAATACTGAAGTGAAAGAAGTTGAAAATACAAATGAAGTTGTAAATGAAGATAATATTGTTAGATCACCAATGGTAGGTGTTGCTTATCTTTCTGCTGATCCAAACTCACAACCCTATGTTAAAGTTGGTCAACATGTAAAAGCTGGTGATACTTTGTTGTTAATTGAAGCAATGAAGACTTTTAATGAAATTAAAGCTCCTAGATCTGGTATTATCAAAAAAATAGTTACTTTGAATAGTCAGCCCGTTGAATATGGTGATACTCTTATAATTTTTGAATAATGTTCAAAAAAATACTTATTGCTAACAGAGGTGAAATTGCTTTACGTGTACTTAGAGCCTGCAGAGAAATAGGAATAAAAACTGTAGCCATTCACTCTGATGTTGATGAAAATGCAATGCATGTAAGAATGGCTGATGAAAGTATTTGTGTAGGACCTGCTTCTGCACAATCAAGTTATTTAAATATTCCTGCAATTATAACTGCTGCTACGTTAACTGATGCAGACGCAATACATCCTGGATATGGTTTTTTAAGTGAAAATCAACGTTTTGCGGAAATTATTGAAGAACACAATATTAAATTTATAGGACCAAAATCAGAACATATCAAAATGATGGGTAACAAGATTGATGCAAAAAAAATAATGGATGAAACTGGAGTGCCAACAGTAAAAGGCATAAATGACTTAAGTGATAAAATTAAGATTGAAGAGTTTATAAAAAAAGTAAAATATCCAATTATAGTTAAAGCAGCAAGTGGTGGTGGTGGCAAAGGAATGAGAATTGTAACAGAAGAAGATGATTTGAACAAAGCAATAAATGAAGCAAAAATTGAAGCAAAAAAATCATTTAATGATGAAAATGTTTATTTAGAAAAATTTTTGACATCTCCCAAACATATAGAAATTCAAGTTCTTTGTGACTCATTTGGAAATGTTGTAACTCTTGGAGAAAGAGATTGCTCAATTCAACGGAAACATCAAAAACTTATTGAAGAAAGTCCAAGTTCAGTTCTAACTAATGAAAATAGAGAAAAAATTTCTGAACTTTGTAGAAAAGCTATGAAAGAAATTGGTTATGAGGGAGTTGGAACATTAGAATTTTTATACGAAAATGATGAGTTTTATTTTATGGAAATGAATACACGATTACAAGTTGAACACCCGGTAACAGAAATGGTTACTGGAATAGATCTTGTTAAGGAGCAAATTCTCGTTGCTAACGGTGAAAAACTTACAATAAAACAAGAAGATATAAAACTTAAAGGTAGTTCAATTGAATGTCGAATTAATGCCGAACATCCAGAAAGCTTTATACCATCACCTGGTAAGATAACACAATATCATCAACCTGGAGGCCTAGGTATTCGAGTAGACTCAGCTGTTTACGATGGATACTCAATTCCATCCCACTATGATAGTATGATTGGTAAGCTAATTACCTACGGTGCAACAAGATCAGAAGCACTAAAAAAAATGAATAGAGCACTAGAAGAATATGTAATTATGGGAATAAATACTAATATTCAACTGCATCAAAAAATTATTCAAACTGATGAGTTTAAAAGAGGAAGTTACAACATTAATTTTATGTCAAATTTAATTGAGTAAAATAATTGATTTAAACAGCTTAATAGAATTTTATAAAAAAGCTTACTTTCCGATGGCTGATAGTAAGTATTCTGAAGAAATAAAATTTTATAAACCCAAATTAAGATTTATTATTCCAATTTCAAATTTTCATTATCCAAAAAAACTTTTTAGTGAGTTTAAAAAAACAAAATATAATTTTAAAATTGATCAAAATTTTTCAAAAGTTATAGAGTTTTGCAAAGAGATTAAAAGAAAAGATCAAGATACTTGGATTAATGAAATTATTTTGGATACATATATTGAATTACATAAAATAGGTAAATGTCACAGTGTAGAATGTTATGAAGAGGATAATCTAATTGGTGGTTTATACGGTTTACATATAGGATCATGTTTTTTTGGTGAAAGCATGTTTAGTTTAAAGACCAATACAAGTAAGTTTTGTTTACTTTATTTATTAGCAATATTAAAAAAAAATAATTTTTCCATTTTAGATTCACAGTTTTTCAATCCTCATTTAGTTCAGTTTGGAGCGTATGAGATAGAAACTGAAATTTATGAAAATAAATTAAAAGAAAATTTAGAAATTGAAAGTATTTTTAAAGAAATTAATAATTTTCAAGAAGTCTTATCATTACTACAATCAACTAACCAAAGATCATAAATAGGATTTTCTAAAGGAGTAACATCGGGAGAAGAAGAAATCATCCAGCCTTTATAAATATTAGTATTTTCATTATTGATAGTATCATATACATCTATCAAAACATAATTTTCAGGAATTTCAGTTGGAGGAGTGCTACCGCAATACAAAACTTCAATATTTAAAGTTTCCCATGATATTTTCGAGCTTACCAAAATATCCTTAGTAGAAACTTTATTAGTAGTCTTGTTTAATAACTTAAAAGAGGCATACTTTTTTTCAATAGTCTCAGCAGAAACAATTAACGGTAGGAGAAAAAAAAATGTTACTCTAGTTAGGAGTCCAAGATTTATATTCTTCTTCTTTTTTTTCTGGGTCATAATTTTTTGAAAGAGGATGAGATGATGGGAAATATGCATCACTAGTACCAGTCATATTTGGTTTATGATTTTTTTGCCATTTGTATTTATGTGAATAGTCAATTGGGGGATTATCAATAGATTTGTGCAGCCAAGCATGCCAGTGCGGTGGTATATTTGATGCCTCTATTTCACCTTTAAAAATTACCCATCTTTTTGCTTTTAAATCTTTAAAATCTTTGGAGCTAGAGTAATATTTATTCCCTAAATCATCACTACCAACTAAGTTTCCCTTAAGCCAAGTATAGATTTTTGTTCCTAATGACATTAATATTTCTATAAAGATTAATGGACTACTTTCCAATTAATTTTTTTGTTAGCATAAAAATTCTTAACCTGAATATCATTATAACTAGATAATTCTGACATAATCCATTCTTTTTTTTCTAATTTAATTTTTTTATCATTGATTGGAAAACTATAATGTTTTGCACCATTAATTGAACAAAATATCTCTAACTTATCAATTGCATTTTCTTGGTCAAATATTTCTGCATATAATTCTATTGAACAAGGAGATGAAAATATTCCTGGCTTAGATGACATATCTGGTTTTTTTTCTTGAATTGGATGTGGTGCTGAGTCCGTACCTAAAAAAAATTTGGAATTATTGTGACATGCAGCTTTTCTTAATTCTATTAAATCTGTTTCGTTTTTAACAACTGGCATACAAAAATGGTGAGGATTAATAGAATCATCATGAAATACATCTTTTTTTGTTAAAAGCATGTGATGAGGTGTAATTGTTCCTGCAATATTTTCATTTTCTTTCACATAACTAACTCCATATGAAGTTGATACATGTTCAAGTGTGATTTTTAAAAGGGGGAATTTTTTTCTAATAATGCTTAATTCATCATCTATAAAATATTTTTCTCTATCAAAAATATCTATATCTTCAGCTACTTTTTCACCGTGTATTAGTAATGGACTTTTTTCTTCTTCTAAAATCTCTAAAAATTTAAAGATTTTTGAAATGTCACTCACCCCATGACTTGAGTTTGTAGTTGCATTTGAGGGATAAAGTTTAGACCCAAAGAAAATTTTATTTTGCATACCTTTTCTAAAATCTTCTAAATCTAAATTTTCATTTAAATAACAAGGTATAAGTGGTTCAAAATTATTACTAGATGCTTTATTTAAAAGCTTTCTATAAGCAGAGGCTTTATTAGTATCTGTTATGGGAATTTCTGTATTTGGCATTGCCACACATCTATTATTTATTCTTGAGGAGAAATTAGTAACCATTTCTAACATGTCGCCTTCTCTAAAATGTACATGCCAATCATCAGGCTGAATTATTTCAATATTTTTATTCACAATAATTATTTTTTTTTAATGTAAAATAAATCTTTTCTACGCTTATAGAGTCCATATAGGACTTTGTTTTATCAATATTTATATTTTTAAAATAGTCATAGCTTTCATTTGTTCTTATAACTTGTGAATCTTGCGTAAATGGACCGTAAACCAGATCATTTGTTGGGCCAAATAATACTATAGACTTTAATTTTGTGGCTGAAGCCATATGTGATAATCCTGAATCATTTCCAATAAATAATTTTGATTTCTTCATATAAGCAGCAGTTTGAGTCAATGATGCGCCAAATAAATTAATTATCATATTACTATCAATATTTTTTGTTATTTCATTTAAATAATTTTCTTCTTCTGACTTTGAGCCAACTAAAATAAATTTAATATTTTTATTTTGAGATAAAATTTTGATTAATAGTGAATTATAATTTTTAATACTCCAAATTTTTGGTTTCCAATTTCCACCTGGAAATATAACAAAATATTTAAAATCATCGGACAAATGTTTTGTAACTATTTCTTCTTCTTCTGTATTTGTCTCAATAAACAAATCTGAACAATCAAATTTAAAGCAATTAGATAATTGCTGAACATGGTTAAGATTAGATTTTTTTTTAAAAATAAATTTTTGCTTATATTTTAAAAAATATGATAACAACGAACTTCTAAAATCAATAATTATATCCCACTTCTTTCCATAACAATTAGAAATTATATCTAACCAATGCATATTGTATCTTTTTTTTGAAATAGTGATTATGGTTTCTACAGATTTAAAGTTTTTGAAAATTGATTTAGCAGATGGACCAATTACAAATGTAAATTTAGTTCCTGGATATTTTTTACTAAAATAATTTATTACTCCAGTAGATAGAATTGTATCTCCAATAAGATTTGACGAAATAACAAGAATTTTCACAGAAATATTACACTTTTAATATATTCAATATATATTTAGATAATTATGAAAGATAAATACTTTTTTCATCATCTGAATTCAAGATTTTTTGAGATTTCTGGAAAAGATAGTAAATCATTTATTCAAAATTTAATTACTAATGACATTGAAAAATGTAACGATGGATCAATTATTTATTCATGTCTATTAACACCTCAGGGTAAATTTTTAGCAGATTTTTTTATATTCAATATAAATGAAAACTATATTTTTGAAACTAATGATAAATTTTATAGTAATTTATTAGGACGATTAAAAATTTACAAACTTCGCTCTGATATAGAAATTAAAGAAATTAATAGTCTAAATTCTTATTCATTATTTAATATAGATTATGAAGGTGATTATAGTGTTTATTTAAATGATCCTAGAAATATAAACTTGGGTAAAAAACTTATAACGGATAAAAAAATTTTAATTGAAAAAGAGAGATTGAAAGAAATTAATGAAACAGAATATCATGAAATTTTAATTAATCATACAACACCCTATTCACCATTTGATATTTTAGAAAATAAATCTTTATTATTAGAAAATAATTTTGATAATTTAAATGCTATTGATTGGGATAAGGGATGCTATGTGGGTCAAGAAATTACTGCAAGAATGAAATACCGTGGATTACTCAAGAAAAAACTTTATGCTTTAAAGATAAAAAGTGGTGATGTGCAAAAGGGAGATGAGTTGATAATAGATAATAAAAAAATAGGTACAATTGTATCAAAAGCAAATTCAAATATTTTTGCAGCATTAAATATTAATTTTGTTAATGAAATAAAAAATAAAAATCAAAATTTAGTAATTAATGATTCATTATCTTTTGATTTTTTAAACTGAAAATTTTTTTCTATAAAAACTTACTGGAATTATTAAAATTATGAAAATTATTAGCATTGGAATAAATATATTATTAATTCCATAGTTGTTTGCAATAAATCCTAATGAAGCTGGAGCCCCTATAAATGTTCCGTAAACTGCAATTGAAATGATTGTTATCCCTACTCCACTGTCAATGCCCTCAATTTTTCCAGCTAAACTATATGCGATAGGAACAATTGAGGATGCTCCGATACCTAATAATGAAAAACCAATAATAGCTGCATAAATACTGCTGAAATTAGATAAAATTATTAAACTTATAATCGTCGATAAAAATAAAAAGAAAATCAAAAGAAAAACTCCGATTTTATCTCTTACCCAATCACCACTAAATCTTCCGATAACCATAAAAATATTAAAACTTAGAGTTGCTAAGCCGATATAGAAACCATCAACTTGAATAAAATCTCTCATATAGAGAGCTCCCCATGCATCAACACTTCCTTCTGTTAGAGCGTTTGCCATTGCAATTAAAGCTAATAAAAAAATAAGTAAGGGCCAAATAAAAAATATATTTTTTTTACTGGAGTCTTCTGATTTTGTTTCAACTTGTGACTCTAAACAAAGTACAAAATACAAACTTAAAGGAAGAAGAATGATGACATACAAAAGTATATTAAAAATAAAAGAATAATTCCACTCTAGTAAAAAGCTTGTGATTAGAGATCCAAATAAAACTCCAAGACTCCAAAATGCATGAAACCCTGACATCATTGATTTTTTTTCTCTAACTTCTAAATTTGATGCATAAACATTGCATGCTATTTCGAATGCCCCATAGCTCATACCAAAAATAAATGAGAAAACCATAAAAAGCCATAACTCTTGAATGAAAGGTACTGGCAACCACAAACAACCTTCGGCAATTAAAGTACATGTTAAAATAGATTTTGTAGATGTTTTCAGAATAAGAGCATTTGCAAAAATCATTGCAACAATTGAACCAATTGCAAATGATAACATAATATATCCAACACCAACATAATCAGTTTGAAGTTGATCCTTTATGGTGGGTATCCTAATAGCCCATAAACCTACATAACAAGCAGTTATAAAAAAAATAATTTTTATTGCATGAATATCACTAACTTTTTTCATACAATTTAATTAATTAAAATATTTTTTGTAATATTCAGATAAATTTTCGATAGAAACTCTTTCCTGTTTCATAGTATCTCTATCCCTAACAGTAACACTTTTATCTTCTAGAGTTTCAAAATCTACAGTTAAACAAATTGGCGTACCTATTTCATCATGTCTTCTATAATTCTTACCAATGTTTCCTGAATTTTCTAAAACAACTCTACCCAATCCCAATTTCTGTAGATTAGATTTTATTTCTTTAGATAAATTAACTAATTCCTCATTATTCTTTTTGAGAGGAATAACTGCAGCTTTAATAGGTGAAAGATGAGGTTTTAGAGATAAAATAATTCTTTTATTATCTTTATCTACATTTTCTTCACGATAAGCTTCATTTAACAAAGCAAGAACTCCTCTATCAACTCCAGCTGATGGCTCGATAACGTATGGAATATACCATTTTTTTTCTTCTAAATCTTGAACAGCTAGTTTTGTGGTTGAAGAAGAATTTTTCATAACTTCTGATGAAATTTTAAAATCATTTTGATTTTTAGTGTGAGAACCTAAATCAAAATCAGTTCTGTTAGCTACTCCTTCAAGTTCCTCTTCCCCATGAGGAAACACATAATTGATATCAACAGTTCTTTTTGAGTAGTGAGCTAGTTCATTTTTTTCTACTTCAATTTTTTTTAAATTTTCTTTTTTTATACCTTGATTAACCCACCATTCTATTCTCTTATTTATCCAGTATTCATGCCATTTATCATCAGTACCTGGTTTAACAAAAAACTCTAATTCCATCTGTTCAAACTCTCTAACTCTAAAGATAAAATTTCGAGGTGTTATTTCATTTCTAAATGCTTTTCCAATTTGTGCGATACCAAAAGGAACAGTTCTAGACGTTGAGTCTAATATATTTTTAAAATTGGTAAAAATTTGCTGACACGTTTCTGGTCTTAAATATGCGAATGACGAACCATCATCTACAGGACCAATTGCAGTTTTAAACATTAAATTAAAAGGTCTTGGCTCAGTAAGATCTTCCGATTTACAATTTGGGCATTTATTATCTTCTAATAATTGATCTGCCCTCCACCTTGACTTACATGAGCGACAATCGACTAGAGGATCAGTGAAAGTATCTTCATGACCTGAATGTTTTAGAACTACTGGAGAACTTAAAATTGAAGCATCCAAACCTTCGGTATCATCTCGTTCATATACCATTGATTTCCACCATGCTTGTTTAAGATTATTTTTGAACTCAACTCCCATTGGCCCATAATCATATAAACCTTTTATACCGCCATAAATATCATTTGATTGAAATAAAAAACCTCTTCTTTTACAGAGAGAAACTAACTCTTCCATTGTTTGTGCAGTCATATAACTCTTAATCTTTTGGTTTATATTCTTTCGTTCTTGGATCTTTCTCTAAATCGATTATTGAGTCATTATTTACTTTATTATTAGTGAATTTGTCTTGTTTTTTTTTCTTAAACCTTAAAAATAATATAATAGAAGCTAAAATTATAACTAAAACTAGAAATTTCATCACAAACCAAACCTAGAAAACATAATTCGTTCTTCAATTTTATTTAAAATTTCATCAGAATTAAATATTGATGAAGAGAACCTACGTTGTAAAAAAGATTTTTTTTGACTGATCATTTTAATTTTGATTTTTTTTCCAAACTTTTCTTCTAAAATTGTTTTTAATGTACCAATACCATCTGCTAAACCTAAATCGATAGCTTTATTACCAACCCAAAATAAACCAGAAAAGATGTCTTCTAATTTATTTTGATCAAGTTTTGAACCTCTTCTCTCTTTCACATAATTAATGAAGTTATCATGAATTTGTTCCTGAATATTTTTTAATCTATCAATGTCTTCCTTTTTTTCTTCTTTGAAAGGATCAAGAAAACTCTTACTTTTTCCAGATGTATAAACTCTTCTTTCAATTCCAATTTTTTTTAAAAGATCAACAAAACCAAAACCTGGCGATATAACACCAATTGATCCAATAACAGAGTTTTGATCAATATATATTTCATCAGCAGCACAAGCTAACCAGTAACCACCTGAGGCTGCAACATCTTCAACAAATGCTAAAACTTTTTTATTTTTTTCCTTTGCTAAATTAATAATCCTTTTTGCTATTAAAGAGGACTGTGTAGGAGAGCCTCCAGGTGAATTAATTACTAAGCATACAACAGGAGATTTTTTGTCAGTAAATAATTTATCAATTAATTTTTCAAGATTATTTATTGCTAAACCAGAGCCGGTTAAGCCAGACTGCGATGATATAATGCCAGATAATCTTAGAACTGGTATCGTAGTATTCTTTGAAAATAACTTTTTAAACATAATATCTAATAACAAATGTTAATCTTTTCATAAAGCCTTATGTAGCAATTGTTTGTAATTTTAGTAAATTGAGTTTAAGTGCGTCAATTAAGTTAATGAATAAGCATAATATTCAAATAATTAGTCATAATGGATAATGTACTTCCACTTAGAAAAAAAGTTTCCTCATTTGAAAATGAAATTAAAGAATTAACTGATCTATGCAAAGAAGATTTAGTATCCGTTAATACTATAATTCTTGATAAACTTGATAGTAATGTACCTTTAGTTCAAGAAGTTGGTAAATATCTTATCTTATCAGGTGGAAAAAGATTGAGACCTTTATTAACGGTTTCAAGTTATCATATGACTGCTAATGGAAGTAGACAAATTGAAAATAAAATGAACCATATTGGTTTATCTGCTGCAGTAGAATTTATTCACACAGCAACACTATTGCATGATGACGTAATTGATGAAAGTAAACACCGAAGAGGTAAACCTACAGCAAATGAAAAATGGAAAAATAAAACAAGTGTATTAGTTGGTGATTTTTTATTTAGTAGAGCTTTTCAATTAATGACAAAATATGGCAACACAGAAACATTAAAAATATTAGCCGATACTAGTGTTGTAATATCTGAAGGAGAAGTTTTAGAACTTGCTAATGACAAAAATTTAGAAATAAATGAAAACATTTATTTTGAAGTTGTAAATGCAAAAACAGCTTCTTTATTTAGTGCAGCTTGCCAGGTTGGTTCAATTAGTGGTCTTGGAACAGAGGCTGAAGTTAATGCATTAAAATCATTTGGAACAAATTTTGGTATGACTTTTCAATTAATCGATGATGCTATTGATTACTCTTCAAGCAAAAAAATATTGGGTAAAAATACTGGAGATGATTTTAAAGAAGGAAAAATTACTCTTCCAATAATCTTAGCTTACGGCAGATCAAACGATAAAGAGAAAAAATTTTGGGAAAGAACAATATCTAAACTTATCCAAAATGATGGAGACTTTGAAATGGCTTTAGAAATAATAAATAAATACCAATGTATTGAAGATACCCTAACAAGAGCAAATCACTTTTCAAATGTAGCTGTGGACTCAGTAGGTATATTTAAAGATAACATTTATAAAGAAAAATTGATTTCACTTGTTACTAAAAGTGTTTCAAGAATTTATTAATTAATATTCCTCATAAGACTTTACTTCTACTAGCTCAGAACCAAATTTTTTATTAATGTCATTTTTTACTTTTGCTCTCTCATCATTTGTAAAATATACACTTCTAGCAAGATCAATAAATTTTTGATCAAATAATTTATTTCTTTCACACTCTCTAATATCATCTTCTATATTCCAAAGTTTAGAATTAATATTGATCAAATTTTCTAAAAAATCATTTATTTCTTGTTTCTGAATATAATTCATTAGTGTTTTTTGAAGAAAATCTAATTCTTTTTTAACATGATCAAGTTTACTTTTATTTGTAATATTTTTTTGTTTTATAATCAGTATAGATATTTTATCTACAAGCTCACCAAGTGATATAGGAGTATTAATTAGCATTAAATTCTTTCATAAATATCTTCGTATCTTTTAATATCATTTTCATCTAAATTATTCCCATACCACATTTCAATAATAACCAAATCATGCTCTTTTCTATTAGCCATTCTATGAATTGCCCCTTTAGGAATAAAAATGTTCTCATTTTCTTTTAAATTAATTACTTTATTGTCAATTGTGACTTCAGCTTCTCCTTCTGCCACGATCCAATGCTCAGATCTATGTATATGACTTTGTAAGGATAAAATACCTCCCGGTTTTACAAATATTTTTTTAACTAGGAATTTTTTACCCGACTGAAGTATCTTAAACGATCCCCAAGGTTTTTCTGTAACAGAATTCATTATGAATGTTTATTTATATATATTATATCTATTTATAAATGATAAAAATATCTCCATCAATATTATCAGCGGATATTCTTAAATTAGAAGAAGAAGTAAGATCTTTAGATATAAATGGTGCTGACTATATTCATATAGATATTATGGACGGCCACTATGTTCCCAATATTACTTTTGGACCAAATATTGTTAAATCAATAAGAAAGGTTACATCTAAAATATTAGATGTACATCTAATGATCAAACCAGTTAAGCAATATATTGAAGAATTTATAGATGCTGGTTCAGATATCATTACTTTTCATCCTGAGGCCGATGATAACGCTGAGGAAATTATAAAAATAATAAATAATGCTAAAGTTAAAGCAGGAATTGCTATTCACCCTAAAGTAAATATTTCAGATATTGATCATTTATTTAATCTAGTACAACAAATAATAGTTATGACAGTAACTCCAGGTTTTGGAGGTCAAAAGTTTATGCATGATCAGGTCCGAAAAATTAAAGATTTAGATGATATTAGAAAAAATAATAATTATAATTATGAAATAGCTGTTGATGGAGGAGTAAATAATGAAAATGCAAAAATATGTAAAGAAAATGGAGCAAATGTTTTAGCAGTAGGATCTTATTTATTATCTCAAAATCAAGATAACTATAGTGAAATTATAAATTCCTTAAGATAATGGATTGGGATAAATTAAAATCATTTTACGAAATTGCAATTTCAAGAAGTATTTCTAAAGCAAGTGCAAAACTTAACATAAGTCAGTCTGCTCTCAGTAGACAAATACAAGATCTTGAATACGATTTAAAGACACCTTTATTTATTAGACATCAAAAAGGTGTGAGGTTAACAGAGCAAGGCGAAAATTTATTTAATACTGTAAGTCAAATTAATCTTTCTATTTCTGATTTTGAAAAGAAATTATTAGATAAAAAAACAAAACCTGATGGAAAATTGACAGTTAGCACAACAGTTGGATTTGGTTCAACCTGGTTAACACCAAGAATAAATAAATTTGCAAATCAATATCCAGAAATCGATGTAAATTTAATTATGAGTGATGAAGAGGTTGATTTAGGCGCAAGAGTTGCTGATGTTGCAGTTAGAGTAAAAAAGCCGACACAAGCTAATTTAATATTTAAGAAATTTGTTAACTTTCATAATCATATTTATGGATCATCAGATTATCTTCAAAAAAATGGAATTCCAAGAAATGTTAATGATTTAGATAAGCATGATCTAATTTGTTTTGGAGCGGGTTTGCCTTCTCCTATTTCTAATATTGATTGGATATTAAAAATTGGAAAAGAAGGTACAAAAAGAAGACCAAAATTTAGAGTAAACAGTATTTATGCGATGTCACTTGCAATTGAAAAAGGTGGTGGATTAGCATCTTTACCTGATTATATGGTTGCTGATAAACCTCAACTTGTACAAGTGCTTCCAAATTTAGAAGGTCCTTCTTATCAAACATATTTTGTTTACTCTGAGTCTTTTAAAAATGATAGGAGACTTGAAGTTTTTAGGGATTTTTTATTTAATGAAGCTAAAGATTGGCATTATTAGTCTTTGACTTAATTTTTTATTTTTGTATACCGTATCTACAATATGGGATATCCAAAAAAACATAGAGGTAGACGTAAAAGAGGCTCTAAATATAGAAGAAATAAAAAGCGTCAAAAGAAGAAATAATTAACACTCAGCTTCTTTTTTAAATACTAATCAAACTTATATATAGATAATGTTTAAATTCTTCACTGAACCAAAATGGTATGTATGGGCTTATGTAGGCTCAGTGGTTATTCTTACATCTATATGGGTTCAGGTTCAGATTGATGTACAAATAAATGAATGGTTTGGTGAATTTTATGACATGATTCAAAAAGCACTTGGAACACCAAATGCTATAACCATGCAAGAATACATGGGAGCTCTTTTTAGCTTTGCTCAATTAGCTGCTATTTCAATTGCATTAGGACTAGCGATCTCTTTTCTTACATCACATTTTCTGTTTAGATGGAGAACTGCGATGGTTGAGTGGTACCATAGCGTATATGATCAAGCAAGAACCATAGAAGGTGCAAGTCAAAGGGTTCAAGAAGATACAATTAAATTTAGTAGAATTATGGAAGGTCTTGGAACAAGCCTAATTGAATCTGTTCTTGTACTAGTCGAATTCTTCCCTCTCTTAATGACTCTTTCAGTTGGTATTCCAATTTTATGGTTTGGTGATTGGCAGTATGGTTTAGTTTCTGGAGCATTTATATGGGCAGTAGGAGGTACAATTTTAATGATTGTACTTGCATGGATACTAAGATTAGTTGGTATTGAATATGATCTTCAAAAAAAAGAAGCAGCTTATAGGAAAATTTTAGTTATTGCTGAAGATGATGGAAGCATTAGACCTAAATCATTAGAAGAACTTTTCCAAGGTGTTAGACAAATTCATTTTAAAAGTTATCTTTATTATCTTTATTTTAGTATTGGTAGACTTGCTTATTTACAGGCTAATGTACTTGCAGCTTACATATTTTTGGCTCCAGCCATAGTTGCAGGTGTCATGACACTTGGAGTTATGCAACAAATTATAAGAGCTTTTGGAAGAGTTGAAGGATCTCTACAATATTTATTTAGAGCATGGCCTACTATTATTGAATTAGCTAGTGTATATAAAAGATTAAGAGAATTTGAGAATAAAATAGAAAAAAACATTGAGGATGAAAAAACTGGTATAGTACGCTAGTGATTTTCCTAGCCTTTATTATAATCCCAATAATCGAAATAAGTATTTTTATAACAATTGGTTCAAATATTGGCATTTTAAATACTATCGCAATTATACTAACCACTGCCTTGGTTGGAATATTTCTTGTTCGCAGACAAGGAATTAAATTATTGTTTGATGCACAAAGAAATTTATCACAAGGTGTAATGCCCACGGAAGAAATAAAGGGAGGTATTTTCCTATTAGTATCAGGATTACTTTTAATTACTCCTGGTTTCTTTACTGATTGTATTGGTTTTGCTGTTTTCTTGAAACCTGTTCAAAATTTAATTGCTACTCAAGCTAAAAAATATTTTAACTCACGTATTCGCTATTAACGGATCTATTTTTTTTATTAATTCTTTTAAAATTAAAACTAACTTTTCATTAGCAGGATCTTCTATTTTTTTAAGCGGGGGTAAAACAATATTCCAATCAGAAATATTATCAACAATTGAAAAATATGCTTTCATTAAACTTATTGGCTCGTGTGAAGTAATTACTTGACGAATTTGTTGCAGTAGATTTTGTAAATCAGCAAAATTTTTTATGCTGCTCTCATTTTTATGATTTTTTAAGATAAAGCTTAGTAATTTACCACATACATTAGTGCCAGCTGTAATTGCTCCAGCACCTCCTCGCTTACAAATATTTAATGCTAAACTGTCATGACCACAAAATACGGCAAAATCATTAAAATATTTTATCACTTTCATCATTCTATCGCTGTCCCCGCTTGAGTCCTTTAATCCCACGACGTTATTCGGATAAAGTTTTAATAAAATTTCAATCATCTTAAAATCAATTGATACGTATGAATTTTGCGGGATATGATACAAAACATATTGTAAATCACTCTCACCTACTCTTTCAATAATATGGCGATAATAATTTATTACACCGTCATTCGTAACATTCTTATAATAAAAGGGAGGGAGTAAAAGAACAGCTCTTACTTTGTGACTAGCAGCATGTTTGGTCATATCAATTGCATCATTCAAAGAGGAAGATCCTGTTCCAGGCATAAGGATATTAGGATCGATACGATTGGATACTAAAAAATCTAGATGATCTTTTTTTTCTTGAACCGAAAAACTATTTGCTTCTCCAGTAGTACCAAATATTGCAAGACCGTCATGACCTTGTCTCATTAAATATTGGCAATGACGAAGATATAAATCTTTGTTAATTGATAAATCATTTTTTACGGGTGTTAGCGCAGCGCTAAAAACCCCAGATATTTTATGCATAAAAATACAATAAGATAAATCCTAGTAAAACTCTATAAATAATAAAAATATTAAAGGTTGAACTTTGTATTATTCGCATCATGATGTTAATTGATAATAGTGCAGTAATACATGCAACAAATGCTGCAAATAATGATTGGTATAAATTTATATTTACCTCAGCACTACTCATAAAATCTAAACTTGTTAAAACTAAGGATGCTAAAATAATGGGAATAGATAAAAGCATAGAAAATATTGCTGCAGAAGATCTATCAAATCCTAGGAAACGTGCTCCAGTAATTGTAACACCTGCTCTGCTTGCCCCAGGTATAAAAGCTAAAACTTGAAATACACCAATGATAAAGGCCTGCACATAACTCATATTCTCCCAGGAAGATATTTTCATCTTAAAATGATCTGCTACAAATAATAGTGCAGCAAATACAACACTTGTCACTGCAACAACTTTGATATCTCGGAAATATAATTGAACAAAATCAAAAATAAAAAATCCCACTATCACTGCAGGTATTGTTGCAATAATAATTTTTATTAAATTATTATTTTGGCTAATTTGAAAAGAAAAAAAATTCTTGGCTAATACTGTAATATGTGATCTTAGATAAATTATAACTGCCAATAATGTTCCAACATGAACAGCAACATCCGTAAAAAGACCTTGATCTTGCCAAGTCGTCAATTCTGATACAAGAACCAAATGCCCAGAAGAACTAATTGGTAAAAATTCAGTGAAGCCTTGGACAATGCCTATAATAAAATATTGAAGTTCAAACATTAACCAAAGATTATTTTGCTCAGTTCTTTACCACTTGGAAGAGGTTCAGCATTTTTATTAGAAAAATATTTCTCCATAAAATTCAAATAAACATTGTAATCTTTTAAAATTTGCATTTTTTGGTCTTTATGTTCATCATCACTTTCTTCCATTTTAACTAATTCTGTATCAGTTTGAGACATTGCTTCAGGTATTGTTGTAAATGGTCTTTCTTGGTTAATAACTAACCTTTCATGTAACTCTCGGTGAACCATTTTAAAATCTTCTTTTGATAAAGTTTTTGGACTTTCATCAAATATAAGCCTTTTTAAAATAAAGTTTGCTCTTGGCTCTTTAATTGAAAGGGCAATTTTATATTTTTCATTCCAGTCATTCTGTTCATGAAATTTAGCTATTTCTGTTGATTGTTTAAAATCAAGAAAAGCATTTGCTGCACTTTCAGGAAATACATTATCTTGAGATTTTTCATCCTCTTTTTCAATACGTCTATCAATTTCCATAAGCTTAAATTTGTCTGCTAAATCTTTATTTTTAAAAACGATTTTTGCTCTTTCATTGAGAACATCAGAACCAATTTCATCGTAAGGCTCGTAATTAGCAGCAATCTTACCTGGTAGAATAATAGGATGCTGATTAGTAATGACGTATCTATTTTTTCTTTTAATCAGTTTTTTAAATTCCTCAGAATTAGCTTCTAGTAATGGTGTCGGATCATGAGCTAAATCAATTGTATGAAACCAACCATTATACTGAGATTCACATACCATCGACAATGCTTGAAGTTTAATTCTTCCCCCAAAACTCGTCATAAAACAAAAGCCTTTATTTTTATTAATATATTCAATGGCATCTTCTTTACTCATTGTCATTTGAAGCTGATTCCAATTAGTAGTGTCTGCTTCGTTAATATATTTTGTCAGAGCAATTGATGTCTTAACATCTGAAAATGCATCGTGAGCGAATTCAACAGGCAAGTTGTTCATCTCTGCAATTTTTTCTAATTTAAAACTAGGATTACCTCTTTCTGTTAAAGGTGTTTTTATACTTGATGGGTTGATGGCATATAAACCTCTTGCTAAATTTAATGTATCGCCCCTACTCTTTCTTGTTACATAAGGATAAAACATATGACTAAACAAATTGTATTCGAGAACTGATTCATCAAACTCTATTATGTTGTGTCCTATAAAAGTAGAACTTGGATCATCTTTTTTCCATTCATCAAAAGTTTCATTAATTTTTTTCATTAATTCGTAAGATGATTGTGGGGCATCAAGTGCCTCTCTCATACCTTTAAGTGTTGTTATTAATGCACCAGGTTGAGAAATTACTGATGTTCGAGGTCTGCAGAACTCATTCATATTTTGATTTGTTTGATTAAACTTAGAATCAGTAACTATTGCAGCAATTTGCATTATCTGCTCCCATTTTGGAGTGGTACCAAAAGCAGTTGGATATTCTTTCTTACCTCTTCCTGATGTTTCTAAATCATAAAATATATATTTTGACACTGATAAATAACCTTATTGGTATTTATAGACTATTAATTATCTCTTTTGGACCAATAAAAATGGTAGAAAAGAGTAGCTGCTATTGCGACAAAAAGAGAGATAAAAGCTACATAAATTATAGTTGCGATTGCCCAGTAAGCTACAGCAATTAAAAGACCAATTGCTGTAATCCCAGCCCAAAAATACATCAGTCTTTCTAAAAATAATTGCATAATAATTCTATTATACAATAATTATAGAAGATTATCAATTTCCTCTCGAGAAGGCATGGAATTTGCCGTACCTATTTTTGTTGTTGATAAGCCAGCTGTGGCGCTAGCAAATTTTAGCGCATCTTTAATATTTTGGCCTTCGGTAAGTGCTGCAGCAAAACCTGCATTAAAAGCGTCTCCTGCACCAGTAGTATCCACTACTGGATTTGAAAGATTAGCTATAGGTAAAGAAAATTTTTCATCACTATTAGCAAAGAAAGCTCCCTTTTCTCCAAGAGTAATAACGACATTTTTAATTCCTTTTTCTAATAATTGCATTGCAGCTTTTTCAGCATCTTCATGTGTCTCAACATTATGATCTACATAAAAACTTGCTTCCGTTTCATTTGGTGTAAAATAATCAATAATTGAAAATAAAGATTCATCTATTTCAGCTGCTGGCGCAGGATTTAAAATTGTTTTTACATTTAAACTATGTGCTTTTTTTAATGCATAGGTAACAACATCCTTTGGAGCCTCTAATTGAGTTAGAAATATACTTGAGTTTTTAATTGCCTCTTCTGATTTATCTATATCTTCAATAGTAATTGCACCTGCTGCCCCAGGAAAAACATTAATAGCATTAGCTCCTGTTCCTTCATTTACAAGTATACCTGCAGCTCCAGTTGAATGATCTTTTGAAATAATTACATTACTATAATCAACACCAGAATTTTTATAAATTTCTGTTGCCATTGATCCAAATTGATCATCACCAATTTTTGAAATAAAAAAAGTTTTTGCACCAGCTTTGGCAGCAGCTACAGCTTGATTTGATCCTTTACCACCAGGGCCAATAACAAAATTTTTACCAAGAATAGTCTCTCCCTCAACAGGAATTTTTTCTCCAAAAAAAACAAGGTCAGCAACAAAAATACCAAGAATACTAATCGACATAATTATTTATCGATTATCCAAACAGTACCATCTGGTTTAATAACACCTTTTGTTAAAATAAAATTACAGTAAGGTCGTCTTTCACTTGTTGTAATATAGGCATAGGTTGATCTTGATTGCTTATAAAATTCTTGTCTTTCGTATGAACCTATTTTCCAATGATCTCCTGACACTTCCTTAATTGCATCAATTACTTCTTTATTAGCATCATTAATTTCATCTGGTTGGTTATCAACTTCCATTCGGTGAACAGCTGAGTCTATGAAACTATCTAATGGAAAAACAGATAAAACAGCTCTCATGACAGTTGTCATATCAAGGCCGTCTAATCGGTGAACCCTATTGTGATTCGAATGAGCAGGATAATTAATATCAGATATAACGAGTCTATCACCATGACCCATTTCACGTAATGTTTTTAATATATCAGGGCTTAAAATAGGATCGACGTTAATTAACATATTTTTAGTATATCACTCTCCGTATGGGATCCAAATATTTTTTACTTGTGTACTTTGATATAAAAACTCCTTTAAGAAATCTTCTTCTTTCGAAGACCAATCAAGATTTTTTGATTGTGGACACCAACTCCTTTTTAAATTTGATGTTGTACTTTGAATAACTTTTAAACGCTCATTATTATTTTCACTGAAATACCAAATACCATCGATATTTTCATGTTCTGCTAAGATTTTATTCAAACTATTTTGTTTAGTTGTAAGGATATTAATATAACCAGCTGGTACATCAGAAGTTTCAAGTAGTTGATACAATTCTGTTGCTAAAAGAGATGTGTTTTGACCTGGAACAATAATACAAGCATTACCTGCTGCAAAATTTGCTCCTAAAGTTGTTATTAAACTTAATAATGGAAAATCATCGTTTAAAATATTTGCTACAACACCTATCGGTTCTTTAACGGCTAGTGTTAAACCTCTTATAGGAGGATTATGTATAGAGCCTTCAAACTTATCGGCCATAGCACCATAATAAAATAATCTTTCTATTGATTGATCAAATTCTTTTTCAGCATCTTTTTGTGAAATACCAATTAAAGAAGAAAGCAAACTAGAAAAGGTATTTTTTCGATCTTGTAAATTTTCAGCTAAATAATAAAGAATTTGAGCTCTATTAAAATTAGTGGAAGATTTGCTAACTGCTTTAGATGCAACCTCAACGGTGTCTCTTACATCTTTACGATTTGCATTTGGAACATCACAAATAAAATTATTTTGAACGTCATATGAAGAAAAAGAATAACCACTATCAGGTCTTTTTTGTTTTCCTCCAATGTATAATTTTGGTGTTCTATCGATAGAGTTAGATGATGTACCTTTAGATAATTTCTTACCTCTTTTTGACTTAGAAAGGGGTAGTGGTAATTTTGAATATGCCCTAATCCCTTCTGAACCACCTTCTCTTCCAAAACCACTTTCTTTGTAACCACCAAAACCACAAGCAGCATCAAATAAGTTTGTAGAATTTATCCAAATGACTCCAGCTTTTACTTTTGGAGCAATATCTAAAGCTAAATTAATATTTTCAGACCAAATACTTGCTGCAAGACCGTAGGGCGTATTATTAGCTATTGATACAGCTTCACTAGGTGTTCTAAATGTCATTGTTGTTAAAACTGGTCCAAATATTTCTACTTGAGCAATAAAAGACGACGGCGTTACGTTTGTAAACAAAGATGGAGGATAAAATAAACCATTTGTTGGACATGACCATGAAGGTTGCCATAATTTATTTCCATCTTTTTGGGCTTTATTTACTAAAGAATTAATTTTTTTAAGTTGAACAGGTGCAACAATAGCTCCAATATCAATAGACTTATCTAATGGATCGCCGACGCGAAGTTTTTCCATTCTTTTCTTAAGTTTTTGAATAAATTTTTTTTCAATACTTTCTTGTACTAAAAGTCTTGATCCTGCACAGCATACTTGGCCTTGGTTAAACCAAATCGCATCAACAACACCTTCTACAGCACTATCTAAATCAGCATCTTCAAAAACAATAAAAGGAGATTTACCTCCAAGTTCCATTGTCATTTTTTTATCTGGGTTAGTATTTGTTTGAATTATTTTTTTGCCAACTTCAGTTGACCCAGTAAAGGCAATTTTTTTAACATCTTTATGTGATGTTATATGTTCACCAGTAGAGCCATCCCCAGTAATAATATTAATTACACCTTGAGGAATTTTAGCTTTTTGACAAAGTTCTGCAAAATAGAGTGCGCTGAGAGAAGTATATTCTGCAGGTTTTAACACCACTGTATTTCCAAGAGCAATTGCGGGGGCAATTTTCCAAGCTAACATTAATAAGGGAAAGTTCCATGGTATAATTTGTCCAACAACACCTATAGAATTATCAGAATTATTTGTATTCCTAGCTGACCATCCCGCATGATAATAAAAATGTCTTGCAACAAGTGGGATATCTATATCTCTTGTTTCTCGTATTGGTTTACCGTTATCAATAGTCTCTAAAACAGAAATAAATCTTGAATTTTTTTGTATGAGACGTGCAAGCGCATATAAAAATTTTGATCGATCAAAAGATGATAATTTAGACCATTTAATGTGAGCTTTCTTTGCAGCACTTACTGCAGCATTTACATCTTTTTTTGAAGCAACAGATAATGTTGCAATTTTTTTATTTGTTGAAGGATTAATTATATTTAATTTTTTTGAGCTAGACGATTTTACAAATTTACCATTAATAAAATGATTATTTGGATTTTTTAAATTCTTTATCCAACTATTAACTTCTTTGCTGTCTTCTGGTGCAGGACCATAAGATATATTTTGAAAATTTTTAATAATCTTATCCATATTAGCCTATTGCAAGTTTCTCTTTGTTTGCATACCTGCCACTAGTGTAGTGATAGAGTTGTCTTTCTATATCAATTAATAAACTAGACGCTCCAATTCGCAATAACTTAGGATTAACCCATTCAAAT
This sequence comes from uncultured Alphaproteobacteria bacterium, assembly GCA_902628835.1. Classification (GTDB taxonomy): domain Bacteria; phylum Pseudomonadota; class Alphaproteobacteria; order HIMB59; genus CACPNW01. The sequence continues at coordinate 53,433 of CACOPD010000001.1, forward strand.
CCTAACTCTTCAGCAACCAATATTAAAAATTCTAAGACAGATTTTGCCGTTGATATTCCTCCTGCAGGTTTAAAACCAATTTTTTTTCCAGTTTTTGTATGAAACTCTCTAATCATTCTCAACATAACGAGACTATTATTGAGATTAGCATTAATACTTTCTTTGCCAGTTGATGTTTTAATAAAATCTGCACCAGCCATCATGCAAACTAAAGAGGCTTTTGCTACATTTCGAAGAGTTTCTAGATCACCTACGCCAAGAATTGCTTTAATTTTTGTTTTACCTGCTGTTTCTTTAAAGCTGCGAACCTCATCATATAATTTTTTCCAATTATTTTGGAGTACGTATCCTCTATTAATAACAATATCGATTTCATCAGCACCATCTTTGATAGAATCAGAAATTTCTTTTTTTCTAGTAGTGTATGATGATAAACCTGCTGGAAATCCTGTAGAAACTGCAGCAATTGGTAGTTTGTTTTGAATAAGTTTTGTACAATCTTTTATTAGATGGTGATAGACGCATACAGCACCTACTTTTACTTCATTTTTTTCTAAACCTAAGTCCTCAAGAATATAATCATCGATAGGATTAAGAGCCTTATTGCATAGTCTTTCTACTTTTCCAAAAGTATCATCTCCACTTAGTGTAGTAAGATCAATTAAAGTAATAGCTTTTAATAACCAAGCAACTTGAAATTCTTTTTTGACAGTTCTTCTTTTAGTTAAGGTTGATGTTCGACGTTCAACAGCACTTAAATTAATTTGTGTATTATTAACCCAACTTGTATCTAAATTATAAAAGGTCTTCATTGTCATCAAATTAAATTTTTTCGTCTGTTAATGGTCTATTCAGCAATTCAGTTAATTGATCTCTTAAATCATGTTGCTTATAGAGTATATTGTATACAGACTCCATAATTGGCATATCAATTTTATGCTTTTGTGAAATATTATAAACTGCTTTAACAGTATAATAACCTTCAGTTACTTCTTGCGATTGTAAAAGATCTAAAAAATTATCATATTTTGATGAAGCTAATTTAATGCCAAACTGAGTATTTCGTGAATTTGTTGAACCACAGGTTAAAATCAGATCACCAAGTCCAGATAAACCAAATAATGTATTTTTATCCGCTTTGAATTTTTTTGCGTATCTTGTCATTTCAGCGAAAGATCTTGAGATTAATGCACTTTTTGCATTTTCACCTAAATTTAATCCTTCTGCAATACCGGCAGCAATTGCATATATATTTTTTAAAGCACCTCCAACTTGAGTTCCTATCAAATCATCAGAATAATAGATTCTAAATTCTTTATTTGGAATAAGCTTAGAAATATTATCAAAGTCTTTTTTATTTTTGGTTGCAAGTGTTACAGCAGTTGGCAAACTTTGAGATACTTCATTTGAAAAAGATGGTCCAGATAAAATACTAATTGATTTAAACGGCATCATTTCCTGAAATACTTCTGTTAAAAATTTTGAAGAAGATATTTCAATTCCTTTAGAACATATAATAATATGATGATTTTTATTATGTAGCGAAGATTCTTTAATTACTTCCCTAATTTTTTGTGCTGGTAAAGTTATAAATAAATATTTTACGTTTTTGATTTCTTTTAAGAAAGTAGTTGCAGTAACATTTTCGTTAAATGGGCTGTATTTTAGTTTTGGATTAATCTTGTGTTCATTAATTGATTTAACAATTTTTTCATCTCTAGCGTAAATGACGACTTTATTTTTACTTAATACTCGAGCAAGCGCACTGCCCCAAACACCTCCACCTAGAATTCCAATTGTCATAATTTTGCTGTTTATCTGGTGAGACAAATGAAGTCAATTTATGGTTTTTGGCTAAAATCTTGAGTATTTTTATAAAAAAACTGCATGATTGATTTTTGGAACTAGTATATGACGTACGATATATAAAAAGTATACTTTTTTGGAGGAAATATGAAAAAATTACTTCTAGCTGTTATTGTAAGTTTGTCGACTGTAACGACTGCTGCATTAGCAGAAATTAAAGTAGGAATTATCCTTGGTTTTACAGGACCAATTGAATCTTTAACTCCTGCTATGAGAGATGGTGCGAGAATGGCATTTGATGAAGCATCAAACTCTGGAAACCTATTAGGCGGTGAATCAATTACTATTCTTGAAGCTGACTCAACTTGTGTTGACTCTGCTGCTGCAACTGCAGCTGCTGAAGGATTAGTAGCAAGTGGTGTAACTGCAATAATGGGTGCTGACTGTTCAGGTGTAACAGGTGCAATTAATGCTAACGTTGCAGTACCAAATGGTATCTTAATGGTATCTCCATCTGCAACTTCACCAGGTCTAAGTAGTGTTCCTGATAATGGAACTTTTTGGCGTACAGCTCCATCTGATGCAAAAGGTGGTCAAGTATTAGCTAAACTAGCTTTAAGCAGAGGAATTGAAAGTATTGCTGTAACATATACTAACAATGACTATGGAAAAGGTCTAGCTGAAGTGTTTGAAAAAGCATTTGCTTCAGGTGGCGGAACAATTACTGCTTCTGCATCTCACGAAGATGGAAAAGCTGATTATTCTTCAGAAGTTGGTGTTCTTGCATCAGCTGGTGGAGATGCTCTGCTAGTTATTGGTTATATCGATGATGGTGGAAAAGGAATGATTGAAGCATCTTTAGATTCAGGTGCGTTTGATTTATTCGTTCTATCAGATGGTATGATTGGTCAGTCAATCGTTGATAACATTGGTGCAGATTTAGAAGGTTCATTTGGTTCAATGCCAGGTGCAATTTCTAAAGGTTCAGCAAAGTTTGGTGAATTAGCAGCTGCTAATGGCATGGATGGAAGTGCTCCATATGTTGGAGAGTCTTATGATGCTGCAGCTATTATTGCACTTGCAATTCAAGCTGGTGGATCTGCTGATAAACAATCAATTTTAAATAATATTAGTAAAGTATCTAATGCTCCAGGTATTGTAATTAATCCTGGTCAATTATCATACGGCTTACAAATGTTAGCTGCAGGTAAAGATATTGATTACCAAGGTGCAACCGACGTAGAATTTAATGCGTTTGGTGATGCAGCTGGTGCATTTAAAGAGTTAGAAGTTAGTGGCGGTGAATTCGTTACTGTTGGTGCTCTTTAATAAATATTAAATAATTTTATAAAAAACCCCGGTTAAACCGGGGTTTTTTTATGAGTGTCTCACTCTCTCAGGAATTATACCTTTAGGGCGGTAACGTAAAATTAATAATAAAATCAAACCCATAAATAAATATCTAAAGTAAGGAACGCTATCAAGTAAGTGAACTTTAAGAGCATTAGTTGGTTCTAAACCTAATGTAAGTTGATTAATAATAAATGTCGTAAGTGGTGCAGCTTCAATCCAAGCAAACCAAATTACAAAACCACCAAAAATAGCTCCTAAATTATTTCCACTGCCTCCAACAATAACCATTATCCAAATTATAAATGTAAATCGAAGTGGTCTGTATCCAGATGGAGTAAATAAGCCATCTAATGTGACAAGCATTGCTCCAGCCACACCTACAATTGCCGCTCCAATTACGAATATAATTAGATGTTGTTTTACTACATCTTTACCCATCGCATTGGCAGCGGTTTCATTATCTCTAATAGCTCTCATCATTCTTCCCCATGGCGAAAGCTGAGCTTTATTCGCAAAATAAAAAATAATAAGCATCACTATTAAAAATAATATTGCGTAAGATAGTTTTACAAATATTCCTGAACCATCAATAATAAGATTATTCAAAAGCTGTTGTCTGTCGTTAATATCAATAACATTATTTAATTTAGAAGAATTTAGGTATGTAACAAGATTTATAAACCAATCAGCATTTTGTAGATCAATCTCATAAGGAACTGGTCTTTTTAAACCAATTACGTTTTTGACTCCTCTTGATAACCATTCTTCATGTTTTAGTACACTAACAACAATTTCAGATATTCCTAATGTTACAATTGCAAGATAATCTGATCTTAGACCAAGTGCTACTTTGCCAATAACAAATGCTACTCCAGCAGCAAATAAACCACCGACAAACCATGAAAATATTATTGGCAATCCTAGACCGCCTAAAAAACCTGCTAGTGCTGGGTTTACATCTTCTATATTTGCAGTGGCATTTAAATAAAAATGTCTAATTATAATAATACCTAAAATTATAATGATACTATTTATCCAATATTTTGATGATTTTTTTGTAACTACTTTATTTATGTACATGACGGCAAACACTAACATTGCCAATAAAATTAGACTGATTCCTAGACCTGTTCCACCAACTTGCCACGCTTCTCTTATGGGGGGATACGAAACAATTACTGCTGCAAGACCGCCCATTGCTAAAAAACCCATGACACCAAAATTAATTACTCCTGCATAACCCCAAGATATATTAACCCCCATTGTCATAATAGCTGAGATAATACACATATTCAGAATAACTAAACTAACTGACCAACCTTGAATGAAACCAACAAATATGAAAAGTGAAATCATAATTGCGATCGCAATCCATTCATATCTTTCAAATTTCATCATAAAACCCTTCCTTTAAATATTCCTGATGGTCGTATGAGTAAAACAATTACAAGAATTGTAAATGATACAGCAAATTTATAATCTGTAGAAAGTAGCTGTACTAAACCAGAAGGCTCTAATGGTCCAGGTAGAATATAAACAAAGAATTTTTTGTAAGCATAAGTTATCATGATTTCTGAAAAGGCAATTACATATCCTCCCACTACAGCACCAAAAGGATTACCTATTCCTCCTACAATTGCTGATGCAAATACTGGTAAAACCAAATTCAAATAAATAATAGGTTTATAACTTTTATCTAAACCATATAAAGTTCCAGCGACACAAGCTAAAACACCCACAATCATCCAAGTTATAAAAACAACACGATCAGGATTAATGCCTGATAATAATGCTAAATCCTCATTATCTGAAAAGGCTCTCATAGATTTTCCAGTTTTAGTTTTTTGTAAAAACCAAAAAGTAAAAGATAAAAGAATAATCGTTAAGAAAATTGTTATTACTTGTGATGATTTTAAAGCTAATCCTTCGTTTAAGCCCGTCATTAATTTAAATTGTTTAGCTTTCATAATAAATTTCTGACCATCAGAAAATTTTATAGTTTCTGTTCCAATTATGATTCTTATAATTGCATTCACTACAAACATAACACCAATAGACACCATAGCTAAAACAACAGGTACACTTTTTTGATGTCTATAATATTGAAAGACAAATTTATCAGAAATAATACATAAAATAATTGTTGCTATTATCCCTATTGGTAAGGCTAACAAAGCAGTTGGGAAAATTCCTAAGCCAATATTTTGAGATTGAAAAAACCAAGTAAATAATATTGTGATCATTGCTCCAAATGACATAATCTCACCATGTGCAAAATTTGCAAAACGTAATATTGCGTAAACAAAAGTTACACCCAATGCACCAAGTGCTAATTGAGATCCATACGACAAGCCTGGAATAATGATAAAGTTTAACAGAACTACTAAGGAGTTTAAAAAATCTATCATCTAACTAACCTCCTAAAAAAGATTTACGAACAGCAGGATTGTTTAATAATTCTTCGCCAGAACCATCTCTACTATTTTTTCCATTTACTAATACATAGCCTCTATCAGCAATGCTAAGTGCTTGTTTTGCATTTTGTTCAACCATTAATATTCCAACACCTGTTTTACGAACTTCTATGATTCTTGAAAATAGCTCATCCATTACTATTGGTGATACTCCTGCCGTTGGTTCATCGAGCATTAGAATTTTAGGTTTGGTCATAAGAGCTCTTCCAAAAGCAACTTGTTGTCTTTGACCGCCTGATAATTCTCCAGCACTTTGATTTCTTTTTTGTTTTAAAATAGGAAACAGATCGTAAACATCATTAATGGTATGAATAATATCATCCTCTCTTAAAAATCCTCCCATTTCTAAATTTTCTTCTACTGTCATACCGGTAAATACATTGTTTGTTTGAGGTACAAATGCTAATCCCAAATTGATTCTATTTTGAGGTAACATTGAAGAAATTTCTTTATTGGAATATTCAACAGAACCCGAAGTTAAACTTAACATACCAAGTAATGCCTTCATTGCTGTTGATTTCCCTGCTCCATTTGGACCAACTATGACAACAATCTCACCTTCATTTACTTCTAGATTAATATCTTTAATAATATCAACTCCTCCGTATCCAGCTGTTAAATTTTTACCAATTAAATTATTCATATAATGCTAATTTTTATTAATACCTTTACCTAAATAAGCTTCTATAACTGTATCGTTATTTTTCACTTCATTAAAGTTTCCTTTAAATAAAACTGAACCTTCAGCCATCACTATGACAGGATCACAGATTTTTTCTATAAGGTCCATATCATGTTCAATTACAAAAAAAGTATAATTCTTCTCTTTATTTAATCTTAATATTGCATCCGTAATTTCATTAAGAAGTGTTCTGTTCACACCAGCTCCTACCTCATCAAGTAAAACTATTTTAGGATCGACCATCATAGTTCTCCCTAACTCAAGTAATTTTTTTTGACCACCAGATAAATTGCCTGCGAGTTCTTGTGTGAGATGATTTAGATTTAAAAAATTTATAACTTCAATTGCTTTTGCTCTTATTTCTTCTTCTTGCTTTTTTACTTTAGCATTACTTAGTAGAGCATATGATAATTTTTCACCAAATTGATTTGGTGGGACCATCATTAAATTTTCCAAAACTGTTAATGTAGAAAATTCATGTGCAATTTGAAAAGTTCTTAAAACTCCTTTTGCAAACAATTCGTGAGGTTTTAAAAAAGATATATCTTCATCATTAAGAATTATATTGCCTCCATCAGGATCATATAACCCAGCAATAGTATTGAATAATGTTGTTTTTCCTGCACCGTTCGGCCCTATTAAGCCTGTGATTGAACCCATTTCCACTTTCATTGATGCATTATGGACTGCTTTTAAGCCGCCAAAAAATTTGTTAACATTATTTATTTCAAGCATTATGTAATTTTTTTAAATTTCCATTTAGTTCTGCATTAAGGACTAAACCTAAAGAAATAATTATAGCAAGCATTGCCGATCCTCCATAAGAAACTAAAGGTAATGGAATTCCAACAACGGGCATTAATCCAGATACCATAGATAGATTCATTATCACATATATAAATAAATTACTGCCAACACCTATAGAGAGAATTCTTCCAAATATATGATTTGATTTAATACTTATGTAAAAACAAACTGATATTAATAGAAGAAAAAGTAATATTATAAACATTGTACCAATAAAACCAAATTCTTCTCCAATTAAGGTAAATATAAAATCAGTTTGTTTTTCTGGTAAATACTGTAAATAAGATTGTGAGCCTTCTAAAAATCCTTTTCCAGTTAAACCACCAGATCCTAAGGCAATTTTCGATTGTATAAGTTGATATCCTCTTCCAAGAGCATCTGCTTCAGGATTTAAAAAAGAGAAAATTCTATCTTTTTGATATGGTTGTAAGTAGTTTAACGACAAAGGAATTGATAAAATTAAAACAAAAAACCCTAATACAAACTTCCAAATTCTTATTCCACTTGCAAATAGGATAAGAATTCCAAGCATTGATATACTTAAAGCAGTTCCTAGGTCTGGTTGTATAACGACTAATACAAAAGGTAAAAATAAAATTAAAATTGGAAAAAATAAATTTTTTATTCGCTTAATTTCATCAAATTTTAAATCATGGTAAAATCTTGCTAGTGCTAGTATTATAGTTATTTTTATCAACTCTGAGGGTTGGATACTAAAACCAAATATATTTATCCATCTAGTTGCGCCTTTACCAAAAACACCTACTAATTCAACTGATAGTAAAAGCAATAATGATAAAGTGAAGAAGATATAAGCATATTGATAAATAAATTTAATATTAATTAAAGCTAAAATAATCGCTAAAAATATAAAAACAACCAATCTAATTAAATGTCTTGAAGCCCAAGGATTATATGATCCTCCTGCAGCAGAATACAAACCTGCTGCACCAATAAAAGAAATTAAAATTATTAAGAAAATCAACAAGTAATTTAAGTTTTGAATTTTGTTTAACATTAAGTTTCTAAATTTTTTGTAAATTGAAAAATTTCTTTTGCTATAGGTGCTGCAGTTGATGCGCCTGAACCACCATGCTCAATAACAACGGAAACGGCATATTTAGGCTTTTCAACTGGCATATATCCAACAAATAAAGCGTGATCTCTTTTTTTCCATTCTACTTCTTTTTTCCTAAAATCTTCACTTTCTCTCTCGGCCACAGTTATTCTTCTCACTTGTGAAGTTCCTGTTTTACCTGCAAAAGGTGCAAACTCGGATCTGGAGTTATATGCTGTGCCTTTATTTTCATTAACTACTTTAAACATTGAGCTTTTAATAATTTTGATTGCATTTTGATATTTTTCTAATTTTTCAAATTTAATGTTATTATTTTGTTTAATTATATTTGGTTTTATATTTTTTCCATCAGAAGCAATTATTGAAGTCATTACTGCAAGTTGTAGTGGATTAGTTAAAACAAAACCTTGGCCAATTGCTGAAATTAAAGTCTCTCCAGGATACCAACTTTCATCATATTTTTTCTTTTTCCAATCACGTGAAGGAATAATTCCTTTTTTTTGATTTGGTAAAGGAACATCATAGATTTTGCCTAAACCAAAATCTTCTGCAACTTCAGCAATTTTATCTATCCCAATTTTTTTTGAGATTTCATAAAAAAATACATCACATGATTCTTTAATTGCATCACTTACATTCATTGATCCATGACCATTATTTTTCCAACAATGATAAAGTCTATCGCCTAAACCAATTTTTCCACTGCAAAAATGTTTTGTATCTGTGCCTATTACACCATGGACTATGCCTGCTATCGCAACAACCATTTTAAAAGTTGAGCCTGGAGCATATAAACCTTGAATACATCTGTAAGTTAGTGGTGAGAGTTCATTATCTAAAATTGTATCCCAATATTCCTTATTCGGTTTTTGTATAATTTTATTAGGATTATAAGATGGAGTGGAGGCCATACACAAGATGTTACCATTGTTAACATCAATGAGTACCGCAGACCCTGCTTTATGTTCTTTTAGTAAATTTAAAGCATATTGTTGAATTCTCAGATCAATAGTAATATGAACATCATTCCCTTTTTGACTATCTTTACGAGATATTTCACGAATTACTCTTCCATAAGAGTTTACTTCAATCTCTCTTTGTCCTGATTTACCAATTAAATTAGGATTGAAACTTTTTTCAATACCAACTTTTCCTATTTCTAGATTGGGCATATTGGCAATAAAAGGTAATTCAACTTCTTCTCGATTAGGCTTATTAGTATAACCAATTAAATGTGAAACAGTATTATTATGCTGGTAAGTTCTCATATAATCTTGAGAGATAAATATTCCTTCAATATTTAGTTTATTTGATTCAATTTTTTCGAGCTCTGACCAATTAATGTTTTCTAACACTTTTATTTTTTCAAATTTTTTAACTATTTTTGACAATTCTATTATTTTTCTTCTATCACTAAAATCTATTTTTATAATTTGATTTAATTCGTTGAGAGATTTGTTTATATTTTTTGTATTTTCAGGAATTATGTATACATCGAATACTTTAATATTAGATGCTAGAACCTTGTTATTAGTATCATAAATCTTTCCTCTAAGAGGGTATATAATTTCTACATCGATTTGATTATTTTTTGAAAGAGTTTTATATTTTTTTGAATCTTTTATTTGAATATCGTATAATCTCCATCCTACAATGCTAAAGAAAGATATTTTTAGTAAATATAAGAAAAAAGTTCTTCTATTAAGAACTGAATATTGTTTTTTATCATCTGAATAAAACATTTTACTTATCTAATTTGGTAAATAAAAATACAGTAGGAATAAAAATAATTAAAGAAATTAAAAAAAAATTTAACAAAGAATATATATTAAATTTAAAGTTATTTAAAAGATTTGCTAAAAAATGCTCAAATATAAATAAAATTATTAAAGTTAGAAAATAAAAAGAAATTATTTGGTAAGAAGATAGTCTAATTAGAAATTTTCTTAGTAAAAAATACAATATTAAAAGAGATAAAAAAGAAATTAAATGTGTTCCTATATTGTTGAACAATATTATATCAAATAAAATACCATAAACAAAAGCAACAACATAAAGATAATAATGATAGTGGTAAAAAATTAAATAAATAAAAGTTAAATGAAAAAGTACATAGAATGCATTATTAATGTTAGGAAATAAAATAAAAGAATTCACTGAAATTGAGAAACTTATAATTAAAATAATATTCAGTTTAATGGAGGAGTTAAGAAATTTGGAAAACTCCATTATTTTGCAGTAACTATTTGCAAATAATCAATATTTTTAAAATCAACAAAAGGTAAAACAAAAAATCTATTTTTATCAACTTTAGCTACTTTACCAACTAATAAATCTACAGGAAATATTTGAGCAGTGCCACTTGTAACTACGATATCACCTAATCTTGGCATTTTATTTTCTTTTACAAAAGAACTAACTAGATATTTTCCATCTCCATTACCAGTTAACAATGAAAAAATACCGTCAGATATAGATTTTACAGAAATAGATAAATTAGGATCAGTTAAAAGTATTACTCTAGAATTTTTAGCGGTTGTATCAATAACCTTTCCTACTAATCCTCTTTCATTAATAACTGACATATTTTTTTTAATTTTATCTTCAAACCCTGCATTTAAGTTTATTAACTTACTGTATATAGTATCATTTCTATTAATTAGAGACGCTGTCTTTATCAAAGTTAAATTATTATCAGTTGCATTTAATAATTTCTTTAAAACTTTATTTTCTCTTGAATTTTGTATCGCTAAAGTTTGCCATTTTTTTAAACGTACTATTTCTTCTTGAAGAATTTTATTTTCAAACTTTAAACTTCTAAATTGATTATATTCATCAACAAAATTTGAGAATGCATTTACTGGTGCTGAAATAAACCGCGTAATAGGAATAACAATAGAACTAGATAGATTTTTTATCCCATAAATAACATAATAATCAGTTTTTGAAAAAAAGATTAAAAGAAATGAAAGAATAACAACGGAAAAGATTGTAAAGTTTTTTACAAATTTTGATAATTGAAATACTTTTATTTGGAACTTAGTCGCCATTATAATTATTAATCAGTGGCAAAAACATCACTTAGTCGAGATTTTTCCTCAAGTGCTTGACCAGTGCCCATAACAACACATAGTAGTGGATCCTCTGCAATTGAAACTGGAAGACTGGTTGATCTTCTTAGTACCTTATCAAGATTATGTAAAAGAGATCCACCTCCAGTTAACATTATACCCCTTTCAACAATATCAGCAGATAATTCTGCTGGTGTTTGTTCTAAAGCTCTCTTTATTGTATCAATTATTTGAGCAACGGGTTCAGCAAGAGCTTCTGCGATTTGTCTTTGAGATATAGATATTTCTTTAGGAAGACCTGTTATAAGGTCTCTTCCCTTAACACTCATCGATCTACCATCACCATCATCAGGAGGACTTGCAGAACCAATGTCTTTTTTCATTCTTTCAGCTGTAGTCTCTCCAATTGCTAGTTTGTGAGTTGTACGCATATATTCCATAATAGCTTCATCAAATCTATCTCCAGCAGCTTTTACTGAAGTAGAATTAACAACTCCTCCAAGAGATAAAACAGCTACCTCTGATGTTCCACCACCAATGTCGACAACCATGGAACCAGTTGGCTCTGCAACTGGTAATCCAGCTCCAATTGCAGCTGCAACAGGTTCTTCAATTAAATAAACTCTTCTAGCACCAGCTGCATCAGCTGATTCCCTGATCGCTCTTCTTTCAACATTTGTAGCACCTGAAGGTACACAAATAACAATTTGAGGGTTTGATAGGGATCTTCCTTTGTGAACTTTTTTAATAAAACTTTTAATCATTTGTTCAGCAACATCAAAATCAGCTATAACACCATCTTTCATAGGACGTATGGCTTTGATTTTACCAGGCGTCCTTCCAAGCATTTGTTTAGCTTCGTTTCCAACTGCTAAAACTTGAGTTCTCCCATCATTTTCAATGGTTGCAACAACAGAAGGTTCATTAAGAATAACACCTTCTCCTTTAACGTATACTAAGGTATTTGCAGTACCCAAATCTATAGCCATATCTTTTGAAAATAGACTAAAAAAACGATCAATAACCATTAAACCCCTTCTATTTTTAAACTTGCTGTATTCTCTTTAATAGATTTAGTTTTTTTAAAGATCAATCTGTTTAATGCATTTATATAAGCTTTTGCTGAAGCAACAATAATGTCAGGGTCACTTCCTTTAGCTTGAGATGAAATATCATCATCTTCAAGTCTGACAGTTACCTCTCCTTGTGCATCAGTACCTGCAGTAATTGCATTTACCTGATAAAGTTTGAGTTTAAATTCAGTATTAGTAAGTTTTTTTATTGCATTAAATGTAGCATCAACAGGACCATTACCATTAATCTTCGTATTTTCCACTTTATCGTTTATTTCTATCTTTAATTTGGCCTCAGCTTTTTCAACAGATCCTGCATTTACTTCTAAAGATACAAATTTAATGTGTTCATCGTATGACGACGTTCTATCTTCTGCTAATGCAATTAAATCTTCTTCGAATATTTCTTTTTTCTTATCCGCCAAATCTTTAAATCTTCCAAATAATTCCATTAAAGCATTATCACCTACTTCATAACCAAGTTCTTTTAATTTTTCTGAAAAAGCATGTTTACCTGAATGTTTACCTAGAACTAGTGAAGATTTGTTAAGACCTATTGATTCAGGTGTCATAATTTCATAAGTACCAGCATGTTTGAGCATACCGTCTTGATGTATACCAGCTTCATGTGCAAAAGCATTTGCACCAACTATAGCTTTATTTGGCTGAACAGGAAAACCTGTTATTGATGATACTAATCTAGAAGCTTTCATAATAGACTCTGTTTTAATATCCGTGTGATAAGGCATCAGATCTTTTTTTACTTTTAAAGTCATGACAATTTCTTCAAGTGATGAATTACCAGCTCTTTCACCCATACCATTTATTGTGCACTCAACCTGTCTTGCACCTTCTTGAATTGCAGCAACATTATTTGCTGTCGCTAAGCCTAAATCATTATGTGTATGAGTTGAGAGAATTGCTTTATCAATATTAGGAACATTATTTTTTACATTTTTAAAAATTTTACCAAACTCTTCAGGTAATGTATAACCAACAGTATCAGGTATATTAATAGTTGAAGCTCCACAATTAATTGCAAGCTCAATACATTTATATAAAAACTCTAATTCTGATCTCCCACCATCTTCACAACTCCACTCAATGTTATCACAAAGATTTCTAGCATGAGATACAGTTTTTTGAATAGCTTCTAAAACTTCCTCTTCAGTTTTTTTTAATTTATATTTCATATGTAGAGGACTTGTTGCAATAAAAGTATGAATTCTAGGTGACTTAGCATATTGTACAGCTTCCCAAGCCCTATCGATGTCTTTAAAGCTAGCTCTTGCCAAACCTGCTATTGTCGAATTTTTAACATGTTTACTTACTTCTGAAACTGCTTCAAAATCTCCATTAGAAGCAATTGGAAATCCTGCTTCAATGATATCAACTCTCATATGATCAAGAACTTCAGCTATTTGAAGTTTTTCATCTAAATTCATTGATGCTCCTGGGGACTGTTCGCCATCTCTTAAGGTCGTATCAAAAATATAAATTTTTTCAGTCATTTTTTAATTATACACTAATCAAGATTTTATTAAACTTTCATCTAGTTTTTCGATTTATCAACCATTTTTCCTTCAGCAATCCATGGCATTAAAGTTCGTAACTTTTCACCAACTGCTTCAATTGGATGTTCGGCTTGTTCTTTTCTCATTACTTTGAATTTCGTTTGTCCACTCTGATGTTCTTGCATCCACTCTTTAGCAAATTGACCAGATTGAATTTCTGAAAGAATTTTTTTCATTTCTTTTTTTGTTTCATCAGTGATGAGCCTTGGACCTCTAGAATAATCTCCATACTCAGCTGTATTTGAAATTGAGTATCTCATGTTTGCCATTCCACCTTCGTATAAAAGATCAACAATTAGTTTTACTTCGTGAAGACATTCAAAATATGCCATTTCAGGAGCATATCCTGCCTCAACAAGAGTCTCATACCCTGCTAAAATTAAATGTGTTAAGCCACCACATAAAACAGATTGTTCTCCAAAAAGATCTGTTTCGCATTCTTCTTTAAAAGTGGTTTCTATTATTCCAGCTCGCCCACCACCAATTGCGGATGCGTAAGCAATTCCTATTTCTAGAGCATTCCCTGAAGGATTTTTATCTACAGCTACTAAGCATGGTACACCAGCACCTCTAACGTATTCAGCTCTAACTGTATGACCTGGACCTTTTGGTGCAACCATAATTACATCTATACCTTCCTTAGGTTTAATTAAGTCAAAATGAATATTTAATCCATGAGCGAATGCAATTGTTGTTCCTTCTTTAATATTTTCAGCTATGTCATTTTTATAAATTTCAGACTGAAGTTCATCAGGAGTTAACATCATAATAACATCGGCCCAATTTGCAGCTTCTGCGGGTGTCATTACTTTGAAATTAGCTTGTTCTGCTTTAGCCCTTGAATTTGAACCTTCTCTTAGAGCAATAGAGACATTCCCTATTCCAGAGTCTCTCAGGTTCATAGCATGAGCATGTCCTTGACTGCCATATCCTACAATTGATATTTTTTTATCTTTTATTAAGTTTAAGTCTGCATCTCTATCGTAATATACTCTCATTATTCCTCCTCATTTTTTTGAATTGATGATATTGCAACGGGACCACTTCTAACGATCTCAACTTTCGTAATTTCATTAATTTCTTTAATAAACCTATTTACTCTTTCAGACGCACCAGCAATTTCAAATATTGTGGTGTTATTTTCATTTTCAATTTTTCTAGCTCTGTATAAATCACAAAGCTGGTAAACTTTCTTTTTGTTAGTATCAGAAATATAAATATAAACTAAAGCAACTTCAGCTTCTACAGAACTACCCTCTTGATCTAAATTTGTAACACTATGAACTGGAACAATTCTAAGTAATTGTTTTTCAATTTGACTAACAACTTCTGATGTACCATGAGTTACAATAGTAATTCTTGAAATATTTTCATCGTTACTTACTTCAGCTACATTCAAACTATCAATATTATATCCTCTGCCAGAAAACATTCCTATGACTCTAGCTAAAACACCTGGTTCATTGTCGACTAATACTGTTAATATATGTCTCTTAGTCTCTGATACTTGATCAGGAGAATCATAAACAGATTTATTCATTAAACTAAAATTTTCCCTTTTTCGGCTGATTTTTTATCTTGTTTTTGATCTTTACTTAACATCATTTCATTGTGCGCAGAACCACTTTGAATCATTGGAAAACAATTCTCTTCTTTAGTGACCCAAATATCAGCAATAACTGTATTTTTTGTTTCAATCATTTGATTTATAACATCATCAAGTTCATCAGTTGTCTTTGCTCTCAGACCAACAGCTCTATAACTTTCAGCTAACTTTACAAAATCAGGTAAGCTATCAGTATAGCTCTCTGAATATCTTCCTCCATGTAAAAGTTCCTGCCATTGCCGTACCATTCCCATGTATTCATTATTTAAAATAAATATTTTTACAGGTAGTCTATATTGAACAGCTGTGCTCATTTCTTGAATGTTCATGAGTATTGATGCATCCCCTGCTATATCGATTACTAAAGCATCTGGGTGCCCAACTTGAGCTCCGATTGCAGCAGGAAATCCGTATCCCATAGTTCCCAAACCACCTGATGTAAGCCATCTGTTTGGTTCCTCAAATTTATAAAATTGAGCAGCCCACATTTGGTGCTGACCTACTTCAGTTGTAATAAATGTTTTAGTATTTTTTGTTAATTCATAGAGTCTCTGAACAGCATATTGAGGCTTAATCTGGTTACCTTCATTATTATAATTTAGGCAATCTACTTCCTTCCATTTATTAATTTTATCCCACCATAATTTTAATGACTGAGAGTCTATTTTATATTTTTTTTCGTTCCAGACTGAAATCATTTTTTCAACAACTTGCTTAACATCTCCTATTATTGGAACATCAACATTTATTGTTTTATTTATATTACTTTCATCTATATCAACATGAATCTTTTTTGAATTGGGAGAGAAAGCATCAAGTCTTCCTGTAACTCTGTCATCAAATCTTGCTCCAATATTAATCATTACATCACATTCATGCATTGCCATATTAGCTTCATACATTCCGTGCATACCAAGCATACCTAGTGAATTTTTATCTGATGAACCTACTACACCTAGACCCATTAATGTCATAGTTACGGGTGCTCCAACTATATCTATAAACTCTCTAACTAATTTTGAGGCTTTTGGTCCAGAATTAATACATCCACCACCAATATAAAATATTGGTTTTTTAGCTTTTGAAATTAATTCTACTGCTTCTTCAATTTTATTTTTTTCAAAATCAGGACTTGGCTCAAATAATCTATGAGAAGGAATAACAATTTTATTTTTTTCTTCATAAGTTCCAGAAGCAAATTGAACATCTTTTGGTATATCAATCAATACGGGCCCCGGTCTTCCATTTTGAGCAATTGTAAATGCTTCATGAAATACAGAAGATAATTTATTAACATCCTTAACTAAATAATTATGTTTAGTACAAGGTCTAGTTATACCTGTTGTATCACATTCTTGAAAAGCATCACTACCAATTAAGTGTTGTGGTACTTGTCCAGTAATACATACAATAGGAACACTATCCATCATTGCATCGGTTAATCCAGTTACAACATTTGTTGCTCCAGGTCCTGATGTTACAAGAACTACCCCAGTCTTACCTGTTGACCTTGCATAACCTTCAGCAGCATGTATTGCACCACCCTCTTGTCTTACTAAAACGTGTTTAATTGAATTCTGTTTAAATAATGTATCATAAATTGGTAATACTGCACCACCAGGGTATCCAAATACTACCTCAACGCCCTGATCAGCCAAGCTTTTTAAGACTATTTCTGCACCTGTAATTTCATTATTCATTGATTTTAGCTCATAGGCTGTGGATAAAATAAAATCAATAAATTAGTTCAATTTTGCTCTAAATTAATGGATTTTAAGTCAATTTCATCTGGAAATTGATCAAATTTTTTAAAAATATCAAGATTTGAAGATCTCCACCATGTGTGTTGTCTTTTTACATAGTTTCTTGTGACCTGCTGAATTTTAGAAATACATTCTTCAATTGATAATTCGTTATTAAGATAAGATTGAATTTCAGGAACACCATGAGCTTTCATAATTGGTAAACTATTATTATAATTTAATTTAAGCAAGTTTTTGACTTCCTCTATTGCACCATCTTCGATCATTATATGAGTTCTATCATCTACTCTTTTATAATTTTCATTTCTTTCAGGAAGAAATAATAAAATTTTATAATCTTCTAAATTAATTAACTTTTTATTTTTATTATTTCTCCATTCACTAAATTTTTTCTTAGTAAAAAAATTCACTTCCCAAATTCTTCTAATTCTTTGAATGTCATTGGGTGAAATATTTTTCATTGCATCACTATCAATTTCTTTAACTAAATTGAAGAAATTTTCCTTACCAATTTTTGAAATCATGTTGACTGATTCTATTTTTACTTCTTCTGGTATAAACGGAATTGAAACTATTCCTTTAATTAGAGATTCTATGTAAAGACCTGTACCTCCAACTAAAATAGGGGTTATATTTTTATTAATTAAATAATTAATTTTTTTTGATGCTTCCTCGCACCATTTTTGAACATTAAATCTAACATCACCTTTTACAAAACCATAAAGATGATGATTTATTTTTTTTTGATCATTTAAACTTGGCCTAGCAGTTAAGATACTTAACTCACGATAAATCTGCATACTATCAGCATTTATAATCTCACCATTTAGATTTTTAGCTAAACTTAAAGCAAATTGTGATTTTCCTGATGCAGTGGGCCCTAATACAAAATAGATTTGAGTTTTCAATTATTCTTAAATTTAATTGTTACCCAATTTTGTTCATCATCTCTAATTATTTTCAGTAACAATGAGGATCTACCTGTTTTCTCTAAGGAATTTACTAATTCTTGAAATGAATTCATATTGTTAATAATCTCTCTATTAACTTCTGTGATTATATCTCCATTTTGTAAACTACTATCAACATCTTCAATTGATATAACCTTAACTCCATCATCATGATCTTCAATAGTAATTCCTAAAGACTCTATTTTTAAATTTTTTTCAACATTTGAATTTATTTTTCTTTCTGTAACTACCTCTCCAGGTAATTCTCCTAATATTACCTCAATTTTAATCTTTTTATTTTTTCTCCAAACTTCTAAGATCGCAGTAGAGCCTACATCTGATTCAGCTACAACTCTTGGTAAATCAGGCATCTTTTTAATTTCTATATTGTTAAATTTTAAAATTACGTCGCCTGGTTCTAGTCCGGCAGTTTTTGAAGGTCCATTAGGATTTACATTTGATATAAATGCACCTTTTTGATCAGGCAATCCAAGACTTTCTGCAAAATCTTTTGTAACAGGTTGAATTTGTACACCTAGCCAACCTCTCTTAGTTTTTCCAAAATCTTTTAATTGTTGTACTATTTTTTTTGCACTATTCGCAGGTATTGCAAATCCTAAACCAATACTGCCTCCAGTTTGCGAAACAATTGCCGTATTAATTCCTATTACCTTTCCATCTAAATTAAATAATGGTCCACCGGAATTACCACGATTAATAGATGCATCTGTTTGTAAAAATTTAACATATGGGCCACTACCTAAATCTCTTGAGATTGCTGATATAATTCCTGCTGTAACAGTTCCTCCTAAACCAAGAGGGTTTCCAATTGCAATTGACCAATCTCCAACTCTCATCTTATCTGAGTCCCCCCAACCAACATATGTAAGTTTTTTGTTTTTAGGATCGATTTTCAACACAGCTATGTCTGCCTTGGGATCTCTACCAAGTAATTCAGCTGTAAACTCTGTTTCATCATTTAGAATAACAGTTATTTCATCAGCTCCTTCAATTACATGATTATTTGTAACAACTATACCATCTTCACTGATTATAAAACCTGAACCAAGTCCTGTCATTGGTCTTTGAGATCGTCTTTGATCACGATCAAAATATTCTTTAAAAAATTCGTCAAACGGAGACCCTTCTGGAAATTGTGGTATTTGATTTTGGTTATTATTTTCAACAATAGTAGTTGAAGCAATACTAACTACTGCAGGAGATAATTGTTCTACTAAATCAGCAAAACTCTCAGGTACAGCTAGTAATGGTTTTGAAAATAAAATAGAAATTAGGAATAAAAATTTAACTCTCATATTAATTGTCATAGTATTTGAACGTGAAATAAATAAGGCATAGTCCTAGGAGAGCAAAAAATAAACTAATATTTTTTACAGTTTGTGGATTAATAAGAGAAAGCATATCGAGATATTTCTTTAAATTGTTAGCTAAGAAAAAATAGAGAATGCCCTCAATGATCAGCACTAGACCTATGCTTATTAGTAATATTTCAAACATTAATTTTGGATATCTATTTCACCAAAAAATTTTTCACAAACCTCTCCCGGAGCAATAACCATTGACATCTCTGTATCTCCAAAAGTATCTTTACAAGCTTGCATTGTTCTTAAGAAATCAAAAAATTCTTCATCAAGACTATAAGCATCACCAAGTATTCTATTTTTTGCAGCATCTCCTTCACCTCTTAGTATTGATGAAGTTCTTTCGGCTTCGGCTAGAATTACTGTTTGTTGTCTATCTGCTGATGCAACAATTTCTTTAGAAAGTTCTTCACCTTCTGCTCTTAATAGATTTGCTTCTTTTTCACGTTCAGATCTCATTCTTTGATAAACGTTATTAGAAACTTGTTCAGTTAAATCTGTTCTTCCAATTCTAATATCTACAATTTTAACACCAAAAGAATTCTCATTAACCTTAATTTGTTTTTCAATTTCATTCATAATATTAATACGTTCATCACTAAGAAGTGATGTTAAAGAGTATTGTGCAATTACACCTCTAACTGCAGCATTTATAATTCTTCCAAATCTATCTGAAAAAGTAGTTTCATTTCTAACTGTCTGATAAAACTTTAGAGGATCAACAATGTTATATCTGGCAAATGAATCAACAATAATCCTTTTTTGATCTGAAAGTATCATTTCTTCAGGCTGAGGATCAAGATTAAGTAACCTTGAATCTAAAAAAACGGCATCTTGAATAAATGGAATTTTAAATTGAAGGCCAGGTTTTGTAACAACTTTTCTTGGATCACCAAACTGAAGTACCAAAGCTTGCTTAGTTTCATTTACAATAAAAAAAGCTCCTGTAAAAGTAAGGAAAAGAATAAACAGAATTAAAACTATAAGTAAATTTCTTGCACTAAATCTCATCTTAATTATTTCCTGACTTTTTTAGTTCATTTAATGGTAGATAAGGAACTACACCTTGTCCATTTCCGGTATCATCTAAAATTATTTTGTTCTTACCTTCTAAAACTTCTCTTAAAGTTTCTAGGTAAATTCTTCTTTTGGTTACTTCTTTAGCACCTTTATAACTGTTATAAACATCAATAAAGTTTTGCGCTACACCTTCAGCTTGTTTAACTACTTGTTCTTTATATGCGGTAGCTGCTTCAACAAGCTTAGCTGCTTCACCTCGAGCATTTGGAACTATTCTGTTTAAATATGTGTTTGCTTCGTTTACTAATCTTTCTTTATCTTGTCTTGCTCTTTGAACTTCATCAAATGCATCAATAACTTGATCCGGTGGATCAACACTTTGAAGTTGAACTGATTGAATTAGAACACCACTTTCATAAGAATCTAAAACTATTTGTAATTCATTCCTTACAACTTGCTCGACCTCTTGACGACCTTCTGTAAGTAAGAATTGAAGATCTCTTTGACCAACTACCTCACGAACAACACTTTCGGACATATCTTTTACTGTAAGTTCAGGGTTTCTGAGTTTAAATAAAAAATTACCTGCGTCTTTGATCTTAAAAAGAACTGTAAAAGCAACGTCTGCGATATTTTGATCGCCAGTAAGCATTAAACTTTCTTCTATAACTTTTCTTTCAGCACTTGAATTTGAACCAAAACCTAAGTCGCTTGCACTTCTAAATCCTACGTTAATTTTTCTTATTACTTCAACTTTTGGGGTGACTGTTTTTCCAATAGGTGTTGGAAAAAAATAGTGTAATCCAGGTTCAGTTGTTTGACCATTCCACTTACCAAATAAAAGTTCCACACCCTGCTCATCTGGCTCAACTCTGTAAAAACCGGTAGCTAGCCATAGCAATAACGCAACTATGATAAAAATAGATAGGTTACGCTTTCCACCAAACTTAAATCTCCCAAAGCTATCTTTTGCTTTTTTTATGGAGTCTTCAAAATCTCTTCTATTAGGACCATCTCCTGACCCTCCTGAGCCCCAAGGATTATTATTTCCACCCGAACCCCAGGGATTATTGTCATTGTTATTTTTATTCCAGTTCATATATTGTTGATAATATTGGCTCTATCTACTAACACTTATTATATTAATTAATAACTAATATTTGAGTAAATCTGGAAAAATCAAGTATGTCTGATGAAATTTTATCTTTAATTTATACTTTTTCTAAAAAATTTAATGATCCTGAAACAAATCAAAGCTTTGATCCTAAAAATCAAAATATTTCAGCTATTATAAAAAATGGTAATGTTAATATTTCTTTACTTGTAAAAGGTCAAAAAGAGGATTTATATTCAAATATTGCAAGACTTTTAAAACAAAATATCGAACAAATTTCTGGTGTACAATCTGTAAATGTAATTATTAACTCTGATATAGGAAGTAATAAAACAGATAATCTTAATGATAAAAGATTTAAAATTGATGCAAAAAACATTGTGGCAATTGCTAGCGGTAAGGGCGGAGTTGGCAAATCGACATTTTCAGTAAATCTTGCTACAGCCTTGAGCTCACTTGATCTTAAAATTGGTTTACTTGATGCAGATATTTATGGCCCTAGCATTCCTAGGATGATGGGTATTTCAAAAAAACCTATAATTAATGAAAACAAAAAACTTATACCTTTAGAAAATTATGGAATAAAACTAATGTCAATTGGCTTTATTTTAGACTCTGAGGCTCCAACAATTTGGAGAGGGCCTATGGTTATGAAAGCTTTAGAGCAAATGTTTAATGGTGTTGAATGGGGTGAATTAGATTACCTTATTATAGATTTACCACCTGGTACTGGAGACGCTCAACTTACTTTGGCTCAAAGATCAAAACTTTCTGGATCTATTGTAATTTCTACACCTCAAGATGTAGCTCTTACTGATGCTAGAAAGGGAATAAATATGTTTAAAAAAGTAAATGTTGATATTCTTGGTATTGTTGAAAATATGAGTTATTTCATATGTGATAATTGTAATCAAAAACATTATATATTCTCAAAAGATGGTGTGAAAAAAGAAGCTGAAGAATCTAAAATACCTTATTTAGGAGAAATTCCTATTGATACAAATTTAAGAATTCAATCAGACAATGGAATACCTGCTTTGATAGATAATCCAGATAATGAAATTTCAAAAAAATTTATATCAATTGCTAAAAACTTAAAAAAATCTCTGGATTAAACATTCATTAGAGCATCAATTTTTTCATGATGCTGATAGTTTATTAATTTAAAATCATTTACGTTATATTTAAAAAAATCTTTTGTTTCGAATTGAAGCTCAGGTAATTTTTTAGGCACTCTTTCTAATTGGATTTTAACCTGCTCAAAATGTTCTTTATAAATGTGAAAATCTCCTAAAGAATGAATAAATGTTCCAACTTCTAATTTACACTCTCTAGCCACCATATGAGTTAAAAGACTATAACTAGCTATATTAAATGGAACTCCCAAAAACATGTCACATGACCTTTGATATAATTGGCAGCTTAATTTATTATTAGAAATAAAAAATTGTGAAAATGCATGACATGCTGGCAATGACATATTTTTAATCTCCGGAGGGTTCCAAGCAGAAATTATATGACGCCTTCCATTTGGATCTTCTTTTAATCCTTTAATTAGATTTAAGACTTGATCTTCTCCATTAAAATTTCTCCATTGAACTCCATAAATTTTACCAACATCTCCTTCAAACCGAGCTTGTGATTTCCAGTAATCAGCTTGAGCATTTTGAGTCCAAATAGTTTTTTTATCTTTTAAATTTTCTCTTGAATCATTGTATAAAATTTCAGCAAGTCTTCTCTCATCGTCTGAACCTTCGATGAACCACAATAACTCAGAAACTACAGATTTCCATGCTAGTTTTTTAGTCGTCATCGCAGGAAAACCTTTTGATAAATCATAATTCATTTGATAACCAAAAGACTTTCTAACACTGCCCGCTCTACTTTCAACATCAGAGCCATTATCATAACAATATCTCAAAGCATCTAGGTATTGTTTCATCTTTCCCAAATCTCAAAATGGCAAGTTGAGTCCCCATTTATTTTTTCAATCATTTTCATATTATTTTCAATAGAAGTCACATCTATAAATTTTTCACAATTGTAATTACCGTAGATTCTAGTGAGATAAAATTGTTCTATGGATTTAAAAGTTAAATTTATTATTTCTGAACCTCCAATTATAAAAATATCCATATCTTTATATTCTGATTGAAGATTTTGAATTTGATCATTTATGTTTCCACTAAAGTAATAATCTGCCCCTTCTATTAATTCTTTATCTTTGCTTGTAATTAGAACATTTATTCTTGATTTTAGAGGTGTAGGCATAAAAGGATCTTCCCAAGTCTTCCTTCCCATTACAACGACATTATTTAGAGTGTTTTCTTTGAACCATTTTAAGTCAATTGAATTTTTGGGCCAGGGCATACTTTGGCCTTTACTTATCCCACCTTTTTCATCTACTGCCATTATTGCTTTGATCATATTATTTTATTTTATGTCTTGATTAGTAACAATTTTTTTTTTTAATTGCTAGGTTTCAAGACAAAACTTTCAAGTATAATTAGTTTAAGGTATAATGAAATGTTGCATTGCAACTAAGATAATAAATGCTTTGTGCAATAAGTTATTCGGACCCGGGGGCGGTACCCGGCGTCTCCACCATTATGGGGACGAAATAGGTTTGACGGTAATTCAAAGACAAAGACTTTATCCGGTATTGTACCACCGTTATCGGGCTATTTTATAAACGCTAACGATAATAGATTAGCACTTGCTGCCTAGATTCTAGGTAAGCGCGGTCCGGGGCACCGAGCAACAGAACGCCCCATATTAAATATGGATTTAACAAAATTTAATGATGATGAAGTAATATCTCTTTATCCAAAAATTTTAAAAGAATTAAAAAAAAGAGATATTATTAGAACCAATAACCTAGTTGGAGATTTAGGAGAATATTGGACTAGAAGAAAATATAATGAAACTCCAAATTTGCCAAAACTACAAGATGCTCCTAAAAGTACAAAAAATATAGATGCAATAAGTGTAAAAGGTGAAAGATATGCCATTAAATCAACTTCTGGATCTGGAACTGGAGTTTTTGCAAGTCTGCCAATTGAAAAAGACGATAAAGTTTATTTTGAATATTTGGTTATCGTTATATTTGATAAGGAATACATACTTAAAGAAATTTATGAATTGTCTTGGAATCAATTTGAGAAATATAGAAGAATGAAACCGCCTGAAAATAAATGGAATGTTCCAATAACAAAAGAATTAAAATACGATGCAAAAAAAATATTCTGAATTAATTTATAAAGAAAAAGCATGCCAATTTTGAAATGGTAATGAAATTATTTATTTTTATTTTTTTATTTTTATTTTCGTCTTCATCTATAGCTTTTACAAAAAACAATCTTTCGAATAATCAACTTTTGTGTCCTACATTACTATGGGGATTTGAATTTATTTCATCGAATAAAGTCAAAGTAATAAATACAGACCTTAATAATATAACATCAATTAATGAATATTATTATGATGTAGATTTAGAATTATCTTACATTAATATTTTCTCGAGTGAAAATAGTATAAGAGATAGAGTTTATTCTATTGAACTTAATTCATTAAGAGTTGACGTTTGGACAATGACTGGTGGTGGATTTACAACTAGAGAAATGTTTCCGATTGGTTTGTGTAAGTTTGTAGAAATTAATAATTTTTTATCTTACATAGAAAGTTTAAAATGATTGAATATCAAAATATATTAGATAAAAATATGTTAAACGTATTTAAAGATATTCTTATTAATATTAGAGAAAAAGGATTGTCAAATAATAATCACCTCTATGTTACATTTGCTACTAATCATCAAAATGTTGAATTACCAAATTGGTTAAGACAAAAATATCCAGAAGAAATGACAATAGTAATTCAATACGAATATTATGATCTTGAAATAAATAAAAATAATTTTTCTATTTCACTTTCATTTAATGATATTAAAACATATTTAAAAATTGACTATAATTCTATTATATCTTTTGCGGATCCTTCAGCAAATTTTGGATTAATTTTACAAAAAAATAAAATTCAAAAGAAAAATAATAAAAAAATTGAAAAGAAAAAATCAAACAAAAATAATGTAATTAATTTTTCAAACTTTAAAAAAAATTAATCTAAATAATAATGTTTTTTTAGTTCACCGTTATTATAGTCCAGACACAATGGACTTCCAGTGGGGAGTTCTATTGAAGATATTTCTTCAGGTTTATACATACCGACTTTAATCATAATTGCTCTTAACGAATTACCATGTGCTGCAATTAAAACATTTTTTTTATTTAAAATATATGGTTCAATTGTTTCAGTGAAGTATGGAGAAACTCGATTTACTACATCCTTAAGACTCTCACCATTTGGAGGTGGTGTATCATAAGATCTTCTCCATATGTGTACTTGCTCTTTCCCAAATTTATTTGCAGTTTCAGCCTTATTTAAACCAACCAAATCTCCATAATCTCTCTCATTCAGTCTTTGATCCTTTTCATAAATAAGAGTTCCATTTTTATGCAAATTTTCAATCTCTGATGCTTTAATTGCAATTTCAGCTGTTTTATTTGCTCTTTCTAAAACACTACTAAAAATTTTATCAATTTTTATATTATTTTTTTTTAATAAGAGACCTGCATTATTTGCTTCATTAGCTCCCTTTTCAGTTAATGGGACATCCTTCCATCCAGTAAATCTATTTTCTAAATTCCACTGGCTTTGACCGTGTCTAAGCAAAACAAGTTTGTTCATAAGTTTCATATAATATGTTATAAAATTATTGCTAATAAATAATGAATAATAAAAAGAGAATAGAATTTGATAGCTTAGGTTCAAAAAAAATTGATAAAAATAAGCTTTGGGGAGCACAAACTCAAAGATCTTTGGAGAATTTTAAAATTGGCAGTGAAAAGATGCCAGTTGAATTAATAGTAGCATTAGGTCAACAAAAAAAAGCAGCAGCAGCAGCTAATATTGAACTTGGTGTTTTAAATAAAAAATTAGGAACATTAATATTAAAAGCTTGCGATGATATAATTAATTTAAAACTTGTTGATGAGTTTCCTTTGTTAGTATGGCAAACTGGATCAGGAACCCAAACTAATATGAACGCAAACGAAGTTATTAGTAATTATATTATTAAAAAATTAAAAGGAAAAATTGGAAATAAAAAACCTATTCATCCTAATGATCATGTGAATTTATCTCAATCATCAAATGATACCTTTCCAACAATTATGCATGTAGCAATAAATGAATTATCAATTAAGAATTTAATTCCAAATCTTAAAGACTTAATTAAAGAGCTTAAAAGAAAGAAAAAGATATTTAAAAAAATAATAAAAATAGGTAGAACTCATACTCAAGATGCAACACCAATTACTTTAGGTGATGAATTCTCTGCATTTTGCGCTCAAGTAGAAAATTGTTTGAAAAGAATAGAGATTTCTAAATTAGAATTGAGATATCTTGCTCAAGGTGGAACTGCTGTAGGTTCAGGTATTAATGCACCAAAAAAATTTGATAAAGTATTTTGTAAACATTTAAATAGACTAACTATAGATAATTATAAACCATCTCCAAATAAATTTGAGTCTTTATCTTCTCATGATTCGCTTATTAATTTTTCAAACTCTTTAAAAACATTATCAGTTTCTTTATTGAAGATTATAAATGATATTAGATTTTTAGCATCAGGACCTAGATCAGGTTTAGGAGAGTTAGTGTTACCCGCTAATGAGCCTGGGTCGTCAATAATGCCTGGAAAAGTGAATCCAACTCAAATTGAAGCATTAAGTATGGTATGCGTTCAAGTAATTGGGAATAGTACTACTATAGACCTTGCTGGTGCAAATGGTCATTTTCAACTAAATGCCTATAAACCCGTAATTGCCTTCAATATTATTCAATCCGTAAATCTTCTCAGTGATGGAATAAAAAGTTTTAATAATAATTGTTTAAAAGGACTGAAAGCAAATAAAATAACAATTGATAATCATTTAAATAATTCATTAATGCTTGTTACAGCTTTAAATAAAAGTATTGGATATGATAACGCAGCAAAAATAGCTAAAAAAGCATTCGATGAAAATTTGACACTTAGGCAAGCTGCTTTAAAGTTACAATTAATTTCAGAAAGAGAATTTGATAATATAGTTAATCCAAAGAAAATGATTTGATTAAATATACTCGTAATTATCTTGATCTGTAAATAACTCCCTTAATAACAAGTTATTCAAATGATGACCTGATTTGTTACCTAAGAAATAACCTTGAATTGGTGCTCCTGCCAAATACAAATCTCCAATGGAATCAAGTATTTTATGTCTTACAAACTCATCCTTAAAACGCAAACCGTCTGTATTAAGTATTTTGTTTTCTCCAACAACAACGGCATTTTCTAGAGAACCGCCAAGTGCTAAACCATTTGATCTTAACATTTCAACATCTCTTTCAAATCCAAAAGTACGTGCAGAAGCTATATCAGTTTTATAATTTCCATTTATTAATTGTAATTGACAGCTTTGTTTACTAACTAATTTACTAGGAAAATCAATTTCAAAATCTATTGAAAACTGATTGTTGGGTTTTAATTCTACAGATGAATCATTATTTTTTACTTTAATATTTTTTTTAACTTTTAAAATTTTTCTTTTTTTATTTAAAGTTTTAGTAGAAGTTTGATCAATAAGATCAACAAACTTTATTGAACTACCATCCATTATTGGTACTTCTGGTCCATCAATCTCAATTTTAATATTATCTATATGTAATCCTGACAAGGCACTCATTAAATGCTCAATTGTTGAAACACTTGCACCATTTTTATTACTTATAGTTGTGCTTAATTTTGTATTAGTTACATTTGACCATAGGGCCTTAATGATATTATTCTTAGTAAGATCTTTTCGTATAAACTTTATCCCATAATTAGCTTCAGCAGGATGTAATTTCATCGATACATTTAATCCTGTATGTAGTCCTATTCCGCTTATAGATAATGGTCTAGAAATTGTTACCTGATTATTAGAGTTTTTTAATAAATCTATCATCTTAAAAAAAGTGCTGAAATCAGCACTTTTTTAATATATTTTTTTGGCGATCTTAACAACTAACCTAATATTTCAAAATATTGCAAATAATGCTCTATTTACTAGTTAGCTTGTCTTCTAAGGAAGGTTGGTATATCCAGAAGTTCTTCCTCTGTTTCCTGATTAAACTCATCATCTAATTCAGAGGATTCAGTCTCATCAGCTACAAACTCCTCTTTTTCATTGATGGTTAAATTACTATCTTCAGCAACAATTTCTTCAACTTTTTCTTCGGAAGAGCCAATGACGGGCTCGGTCTTTTCTATAGCCTCATTTTCTGATGTGGTATCATCAAGTTTATTTTCAGATGAAAGAGTGTCAAATAAACTCAATCTTCTTACACTTGATTCATTTTGTTTTTCAATAGTATGTGATGAGATTGTTACTTTCTCAGGAGTATTATCATTTACAATTTGATCTTCAGTTTCTGAAACTTTACTTTGTTCAAATACTCTATCATCAATATTTTCTTCTAAACTTGATGCCTCTATTTGGTCTATCTTTGTTTGCTCATCTAAATCAACACTATCTGAATTTTCACTGTTAAAAATTCTATCATTTGATATCCCATTTATCTCTTGATCTGAAATATTTTCATCTTGTAAATTATTTTCATGCAATATGGTACTTTGAGACAATGACTCAGACTTTTCTGTGTCTTGTTTGTAAATATCATTATTGATATTTATTGGTGCAAAGTTTTCTATCGGTTTAGCAGATATCTTATTATTTGCTTCAATACCTGTGGCTACGATGCTAACTCTAACAACGCCTTCGAGTCTATCATCACAGGTTGTTCCGTATATGATATTAGCGTCTTCATCGACTTCTTGTTTAATTCTATTTGCTGCCTCATCAACTTCATACAAAGTAATATCTTTACCACCGGTAATATTAATTATTAAACCTTTTGCACCCTTAAGAGAAACATCATCAATTAATGGGTTTGCAATAGCTGCTTCGGCAGCTGCAATTGCTCTACCTTCACCTTGAGCTTCACCTGTGCCCATCATAGCTTTACCCATTTCGGACATTACGGTTTTGATATCTGAAAAGTCTAGATTTATCATTCCAGGCTGAACCATGAGATCAGTTACGCCTCTAACACCTGCATACAAAACATCATCTGCCATCTTAAAAGAATCGGAGAAAGTAGTTTTTTCATTAGCTATTCTAAACAAATTCTGATTTGGTATTGTTAGTAGCGTATCAACATACTGCTGGAGCTCTTCAATTCCTTTCTCAGCTAACTTCATCCTTTGAGATCCTTCAAAATGAAAAGGTTTAGTTACTACACCAACAGTTAATATTCCTTTTTCTCTTGCTAATTTAGCAATTACTGGTGCAGCACCTGTGCCAGTACCACCACCCATTCCAGCGGCTATAAAAAGCATATGACTGCCTTCAAACTTTTCACTTAGGTCTTGGATTGCTTCTTCTGCAGCTTGTCTTCCAATGTCAGGTCTCATTCCAGCACCTAAACCTTTAGTGCTATTTAGTCCTAATTGAATTTTATTTGGACAACTTGAAATTTGTAATGCTTGTGCATCTGTGTTAGCTATTAAAAAATCTACACCTTCTAAGTTAGAATTAATCATGTTGTTTACTGCATTTCCACCAGATCCACCTACTCCCAAAACTGTTATTTTAGGATGTAAATTTTGTGCTACATCTTGTATTGAAATATTGATAGTCATTGTAATCTCCGCCGTTTTAAATAGTTTTTAACGATTTATCTTCGAAATCGTCAATATATTTTACTATATATAGTATAATCTAAATATACTGATCCAGCCAAGAAAAAAAGCTTGAAATTCCTCGTTTTTTTGAAGATTTAGACTGATTTGCCAAAAAATTAATTTTGAACACATCTTGGCTATACAATATTGATCCAATAACATCGCAAAAATTTGGTTTTTTGAAGTTATTCTCCAAATTTAATTGATCTAATGGATTAGATACTCTTACACCACTCGCAAAAATTGTTTCAACATACTTTGCAATATTATCCATCATTGCCCCACCACCGGTTAGAACTACATTGGTTAATTTTTTATTTCTTAAATTATTATCTCTTATTTTTTGCCATATCATCTCTAAAGTTTCTTCAACTCGTGGTCTAATAATAGCGTTTAAGCTTGATCTAGTTATTTGCTTAAATGTATTTTTATCACCTGAAACAATTGGAATTTCTATTATTTCATGATCGTCGTTGGGCGATGAAACTAAAGAGCCATATAAAGTTTTTAATCTTTCAGCACTGGAAATATTAGTTGATAAACCTCTTGCTATATCTAATGTAATATTATTACTACCAACACCTATTGCGTCTCCATACACAAATTTATTATTTTCAAATACTGATATAGAGGATGTTGAATGGCCTAAATCAATACAAATAGTTCCAAGTTCTTTTTCATCTTTTGTTAGTGATGATAAAGAGGAAGATAATGGAGAAGGAATATAATTATCAATGTTAAGTTTCAATTTTTTAATAACACTCGAAATATTATCTGAATATTTTTTTTGTATATTTATTTTATAAAAATTAATTTTGATATTATCTGAATAATTTCCTATTGGTGCATTAAAATATAAGTTATTGTCAATATCATATGAGGTTATATTATTAAAAACTTCGAATTTTTCATCTTGATTATTAAAATATTCTGATTGATTAATAATTTTTTTTAAATGTAATTCAGAAATTCTCTCATTTTTTAATTCTATTTCTGAGTTGTAGTAATGAGAATTAGAATTCAATAAGGATAAATTTAGATTAATAGAGTTTAATTTGGTTTGAGATTGTTTTTCAGCCTCGTTAACTAAAGATTTTATTTGATCATGTAAATTTTCAAAATTTAAAATAATATTTTTTTTAATATTATTACTAGGAACACTAACGATAGATAGGATATTAATATTTTCGGCGTTGTTATAATCAGCAATTACACATGATATTTTTGAATTACCAATATCTAGACCAGCTTTAATCATTTAAATTAATCAAGATTGTTTTTTTAGCATCTCTTAAATCATAGGTTTTTACATTATTAGTTTCCGTTTTGCTAAGTTTATTTTGTATCATAATAAAATTTTGAATAGATTTATTTGGATCTTCTTCTGAAAGCATTAATTTGACATCGTTATATAAATTTATGTTCCATCTTCTTTTATTGACAAATTCCAAACTCTCAATTTCATATTTTTTTTCAAAATCATTATTTTTTAAAATATTAATTATTGAATTAGCTTTTAAGTTTGAAGAATTTCCCTTAAAAATTATTAATGAATTATCAAAGAAATCTGTAATGTAAATTTGATCTATAATTTTTCCATTTTCATCAAAAAGAAAGTATTTCTCATTAAAAAAATAAATTCCTATTGGTTTATATTCTTCAATCCTAATAAATAGAGTGTTTTTATAATTTGTATTTAAATATATTTCTTTAACCCAATTATTTTCTTTTATTGAATCATTAATTTGTTCCAATGGTAACAAAAAGATTGAAGACTCCATATATTTTTGTACTTTGTTTTCTATAAATTTAGATTCAATTTTCTCTAAGCCTGAAATATTCAATGTTGTAAGTTGATATTGAAAGTTTTCTGAAAAACTTTGAATTATATTTTTAGAAATCTCAAATAAATTATTTTTATGAAAATATAATAAAAAAGAAAAAATAATTAAAAATAAGAAAATACAAAAATAAATGAATGATCTGAAATTTAAAAAATATCTTCTTCTATTAATATTTTTCATACTAATAATTCAAATTTTTGATCAAAATAAAAATAATTTCTGAAAAAGATAAACCTTTATAATTAGCTTGTTCGGGTAACAGAGATATAGGAGTAAGTCCAGGCTGAGTATTTGTTTCTAAAAAGAAAATTTTATTTTTTTTTGTATCAAAAATAAAATCAGTTCTTGCAAGTGAATTACAACCTAAGAGTTTATGAGCTTTAGTAGCAAAATTAAGACATTTAGCATAATTTATTTTATTTAACTTAGCTGGCAAAATATGTTTAGCGTAACCTTTGGAATATTTAGCTTTATAATCAAAGAAATTATTTTTTGATTTTATCTCTGTAACAGCAAGTGCATGAATTTTTTTATCCAATTTAATAGTTGAAACTGTAAGCTCCCTTCCAGATATATACTCTTCTATTAAAATTTCTTTGTGATTTGTTAGTTTTCTCTTAAATTCTTTTAAATTAGAAATTAGAATATCAAATTCTTTTTGATTTTTAATTATTTTTATACCAAAACTTGAACCACTTCTATTAGGCTTAATAACAAATTTTTTTAACTTACTTTTAATAGTAATTAACTTCTTCTCATTTAAATCATTTATATTTAAAAGATAATATTTTGGAGACATTAATTTATTTTTAATAATTTGTTTCTTAGATGCAGATTTATTAAAACATAGATTAGATGATTTAATATTAGAATGAGAAAAAGGAATTTTATTTTTTTTTAAAATTTTTTGAATTTGTCCATCTTCACCAAAAGGTCCATGTAAAGCATTGATACAAATAAAATTTTTATAATTAATTATTTTTTTATGAAAGTTTTTTGGATTAACTCTTAATGTCTTAAACTTTAATTTATTTTGATTAAGAATTTTTTGAATTTCTCTAGATGTTAATAAAGATACATCATGCTCTTCATTATTACCACCTTCTAAAATTAAAATTTTTTTATTACTCACCTATTATTTTTACCTCCCATTCCAATTTTACATTGAATTTAGCATATACTTTCTCAACAATACTTTTACCTAGATTTTCTATATCAGTTGCTGAAGCACTTCCCCTATTAATTAAAAAATTTGCATGCTTATCACTCACATATGCATCTCCAAAATTGTTACCTTTACATCCTGCTTCCTCAATTAGTTTTGCCGCATAAAGATTTTCAGGATTTTTAAAAGTACTACCAGAAGTTTTATTTTTAATTGGTTGAGATTCTAAACGTTTATTCTTTATTTCATTAATCTTATCTTTAATTAAATTTTGATCTCCATAATTAAAATTAAATATAGCTTTTGTAACTATATCTGTATTATTTATTTTTGAAGATCGATATTTTAGATTTAGTTTATCTTTTGTAATTATTTTTCTTTGACCAAAATTATCACATATTTCTATACTATTTATAACATCTACAGTTTCCGAACCATAACAGCCAGCATTCATTTTAACTGCTCCACCTATTGATCCTGGGATACCACTATAAAATTCAAAACCCTGTATATTTTGTCTCAATGCATAATTTGATAAATTAATATCTAAAATACTAGCACCAACTTCAAGTTTGTTATCATTAATATTAATAGTATTAAAACCTTTACCTAATTTTATAAGAGTTCCACTATAACCATTATCTCTTATTAAAAGATTTGAACCTGAACCAATAATGTAAAAATTTTCATTATTTATTTCATTTAGTATAATTTCTAACTCTAAATTATCTTCAACTATAGCAAAAATTTTTGCATTACCTCCAGTTCTGAACCAAGTATGTTTTGCAGCATTATAATCCAAGTAAATTTTACTTTTGAGTTTATCAGCTAGTTCTAGAATTTTTTTAGACATTAGCTATTTAAATAATTTTTTGCAATATTTGATATTGAGCCCGCACCCATAAAAACAATGGTATTTTGATTGATTGTATAAGGCTTTATTAATTTATTTAAATCACCTATATTTTTTAAATATATGGTATTTTTATTTTTTTTTAATATTTTAGAAAATAAATCTTTTGAAGTTGCGCCTTTGATAATCTTTTCTCCAGCTGAATACGTATCTAATAAAAATAAATAATCACACTTAGATAAAACTTTTATAAACTCTTTAATAAGTATTTTAGTTCTAGTATATCTGTGTGGTTGAAAAACAACTATTACTTTATTTTTTAAACTTTTAGCTGCGCTTAATGTAGCTGCAATTTCTGTTGGATGATGTGCATAATCATCATACACAAAGGACTTATTTTTTTTTCCAATAAATGAGAACCTTCTTTTTACACCTACATAATTAA
Organism: uncultured Alphaproteobacteria bacterium; assembly: GCA_902628835.1. Classification (GTDB taxonomy): domain Bacteria; phylum Pseudomonadota; class Alphaproteobacteria; order HIMB59; genus CACPNW01. The sequence continues at coordinate 88,317 of CACOPD010000001.1, forward strand.
TCAACGCGTTATTAATATCTTTATTTTTAATTCCATTCAGTTTGGCTGCAACAATACTTGCTGTTGCATTTAAAATATTGTGACTGCCGATTGCATTTATTGTAAATTTATAATTAGAAGAATGAGTAATTTTATTTTTAATTTTTAATTTAAAGGATGTTTTTAGTTTGTTTTGTATAATATCAAAGATTAATACGTCTGCCTTTTTATTTTTTATTGAATAAGTTAAAATATTTCTAGTTTTTATTTTGTTAATTAATAGTTTTAGATTCTTATCATCGTAACACATTATTGTAGTTCCATAAAACGGAAGAAGATTTATAAATTTTTCAAAGGCATTAATTAAATTTTTCTTTGATTTATAAAAATCCATGTGTTCAATATCTAAATTAGTAATTATTGATATTTGATGTGGGAGTTTTAAAAAGCTGCCATCACTTTCGTCAGCTTCAACAATCATCCACTCCCCTTTTCCATAGCGATTATTGTTAGAAAAAGAATTTATAATACCACCATTAACAATAGTAGGATCTAAACCTGCTTCATTAAAAATATTTCCTACCAAACTAGTAGTAGTAGTTTTTCCGTGAGATCCAGCTATGGCAATAGATTTTTTATTTTTCATTAATTCTGCAAGCATATCAGCTCGAGAAAGAACAGGGATTTTTTTGATATATGCCTCTTTTATTTCAGGATTATTTTTTTTAATAGCTGATGAATAAACAATGGCATGAGCATTTTTAATATTTTTTTTATTATGTCCTAAAAAAAATTTTATACCTTTTTTCTTTAATCTTTTTGTATTATCGTTTATTGATATATCACTACCCTGGATCGAATATCCTTTATCTAACATTAATTCTGCAATACCAGACATCCCTATTCCTGAAATACCTATAAAATGAATTTTAGTATTAATTTTCATTTAGTATTAATTTATAAATTAAAGTGTTACAGTTTTTAACTTTAATCATATCAAATTTTTTATTCATTGATTCTAATTTTTTTGGATTACTATATGTTTCATAAATATATTTTTTTGCTTTGTCTAAATCATCATTATTTTGATCAAAAATTATGGCTAAGTCATGTTTAGCTAATATTTCAGCATTAAAAAATTGATGTTTATCTTTTGAAGAAGGTAAAGGAATTAATATCGAGGGAAGTTTAAAGTGAATTAAATCAACAATTGTTCCTGCTCCAGCTCTGCATATTGCTAAATTAGCATTAGCTAGTATTTCATCTACATTAATAAAAAAATCTTTCAAAATTATTGGTGATTTAATATTTTGTAATTCTGCTTCATATTTTTTTATCAAATGTTTAGAACACTGAAATATAAATTTAGCTTTTATAATTTTTTCGTCATCTATAATTTTAATTAGATTTGTTGCAAAATTTGATACAAATTCTGATCCTTGACTGCCGCCAGAAATAAAAATTGTAAAGTTACTCTCAGAATTTTTATTGCTTATATTATTATTTTTTTGAAAATTTTTTTCTGGAGAACCAACTACAAATATTTTATCTTTAAACTTTGAATTGATTTTAGATTTAATATCAAAATTTAAAAATAATTTATTTGAAAATTTCAAAAAAAATTTATTCGTTCTTCCTATTATTGAATTTTGTTCATGTATATAAAGTTTAACTTTATAAATTGGTTTAAATAACATACATGATAACATTGGAGAAAACGAAGCATAACTTCCAAAGGAAATAGAATGGGATGGTTTTAATAAAAATATAATAATGAATGATTGAATTAATCCTAATAAAATTTGAAATATGCCAAAGATTTTAAATATTAGGTTTCCATTCAAATTTGACGAGCTAATTATATAAATTTTTCCATTATAATTTTCAAAATATTTATAACCTCTTTTGTCAGTTATAATTGAGCAATTTATATTTTTAACGGACAAATAATTGGCAAAATTTTTTGCTGGTATAACATGTCCCCCTGTTCCTCCTGTAATTAGTAAAAAATTTTCTTTCATAATTCTTCATTTTTTTTGTTTGTAAGAGATAATAAAAAACCAAATAAAATTGCTATTGATATCATGGAAGAACCTCCATAACTTACAAATGGCAGTGTCATACCCTTTGTTGGTATAAGGCCAAGCGAGCTAAAGATATTAATTAAGCATTGTAATCCAAATGAGCAAATTAAACCGCTAATTGCTATAATTTTATATGGATCTTCAAGCTGTAGAACTTTTAATAAGCTTCTTATTATAATAGATAGAATTATAAAAATAATTATTAAACAAAAAATAAATCCTAATTCTTCTCCAGCAACAGCAAAAATAAAATCAGTGTTAGCATCAGGAATTTTTTCTTTTAAAATACCTTGCCCTGGACCCTTTCCAAGTAGCCCGCCATTTTTGAAAGCTTGAATACTTAAATCTATTTGGTATGTATCAGTCCCACCTAATCCACCAAGAAATGAATTAATTCTTGATTGAACATGATCAAAAATAAAATAAGAAAAAATTGAAATTCCTAATATAAATAAAAATGCAACTATAACTAAAAAAATTGATAAACCAGCAACGAATAACTGGCAAAAAAAAGTTGCTGACAGTAAAACTGTCATTCCCAAATCTGGCTGCATAAGTATTAAAGACAAAAGCAAGAAGAAAAAAACAAACAGTAAAGGTAAATAAAATTTTTTATCTTCTATAGATTTACTTATACACCATGCAGTCAATATAACAAAAATAGGCTTAATTATCTCTGAAGGTTGAAGTGTAAAGTTAAATATTTGAAACCATCTCTTAGCGCCTTTAACTTCATAATCTAAAAAAAGTATTAGCAGTATTATTATTAATAAAATAATAAATGAAAATAATGAAATTCTTCTTATATTTTTACTATCTAAGTCTGATAACGCAATAAGTAAGAAAACTGAAAAAAGAAAAAAAATAGAGTGTCTATTTATGGATAAATTTTCATCCATGGAAAATGAAAGTATTAATCCCGTAAAACCCAATGAAAATATTAATATAATGTTAATTCTATCAATTGAATTCCACCAATTCTTTAAATATTCCATGATTAATTTATATAATTTTTAATTAATTTATTAAAATGTATGCCTCTTTCTTCAAAATTTTTGTATTGATCATAAGAGGCACATGCAGGAGCGAACAATATAGTTGATTGATTTGAATTTTTTTTAATATCCTTGAAGGTTTCTTTGATAACTGATTTTAAATTTGCCAATTTTTTAACAACTAATTCTTTTTTTAATTTTTTTTCAATGAAATTTCCTGATTTTCCGTAAGTATATACACAGCTAATTTTATTTTTATATTTTAGAAGAATTTCAAAATTTTTTTCTTTAGCTATGCCTCCTAAGATTAGGTAAATATTATTATAATTTACAACTGAATTTATTGTTGAATTTAAATTAGTAGATTTACTATTATTTACTATTTTTAATTTATTATTTGTAAAAATTGTAGATGATCTAAATGGCAGACCCTTAAATGTTTTAATAACCTTAAGAAAATTAGATTCTGGAATTTTTAATATTTTGCTACATATGTATGCTATTAAAATATTTTGAATATTAAAATTACCTTCTAAATCTTTTGAGATATTTTTTATAAATAATTTTTTGTTTTTTTTGAAGTAATTATCTAGAATATAATCATTGTTAGCGAAACAATCAGCTGATTTATCGACTAAAGAAAAACTAATTTTATTTTTAATTTTTTTTTGATTAAATATCTTTCTTGAATAAATATCATCAATTGATAACAAATTAATTCCATTTTTAGTAATAATATTTTTCTTCTGACTAACATAATCACTAATACCTTTGTACCTATCTAAATGATCACCAGATAAATTTGTTATTACTGATATTCTACTATCAAGTGACTTAACTGTTTCTAATTGAAAAGAACTTAATTCGATAACATGAACTTTATATTTTTTTTTAAGAAGAAAAGCATTGCATAATGATTCTCCAATATTGCCCCCAACAAATGTTTTAATATTATTTTTTTTTAAAATGTCTCCTATTAATTTGGTTGTTGTTGATTTCCCATTTGTGCCAGTAATAGCTACAATCTTTTGATTTGTTAAATTCGAAATATATAAATTTAAATCTCTATTTACTTTTTTAGATATATTTTTTCTTTTAAATTTTTTTTGTCTTAAAGATATTCCTGGGCTAACAAAAATTTTTTTAAAATCATTCAAATTATCTTTTTTTATATTAAAAAAATAATCTTTATTGTAATTTTTTTTTATAGCCTTTCTTACTATTGGATTATCATCCCACATCTTAAATTTTATTTTTTTATTTTCAAAATAATTTACTATAGAAAGTCCTGATTTTTGAATTCCATAAATTAAATACATTATCTTATTCTTAAAGTTGCAAGACCTATCAAAGCTAATACAATAGTAATTATCCAAAAACGAATAACTATTGTTGACTCAGGCCATCCCTTTTTTTCAAAATGATGATGCAGTGGAGCCATTAAAAAAACCCTTTTTCCTGTCATTTTAAAAATGAATACTTGGATTACTACAGACAAGGTTTCTAGAACAAATAAACCTCCTATTATTGCAAGAAGAATTTCATGTTTGCATATTATTGCTACTGAGCCTAAAGAGCCGCCTAATGCTAAAGATCCTGTATCACCCATAAAAACTTTAGCAGGTGGTGCGTTAAACCAAAGAAAACCTAAAGCGGCTCCAATTAAAGAACCACAAAAAACTGCTAATTCACCGGTTCCAGGAATATATTGGATAAGTAAATAATTAGAAAAAACTATATTACCTGAAACATACGCTATGAAAGCAAAAGACATAGCAACTATCATTACAGGGACAATTGCTAAACCATCAAGTCCATCAGTTAGATTTACTGCATTAGCTGATCCAATAATTATAAATATAGAAATTAGAAAATAAAATATTCCAAAATCTATAATTAAATTTTTAAAGAAAGGAAATGTCATAGATTTGCTTATACTTGGATCTAAATTGATAAGAATTAAATATGTAATGAAAAAAGAAAAAATGATTTGAAATATAATTCTTATTTTTGATGAAATACCCTTACTTGTATTTGATTTGATTTTACTGTAGTCATCTGCAAAACCAATAGATCCAAAAATTAAAATAGTTAAAAGTAAAATCCATATAAAAATATTTTGTAAATCAGCCCAAATAATTGTTGAAACAAAAACACTTAGAATAATCAACAGGCCACCCATTGTAGGAGTACCTTTTTTTGCAATTATATGTGACTCTGGACCATCATCTCTTATTGGCTGGCCAGTTGGCTGAACATTTGATAATTTGTTAATAACATAATTTCCAAATATGAGAGAAAAAAATAATCCAGTAAGAATAGAGGCGCCAGTTCTAAATGTAATATAACTAAAAATATTTAGAAAACTAAATAAAGATTGGTATTCAAAGGCCAAATATTTAATCAAATCGATACCTGTTTTAATAATATTTTTGCAAACTTATTTATTTTTGTCGAATTAGAACATTTAATTAAAATAATGTCATTATTATGCACTTTCTCTTTTAAAAATTGCATAATTTTATTTGTATTTTTAAAATGGATAAATTCATTATTTGGATTTAAATTTTTTACAGATAATTCAAAGAATTCGCCACATAAAATTACAAATTTAAAAATAGTGGTATCTAATTTTTGTAGTAATTTATAATGAATTTTATAAGAATTATTTCCTAATTCATTCATTGTCCCTAGAATTATTATTTTTTTATTATTTTTTACTTTGATATTTTCTAAGTTTTTTATGCTTTGCAACATTGTATCAGGATTAGCATTATAAGATTCATCAATAATATTTATTTTTTTTTTATTTAAAGAAATTTTATGGACTAATCCCCTACCTTCCACTGGTTTTAAAAACTTGAAACTATTTAGGACTGATTTAATGTTCAGAGAATTTTCATTATAAAATGCAAGACAAAATAATAAGTTATTTAATCTATGCATTACTATTGAATCAGTAACAATGTTAACCTTTTTTTTATTAATTGATAAAGTTACTTTATGCAATTTTTTATAGGGAGATATTTTTTTAATAAAATATTTTTTTGAAGAATTATCAATACGAATTATTTTAAGATTTTTTTCTTTATTTGCTTTTGTGATTAAAATATTTTCAGATTTAGAAGAAACATTGAGATATAGCTTTTTCCTATTATTATTATATTTAGAAATAAATATATCAGCTTTTTCTCTGGCAATATTATTTTTAGTTTGAAAATTTTCAAGGTGAGTAGATTGTATATTTGTAATAAATACCTCTGATGGTTTGACTAAATTACTAAGAAATTTTATCTCACCAAAATTATTTGTTCCAATTTCAAAAATTGCATAATTTGATTTTAAATTTAAATTTAGTAAAGAAATTAATACACCTAACTGATTATTATAACTTTTCTTTGAGTAAGAAATGGTATGATCTTTTTTTAAGAAAAATGCTAAAGTTTCTTTTAAAGTAGTTTTACCAGCACTGCCAGTAATGCCTATTACTTTACCTTTGTATAAATCTCGTTTCGTTTTTGCTATTTTTGAAAGATATTTATAAATATTATTTACATATAAAATTTTTTTATTTTTTTTGAAATTTTTATTATCAGTTACACAAAACTTTGCACCTTTATCTATTGCTTCATTTAAAAACTTGTTTCCATGAAACCTTTTACCTTTTAAAGCAAGAAATATATCACCACTTTTAATATCTTTACTTGATATTTGAATTTTATCTTTTCTAGATATTATATATTTCTCTAATTGATTTAATTCGATCATTTATTTAATAATTGTTTAACAACTGTAAAATCATCAAACTTAATTGTTTTATTTTTTAAAACTTGAAATTTTTCGTGCCCTTTACCTGCTACTATTAAAATTTCATTCATTTTTAATTCTTTAATAGCTAATTTAATTGCTTTTCTTCTATCAGATACTTCCATAGCTCTAGAACAATAATTTAGAATATTTTTCCTTATTTTAGATGGATTTTCATTTCTAGGATTGTCATCCGTTATATAAATTTTATCAGCATATTTATTTGCAATTAATGCCATGGATTTCCGCTTACTTTTATCTCTATCACCGCCACAACCAAATAAAATTGATGGTTTCATTTTTTTGATTTTATAAGCAAGTAGAATTTTTTTCAAAGCATCTGGTGTATGTGCATAATCAATAATAATTTTTGATTTTTTTTTCTTATACTCAATTGTTTGCAAACGACCTGATGGATTTGTAACTTTTGATAATACTCTTATAATTTTACTTTGACTAATATTAAGTGCTAAGCAACAAGTAATTGCACATTCTAAATTTTCTAATTCTATATTTGTTTTAAGTTTTAGATTTTCTAGTTTATGTTTTATATTGTTAATATTCAAATATACAATATCATTGATTTTTATTAATTTTATATTTTTATTTCCGAAATATTTAAATTTTACGTTTTTTTTTATCAATGTTTTTTTTAATTCAGATAAGATGTTTAATCTTGAATTAATTATAGCAAATCCAGAATTTACTAAATGATTAGAGAAAAGTTTAATTTTAGATTTTTTATAATTTGAGAATGTTTTATGGTAATCAAGATGATCTTTTGAAATGTTTGTAATAGCTGCAATATTTATAGGATAATTTCTTAACCTGTTTTGTTCTAGAGCGTGACTTGAGGCTTCAAAAATGAAAATATTTTTTTCTTTTTTATTCGAAGATCCATATCTAAATAATTCTTCATAGGCAGGTGTTGTTAAATTTATATCATTTATTTTTTTTCCGTTTACAAAATGTCCTAAAGTACCAACCACTGTATTATTATATTTTAGTGAATTAAGAATTTTTGAAATATACCAAACAACTGATGTCTTTCCATTGGTACCTGTAACTGCTAGTGTTTTAAAGGGAAGATTACTATGAAGCTTAGTTAATAAATAATATATCTCAAAATTAATATTAGATACAATAAATTGAGGAATTTTTAAATTTTTAATATATTTATTTGAAATTATAGCAGGAGTTTTATTCTTAAGCACTTCATCTAAATAAATCTTTTTTATCTTTTTATTTTTGTCATAAACAAACAAGGTTTTGTTATTAGTAAATTTTGAGTTAGAGGTAATTGCAGAGAAATATTTATTTTTATTAAAGTTGTAAGTTTTATTTACTCTTATAACTTTTGATAAATTAGACAGTAGCATTTAATTTTCTATATAAAAAATTTGTGTCTACTTTTAGAAGATCATCATTTTTATCTTTTGAAATATTAAAGAGGCTTATAATATTAATAATAATATCTTTTACTAAGGGTGCATTTACTCTTGCTCCAGTCATTCTTTGTTTAGTGCCTGTTTCCTTTTTTGGATACTCAATAGCAGTGTAAACTACATATTTTGGATTATTTGTTGGGAATATTCCAATAAAGGACGTTAAGTTTCTATCCTTATAATATCCACCATTTGGATTTAGTAACTCTGATGTTCCAGTTTTACCTCCTACAGAATAACCATCTACTTTTACTCTAGGACCAGTGTATTCGGTCTTGAGAACAACAGAATTTAATAAATTGATAAAGAATTTAGATGATTCTTTATTATTAAAAATTTGATTTTGTTCAAATTGTTTGTTTAATTGAAGTGTAGGAAAAACCTCATTCCCATTATTCGCTAATGAAGCATAAGCTTTAACTAAATGAAGAGGTGTAATTGCAAATCCATGACCAAATCCTATCGTTGCTGTTTCTAGCTTACCCCAATTATATTTATTTCCTAAAGGAGCTGAGCTTTCTTTATTTTCTATATTTATTTTTTTATTGAAACCTATTTTTTCAAAAAATTCTATTTGGTTTTTTTTTCCAATCAAAGTAGCAATCTGAGCTGTACCAATATTGGATGATTCAACAATTATTTTTTCAACATCATAAATACCATTATCTTTGTATTTATCATGATCACTTATATTTAAATATTTTTTTGTAACATCAAAAGTCATTTGAGGATCTATAATATCTAAATCAAATCCAATAGTGGCAGTTATTGGTTTGAAAGTTGATCCCATTTCATAATTAGACTGAAAAACTCTATTAATTAAATTATTGTTATTATATGAGGATTTGTCCTCAGGATTATAATCAGGTAAGCTTACTGATGATAAGATTTGACCGTTAGTAATATCCATAACTATAGCTAAACCGGACTCAGCTTTATAATTATTTATGGTTTTTAAGAGATTTTCTCTAACCAACTGCTGTAAATTAGTGTCAATACTAATAATTATATCTTGTGATTTTGCGAGATCATTTTCAAAATACCTCTCGATTCCACTCTGACCAATTTGATCAATATCTACATATCCAAGAATATGTGACAAAGTATTCTTATAGGGATATATTCTTTTAGACTCTTTATGAGCTTTGATATTTATTTCACCAAGATTAATTATTTCTTGATATTCAACTGGAGATATATTTCTTTTTATCCAAATAAATTTACTTGTTGATAATAATTTTTTTTCTATTTTTTTTATATCTAAATCAAGGATTAATCCCAATTTGCTAGCAAGTTTTTTTTTATTTTTTATCTTATTAGGGTTAATTGATAAAGAGATACTTTCAATAGAGGTAGCAACTATATTTCCATTCCTATCATAAATACTGCCTCTAATATCTTTTTTTATATAATTAGTGTTATCATCAATAAGATCAGGAAAAAGCATAATTGACGAGATTCTATAAATAGAAATAAAATAGACAAAAATAAAAATTGTAATTGAAAAAAAAACTCTTCTATGAAGTAATTTTAAAGAATCACTATCAAATAATTTTAGTTTACTTAACATTAATTAATTATTTGAACTAACAAGCTTAATATTTCTATCTTGATTTGAAAGTTCTTTCATTTTTACAATAAGAGGGACATTATTTTTTTGAGTTTCATTAAAATACAATTCATATAGTGTTTTTAAATATGAGCTATTTTGATGAGCAGCTAATTCTATCTTATTAATTTTTAAATTTTCTGAAATTTTAGATATTTTCATTTTCAAATTTTGATTATTTTTTTCGATTTCTCTTGTATTGTTGGCAATAAAAATCATTAAAAAAACTAGTATTAAATTAAGAATTAAAAAGAATATAATTGATTTAGTATACTTCATTATTAAATTTTCTGAGCTACCCGAAGTTTTGCTGATCTAGATCTGGGATTTTCTAAAATCTCAGAAGCTGATGGCAATATTGGTTTTTTGGTGATTATTTTAAGTTGAGTTGCCAGTTTATCAGGTAACTCCGGGTAGTGGCGGGAGGAACGCCATCGTTTACCACTATTGTGGTTAAAAAAATCTTTCACAATTCTATCTTCTAGACTTTGGAAAGAAACTACTAAAATTAAACCATCCTTATTTAAAATTTTCAAAGTTTTTTCTAGACTCGTCTTTAGTTCACTTAACTCATCGTTTACATAAATTCTAATTGCCTGAAATGTTTTTGTAGCTGGATGAATCTTGTTATTTAATTGTTTCTTTTTTGGTAAACATTTTTTAATAATGTTTGATAATTCTATCGTATCACTTATAAATTTTATATTTCTGCTTTTTACTATTTCTTTTGCTATAACTCTTGAATAATGTTCTTCTCCATATTGAAAAATTATATTAGCTAAATTTTTTTCTTCATACTTATTAATAATATCATAAGCATTTTTATCTGAAGAACCCATTCGCATATCAAGTGGCCCAGATTTGTTGAATGAAAAACCTCTTTGTGCATTATCTATTTGATTTGAGCTTGTACCTATATCGAAAAGTATTATGTCAAATTTTTTATCTTTAAAGTTTGTATTATTTACTATTTCTTCAATTTTACTAAATTTATCATTTATTAAAGAAAAATTTGAAAATTTAGACTCTATTTCTTTTGCAAATATTTTTGAAATTGGATCCCTATCTATTGCTAACAATTGATTTACATTAAATTTTTCAAGGATAGTTTTTGAATAGCCACCGCCACCAAAAGTTGCATCTATTACATTTATTGATTTTGTTAGAGGTAGAAAGGATAATATTTCATTAATCATTACTGACTTATGTAAATTTTCCATATTATTTTTGTTGCGTTAACATCATTCGTAATGATTTTTTTTCTTTTAAAAGACGCCTTCTTGAGTCTTCAGTATTTTTTAGACCTTTATTTGGCTCCCAGATTTGAAAATAATGGCCTTGACCAAAAAAAGCAGCTTCAGTTTTAATGCCAGCGTATAATTTTAATTCTTCAGGAATTAAAAATCTTCCTTCTTTATCAATATTAGTTGTAATTATTTCTGAAAATATTGATGTTGAAAAATCATCATAATCCTCAGAAAAAAAATCTAAATTATTAATTCTTTTTGCGATTTCTTCTAATCTGCCTATACCACAGCCCTCAATAGAAGGTGTTTTTATAGATTTGTATAAAATAATTTCATTTCTATTAGCTTTTGGAAGTACATTTCTAAAGCTAGAAGGCAGAGAAACTCTTCCCTTCTTATCTATTTTATTAATATACTTAGATACAAATAAATCCATTAAAAATGGGTTATCATGGGATTATATGGGCGTCAATGGGTATATCAATTAATTATAAATGTTCTTTGTATGTTCTATATAAATATAGATGGTGCATAAGCCGGGTTCTGTAATTTAATAAAAAATCGATGATCATTAATCTAGAACAAATGTTGCCATTTGTTTCAAGCAGTCTACCCGAATAACTCAGCTGGATCTGATTGCTATTCCTATTTGACCTTGCTCCAAAAAGGGTTTGCAATGCCTTTTTTGTTACCAAAAAAGCGGTAAGCTCTTACCCCACCATTTCACCCTTACCTTTGCAGGCGGTATATTTTCTGTTGCACTTTCCCTAAGCTTTCACTTGCCAGGTGTTACCTGGTTTTTTTTCCAGTGGAGCCCGGACTTTCCTCTTGATTTCTCAAGCGATCATCGCACCATCAAATGGCGTAATAAATCTATTTAATTTTTCGTCAATAAATTTTTAAATAAATGCTTAATTATATTAGTATATACAGTTTCTTTACTTGCATAAGTTAATTCACTTAAATATCTACTTTTATAAGCAGAAATTAACCTATTATAATGTTTTAAATTTTTATAAACTTGGCGAGTATCATACCCAATTAGTGAGAGAGCAAAAATTATTATTCTTTTTTTAGACGTAATATTATATTTGTTAAACCAATCTTCAATTATTTTTGTGTCATTTTTTGTTATATTTTGAAATTTAAAAATAATTTTTTCATTTTCTAATAATTTCCAAGGAAAATACTTACCTGGATCTTTTTTTCTTAATGGTGCTATATCAGAATGAGCTAAAATTTTTTTTTTATTAATCTTATATTTATCTTTTATTTTAATAATTAATTTTTTTAATGAAGATATCATTTTAGAAGAAAATTTATTATTTTTTCCAATTGGGCTATAATCTAGTTCAATTCCTATTGAAAAAGAATTAATATCAATAATATCTTGCCAAAATGATTGTCCTGCGTGCCAAGCTCTGAATTTTTCATTAACTAAATTATAAATTACACCGTCTTGAGATATTAAATAATGTGCACTTACTTTTTTTTCTTTTGAGCATAAATATGAAATTGCTTCTTTAGTATTCCTTAGTGCGGTATAATGAATAATTATAAGCTGTATTTTAGATTTATTTCTTGAATTGTAATTAGGAGATTTGTATTTAGTTATATATTTCATTCAAATTTTAAAATTAAAATATATAAATAAATTATGATAAAAAAATTTATCTGTCTAATATTATTAATACAATGTATTAGTTGTTCAAATGCCAATAAAAATATTAATAAAAGTGATGACGAAATTTTATTAGATAATCCAGAAAATCTATATAAATTAGCAAAAATAACGTTTGATCAGCAAAACTATGATTTAGCAACAAAACAATTTTCAGAAATCAAAAAACTTTTTCCATTATCTAATGAAGCTATACAATCAGAAATAATGATTGCATTTATAAGTTATATTCAAATGGATTATGATAATGCAATTTTAAACTTTAAAAGAATTATTAATAGGTATCCATCACACAAAGATCTGGATTATATCTATTATATGGTTGCAGTATCTTATTATGAGCAACTACAAAATGAAACCTTAGATGGATACTTTAATAATTTAGCTTTAGAGGCATTTGATCAAGTAATTAAAAGATTTCCTGAAAGTACATACGCTAAAGATAGTAGACAAAAAATTATTTTAGTAAATTCTAATATCGCAGCTAAGCACATGGAAATTGGAAGATTTTATTTAAATAATAAAAAATATATTTCCGCCTTAAATAGATTTAAAATAGTGGTCGATGAATTTTCAATTACAAAATTTACACCTGAAGCATTGCATAGAATGGTTGAGGCCTATTACCAAATGGGGATGTATGAAGAAAGCTATAATACTGCTGCATTACTAGGTTATAATTATCCTAACTCTAAATGGTATAAATTAAGCTATAATTTAGTAGAGCAAATTGATGGTGAAGAAACATTCTTAAAAAAAATTAGAAATTTTTTTGATGGATAAGAAAGAGATAATTTCAAAAAGATTAAAAGAGCTTGCTGATTTAATCAAAAAACATAATTATAATTATCACACATTAGATAAACCTAAAATAACTGATCAAGAATTTGATAAGTTAGTTAAAGAAAATGATATTTTAGAAAAAAAATATCCAAGTTTAATTTTAAAAAATAGTCCTAACAAGAATTATGGAAGTAAAATAAAAGATAATTTTAAAAAAATAAAACATGACTCTCAAATGTACTCACTCGCAAATGCTTTTGATAATAATGATATAAAAGAATTTATAAAACGCACAGTAAAATTTTTAAATTTAGATAATGATGATGATTTTCAATATATTTGTGAACCAAAAATTGATGGACTGTCTTTAAATCTTGTCTATAAAAATGGAAATTTGTTTTCTGCAGGTACAAGAGGAGATGGATTTATTGGAGAAGATGTTACAGAAAATATTTTAAATATAAAAAATATTCCATTAAAATTAAAAGAAAATTTTCCAGATTTTATTGAAATTAGAGGTGAGGTATTCTTAAATAAGAGTGATTTTGAGAAACTTAATTCTAAGTTTGAAAGTAAATCTAAATTTGCAAATCCAAGGAATGCTGCAGCTGGGAGCCTAAGGCAGCTTGATACTTCTATTAGTCATAGCAGACCACTTAAATTCATACCTCATGGCATTGGTAAATGTTCTTATAAATTTGATAAAATTGAGAATTATTATAATCAACTTAAGAAATGGAATATTAGTCCTAATAATCTTAGTAAAAAATGTCACTCAGTTGAAGAAATTATTAAATTTTATAATCAAATAGATTACAAACGATCAGGTATTGATTATGATATTGATGGGTTAGTTGTAAAAATAAATAGTTTTAAACTTCAAGAAAGATTAGGTTATGTAGGAAAAAACCCAAGATGGGCAGTTGCCATAAAGTTTTCTGCTGAAAAAGCTAATACTATAATTCAATCTGTTGATTACCAAGTTGGAAGAACTGGTGCAATCACTCCTGTAGCTAGATTAGAACCAGTTAATTTAGGCGGTGTAATCATATCTAATGCTTCTTTACATAATTTTGATGAAATAAATAAAAAAAATATAAATGTTTTAGATCTTGTAGAAATTGAAAGAGCAGGAGATGTAATTCCGTATGTTACTAGATTAGTAAAAAAAAATAGTAAATTGAATACTAAAATAAAACCTCCTAAGAAGTGCCCTATCTGTAAAAGTAATGTTATAAGAGAAAAAGATGAAGCGATACTAAGATGTTCAAATACATATGGTTGTAGTTCACAAAAAATAGGGAGAATAATTCATTTCGTCAGTAAGAAAAGTTTAAATATTGATGGATTTGGTGAGAAACAAGTTAAGCAATTATTTAATTTAAAATATATAAATAAAGTAGAAGATATATTTAATCTTAAAAATTTTGAATCAGAAATAATTAAGTTAGATGGCTGGGGTATATTATCTTTTTCTAATTTAATAGATTCTATTAATAATTCTAAAAAAATTTCATTAGATAAGTTTATTTATTCACTTGGAATTAGATTTATTGGAGAAGTTAATGCTGAAATCTTAGCAAACGAATTTAAACAGTTAGATAAATTTATTTCATCTTCAAATAATATAAGCTTGTTAGAAAATATTGATGGTTTAGGACCAAAAGCAATATCTTCTATTGTAGATTTTTTTTCTAAAGATATAAATAATGAAACTATTAAATATTTAAAAAATCATTTATCTATTTCATATATAGAGAATAAATCATTTGATAATTTTTTTTCAAATAAACATTTAGTTTTTACTGGTACTTTATCTGAACTTTCAAGAGATGAAGCAAAGTACTTAGCAAAAACTAAAGGAGCAAAAATATTGTCTAGTATTAGTAAAAAAACAGATTTTCTAATAGTTGGAGAAAAAGCAGGTTCAAAAATAGATAAAGCAACAAAATTAGGAATTAAGATTTTAAACGAAAAAGATTTTTTAGAAAAAATTAATCTATAATTTTCAAGAACTTCAAATATACCTTTTTTGAAGAAAAGTTCTCAAAATCAATCAAAGCTTTGTCACCATCTAATTTTATTATTTTGCCATTACCAAATTTTTGATGATAAACTTGTTTCCCTTTAGTTATATTGACTTCAAATTCAAAATCTTGATTAAAATCCCAATCAATATTATTTTTTTTTGAATTTTCTAATAATCTTCTTCTTCCGGGTGTAATAATTTCTTCACTGAATGAGTCAGTTTCTAAAAAATTATCTAAAAAGTTATTATCTTGAATATATTTGGAGTCATTTATCTCTACTTTATCTTCTGGAAGTTCACTTATAAATCTCGATGGCAAGTTGTAATCATGTGATGCAAAAGAATATCTATTTTGATTTACATAGGTAATGTAAATTTTTTTTCTTGCTCTCGTTAATGCGACATAAGCCAGTCTTCTTTCTTCTTCTAATCCCTTATTACCTGATTCCTCTATTGACCTTTGACTTGGAAAAACACCCTCCTCCCAACCAGCTAGAAATACATAATCAAACTCTAATCCTTTAGCAGCATGTATTGTCATAAGAGTTAGTGTATCTTCAGAAGTATTTGTTATGTTTTCCATAACCAAAGATACATGTTCCAAAAAACCTTCTATATTTTCAAATTCTTTTAAGCTTTCTATAAATTCATTTAAATTGTCTATTCTTGATAGACTGTCAGGTTTATTTGAGTTCTCCTCCTCTTTTTTTAAGTAATCTAAATAACCAGAGTCTTCTATTATTACTTTAGCTAATTCAATATGATCAAATTTCTTCTTAACCTTTTGCCATTTTAAAATATTATCAGTAAAATTATATAATTCTCCCCTGGCCTTAGAATTACCCTTAAATGTCAACTGTTGTGCAGATTCAAATAAAGAAATATTATTCATTCTTGCATAGCTACTAATTTTACTAACTGTGGATTTTCCAATTCCTCTTTTAGGTACGTTTATTATTCTTTCAAAAGCTAAATCGTCAGATAGGTTATTTGTTAATCTTAAATATGCAATAATATCTTTAATTTCTTTTCTTTCATAGAATCTTAATCCACCAATTATTTTATAAGGAAGTCCAAGATTGATTAGTCTTTCTTCAAAAGACCTAGTGTGTGCAGCAACGCGAAACAAAATTGAGATCTCGCTCAAATTTTTTTTCTCTTTTATTATATTTTCTATTTTGTCTGTTACAAAAATAGATTCTTCTTTTGTTTCCCAAAATCCATTAATGGTAATTTTTTCACCAATCTGATTTTTACTCCATAATTCTTTTCCATATCTCCCTTTATTTTTTGCAATAAGAGTTGATGCACAGCTTAATATATTTCTTGTCGATCTATAATTTTGTTCTAATCTTACTATTGTTACATTCTCAAAGTTTTTTTCAAAATTCAATAGATTTGTAACATCTGCACCTCTCCAAGAATATATTGATTGATCATCATCACCAACACAACATATATTTTTGTTTCCTTTATATAAAAATTGAATCCACTGTTGTTGAATAGGGTTAATATCTTGGTACTCATCTACATGAATGTATTTAAAAATGTTTTGATATTTTGATAATATATTATTATTTTTTTGAAAAATTTTTATACAAAATAAAATTAAATCACCAAAATCAACACTATTTAATCGAAGAAGTTCAGACTGATAGATACTGTATATTTTTCGAATTTCTTTATCATTTTTACGATATTTATTTTCACTCAATTCATTAGGGCTTATTCCTTTATTTTTTAAATTATCTATAGCTGATAAATAATATTTAGGTGAGGTTTCTTTTGTATCTATTTTTTCTAATTCACAAATATTTTTTATTAATTTTAATTGATCATCTACATCAATAATTAAGAAATTTTTTCTTAATCCTACTTGCTCAAAATGTTGTCTTAGTATTCTTAGTGATAAAGAGTGAAATGTTCCTATCCACATATTATCAATAGGAAAATTTAATGCATCTCCGATTCGTGACTTCATTTCGCTTGCAGCTTTATTTGTAAATGTTACTGCCAATATTTGCCTAGGAGTAGCAAGTTTTTTAATTAATATATTCAAGATTCTAAAGGTTAATACCCTGGTTTTTCCACTACCAGCACCAGCTAAAACAAGAAGAGATCCATTAGTTTGTTGTACTGCACTTCTTTGCTCTTTATTCAACAAATCAAGATAATTTTGAGAATTTTCTGTCATTTTTTTGCTATATTAGAGATATATATAATGTAATT
Organism: uncultured Alphaproteobacteria bacterium; assembly: GCA_902628835.1. Lineage (GTDB taxonomy): Bacteria > Pseudomonadota > Alphaproteobacteria > HIMB59 > CACPNW01. The sequence goes on from CACOPD010000001.1 coordinate 106,205, forward strand.
TATAAACTATATTAAATAATAGTTTAGTTATTAGTGGTTAGTCTATGAGTAAAAAAATTGTAATTCTACTTTTTCTATTTTTCAGTTTACAATCCTATAACGTAATTGCCAGCGATGCTGATCAGGTAAATACTGATTCAGAAGATTTTGAAACAACCACAATAGAAGATGAAATTTATGATCCTTTTGAACCAGTAAATAGAGCCATATTTAGTTTTAATAATGTAGCTGATAGAATTGTTTTGGAGCCAATTGCAAAAGGTTACAAAAAATTACCTTCTCCAATACAAAGTGGAATAAATAATTTTTTAAGCAATTTAAGAGCGCCATTAGTAGTTGTAAATCAATTATTACAGGGTCAAAGTGACAATGCCGTTCAATCTACAGGAAGATTTATTGTAAATAGCACTGTAGGTGTTTTTGGTCTAATTGATGTTGCTGAAAAAATAGGACTTGAGGAAAAAGAAGAAGATTATGGACAAACTCTTGCTTCATGGGGGGTTGGAGATGGTTTTTATATAGTACTCCCATTGTTTGGACCTTCAAATCTAAGAGACACATCAGGAATGGTATTAACAATGTTGACAGATCCAATTAATGCATATGCAGTAAGTGAGGGTGAGGCTTGGTTAGTACCAATGAGAACAGCAGTTAATGCAGTTGATACGAGATCACAAATAATTGATGAAGTTAATGCATTAAGAGATAATTCAGTAGATTATTATGCAGCAGTAAGAAGTTCTTATTATCAAAACCGAAAAGCAGCAATAAACAATGTGGATGATTCAGAATTAACACCCCTACCTCTTATTAGCATCGAATTCGAATAATGAAGTCTAAGTTAATTGTAATTTTTTTTATAATCTTTATTTCAAACAATTTATATTCTGGTGAAACTTCAGAATGGCTTAAAAGAGAAATAGATATTATTCTTGAAGCTTATAAAAATCAAAATCTCTCGAATGAAAACAGATTTCTTCTAGTTGAAAAAACAATAAATAATAATTTTGCAGGTACAGGTATTGCTAAATTTGTTGCAGGAGAAGCTTGGAAAAAATCAGATAAAAATACAAAAATGATCTACATCGATAATTTTAAAAGACATTTAGCTTTAAATATAGCTTCAATGATGCAAGGATATTCAGACCAAACCTATGAATTAACAAAATCAAAATATGATAAAAAAAATCAAGTTACTCTAATTGATATGGAGATCTTTTCAGATACTGGTTCAGTTATTGTAACATGGCGAGTAAAAGAATCTAAAGATAGATTTTTTGTTATAGATTTAATTGTTGCAGATATTTCATTAGTGGTAACAAAAAGATCAGAGTTTAACTCAATGTTAAAAAAAGTTGATAATGATCTTTCAAAATTTAATGAAGTTTTATTTAATCAAAATCAAGAAAGTTATCTAAAAATTACTAAATAACAACATATAAAATTCTTAATTATAGTTTTAAATTTTTTATTTCTTCTTCAGTTAATATTTCAGGTTGGTCGGTAGTAGTAGATAGTTGATATGATTTATTTTCGTCAGCCGATTTTATAATTCCATCCATAATCTCGAGAACATGAAGAGATAATTCAAGAGAACATCTTGCTTTTCGATTATGAGATATAGAATCAATCATTTCTGAAAGACCTATTCCCCTATAATTTGCTTTTTTATCACCATGCCCATCATTTTTATTGGGAATACCTAACAACATACTATCATTATTTATAGTTTCCCAATCACTATCTTTTTTGGAAATTAATAAATCACCACTAAAAAAATTTGGATCCGGAACTATCATTGAGCCATCAAGTCCATAGAGTTCAATTGTAGAGTGATTATTTTTCCAAACATCCCAAGTACAAAAAAACTGAATCTTTGCTTTGTTTTGAAACTCTAAAGAACCCATCAGAGTTGTTGGTGTTTCAACTTTAATTTTATCACCGTATCTTGGTTGACTAGTTATTGTTCTTTCATTTATGGCAGTGCCACTAATTGCATTTATTTGTTTAACTGGTCCAATTAGATTTACTAATTGAGTAATATAATAAACACCAAGATCAAATACAGGTCCAGCTCCGGGTTTAAAGAAAAAATCTGGATTGGGATGCCAATGCTCCATCCCATGAGACATTATATTAAAGGTTCCCAGAACAATTTTACCTATCTTATTATCTTCAATTAATTTTCTAGCTTTTTGTCCTGCTGCTCCTAGAAATGTATCTGGAGCACAACCTACATATAAACCCTTTTCATTAGCTAATTTTTGTATATCTAAACCTTCTTGAAAATTCATTGCCAATGGTTTTTCACTAAAACAATGTTTTCCATTATGAAGTGACTTTATTATAATTTCTTTATGAGCTGCAGGAATTGTTAAGTTAATAATTAAATCAATTTCATTGTTTTCTAATATTTCATCAACTGATAACGCTTTAACATTATATTTAGATGCAGCATTAGATGCAGCTTCTTTATTTATATCTGCGCAAGCTATTATTTTAAAATTATTAAATATATTTTGACACTCAAAATAAGTCTCAGAAATATTACCACAACCAACAATTCCAATATTCATTATATATTTTCTAAATTTACCAATGATTTAGTTGTGAATTCTTTATAATCTTTAGGATCATCATGCTCTAAAACAAATACTTCGCAAGGTGTTTTCTTGACTTCAGTAATTAGTGTTTGCCAATCAATAAATCCATCTCCAACTGCAGATTGTTCTTCATGTTCTAATAAATTTTTACTTTGATCGTAAAAATCTTTTAAGTGACATCCAATAATTTTATTTGAATATTTATTTATCCAAGGGATTGGGTCAGCACCACCTGCAATCGTCCAACCTAAGTCAATTTCAAATTTCAAGTTTTCATTATGATTCATCATACACTCTATAGGTAGCTTTCCACTTGGTAGTGGCTTAAATTCATAAGAATGATTGTGATAACCAAGTGTTAATCCAGCATCTTCAAAAACATTTACATAAGAAGATAATTTTTTTCCAAATTCCATCCATTCCTCCTCATTCATATTAAATGTATTTTTAAACTCAGTATCTTTTCTTGCTGGAGGAGCAGGTACGATAACATGTTTGATATTCATTTTATTTGCCCGATTTATGATATCACTTGGATCTATTAAAGATTCATAACTAATATGAGTAGACTTTGATGTAATATTTGATTTATCCATAATTGATTTAAATTCGTCTATATTCATTGACTCTAACCCAAAAAGTTCAATATTAACGATACCTGAATCTGATAAAAATTTTAGTATAGTGTCATAAGGTTGAAAGTGTCTTGTAGTATAGAGTTGCATTGATATTTCTTTTTTTTTCATTTTAAATTTTCTCCATTAATTTAAATTTAACCAGTTTATCTCGTCTTTATTTAAATCTATATCTAAACAAGGAAGAGTAGTATCCAACTCACTAATTGATCTTGGGCCTATTAAAGCAAAGGATGGAAAAGATTGGCTTAATGTCCAACTTGTTGCAATATTATTTGCAGAGCATCCTTTTTTTTCTGCTAATTCTCTAGCTCTTTTTTTTCTTTCCTTGTTATCGTTACTATCATAACAACTTATAGGTCCACTTGAATTTTCACCTGGTTTTCTCCAGGATGACTCAGCCTCTGTAATTTTTTTTTCTATTTCTTTTGTAATATTATCATCTAAAAAATAACCTCTTGCTTGGCTTGACCATGACATATGGGATTTTTGAGTATTGTTAAGATAATCTAATATTTCATTATCATTTGATGATAAACATCCATTCCAAAGTGGATTGATCATTTTAGCAAGAGCTAAATTGTTATTTAATATAGACATTTCTTGTTTATTATTTTTTTGTGCCCATTCATTTCCCTTTTTAAATCTTTCAATAGTCCAATTAGAACCTCCAAATATTTTAATTCTCCCTTTTTCTTTTTCTTCATTCAAAACATCAATAAACTCATCAACTGGATAATCATTATTATCTCGATGCATAATATAAATGTCCACATAATCTGTTTTCATTCTTTCAAGAGAAATAGTTAACTGTTTTGAGATAGATTCAGGGTTGCAATCAGGTGTGTGAGCACCTTTACCCAAAATTAGAACATCATCTCTATTATTATTATTTGTCAGCCATTGTCCTAAAACCTTTTCATGGTTACCACCGCCATAAATAAATGCTGTATCAAACATATTTCCACCAACTTCAATCCAATGATCCCATAACTTTGAAGCTTCATTGATATCGTCTTGGTTATCACATCCCATAACAAGTTTAGAAATGTCCTTATCTATTCCTTCAATTCTATCGTATTTCATTTTTCATCCTGTGGTAGTTTATAATTTACTTTCTGTCTCCAATTATCAAGAGCTTTAAGATTTCCTAATGTATCTTCCCAAGTCATTGCTGGATGAGGAGGTTCAGTTTTTTCTTTTGCAATACATTGACTAGCAAGTTCTCCCTCAAAGAAAAAAAGGTGTTCAGGTCCTTTGACATCGACTGTTTCTTGATTTTCATTTTTATTTATAATAATTTTTGCTTGGTATGGACCGCCATCTCTACCTGGCATCCAGGGATCTGGTAATTCAATTTTACCCTCTGAACCAATAATAATTGCATTATTTTTCATTGTTTCTCTAATGGCTGTAGATACTTTAGCTTTTATACCATTTTTAAATTCTAAATTTGCATGAGCAATTTCATCAACGCCTGTTTCTCCCATTTTTGCTTCAGCATCTAAGAATTTTGGTTCTGAAAATTTATCTCCTATTGCTACTCCTGCTATTAGTCTAGAAAACGAAATTGGATAGAGCCCAACATCAAGTATACCACCACCTGCTAAATTTTTATTAAATAACCTATGATCAGGTATAGTCTTACCCATATCAAAACCAAAAGAGGTTTCAATAGATATTACATCTCCTATCATTTTGTTTTTAATTATCTCTACTAGTTTTGGAATTTGTGGATGACAACGATACATAAAGCCCTCCATGTAAAAAACGCCAGCTTCTCTTACCGCATTAATAATTTTCTTTCCTTCATTAAAATTTATAGCTCCAGGTTTCTCACAAAGAATGTGTTTTCCTTTACCAGCTGCTTTTATTGTCCATTCAGCATGTAAGGTATGGGGTGTAGAAATATAAATTGCATCTATATGCTCTGAATTTATAATATCTTCATATGTATCAAATCTAAAGTCAGGATGAATATCATATTTATCACCAAAAGTTTTTCTACGATCTTCACTTTTACTTGCTATACTCACTAATTGCCCTGAGTAAGAACCTTTTAATCCATCAGCAAAATTGTTTGCTATATTTCCAGGGCCAATGATACCCCATTTAATTTTTTCCATTTTATTTATTATTAGGTGTTAACACATTTTGATGAGGCATAACTATTTTTTTCTGAAATTTTGATAATCTTGATAGAAGGTCTTTAGATGGTCTGTATGGATGTCTAAAGAAACCCCAAGAAGGTCCATATCTATAAACAACTATTCTTCTTTCACCTTTGTTTATTCTTTTTGCTGATCCATGACAAAGTGAATCAACAAATAAAAGAGCATCTCCAGCTTTCATATAAACTTCTTTAGCTCCTGTCATCCCTTCAGCTGAAGATACTTTGCCTCCTTTTAACATTTTATTATCTTTAAATTCAGGATGGACAATATTTGATTTATGTGAAGATGGAATTACAACAGTACCACCATCACCTGGACCAATATTTGTTAGCGCAAGAAGAATATTTACTTGTGAACAATGAAATTTTCCATTTTGATACCTATAATGATTTCTTTGCAAACCCTCAGGATTACCTGAGTGAATACCAATAGCTTCACCAGGTCCGCGAATATTGGCAAAGTTTTCATCAATAAAAAGAGGTCCATGAAGGTGATCAAAGGTACCCTTTCCTCCGACAAAATGTAACATATGATTTATCCATGATGGATGATCTATTAATTTTTCAAATGGTTTTCCAGCTTCATAAATTTGCTGGAGATTTAAACCCTCTTTTCCACCATAATTATGACCATGAACATGGCCTATCCATTCATCATTTTTAATATTTTTTAATTTATCAAGAATATTATTAAGATCTTTTAGTTCTTTTTTATTTAATGCATTTCTTATAATTAAGTATCCATTTAAATCAAAAAGATATTCATCAAGTTTAGTAATTTTTTTCACTAAAGTATTGTGAAATAAAAAATTTATTTTTTCAATAAAAAAAATTTAATTTATGACTGCTTTAAATTCTCCAGATTTATATTTTGTAGCCATTGCGCCCAGAGAAATTGAATTAATAGAAGAAGCATTTCCTGCAGTTCCAAATTCTTGTAATCTACTTTTAACAACTTCTTTCATGGCATCTTTAGAAAGTAATAAATACTTACGAGGATCAAATTGTGAAGGGTTCTCATGGAAGTATTTTCTTACTGCAGCAGTAGCAGCTAATCTTAAATCAGTATCAACGTTAACTTTTCTTACACCATGTTTTATACCCTCTTGAATTTCAGAAACTGGTACACCGTATGTTTCTTTTATCTTTCCACCATATTCATTAATAATTTTTATTAAATCTTGCGGAACTGAAGATGAGCCATGCATAACTAAATGTGTATTGGGAAGTCTTGCATGTATTTCTTTTATTCTATCTATTGCCAAAATATCTCCAGTTGGAGGTCTGGAAAATTTATAAGCACCGTGGCTTGTGCCAATAGCAATAGCTAATGCATCAACATTTGTAGCTTTAACGAAATCTGAAGCTTCATTAGGATCAGTTAATAGCTGATCATGATCAAGTTTACCTTCAGCACCAACACCATCTTCTTTTTCGCCTGTTCCAGTCTCTAAAGAGCCTAAACAACCTATCTCTCCTTCAACTGAAACTCCTAATGCATGAGCCATATCAGTTGTTTCTTTAGTAACTCTTACATTATATTCAAAATCAGAAGGTGTTTTTTGATCATCTAATAATGAACCATCCATCATCACAGATGTAAAACCAAGCTCTATACAGTTTTTACAGTCTTTTGGAGAGCCGCCATGGTCTTGGTGCAAAACTGTTGGAATTTCTGAAAATTCATCCATTGCTGCTTCAACTAGTTTTTTGACAAAGATTGGACCAGCATATTTCCTTGCAGCACCTGAAGCTTGAAGTATTACCGGACTATTCAATTCCTTAGCTCCTTCCATTATAGCTCTAATTGCTTCTAAATTATTTACATTGAATGCAGGTACACCATAATTATTTTCTGCTGCGTGATCTAAAAGTTGTCTAAGAGAAATTAAAGACATTGAGTACTTTTATATTTTAAGAATTTAATTGCAACTAATTATCCTTTTACTGCTCCAAATGTTAATCCTTGGATAAATTGTCTTTGCAAAATAAAGAACATGATTACAGGAGGTAATGCCGCCACAACAGATCCAGCTGATACTAAATTCCAAGCTGTGGTCCATTGACCTCTCAATACATCTAAACCAACAGTTATAGGTTTAACAGTATCTCCCTGTGTTAAAATTAATGCCCAAAAATAATCATTCCAAATAAAAGTAAATTCTAAAACACCTAGTGCTGCAAGTGCAGGTATTGTTAAAGGAATAATTATTTTTCTATAAATGGTCCACTCAGTAGCTCCATCCGCTCTAGCGGCTTCAATAAGCTCAAATGGTAGTTCTTTAATAAAATTTCTTAGAAAAAAAGTACAAAAACCAGTTTGAAAAGCAATATGAAAAATAATTAAACCCAAATGACTATTATACATACCTAATTCGATAGATATGTTCCGAACAGGTATCATTAATATTTGATACGGAACAAAATTTCCTGCTATAAACATTGCAAATACCAATAAATTTAATTTGAATCTATGCATTGCTAGAGAATAACCTGCTAGAGAACTTAAAAATAATGTTCCTATTACAGTTGGTATTGTAATAATAAGACTATTAAGAAAAAAACCAGCCATTTTTCCATCTGCAAATACTTCAGCATAATTAGATACTAATGCTGTTTCTTTAGGAAAGGTCCAATAATTACCTGCAAGAACATCATCAAATGTTCTTATTGATGTAAGCATTACTGCAATAAGTGGTAACAACCAGACTATAAGAGTAAAAACAAGTAAAACTCTATATCCAATATTTATTTTTAAAGAATAATTTTGAATAGGGGTTGGAAACATTATTTTTCAGACCTTTCGTTTTTAAATAAACGATATAAAAACCAAGCAATATAAATATCCATAATTAAAAAAAGAATGGTTGCAATAGCAGCTCCATAGCCCATCCTAAAATTGAACAACGCCTCTTGATACATTTTGTATGCTAAAACTTCTGAACTTCCCCAAGGGCCTCCTGCTGTCATTACAGCAATTAAGTCAAATGCTCTAAGTGCGCCAACTAATGTTACAACAATAGCGATAAGAGTTGCAGGTCTTAATTGAGGCAAAACAACATGCCATAACATTGTAAATCCTGAAGCACCATCTATCCTTCCAGCTTCAATCATTTCCCGACTTACACCTGTCAATCCAGTAATATACAATATCATTGTGTAAGCTATACCTGGAAAAAATGATGCTATAATAATTCCATATGTAGCTAAATTTTCATCTGCTAACATAGGTATAGGATCTAAACCAAAAAAACCTAGCACAAGAGTTAAGGCCCCATATTTAGGATTATAAAACCAAGTAAATATTACTCCTATAACAACAGCATTTATTACAAAGGGAAAATAAAATAATGATTTTATATATCTTATACCTAAAATTCGTTGATTAACAAAAAGAGCTAAAGCTAATCCAATTGGAACAGCTAGTAAACTGAATATTAACCATCTAATATTATTAAAAAGTGAAACATAAAATTCTTCATCGTCTGTAAATAGAGTGATATAGTTTTTAAATCCTACAAACTCCCAATTTGGTTTCCCGTTACCTCTAACACCACTTTTATCCATTCCATTCCATTCATGGAAGCTAACCCAAATTGAATCAAAAATAGGATAAATTACATAGATTAGAAAAATAAGTATAGCTGGTGCAAGAAAAAGAAATGGAGCTAATTTTAACTGGTTACGTTCCCAAAAAGTCATTTATAATATTTCTTTCTTATAAATTTTATAATTTTAATTTAAATAATTGAAAATAGAGGTGTAGATTTACACCTCTATATAAAAATTTAATTTATAATGCTCCGTGAATTCTAGCTCTCTCTTTTTCAAGACGAGCTCTAATTTTGTCTTCACGGTCAGGTTTAACCATAAATTCTTGGAAACCTTCCATTGCTGCACCAGCCATATCCGGATTAGCATCCCTATCCCAGAATTGTGCAATGTCATCTGCAGCTGCGAGCATCTTAGCTCCCATTATTGAGAATCTATTTGTTGGTTTATCAGCATATTTATTTGGACTTAACATACCACCCATTTTAGCCCAATTAGTAGCAGCTTCTTTGTTTGACATAAATGCTAAGAATTTCTTCGCATCTTCAACATTTTTAGCTCCACTTGGAATATGCATTGTATCAGTTGGAGCATCTTCAGCAACGCCTACACCTTCATAGATTGTAGGGAATTGGAAGAAGTCCATTTGATCACCAATACCTGCTGCTTCAAAAGTAGGTACATAAAAGTTACCAATTAAGTACATAGCTGCTTCACCATTGATTTGAGGAGCTTGCGCATCCTGCCATGAGAAAGAGGCATGATCTTCAAGGAAATATCCTGGGTCAATTAATTCTCTCCAATGATCAAACACTGCATCAAGTCTTGGATCTTCATAGCTTACTTTACCAGCAGTTAAATCCATGTGGAATTGATAACCATTAATTCTAAGGTTTAGATAGTCAAACCATCCACCAGCAGTCCATAGATATTTAGTACCAATAGTGATTGGAGTGATTCCATTTTTTTTGAGCATAGCACAAACCCATTTAAATTCATCCCAGTCACGTGGAACATTTAAACCAAGTTGGTCAAATAAATCTTTTCTGTAATATACACCCCATTGATAATAACCCCATGGAACACCATATTGTTTGCCATCAACTGTAAGAGATCCTTTGGTAGAGGCCATTGAGTCGTTAAGACCAGCATCTGCCCATACATCACTTACATCTTGAAATAAGTTTTGATCAACAAAAAATTTCATTCTATTTCCAGCAAACCAAACTGCAACGTCTGGTGCTTCTGCAGTTAAAAAGTTTCTAATTGCAGTTTTATATGCTTCGTGTTCAAATTCATTTACAACAACTGTTACTTCTGGATGAGCAGCGCTAAATGCAGCTACATATGCATCAAAAGCAGATTTAGAAGGTTCTCCAGATTGGTTTGAGTTAACAACCAGTGTACCTGCAGAAGCTATAGTTGAGGTAAATAAAATTACTAAAGTTAATAATTTTTTCATTTTTCCTCCAAAATTAATAAGTTTTAGTAACATATCGAGGTATTTTTAAAATACTTAATTTATACTAATGATGGAAATTTGGTGGGCCCTCAGGGACTTGAACCCCGGACCACCCCGTTATGAGCGGGGCGCTCTAACCAACTGAGCTAAGAGCCCTAAAAAGCCTTATATACAAAAAAAAATTTAGTAATATGGTTTTTTTTATTATACATAAATTTAATGACTAAGCTAACTATTATTGGTGCAGGTAGTGCTGTATTTACAAAAAATATAGTAACTGACATTTTATCAATTAATAATTTTAAGAAAATAGAGATTGCTCTCCATGATATAGATCCTGTTCGACTAAAAGCATCACATGAATTACTTAATATAATTTCAAAAAAACTAGAAGCTTCTCCAATAATTACATCTCATACTAATAGAAAAGAGTCTTTAAAAGGATCAGATTTTGTTCAAACTACAATTCAAGTTGGTGGCTATGATCCATCTACTATTATTGATTTTAAAATTCCAAATGAATTTGGTTTAAAACAAACCATAGCAGACACTCTCGGTATTGGTGGAATAATGAGAGGTTTGAGAACAATTCCTGTACTACTTGATATTGCAAAAGACATAATGGAAATTTGTCCAAAAGCTATATGGTTGCAATACGTTAACCCTATGTGTTCAAATATGATTGCAATAAATAAAGCTTTTCCAGAACTTAAAGTAATGGGTTTATGTCATTCAGTTCAAGGAACTGCTGAAATGTTAGCAAAAGATTTAAACGAAGATATTAACAACATTGAATATTCGTGTGCTGGAATAAATCATATGGCTTTCTATAAAAAATTTGAAAAAAAAATAGAAGGAAAACCTAATGAGGATTTATATCCAAAATTAAAATTATTAGCTGATAAGATTGTTAGTAATAAAGAGGAATCTTCAAGAAGTAATAAAGTTAATAACGAGTCAAACAAAATTCTATATGAAAAAGTACGATATGAAATTTTAAAAAGATTTGGATATTTTGTTACAGAATCAAGTGAACACTTTGCTGAATATGTACCGTGGTTTATCAAAAAAAATAGAAATGATGTGATTGAAAAATATAAAATTCCTATTGAAGAATACATAGATAGATGTGAGAATAATATTAAATTATGGAATGATTTAGAAAAAGATATGTCTCCAATTTATAATCAACCACTTAGCAGAAGTAATGAATACGCATCCTATATTGTTGATGGAATTGTAAATGGTAATGAAATTACAATAAATGCGAACATAATGAATGAAGGATATATAGATAATCTCCCATCAAATTGTTGCGTAGAAGTTCCTTGCACTATTGATTCTAATGGATTTAGACCCCAAAAAATAGGAAAATTACCAGAGCAATTAGCTGCTTTAATGAGAACAAATATAAATGTTCAAATACTTACTGCGGAAGCTGCGCTTACTAAAAAAAGAGAACATATTTATCATGCAGCTATGCTTGATCCCTTAACAGGTGCAAATTTAACAATAGATGAAATATATGATATGACTGATAAAATGATTGAAGCACATGGGAACTACTTACCTAAATATTATTAATGGCCAAACTAACTGTTAAAGATTTATTTGAGAAAAAAGGGAAAGTTAAGTTAACCGAATTATATGTAACAAATGCTCTTGAAGCTTTTGCAGCTGAGAAAGCTGGTATAGATATCCAAATTGTATCTTTTAAAAAAGAAACTCTTAGAACCGGAGTTCCAACAAATAGATGGTTTAGAGATGCGCATATAAAAGATATTAGAGAAGCTGCTCCAAATACTTTTATGATATATGGGCTTGGTCAACTGTCATCACCTGAAAGAGCTATAGATGCTGCACTAATAGCAAGAGACAATGGGGCAGATGCTGTTTACTGTGGAAATAGTCCAAAATATGTAGAGGCGCTTCGGAATGAAGGTTTACCAGCAGTCAGTCATATTGGGCTCATACCATATAAGAGTACATGGACTGGTGGTTTTAAAGCTGTTGGTAAAGATGCTGAGTCTGCATTCAAAGTTTATCAAGATGCTATTTCTTATGACAATGCCGGTGCAATTGGTCTTGAAGTGGAATGTGTCCCAGACCGAGTAGCTGAAATAATTACTAATAAAGTTAATTTACTTACATTATCAATGGGAAGTGGACCAAAATGTGATGTAGAATTTTTATTTATTCAGGATGTTATTGGTACCAACACAGAAAGAGTGCCTCGCCATGCTAAAATTTTTAAAGATACAAATAAATCATATGAAAAACTTTTAGATGATACAATTGAGGGAATTAGAAGTTATGTCAAAGACGTTAATACAAAAAAATTCCCAACAAAATCAAATATTGTCGAAATTAAAGACGAAGAATTTGATAAATTTTTGAATAAGGTTGGCTAAATATTTATTTTCAACAAATCTTTCCCAATAACTGGATCTTTGCCAAAATCTTTTCTGACTATTTTTTTTAATCTTGGAATATTAAATCTTGTTGGCACAAAATGAGTTAAGATCAATTTTTTACTTTGAGTAATATATGCAACTTTCCCAACTTGAGATGAAGATGTATGATATTTTTTAACATTATGTAGTGTTTTTTTTGTTCTCATTTTATTAATTTCGTTAATTTCACCCTCAACAAAAACTTCGTGAAGTAACACATCTGATTTATAAGCGTATTTCATTAAATTTTCACAAGGTCTTGTATCTCCACTAATGGTAAGTTTTTTTGAATTATTAAAGAATGAAAATCCATATGCATATTTTACGGGTTTATGATCAACTTCAAAATATTTTACTCTTAAATCTTTGAATGAATAACTGCCATTAGAATTAAATTCGGTTACTTGGATATCAAAGGCTTTTATTGAAGATCTTGATTCATAAGATATTCTTAACTTCCTTTCATCTTGAAAAGCATCCATAATTTTTTTTACAAATTTCTTTGTACCTTTTGGTCCATATATTTTCCAAGGCTTTGTTCTATAAGAATGCCAAGAAGATATAATTAATTGATAAAGATCAACTACATGATCAGAGTGTAGATGAGTCAAAAATAATGCATCAATATTAGCTGAAGATATATTTGCTTCATTTAGTCGTTGGGTAACACCTGATCCACAATCAACTAGTATTTTTACATACCTTGTGCTTACAATGTTTGCTGAACCACATCTTTTATAATCAACACTTGGACACCCAGTCCCAAGTAATATCAATTCCATTATTCGTCTAAGAAAGTTTTGAGTTTTCTTGCTCTAGTAGGGTGCTTTAACTTTCTTAAAGCTTTGGCTTCAATTTGCCTTATTCTTTCTCTTGTCACACTAAATTGTTGTCCAACTTCCTCAAGAGTATGATCGCTATTCATGCCAATCCCAAAACGCATTCTCAAAACTCTTTCCTCTCTTGGTGTCAAGGAAGAAAGAATTCTTGTTGTTGTATCGCGCAAAGAACTTTTTACAGCTGCTTCAATAGGAATAAGAGCATTTTTATCCTCGATAAAATCACCTAAAGAGCTATCTTCTTCATCACCAACTGGGGTTTCTAAACTTATTGGCTCTTTAGCAATTTTTAGAACTTTTTTAACTTTGTCTAATGGCATGTGGAGTCTATCTGCTAACTCATTTGGTGTTGGTTCTCTTCCAATTTCAGACATAATTTGTCGTGTAGTCCTGACTATTTTATTTATAGTTTCTATCATATGTACAGGAATTCTAATAGTTCTAGCCTGATCTGCGATTGATCTTGTAATTGCTTGTCTAATCCACCAAGTTGCATAAGTTGAAAACTTGTAACCTCTTCTGTATTCAAATTTATCTACGGCTTTCATTAAACCTATATTACCTTCTTGAATTAGATCTAGAAATTGAAGACCTCTATTTGTATACTTTTTTGCTATAGAAATAACTAATCTAAGATTTGATTCTATCATTTCTTTTTTTGCTCTATTTGCGGATCTCTCACCTTGTTGAACAGTTCCAACTATTCTTCTAAACTCAGATAAAGGCAGTTCTGAAGCATCTTGTATTTCTTTGATTTCCTCAATATTTTTATTAATTTCTATGTGATTTCTATTTATAAATTTTTCCCAGTTTTTATCTTTTGTAGCTAATAAACTTTGAATCCAATTTTTTTCAAAGTTAAAATTTAGATACTGTGAAACAAAATCTTCTCTTTTAACACCTGCACTAGTTGCCATACGAAGCATTTTTCCCTCTCGTAGAAGAAGCTTTTTATTTAATTCATACAAAGCTTCCATTAATGCTTCAATTGTTGTTGAATTAAAATGAACAGCTTTCATGGCTGCAACCATTTCTTTTTTAATCTTTATGTATTTTTTTTCTAAAGAAATAAAATTTTTCTCATTTTTTTTATCTGCATTAATGAATTCTTGGCTGTGCTTTTGGAGTTTTTTGAAAAGTTTGGTTATATCGTTAAAATCATTTAGTACTTTTGGTTTTAGTTTTTCTTCCATAGCGGCAAGAGAAACATTTAAACTATCATCATCTTCATCTTCTTCTTGATTTTGACTTTCATCGTTATTTTCATCAGTATTATTTTCATTATCATTCTTTTTCTTATTATTATCTGCTTTTTCATTTCCACCACTTTCAATTAACTTTAAAGTGTCTTCAAGTTTTGACTCTGAAATATCTGACATATCATACGTAGCTTCTAAATCTACAATATCTCTTAAAAGCATAGTTCCATCTTTAATTGCATCTTTCCAGTTAATTATTGATCTGATTGTCATTGGGCTTTCACAAATTGCACCAATCATCTTTTCTCTTCCAGCTTCAATTCTCTTTGCAATAGCTATTTCTCCCTCTCTACTGAGTAGCTCCACTGCGCCCATGTCTCTCAAGTATAATCTTACTGGATCATCAGTTTTTCCAGTTTGTTTTTTTTCTTGTTCCTCTGTTCCTTCTTCAGTTTTAGAATTTTGTTCTTTAGCTAGAGAGATTAATTCTTTTGCCTCCTCTTCAGTGTAAATTTTAATATTATTAGAAGTAATAAGATCTTGAAATTTTTTTATATTTTCTTCAAGTCTAAATTTTTTTGGTATAGCCTTTTCAATTATTTTTTGTGTATATATTCCATCAACCTTATGTTTATTTATAAGTTTAGCAAAGATTTCTTTTATCTTATTATTGAAGTCTGAAATTGCTTTTGGAATTTTTTTTGGCTTATCTTCTGATTGATATTTAACTAAAGGTTTTTTAGAAACTTTTTTTATTTGGGTTTTTTTTGGTTTTTTTAAAGTTTTAGATTTAGAATTTTTTGGAAGCTTTGAAACTGATTTTTTCTTAATTATTTTTTTTTTAATAGAAGTTTTCTTTTTAGGTGAAAGTATTTTTTTCTTAACAGTTTTTTTCTTTTTTTTTGCCATGACTTTATTCTAATAATTCTTCATTGTTATGAAGATTAAAAGTGATATTTTTTAACTCATCCCATGTCAATGATGATGAATTAAGTTCTATATCATTTAGGCTTTTATTTATTTTTTTCAAATTTGAAAGTCTTGTCTTCAAATTATTTATGGATTCTTTAATTTCTTTTATTACTTCCTCAGATTCATAATTTGAGCTAACATAAGGGAATAATTGAAATATACTACTATCTTGAGTATTTTCGTAAATTTTAGATATATTATTAGGAAATTTGCCTGTATCAAAGCTATCTATACTCGCCTCCAAAAACTCTGATTTGTGAATGAAATTTAAGAACTCAGTCTGATTATCATTTAATAATTCAGAATCTATCAACTCTGAATAAATATCTTGTCTTAATTTGATATGATTCATATAAGCTGAAAGAAAAGAGTATATTTGTTTCTCTTTTAATGAAATCTTTTTAGGATTAATCTTTATAGATTGTTTTTTACTAGAAAATGATTTTAATTTTTGAAAAAATAAAGATTTAAACTCATTTTTATAAAAATATTTTATTTTACTATCTTTTATATTGCTAACTAATTCGTCAATATAGTTATCGAAAATAACTTTATTGTCAGATTTTTGTAAATCAATTGATTTTGATGACTCCTGAAAAATAAAATCTACAATTGAAAGCGGATTTTTTAAATATGTTGCAAATTTATTTAAAGAATATTCATTTATATAGGTATCAGGATCATATTCATTTGGAAGAACAATAAATTGTAATAATTTAGAAGGAGTTAAATAAGGTAAAGACATTATAGCACTTTTGAAAGAAGCTTTTAAACCTGATGTATCTCCATCAAACATCAATGTTGGTTTATTTACATACTTCCATGATAAAAAGAGATGAGATTCAGTTAAAGAGGTTCCAAGTGGAGCTACAGCCGTTTTAATATTTTTATCATATAAACTTATTACATCCATATAGCCTTCGCAGATCAACATATTTTTTTTTGACCTTATGCTTTGTTTAGCGTTGTAGAGATTATATAAAATATTTCTTTTTTTAAAAAAATCACTCTCGGGTGAATTAATATATTTTGGATTTGATTTATCTAAAACTCTGCCTCCAAATCCAACAATTTTTCCAAATTCATTTGTAATTGGAAACATTAACCTTTTGTAGAAAAAATCACGAACCTTATTATTATTATCTAATTTTACAACATTACTTTCTATTATCTCTTTATCATTATAACCTTGTTCTTTCAGAAATTCATAAAGAGTTTTTTTTGGATTAGAAGAAAATCCTAATTTAAAATATTTAATAGTTTCATCTGTTAAATTTCTTTTATTTAAATACTCTTTACAAAGATTGCTTTTATCAAGATTTTCTTGAAACCATCTTGCTGATATTTCTAAAATCTTAAAAATTTTTTCATTTTTTTTATTTATACTTGAATCAAAGTTGTCGACTATTCTAATTCCAGCTCTCTTAGCTAGTTCTTTTACAGCCTCAGGGAATGAAAAATTATAGAGTTCTGTATATATTGTAAATATATCTCCTTTAGCACCACAACCAAAACAATAATAGGAACCTAAATCATCATTTATTTTACAAGATGGAGTTTTTTCATCATGAAAAGGACAACAACACCAACTATCGTTTCCTTTTTTAATAACTTTTGTTTTTTTTTCAATTTCTTGTGAAAGGAGAATTTTTGATTTTATTAATTCAAGATCATCTTTTGAAAATGACATTAATTACCAAGCAAAGATTTAGCTATTTTGCCAACTAAACCCATATCTATTTTTCCAGTATATTTTTCTTTAACTATTTTCATAAGCTCACCCATTTCTTTAATGGATGTAAAATTATTCTCTTGAATTATATTCTTTATGATCAATGTTGTTTCATTCTCATCCATTTGCTTGGGTAAAAACATTTCTATGACTTTAATTTCATTGAGTTCATTTTCAATAAGATCATTCCGATTCGCTTTTTCAAAAGCTTCTATAGAATCTTTTCTTTGTTTTACTAAACTTTGAAGTAAACTTAAAATATCAGAATCGGTCAAAACGTCTTGCTTGCCTCTAAGAGAAATTTCCTTATCTTTAATAGCACTCTTTATTAATCTTAAAGTATTGATGGAATTACTATCTTTTTCTTTGATAGAATTGTTATAATCACTTTCAATTTTATCCTTTAAGCTCATATTTTTTCACTTTCTAATAAATTTAATTTAATAATATAATTCTTGTTTTTAATTTCAACTAATCCTTGACTACATTGTTATAAATGCCTACTAACTATCATTTTGCTTCATCAAAATATAATGGAAGTTTTAAAAAAAGAACCACATATACACAATAAAACTGCAGCTCTTGTGTTAGAAAATGGCGAAATCTTATGGGGTTATGGACTAGGAGAAAAAAAGGCTGCCGTAGGTGAGCTTTGCTTTAATACCTCTCAAACAGGCTATCAAGAAGCATTATCTGATCCCTCATATACAAAACAAATTATTACATTTACTTTTCCACATATTGGAATTGTAGGTACAAATCAAGAAGATCAAGAGTCAAAAAAAATCTACGCAGATGGTTGTGTAATAAATCAGCCACTATCACAATATTCAAATTGGAGAGCAGAAAATAACTTAAATTCATATTTTTTAAATAACAAAATTCCATGTATTTTTGGAGTTGACACTAGATACTTAACTAAGAAATTATCTGTTGAGGGGGCTAAGAAGGCAGCAATTATTCACTTTGGAGAAGGTGAAAACAAAATTAAAAAACTTAAAACTCAAATAAATGATTGGAAAGGTCTTCAAAATTTAGATTTGGCTGAGATAGTATCGACAGAGCAAAACTATAATTGGAAAAAAGGAATATGGAAAAGTGATAAATTAATTGAAAGTCAATTTAAATATAATGTCACTTGTTTAGACTTTGGAATCAAAAATAATATTTTAAGAAATCTAAATGAATTTAATCTTAACCCAACTGTATTAAACTTATTTTCTAGCTACGAAGAAATAAAAGAAACTAATCCCTCAGGAATTTTTTTATCAAACGGTCCTGGCGATCCTTATGCCACAGGCAGTAAAATAGTTGATGTGATTAAAAAATTAATTGATGATAATATTCCAATATTTGGGATATGTTTAGGTCATCAAATCTTAGGATTAGCGTTAAATGCAAAGACTAAAAAAATGTTTCAGGGTCACAGAGGTTCAAACCATCCCGTCAAAAATCTTACAACAGGCATTGTTGAAATTACTTCACAAAATCATGGTTTTGAAGTTGATAGAGATAGTTTTAGCAAAGATATAATTGAAACTCATATTTCACTTTTTGATGGGACAAATGAAGGTTTAAAACATAAGCATTTACCAGTATTTAGTGTTCAATATCATCCAGAGGCATCACCTGGTCCACATGATAGCCATTATTTGTTTGAAGAATTTTATAAACTTATTGAGAAAAATGCCAAAAAGAACTGACATAAATAAAATATTAATAGTAGGTGCAGGCCCTATAGTTATTGGTCAAGCTTGTGAATTTGATTACTCGGGTGCTCAGGCATGTAAATCTCTCAAAGATGAAGGTTACAAAATTGTATTAATTAATTCAAATCCAGCAACAATAATGACTGATCCAGAATTAGCTGATCAAACTTATATTGAGCCTATAACTAAAGAATTTATAGAAAAAATAATTGAAATTGAAAAACCAGATGCACTTCTCCCAACTATGGGAGGGCAAACCGCATTAAACGTTTCAATGGAACTTTTTAATAATCGTATACTTGAAAAACATGGAGTAAAAATGATTGGAGCAAATCCAACAGCAATCGAATTAGCTGAGGATAGACAAAAGTTTAAAGATGCTATGAAAGAAATTGGTCTGAGCTGTCCTAAAAGTTATGTGGTTAACACTATTGAAGAGTCAAAAAGGGTAAAAAATGAATTAAATTTACCTCTTGTCATAAGACCAAGTTTTACACTTGGAGGTACCGGAGGAGGTGTTGCCTATGATGATGAGGGATTTATTGATTTATGTAATAGAGGTTTAAATGCTAGCCCAACAAATCAGATACTTATTGAAAAATCTGTTTCGGGTTGGAAAGAATTTGAGATGGAAGTTGTAAGAGATAATAAAGATAATTGCATTATTGTTTGCTCAATTGAAAATGTTGATCCAATGGGTGTTCATACTGGGGATAGCATTACAGTAGCTCCATCCTTAACTTTAACTGATAAAGAATATCAAATTTTAAGAAATGCTAGCATTAAAGTTCTTAGAAAAATAGGCGTCGATACTGGTGGGTCAAACGTTCAATTTGCAATAAATCCTCAAGATGGTGAAGTTAATGTCATTGAAATGAATCCAAGGGTTAGTAGATCATCTGCCTTAGCGTCAAAAGCTACAGGTTTTCCAATAGCAAAAATTGCTGCAAAGTTAGCTGTAGGTTATACTTTGGATGAACTTGAAAATGATATTACTACGACAACACCAGCAAGTTTTGAACCAACTATTGATTATGTTGTAACTAAAATTCCAAGATTTACTTTTGAAAAATTTGTTGGTGCTAATTCTGACTTAACGACATCCATGAAATCAGTTGGTGAGGCAATGAGTATAGGTAGATCTTTTAATGAATCAATCCAAAAAGGTTTTAATTCTCTTGAGTACGGTCTAACTGGTTTTGATAAACCAAAACTTAGCTCTAATAATAAAAAAACAATTTTAAATGAACTTAAAATACAATCTTCTCAACGTTTGTTAGTTGTAGGAGAGGCATTAAGGTTTGGTTTAACAGTTGATGAAATAAACAAAACTACAAAATATGATAAATGGTTTTTATATCAAATTAAAACAATAATTGATTTTGAAAAAATATTAAAAGAAAAAGGTCTCAACAAAGATATAATATTATATGCTAAGAAAATAGGCTTCTCAGATAGTAAAATCTCATCAATATTAAGTATTAAAGAAAAAGAATTAAGAAAATTTAGAAATAGTAACGATATTAATCCTGTCTTCAGACTAGTGGATACTTGTGCAGGTGAATTTAGTTCTAAAACTCCGTATCTTTATTCTACTTATGATTGGGATTTTGAAAATACTAAATTCTGTGAAGCAAATCCTACATCAAAAGACAAAGTAATAATTCTTGGAGGTGGTCCTAATAGAATAGGTCAAGGAATTGAATTTGATTATTGCTGTGTACATGCTGTCTATGCATTGAAAGAAAAGGGCATTGAAACAATAATGATAAATTGTAACCCAGAAACAGTTTCAACCGACTATGATACTGCTGATAGGCTGTATTTTGAACCACTTTCAGCTGAAAGTGTTATTGAAATTTATAATAAAGAAAAAAGTAATGGAAATGTTCTTGGTGTGTTAGTTCAATTTGGAGGCCAGACTCCTTTAAAAATTGCAAAAGTATTAGAAGAGGCTGGAATAAAAGTTATAGGAACTTCAACTGAAGCAATAGATTTAGCTGAAGATAGAGATAGATTCAGTGAAATATTAATGAAACTAAAAATTGCTCAACCAAAAAATGCTTTTGCAAGCACGGTAGCTCAAACTTTAGAAAAAGCTGAAGAAATTGGATATCCTGTTTTAGTTAGGCCTTCTTATGTACTTGGAGGAAGAGCTATGCAAATCGCATACGATAAAGATAATTTAGAATCATTTTCTAATGAAGCTCTTGAAGTTTCTTCAAATAATGTAATTTTGATTGATGAATATCTTGAGAATGCCAAAGAAATAGATGTAGATATAATTAGAGATAAAAATGGAGAAATATTTGTAGCTGGGATTATGGAACATATCGAAGAGGCAGGAATTCACTCTGGAGATAGTGCATGTTCCTTACCTCCCTATTCAGTTAGCATAGAAACTCAGAATAAAATAATTGATTGGGTATCAAGAATTGCCAATGAAATTAATGTTGTTGGATTAATGAATACTCAATTAGCAATTAAAGATAATAAAATATATGTTTTAGAAGTAAACCCAAGAGCCAGCAGGACTGTACCATTTGTGGCCAAATCAAAAGGTATTCCAATCGCAAAAATTGCAGCGAAAGTAATGGTCGGAGAAAATCTTAATTCAATTTTGAATGATTATAAAATTAATGAATTAAAAAACTTTAATGTAAAAGAATCTGTTTTTCCTTTCAATAAATTTGATGGAGTTGATCTAATATTAGGTCCTGAAATGAAGTCTACAGGAGAAGTTATGGGAATAGATGAAACCTTTTTATCTTCATATATAAAAAGCCAAATAGCCTGTGGCAATATTCTTCCATCTAAAGGGACAGTTTTTATCTCAATAGATAATGATAATAAAAAGTTCATTTTTGAGATAGCTAAAAAGTTAAAAGAATTAGATTTTAATCTACTTGCAACTAAGGGGACTGCTGAATACTTAAATAATAATAACATCAAGACAAAAATAGTAAATAAAGTAAAAGAAGGTAATCCTCATGTAGTTGACTCATTAATTAATAATGAAATTCAGCTAGTAATTAATACAACAAAAACTCAATCATCTATTAGAGATAGCTATAGTATTAGAAGGACATCCTTAATGTATAATATTCCATATTACACGACAATAGCTGGAGCAAAAGTTGCTGTAGATGCTATCGAACATATGAAAACTCAAGAATTCACAATAAAAAGTCTTCAAACTATAAATTAATTTTATTGACTATAAAAAGTAAATAAATCATCATGATCTTATGAATAAAATTCCTATGACTGTCGAAGGTTATACAAAATTACAAGATGAATTAAAAAAATTAACATCTGAGGATAGACCAAAAATAATTGAGGCAATAGCTGAAGCTAGAAGTCATGGTGATCTGTCTGAAAATGCAGAATACCAATATGCTAAAGAACAACAAAGTTTAATTGAAGGAAGAATTATAGATTTGGAAAGTGCTATTAGTAAAGCAGAGGTAATAGATGTAAAATCAGTTGCAGGTGATGATATAAAATTTGGTGCAACTGTTGAAATAGAAGATGATGAAAGTGGAGAAAAACAAGAGTATCAAATTGTTGGAGAATACGAATCTGATATTGAAAATAAGAAACTTTCAATTACTAGTCCCTTAGCAAGAGGTCTAATTGGTAAAACAGAAGAAGATAATGTTGAAATCAATAGTCCCAAAGGTTTAAAAAGTTATACAATATTATCAGTAAAATACATTTGAATATAGACAATCCGAAAATTTGGTCATTAACTGATGGTTCACAAGGAATGATAAGTCAGACTAAAGGTCTGGCAAATGAATTAAGTATAAATATAAAAGAAGTTAAAACTGAAATAATTTTTCCTTGGAATAGATTACAACCTGGGATGCTTCCTATTTTTAGTTGGATATTTAAAAATAAGTTACCTACAAACGAAATACCTGATGTGGTTATTAGTTGTGGAAGAAAAAGTGTTTACTTATCAATTTATCTTAAAAAAAAATATCCTAAAATAATTAATATTCATATTCAGAACCCAAAAATTTCTTCAAAATACTTTTCGTTTGTTATTGCTCCAAATCATGATGCTTTATATGGTGAAAATATAATCAATTCAACTGGTGCGATACATCATTTTAAAAAAAATAATAATTTAAAAAATCATTTTGAAATTAATACAAAAAATTTGATTACATGTATTATTGGAGGTGAAAATAATCACTATAATTTCTCAAAAGAAAATACTTTGGATCTTTGTGAGAGAATAAAAAAAATGAAGAACTATAATAATAATAAAGAAATTTTAGTTATTACCTCTAGAAGAACTAATCAAGAAATTAAATATGTTTTAAAAAAAGAATTGAATTCAATATCTAAGTTATGGTTTGGAGAAGGAAAGAATCCATACGAATTTGCTCTTTATAATTCTAGTTATTTTATTATTACTTCTGACTCAACCTCTATGATTTCTGAAGCAAGTATATCTGGCAAACCAATTTATGTTTATCAATTGCCAATGAAGAGAAAAAGTAAAAGATTTATGAGATTCCATGAAGAATTTAAAAAAATGAATATAACAAGAGATTTTAATACTTTAGACAAATTAGAAAATTGGAAATATACGAAACTAGAAGAAAGCGAAAGAATTGCTGGAATTATAAAAAAAAGAATTATAGAAAGGAAAAATGAATCTTGAGAACTTAGCTCATGCAGATTTTCCCTTTAATCACTGGGTATTTAGTAATTGCTTAGAAGAAGGGGCATTAGATGAAATTTCCTATAGCAATATTCCATCAGGAGACAGAATGTACGATGGTACAAGAGCTGCCGATTATACAGGACAGGGAGTTGATGGTAAATTAAGACTTTTTATAACAAAAAATAATTGTCAAGATTTTCCATATCTAACAAAATTAATTCAGTCTTTACAAAGTAAAGAAATGGTTAATAAAATATCGAAAATAATTGATAAAGATTTATCAAATTCATATGTCAGATTAGAAGTAATTGGAGATAAAAAAGGATTTTGGTTAAAACCACATAAAGATATCTCAGAGAAATTAATGACGATGATGGTTTGGGCAAACCCATATAATGAAGCATCAAATTTGGGCACTGACCTGTATGATAAAAATTTTAAATTAGTTAAAACAATTGAATATGTGCATAATAGTGGTTATTTTTTTTCTTCAGGAGATGATACTTGGCATGGACTTGAAATGAAAGAAATTCAAAAAGAGAGAAGATGTATTCAAATAAATTATGTTACTTTTAATACAGATTGGCCAGTTGAAAAAATCGACTAAATTATTAATTTAATTATATGACAGAAAAAATAGAAAATGATGTCTTAATTATAGGTTCTGGACCAGCAGGATATACTGCTGCAATCTATGCAGCAAGAGCAAATTTAAATCCGCATTTAGTTTCAGGTTTAGAACCAGGAGGTCAGCTAACTATCACTACGGATGTAGAAAACTATCCAGGATTTGAAAATGTAATTCAGGGTCCTTGGCTTATGGAACAAATGAAAGAACAAGCTATAAAAGTAGGAACTATTTTTCATAATGATATTGTAACGTCAGTTGATTTTGTAAAAAATCCATTTATTTCCAAAACTGAGTCAGGGAAAGAATTTGTATCCAAATCAATTATTATAGCAACAGGTGCTCAAGCTAGATGGCTGAATTTGGAAAGTGAAAAAAAATTTAAAGGATTTGGTATTTCTGCTTGTGCAACTTGCGATGGATTTTTCTTCAAAGATCAGAAAGTAGCAGTGATAGGTGGAGGTAATAGTGCAGTAGAGGAGGCAATGTTTTTGACTAAATTTGCTTCAAAGGTATTGTTAATTCATAGAAGGGATAGTTTGCGAGCTGAAAAAATTTTACAAGAAAGACTGTTTAACAATAAAAAAATTGAAGTAATTTGGAACAGTAAAGTCTCTGAATTTGTTGGAGATGAAAATCCAAATACATTAAAAAAAATTATTTTAGAGAACACATTAGATAGCAGCAAAACAACTATAGATGTAAATGGTGCATTTATAGCTATAGGACATGATCCTGCTACTTCACTTTTTATTAATAAGTTAAAAATGGATGAGGCAAATTATATAATTACTAAACCTGATAGTACTGAGACAAGTATTAGAGGAGTTTTTGCAGCTGGAGATGTAAAAGATAAAATTTACAGACAGGCTGTTACTGCCGCTGGTATGGGTTGTATGGCTGCTTTAGAAGCTGAAAAGTATATAGCGGAAGGTTAATTAACCCTGTCTTGCTTTCATTCTAGGGTTTTTCTTGTTAATCACATAAATTCTACCTTTTCTTCGAACAACTTTACAATCTTTGTCCCTAGTTTTGGCAGTTTTTAATGAACATTTAATTTTCATAAAAAGCGCTTTAAATTCTGGGATTTGTTTTGTCAAACATATATTATCTGTTTTAGTATGAGAAACTTATCTTACCCAGGTAGATCTAATGTTTTGGCACAAAATGGTATGGTGGCAACATCAAATCCTTTAAGCTCGATTGAAGCTATTAATGTACTTAAAAAAGGTGGGAATGCAGTTGATGCAGCTATTGCAGCTTCAGCTGTTCAAGCTGTAGTATGCCCTAGTGCAACAGGAATTGGTGGAGATTGCTTCGCTATTATTTCGATGAATGGGAGAAAACCAATTGCCGTGAATGGATCTGGAATTGCTCCCAAAAAGGCAAATTTACAATATTATAAAGACAATAAAATAAAACATATAGGTTTAACAAGCCCTCATTCAATTACAATTCCTGGAGCAGTTCATGCATGGTGTTCTATGCATGAAAAATTTGGAAGAATTGATTTTAAGGAAGTTTTATCTGGAGCAGAAAATTTTGCTAGAAATGGATTTCCAATTCATGAAGTTGAAGCCATCGCTTGGAAAGAGAACGAAACAAAACTTAAAAAAAATCATAATTCTAAAAGATTATTTTTAAATAAAAATCTAAGTTATAATTTTGGTGAAATTTTTAAGAATATTCCTTTGGCAAATACTTTAAGAGTAATTTCAAAAAATAAAATTAAGGGTTTCTATCAAAGTGAAATTACCAAAGATATGGTTAAAACACTAAATAAACTTGGAGGATTACATACAGAAGAAGATTTCTATAATCAAAAAACATTATTTTCAAAAACAATAACAAATTTATATAGAGGTTTAAAAATCCATCAATGCCCTTTAAATAGTCCTGGATTAGTTGTCTTGATGATGATGGCAATGACTGAAAAATTAAATATCAAAAAATACAATTCTTCAAGTTTTGAAAGATATCATCTACAAGCTGAAATTTCAAAAATTTGTTTTGAGGTTAAGGAAAGAATTTTTGGTGATCCAGATTTTAATAGTATAAATGTAAAAGAATTTTTAAATAAAGAATTTATAAATAGTTTATGTGCTAAAGTTAATAAGAATAAGGTTTATTCATCAAAAAAAGCATACGTAACTTCTCACCCTGAAACAATATATCTAAGTGTTGTAGATAAAGATTTAAATTCAGTATCTTTTATTAATTCTATATGTCATGGTTTTGGAAGTGGAATTACTAGCAACAAAACAGGAGTTCTTTTTCAAAATAGGGGTGTAAATTTCAGATTAGAAGATGATCATCCAAACTCAATTGATAGTCATAAAAGACCTCTTCATACAATAATCCCTGGTCTAATTACTAATAATAATGATGAGACATTGTATTCTTATGGCGTTATGGGAGGACAATATCAACCAATTGGTCAATCTCATTTAATTCAAAATATAATCGACTACAACTTGTCAGTACAGGAAGGTTTAGATTTACCTCGAGCATTTGCTCTTAATGGTCTATTAAATGTCGAAAACTCTTTAGATGATAAAATTATAAAAAGATTAAAAAATATTGGTCATAAAATTAAAATAAATAAAAATTCTATTGGTGGTGGTCAATGTATAAAAATAGATAGAAAAAATGGAGTACTTATTGGAGGATCAGATCCAAGAAAGGATGGTATGGCAATAGGGTACTAATCTATACTTTCCCAAAAGTGTCATTATACTGATTATTTACTCTCACAAAAGTAGTACACTTACTAAGTTGTTTTAATGATGAAGCTCCAACATATGTACAACTACTTCTAACTCCTCCTAAAATATCTCTAATTGTGCCATCTAAAGATTTCTTCATTAATATTTTTACTTTTTTACCTTCAGAGGATCTATAACTAGCTAAGCCACCATAATGTTTTTCATTTGCTTCTTCAGAGCTTGATCCATAAAATTCAATAAATTTGTGACCATTTTCTTCTATTTCACTTCCTCCACCTTCTATGTGACCAGCTAGCATTCCTCCAAGCATCACAAAATCAGCTCCAGCACCAAATCCTTTAGCGACATCACCTGGACACGTACATCCCCCATCAGCAATAATATGTGCACCTAAACCGTGTGCTGCATCTGCACATTCCATTACAGCACTTAATTGTGGGTAGCCTACTCCTGTTTGAATTCTAGTTGTACAGACACTTCCCGGACCAATACCAACTTTTACGATATCAGCACCACTTAAAACTAATTCCTGAGTCATATCTGCAGTTACAACATTGCCTGCAATAATGGTTTTCTTTGGATATTTTTTTCTTACTTCCGAAACAAACTTACTAAAATTTTCAGAATATCCATTTGCAACATCAATACATATAAACTTGAATTTTGGAAATTTTTTTAAAATTTTATTTAATCTTTCATAACTATCTCTGCTAGTGCCACAACTAAGAGCAATTAAGTCATAAAAAATACTCTTTTTATAAATAGAAGCTATTTGATCTATATCATGTTGCTTGGTCAATGCTGTCATTAAATTGTGGGAACTCAACTTTTTGGCAACACCAATTTCACCAACACCATCCATATTAGAAGCGATTATTGGCACGCCTTGCCATGATAATTTAGAGTATTTGAATGTATATTTTCTATTTAAGTCTACATCTTTTCTACTTTTAAGAGTGCTTCTTTTAGGCCTAAATAACACATCAGAATAGTCAAGTTTTATTTCTTCTTCAATTCTCATAAAATATATTCGCTTAATTGTATTAAATAATTTAAAAATTAAAACAAATATAAATTAATATCTATGAACTTAAATACGTTAATAAATATAAACAAAAAAAAATTTGATTTAAAATTTAAAAAACTTTTAAACAATAAACTAAATAAATCGATTCTATCTAAAGCAATGTATTATGGCTCTATAAATGGTGGAAAAAGAATAAGACCATTTCTAGTGATGGAGTCTGCAAAAATTGCCAAGATTTCTTTAAATGATGCTTTTATTATTGCATCATCCATTGAATGTATTCATTCATATTCATTAATTCATGATGATTTACCTTCAATGGATGATGATAATTATAGAAGAGGTAAATTAAGTACTCATAAGAAATTTAATGAAGCTACTGCTATTCTAGCTGGAGATGCTTTACATGATTTAGCATTTGAATTGATCTCTGGAAATATTGATAACAAAAATTGTATCTCTAAAATTAAATTAATAAATTATCTTTCTTTGTGTATTGGACACAAAGGTTTAGCTCTTGGTCAAGCTTTAGATTTAGACTATGAAAATAAAAAAATATCTAAAAACAAGGTCTTAGATATGTATTCACGAAAAACTGGCAAATTATTTGAATTTTCTTTCTCTGCACCTTTTATTTTAAAAGATAAGAGTAAATCCGATATTCAGTTTTCAAAAGAATTTGGGATGTTATTTGGTTTAATATTTCAAGTGATTGATGATTTAATTGATGAAATTGGAACTTTTAAGAATATTGGAAAAACACCAGGTAAAGATAATAAGCAAGGCAAAAGTACTTTGCTCGGGTTGATAGGTGAAAGACAGGTTATTAATTTATGTAAAGATAAAATTAATAATTTTGCAAATAAACATAAGAGTAAATTAAACAGAAATCCTATAATTTTAAATTTACTTGAATTTGGGATGAGAAGATTAAATTAATAATGTACGATTTTTTTTGCTATGTATAAACCGGTAGTAGCTGATAAGGCCGTTAATGAACCACCCCAGAACATGTCTACGAAAGTTACGGTTGGTGACCATCCTTTGAGTACAGCCATATTAGTTAAATTATAAGTGCCATAAGCAACTAAGCCGAATATAAAACCTGTGTAAATTGTTTTAAATAAACTACCCGAGTCAACGCATGGTTGAATTACTACTAATGCCATACCGAAAACATATAAGATATAGAAAAGAGCAGCTGCCCACATAACAGGTTTGTCAGATAATAAATTACCAATTAATGGTCTATAGAAAGTCTTTGTTGCAAAACTTAGCCATATTACGTCGATTATTAGGAAAATTAATGAAGCAATTAAAGTAGCTACTAATAAACATTTAACCATATGATATAAATATATCATATTATTAAAATTCAAGAATATTTATTAATTTATTTTGGTGGGTGTGACAGGGATTGAACCTGTGACCCCTGCCGTGTCGAGGCAGTGCTCTACCGCTGAGCTACACACCCAAATATTTGTTAATACATTAAAATGATATGTATGTGAGAATATAATCACTTTTGATGCTAAAGCAATATATGATAAATTATATAATAATTTGAGATTTACCTATTTTAACCTTGTTTAATCATTAATTAAATAAATAATCTATTGATCAATTTTTTATTAAATAATAGTCAATCCTTAGAATTTTTCTTAAAACAACTAAAGGAATACAGAGAGATAAATGAAGGTAAAAAAAAATAATTTTACAAAAAATGAAATCTCTAAATCTTTAAAAATTTATAATTATTTTATTGAACATTCATTGTCTAATTTTGAAGAAAAAAAATTATCAAAATCAACATTTAATTTATTATTAAGAAAAATAAAAAAAAATAAATTGCCATTTATTTTAGCAATTGAAGATAATGAGGTTATTGGATTAGCCTTTGTAAATAAATTCAGAGAAAAAAGTGGGTATAGATTTTCATATGAACATTCAATCTATGTTGATCCAGCATTCATTAATAATGGTTATGGTAATAAAATACTAAAAGAACTTATTAAAATATGCAAGAAAATTGCAAAAGTTAAAAATTTAATAGCAGTAATTGGTGGAAAAAATAATTTTGCTTCAATAAAAATACATAAAAAAAATGGTTTTGATTATATAGGAACTATAAAGAGGGCTGGTTTTAAAAAAAATAGATGGGTTGACTCAATTTATATGCAAAAAAGATTATGAAAAAAATAAATATAAAGAATTTTAAGAAAACACTTAGTAAGTTTGCTACAGGAATTACTGTTGTTTGTATTAAAAATAATAATACAATTTATGGGAAAACTGTTAACTCATTTAACTCATTATCTCTTAATCCTCCCATGGTTCTGTTTTCTTTAGGTAATTACTCATCTTCGATAAAGCAGTTTTCAAAGACTAAATTTTTATCAATAAATATTTTATCAAGCAAACAAAGAAAGTTATCCGATAATTTTGCTTCCAGTACGCCCAAGATAGAAAATATTAATTTTATTGAAGGAAAAAATAAAACTGTAATTATACCCAATTGTATTGCAAATCTTGAATGTAAACTTATGGATAAGATCAAAAAAGGTGATCATATAATATTTATTTGTAAAATATTAGAATTACAATCTAACAATAAATTGAAACCACTTTTATATTTTAATTCAAAATATTTTTAGGTGTTTAGAATTTTAAGATATCTAATTTTTATTTCTTTAATATCATCAGGATATTATTTTTATATTTCTGAATACTTTAACTTATCAAAGAAAGATTTTTTAGAAAAAGAAATAGTAAAAAAAGAAATATTAGAAGATAAAAATGAAATAATTCAAGAAAAAACAGAGGAAGAAGCTTCGCCAAATATAAAAAAAAATATTGATAAAGCAAAATATGTTGAGAAAAAAATTGAAATTTTACAAGGTGATACTTTTGTCTCAATTTTGAAGAATTTAAACTTTAAACAAAAAAATATTTATGAAATTATAAGTGAGATAGAAAACTCTTTTGATTTAAAGAAAATCAAAACTGGAGAAATTATAAGTGTTTTTGAAAATGATTTTGGAGAAATAAAAAAAATTGAATTTTTTAAGGATTCTCAGACTATTATCTCTGTTGATTTAGATGAAGAAATAAAATTAAATATAAGAGAATTAACTAAGAATTCATTTTTAGAATCAAAAGAATATAAAATTACTGAATCATTATTTTCAGATGGTATTAAAAATAGTGTCTCACCAGATATTTTAGTTAAGATTATAAGACTTTTTAGTTTTGATCTAGATTTTCAAAGAGATATTAGAGTCGATACAATTGTTTCAATATCCTATGAATTTGATGAGATAGTTGAAACGGGTAGACTAGAATATAAAGATATTAAATACGCTTCGATAAAAATTGATGGAAAACAATTAGAGTATTTTAAGTTTATTACAAATGATGGTTATGTTGATTATTTTAACAGAGAGGGAAAAAATGTTAAAAAATCAATTTTAAAGACACCTTTAGATGGAGCAAGAATTTCATCAAATTTTGGTATGCGCAAACATCCTATCTCAGGTTTTAATAAAATGCACAAAGGAGTTGATTTTGCTGCACCTATAGGAACACCAATTTATGCTGGAGGAAATGGAATTATTGAATACGTTGGGAGGAATGGAGGATATGGAAAATATATTCGTATAAGGCATAATAATGGATATAAAACTGCTTATGCACATTTATCAAATTACAAGAAAGGTATTTCTAAAGGTGTTAGAGTTAATCAAGGCGAGGTTATAGGCTATGTAGGTAGTACAGGAAATTCTACAGGACCTCATCTTCATTATGAAATTATTTACCAAAATAAACATATCAATCCTTTAAAATTAAAACTTCCTTCTGGAAAAATACTTGAAGGTGAAGAATTAGAAAAATTTAAAGAAGAATATAAAATAATTTACGCGGATCATTTGAGTATGTTATACGAATAATTACTTTGTTGTTCTTGTTCTTTTTTCTTTAGATGGTTCAGCTATAAATGGAATAGATTCGATAGAGTCATCTTCTGCTTTATCATTATGATTTACTTCGATATTTTCATTATCAGTTTCTGAACTTTGTTCATTTGAAGTACTTTGTTTTTGCTCATCAAAATTTGTATTTTCTTCAATATTAATACCTAACTCAACCATTATTCTGTAATAATGGTCAGTAAATTGATAATAATATTCAGATTGAATTCTATCACCTGATCTTGAAGCTTCCTTAGCAAGTTTTAAATACTTATTATACTGCTGTGATACATTTCCTCTATTTCTATTATTGAAGTTTTTATATCCACCAGGTTTCTTAAAGCTGGTTCTTCTATTACTCTTATAAGCGGTTCTACCGTTTTTTTTATACATATTGTTTGGAAATTAAAAATTTTAATAAATTATTAATCTTTTTTTTTAACTATACAGTTCATTTAATTTATTTCAACTTATATCTTTGAAAAACTAAGGATTCTTTCGATTCCTTGAAGATCATTAACAATTTTATTTAGATATAATCCCGAATTTTGAAATATTTCTTCACAATCTTGTCTCTGATTAATACCAATTTCACATACAAAATAGGCGGTTTTATTCATCAAATTTTTTAGATTATTTGAATATTCTCTGTAAAATTTCAATCCATCATGTCCTCCAACTAAAGCTAATTTAGGTTCAAAATTTTTAACTTCTGGATCTGTTTTATTAAACTGGTCATTTGTTAAGTATGGTGGATTGGAAACAATCAAATCAAATTTGGAATTAATATTTTTAAAATCAATGAGTTTAAGTTGAATTTGATTACCACAATTATGTATTTTTAAGTTTTTTTCTGCAACTTCTAATGCTTCTTGGGAAATATCTATAGCTGTAATAGATGCATTTTTAAATTCCTTAGCAAGTGATATTGCAATACAACCTGATCCAGTGCCAATGTCTAATATTTTTAATTTAAGGTTTTTGTTTCTATAAATATTTAATACTTCCTCAATTATTAATTCTGTTTCTGGACGTGGATCTAAAACAAAATCATTTATATAAAAATCATATTTCCAAAAAGATTTATTATTAATAATTTTAGCAATTGATTGTCTTTTAATTCTTTTGCGGATATAAGATTTAAATTTAACAATATCAATATTATCTAGGTTTGGATTACTTAAAATAATTTCATTATTTTTTTTTGAAGCATGCTTAAGCAAAATTCTTAGATCTAATTCTGGATTATTTATATTTTTTTGTTTTAATTTTGTTAAACTCTCTTTAATTAAATTATTCATTTTTCATATTTGCTAATTTTGTACTCTCTTCTTCTGCAATTAAAGGATTTATTAACTCATCAATGTTACCCTCAAGTATTTCTGATAAATTATACAACGTAAGGTTTATTCTATGATCAGAAACCCTTCCTTGAGGAAAATTATAGGTTCTTATTCTCTCAGATCTATCTCCAGAACCTACTTGACTTTTCCTTTGCTCAGATCTTTCTTTATTTTTTTCTTGTATTTGATTATCTAGTAACCTTGATCGTAAAATCTTTAAAGCCTTTGCTTTATTTTTATGTTGAGATTTTTCATCTTGTTGGGAAACTACAATTCCAGTTGGTAAATGTGTAATTCTAACAGCACTATCAGTAGTGTTGACAGATTGTCCTCCCGGTCCACTTGACCTAAAAACATCAATTCTTAAATCTTTATCAAGAACTTCAATATCAACCTCTTCAGCTTCAGGTAGAACTGCCACAGTAGCAGCAGATGTGTGTACTCTTCCACTACTTTCTGTCGTTGGAACCCTTTGCACCCTATGAACACCTGATTCAAATTTTAATTTTGAAAAAACATTTAATCCTGAAATATTACAAATAGCCTCCTTTACACCTTTCAAACCTGTTTCTGATATTGATAAAATATCAAATTTCCATGAATTTAAATCAGCATATCTCTGATACATATTCAATAAATCAGAAGCGAAAAGTGAAGCTTCATCACCTCCAGTACCAGCTCTAATTTCTAAAATTGAATTTTTAGAGTCATTTTCATCTTTAGGTATAAGTAATTTTAATAATTCTTGTTCAAGATCTTTGATATGATTTTTTTTTTCAATGAGTTCTGTTTCAGCTATTTTACTAATTTCTAAATCTTTATCTTTTACTAGCTCATTAAGATTTAATATATCTTTTTGCAAATCATTATATTCTTGAATTTTTTCTACAATTGGTCGAAGATCGGAATATTCTCTATTTAATTTAATTAATTCATTTGAGTCAATATTATTCATATTGTTTAATGAATTTTCAATTAATTTAAATTTTTCTAAAATTATTATAAATTGCTTATCTAGATTTATCATTCAAATGGTTAAATACTTGATTAAGCTTTAATTCTTTTTGTTCACCAGTCATTAAATTTTTAATAGTGAAAAAATTGCCATTATATTCATTCTCTCCAATTATGATTATGTGAGAGGCTGAAGATATATTAGCTTTTGTAAATGATTTTTTAAGATTGTATTTATAATTCCAGTAATATGAAATTCTATTTTCAGATAAATATTTTTGAAGATATAGAAAATAATCTGTAAATTTTTCGTTTGTTAACGCAATATGGACAGTAGAATTTATTTTTTTTTCAGATTCCATTAATAATTCAATTCTTTCAATACCTGCCGCCCATCCTATTCCTGGTATATCTGGACCTCCTAATAATTTTATTAGACCATCATATCTTCCTCCACCTAATAAGGTGTCTTGGCTTCCTAAATTATCCGATTTGTATTCAAAAACTGTATTACAATAATAATCAAGACCTCTAACGAGATTAGTATTTTCTTCAAAATTAATTTCAAGTAGATTTAAAGCACTTTTAAGATTTTCGTAGTGCTTTTTAGCTTCAATAGTTAAATATTCATATATTTTTGGTGAAGATTTTGCAATTTCAATATCTTCGTCATTTTTAGAATCTAATATTCTTAATGGGTTGGTATCAATTTTTTTAATACTTTCTTCTGATAGTTTTTTTTTATGAGTATTAAAATATTTAGTAAGACTTTTTTTAAAATTAATTAAAGTTTTTTTATCTCCTAAAGAATTAATTTGAAGTCTTATATTAGATTTAGGCAAGAGTTGCCTTAAAATATTATTGGACAGTAATATTAATTCAACATCTGCAAGAAAATCTTTAGTTCCTAGTATTTCAAAATTTATCTGATTAAATTGTCTATATCTACCTTTTTGTGGTCTTTCTCTTCTAAACATTGGTCCAATACCAAAAATTTTTAATGGAAGATCATTCAATAGATTATTGGTGATGGCGGCTCTAATCATAGGCGTTGTATACTCAGGGCGTAGTGTTAAAAATTCATTATTTCGATCTTCAAATGAATACATTTCTTTCAAAACAACATCAGATTGCTCTCCAAGAGGTTTTGAAAATAAATCACTAAATTCAAAAATTGGTGTTTGGATTTCATTAAAGTCTTTTAAATGAGCGTTTGTAGAAACAATATTAGAAATTCTGTTAAATTTTTCTATTTTTTCTCCAAAAATATCGTGGGTTCCTCTTACTGATCTTAATTTCATTTTACTGATTTAACTCAAGTTCTTTTGTTTTTCTTCTAATAATTTTTTCAAGATAATTTTCTAAATCTACATTTTTTACAACATTATTTTTTTTACCATCAAGATAAATCATGTGTGTATCATTTCCACCACCCGTTATTCCAATGTTTGTCATAGTTGCTTCACCTGGACCATTAACTACACATCCAATTATAGATACTGTTATAGGAGTTGAAATATCATCTAATTTTTTTTCTAAATTTTTAACAGTTTTTATCACTTCAAATTGTTGTCTAGCGCATGAAGGACATGATATGATTTTTACTCCCCTGTTCCTTAATCCTAAACTTTTTAAGATTTCAAAACCAACTCTTACTTCTTCCTCTGGCTCGTCTGACAGTGATATTCTAATTGTATCTCCTATTCCTTTCAAAAGTAAATTTCCTACTCCAATTGAAGATTTAATTGAACCTGTTCTTTTTCCTCCTGCCTCTGTAATACCTAAATGCAATGGATAATCACATAATTCAGCTAATTGCTCATATGCACTTATAGACATAAAAATATCTGAAGACTTCACACTAATTTTAAAGTTAGTAAAATCATTATCTTCAAGTATTTTGATATTCAATTTAGCACTTTCTACTAATGCCTCTGGTGTAGGTTCTGAATATTTTTCTAAAATCTGTTTTTCTAAACTACCTGCATTCACTCCAACTCTTATTGAACAATTATTATCCTTTGCAGCTTTTATAACTTCTTTTACTCTATCAATGCTACCAATATTACCAGGATTTATTCTAATACAAGAAGCTCCATTATTTGCTGCCTCAATTCCTCTTTGATAATGAAAATGTATATCTGCAACAATTGGAACAGAACTATGCTTAACTATTTCCTTTAGAGAATTTGAAGATTCTTTATCTGGTACAGAAACGCGTACTATATCTACACCAAGTTTTGCAGATCTCTCAATTTGCTCTAAAGTGTCTTTTGCATTGGAAGTTAAAGTATTAGTCATTGTTTGAACTGCAATTTGATTATTGCCACCAATGCTTACATTACCTACGTTAACAACACGCGATTTTCTTCTCTGAATTTGCTGATAGGGTCTACGCATCTATCTAATTTGTAAAATCTTTTAATAATACAAAAGAATCTAATATATCGCCAAATTTACCTATTTTACCTCTTACTTCACCATCTATAAGCACTAGAATATTTCCTGCATTTCCTGCTGTAATGTTGTAATTAAGGTTAAGTTCATAAGAAAACTCTTCATCTTTATCCATTAATTTGCTTAATATAATATTATTAGATTCGTCTCTTAGTTGCAACCAGGTTGGATTTAGCATTTTTAAAGTAGCAACTGTAGCAACATCTACATCATATTCTATAGATGCTATAGCACTAGAATTATTTATCAAATTACTTTTATTTAAGCTATTATTTTGAGAATAATTATTATTAAAAGTGTTTGCTTTTTCTACTATAGGTTCCAAGCTTTCAGGTATGTCTGGCACTAAGGCAAAATCAATATCATTATCTTTTTCATCAATAAATAAAAAATAAAATGAAGTAAATATTATCAGGATAAGAGAAGCGGCAAAAAATTTTTCAATTTTAAAAAAATTATTTTCAACTATTGGGGTGATATTTTTTTTATCTACCACAATATTAAATGAAACTTGTTCTTTAAAATTTTTGATAATTGTGTCACTATCTAAATCAAGAAAGTTTGAGTAAGATCTTAGATGTCCAATATGGAAAATAATATCTGAATTATTTTTAATGTTATCATTTTCTAGATCAATAATGATACTTTTAGAAATTTTTAATTCAATTGAAATGTCACTTATTGAAAGGTTTTTAGAGTTTCTTCCAATTAATAAGATTTGACCTACAGTTTTCATTTAATTACTCAGATTATATGCTTCGTGTAGAGATTTAACAGCAATTTTTGTGAATTTTTTATCAATTAATACGCTTATCTTTATTTCCGATGTTGAGATAGCTAATATATTAATTGAGTTATCTGCTAATGTTGTAAACATTTTCTTTGCAACTCCAGATTGAGACATCATCCCCATACCAATTACTGAAATTTTAGAAATATTGGTATCAGTTTCAATAGATTTAAAATCGATTAAATTTTGATTTTCTTCTAATAATATTTTTGCATTATGAATTTCGTTGTTTGGAACAGTAAATGTAATATTTGCAGTTACTCCGTCTTGTGATGTATTTTGAACAATCATGTCTACATTAATATTTTTATAAGCTAATAACCCAAAGATAGTTGCAGATATACCAGGTTTATCAGCAATACCCGATAAAGTTAGTTTTGATTCATTATTACTATAACTTACTCCACTTACTATTTCTTTTTCAATTAATTTATCTTCATCTACAACAAGGGTGCCACTTTCTTTTGTTATTGAAGATAGCACTTGCAAAGTAAGATTATTTTTCATCGCTAATTCAACAGAACGAGTATGAAGTACTTTTGCTCCAGTTGAAGACATTTCTAACATTTCTTCGAATGCTAATTTATTTATTTTTTTTGCTTTGGGTTCTAGATTAGGATCAGTTGTATATACACCATCAACATCAGTATAAATATCACACCGATCAGCATCAACTGCTGCAGCAACAGCAACAGCAGTTGTGTCAGAGCCCCCTCTTCCTAAAGATGTAATGTTGCCCTCTATATCGATACCTTGAAATCCCGCAACTACTAAAACATCATAATTTTTTAGATATTGATCAACTCTACTTTTATCAATATTTAAGATTTTAGCTTTTTGATGATTACTGTCTGTTATAATTGGTATTTGCCATCCAAGTAATGGAGTAGATTTAATATTTCTTTTTTTTAAAATAGCTGAAAGAAGTCCGACTGAAACAG
Organism: uncultured Alphaproteobacteria bacterium; assembly: GCA_902628835.1. GTDB lineage: Bacteria > Pseudomonadota > Alphaproteobacteria > HIMB59 > CACPNW01. The sequence continues at coordinate 145,049 of CACOPD010000001.1, forward strand.
CTTCACCAGATGTTAAAATTAAATCATTTTCAATAATCTCATTTGAATCAATTTCATCTATATATTCTTGCATTTTATTTGTTACACCTGACATTGCAGATAAAACAACAATCAATTTTTTATCATTTAGTTGCTTTTCAACAATATTTGCAACATTATTAATTTTATCGATACTACCAACAGAAGTACCGCCAAATTTCATTACTACAAGTTTCATTGACTTAAATATTTTTTAAATTATTTCAGCTATTATAATTATTGTTTCTAACAAACAAGATTTATGATGAGTATAAAATCAAAAAATGAAGAATTTACCCTGTTTAATCAACTTTCAGATGAATGGTGGAATGAAAATGGTAAATTTAAGATTCTTCATCAAATAAAAAGTCATAGAATGACTTATATATTAGAACAAATAAATGATAGGGATATTAAAAACTTAAAAATACTTGATGTTGGCTGTGGTGGAGGAATAATATGTGAGCCGCTAGCAAGATTAGGTGCTAAAGTTACAGGAATAGACTTTGCTCCAAATAATATCAAAGCTGCTAAAATACACGCCAAAAAAAATAAACTTGAAATTAACTATATTAATAAAGATATTGAAAAATCAAAACTAGATCAAAAATTTGATCTAATACTAATGTTTGAAGTTTTGGAGCATCTAGATGATTGGAGAAAAACTATTAAAAATATAAAAAGAAATTTAAATAAAAATGGTAAAATTATAATTTCTACTATTAACAGAAACTTACTTTCTAAATTATTTGCAATTGATATAGCTGAAAACATTCTTAATTGGATCCCAAAAGGGACACATGATTATAATAAATTAATAAAACCTGAAGAATTAAGAATAATATTATCAAAAGAAAATTTTTATTTTAACAATATTCAAGGTCTTGCTTTTGACCCGTTAAACAGAGAATGGAAATTATCAAAAAACTATATGATCAATTATTTTTGTACTGCTAATTTAATTAATTAGTTTTTTTTGTTGTAAAAGGCAATGGCAGTACATCAATATCTTCATCTAATAGTTCTTTAGTTTGATCAATTGATGCTTCGCCGTATATTGGACGTTCCACTGTTTCACCATATTTAATTTTTTTTGCTTCTTCGGTAAATTTATCACCAACATAATCAAATTCTTTTTCTATAATCTTTTTTAACATTTTAACGTTAGAAGCGATTGATTTATTTCTTTTAGAAATTTTTGTATTCGATTTTTTTGCTACATTAGGTGCCATTAAACCTTTTTTAATTTGAATACTATTGCATGATGGACAACATACTAAGCCTTGTTTAATTTGCTTATTATAGTCTTTTGTATTTTCAAACCATCCTTCAAAGGAAAATGAACAATTTAAACAATTTAGATTAAATATAATCATGCTCTTTATATTGTTTCATTAGGATTTTTTTCAATATCAAAATCAATATCATTAGCTTCTAGTTGCATAATTAATGAATTTTTTGGGAAATTTAAATTACATACTAATCCCTTAGATAAGGTTACGCCCGTGAAAGGTTTTAAGTTGATGTTAATATATTTTTGGGTATTGTGATTTAAAATATCAATCTTTACAAGTTCTTTAAAAACAATAAAAAGCAAATTTTTATCTAGTTTTAATTTTAATAAAGATTTAGGAGTTTGGTGATAAGATAATTTAACAAAAAGATTCTTATCAAGATAGTTTATACTTTCTTCTATATCAATGTTAGAATTTTTCATTTGAATATCTTTTATAAAAATTTGATCTTGTTTATCTAAAATTTTTTCTTTAAGAATTTCTAAAAAAGTAGTTCCGTAAATTTTTTTATTAATATTTTCAGTTTCTTCTTTAATTATTGCAACTATCGCTTTAAGAACAATATCCATTATTACTTTTTATACTTATAAAAAAAATGATAAACAAAAAATACCTTAAACTATTAAGATCTAAAGATAGGAAATATGGAAAAAACTTTATTTATAACGAAATAGGTAAAAATATTATTGATTCCTTAGATATTTTAAAAGTTCCTTTTAATAACATTTTGCAACTTGGGATTAATGATAATTTGGTAATTAATTTTCTTCAGGAAAAATTTCCTTCTTGTTCTATAACAAGTGCTGATATTGATTTATCAGCTTTTTTAAAAAAAGGCGATCAAAATTTAATAGAAATTGATTTGGACAATTTACAAATCAAGAATCAAGAATATGATTTAATTTTTAGTAATTTTTTTTGTCAATTAACATCTAATTTTGAAAAATTGATAGAAAATATTTTTCATAGCCTAAATTCTAATGGTTTTTTTATAGCAACTGTTCCCAGTGGCGATAATATTTATCAGCTTGTAAATTCAATGTATGAAACCGATAATATTTTATATGGCGGGATGTATCAGAGAATAAATCCAAGTTTAGATACAAATGATATTTTTAAAATTCTTAAACTATATAATTTTGATGCACCTCTAATAAATACTAATAATTTTACCATTGAATATTCTGTATTTAAAAATTTACTAGAAGACGTAAGATTTTTAAACTTATCTTACATAGGTAATGATAAAAGAAATTTATTTGAGAATAAGAAATACTTCTTTCATTTAGAAAAACAATTTAAAAAAAAATACTATGAAAAAAGTTTTTACCTCGATATTAATTATAATACAATTTGTGCTTGGAAGAAATAACCCTAAGATCTGTAATCAGCGTTAATATTTAAATATTCATGAGTTAAATCATTTCCATAGACAGTATGATAAAAATTACCTAAATTTAAATTTACATTAATGTCTATAGTTTTGTTTTTCATATAATTATTAAGTTTTCTAATATTAATTTTTTTACTTATCGAACCATTTTCGCATACAGTATTATTTCCAAATAAAACTTTAATTTTATTTTGATTAATATTTTCTTCAGTTTTACCAATTGCCATAATTACCCTACCCCAATTTGCATCTTCCCCAGACACAGCTGTTTTGACCAAAGGAGAATTTGCAATACTAAATGCTATTTTTTTTGCTTGATTTTTAGATCTTGCATTCACAACTTTTACTCTAATTAATTTAGAAACACCCTCTCCATCTTTAATAACTTGAAGAGATAAATCATGCATTAACTCATATATTTTATAATTTAATATTTTGAAATTTTTTTTATTTAAATTTATTTTTTTATTACCAACAGAAAACATCATTAAAGTATCACTTGTTGATGTATCGCTATCAACAGTTATTGAATTAAATGTGTTGTCTAAGTTATTTTGAAGTAGTCTGAACATTAATTGTCTTGAAACTTCACACTCTATAAAAATATATACCAACATTGTTCCCATATTTGGTTGTATCATTCCTGATCCTTTTGATATTCCATAAATTTTAAATGATTGATTGCCTAAATTTATATTTTTAATTGATGTTTTGGGGAAAGTGTCTGTTGTCATAATAGCCTTAGCACTCTCTAGTAAACTATTTTTCTTTTTGAAATTTAATTTTTCAAATTTTTTTATAATCAAATTAGGATTAAATTTTTCACCAATCACACCTGTAGAAGATACTAATACTTCCTTAGCCTTGCATTCAATTTTATTTGTTAATGCTTTTACATACTTGTCAATAATTTTAAGACCATCTTTACCAGTATGCGCATTAGCATTACCAGCATTCACAACTAACGCTTTTACTTTTCCTTTATTATTTTTTTTATCCCAAATTATAGGGGCTGAAGGCGTTGATGTTTTTGAATAGGCGCAACACACATTAATAATTTTATCAAATATTATTAATAAAAGGTCTTTGTCTTTTTTTTTAAATCCAGCATTAAAAGTAAATATATTGAGGCCGTTAGGATTAAAATCTTTGATTTTTTTTGGCTTAAATATTGAAATCATTTTATTGACCCTATTTTAGATTAAATTCCTTTGTAGAAAAATATTTTTCATATATTAACTGCCATTTATCACAACATGATTAATATCGTTAATAAATTATTTGGCTCTTTAAAATCTAATTCGCTTAAAAAATATGGAAGTTTTGTAGATAAAGTAAATAAACTGGAAGAAGAAATTTCTAAACTTTCTGATCAAGAATTAAAAAATAAAACTAATTACTTTAAAAATCAATTTAGTGAGACTGGATCAATATCAACAATATTACCAGAAATATTTGCAGTAGTTAGAGAAACATCAAAAAGAACATTAAATATGAGACACTATGATGTTCAAATAATAGGCGGCATGGTCTTATACGAAAACAAAATAACTGAAATGAAAACAGGAGAGGGAAAAACCTTAGTCGCCACTCTAGCCGCTTATGCAAACGCTATAGAAAACTTATCCGTTCATATTATTACAGTTAATGATTATCTAGCAAAAAGAGATGCGGAATGGATGGGAAAAATATATAATTTTCTTGGTCTGAGTGTTGGATGTGTTACTTCTGAAACGACTCATGAAGAAAGATCTAATCAATATGATTCAGATATTGTATACGCGACTAATAATGAGATAGGATTTGATTATTTAAGAGATAATCTTAAAAACGATTACGATAACTTATGTTTTAAAAAAAATGCGTTTGCAATAGTAGATGAAGTAGATAGTATTTTAATAGATGAAGCTAGAACACCTCTTGTAATTTCTGCAGAATCAAATTCCAATACTGATTTGTTTCCAAAAATTGATAAAATAGTTAAAATTTTAAGAGAGAATGATTTTGAAATCAATGAAGAGAGCAAAAGTATATTGCTCACAACAAATGGAATGGAATTTTGTGAAAAACTCCTGAAGGAGAATGGAATAATTAAAGAAGGCACTCTACAAGATTTAAGTAATATGGTTTTAAACCATAACATAATTCAAGCACTTAGAGCACATCACTTATTTATCAAAGATAAAGATTATATAATCAAAGATAAGAATATAATCATTATTGATGAATTAACTGGAAGAGCAATGGAAGGTAGAAGATATGGTGATGGATTACATCAAGCAATTGAGGCTAAAGAAAATCTCATAATACAAAAAGAGAATCAAACAATAGCTTCAGTTACATATCAAAATTTTTTTAGAACGTATCATCGTCTAAGTGGAATGACAGGCACGGCTACAACTGAATCAAAGGAATTTGAAAGTATTTATAATTTAGAGGTAGTTGAAATTCCTCCTAATATTAGAGTAAATCGAGTTGATAAAAATGATCAAATTTACATGACTAAAAGAGAAAAATATAATGCTGTTTTAGAGCTTGTTAAATCACGTAATGATATCAATCAACCAATCCTTATAGGTACTACATCCGTAGAAAATTCTATTAAAATTTCAGATTTATTGAAGAAACAAAAATTAAAGCACAATATTTTAAATGCTAAAAACCATATGAGTGAAGCTAGAATTATAGAAGAAGCAGGAATGCCTGGGAATATTACTATTTCAACAAACATGGCTGGTAGAGGAACAGATATTAAACTGGGAAATGACGATAATAAGTTAAAAAAAGAAGCTATAGAAGCCGGAGGTTTGCTAGTAATTGGCACAGAGAGACATGAAAGTAGAAGAATAGACAATCAATTAAGAGGTAGATCTGGAAGACAAGGTGATATTGGGGAAAGTATTTTTTTCTTATCTTTAGAAGATGATCTTATGAGAATATTTGGATCAAAAACTCTTGAAAATGTATTATCAAAATTAGGCCTTAAAGATGGTGAAGTTATTACTCATTCAATGATTACAAAATCTTTAGAAAGAGCTCAACAAAAGGTTGAAAATCATAATTTTGATATGAGAAAACAAATTTTAAAATTTGATGATATACTTAATGATCAAAGAAAAATAATTTATCAAAATAGAAGAGAAATTCTAAATACCAATGATCAATCAAAAATAATTGAGGATATGATTTATGATTATTTAAATTACTTAATTGAAATTACAATTCCTCCCAAAAAATATTCACATGAATGGGACGCAACTTTACTTAAAGAAAAAATTAAAGAAACATTTAATATAGATATTCCAGTTTCAAAATGGTTTGAAGAAGAAGGTGTTGATGATGAAGAAATTAAAAAGAGGTTATTAGATCAAATAAATCAAAAATATAAAGAAAAACAAAATCAATATACTTCTGAATTATTTAAATTTGCAGAAAAAAGAGTAATGTTGTTTCAAATAGATAAAGATTGGAGAGATCATTTGGCAGCAATGGATTCTTTACGTGGTAGTGTAAATTTAAGAGCATTGGGAGGAAAAGATCCATTTTATGAATATAAGAAAGAGTCATTCGACTATTTTGATGAAATGCTTTCAAATCAAAATGAAAGAGTATTAAAAACTCTATTTAATATTAAATTAGTTAGTGAAAATAATATTGATAACTTCAATAATGAAACAAATAAAAAAACTCCCGAGCCAAGAAGAATTATAACTAAAAAAATAGGTAGAAATGAACCCTGTCCATGTGGCTCAGGTAAAAAATATAAACAATGCCATGGCAGTTAAATACCAGTTGTAATATTTAAATACTTTTCTTTTCTATTTCGAACTAGTTCTTCTATTGAAATTTGTTTAAGCTCTTTTATGAGACTAATGATCTTTTCTTTTAAAATGTTTGCTTGCATTATAGGGTGTCTATGAGCTCCTCCATATGGCTCTAGGATAATATCATCAATAATCTTAAATTTTTTACAATCAGATGATGTCAACTTTAAAGTTTTCGCTGCTTCTTGGGAAAATTTAGTGTTTCTCCATAAAATAGAAGCGCAACCTTCAGGAGAAATAACTGAATATATTGAATGCTCTAACATTAAAACTCTATCAGAAGTAGCTATTCCTATTGCGCCACCAGATCCTCCCTCTCCAATTATAATTGAAATTGTTGGAATTTTAGTCTTTAAAAAATGAAGTATCGTAGAAGCTATGGACTCTGATTGTCCCCGTTCCTCTGCGTCTTTTCCTGGAAAAGCTCCTGCAGTATCAACGAAAGATATTAAAGGTAGTTTAAATTTTTCTGCTAAATTTAATAATCTCTGGACTTTTCTATAACCCTCTGGTTTTGCCATTCCAAAGTTATGTTTAATTCTTGTTTCCATACTGTTACCTTTTTCAGTTCCTATGAAAAAAACAGAGCTTTTGTCAATTTTGGCTAATCCTCCTACTATTGCATTATCATCGGCATATTTCTTATCTCCATGCAAAAAAACAATTTCACTAAATATCCTTTTAATGTAATCTAATGTATGCGGTCTTTCACTATGTCTAGAAACTTGAACTTTCTGCCAAGGATCTAAGTTCGAATAAATTTTTTTATATAACTCATCTTTTTCAATATTTAATTTTTTAATTTTATCTAAATTTAATTCTTTATTATTATTTAATTTAACTAATATTGTTTCAATTTTTTCTATTTTATTTTCAAATTCAAAATATTTGATCATATTATAAAATCATTTTTTTTGAATAATTCTAAAATTATATTTCTAAAAAGAACCCCATCTTTATATTGCAGATAACCCTCTAAAATTAGCTTAAGATGCTCTGGATGTATATCATTCCAATCTTTATTATTTAGAGAAATTATAGAATAAAAAAGAAATTTATCATCGTTTTTATTAATTATACTATTATTTATCTCATTAAGTAAAAATATTGATGGCATTGATCTTTGATCAAAAATTTTATCAAAATTTATATTGGAATTTGAGTTAATATCTAAATTCATTACAGTTTTTAGGACAAATAATAATTCATCATTTTGATAGTCTTGATCATACGTTAAATCATTAAAAGTTAAATTAATGGAATTTATGAACGAATTTAAATCTTTAGATGAGTACAAATTTAATAATATCCGGGTATAAATACTTTTTGAATCTACTTCCTTTGCATTTTCATACAATTGTATCCAGTATTCTGCACTTTCATAATTATTATTGAAGATGTAAGCTGAGGCTATTTGTGGACCGTAAATAATATTTTCTGAACTAGGGTCAATAGAATTTAACATATTAATTGTTAATTTATACGCAATTTCTTCTAAATTACTTTTTTTTGCGAAATCCCAAAATTGAATTAAAACATTTAATCTATCATTAGGGAATATTTGAATATTTACTAATTGGAATAAAAAAGCCATTGTCAATTCTTTGTTATCTACAAATAAATTTATTGTTTCTTCAGGATTGCTTAATTGATCTGAATTAAAATCAGCAGACATATATAATGCTGCTAAACTATCTACTGTAATTAACTCTTCCAAAAAACTTTCATTTGCTGCTTTTATTCTTAAATCAATTGGTGAAGCTTGATTTAAAATTATTGGGATTAAAAGATTTTTTTTATCTAGCTCGTAAAATGCATGTGAAAAAGGAAGTTCAGCTATTCTAGTCATTGCACTATATAAAAATATTAATTCTTTATTTATTTCATAATTTGCTATTTCATTATCAACATTATTTCTATCAGATGAATTTGATAGCAATGAAAATAAATTTTGATAGTAATTGTCTAAATTATTTTCTGATTCTAATAGTATTGTATTTAATAAAGTAGCTTCTGAAAGATTATTATTTAAGATTAAACAAAATATATCAAGTTTTTCTAAAAAGAAATGATCTAATTTTATATTAGAATTTAAATCTTCTTTAAAATTACAAGCTTCATTCAATTGAAATGTTGAAAGAAGATAATTTAATTTAATTCCAGTATAGAAATTGGAATTACTATCATTAATCATTTTATATCTTTCAAGTAATTCATTTGATTTATTAATTAGACCAATAGATTTTAAGTAACTAATAATTAAAAATAATGCTTCTTGATCATGTTTAGTATCAATATTTAATTGAAGATTTTCTAAAACTTCGACCAGTTGTTTTTGTAAAGTCTTTGAGTTAATATTTTTAAGATTTTCAAAATAGATTTCTAAATCGTTTGTTTCTAAGGTATAAATAAAATCATCTCTTTTACTTTGAATTTGTTCTACTTCAACTTCACTTTCTACTTCATTGATTTCTAGTTCATTAATTTCATTTAAATCTTCAGAAACTTCTTCAATTATTTGCTCCTTCGAATTAAGATTGTCTAAAACCATTTGATCTAGACTCTTACTTTCATGCAAATTAATAACCTCTAATTGACTATTATCTTCTTCACTTGCAAAAATAGAATTTGAAAAAAAAATAAATAAAACAATTAAAATAAATTTCATTTTAGATTAAGGGTATACTTTTCTGAGGTAACTGTTGAAGGTGCAGGAATTTCAATCATATAAAGTGAAATGAAAACGATTATTGTTAGTATTGTAAAAAGATATATAATGTACCTGTTATTCATATATGTTAATAAAAAAATGACTAATATAGATTTTTACCATTTTTTTAAGTTTTTTCTAATTTCAACAAAAATTTGTCAATAATAAGAAGTAATTGTAATATGTTTAATCTAAATAAAATTAAAAAGAGAAATATTTGTATTATGGGCCTTATGGGCTCTGGAAAGTCTGTTATTGGAAAGGATTTGAGCAAAAATCTTAATTTAAAATTTTATGACACAGATAAGGAAATTGAACTGAAAACAAAAAAAAGCATTAATGCAATTTTTGAAGAAGAGGGGGAACAGTATTTTAGAAAAATTGAAGAAAATGTATGTTTAGATTTATTGGTTCATCATGATTGTGTGATATCTTTAGGAGGCGGAAGCATTATTAATAAAAAAATAAGAAATTTAATAATGCTAAATTCTTATTCTATTTATTTAGAAGTTAAATTGAAAAATATACTAAATAGACTGAGATTTTCAAAAAAAAGACCTTTGTTAAATAAAGATTTAAATAAAAGTGAGACATTAGAGAAACTCTATAATAACAGACGAAAGTTTTATGAAAAAGCTGATTTTATTGTAAATAATGACAATGATAGAAATCATGTATTAGAAAAAATAAAAAGTAAACTTAGATCTTATGCAAAATAAATTATATATAATCAATAAAAAACTAGAGACTTCAATCTTAATAAAAAAAAATCATATTTCTAAGTTTGTAAATGATATTGCAAACAAAAATGAAAAAGTATTTTGTATTTTAGACTCAAATATTAAAATTAATTTAAATATTGCTAAACAAAAAAATATAAAAATTATTACTATAAAATGTGGAGAGAAAATAAAAACTTTTAATGGTTATAAAAATCTTACCGAAAAACTCATAAGAAGTGATGTAAATAGGAAATCTGCACTTATAGCTATTGGAGGTGGCACATTAGGTGATTTAACAGGGTTCGTTGCAGGTACTTTACTAAGAGGTTTAAATTTTTTTCTTATACCCACAACCCTTTTGTCTCAAGTAGATAGCTCTGTAGGTGGGAAAAATGGGATCAACACGATTTATGGAAAAAATTTACTTGGAACTTTTTACCAGCCAAAAGAAGTTTTGATTGATATTTCTGTTTTAAATAGTTTACCAAAAAAAGAGATTAAATCTGGATATGCAGAAATAATAAAACATGCATTAATCAAAGATTACTCTTTTTTTTGCTGGTTAGAAAAAAATGCAAATAAAGTAATTAATTTAAATAAATCTATATTAGAGAAGGCAATTTATAAATCAATAATGATTAAACTTTTTTATGTAAAAAAAGATGAAAAAGAATTTTTGGTTAATAAAAATTCTAGAGCAATGTTAAATTTTGGACACACAATTGGTCATGCTATAGAAAGTCACTACAATTATAAAAAATTTAATCATGGAGAAGCAATTTCTATAGGAATGATAACTGAAGCAAAAATATCTAATTATCTTGGTTTACTATCATCTAGTGAATTAAAAAAAATAATAAAACATTTCAAGAAATGTGAATTGAAAATGTCTGATAAAATATTAAAGAATAAGCAATTATTAAAAAAACTTACTAAAGATAAAAAAAACTCTCAAAATAATATCAATTTTTCACTAATCAATAAAATAGGTAGTTCAATTTTTTATAAAAAATTAGATAAGAAAAAAGTTTATAAAATTTTACAATATATATAAATGACAAGCGCATTTCTTATTTTCTTACTAATAATTCTTGTTATTCTCTCAGGCTTTTTATCCGGATCTGAAACTGCTATAACTGCAACTTCTAAAGCAAGAATTCTTTATAAGAAAAAAAAGGGTAGTAAAAGAGCTGAGTATGTACTTGAGCTCTTAGATAAAAAAGATAACGTAATATCCACTTTACTATTATCAAATAACTTAGTTAATATTTTAGCATCTTCTCTAGCCACAGCATTTTTCTATGATCTTTTTGGTGTAGAAGGTATTTTCTATGCAACACTAATAATGACAGTTGTAATTGTTATTTTTGCTGAAGTTCTACCCAAAACTTATGCTATAAATAGACCGAATAGAACTGCTTTATTAATTGCCCCGGTTATTTTTTATTTAAATAAAATATTATTTATTTTCGTATTTATAATTAATTTAATAGTTAGATTAATTTTTAGAAAAAATGATAGTGATGTAAAAAATAATGATCTTCAATCAGAGGAAGAATTAAAAGGTGTAATAGATCTCTATAAAACATCAAAGCCTGATTATGAACAAGAAAAAGATATGCTACAAAGCATATTACAATTAAATGATATAACTGTTGAAGAAATTTTTACTCATAGAAAAAGTATTTACTCAATTGACTCATCTTTGAAAACAAATGAAATTATAAATAAAATTAATGATTCTAGGTATACTCGTATACCATTTTGGAGAGATAACCCTGAGAATATAATTGGCCTACTAAATGTAAGAACTTTGAATATAGATTTAAAAAATCATAATGAATCAAAAGAAATTATTTTTGATAAAATTTCTAATCCGTGGTTTATTCCTGAAACAACCAACTTATTAGAACAATTAGTTGAATTCAAAAAAAGAAAGGAGCATCTAGCTTTTGTTGTAGATGAGTTTGGTGAATTATTAGGATTAATTACATTAGAAGATATAATTGAAGAAATAGTTGGCGAAATAGTTGATGAAATTGATATTCCAGAAAATGAATTTAAACTAAACAATTATGGAAAAGTTATAATTAATGGAGAAAAAAATATTAGGGACTTATATAAAAGTTTTGACTTAGATCCGCCAGAAATTGAATCATCAACAATAGCAGGTTATATTTTAGATATTTCAAAGAAAATACCTTCTTATGGAGAGTCTTTTAAAGATAATTATTTTGAATACAAAATTTTATCACATTCAAAAAAACAAATATCCAAAGTAGAGATATCTAAAATTAATTAATTTTTATTTCTAAAGAATGTAGTCCACTTTTAAATTCTTCTTTAAGTAAATTATTTATAAGTCTGTGAATATTCAATCGATTTGAAGATATTTTGTCTTTTTGTGTTAGAATAATTTTAATGTGTGTTTCGTCATTACCTGTAAAATTGTTATGTCCTTTATGTAAGCTTGAATTATCAATAATTTCTAGCAAAAAATCATTCAACTTTTTGGATAATATTTTATCAATTCTTTGCTTACGATTCATAATTTTTAAACTATATAATAATTGTGGGTAAACATAAAATAGATATTAACAAAAATAGTCTTTCTTGGGAAAAGACAAATTTTAGAAAATGTGATAAAGATAATTGCAATAATGAAGGAAAATTTAAAGCTCCAAAATCTAGAGTTTTATTAAATCAGTATTATTTTTTTTGCTTAGACCATATTAAAGAATACAATAGATCGTGGGATTTTTATAAAGGATTATCAGTAAATCAAATAGAAAATTCAATGAGAGAAGATATTATTTGGAATAGACCATCTTGGCCCTTGAAAGGTAATTATCACAAAGTGATGGATCAAATTAACAATTTTTTTAATGAAGAAATGAATGACTTAAATCCAAATGAATCGGAGAGAAATTACTTCAGAAATAAGATAGTTGATGAAAACCTGACAAAAGATGAAAGTAAAGCTTTATTTACATTCAATCTACAACTCCCATTGACATTGGATAAAATTAAAAAAACTTATAAAAAACTAGTGAAAATATTTCACCCTGATGTAAATGGTAATGATAAAAAAGCTGAAGAAAAATTCAAGGAAATAAATAACTCATATAAAATACTTTTAAATAAATTTAAAAATGGCAAATAAAAATAATATGGAAATGTCCCCTAGTATTAAAATTGATCCTAATGAATTATTTAATACTTCCTGTGAGTTTGATATTTATAAATTTAAAGAAAAGACTGAACATGTACCTGAAATAGACCAGTCATATATATTTGATCCAGCAACTACACTTTCCATACTTGCGGGATTCTCTTCTAATAGAAGAGTACTTATACAAGGGTATCATGGCACAGGTAAATCTACTCATATCGAACAAGTTGCTGCTAGGCTTAATTGGCCATGTATCAGGATCAATTTAGATAGTCATATTAGTAGAATAGATTTAATTGGTAAAGATGCTATTGTTCTAAAGGATAATAAACAAATAACTGAGTTTCAAGATGGTATACTGCCATGGTCTTACAAAAATCCAGTTGCTTTAGTTTTTGATGAATATGATGCAGGCAGACCTGATGTTATGTTTGTAATTCAGCGTATCTTAGAGTCAGAGGGTAAATTAACTCTACTTGATCAATCAAGAGTAATTAAGCCACATAAATTCTTTAGATTATTTGCTACAGCAAATACTGTTGGTCTTGGTGATACATCTGGTTTATATCATGGCACCCAACAAATAAACCAAGGTCAAATGGATAGATGGAATATTGTATCAACATTAAATTACCTCAATAAAGATCAAGAAATTAAAATTATTTTAAGTAAAGTAAACAAACTTAATAACAAAGACGGTAAAGACATAGTTAAGTGTATGGTAGCTACTGCAGATCTTTCAAGATCAGGATTTATGAATGGTGATATTTCTACTGTTATGAGTCCAAGAACTGTATTGACTTGGGCAGAAAATTATCTTCTATTCAATGATATAGAATACTCTTTTAAACTAACTTTTTTAAATAGATGTGATGAAATGGAAAGATCTATCCTACAGGAATATTTTCAAAGATCATTTGGAATTGATATTACTGATGCCAAGGTAGTTAATGTCAAAGAATAGTGAAATTATTGAAGATTTTAAAAAATCGTTAAGCGCAACAATAAAATCTATAGGAAAAAAAGAAGATATAGAGATTAATTTTGTTAAAGAAAATCCTTCTATTATTGGTAATACAATAAACTTAACTGAACCAAAAATAGAAAATTTCAAAAATAATCTAGAATATTTAAGAGCTGAAGCAGACTCTTTTGCTCTTGAATTCAGACTGCATTCAAAAGACATACACAAAAACTTCTTAAATCAAGATGAGTTATCAAACGAACTAATTAATGTTTTGGAACAGGCACGAGTAGAAGCTATTGGTAGTAATGAATTCAAGGGAATAGAGAATAATTTAAAAAATAAGTATATTAGAGATCTTAAAGATGGATATACTAAAAAAGATCAAAATTTATTAGTTAGAGCTTTTAAAAATGTAGCTTTTGAAGAAATTATTGGTGTAGATTTAGGTGAAAATAATAGTAGTTTTAAAAATATTGTAAAAGAAAAATTAAAAAAAGATTATTCAAACTTTTTTAAAGATTTAAAAAAATGCTTACATGATCAGGAAAAATATACATCTAAAATTGTTGAAAAACTAGACGAACTTGGATTAATTAATAATAGTGTAAACAATACTCAGAGTGAAGATATTAATCAAAACGATGAAAATCAAGATAATGAAAATGAAAATAATGATGATCAAAAAAATGATGAACAAACTGATACAAACATTGAGATGCAAACTAGTGAAACAACAATCGAGCAGTCTGTTTCATTAGAAGAAAATGATGATATGGGAGAAGAAAGTGGGGATACTGAACTAGATTATTTGCCAGATAGAAAAATGTTAGAAAGTTTAGAGAGTTACAAAGTTTATGATTATAATTTTGATGAAATTATTAATGCTGATGAACTTTGTGATAATAAAGAGTTGGAGAAACTAAGAAGAAATCTTGATCAACAAGTATTTTCTTTTCAACCATTAATTGTTAAAATTGCCAATAGACTTCAAAGAAAACTTTTAGCTCAGCAAAATCGTCATTGGGATTTTAACATGGAAGAGGGTTATCTTGATACATCTAGATTGGCGAAAATAATTGCTAATCCAAATAATAAATTAAGCTATAAAATAGAAAAAGAAATTGAGTTTAAAGATACTATTGTGAGTCTACTGATTGATAATTCTGGTTCAATGAGAGGTAGGCCAATTACTGTTGCAGCCCTGTGTTCAGATATTTTAGCAAAAACATTAGAAAGATGCTTAATTAAATCTGAAATATTAGGATTTACAACTAAAGCTTGGAAGGGAGGTAACTCAAGAGAAAAATGGATCAAAAATGGAAAACCTTCTAATCCAGGCAGGTTAAATGATCTAAGACATATTATTTATAAATCCGCAGACTCACCATGGAGAAGATCAAAGAAAAATCTGGGTTTATTATTAAAAGAGGGAATTTTGAAGGAAAACGTTGATGGTGAAGCTTTGTCATGGGCATATAATAGATTATCTTTTCGAAAAGAAAAAAGAAAAATTCTTATTATTATAAGTGATGGTGCACCAGTTGATGATTCAACACTTTCTGTAAATCCAGGTAATTATTTAGAAAAAAATTTGAGAGATATAATTGGTGAGATAGAAAAAAAAGATGAAATTGAACTAATCGCTATAGGTATTGGGCATGATGTTTCTAGATATTATAGTAAGGCAGTAACAATAATGGATGTTGATCAATTAGGTGAGGTTTTACTTAATCAGTTATCTACTACTTTTCATTTAGATAATTAAGAATTTAGCCAATTTTTTTTCGCATTATCAAAATCATTGTTATCAATTGAATTTCTAATTTCTTCCATAAGATTATTCATAAAGAAGATGTTGTGATTAGTTAGAAGTTGTAATCCTAGTAATTCTTGTGCTGAAAAAAGATGGTATAAATATGCCAATGTAAAGTTCTTACAGGTATAACAATTACATTCATTATCAATTGGGTTTAAGTCATTTTTATACTTAGCATTTTTTAAGTTTATTTTACCCTGCTTGCCTTTTACCAAAGCTGACCCGTGTCTGGCAATTCTAGTTGGGCTCACACAATCAAATGTATCAATTCCATCTGCAACAAAATCCCAAATATCCTTAGGATCACCAATTCCTAATAAATGCACTGGTCTTGTATTATCTAATTTTGAACAAGTAAAATGAACTATATCTTTCATTTCATCTTTATTTGATCCTAAGCTTCCGCCAATAGCAATTCCAAAAGTATCAATTTC
Source organism: uncultured Alphaproteobacteria bacterium (assembly GCA_902628835.1). Taxonomy (GTDB): domain Bacteria; phylum Pseudomonadota; class Alphaproteobacteria; order HIMB59; genus CACPNW01. Next base: position 161,400 of record CACOPD010000001.1, read on the forward strand.
TTTTGTATTAAATTCAATACTTTCTTCTCTTAAATCTTTATATATTCCACCTTGTATTATAGAATATAATTCTTGCTTACCAGCAGAACCATAACTAGGTTTGTAGATGATTTGAGAATTAAATGCATTAATGGATCGTAAAGACCAGCGATGACTTCTGAGCATAGACTCAAAAGTATAAACTTTATCAACATTATAAGGAGTGCATTCATCAAATACTAAAATAAAATCTGCACCAAGATTTCTTTGAACTTTAATTGATTTTTCTGGAGATAGCATGTGAGTAGATCCATCAATATAAGATTTAAATAACGCCCCTTCTTCGTTAATGTTTAACAAAGTTTTTTTTATATTTGATTTTATTTTTCTTCCCTTAATTTCATCTGCTACTGAACCATGTCCAAGTGAAAATATTTGGAAACCTCCACTGTCTGTTAACATAGGGCCATTCCAGCCTATGAATTTATGAAGTCCTCCATGTTTAGCAACAAGTTCACTTCCTGGTTGAAGCATTAAATGGTAAGTATTTGATAATATGATTTGTGTATTATTTTGTTTTGCGTCTTTTGTAGTAAAAGATTTTAAGGCTGCTTTTGTTGCGCAAAATATGAATGCTGGTGTTTTAATTTCACCATGAGGTGTAGTTATTATTCCAGTTCTTGCATTTGAATTATCAGATTTATTTTTAATTGACCAGTTAAAATCTTTCATTAGTTGTTTAAAAACTAATTTTAACCCATTTCAGTAGAGAAATTTTTTTCTTTTGGAATAAAATACTTTGCTAGATAAATAAAAGGGGTATCTAGAATTGCTATGAATATTCTTAATAAATAAACTCCCAAAATAAACGTCATAATTACTTCATTAAGCGGAAAAGGATTGGGGTTTAATATTATCCAAGCAAAAATACTGAAAATTGTATTATCAATTAACGATGATACAGCTGTTGAAACATTATTTCTAAACCAAAGTAATTTATTTGAACTAACAGCTTTTAAATAACTAAAGAACCAAATATCAAAATATTGACTTATCAAATAAGCTATCATACTTGCTACAAATATGCTTGTCATTGGAGTAAATAAAATTGCTAAACTTTCTTGCACCATAGAAACCCATTCGTCTTCAGCTGGCTGAATACCAATTGTTACTAACATCAAAATCGTCATCAAGAAAAAACTACAGAAACCAATAAGAACATTTTTTCTAGCTTTTTCTTTACCATAATATTCTGACAGTATATCTGTACACAAAAAAGTGGAGGCAAATAATATTGTTCCTAAAGCTATTGGACTTGGTTCATAAAATGGAATAATTTTTTCATTAATTGAAGAGAAAAAATTAAAATTAGTTTGTTTTAATACTTGGATATTAGCTACAATTATTGCTATAGCAGAATAAACGTACAAACCAACATATCCAAATAACCTCAAAAAGACTAATATTGAAAGAAAACACAATATTAGCATTATAAACCAAACTACCTCGGTATTTTGATTTGATATTAAATTAATTATATTTTGAGGTATCGAGGATATAAGAGTTTTAATTCCAGTTAAAATGTCCATAGTAACATTTAAGCTGATTTATTAAGAATAGTCTTTTTAAGTTTTTTTGCTTTCAACGGTAATTTAGAATTTGGTGTGTTTATTAGAAATTCATCTAATCCACCTTTTTTTTCAACTGTTCGAATTGTACTAACGGCAACTTTCATTTGAAATTTTTGACCTAAAACTTCACTAACAAAGGTTATACTCTGAAGATTTGGTTTAAAACGTCTTTTTGTTCTATTTTTAGCATGACTTACGTTATTACCAGTTTGAAAGGATTTTCCAGTTAACTCACATCGCATTGACATAATGAAATTGCATGTAAATATAAATATTACTTTGTCAAGTACTCTAAATACTAAATTTATCTATGATGTAAGTTGGGGTTATTTGATGATTTTTAATCAAATTATTTATTTTATTTAAATCTTTATGAATACCAGATATTACTAAAATACTATCTATTTCAAAATTATTAGCACCTTGAATGTCATGAAATAATGAATCTCCAATAGCTACTGTTCTTTTTTTTTCTAAATTAATTTGATTTGTAGTTTCAGTATATATGCTTACATCTGGCTTACCTTTTATAATAACATTTCCACCCATTTTTTTGTATATTTCACCAATAGCACCCATACAAAAGGTATTATTTTTACTGTTAATTTCAACTGTTTCAAAGTCAGGGTTTGCACAATACATTGTTATTTCTTTTCTATAAGCTACTTCAAGTAAAGGAATGTAGTCTATTGGCTGTAAATTTATGAAAGGAGTACAAGCTAAAATTAAATCCGCTTCTTCTACTTTTTCTACAAAATTAAAATTTAAACCATCTCTAAAATCTAAACCATCTTCTTTTTCTTCATCATAAATATGAAAACAATTTTTTTTATTTTTATGATCTAAAAATTTTTGTTTAAGTAATTGCCAAATCATTTCTCCACTTGTCACTGTGTTTATAAAAGATTTTTTTTTAAAACCAAGTTTCGGCAATCTATCTATGGAAGATTTTGATCTTTTTGATGAATTTGAAATTATAAACAAATTTTTTTTATTACTATTGAGAATATTTATAGAATTAAAAGCATAGTCATATCCAAATGTTCCATCATGCATTACACCCCATTGATCAATTATAAAATTGTCATAATCATTAATTATTTCTTCAATGGAATTTATTTTTTTCACTACTATACAGATTTACCAATTACTTCAGATACATTTTTATATCCATCAGTTTTAATTAGGTCGATCAAGTCACCTTTCATACTATTAATTAAATTTGGACCAGAATAAACCAAAGCGGTATATAGCTGAACTAAAGAAGCACCAGATTTAAATTTTTCATAACAGTCCCTTCCACTTGATATACCCCCCACTCCTATTAATGGTATTTGACCATTTGTTAGTTCATACATTTTTTTCAAGACTAAATTTGAATTATCATATAGAGGTTTACCGCTGAGACCTCCTTTTTTTTCTTTATTTATAGAAATTAAATTATCATATCTTTTTATGGTACTATTTGTAAGTATCAATCCATCTATGTTGTTAGCTAAGGAAATTAAAGCTATATCTCTTAGTTGATCTTCATTTAAATCAGGAGAAATTTTAATTAATATTGGCTTGGTATTAATTTTTTTTACTTCATCTCTTTTATCTATAATTTTTTTAATTAATTTTTCTATCCTTCCTCTCAATTGTAGATCTCTCAAACCTTCAGTATTTGGTGAGGATATGTTTATAGTTATATAGCTTGCTAAATCACCTAACTCTTCTATACCTATTAGATAATCGTCAATAGCTTCACTTGAATTTTTATTTTTTCCAATATTAATTCCTACAATCTTATTATTTAAGTATGATTTTTGGTATTTAATTAAATTTTTTTTCACTTTTTTAATACCCTTATTATTAAATCCTAAACTATTGATGATAGCTTTATCTTCACTTAATCTAAATATTCTAGGTTTAGAATTACCACTTTGAGGTTGAGGAGTAATTGTGCCAACTTCAAGAAAACCAAAACCAAATGAAAACATTGAATGCATCACTTCAGCATTTTTATCAAAACCCGCAGCCAGTCCTATAGGATTTGTAAAATCTAAACCCATTAAATGTTGTGAAAGAATAGAGTCCTCAAAATTTTTTTGTCTTAATTTGAAATATTTTAAAAAATTAATTGTTATAGTGTGAGATAACTCGGGAGGTAATAATCTTAATATTTTTAAAGAACTATTGTACAATAAATTAATTATCTATTAATTTTTTTAGATAATCAATAGTTTCTCTTAAACCAAATAATTTAAAAAATGATCCTAGTCTAGGGCCTTGATCCTGGCCAAGCATAACTTGATATACTAGTTTAAAAAAATCTTTTAAGTTTTCAAATTCGTGCTTTTTTCCTACTTCGTATAATAATGTTTGAATGTCTTCAGATGAACTATTTTCAGTAACTTCATTTTCTAAAACATTAATAATATCAATAAATACTTCTTTATTATTACTATCAATTTCTAAAAATTTCTTTTTAGGCAAAATAAAATCTTCATAGTAATTTAGGGCAAAGTCAATAAGACGATCAAATTCAGGATTGTTATCTGCATTAATTTTATCATCATATTTATTAATAAAAGACCATATTACTTTTTTATCTTTAGAATTAGAGATATTTACTAGATTAGTAAGGGTATTGAAATTTATTTCTGATTTAAATTCTTTTGGTTTACCTGAATGAATATGCCAAATTGGATTATCATACTGTTTATTTTTAACTAAACTTGAATATGAATTATAATGAGAAAGATAATCATCTACAGTTTTAGGTATTACATCAAAGTGAAGTTTCTTTGCTGATTTTGGTTTTTGGAACATGTATAGTGAAAGACTCTCAGGAGAAGCATAACGCAGCCACTCATCTACACTAATACCATTTCCAACAGACTTTGAAATTTTTTCACCTTTTTCATCTAAAAACATTTCATAAATTAGATTTGTGGGTGGTTTTTTATTTAATGCTTTACAAATCTTCGACCCTAGATCAACACTTTCTGTAAGATCTTTACCACACATCTCGTAGTCAACATCAAACGACATCCATCTCATTGCCCAATCGACTTTCCACTGTAATTTACATTTTCCATTAATTACTTCTGTTTCAACTAACTTGTCTAAAGATGGATCTTTATAAATTATTGTTTTTGAATCCATTTTATATTCTTCAATTTTTACCTGAAGTACTTCACCTGAATTTTCACTAATTGGTAGAAAAGGACTGTAAGTTTCTTTTCTCTCTGCTCTTAAGGTAGGTAAAATGATATCTAATATTTTTGAATAGTTTTCAAATATATTTAATATTGTTTCGTTAAAATCTCCGTTTTGATATTTTTCTGTTGAGCTAACAAACTCATAATCAAAATTAAATTCATCCAAGAAACTTCTTAGTTTTGCATTATTATGATGTCCAAAACTTTCAAATTTACCAAATGGATCTGGTATGGAAGTAAGTGGTTTACCTATAAATTTTTCTAACATATCTTTATTTGGAACATTTTCAGGAACTTTTCTTAATCCATCCATGTCATCAGAAAATGTGATTAGTTTTGTTGGACAATCAATTATAGAGCTAAATGCATTTTTTACCATTGATGTTCTTACAACTTCACCAAAAGTTCCAATATGAGGTAAACCAGAGGGGCCATAACCAGTTTCTAGTAATACGTATCCTTTAGATGGAATTTTAAAGTTTTGTAAGCCACCATTTTTTTTAATGATTTGTATTGCTTCTTTAAAAGGCCAAGCTTTTAAGGATTGTACTAATTCTTGATCAATCATTTAATTTTGCTCTAATTCTAATTTTTTTACCCAATAACAACTTTAATGAATTTGTGAAATTAAAAATTTCAGATCCTAGTTTATCAAATAAGTCATTTTCTAGATCTTTAATACTTTCAATTGTATTATTAATTAAAATTTTCCCTTCTGAAGTTAGAATTAAACTATCAGATCTTTTATCTTGTGGCTGCTGTTTTAATATTAACTTCTTTTCTTCTAGCTTAGAAACACGTACACTTACAACAGATCGATCAATAGATGCATTTTTACAAATATGTTGTTGTGTAATATTAATATTTTTTTGTTGTAGTAAATAGATAGTTTCAAGAATAAGATATTCATTTAATGTAATTTCACTGTCTCTTAATCTTTGTCTTACGTTTGATTGCCATAAGTTGGAAGTTTGCCAGATTAATAACGCCAATCTATTCTCATTAAGAGAAGTGTCTGCCATAGTTTTTATACAAACTGTTTGTATACAAATTATATTGATTAATCAACTAATTTTTAGTTAAAATTTAAAATAAAGTTCTGCTAAATTTAAATTTAAGATAGTATTATTGGATTCCAGTGAAATTTTATATAATTTCAATGAATTTTTGAGACCATTCAATGGATCCCTCGGTATCATAATCGCAATCTAGCCTATCTAGAATGCAAGATGCGCCAAGAAATTTTAGCCTTTCATCGATGTCTTTACCAGCTTTACAAAATTCATAGTGTGAACTGTCCCCAAGAGCAATCACACCATATCTTAATTTACTTAAATTAATATCACTAGTTCCAAATAATTTTTCAAAAAATAACTCTCCATTGTAGGGTACGTCACCCTCACCAGTCGTAGATGTTACAACTAATAATTTTGACATTTCTTGTAACTTATCCATTGATATGTCATCTAATTCTTTGAGATTGGTTTCTACGCTTTTAGATTTAGCTAAATCATTTATTTCATAAGCTAAGTCCTCAGCTGTACCTGTTTGAGAGGCATATAAAATATTTAAGATATTTTCCATTTTTATTAAATATGTTTAATTCAATAAAAGTAAATAATTTCAACAAAAAATATATATTTATTAAATATTGTGTAATTTGTTAATACTTTAATTTTAGAATAACTATAAATAAAACAATAATAAAAATTATAGAGTTTGTTTTAAACTCCTAGTTTTTTTTGTAATTCTTTTGAAGAAGTAGTGTATCTAAAAATATTTTTCTTATCAGGAAAGCAATATTTAAAAACTTCCTGTGCCATCAATGCTGCTTCATGAAATCCAGATAATATAAGTTTGAGCTTTCCAGGATACCAATTAATATCCCCTATAGCAAATATAGATGGTGTTGAAGTCTCAAATTTTTCTGTGTCCACTTTAATTAAATTTTCATGTAGATTCAAACCCCACTCGGAAATTGGTCCTAACTCCATTTTTAAACCAAAAAATGGTAATAAATAATCAACTTCTACATCAGAAATGATTCCATCCTTTTCATAGATAATTTTTATCTTGTTATTTTTAGATTCATTTATTTGTTTGATCTGACCTTGGAGAAAATTAATTTTTCCATTTTTTTCTAATTCTTGCATTTTAGAAACAGAGTCTGGAGCTGCTCGAAACTCTTTTCTTCTATGGATAAGAGTTACTTTACTATTTTTTGATAATTCATTTGTCCAATCAAGAGCAGAGTCACCTCCACCTGCAATTAAAAGCTCTTTTCCTTCAAATTTTGCTTTATCCCTTATGGCATAATAAACGTTAATATTTTCAAAATTATCAATATTTTCTACTGGGGGTTTTCTTGGAACAAAACTACCTGCCCCAGCCGCAACAACTAAACATTTAGCTTCAATTTTTTGTCCAATGCTAGTTTCAACAATCCATCCGTAACTAGTTTTTTCTATTTTTTCTACCTGCTGGTTCAAATGAAATTTTGGCTTAAATGGTTCAATCTGTTTTATTAGCTCATCTGTCAATTCTTGACCAGTAACTACTGGTCTTGATGGTATATCGTAAATTGGTTTTTCAGGGTATAATTCTGCACATTGACCACCAACCTTATCAAGATTATCTATTAAATGACAATTTATATTTAAAAGACCCAATTCAAATACTGCAAAAAGGCCAACCGGGCCTGCTCCAATAATAGCAACATCAGTTTTTTCAATCATATTAGAAAAATAACAACTTTTTTTATTATTTCTAGAGATTATATATATTTTTATGAATCACGTTCAATCTTCTAATAATTATAATCCAGCAATATTCCTATGGTTATTAACCATTACAGCAATGGTTTTATTAATAATAGTAATTGGAGGATTGACAAGACTAACTGACTCAGGTTTATCAATGACAGATTGGAGACCAATATTAGGCATTATTCCACCAATTGGACTAGAAAAATGGATAATTGTTTTTGAGATGTATAAACAAACTCCAGAGTACAAAATAGTAAATAAAAATATGACACTAGATGAATTTAAATTTATTTTTTGGTGGGAATGGTTTCATAGAATATTTGCAAGAGCAATTGGAGTGGTGTTCATTATTCCTTTAATTTATTTTAGTCTTAGAAAACAGATCCGATCTCCTCTCTATATTAGATTAGGCGTGGTATTTATCTTTGGATTATTTCAAGCATTTGTAGGTTGGTGGATGGTTAAAAGTGGTTTAACTGAAAATCCTTATGTTAGTCCATATAGACTTACGTTTCATCTTCTCAATGCCCTAATAATTTTTTCAATTCTTTTGTGGATAGCTATGGATTACAGATATTCATCAAATATAAATTTTTTGTCAAAACCTTTTACAACAGAATTTTATATCTTTTTGTCAGTCATTCTAATATTTATTACAATTGCTACTGGAGGTTTCATGGCTGGAACAAATTCAGGGCAATCTTTTAATACTTTTCCATTAATGAATGGTCAAATTATACCAGATGATTATTTAATAGATGAATTAGGTATTTATAATATCTTTGAAAATACCGTAGCAATAAATTTCAATCATAGATGGATTTCTATATTTGTATTTTTTTATATTATCTTCATATGCTTTAAATTTATTAAATTCGATAATAAATTAGTATCAAATAAATTAGTGTATTTGATAATTTTTTTTCTTACTCTACAAGTTGTTTTGGGAATAATTACATTATTAAGTAATGTTTATTTACCAGTAGCTAGCTTACATCAAACTAATTCAATTTTGTTATTATCAACTTTATTAATTAGTTATCACCAAATTAAAATAAGAAAGGTTAAAAATGTCTAATAAAAAAATATTTGTCTTTGGAGGAACAGGTTCTATTGGGAAAGCATTATCACATAAATTAAAAAGTGATAATTATGACCCAATAATTATTTCTAGAAATGAAACAGAATTAAAGCAACTATCTAGTGAAATTGATTGTGAATATAAAGTTTGTGATGTTTTAGATTCCGATAAAATTAAAAATATTTCAGAAGAGTATAAAGATCAAATATGTGGAATTGCTTATTGTGTTGGGTCTATAAATTTAAAACCTCTAAAGATTACTAAAGATGAAGATTTTATAGAATCTTTTAAAATAAACACACTCAGTGCTATTAATGCTATTAAATTTAATCAAGAGACTCTGGCTAAGAATAACGGCAGCGTACTTCTTTATTCTACTATTGCAGTAAAACAAGGTTTTACTAATCACACAATAGTCTCTACTGCAAAAGGTGCTATAGAGGGTCTTACCTTAAGCCTAGCAGCTGAATTTGCACCAAAAATAAAGGTAAATTGCATAGCGCCAAGTTTAACTGACGCAAAAATGACACAAAAATTAATTAGTAATGAAACTATTAAAAAAGCAATTGAAAATATGCATCCTTTACCTAAAATTGGATCTGGTGATGATTTCTCCGATATTGGTAGTTTTCTGTTAAGTAATAAAAATAGTTGGATTACTGGGCAAATATTTCATATAGACGGAGGAAGATCATCATTAAGAATTAAATCGTGAAATATTTTTTTATAATTTGTTTATCTCTTTTTTCCTTCAGTGTTTTTAGTCAGCCATTTCCAATACCTGAGGATAAAGAAGTAAGTTATGATGTTATTAGAAAAAAGAAAAATATTGGGAGCTTAATATCAAAATTTATAGTAAATGAAGATAATGTCGTTATACATTCAGTCTTAAATATAAAAGTTAAGGTTTTATTTATTCCAGCATACAAATTTTTTCAAGAAACAAAAGAAACTTGGACAAATGGTGAATTTGTATCAATAGATGGATTTACAGATTTTGAAGATGATCGAGAATATAAAATAATTGGAAATGATGAAGACAATTTTTTTATTGCTAACGGTATGGATGGACAATTAAAATTAGATAAAAATATTGTACCATTAAATTATTGGAATCTTGAAATGTTAAATGAAAAAGAAGTATTTGATACTCAGAAGGGTATTGTAAGAACTATAGAAGTAAAGCAACTTGAAGATGAAAAAATAAAAATTAATGACAAGGAAATACTAGCTAGTAAGTATCTTTTCAATGCTTCAAAAAATCCAAAAGATAAAGGGCCATTTCCAGAGTATACACTTTGGTATTTTGAAAGAGAACTTATGAAAATGGAATTTAAAAATCCTAATGACAAAAAAAATGTTATCAAAATAATTCGTAATGATTGGGGTCAGTAATTGCAAACTATTTGGATTACTGGTGGTTCTACTGGAATTGGTTTTGCAGTAGCAAAAAAATTCTTAGAAGAAAATTGGAGAGTAATAATTTCTTCTAGGAATGAAGACAAATTAATAAAAGCTGTTGAAAAATTAAAAGAACAAACAACTAAAAAAGAGATTTTCTATAAAACTTGCGATGTAAGTAAATATAAAGATGTAAAGGCTACTGTAGCATATATTGAAACAGATATATCGAAAATTGATATTGCTTTACTAAATGCTGCCGCATACTCACCTAATAGAACTCAAGAATTTGATTTAGAAAATTATAATTTACTCATAGAAGTTAATCTTAATGGCACAATAAACTGCATAGATGTATTAAAAAATTATATGAAAGGTAGAAATAATTTAATTTCAGTAGTTTCGTCTCCCGTAGGCTTTAGAGGAATGCCAACCGCAGGTGCATATGGAATGACAAAAGCTGCTCAATTAAACTTAGTTGAAAGTTTGTATTTTGATTTTAAAAAATTAAAAATTAATATTTCAGTTATCAATCCTGGATTTATAGATACTGAATCAACGAAACTAAATTCATTTAAAATGCCTCTTTTAAAACCCCCAAGTTATGCTGCTGATAAAATTTTTAAGGGATTAACTGGCAAATATAAATTTGAAATCTATTTTCCTTTTGTCGTTGTTTTTTCTGTAAAAATTATGAGAATTTTACCTTTAAAAATTTATTCTTTTATTTGGAGAAAATTAGGAAATTTTTAATTTATTTCACCAATATAAATTCCAAGACCTTCAGCTACTTTAATCAAGGGATCATTTTTTTGAACAGTTTTTGAATATCCAGCAACTTGACTAAGCATTAAATCTTGTACTCCCCTGTCTTTCCATACAACTACTCTATTAAATTTTTTCTTTGCAATTAAATCAACGGCATAAACTCCAAAGGCACTCGCAATTAAACGATCTCTATGAGTTGGTTGAGCACCTCTTTGAACATGCCCAAGAACTGTAACTCTTGTTTCAGAGTCTGTTATTTTATAGATTTCATCACCAAGATAATTTCCAATTCCTCCAAGGCGCACTTCTCCATCAACATATTTCACTGTAGCTTTTTTACCGTTTTCTTTTTTTACAGCTTCTGCAACAACAATTAATGCATGATTTCTTCCTTTAGACCTAAGTTTTTCAATATGATCAGCGATAGATTTTATGGAATATTGTATTTCAGGAATTAAAATAACATCTGCTCCTCCAGCAATTCCTGCATTCAAAGCAATGTGACCTGCATCTCTACCCATTACTTCTAAAATCATTACTCTTCTGTGGCTAGCTGCAGTTGGTTGAAGCATATCTAAAGCATTTGTTGCTACGTCAACTGCAGTATCATATCCTATAGATAGTTCATTATGCTTTACATCATTATCTATAGTCTTTGGAATACCTACAAAATTTATATTACCTTTTTTAGTAATACTTTGGAGAATTTTTAAACTTCCATCTCCACCAATACCTATTAGTGCATCTATTCCTAATTTTTTAAAACCTTCTATAACCAAATCAGATGAGTGAATTTTTTTTCCATTCCTTATAATTTTTCTAAAAGGATTACCTTTGTTATTTGATCCTAAAAAAGTTCCACCCATTCTCATTAAGCTACCCTCAAAATTTTGTGGATCTAATTTGATAACATCCAGTGGTTCTTTCAACAAACCTAATGTTCCATCCTTAATTCCATAAACTTCCCAATTGTACTTATTGTGTGCTCTTAATGTTACAGCTCTAATTACTGCATTTAAACCTGCACAATCTCCACCACTTGTTAAAATTGCTATTTTTTTTACCACAGGGCGTTTATATACTATTATTATATTTTTACTTATTTATTTTAATGGATGACATAAACAAACTTATAGAAATATTAAAAAATTTTGAACAAGAACATAGAGATCTTGATGAAATACTTATAAGACTTCAAGATAAAAACACTGTAGATTTTTTACAAATTCAAAGATTAAAAAAAAGAAAGTTAATATTAAAAGATAAAATATTAGAAATTCAAAATAAACTAGAGCCAGATAGTATTGCTTAAACTAAAAAACTTTTTAAAAATTTAGGAGCATTATCCTTAATAAAAGATATTCTTTCTTTAATTTTAGGAATTTTTGATATTCTATTAAGATTTTTATCGATATTTTCTTCAACATACTTCATTTCTTTTGAAAAAAAAACAAATAATGCATTAGTATATACCCCTGATAAAATAAGTCTTTTCGTATAAAAATTGAAATCTGTTGAATTATCTCCAGCTAAATACCACATTGTATTTACTGAATTATATAAACTCTTTTTAGATATTTTATTATTTGTGGGCAGCAAAAGGTGATTAAAGGTTTTTTTATAAAATTCTTTATCTTCATTTAATATATTAAACCGTAATAATAATATTTTTTTTATTCTTTTATTAATTGGAAAATTAATTAGATTAATTTTTTTTAATTTATTTTCAAGTTTTTCATTAATATTTTGTAGAGCGTATTCTAACAAATCTTTATATCCATCGGGGAAAAAATAGAATAAATCATTTTTTTCTATATTTTGTTTTTGTAATTTTGAAAACATTTCAGATGACCAACCATCAATTAATACAATTTTTTTTGCTTTTTTGAGAATATCTTCTTTTTTTTTGTTTATATTTTTATTTTCTGTTTTGTTCATTTTTCCAATAAGTAGTTATTTCTTTTTCAAAACCAAAAGCATTTTCATGTGCTAAGCGCGATGTATACAAAATGCCGTTTAAATGATCTACCTCATGTTGTACTACCCTTGCATGTAAGCCTTCAACTTCATTTTCAATCATTTTACCATCAAGATCAAATCCAGCATATTTTATTTTTTTAAATCTTCTAACTAAGCCCTGCATTCCGGGAATAGACAAACAACCTTCCCAATCATCATCAGTTTCTTTTCCCATAGGTGTAAAACTAGGATTTATTAATGGTGTTATCTCAATTTTATCTTTCTCTTCATTATCAGGGTTACGAAATACAATTATTTTCTTTGAAATATGCACTTGGGGCGCTGCTAAACCTATACCGTTATAGTCAAGCATTGTTTCAGACATATCATAAATTATTTTTTTTAGAGAATCTGATGAGAATTCTTTTATCTCTGAACATTCTTTTAGCAGTATAGGATGACCAATTTTTGATATTTTAAGAATAGACACATAATAAATATAAGTATTTTTTCTAATATACCAATAGATTAATTCAATATATCCGTTTGCAAATAACTTGAGTTTATGTTACTAGCCGGCCCCAATGACACTTTTTGTAAATGTAAAAGATAATAATGTAGAGCAAGCAATTAGAACGCTTAAAAAGAAAATGCAGCGTGAAGGCTTATACAAAGAAATGAAACTTCGTAAACACTATGAAAAACCTTGTTTAAAACGCGCTAGAGAAAAAGAAGAAAATATAAGAAGGGCTAGAAAATCAGCAAAAAGAAATAACGATTAAGCAGACAGACTTTTTACAATATCCTCACACATTTTTTTAGCATCTCCAAATAGCATAGTTGTATTGTCTCTATAAAATAATTCATTATCAACACCAGAATAACCCGTTGCCATTGAACGTTTAACGAATAAAACACTTTGAGACTTTTCTACATCTAAAATGGGCATACCAAAAATCGGTGAAGTTTCATCAGTTTTTGCAGCTGGATTAGTTACATCATTTGCACCTATAACAAAAGAAACCTCGGTCATAGGAAAGTCATGATTAATTTCATCTAGTTCTAAAACTTCTTCATAAGGAACATTAGCTTCAGCAAGCAAAACATTCATATGACCTGGCATTCTTCCAGCAACTGGATGTATTGCATATCTTACCTCTATTCCTTCTTTTTTTAATATGTCACCCATTTCTCTTAAAGCATGTTGAGCTTGCGCTACAGCCATTCCATATCCTGGTACAATAATTACAGAGTCTGCATTTTTCATTATATATGCTGCATCCTCAGCATTACCTTGTTTAACAATTTTATCAGAGTTATCCTTACTAGCACTAGTATCTTGCTCACCACCAAAACCTCCTAAAACGACATTAATAATGGATCTGTTCATCCCTTTACTCATAATATAACTTAATATTGCACCTGATGCTCCAACAAGGGCTCCAGTTATAATCAAGAGATTATTACTTAAGGTAAATCCTATTCCACAAGCTGCCCAACCTGAGTAAGAATTTAACATAGATACTACAACAGGCATGTCAGCTCCGCCGATAGGAATTACAACAAGAAATCCTAATAATATTGAAACGATAACTATTGTCCAAAAGATTGTTGGAGATTGATTGATTACAAATAAAATAATTAGAAAAATAATAATTAGGAAAATTAGTGCATTAATAAGGTGCTGAAACTTAAACACTATAGGTTTTCCTGAAATGGTTCCTTGTAATTTTCCAAAAGCTAAAACCGAACCAGAGAAAGTAATTGCGCCAATAAATGTTCCAATACTCATTTCAACTAAGCTAGCAGTTTTAATTGATCCAACTTTTCCAATACTAAAAGCTACAGGATCATAGAATGCTGCAGCAGCAACAAAGACAGCTGCTAAACCAACTAAGCTATGAAAAGCTGCTACTAATTGAGGTAATGCTGTCATCTCAATTCTAAGAGCTATAAATGAACCTATAGCACCACCAATTAGTATTGCGGCCCAAATTTCATAATAACTAAGAACTGATTTGAACATAAGAGTTGTAAACACCGCTATAATCATTCCAATGATACCAAAAATGTTACCCATTCTTGAAGATTCAGGGTGAGATAAACCTCTTAGAGCAAAGATAAATAATAACGCAGAAATTAAATATAATATCGCAACCATGTTAGAAGACATTATTCTTTTTCCTTTGTTTTTTTAGTTTTTTTCTTAAACATCGAGAGCATTCGATATGTTACTAAGAAACCTCCAAAAATATTAACTGAAGCTAATACTACGCCAATTAATCCAAAAATTTTTGAAGTATCAAAACCTTGAGGACCTGCTGCCAATATTGCCCCAACTATAATCACACTTGATATTGCATTTGTCACACCCATCAATGGGCTATGTAGAGCAGGAGTAACTGACCAAACTACATAATAACCAATAATACAAGCTAAGAAAAATACTGTTAGTCCAATAACAAAAACTTCTGAAGAATGTGCTTCCATATTACTTAAATTGCTCCAATCTTACATTCCCGTCATGCGTTAGCAAAACAGAATTAATTATTTCATCATCAAAATCAAAATTTATTTTTTTATTTTCTTTATCAATTAATAAACTTAAGAAGTTAAAAATATTTTTAGCATATAGTGCAGAGGCATCTTTAGCCACTCTTCCGGGAACATTTCCATAACCAACGATTTTTACTCCATTATGCACTACTATTTCATTCATTTTACTTAAAGGACAATTACCACCTGCTTCTACAGCCAAATCAATTACTACTGATCCTGGTATCATCGAAGAAACCATTTCTTCTGAGATTAAAACTGGTGCTTTTTTTCCAGGAATAAGAGCTGTACAAATTACTATATCTTGTTTTGAAACTGTTTCAGCTATCAATTGAGCTTGTTTTTTCTTATAATCTTCACTCATTTCCTTTGCATAACCACCTGCGGTTTCAGCATTTTGAGCGTCATCATCTTCAACCATTATGAATTTTCCACCAAGACTTTCGACTTGTTCCTTAGTTGCCGCTCTTACATCAGTAGCAGACACTACTGCTCCAAGTCTTTTTGCTGTTGCTATAGCTTGTAAACCTGCAACTCCTACACCAAGTATCATAACTTTTGCAGGATTTACCCTTCCGGCTGCAGTCATCATCATTGGAAAAGCTTTTCCAAATTGCTCTGCTGCATCAATTACACTTCTATATCCAGCTAAATTAGCTTGAGATGATAGAACGTCCATACTTTGCGCTCTACTTATTCTAGGAATTAATTCCATACAGCACGATGATATTTTGTTTTTATTTAAATTAGAAAATTCAGTTTTATTTTCATATGGATTTAAAATTCCAATAAGTAATGAATTACTTTTTAAGTTATTTATATCGTCAGTGCTTGGCATTCTAACACATAAACAAACATCAGCTTTCAAGCATTCAGATCTAGTAACAATTTTTGCTCCAGCTTCTTCATAATTTGAATTTTGATACCCTGAAGTTTCACCCGCTCCATTTTCAATTATAACTTCAAAACCTAGTCTAGAAAAAAGCTTTACAGATTCAGGGGAAATAGAGACTCTTGTCTCATTGTTATCATTTTCTTTAATAGCAGATAAGAGCATGGGTTCTTATATTGATAGGTTCGCTAAATTTAAAGCTTTTTGTTGGTTTTTCATTAATTTTTTTGAGTCAAAATCTTCAATGAGCTCATGGAAAATTCTGTACCAATTAACTTCTGCTTTTAAATGCATAAATACTGAACCTAGTCCTACTGCTGCTCTATCCATGAACACAAATTCTTTTGGAGGTTTAACACCGCCTAGTTTTTTAAGTTCCTGATGAACTTCAGAAGCAATTTGTGCTCCATATATACCACTGTCACTTTCTTGTATTTTTTGAACTTTGTCTTCCATCAAAGGTGAATATAAAAACCCTGCCCATTTATTTAATACTTTTAACTTCTCTTTAGTAATATCTGTAAACCCCCATTGCTCATAAGCATGAACTGCCTTTGAATTATCATTTTCTTGAAGAGCAAAGTATAAATCAATTACACCTTGAATGAAATTACCATTAAAAATTCTCATACAACCAAAGTCATATATATTAATACTAAGGTCTTTTTTTTGAACAGAATAATTTCCTAAATGTGGATCTCCGTGAAGCACTCCGTATTCAAAAAATGGCTTATACCACGCTTTATACATATTAGCCGCTAATGTATTTCTTGTTTCTTTAGCAGATTTTTTAAAATTCAAAATAGGTTCACCATCTAGCCAACTCATAGTTAGCAATCTCTTTGTAGATAATTTATCATAGGTTTTTGGAACATGAACAAAATTTATATTTGAAAATATATTTCTAAATATAGCCATTAATTTTTTTTCTCTTTCGTAATCTAGTTCCTCTTTAAGTCTATCAGTAATTTCTTTGTATACTTCATCAGTTTTGATCGCTTTATTATAGGACTGATAAATTGAAAAAATCATTTTTAATTGTGAAAGATCAGCACTAACTGCTGAAGCCATGTCTGGGTATTGGAGTTTGCAAGCGACTATTTCATCATTTTTTATTTTAGCTTTATGAACTTGTCCAAGAGAAGCTGCTCTTGTTGCTTCTTTATCAAACTCAATAAAATTTTTTTGCCAGTCCTGCTTTAATTCTGCAGCCATTCTTCTTTTAACAAATAACCATCCCATCGGTGGAGCATTAGACTGTAAATGCATAAGTTCTTGCGCGTACTCATCAGGAAGTAAGTCAGGTATAGTTGCTGATAATTGTGCCACTTTCATTAATGGCCCCTTAATACTTCCAAGAGCAGTTCTTATTTCTGAAGCATGTTTTTCTTTATCTAACTTAACACCTAAATATCTTTGACTTGCAAGTTTAGTTGCTAATTTTCCAACAACACCGCCAACTTTGGCATACCTGGTAAGTTGTTTTGTTAGAGACTTTGCTTCTTTATCTTTCATCAATTTTATTCTTCTAATTGGTCAATTAAATTCTCAATAACATTAACTCCTTTTTGCCAGAAATCTTTTTTCTTCGGATTTAATCCAAAAGGCTTCAATAGTTTATCATATGTATCACTACCACCACTCTCTAACAAAGTAATATATTTGTCTTCAAATTTAGGGAGTTTGCTTTCGTAAACATTAAAAAGAGAATTGACAAGGCAATCACCAAAAGCATATGCATAAACATAAAATGGTGAATGAATAAAATGGGGTATGTAGCTCCAGAAATATTTGTAATCATCATTAAATTTTATTGATGGTCCTAAACTTTTCTTTTGAACATCAATCCAAATTTCACAAATCTCATCAACACTTAATTCTTTAATTTTTCTTTGATGGTGAATACGTTTTTCAAATTCAAAAAATGCAATCTGCCTTACAACAGTATTTAGCATATCTTCGACTTTGTTTGCTAAAAGCCCCTTACGTTCATTTTCTTTTGTCGTAATAGATAAAAGAGATTTAAAAGTTAACATTTCGCCAAAAACACTTGCTGTTTCAGCAAGGGTTAATGGAGTTGAAGAATTAAAATAAGTTTGTTTTTGTCCAGCTAAATATTGATGGATTCCATGTCCTAGTTCATGAGCAAGAGTAGCTATATCTCTTGCTTTGCCTTGATAGTTAACAAGTATGAATGGATGAACTGATGGGACAGTAGAAGCAGCGAAAGCACCGGGAGATTTTCCTGATTTTACTGGAGCGTGTATCCATGAATTATCAAAAAATTTATTTACAATATTTCCTGCTCTCTTATCAAAATTTGAATAAGCATTCGTTACGATTTGTCTTGCATCTTTCCAGGAATAAATACTCTGTGATTGGAAAGGAAGAGGTGCATTTCTGTCCCAATACATTAAAGATTTCTTTTTTAGCCATTTAGATTTTATTTTATAATAACGATGAGCAATTTTTGGATAATTATCTATTATTGTTTCACTTAAGGCTTCTACAACTTCATCCTCAACAACGTTAGATAAATTTCTTGAACTGACTGGATTTGGCAATCCTCTCCATTTATCATTGATTGATTTGTCTTTTGCAAGATTATTAGTAATAGATGTAAATAAAGTAATGTTATTTTTTAAAACAGCAGATACTACCTCAGCTGATTTTTTACGATTTGCTTCTTTTTTATCAGAAAGTAAATTAAAAATTTCAGCACTAGATAAATTTTTTCCCTTAAAAGGAAATTTAAGTGAGGCAATTGTATCATCAAATAGTCTAACCCAGGCCGATCTAGAAGTAATACTTTTTTCTTGAAGTAATTTTTCTGTTTTAACATCCAATTGATAAGGTTTAAATTTTCGAATATTTTTTATCCAGTTTTTATAAATCTTTAGTTTTTTATCAGCATAAATTTTTTTTAAATTTTTTTCAGAAATTTCATTAATTTCAAGACTAAAGAAGACAATTGAGGAAGCAATATTTGTTATTTGCTCCTGCATTTGTTGATAAAAAATTTTATTCTTTTCATTGTTACCATCCTCTGCAACTAATAAATGTGCATAAGACATAATTTTATCTATTTTTGTATCAATATTCTCTAACTCTATGATGGCTTTTAAAAGCTGATTGGAACTAATCTTGGTGATTTTGGATGCGTATTTTTTCTCAAATTTCTTAGTCGATATTCTAAGCTTATTTAAATCATTATTGAGCTTCCTTGCTTTTGGCGATTCATACAAATCCTTTAAATTCCAAATTGGTAGTTTACCAAGAGTATTTTTTGTTGAATTTTGATAATTTTTTTGTTTCATATTTTACTATTTCGATATAGGTCTAATATCTAAGCTTTGTAGGGAGGACAGAAAGCATGATTGTTAATTTTGACGAGTTTAATAGCATACCGGGTATATTTTATCATCAAGCAAATAATTTAAAAGATCAACCATATTTGTGGAAGAAAGAGAATGATAAATATGTTTCTTTAAGTTGGTCACAAGTAAAAGAACAAGTCGAAAGTTTAGCAACGTACTTAAAAGATCTGGGTATTTTAGAAGGAGATAGAGTATTAATTTTATCTGAAAATAGACCTGAATGGCAAATCACTGATTTAGCAATAATGTCCATAGGAGCAATTTCAGTGCCTGCTTATACAACAAGCACAACGAATGACTATAAATATATTATTGAGCATTCTGGTGCTAGATGTGCAATCGTATCATCACACGAATTAATGAAAAAAGTTCTACCTGCAATAGAAAAAATTTCACATTGTCAAAATGTAATAAAAATTAATGATGATAATGAAACTTATACCGAAGTTATAAATATTTTATCATACAATAAAATTATAAATGACAATTTAGAAAAAAGTAAAAATTCTAATAAAATAGAAGAGTTGTCAAAAAATTTTAAAAGAAAAGATACAGCATGTATTATTTATACATCAGGTACTGGAGGTAATCCTAAGGGAGTGATGTTAAGTCATGGAGCCATGCTAAGAAACTGTGCTTCCTGTGATAAATTACTTGAGAGTCTTACTAGTGATTTAACAAAAGAAATTAGATATTTATCATGGTTGCCTTTATCTCATTCATATGAGCATACTTTACAATTTTTAGAAATGGGACAAGGCGCACAAATCTATTACGCTGAAAGTATAGATAAATTATTAGTAAATATGGCTGAGGCAGCACCCCATTTTATGACTGCTGTTCCAAGGTTTTATGACTCTTTACACACACGTATTTCACAAGGTCTAAAAAACCAAAGTAAATTGAGTCAACGCTTCTTTGCAATTACATTAAATCTAGGAAAGAAAAAATATTTTGGTGAGCAGATGAGCTTCTCTGAAAGATTTATGAATGGATTGATGGATAGGATAGTAAGAAAAAAAGTTAAGAAAAGATTTGGTGGAAGTCTCAGAGCATTGATATCAGGAGGTGCAGCACTAAATTTTGAAGTTGGATTATACCTAAGCGCCCTTGGCCTTCCACTACTTCAAGGCTACGGACAAACTGAAACAGCTCCTGTTATTTCCGCAAACCCTCCTGAAAAAATTAAGTTAGATACTGTTGGAAAAGTTCTTCAAGGCAATGAAGTGAAAATTTCTGAAGATGGAGAAATTTTAGCTCGTGGTGAACTAATTATGAATGGTTATTGGAATGATCCTGAGTCAACTAATAAAACTATAATTGATGGATGGGTTCATACAGGTGATATTGGTGAATTTGATGACGAAGGCTATTTAAAGATAACGGATAGGAAAAAAGATATTATTGTAAATGCCGGTGGAGATAATATTTCTCCTTCAAGAATAGAAGCAAAATTAGATATTGAACCTGAAATTGCTCAATCAATGTTATATGGAGATTTCAAAAATTACCTAGTTGCGATCTTGGTGCCTAATAAAGATTTAGCTTTAGAATGGGCAAAAGAAAATAATGTTGAGGGCGATTTGAATAAAATAATTCAAAATTCTTCATTTGATAAAAAGATGAAGGAAGTTGTAGATAAAGTCAATAAAAGCCTCTCTAGTATTGAACAAATAAGAAAATTTATTCTCATTGATCACGAGTTTACAATTGAAAACAATATGATGACTCCTTCCATGAAAGTAAGAAGGTTTAAAGTAAAAGAGATGTATGGAGAGAATTTAGAAAAACTATATTAAGTTTTTCCTTTATCAAACTTTTCTTTTTGTTCAGGAGTTATTTCTTTTTGAAATTTTGTTTTCCACTCTGCGTATGGCATACCATAGATCATTTCTCGTGCCTCATCGTATGAAATAGAAATATTTTTCTTCTCTGCAGCACTAACATACCATTTTGAAAGACAGTTTCTGCAAAAACCTGACAAATTCATTAAATCAATATTTTGAACATCTGTTCTATTTTTTAGATGATGAATCAATCTTTCTGCAACATCAGCAAGTAAATCTCTATCAAAGTTTTTGGTCATATTACGTAAATAAATTATATAAATCTTTTTTTGTGATATATATATAATAATTAATGAAACGTAACAGAAAAGCTAAAATTTTAGCTACCTTAGGACCTGCATCATCAAATAAAAAAATAATAGAAGATTTATTTGTGGCTGGATGTGATGTTTTTAGATTAAATTTTTCACATGGTGATTTAGAAACTCATAGAAAAAATTATGAAACTATTAGATCTCTTGAAGAAAAACATAATCATGCATCATGCATATTAGCTGACTTACAAGGGCCCAAGTTAAGAGTAGGTACATTTAAGAATAAAAAAGAAAATTTAGTCAAAGGTCAAAGTTTTGTACTAGATCTTTCAAGTGAACCCGGAGATAATAATAGGGTTAACTTTCCTCATGAAGAAATTTATGATTATTTAACACCTAATTCTATTTTATTAGTAAATGATGGAAGAATAAGGTTACAAGTTGTTGAACGAAAAAAAGATAGTTTAATTACAGAAGTTTTAAATGACGCTGAAATCTCAAATAACAAAGGTGTAAATATTCCAGATGTTATTCTTCCAATAGACGCTCTTACCAAAAAAGACAAATCTGATCTAATGAAGGCATTAGATATGGGAGTTGATTGGGTTGCACTTTCTTTCGTGCAACAAGCAGAAGATATTCACAAACTAAAAAAAATAATTAACAATAAAGCACTCGTGATGGCTAAAATCGAAAAACCTTCAGCAGTAAAAAATATTGATGATATTATAAATGCTGCAGATGGTATTATGATAGCTAGAGGTGATTTGGGTGTTGAAATGCCAACAGAACAAGTTCCTATAGTTCAAAAAAATATTATAAAAAGATGTAGGCACTTTGGTAAACCAGTTATTGTTGCTACACAAATGCTTGAAAGTATGATTGAAAACCTTGTTCCAACGAGAGCTGAAGCATCTGATGTTGCTAATGCTATTTACGATGGAACAGATGCTGTAATGTTATCTGGAGAGTCTGCTGTTGGAGCACATCCAATAGAAGTAGTAAAAACTATGAATAAAATAATAGAATATGTTGAGAATGATAAAAATAATTATGATTTACAAATTACTCAAGAAAATATTGATGATGTAGATAATACAGATGCAATAACTTTAGCAGCTTACTCAATTGCAAAAAAATCTGATGCAAAAGCAATAATTACATTTTCTGTAAGTGGAAGAACAACGACTAGAATGGCAAGAGAAAGAGCACCAGTTCAAATTGTTGGTTTATCTCCAAATATTAACACTACAAGAAAAATGCAATTATATTGGGGAGTAAACTCCTGCCATACACAAGAAGATGCTCAAAATGCACAAGATATGGTTAATATCGCATGTTCAATTGCTAAAAATAAAAAATTAGTAAAACCAGGAGATAATGTGGTTATTTCGGCTGGTGTTCCATTTGGAAGTGCTGGCACTACTAATCTACTTCGATTAGCTGAAATAATTGCTGATAAAGATCTTAAGTAAGCTTATTACAAGCTTCTTTTATTCTGTTGCAGGCATCTTCTAGAATTGCATCACTAGTTGCATAAGATAATCTAAAATAAGGCGATAACCCAAATGCTGCACCATGAACTCCTGCTACACCTTGATCTTCTAAAAGATATGTCATGAAATCTTCATCATTGGAGATATGTTTTCCATTTGGTATCTTTTTTCCAATTATGCCCTCACAATTTGGATAAACGTAGAAAGCTCCTTCTGGTTTTTGACATGTAATTCCATCAATATCATTTAATTTGTTCAATACTAGATCTCTGCGTTTCAAAAATTTTTTATTATGCTCGTATATAAAATCCTGCGGACCACTAATAGCTTCAACTGCAGCAGCCATTGTGATTGAAGAAGTTGATGTTGTGCTTTGCGATTGTATTTTGTTCATGGCAGCAATAATCTCTTTTGGAGCTCCACAATATCCTAGTCTCCATCCTGTCATGCAATATGATTTTGAAACACCGTTTAGTGTCAAACATCTGTTTTTCAGTGAAGGTTCAATAGAAGCAAGAGTGTGAAACCCTACTCCATCGTAAACAATTTTTTCGTATATATCATCACACATTATAAGAACATTAGGATACTTTTTTAAGATAAGAGCTAAATCTTCTAGCTCTTTTTTTGAATAAACTGATCCAGTTGGATTACTAGGACTATTTAACATTAACCATTTTGTTTTAGAGTTTATATTTTTTTCAAGTTGTTCTGGTGTAATTTTAAAATTCTGTGATTGAGGACACTCAACTATCACTGGCTTCCCTTCTGCTAATAAAACAATATCAGGATAACTAACCCAAAAAGGAGCTGTTATAATGACCTCATCTCCCGGATTAATTGTTGCCATCATAGCATTATAGATAATATGTTTGCCTCCGACACCGCATATGATTTCATCTAATTGATAATCAATATTATTATCTTCTCTGAATTTTTTCTGAATTGCTTTTTGTAATTCTGGCGTACCTTTACCTGGTACATATTTTGTTTTACCCTCTTCCATCGCTTTACTAGCAGCATCTCTTATATTTTTTGGTGTGTTAAAATCTGGCTCACCTGCTGCAAGAACAATTACATCTTTACCCTCGTCCTTCAAAGCTTTAGCTTTGACATTTATACCTACAGTCATTGAAGGTTTTATTTTACTTAGTCTATCTGCAACAAAATTCATTTAAATTATAAAATGTTCAATAATTAGACTAGCACAAGTTAACAACAAAAAAATAGCAAAAATCTTTCTTAATACTAACTTATCTATATTTGATGAAACTTTCGCACCAATTCCAGCAGTAAATATACTAGTTATCGATATAAAAAAAACTATTATAATATTTACGTAACCAAGCGAATAAATGGGAAGTTCATTTATATTTGACCCAGTATACATAAATGTAAGTGTTCCTGGAAAAGCAATTAAAAAACCAAAAACAGCAGAGGTTCCAACTGCTTCATGAATCTTTTTTGAAAACATTGTTAAAGTTGGAACACTAAAACTACCACCACCTATACCAATTGTTGCAGATAAAAAACCAATAGAAGAGCTTATTGCAAAGTTAATTATATTAGATGATGGTATATTGTTACTTACAATTATTGGGCTTTGTTGAAACAGCATATTTAATGAAATCAAAAATGCTAGAATTACAAAAAGAATTACTAAACTCTGCCCTGAAATAGAACTCGCTGCAAAAGAACCTACAATTGATCCTATTATTATTCCTATTGCCCATTTTTTTACAATTATTAAATTTGTATTTTTAAGTTTAACATGAGATCTTATGGAAGAAATTGAAGTAAAACAAATTACACCAAGAGAAGATGCTACAGCAACATGCATCACAATTTCAGAGCTGTAACCAAGATTAAGTAAAATAAAGTAAGTTACAGGTACAATTATTATTCCACCTCCAACTCCTAATAATCCTGCAATAAAACCAGAGACTAGACCTGTTAATAAAAAAATAAATACTATTGAAGTCAAATAAATTTCCGTATTTTAAGTTTCATTAATGTAGTAAACAATTTAATATAAAAGTAAATAAGACTATGAAACATGTACATTGGATAGGAACTGGACTTTCTTCTATACCAGGAATTAGAAGATTAGCTAAAAATTTAGATAATTTTACAGTATGGAATAGAACATTAGATAAGGCTATAAAGAGTATTGACCATGTAGATAAAAACAATGTGAACGCAAAACAGTTTGATGTTGATTTATTATTTAAAGAAACAAATCCTGGTGATATTGTGATTTCTCAACTACCAGCAAACAAACATTTAGAAATAGCTAAACTTTGTTTAAAACATAAATGTCATTTTGCATCTACTAGTTACCTTAATCCAGAAATAAATATGCTAAATCCAGATGTAAAAAAAGAAAATTTAGTATTTATTAATGAGGTCGGTTTAGATCCAGGTATCGATCATTTTTTTTCCCATTTACTTGTCAGTGATCTTAAAAAAATCTCTACTGAAAAAACAGAAGTGGTTTATGAATCATATTGTGGCGGTTTTCCAGCAATTCCAAATGATTTCAAATATAAATTTAGTTGGTCTCCAGCTGGAGTAATCAAAGCCTTAAACAATGATGCAAAATATATAACAAAAGGAAAAATAAATACTGTAACTCCTTACAAATCTATTAGTTCTTATTCAATATCTGATGAAAATTTTGAAGCTTATCCAAACAGAGATTCAACACCATATGTAAGTGAATACTTGTTTGATGAGAAGTGGACAGTCAAAGAGTTCGTAAGAGGAACTTTGCGACTTGATGGTTGGAAAGAGGCATGGCAAGATATTTTTTCAATGCTTGAAAAAAGATCAGATAATATAGAAGCTGAGATCAATGAAAAAAGTGAGGAATTATTAAAAAATAATAAATATTTACCTGAGGAAGAAGATCGCGTTGTACTTTCTGTAAAACTTAAAGCTTTTGAAAATGATAATAAAATTTTTGATAGTTCTTATTTTTTAGATGAAAAAGGAAGTGGTGAAAATACCGCAATGGGTAAACTTGTATCTATTACTTTATCAGCTGCGATTGATCTAATTATGGATAATAAAATTGAGTCTGGTGTTACAACTGCACCACATAAAACAGAAGATATAATGTATTTTTTTAAAATTTTAAAAGATTATAAAATTAATATCCAACAAGAGAATGGATAATCAATTAACCAATATTGGTATTGTTAGGGAGTCTAGAAATGATGAAAATAGAACTCCTCTAGTCCCAGAACATATTAAAAAATATAAAGAAAGTAATCCAAATATTAATTTCATTATTCAGCCATCAAATAATAGATGCTTTTCTGATGAAGAATATGAATTATCTGGCGCTAAAATTAATGATAATTTAAATGAATGCTCAATAATATTTGGAGTTAAAGAAATTGATTCAAATATTTTAATTAATAATAGGACATATCTTTTTTTTTCTCACACCTTTAAAATTAATAAACAACAAAAAAATATTGAAAAAAATAAGAAAGACTTACTCTTATCAATTTTAAATAAAAAAATTACATTGATTGATTATGAAAATATCAGAGGTAAAAATGGTAATAGGTATTTAGGTTTTGGAAGATTTGCAGGTATTGTTGGTTGTTATAATACCTTAAATTTATTACTTAAAGTTCTTGGAAAACAATCTCTTGCTAGTGCCTATAAAATTAATGATTACGAAAGATTAGTATTAAATTTAAAAAACTTATATTTTCCTAAAACTAAAATTCTAGTTACTGGTGATGGTAGAGTTGCAAAAGGAGTAATTGAACTTTTGAATCAAACAAACATTAAAGCAGTATCAAAAAAAGACTATTTGGAAAAAAAATTTGATCAACCTATTTTTTGTAATTTGGAAACTAAAGATTATGTTACAAATAATTCTTCCACTAATTTTAACCTTGAGCATTTTATTAATAATCCTCAGGATTATTCGAGTTCTGCATTACAATATTTAAAAGAAACTAATATACTTATAAGCGCACATTACTGGGACCCATCTTCTCCAAAAATATTTGAGATTGAAGACTTAAAAGTTTTACAAAATCTAAAAATTGTTGGTGATATTACTTGTGATATTAATGGTTCTGTCCCAACTACAATACGATCAACTACAATCGAGAAACCAAATTATTGGATTGAAAGATATAATTTAAAAGAAATAGACGAAAATAATGATGGAATTGCTGTTATGGCAGTTGATAATTTACCATCTGAATTGCCACGGGATTCAAGTACAGAATTTAGTGAAGGTATTATCAAAGAAGTTCTTCCTTTTTTATTAAAAGAAGATGATGGAAGAATATTAAATGGAACAATTACAACAGATGGTAGTTTTTTAGAAAAGTACAATTATTTAAATAATTATATTAAAATTAATGAATAAAGCAGAAAAAAAACATCATCTCTCTCCCGAAATCACAACACCTTTTAAAATTGTCAGTGATTTTAATCCAAGTGGTGATCAACCTGAAGCAATTAAAAGTATTGTTAAAAGTCTAAATGAAGGAGAACAAGAACAAGTTCTTTTAGGTGTCACTGGATCAGGTAAGACCTTTACAATGGCTAAAGTAATTGAAAAAGTACAGAAACCTACTTTAATAATGGCGCCAAATAAAACATTAGCAGCACAACTTTACGGCGAAATGAAAAATTTGTTTCCAAATAATGCTGTTGAATATTTTGTCAGTTATTATGATTATTATACACCAGAAGCATATGTACCAAGAACTGATACATATATTGAAAAAGAATCTTCAATAAACGAACAAATTGATCGTCTAAGGCATTCAGCTACTAGATCTTTAGTGGAAAGAAGAGATACAATCATAGTAGCATCAGTTTCTTGTATCTATGGTATTGGATCAGTTGATGCTTATTCTTCAATGTCTTTTACTTTAGATAAAAATCAATCAATAAGTAGAGAGATTATTATCAGAAAGTTGGTAGAACTTTTATACAAACGTCGTGACATGGACTTTAGAAGAGGTAGCTTTAGGGCTAAGGGAGATATTTTAGAAATTTTCCCTTCTCACTATGAAGATATTTCTTGGAAAATTTCTATGTTTGGAGATGATATAGAGAGTATAACGCAAGTGGACCCACTTACTGGAGAGAAGCTTGGAGAACTTGAACAAATAAGAATCTTTGCAAACTCTCATTATGTAACCCCAAAGCCAACAATAAAAAAAGCGATTACTATGATTAAAAATGATCTAAAAAAACAATTAGAGATTTTTGAAAAAGAAAAAAAATACTTAGAAAGACAAAGGTTAGATGAGAGAACTACATTTGACTTAGAAATGATGGAAACTACTGGAAGTTGCAGTGGTATTGAAAATTATTCTAGATATTTGTCAGGAAGACAGCCGGGGGAGCCTCCTCCTACACTTTATGAATATATTCCAGAAGACTCTTTATTGTTTATAGATGAAAGCCATCAGACATGTGGTCAAATAGCAGGAATGTACAAAGGTGATTTTTCTAGAAAATCAACTTTAGCTCAATATGGTTTTAGACTACCAAGTTGTGTTGATAACAGACCTTTAAAAAGAGAGGAATGGGATGCAATGCGTCCACAAACTATATTTGTAAGTGCAACACCAGGAGATTATGAACTTGAAAAGACAGGTGGTACCTTTGTTGAACAAGTAATTAGACCAACAGGTTTAATTGATCCACCTATTGAGATAAGGCCAACTAAACATCAAATTGATAACTTAATTGATGAATGTAAAAAGACTATAGATAAAGGTCATCGTGTTCTAATCACAACACTTACAAAGAAAATGGCCGAAGATCTTACTGAATATATTAATGAAGAAGGATTAAAAGTACGGTATCTTCACTCTGATATTGATACATTAGAAAGAATAGAAATTATTAGAGATCTAAGATTAGGAGTTTTTAATGTTTTAGTTGGAATAAACCTTCTTAGAGAAGGTTTAGATATTCCTGAATGTGCTTTAATGGCTATATTAGATGCTGATAAGGAAGGTTACCTACGTTCAAGAACTAGTTTAATTCAGACAATTGGTAGAGCTGCAAGAAATGTTGAGAGTAAAGTCTTAATGTATGCTGATAACATTACCACTAGTATGAAAGAAGCAATCGAAGAGACAGATAGAAGGCGAACTAAACAACTAGAATATAATAAAATAAATAAAATTACGCCGATCAGTATTAAAAAGAATATTCAAGAAATAATTGAGAACACAGCTGAACAAGATCATGTTACAGTTGAAATTGATAATGCTAAAGAATTAGTTGGTAAGGATCTTGATAAACATATTAAAAATTTAGAGAAAAAAATGAATGAATTTGCTTCAAAACTTGAATTTGAAGATGCAGCTAGATTACGAGATGAAATCAATAGATTAAAAGCGAAAGAAGTGGGCCTTTCTAATAAAGTTTTGCAGTTTAAAAAGAATTAATGGATATTGTATTTTTAGAAACTAACCAAACTGGAATCATTAAACTAAATCGTCCTAAAGCTTTAAATGCTCTCAATTTAGAAATGGCAAAAAAATTCCATGATAAATTATTAGAATGGGAAGAAAAAGATAATATCTTAAGAGTATTGTTAGTTGGAGAAGGTAAGCATTTTTGTGCAGGAGGAGATGTAAAATCTCTTGTTCTTGCTGGAAAAGAAAACTCTTTAAAACATGATTTTTTTAAAGTTGAGTATAAGCTTAATTATTTAATAAGCCAATTTAGTAAAGAATTTCTCTCAGTTTGGAATGGTGTGGTAATGGGAGGTGGGGTTGGTTTATCAATCTATGGTGATCACAGATTGGCAACAGACAATTCAAAATTTGCAATGCCAGAATCTGCCATTGGTTTTTTTCCAGATGTTGGTGGAAGTTATTTTTTATCAAATCTTCCAGGTAACATTGGTAAGTATATTGGTTTAACGGGTGAGGTTTTAGGATTAAATGAATTAATTTTTTTTGGATTAGCAACACACTACTTTAAAAGTGATAAAATAGAAGATGTTAAAGAAAAATTTATTACAAGAGGAGAAATTTTACACGATAATTTTGAAGTAGAGAATGATACATATCTAATTAAAAATATGAATTTAATAAATGAACTATTCAATGGAAATATTCAAACAATCATATCAAATTTAAAAAATCATAACTCAGAGTTTTCAAAAAAAATTTTAGATATTCTTTTAGTTAAATGTCCAATGAGTCTTGCGATAACCACTAAACTTATTGATGATGCAAAAGATAAATCGTTAAAAGAATGTTTAGAAACTGAATTTCAATTAAGTCAAAAAATAGTATACCGTAGTGACTTTGATAATGGTGTAAATTCTGTGCTAATTTCAAAAGATCATAATCCTATTTGGGAACCATCAAAAATAAATGAAATAAATATAGAAGATCTAGATTTTTATTTTGAAACTCATACTGAAAATCTTTATCTATAATATTAAAAATGAGTAATAAAATTCCCACTTCTGCTAAAGTAGTTGTAATAGGTGGTGGTATAGCTGGATGTTCTGTAGCTTATCATTTAGCAAAATTTGGATGGAAAGATGTGATCTTACTAGAAAGAGATCAATTAACTTCTGGAACTACTTGGCATGCAGCAGGACTGATTGGTCAGATCGGTGCATCAGCAACCATTACAAAACTTAGAAATTATTCGTTAAATTTATATAAAGACCTGGAAAAAGAAACAGGATTGGCAACAGGTTTAAAGCAAAACGGCTCTTTAACTATTGCAACAACTAATGATCGATTAGAAGAATTAAAAAGGCAAGCTACTTTTGCTCAAAGATTTAATATAGAAGTTAATGAATTAGAAAAAAATCAGATTAAGGATATTTATTCTCTTATAAATACTGATGATGTTGTTGGTGGAATATTTATTCCAAAAGATGGTCAAGCAGATCCTGTTGGTATAACAAATGTTCTTGCTAAATCGGCAAAAATGTATGGTGCTCAAATATTTGAACATTGTTCTGTAAATAAAATCCTTACTAAAAATGGATCAATAGAAGGTGTAGATACAAAACATGGAAAAATTAAATGTGAGTATATTGTTCTAGCATCTGGAATGTGGTCAAGGCAGATAGCAAATGATATTAACGTTAGTATACCGCTATATCCAAATGAACACTTCTATATATTAAGTGAGCCATTAAAAGAAATTTCTAAATCACTTCCAGTTCTCAGAGATTACAATAATTGCTTATATCTAAAAGAGGATGCTGGAAAAATTTTAGTAGGAATTTTTGAGCCTAAAGCTAAACCTGCATTTACTGATACATATAAAGTGCCCAATGATTTTTCTTTTGGAGAACTACCTGAAGATTTTGATCATTTTGAACCACATTTAAAAAATGCTATGAAAAGAATACCAGCCCTTGAAAATGTAGGTATAAGAAAATTCTTTAACGGTCCTGAAGCTTTTACTCCAGATACAAATTATCTTTTAGGAGAAACACCAGAAGTAAAAAACTTTTATGTTTGTTGTGGATTTAATAGTATTGGTATTCAGAGTGCTGGTGGTGCAGGTAAAGTAACTGCAGAATGGATGATGAACGGCGAGGTTAATGATGATCTTTACTCTTTAGATATTTCAAGATTTGAAAAATTTCACTCTGAGACAAAATTTATAACTGAAAGAGTTACTGAATCATTAGGAGATTTATATGCAATGCACTGGCCTTATAAACAACATAAATCCTCAAGAAATATTAAACTGCTTCCTTTTCATGATGATTTGAAAATAAAAGGAGCATGTTTTGGTCAAGTGGCGGGTTTCGAAAGACCAATGTGGTATGCTCTAAATGGCAAGAAACCAGAATATGAGTATAGTTATGGCTATCAAAATTGGTATGATGCAGCAAAGTATGAAACAATAAATACAAGAAAAAATGTTGGTTTATTTGACTTAAGTGCCTTTGCTAAATTTGAAATTAAGGGAGTCTCTGCTTTCAGCGATCTCCAACGACTATGCTGTAATAATATTAAAAATAATCCCGGTCATACAACTTATACGCAAATGCTTAATTCAAATGGTGGCATTGTTGCTGATTTAACAGTTACTTGTATTGATAAAGATTCTTTTCGTATTGTTACTGGTTCATCTGTGAGAGAACATGATAAAAAACATATTTCAGAAAATCTAAGTAAAAACACAACTTTAATTGATATCACTGAAAGTTTAGCTTGTTTTGGTGTTTTTGGTCCCAAAAGTAGAGAAATTCTAACGGAAATATTTGGAGAACATTTTTCAAACGACAAGTTTAAATTTGGAACTGCTAAAGAAATATCATTGAAAAATAATAAATTGATCTTCCAAAGATTATCTTTTGTTGGTGAACTTGGTTGGGAAATTTATGTTCCTATAAATATATCTAGAGAAATTTATTTAAAGTTAGTTAAAGTTGGAGAAAACTATAACCTTTCGCATGCTGGAGCTCATGCACTTGATATTATGAGAATGGAAAAAGGATATTTACATTGGGGTCATGATATTTCACCAGCTGAAAACCCATTTGAAGCTGGATTAGAATTTACTGTTAAATTAAATAAAAAAGCAGATTTTATAGGTAAAGAAGCGTTAAAAACAAAAAATAGAATTAAGAAGAAACAACTAACAAATTTTGTTTTAGAAAAATCTACTCCAGGAAATCCACTCTTATTACATGATGAGCCGATTTATTATAAAAATAAGATTGTGGGAGAAACTACTTCTAGCAATTATTCATTTAATTATAATAAAAATATGGTCTTTGGATATATAGATTCAGAAATAGATTTAAAAAAATTAAATGGCAGCAATTTTGAAGTTGAAGTTGCTAAAAATAAATATGTTATGTCTGTTCAATTTAATCCATTGCATGATCCTGAAAATATTTTTACAAAAATATAGTTTTTTACGATCTAATATATGAAAAAAATTAGATTATTTTTTTCTATAGTAGTAATTATTTTAATAATTTTATCTATCTTTATTTATATTTTTCTAAATAATTTTGAAAAAGAAAAAATAATTAGTGACATAGAAAAGAAATTTGAAATTAAAATTAATGAAAAAAATAAATCTAAAATCAATATTTTTCCAATTGTAAAGCTTAACACAAACTTAGAAATTAAAGATTACAAAAATAATTTATACTTTGATAATATTAGAATTGATATTTCTCAGCCCGTATTTCAAGTTTCAGGAAATCTAAATATTCTAATTGATAATTTGAATATTAATAATATTAATTTTAGTGAAGTAAATATTAATGGAAAAGTAAATTTTATTGAAAATTATCTTAAATATAGTGATAATTTAGAAAATTTATTTGATTCAATTTATAATATAAATGGGAAAATAACTTTACAAACCACTAATGAAGAAAAATTTTTAATTTCTTTTTTAAAATTATTCTTTGAAAAATTAGAAAAAAAAGAAAATCAAGAATTCGCTTTTTCTAAATTGATAAATGCTTTTGGGAATGAAAGTTCTAATTTTAATGGTACAATAAACAAAAACAAATATATTTTGGAAACAAGTAAGATAGAAATTAGTAATAAAAGCAACAGAATTTTTATAAAAGGAGAATTCAATTACAATGACAATTTTATAGATATTATTTTAGATTTATCTCAAAATAATGAGATATATTTAACTGCTTTGATAAAAGGAGATTTGAACGATCCTAATATAAATTTTGATGAAAATTCAAAATTTTTTCAAAATTCTAACTCAAATGAAAATAATTTAATAGAAGAGAGCGTTATTCAATTTCTGAATAATTTTTTTGATCTCAATGATTGACTTACTAAATATAGTTAGCAGTGTGTTTGGATATATTCTTTTTGGATTTTTTGTAAATAAATTACAGTTACTTCCAAAAAAATATATCAATTATTTTGATTTTGTAGGTTTTAATATCATTTTACCTTTAGCTTTAATAATATATTTCTGGCAAGTTTCATTTCCTCAAATTAATTCTATTGCTCTGATCTTCTCATTTTTTGCTTCAGGTATTTTTATATTCATGACTGGTTTTTTTATAAGCAAAATATTATTAAATTATAAAACAGATGACTCAGCACTTTTTGGATTAGCTTCTTGCTTTGGTAATACTGTAGCAATGGGAATACCCCTAATGTACGCAGTTTTGGGTCCAATAAATACAATTCCTTATATGATATTGGTTTTTTTTCACGGTATTATTCATTTTAGCTACACTGTTATTATTATTGAAGTTTATAGAAATAGACAGCGAAGCATTATTGAAATTATTTACCAAATATTATTAGGCGTAGTTAAAAATATTGTACTTTTTGGAATGATATTTGGAATCATTCTTAATTACTCTAATCTTATTGTTCCATCTATTATGAAACAGCCTTTAGATATTTTTGTAAAACTTGCTCTTCCAATAGTTCTTATTTCTTTAGGTCTCGCATTAGGAAATTTTAAAATTATAGAAAATATTTACGGTGCTGTAGTATTAACAATTTTGAAAAATTTTATTCACCCTATAATTGCATTTTGTTTAGCATATTTTTTATTAGATCTTGATAGTCTCTTGGTAATTATTGTTACTATGGCTGCAGCTTTACCAAGTGGTTCTCAATCATATTATTTTGCATATAGATACAACTCATTGAAAGCTGTCGTTTCTTCAAATGTAGTATTAAGCACATTTGTCAGTTTTTTTACGCTGTCTTTATTATTAGTATTTTTTGATATTACGTAGAATGAGTAATAAACGATTTTATTCTCTCTTTTTTATCCATAGTTTTTACACTAAAAGGAAAAATTTCTAGCATTTTGTCATATACATCAATTGCCTGTTGAAACTGTCCTTGATGAATAAAAATTAGACCCATTCCATCAAGAGCACCGAAGTGTCTTGGTTCTAATTCAAGTGTTTTAATTATGTCTTGCATTGATTCATCAAAATTACCCATCATAAAGTGAACAGTTGCTCTCTTATTCCAACCCTCTGCAAAATTAGGATCTTCTTCGATTAAATTATTAAAAAATCTTATTGCAAGTGGATAATTTCTTATATTCATAGCCTGAATACCTTTCTCAAAATATTCAATTACTTTTGGATCATCAACTTCGTACCATATATTCCAAATATCAGATATCAAATCTCTTATCTCATCCTGATTTTCAGTCTCATTTAGTTTTTTAAATAAATTATTTAAACGTGGATCATTTTGATCAGCTATAGCTATCTTGCTGGCAAATAAAATGCTTATACTGATAATAAATATCTTAAACATAACTTTCATATTTAAATGATTTTTCAGATAGATTTCTTTTCTTTTCATGCTTTCTCGTTCTCCCATTTACTCTAGTTCTCCATAACTTAAATGATCTAGGTTTCAGATTTGTTCTCATTATTTTTATAACCTCTGATTCGGTTACACCGTGAATTCTTTTTATTTTTTCAAAAGAGGTTTTATCGCACCAGGCTAATTTAATAATATTATCTATATTTTCCTGCATATTATAAATATAGTTCTCTATTAATTAAATTCTAAAAAAATGATTGATTTGTATTCATCACCTTCCCCTAATGGTCGAAAAATTAGCATTATGCTTGAAGAATTAGGTGTGGATTTTAATCCTATTTTAATAAATTTAGATAAAAAAGAGCAGTTTAGTGAAGAGTTTTCAAAAATATCTCCTGCAAATAAAATTCCTGTAATTGTGGATAATGATAATAATCAAACAGTATTCGAATCCGGGGCTATTCTTCTTTATCTAGCAAAAAAATATGATAAATTTCTAAATAAAGATAAGTATTGGGAAATAATACAATGGGTTTTTTTTCAAATGGCATATGTTGGGCCAATGCTAGGCCAGGCTCATCAATATTTATTTTATCATCCTGGTAAAAGCAAATTTGCAGAAGATAAAACAAAAGGCTATGCACAACATATTTATTCAATTTTGGATAAAAGACTTTCTAAACAGGAGTATTTTTCGGATACCTATTCAATAGCTGATATTTCGATTTGGCCTTGGACAGCTCGTTATGAAAGACATCAAATAAATTTGCATGATTATCCAAATGTGTTGAGGTGGTACAAACAAATATCAACCAGACCTGCAGTTATTAAAGGATATAATTCTGTAGGCGAATTTTATGAAATCCCTAAACCTTAAGCGTTGTAAAATAATACTGAGCCTGCGGTTAAAATTAAAAGGATTGCTAAAAACCATTCAACAATTTTTTTTAATTTTTCATTATTAAGATATTGCCTGATAACACTTCCTCCATATGCCCATATACTAATGGAAGGAATATTAACTACTGTAGACATAATAACCATAAATAGTGTTCCAATTATTATATTTTCATCTTTTGGATAATATAATGTTACTGCAGTTGAACATATTACCCAAGCTTTTGGATTTACAAATTGAAATAAAATTGCTTCATGATATTTTAATGGTCTTGATCTATCTTCAGTCTTTGAAATATTTAAAGACCCAAACATTTTATATGCTAAATAAAGAATGTACCCTGCTCCAACATATCTTAAAATATCATAGAGTATAGGGTAGGTAATAAACAAAGATCCAAGACCTAGACATACAAGTGCTAGTTGCAAACCATGACCAGAAGGAATACCAAAAATATTAGGTATAGATCTAATAAATCCAAATTTTATACCTGATGCAGTTAAAATACTATTGTTTGGACCTGGTGTTACGTACATAATAAAATTATACACTGCTAAAGCAGCTATTAATTCCAAGGTAATCATTATTTAATCTCTAAAATTTACAAATTGGACTGGTATACCTAACTTAGCATCCTCAACAAGCTTCATTACACTTTGTAAATCATCTTTTTTCTTTCCTTCAACACGAAGTTCATTACCATTGATCTTTACTTGAACTTTTAATTTAGAGTTTTTGATATCTGAAGTAATTTTTTTACACAAGGATTGCTCAATTCCTTCTACTAATTCATACGTCTGACGAATTTTATTTCCCCCAGCTCGTTCCATATCATTTTTTTTTAAACATAAAGGATCAACTTTTCTTCTAACAAAATGAGTAACTAGCATGTCATTTACTTGACCAGCTTTCATTTCATCATCAGTTATTACAACTATAGTATTTTCTTTTTTTTCTATTGAGGTATCTGAACCTTTGAAGTCATACCTGGTAGTAATTTCTCTTGTCGCATTTCCTAGGGCGTTATCAATCTCTTGATGATCTAATCTGTTTACAATATCAAAGCTAGGCATTAATTTAGTTTATTACATCGTCATTTATATCTGGCAACTCTTTTTTAGTACTTAATCTTCCTAATTTTTTCATCTTTTCTACTTTTTTAGTCAAACTTCCAGAACCATCTTGCAATCTTTGTTTAGCCTCATCCATTTTTGATTTAGCTAAATCTAATGACTGATTAGCTTTTACAAATGACTCATATACACTTACTGTTTTATCATAAATATCCGATGCAGCTGATGCTATATCTTTTATTGTTTTAGATTGTTTATCAACCCGCCACATATTTTCTACAGCTTTAAGTAAAAAGGGTAAAGTAGATGGTCCAACAATAATTATTTTATTGTTCCATGAATCTTCGATAAGTTTATTTGCTTCATTATATAAAGTAAGTAATGCTGGTTCTATTGGAACAAACATTAAAACATTATCAATTGTATTAATTCCATATATTTTTGAATAATTATCTTTGCTCAAACTTCTAATCGAAGTTTTTGTTGAATCCAAAAATTTTTTCAAAAAAATCTTCTTTTTTTGATTGTCATTTGTATTAGAATAATCATGCCAAGAATCTAAGGACACTTTTGAATCTATAATTATGTGTCTATTTCCTGGCATATGAACAATTACATCAGGTTTTTGTAAATTACCATCTTCATCTCTAAAAGTTTTTTGAGTTGAGTACTCTTCTCCTTCTCTTAAGCCAACACTATCTAAAATATTTTTAAGTACAAATTCTCCCCATGGACCTTGTTGAAGCGCGCCACCTCTAATTAATGTATTTTCAATTCTATCTTGAGCTAAATTAAAATTTTGTAAAGATTGCTGAATTGATTGCATATGATTTTTTAAAGAAGTAAGATCAGTATCATCTTTTATTTCAGAATTTTTTGTTTTGCGAAGAAACAATAAAATTGATAAAAAACCAACCCCAGATAAAAAACCAATAATGAAAACAAATATAAGATTTTCAAACATCACAAATTAAACAAGATATAAATATATTATCAAATATCTAGCAATTTTCCCAATAGATACAAATATTAAAAAAAAAGTAATATTGTATTTTACTGTACCAGCTGCAAATGCGATTGGATCTCCAATAATTGGCACCCATGAAAATAATAATGACCATTTTCCATACTTTTTGAAAATATCTGTAGCTTTCTCTAATAAATATTTATTTACTGGAAACCAAGGTTTATTAATAAGAAAATTTACAAAGTAACCACATATCCAACTTATTAGAGACCCTAAAATATTACCTGCTGAAGCAAATAATAATAATAAAAATGGATTATACTTATTAGATAGTAATAGTGCTGATAAATATGTCTCTGAAGCAAAAGGAAAAAAAGTACCTAAGGACAAACAAAAAATAAATAATGATAAATAGATCAAAGTATTTCTTATTGTTAATTTATGTTAATGCTATGTTACTTATCAATTTATGAACGATTTTCCAAAAGAAGAATTTATTTCCAGAATTGAAAAAATACAAATACATATTGAAAAAGAAAATATTGATGCAATTATTATAACTTCGCCGTCAAATTTTAGATATTTTACTGGACTTGACAGTAATTTTTGGGAAAGTCCTACAAGGCCTTGGTATTTAATTATTTCAAAAAAAAATCCAATAAAAGCTATAATACCATCAATTGGTATTACAGCTATGCAAAAAACATTAGTTAATGATATCGAATCTTGGGAGTCTCCAAATCCAAAAGACGAAGGAATATCTTTATTGAAAAAAAACATTAAAAGTTTTCCCAAAAATTCAAATATTGGTTTTGAATTAGGAAATGAAACTTTTTTGCGAATGAGTATTAACGATTATCAGGATATTCAAAAAAATTTATCAGAATATAATTTTGTTGATGTTAGTAAAATACTTTGGAATATAAGAAAAATAAAATCTGAAATAGAGATCAATAATATTAAAGAAATTTGTTCTATTACAAGTAAGGTGTTTGATAATTTTTCTGAAAAAATTAATTTAGGAATGAATGAAAAACAAATTGCATCAACATTTAAGAGAGAATTAATTGATAATGGTGCTGATTATATTCAATACATGGCGTGTGCTTCGGGTCTTAATGGTTATAATCAGATTATATGTAACCCAACAGAAAGGGAAACTAGAGATGGTGATATTCTAATTATTGATACTGGTGCAACTTTAAATGGTTATTTTTCAGATTTTGATAGAAATTTTGGTTTTGGAAGAATTCACAAGCAAGCTCTAAATGCATATAATAAATTGTGGGAAGCAACTGAGAGAACTTTAGAAATTATAAAACCTGGAACTAGTTGTTCAGAAATATATTCTAAATTATCTCAAAGTTTAACAACTAACAGCGTATCAGTTGGAAGGATGGGTCATGGTTTAGGCTTACAACTAACTGAGCCGCCAAGTATTATGAAAAATGACAAAACATTACTAGAGAAAAATATGATTATAACACTTGAGCCATCAATTGAAATGGACGATGATAAAATATTAGTACAAGAGGAAAATTTATTAGTTACTGAAAATGGTTATAAACTTTTAAGCACTAGAACTCCTGAAAATTTACCTATTATTAATTAGTTAAATTATTGATTCAATTTTAGGCATAAGTCTAATTAATTCCTTCGTATATTCATGCTCAGGATTATTAAATAATTCCTCTGTATCTTTTGTTTCGCAAACAGCACCATTTTTTAATACAATTATTCGGTTACACATTTGGCGAATTACAGGAAGATCATGGCTAATAAATAACATAGTGAGATGAAGTTCATCCTGTATATCTTTCAACAAGTTTAAAATTTGTGCCTGTATACTAACATCCAATGCAGATGTTGGTTCATCACATATTAATAATCTTGGTCTTGTTGCCAAGGCACGAGCAATAGAAATTCTCTGCCTTTGCCCTCCTGAGAATTCATGTGGGTATCGATCTAAAGATTGTCTGGTCATTCCAACAATATCTATTAGGTCGTAAACATTTTGTAAAAGTTCATTATTGCTAATATTTTTTTGAAAAAATTTAATTGGTTCTGCAATAATATCCTTAACTTTGAAACGAGGATTTAGAGATGAGTAAGGATCTTGAAAAATCATTTGAATTTGACCCCTACTATTATGAATTTGATATTTTTTCTTAGAATTATATAGAGGTTCGTTATTATAAATTAAATCACCTTTGTTGGGACTAATTAATCCAGTAATAATTTTTGCAATAGTTGATTTGCCTGAACCAGACTCTCCAACTAATCCAAGTGTCTCACCTTCGAATAATTCAAAAGATACATTGTCGACAGCTTTGACTATTTTATCATTCGAACTTTTATTAGAAATAAATGAAAAACCACTACCTAAAGAATTATCATCAAAAATTTTTGTCACTTCCTTAAGTTTTAATAATTTTTGATTTTTATTTTCCCTTATTCCCCAAGTTTTAATAATATTTTTAGTCAAATCCTTAGAACTAGATGTTATTTCCTTACCATCAGGGCTAATCAATTTAAATCTATCAATTTTCTTATTTGTTGGTGGCACTGAAATTACTAAGCTTCTTGCTTCTGTTGATTTTGGATTTGTTAATAATTCTTTAGTCTCACCTTGTTCAACAATATGCCCGTATCTCATGACAATAACTTTATCAGTAGTCTCTGCTATGACTCCCATATCATGGGTAATAATTATAACTCCAAGATTTCTTTTCTTTGTAAGATCTTTGAGAAGTTCTAATATTTGATATTGAATACTTACATCTAACGCTGTTGTTGGTTCATCTGCTATTATTAAGTCAGGTTCACAACTTATCGCTAAAGCTATCACAACTCTTTGACGCATACCGCCACTAAATTGGTGTGGATAGTCCTCAATTCTTTTTTCAGCATTCTCTATCCCAACCTCTTTAAGTAGTTGAATAGATTTTTTAAGTGAATCTTGATAACTTAAATTTAAATGAGCTTGAATAGTTTCAATTAATTGATCTTTTATTTTAAAAAGAGGGTTTAATGAAGTTTGAGGGTCTTGAAAAACAAATCCTATTTTTTTTCCTCTAATGTTTTGAATTATTTCTTCGTTACTCCTTAATTCAATATTGTCTATTTTAATTGAGCCATCTGTGATTTCACCTGGAGGATCAATCAAGTTAATTATCGCATTTGCAATTGTAGATTTTCCAGATCCAGACTCACCAACAATTCCTAATATTTCACCTCTTTCTAAAGAAAATTCTACATTTTTGCTTGCAACAATATTTTCCTTTCGTGTTGGATAACTTATGTTTAAATCTTTAACTTCTAAAAAACTCATCTCTTTTTTAATTTTGGATTTAAAGCATCTCTCATCCAATCCCCTAATAAATTAATTGATAGTGCTAAAACAATTAAGAAAATTGCTGGAAAAAAAGTAATCCACCACTCACCTGAAAATAAAAAATTATTTCCAAATCTTATTAGAGTACCTAGAGAAGGTGTTGTTGGTGGAACGCCCACACCTAAAAAACTTAAAGTGGACTCTGTAATAATTGCAAGTGCCAATCCAATTGTAGCAATTACTAAGATGGGCCGAAGTATATTTGGCAAAATATGCTTAAACATAATTAATATATTTGATAGTCCAATAATTCTTGAAGCTGAGACATACTCTTTGTTTTTTTCTACTAAGGTTGAGGCTCTTGATACTCTTGCAAATTGTGGCCATTCGGAAATACCAATGGCAAAAATCAAAACATAAATTGCCATTTCATCATGCATCGATTGTGAGATTATTGCCCTTGCAATTCCGTCAACAAGTAAAGCCATTAAAATACTTGGAATCGTTAACTGTACATCTGTAAGACGCATTACGATAATCTCATATCTACCGCCAATATATCCAGCTGTTATTCCAAGGAATACTCCAAGTATCATAGCAAAAATTATAGAAGCAAAACCAACGATAAGAGAAATTCTTGAACCATAAATCATTGTTGAAAACATGTCTCTACCTTGCTGATCAGTACCCAAAATAAAGCTAAAACTTCCTCCTTCTGACCATACTGGCGGGGTAAAGGCATCCATTAAAGAAACTGATGCTGGATCAAAAGGATTATAAGGAGCAACTATCCCAGCAAATACAGAACAAAAAAGTATAATAAAAAATATTGTTGAAGAAATTACTGCTAATTTAGAATTAAAGAAGCTGTATCCAATATCAGTATTATATATTTTATTATACGTTTTAAGTAGCATTTCTAACTACCCTCTTCCTTCAACCTAATTCTAGGATCAATAAAATAGTATGTGATGTCTACAATAAAATTTATCATAACAAATATAAAAGCTACCATGATCATATATGCTGACATAATTGGAATATCGACAAAGTATACTGCTTTGATAAACAATGACCCCATGCCAGGCCATTGAAAAACTGTTTCTGTAATAATTGAAAAAGCAATTAACGTTCCGATGTTAATACCTGTAATAGTAATAACTGGAATTAATCCATTTTTTAGCGCATGCTTGTAATTAATAACACTTCTTTTTATACCTCTTGCTTTTGCAAATTTGATATAATCTGTTTGTAAAATTTCCATCATTTCAGCACGAACTAATCTAATAACATAAGTCATTTGAAATAAACTTAACGTAACAGATGGGAGTATCAGTGCTTTTAAACCAGAAGTAGTTAAAAAACCTGTCGTCCAAAAACCTAATTGTGTGACTTCACCTCTTCCAAAGGATGGAAGAACTCCTAAAATTACTGAAAACAAATAAATTAACATTATTCCTATAATGAATGTTGGTAAGGAAACACCAGCTAGAGAAATGACAAGAATAATATTAGAAATAAAACTGTCTCTATGAATACCAGTATATACACCCAAAATAACACCGCTGATGATTGCAATTAAAGCGGAAACAAAAACTAATTCTAAAGTAGCAGGCATTCTTTCTGCAATTA
Source organism: uncultured Alphaproteobacteria bacterium (assembly GCA_902628835.1). Classification (GTDB taxonomy): domain Bacteria; phylum Pseudomonadota; class Alphaproteobacteria; order HIMB59; genus CACPNW01. The sequence continues at coordinate 204,800 of CACOPD010000001.1, forward strand.
AGTCTGATACTTCTCTTTTTAATTGATATGATATTCCAAAATCACCTTGAATAACATTGCCTAAAAAACGGGAAAATTGGATATAAACAGGATCGTTTAAACCTAATACTTCTCTTACTTCAGCTCGTCTTTCATCTGAAGCATCTTCTCCAGTCATGCTATTTACTGGATCACCTACAAAATTAAATAAGGAAAATGAAACAAAAGCAACAACAATCATTACAAGAATAGATTGAATGAGTCTTTTAAAGAAATAGCTAAACATGGATTGTTTTCTGGCCAGTAAACTGGCCAGAAAAAATAATATTTATTAGTTTACGTTCGCAAATCTAAATAATGGTTCGTTGTTCATTCTAATTGGAACATCGACATTACTTTTTGATGCTTGGTTAACAACTTGGTGATGCAAAGGAAGATATGTTACATCATCTTGAGTAATATCCCAAGCTTCAGCAATCATAGCATTTCTTTTATCTAAATCAGTTTCAACACCCATTGCTGCTACTAACTCATCAACTCTAGCGTTACTGAAATTAACTTTATTCCAGCTACCAGCACTATCAAATAAGTATGAGTATACGTAATGACTGTCAAAAGTTGGGACACCCCAACCTAACATATACATGTCACTTGTCATACCATTTGCGTCACCTTCTTTAACTTCTGAGAAGTGTTGACTTTTAGTTTTTGCATCGAGAGTTACATCAACTCCAATTTTAGCAAACATACCAATTGCAGCAACACAGATTGCTTCATCGTTAATGTAACGATCATTTGGACAATCTAGTGTTACTTCAAATCCATCTGGATAACCAGCTTCTGCTAATAGTTTTTTTGATAGCTCTGGATCATAAGGCAATCTTTCATCACGTGCAGCTGTATGACCATTTACACCAGGAGCAGTGATAATTCCTGCAGGAACACTTTGTCCTCTCATTACTTTATCCTTAATAGCTTCCATATCTAAAGCATGGTACATAGCTAAACGAACTCTTTTATCTGCAAAAGGATTTTTACCTTTGATATTAGATGAATTTAATTCAGCAGAACCTTGATCCATACCAAAAAATATTGTTCTATTTTGAGGAGTCATTTTTACACCATGTCCAGCAGAAGATTTGATTCTTTCAATATCTTGAACTGGAACAACGTTTGTGTAGTCAATTTCTCCAGATAGAAGTGCTGCAACTCTTGTTGCATCATTTGCAATAGGAAGAAGTTCAATAGTATCTACATTGAAAGTGCTATCATCACCCCACCAATCATTATTTTTTTCAAAAACAGTTCTTACGTCCTGTTCTCTAAAAGTAATTTTGAAAGGCCCAGTTCCATTTGCATTAGAAGCACAATAAGATGTTTCACCTGCATCCCAGTTGTATGAAACTTCACAACCATTTGCTTTTGCCCAATCTTCGGACATTACAAATATCTGAGTTAGTTGGTTTAAAAGAATTGGGTTTGGTCCATCAGTTACAACTTGAACTGTATGATCATTTAAAGCTGATGCTGATTTAATACTTTTAATTAAATCTACCATATCAGATGGAGCAGTTTTTGCTCTATTGATACTAAAAGCAATGTCACTCGCAGTTAAATCTGATCCATCATGGAACTTTACACCCTTACGAATGTTAAATACCCAAGTATCAGCAGCAGTTGTTTCCCATGACTCAGCAAGCTGAGGAAGTATTTCCATATTTATGCCTGGAGTTACTAAACCTTCATATACTTGACGTGAAACCATGTGTGTAGGTCCTTCGTTTTGTGCATGTGGATCAAGAGTTAATGAATCACCTGGCATTGACCATTTAATACTATTTGCAAATGCTGGTGAAAAAATACCCATGAAAAGCAAAGACAAAACGATGCTTAAAGTCTTTTTCATATTATTTCCTCCATAGAAATTTGATGATAGACCCTTACTACTTCAATGGAAATATTCAATATTATTAGTATTAATAAGTGCTATATTTTGTCATAATTATTAGTATTATTTAATACCTAACTCTTGAAGGGGCTTTAAACAGTGAAAAAAATAGAAAAGGCGCAAGAGGTCTCTAGAATACTCAATCGTATATATAGAAAGGTGCCTATTCCGCTAAAACACAAAAATAAATTTGAATTAGTTGTGGCTGTTCTTCTTAGCGCACAATGTACAGATGAAAGAGTTAACCAAGTAACACCATCGCTTTTTAAAAAAGCAAACACAGCTATAAAGATGACAAAGGTACCAAAAAAAACAATTTATAATATTATTCGTCCATGTGGATTAGCACCTCAAAAATCTAAAGCAATATTTGAGCTATCAAGAATACTTGTAAAAAAATTTAAAGGGAAAGTTCCAGAAAGTTTTGAGGAATTAGAAAAGTTACCAGGTGTTGGTCACAAAACTGCAAGTGTAGTGATGTCTCAAGGATTTGGTCATCCAGCATTTCCAGTTGATACACACATTCATCGTTTATCTCAACGCTGGGGTTTAACAAATGGTAAAAATGTCGTTCAAACAGAAAAAGATTTAAAAGATTTATTTCCAAAAAAATCTTGGAATAAACTTCATTTACAAATAATATTTTATGGAAGAGAATTTTGTCAGGCTAGAAGTTGTTTTGGTTTAGAATGTGAAATATGTAAAATTTGCAATCCAGGTAGAAAGACAAAAATAATAACAAAAAAGTAACTATCTTAAACTTCTTGCAAATCTAAATGATTGAATACAAAGAAATGTAAAAAAAGAACCTGTTAAAAGCATCATTAATTTTGATAAATCAGCCCAAAAAAGAACTAAAAAATTACCAGAAATAATACTTCTTAAAACATCAAGTCCGCCAATTGCAATTAATAGTCCAAAAAGAACTACTATGTGCATCAATAATTTTTTCTTTGATGGATATATTAAAGCAAGTATTGCAAAAAATAAAACGGGCACACCAAGAAATGAAGGTATAAAGGATGTAATAGAGTTAGTTAAACTTAAAGAATTTGTAGTCAACCCCCAAATAATAAGAAATATTCCGTAGATTATAGAAATAGACTCCATATTTAGTCCAATAAATTTATATTCTTTTTGAGACATAGTAATAAATTAGTTTTTAAATTTTATTTTTAAAGATTGTTTACTATCTTTATATATAAATTTATTAAATTTTATAGATGTCAAATACATTAATTATATACTCAACTACCGATGGGCAAACAGTTGCTATTTGTAATACTTTAGTAAAAAATTATAATACAGATCAAATTAAGATTTGTTCAATTGAAGATGCTTATAAAGAAAACCTCAATAAGTATGACAAGATTATTATTGGTGCAAGTATTAGATATGGTAAGCATAATCCTAGGGTAATTGAGTTTGTTAAAAAAAATTTAGAAAGATTTAATAAGATTAAGACTGCATTTTTCTCAGTAAATGTGGTTGCAAGAAAAAAAAATAAAAACACTCCTGAAACCAACCCTTATGTTAAAAAATTTTTAAATAAGACTAAGTGGAAACCTACTAAATTAAATGTATTTGCTGGTAGAGTTGATTATCCGTCATATAGATTTTTAGATAAATATATTATTAGATTGATAATGTGGTTTACTAAGGGGCCAACTGATGTAACCAAAAGTTATGAGTTTACTAATTGGGATGAAGTTGAAAAATTTGGCAGAATTATAAATGAAATGTAAATTAATCCCAATTAGCTACTGGAGGCATAGACATAAGTATGGCATCAATATTGCCTCCTGTCTCTAATCCAAATTTAGTACCTCTATCATATAATAGATTAAACTCAGCATAGCGACCACGCTTAATTAATTGTAACTTTTTTTCTTCTTCACTCCACTCGTCATCCTTAAGAGCAGTTAAAGTAGTTTTAATAAATTTATGAAAATAATTACCTACTTCTTGGACAAATTCGAAATCTTTTCCCCAATCACCAGTTTGAAGGTAGTCAAAAAATATTCCCCCAGCACCCCTTGGTTCATTTCTGTGTTTAAGAAAAAAATAGTCATCACACCATTTTTTAAATTTGGGATAATAAGATTTATCATATTTATTACATAATACTTCTAAACCATGATGATATTTTTTCTCATTCTCAAATATTAAACAAGGTGTAATATCCATACCTCCACCAAACCATTCCTGAGTGGTTTTAATAAATCTTGTATTAAAATGCATAGAAGGAATTTTTGGTGAAACAGGATGTAATACAATACTGATTCCAGTTGCATTATAACTTGGATCTTCTTTGGCACCTGGAATAGCTTCTCTCATTTTTTCATTAAATGTCCCTGCAACAGTAGATATGTTTACTCCACCTTTTTCAATGATATTACCTTTAATTTTACTCATTTTACCACCACCATCACTTTTGTGATCCCAGTTACTTATTTCAAATTTTTTTTCATCAATGTTTTGTATAGTTTCAACCAAATTATCTCGTAATTTTTCAAACCATTCTTTTGCAGTATTAAATTTTGGATCTGAAATCATAGTGGCCAACCTTGAATATGTTTTTTTATAAGGTTAACAAAAACGTTTATATGATCGTCATGATCATTCAAACAAGGTATATAATGGTAATTTTCTCCACCTGATTCCATAAAATATTCTTTATTTTCTTCCTCAAGCTCCTCTAGTGTTTCAAGACAATCACTACTGAAGCCTGGTGATATGATATGTATATTTTTAATTCCTTGCTTTGGTAATTCTTTTAAAGTCTCACTAGTATATGGCTTTAGCCATTCTGCTTTACCAAATCTACTTTGGAAAGTTGTCATGATCTCATCATCTGATAATCCCAAATGCTCTTTAACTAATCTTGTAGTTTTAAGGCAAAAGCAATGATATGGATCACCATTAGTCAAATATCTTTTTGGTATACCATGGTAACTAAAAATAATTTTTTGTGGTTTTTTATTTTTTTTCCAAAATGATTTTATAGAATTTGATAATGCTTCTATATAATTTTTTTCTTCAAAATATTGATTGATAAAACGCATTTCAGGTATCCAACGCCATTTTTGCAAAACATTAGTTACCTCATCAAATGTACTACCTGTTGTTGCAGCACAATATTGTGGATACATAGGCAAGACTAATAATCTTCTTATTTGTTTTTTTTGAAGTTTAAATAAAGCATCTGGAATAGATGGATTGCCGTAACGCATGCCAACTTCAAAAACTATGTTTTCATTTTTAGATGAAAAAGATGATTGAATTTTATTTAATTGTCTATTTGCTATATCTAAAAGTGGAGAACCTTTATCGGTCCAAATTTGTTTATATGCTTCTGCTGATTTAGAGGGTCTTATTTGCAAAATTACTAGTTTCAATAAAATTTGCCATAGGATTTTAGGTAATTCAATTACTCTTGGATCTGATAAAAATTGATTAAGATAAACTTTTAATTCTTCTTTATTTGGAGCATCTGGGGTGCCAAGATTAGTAATTAAAACACCAATTTTTTCTTTACTACCGTGCTCATAATTTTTTTCACCTATATATTTAACCATATCTATTAGCTAAATTCTTTTCTGATATTTTCTATAAATAAATGAACATTTTTTTCTGGAGTATTTTTATTAATTCCATGTCCAAGGCCACAAATCCAGCCATTAAGATTTTCAATGGATTTCATTTTTTCAATAAAATCTTTTAAATCATTTAAAAATATATCTGTTTCACTTAACATTAATTGTTCATTGAAATTTCCTTGAATAAAACCATGTTTTTGATTTTCAAACATAGATGTTAGATCTATTGTGTGATCATAGCCAAAACCAGCAAAGGGGAAATTGTTAATAGAATTTAGATCTGAAAAACTCTTACCTCTTGAATAATAGCCAACTTTATTTGGAAAAGAAATTGCAATTTCTTCTAAAAACTTTGAATAAATTTCATGAAAATTTATTTCATCTAAATCATGCAAGGAACTATCAAAAACCATAACTAGTTCAACACCTGCATCCAATTGTAATTGAATATTTTTCTTTAAAAGAGGTAAAAGAATTTTTGAAATAAATTCTAAATTCATTTTAGTGTCAATTAAATCAGAGTTATTATTTCCAAAGGCATATTTTGATAATGTCCAAGGTCCACCTACAAATCCAATTAAACTTTTATTATTTGGCAATTTCTCTTTTGTTATTTTTATAGCTTCAAACTGAAATTGCATATGCTCAATTCCACGATCAATATTATTATAATCATTAATGTTTTCTGAATTTATATAAGAATTAAATTTTGGTCCCGGGTCAAACTTTAATTCTAAACCAAGTCCCTCTAATACAAATAAAATATCGCTAAACAAAATTGCAATATCATAGTCAAATTCTTGTATAGGACCAAAAGCAACTTCTGCAGCTAGATCCGGAGTTTTACATAATTCTTCAAAAGTATATTTTTCTTTGAGTTTACGATAATGCAAATGGTACCTTCCAGCCTGTCTCATAAACCAAATAGGTGGCGTTTTTTGAACATTTCTTTTAAGCGCGTTTTGAAATAAAATATTTGTCATTTTTAGGCTTTTAGTAATTTTTTTTTCCAACTATCATAAGATAGCTCAACAAAAAGATTTTTATCATCACCTAATATTTTATAAATTTCATTGTATGTATTTCCTGGGCCACAAAAGTGATATTTTTCTTTAATTATAGGATATTTATCTATACTCGCTTTAAAAGCAGAGCTGCTCATCCAATAAAAATACTTTTTCTTTTCTATATCTATTTCAAAATCAATAGGTTTTAATTGATAGGTTTCAATTTTATTTTTTATAGAACTTTCAGGTGATTGCTTATGAGTTAATTTTACCCAAGGATTATTTGTGAGTGAATTAATATTGTTTTCGAAATCTTCACCAAGACTATCTGAAGTACCATTAACCCAAATACCTCTTTCTGCTAAATTTTTCCATGTTCTCAAACCACTAGTCCAAATAATATTGTTCGAATTAATTTCAGACTCATCTGGGATTGAACTTATACGTGAGACATAAATACATTTATTTTGTAAATTATTTATATCAGAAATATTTTTATTTAATTCTCTTCTTGAAAATATTTTATAATTTTTTAAGTCTTCAGGATATAATTCATCTATTCCACTAGGTGAAATTATTTTATGTTTTGGCTCAATTAAATCATAGCTTTCAAAATGATTTCCACTTTCATCTTCACCTCTTTTTGACACAACTAATCCTAATTTATGTGAGATGTAAGATACACCTATTTTTTGATGACATCCTCCACCATAATTTTTTAAAATACTTCTTTCTTCAATAACATTAGAATAATCTTTAGAAACATTAATATCATTTAAAATCTCATTAAGTTCATTATCTTTAATTCTTGTTTCAATTGCAAGAGCACCTTGGCCAGGAGAACAAGGGTTTATAGATAATGGTAAAATAGACCATAAGCATTCATTAATATATTTTTTTAAAGTTGTTTTTAATTCATTGAATTCAGAATAATTATTTAAAAGCAATCTATCAATTGCTGCTTTAGCAACAATAAAACCATCACTATCAGAATTTTCCAAAAATTTTTTAAATCTTGTCGGTATGTTACCCCTTATATTTTCAAAACTAATTTCATCAAACTTTTGTGGAAGATAATTTTCAATAAAATTTTCTAAATTATATTGTCTTCTAGGTGATGAGCAAAGAATAGTAATTCTCTTACTATCCATTTTTTTATTTTTTTTTAAGAATAATATATCTCGTTTATCAGCTCGTTTTAATGTTGCAGCTATTTTAGTTTTATCACCAACCTCAATTGGAAGATCTTTCCAAGAGTGCACAATTAAATCACATTTATTATTTATTAATTCATCCCTTAAATCATTAGTAAAAACTCCTTCAGTTGGCATTTCAGAAAGAGGGGTTTTTAGATCTTTATCTCCAGAGGTACTTCTTGTTAAAAATTCTATTTCTACAAATGGATGTTTTGATACTAAGTAGTCAGAAAACTCACGTGCTTGAATAATTGCTAAGTCACTTTTTCTCGATAAAACTCTTATTTTCATGGATTATATTTATTTAGATAGCACTATATAATAAAATTAGTAATGGTTGAATTTAAAGGTACAAAATCTTCTTGGGGCTTAGTTGCAAAGCTTTTTCATTGGTCATTAGCACTTCTTCTTTTTTGGCAAGTTGCAACAGGGATTAGCCTTCATAATATGGAATTTTCTCCTCTAAAAATGGGTTTTATTATTACACATAAATTTTTTGGCACATTGGTCTTTAGTTTGGTTGTGCTTAGATTAATGTGGAAATACATATTTAATACTCATCCAAAATATGAAAATATTCCATTATTTCATAAATTGGTTTCGAATTTAGTCCATTTTACACTTTATGGTTTAGTTATTTTTATTCCTATACAGGGTACTTATATGACGTGGTTAGAAGGAAGTGATGTTTATCTCTTGGGATTAATAAAAATACCTCCTTTAATTGAGGAGAATTTTTTTCTATATCCTCAAGCTCTAACAATACATTACTATTCAGCAATTGTTCTAACAATTCTTTTTTCACTTCATATAGGGGCAGCATTATACCATCGATTTATGATTAAAGATAAATATGGTGTCTGGAAAAGAATGGCTTTTAGTAGAAGTAAGGTGTGACAATTCATTCAATTAAACACTTACAATTAAACATAGGGTAAGATATCTAACAAATATGCAATATAAAAACTTCTTTAAAACTGAATTAAAAAATCTGAAAGAACAAGGACTTTATAGAGATTTTAGAAATATAGATAGACCTATAAAAAGCTTTCCAAATGCAGATGAAAGTTTCAGAAATAAAGAAAGAGAAGTTGAGGTTTGGTGCTCAAATGACTATTTAAATATGAGTCAACATCCAGAAGTTGTAAATGAAATAGTAAAAACACTGCTTGAGTATGGATCTGGTTCAGGTGGAACAAGAAATATTTCAGGTACATCAACTTATCACACTGAACTTGAAAAGAAGCTCGCAAATGTTCATAACAAAGAAGCGGCATTAGTTTTTGCTTCTGCATATACTGCAAACCAATCAACATTATGGACTCTTGGAAAAAAAATTAAAGATATTGAAATATTTTCTGATGAATTAAATCATGCATCTTTAATACAGGGTATTAAAAACAGTGGAGCTAAGTGTCATATATTTAAACACAATGACATTGATCATTTAGAGCAGTTAATAAAAGAAGCAAATCCGGATAATCCTAAATTAATAGTTTTTGAAAGTTTATACTCTATGGAAGGTATAAGATCACCAATAATTAAAATAGTAGAATTGGCCAAAAAATATAACTGTATGACATATTTAGACGAAGTTCATTCAGTTGGACTTTACGGCGAAGAAGGTAAAGGTATTGCAGTAGAAATGGGTGTTGAAGATAAAATAGATATTATCAATGGAACTTTAGCTAAAGCATATGGTCAAATGGGTGGCTATATTGCAGCTAGTTCAGAAATTATTGATTATATTAGAAGTTTTGCACCAGGTTTTATTTTTACAACATCTATTTGTCCATCAATTGCTGCTGGAGCAGCAAAAGCAATAGATATTGTATCCCTAGCAGAGCAACTAAGGATAAGAATAAAAGAAAATGCATCTTTAATAAGAGAAAAATTAGACTCTCTCGCAATTCCTTATTTAGATACAAATTCTCATATTGTAGCAGTATTAATTAATGATCCTTTTCTATGTAAGAAAGTATCTAAAGATCTAATTGATGATCACGGTATTTATGCACAACCAATTTTTTATCCAACCGTACCTAAAGGTTTAGAAAGACTAAGAATAACTGTAACTCCAAAACATAGAAAAGAACATATCGAAAAAATGATTAAGGCTCTTGATACGGTATGGTCTAAAAATAGTTTACCAAGAAAAAATATTAATAGGGTTACTGTTAATATTTAGGTTTTAATATTCATATCAATCTGTCTTGCAGCAAAACCATAATAAACGACTGCTAACGTTATTATAAAACCTCCAATAATTACTGTGGTACTTGGTACCTCATTAATCCCAAAAATAGGAAGCCATACCCAAAGAACTCCTCCAACGACTTCCATTAAAGATAAAAGTGCGAGCTCAGCTGAAGGTAAATATTTTGCACCAAGGCTATAAAGTATCAAACCAGTTGCAACTATTAATCCATGAAGTATGCTTAAATAACTATTTATTTCAGGCATTAATATAAAAGGCTCAAAAGAAAACCCTAAGACAAAGAAAGCAAATATTGTACAAAATAATCCAGCTAAAACAACTGTTGTGAACTTGGGAGTTTCAGGTTTCCATCTGATTGTTACAGTATATAGAGCAAAACCAGTTGCAGATATGAATCCTATAATTGCACCTAAGGCTGTTCCTGAAATACTATCATTTATAATCATTATGCAAACACCAATAAATGCAACAACCATTGCAATTAATGTTGATTTTTTAAGTATTTCGCCAAGAACAAAATAGCCCACAATAGCTGCAATAAAAGGCATAGCTGCTAACATAAATAATGTAACAGCAGCACTTGTCATAGTAATAGAAAAGATAAATCCTGTAAATGCTGTAGCTAAGAATAATCCTCCAAGAATAGAAGATGTTCCTATTTTGAGAAAATTTTTGTAAAATGCAAAACCTTCACGAAAAAATAAATATAGTAGAAGTATAATAGATATTGTTAAACCTCTATAAAACAAATATTGAAAAACATATTGATGACCATCAACCATGTATCTAACTGTTAATGCTCCAAAACTCCAAAATATTCCAGCAAGAAAAACTAAACAAAAAGCATATAGATAAGAATTTTGACTCATTGTTTAAAGGTCAAACCATTAAATTTAATAAAAGTAAATTAGTATTTTAATTATTTACCTTAATACCTACTTCATTACTTCCTGAAATCTTAAAATTAACTTTGTTATCATCATTTTTTTGCATTTCAGATACAGATGACATTTTACAACTTATAACAAAAAAGAATAATAAAATTATTGGCAAATACCTATAGACCCAAGAGCACATTTTTTTCCATCTACCCAAATAGCATTTGACAAATTTGCTTCATCAAAAATTGCACCGGAAATATTAGCACCAAGTAGATTGGCCTCATATAAGTTTGCACCTTTAAAAGTAGCTCCAAAAAGATTAGATCCTTCAAGATTTACTTTTGCAAGATTCGCATTGTCAAAATTAGCATTATTACAATTTGCACCCTGCAAATTAGAAGAGTATAAATTCGAATTACTAAAATTTGAGAAGATAAAATTACCAATAGATAGATTTGAGTTATTAAGCTGAGATTTTTCAAAATTAGATAAAGATAAATTAACTCCTGACATTTGAGCATTTACCAAGCCAGTCCCAGATAGATCTAAATTTTCTACAAAATTACAATTGGTCCAATCCACTTCATTTGCTGGTTGATCACTACAAGCAGCAAGTACAGAATACGAACTAGAAATAATTAAAATAAATAAAAATAAAAATCTCATATATATTTTTTATGATGAGTTTATGTTTAATTTAAGGCAAATTAGCGGGAGGTTAGTTTTAATTCAATCCTTCTATTTTGTTGAAGGTCACTTTCAGTTTCTCCATCACTTATGGGGTAAAATTCTCCATATCCTGCTGATGCCAGTCTATTTGGAGGAAATCCAAGGTCAAGAAGAAGTTTTAATACTGTGTTGGCTCTAGCTGAAGATAATTCCCAATTGGATGGGTATCTAATTGTCTGTATAGGTCTTTTATCAGTATGACCTTCCACCATTATAATCCAGTCAATATCTGATGGAATATCATTAGTTGTTTCTTTTAAAGTGAGACCAATTTCACTTAACTTTTCTTTTCCAGATACTTGTAAATCTGCTGAAGCAGAATCAAAAAGAAGCTCTGACTCAAAAATAAATCTATCTCCAACAATTTTAATGTCTTTTCTATCACCTAAAATTGATTGTAATTTTCCAAAAAACTCTGATCTATATTTTTGAAGTTCAAATACTTTAGATGTAAGAGCCTTGTTTAATTTTTCACCAAGTACCTCTATTTCTAAATCTTTAATCAAAGCCTGACTTTCACTTGCCTCTAGAGCACTATTTAGTAATGCTATTTCTTTTTGTAAGGTATCAATTTGATTTGAAAGAATTTCTACTTGTTCTAAGGTTTTTGAAGCCTGTATTTCCATTTTTTCAATCTCTTCAAGAGAAGTTTCTTTTTGTATTTGCTTCTCTTCTTCTAATGAAACAATTTGATTTTGGAGAAGCTCAAGTTTTTCAAGTTGCTTTTTTTGTTTTTCTTCGGATAAAGAAAGTACATTATTTAATTCAGATATTTTTCCACGAAGATTAAAAATGGTATTATCTTTCTCCAGCAGGTCTTTATTTAATCTAGCTAACTCTTCATTTTTGAACCTAATTGCATCGAGTTGTTCATTAAGTGATGCATCTTTTAAACCAAGACTATCGTTTATTTCTAAAAGATCATTCATCAGTTCTTGATATTGAGATATCTGACTTTGCAATTCTTCATCTCTTAAAGATAATTCAATATTTGTTTTCTCTAATTCCTTATTTAAACTTAGTAATTCCTCATTTTTGTTTTTGATTGCAAATAATTGCTCTTCAATTCCTACATCCTCTAGGCCCAAACTTTCATTAATTGCAATTAAATTGTTATTCTTTTCATTTAATTCTGCAATTGTAGCTTTAAGAGATTTCTCACTTTCTATTAGTTTAAAATTGGTATTATCTAATTCTTGATTAAGTATTTTAAGTTGATCAATTCTTGTTGCTAGTGCTTTATTAATTCTTTCTCCCAAACCTTCCGTTTCAAGTAAAGCAATTTCTTGTCCTTCATAAGTTTCTAAAGCATTTGCAACAATTCTTAACTCTTTTAGGAGACTGCTAATTTGGTCTGATAAAGCAATAATATTTTGCTCTTGGACAAATAGTTCTGATCGTTTTTTTGCAACATCTGTTTGTAATTGTTCACTTAATAATTGTTCACTTTGTAAACTTAATTGAGTATCTTCAAGTTGTTTCTCGGTTTCTGAGAGAGTTGAGAGAGCTTTCTCTTTGTCCTTAGTTTCAATTACTAATATTTTTGAAAGTTCATTAATTTGTGATCTTAAATCTTGTAGTGCTTTATCTCTTCCCGATATTGCATCACTTAAATATATTTGTGAAACTGTAAAAACCATTAAAACAAAGATAATAACAATCAATAATGTTGCTAAAACATCTACAAAACCTGGCCAAATATTTGTTGTATCAGCAAGTCTATTTCTTAAAGACCTAATAGACATTATTATTTTTTAATTTTCTTTAATTCTTTTTCAATATTCTGAAAATATTCTTTTATTTTTTTTGCTTCTAACATTCCATTTTTACTTAAGGCTTCTGATAAATTCATAAGTGAAGACTGTGTGTTTAACTGGGAAGATAAAAAGTTTGATAGTTGTTTATCAAGATTGGATGAATTCGAATTTATTTTATTAAGTATTTCATTAAATTTATCTAAATTTTTTGAAATTTTAGTTTGATTTTCTGATGATTTTTTAAAAGCATTTAAAAGATTTTCTAAATTATCATAAATTTTTTGTATTGCTTCACCAGTTGGTTTATCTTCAACTTTAGAAAAATCTGGTGATGAATTAGAATTCAGTATTTTCTCAAAGTATTGACTAAATTTATTTTGAGCTTGACCAAGATTTAGATCAAGTAATCCTAATATTAGAGAACCAGCTAAACCCAACAATGAACTACTAAATGCAATACTCATTCCTTCTAGCGGGGCATTTAATCCATCTTTAAGAGAATTAAAAAAACCTGCAACATTTGTATCATCTATACCTAGGCCACTAATAACATTTCCGACAGATCCAATAGTTTTAAGAAGACCCCAGAAAGTTCCAAGGAGTCCTAAAAAGACAAGCAATCCAACTAAGTAACGAGAAGTTTCTCTTATGCCTATCAAAGTCATATCTGAATTTTCTATCAATCTATTAATTGATGAACTTTTAAAAACAAATTTTCCATCAAGATTTTTTAATTCAAGAGAAATATTTTTGTCCTGCCCTCTTAAATTTGAAAATGCTTCTATAGAATTAGTAATATTGAAATTAGAGTAAGACATATATTTATCATTTAAATTAATTAGGTGAAAAAAATTAAATGCAATTCCAGTTAATAAAGCTAATAAAATTATAATATTAATAAAGATATTTGATAAAAAGGCATTTTGTAAAACTGGGTATAATAATACAACAATAACAAATGTAGCGACTAAAAATATTGATGCTCTAATAATATAATTGTTAAGTGATTGTGCCATAAATAAAAGATTATATCACCTGAGTTTGAAATTCAATAAATATAAAGTGCTTAGTTGTAAATATAATTTCTCGTAAGAGGCAAATTGTTAATATTCTTTGCTATTTGTATTTGAAAAACGACATTACCCATATTTACAAAAGAGTACTTACTTGCTAATAGATAAAATTCCCACATTCTAAAGAAACGTTGATCGAACATATTTATAATTTTATCTTTATTTTCCATAACATTTTGATACCAACGTGTAAGAGTATGAGCATAATGTAGTCTTAATACTTCAACATCAGTGACATTTATATTAAGTTTTTGTGTTTCTTTTATTACTTCAGATAGTGATGGAATATAACCTCCTGGAAAGATATACTTTCGTATCCAAGGACTCGTAGCAGTTGGTTTACCCCTTTGGCCAATTGTATGTAAAAGAAAAACTCCGTTCTGTTTCAAAATATTATTAACTTTACTGAGGTATGTTTTAAAATATTTAATTCCAACATGTTCAAACATACCAACAGATACTATACGATCATATTTTTCTGTTTCATTTCTATAATCTTGTAAAGCAAATGTAACTTTATCACTTAAGCCTTCTTTTTGTGCACGTTCAGAGGCTGTATTAAATTGATTTTCTGAAAGCGTAATTCCTTTAACTTTAGCTCCAGTAGATTTTGCTATTTCTATTGCCATACCGCCCCAACCACATCCAATATCAAGAACATTCATATTTTTATCAATTTGCAGTTTTCTGATTATATGTTGTTTTTTATCTTTCTGTGCTTGTTCCAAGCTTATGTTAGGATTATGAAAATAGGCACATGAATACTGCATATCTTTGTCCAAAAACAGTTTGTATAAATCTTCATTTATATCATAGTGATGTGCAACATTATTTTTTGAATTATCAAGCTGATTAATCTGCTGAAGGGGCATAAAAATAGAAGATAAATATTCGTAAAATTTATAAAATTTGTTGTTTGAAATAAAATCATCGTAACATTTAGTAATTAGGTTAAGAAATTCTTCTATGGTTCCCTTTTCAATAATTAAGTCTTCATTCATATAAGCTTCACCAATATGTAAATTAGGATTAAAAAAAAGTTTTCTTTCAGTAGATTTGTTTTTTAATCTAATACGAACGTATGGATTTGAGCTTCCAAATTTATAAATTTTATCACTAGAGTCAATTATTTCTAATGTTCCGTCAAAATTTAGTTTTTTCAGTACACTAAATAACATGATTTTAATATTTTAAGAAAATCGTTACTTATGTCAATAACTCTAAATAATTAACATTAGTTAAAAAATAATTTGAAGAGTTAGACTTAAGCAGCAATGCGACGATTTTTTTGAGCTTCTTTTTCCTTTTTAAGCTCTTTCTCGTCAATATAAGCAACATCACAGTGATTCTGACAGTAAGGCTTTCCGGCAATTGTATCAGCTTCACAAAAATGGAAGTCTTTTTCTTGTGGATCACCAATTGGCCATTGGCAACTTGAGAAGCTATGCATGACACTGTTTTGTTTAAAATAGTTTTTTAATATAGACATAATTTTTTATATTTATTAATTTCGAGGTAGTTTATATTTATGAAAAAACCAGTATTCAATATCAAATATAAAAAAGTTGTTAATTATCAATATGTTAGTATCTTAATCTTTTTGACCTACTATATGTTGATGTCTAATTTTTAAAAAAAACGAATCGGTTTATCTAAAAAACAAAATTGCAAATAAAATTACCACAAAAAATGAATAGGATTTTATTACAAAACTTTTAGTTAATTTAGATTTTGGAGGTTTTCTTAAATATATAAAGAAAACAATAGTGCTCCAAAATAATAATAGTATTACCCAACCGGTTAAAAATGCATAATAAAAATCTACGGACATCTATTGTAAAAAATTAATCTATACAGTGCAATGCAAACCAGTTTTTTGAATATATTTTTGATGATATTCCTCAGCTTTGTAAAACTGTTTAGCTTCTGATATTTCTGTAACAATATTTAGTCCTGAACTCTTGGTATATTCATTTTTAGAATTAATAGATTTAGTTTTTTGGTCATTGTTGAAGTAATATATTGCTGATCTATATTGAGTCCCAACATCTGGACCTTGTCTATTTAATGTGGTGGGATCATGACATTTCCAAAAAACTGAAAGAAGTTCTTCAAAAGATATTTTGGTATCATCAAATTCAACCAAAACTACTTCAGTGTGATTTGTATTTCCTTGGCAAACACTTTCATAAGAAGGGTTGATTGTATTTCCACCTGAATAGCCAACTAATGTTTTTATAACACCAGATGTTTTACGAAAAGTTTCTTCCACACCCCAAAAACAACCAGCGCCAAATAAAGCTTTTTCCATAATGATAAATATATATGTAATATAAAATATATCAATTTTTATGAGCTCAAAATTTAAAATTTTAACTAAAAAAATTATTCATAATGGTTTTTTCAAAATGAATGAGATTACTCTAAAATATCAAAAATATGATGGAAAGTGGAGTAATGAAATAAAAAGAGAATTGTTTGGTGGTGCTCAAGTCTCTGCTGTTTTGCCTTACGACCCACATAATAAAAAAATAGTTTTAATTCAACAGTTTCGACCAGGAACTATCTCTAGAAATAGTGATAATTATCTTGATGAAATAGTTGCTGGAATAATAGATAAGGATGAAACTCCTGAAGAAACGGCAATTAGGGAATGTTTCGAAGAAACGGGATGTAAGGCTAAAAAACTTAGAGCAATACAAGGTTATTTCCCAGCACCAGGTTCTTCAGAGTCTTTCTATCATCTTTTTTTGGGTGAAGTTGTTGCACCAAAAAAAGAGATTATAAAAGGTCTGGAAAATGAGAATGAAGATATTTTAGTAAAGAGTTATAGTTTTGAAGAAGTAAAAAAGAAGATGGAAAATAATGAAATCCTAAATGGCCTTACATTAATTGCACTACAATGGTTTTTTCTAAATATTTATAAATCTTAAGTGCCAACACCCCTTTGATATGGTTGAACTAATTCCTTACAAATTAAATTCATATCAAGAGTTTCGACATTTTCATCAATTGTTTGGTATTCTTGACACTCGTATATTTCTTGATCTTTTTGAAGAACAGTAACAAATAAAATAATAGTTAGACCATTCACAACTTCTATATCGCTTATAGCATAACTCTTTACTTCAAATCCCTCGTTAATAAGATCCTTGTATGATTTTTCTGACTCCAACCATTGATCAATATTTGGATTGGCAAATAATTGATTAGAAAATAGTGTAAATACAGAAAATAAAAAGATAGTTAGTTTTTTCTTAGCCATTCTAAAACTTCACTTATATGTTTATTAGGAGGAAAAATAGGGTAGAATACTTTTTTAACAATATTTTTTTCCACAATTAGAGTAATTCTTTTAAAATAAATTTTATTTTCATTTGTGAAATTAGGAATACTTAGAGCATTCATTAAAGAATAATCTGAGTCACTTAAAACATCATATGGGATAAGTAATCTATTCGTCATTTCGTGAATATCTTCTACTGTTTGAGTAGATATACCAATAGGTATTGCATTTAATTTAATAAGCTCTTCATAATTATCCCTAAAGGTACACGTTTCTGATGTACAACCCGTAGCTCCTGGAATTTGTTCCCAATTTTGAGGTAAGCTTTTATTTGGATTTCCTGTCATTGGGTAAAAATACAATATTAATCTAAAAGTATCTGATCTTTTTAAGTTAAGCAGATTTCCTTGTTGATTCTTGATGGAAATTGAAGGCAAATGTTTACTCAATAGATGACTTGCCTTTCCATCATCTTTAGGTCTAGGAAATTTTGCGTAATCCATACTAATTTGTCTTGTATAATCAAAATCTATATATCATAAGATACTTTTATGACTCAAATTAAACCTTTATCTAGCATGCAAACTCCTCGCTTTGCTGATGTTGCAACGTTTTTTCGATTACCTATAGTTAAAGATTTAAATAAATTAGATTATTGTATATCTGGAGTTCCATGGGATGGTGGAACAACTAATAGGCCGGGCGCAAGACATGGTCCGAGAGAAATTAGAAATGCATCATCACTGGTAAGACTCTATCATCCAGTCTCACTGAAGAGTCCTTATGATAAATTTAATATTGCAGATATTGGCGATTGTCCTGTAAACCCAGCAGATCTTCAAGATAGTTTAGAAAAAATTGAAAAATTTTATGAAAATATTTATGCATCTAAAACAATTCCGTTGTCAATAGGAGGTGATCACTTAGTTTCCCTTCCTATTTTAAGAGCTATTGCGAAAAAAAAACCATTGGGTTTATTTCAGTTCGACTCTCATTCTGATACTTGGGATACATATTTTGGAGGATTCAAATATACTCATGGCACACCTTTTAGACGAGCTATCGAAGAAAATCTTATTGATCCAAAAAAATATGTAATATTAGGACTTAGAGGTGCATTATACGATCCAAATGATTTAACATGGGCTAAAGAACAAGGTGTAACGATCATTACTATAGATGAATATTATGAAATGGGTTTTAATAAATGTATTGAAAAAATCTATTCCATTCTAGGTAACACAGATGCTTATTTTACTTTTGATATAGATGGCATTGACCCTACTTTCGCTCCAGGAACCGGTACACCAGAAGTTGGTGGTTTTAATGTGAGGGAAGCTCAAACAATTATAAGAGCTCTAAATAAATTAAATTTTGTTGGTGGTGATGTCGTAGAAGTATCACCACCATTTGACTCTAATAATATGACTTCACTTGTTGGAGCAACAATTGCTTTTGAAATTCTTTGTACTATGACTAAAGTGAATTAAATTATAAATATTAAATGCAAAATTCATTTAGATGGTATGGCCCTAATGATCCTGTTAAATTAACTGATATAAGGCAAGCTAATGCAGAATATGTTGTTACGTCACTTCATCAAATTCCTTGTGGTGAAAAGTGGAGTAAAAATGATGTAAAAAAAAGAATAGATTACATTAATAAAAATAATAATTCTTATAATGTCAACTTAAAATGGAATGTTGTTGAAAGCATTCCTGTACATAACAATATAAAATTAAGAACTAAAAACTTTAAAAAATTAATAAGTAATTACAAAGATACAATAGCAAATATTGCTTCAAACAATATTCATACTATTTGTTATAATTTTATGCCAATAGTAGATTGGACAAGAACTCAACTAGATTTTAAATTACCTACAGATGGATTGGCCTTAAAATTTAATTATTTACAAATAATTATATTTGAAATGTATATTCTCAAATTAAAGAATTTAGAAAAAAGATATACGAATAAACAAATCAAAAATGCAGAAAAACTTTTTAAGTTAATGAAAACAAATGATATTAAAAATTTAAAGCTGGCAGTGATGGGTGGCTTACCTGCCTCAGAAACAAAATATTCGGTTAATGAATTTAAAAAAATGCTTGGTGCTTATAAAGATATGAATAATACAGATATAAAGCAAAATTTAAGAGAATTTATTAAGGAAATCATGCCTATAGCAGAAGAAAATAATGTTAAAATGGGTATACATCCAGATGATCCCCCTATTCCACTTTTTGGTGTACCAAGAATCGTATCTACTATGGATGATTACCAATATATATTTGACTCTTATAATTCTCCATGTAACGGAATGACTTTTTGTGCAGGATCATTAGCATCAAATTTTTATAATAATGTTTATAAAATTTTTAATAAATTTAAAAAAAGAATTAATTTTATCCATCTTAGAAATGTAAAAAAAGAAAAAGATAGAAAGAGCTTCTATGAATCAAACCACTTAAATGGAGACGTTGATTTTGTTAGATTAATAAAGTTGATTTTAGAAGAAGAAAAAAGAAGAAGTAAAAATAAAAAAATTGATATACCAATGAGACCAGATCATGGTCACTCATTATTAGATGATCAAAATAAAAAAGATTTTAATGCGGGATATACTGCAATTGGAAGATTAATGGGTCTTTCTGAATTACGTGGTATAATAAAAGCTGTTATTTAAATACTAAGTTGCTTAAAAAATGACTTAATGTATCTTTTTTTATTTGATTTATATTATTAAGAATATTTCTTTTCAAATTTATTTTCTGATAGTCACTTAAATCAAAAATATTTTTCTGATTAAGCAAATTTAGAACGAAATTCTCATTATCATTTTCATAAGTATTTATTATAAAATCTTTATTTGAATCAGATAATTTACTTTTATTATTTACAATCATATGTTGTAAAAAAAGAATCCATGATGTGATTATTGCATCAATATATGGTGTTTTATTTTTATTTTTTTTATAAGTATCTAAAAGTCTTATGGGAATTTTTAATGACCCATCCATTGCAATACGTATTAATCTATCCTCAATATATGGATTTTTAAAACGACTTAAGACGTCATTTTTATAATTTTTGATATCAAAATTATCTGTATTTTTAAGAATTGGGAGAACTTCTAGCTCTAAAAATTGAGATATAAAATTGAAACAGAGTTTATCAGCCATTGCTTCATGCACATAAGTATGTCCTAATAATATTCCAATATAAGCTAATGAAGAATGAGCTCCATTCAAGATTTTTAGTTTTATATTTTCATAGAAGTTAATATTATTAACGAAACTTATATTTTTATTATTTAGTACTTTTTTGAGTTCTATATTATCAGATTGAATATACCAATCCCTATATGGTTCAGTAACAACAATCGAATTATCCTCATAAGGAATGTTAAAAAATTTTGAATTCTTATTATTATGAGGGACAATTCCATCTATCATGGATAGGGGAAATTCTACGTTGGAGAGAAACCATTTTAAGCATTGAGGATATATTTTAATTAAAAATTCATATATTAATTTTTTAAGAATATTTCCATTTTCAATTAAATTATCACAGCTCAGAATAATTATTTTTTCTTTATTTAATTTAAATCTCTCAATTAACCCAAAAGAGATATGGCCAATAACTGTATTCAAGTTTTTATCTTCAAAATCATTTATTATATCCTCTGAATAGTTTAATTTTTTATTTTTATCAAAATGGTATCCTTTTTCAGTTACAGTCAAAGTAATTAATTTTATATCTGAAGACGCAATTAAATTCCTAATTTCCATTTTATCTTTTTTTCCAAATAAAATTTTTTTTATTGGATTAAGAATTTTTATATCCTTAAAACCTTCTGATATTCTCACTAATGTATAAAAATAGTCTTGTTTAATTAACTTTAAGTTAGTATCATTTGATCTTAAATTAACACCAATAATTGAAATATTTTGATTATTTTCTAAGAGCTCATGGATATATAACGCTTGATGGGCTCGATGAAAATTTCCAACTCCAAAATGTAATATGCAATTCTTTTTTTTTTCTATATCATAAGTTGGAAAAGATTGTTCTGTTAATAAATTTATATTTATATTTTTTCTTAATTGCATATTATTAAATAAAATATACTTTAAGTAAAGATGATCAATAAAATTTATATTTAACTTAAATTTAGAAAATTTTGACTATTTTTAAAAAAGAGTTTTGATACATCATCACTAATTTGATTTTCAGAAATTTTAAAACTTTTTAGCTGAATAGCATTATAATGTTTATATAAGACGCTACTTAATAATGCTTTAAAATGAATCCATTTATAAATTAATTGATCTGTAACTCTTGCATCAGAGTGCTGTGGAATAAAATTTAATCCTAATAATTCAATTCTTAAATCTAAAATAAGTTTTATTAAACTAGGTTGATTCATAAACCACCAAAAACCAAAAATTTTTAAGTTCTGATGTTTTCTCGCTAATACAGTCAATTCATGTTGATCATTTAAAGATAAACATGAACAAAGTATTTTATTATTTGGATATTGATTACATATTTCACTAAGATAATATAGATCAACCTTGTCTATACCATCTCCAGCAAGTAGAAAATCTTTATTAACTTGTCTTCTAACGCCTAATAATAGAGATAAAGGAATATTTTTTCTTTCAAGCCATTTTAAAATATCTGAAACAAATCTATTTTTAAGTAATGAGCTTAATTGTAAATTGTTTAAGGACAATGCTGCATAAACAGGTTTAGATTCTTCATACACTTTTTCTAAATATTTAATTATTAAATCATTCTCATTATCAAATTGATCAATATTTTTTTTACAAATATTTAAACATTTATCCAGATTGATAAGTATATCGTCTAATCTAAGTGATGCTAGGTATTTTTTGGTATCCCATTTTTTATTTTTAAATAATTGCCACTCTAATTTATCAAATGGGTTGTTAGTCATTACAACTTGGGAGATTTTACTGATTTTAAATATTTGTAAATCAGTTAAATTTAGTTTGGTATATTCAATATTTATTTCATCAAATGACTTAGACGTATAATCAATTGATAATTTTGACAAAATTGTTAATACGCCCTTGCAGGCTTCAGAAATAGGCGTTCTTTTTTGAAATAATTCTTCCCAAATTATTTTTGATTTTTCTTCGTTTGTTAATTTATAAAATTTTTTTATATTTATATTTGTTGTTGTGAATAACTCTGCAATTAAATAATGATAGTTTAAAACTTCACTTATACCTGAAAGATGATATTTTTTAAATTCGGCGGGAAAAAGGTGGGTATGAATATCAAAAATCTCAGTTTCATTAATAACCTCAGATATAGTTTGCTTTAAATTTTTCATACAAATTATTTTTTAATTTTATAGATATAAGATTTTTTTTTAAAGTAGTTCAAACAATTTTTTAAAGTTAAATCACAATAACTTGGATACTTTAATATAATTTGTTCTTTTTGTATTTTTCCTTTTCCCTCTAAACTAAATAATAGCGATAGCTTATTTTTTTTGAATTTAATTACAGGTGTTAAAATCAAATTTTTATTAATTTCATAATCTATTGTTTTTCCATCATCGAATATTAATGGTAAATTTTCTTGTTTGAAAGAGATATCAGTTAAAGAAGGAAAAATTACTATTTCTTCTATTGGAGCTAAATGAGGTTCGTAAAAATTTATTTTTAATTTGGGTATTACTGTACCACCTCTGATAATAATAGGTAGTTTATTAATGGGTGCATTTATATTCACCCATCCACCATTAGAAATTAATTTTAAATTAAAATAATCAAACCAACCTTCATTACAAAAAGGAAGGAAAACTTTTACTCTTTTCCTATTTTTTACTAAAACAGGAGCTACAATTATTCTTTCATTTATAGAAAAAATTTCTTCTTGTTGAAAATGTTCTTTCTCTGGAAAATCTAAAAATAATGGTCTTATTACTGGTTCGCCTTCTTTATAAAAACGCCAAATTGCTGAATAAAGAATAGGTAAAAGTTGGTATCGTAATTGAATTAACTTTGAAATTATTGAAGTAGTATCATTATAGAGCCAAGGCAAATTTGTATTATTTAAGCTAAGTATATTCTTATTCTTATTTTTATTTTGTTTTTTGATATTCGGCTTCCATGAATTCATATGAAACCGAGGATAAAATAACATGAGCTGAAAAGAGCGTATCATTAATTCTCTTGAAGTTTTTTTTCCGGTAAATCCACCTATATCGTGTCCAAAAAATCCAATTCCAGACAAGGATAGGCCTAACCCTATAGATGCACTCCACTTTAATGAATGCCAAGATGTATCATTATCGCCTGTCCAAGTTTCTACATAACGTTGAATTCCTAGTGAACCAGATCTAGTGACTCCGTGATTTCTTATTCGTGGATAGTAGTTTCTTGTGGCTTCAGAGCTAGCCTTAGACATTAAAATAGCTTGTAAAGGAAGCAATGAATTTGTTTTTACTTTTTTATTTAAATAATATGAATAAGCATCTTTACCCTCTAGATCATATTCATTGTTGTCATTCCAAATTGTATCAAAACCATTTGATAATATGTATTTTGTAACATATTTTTTCCACCAAGCGGCTCCAGTTTTTTTTGTAAAATCAATTATACTTGCAGTTTCATCCCAAAATTGAATTACAAGAGGTTTATTATTATTGTCAGATATAAAAATTTTCTCTTTTACTGCTTTTTTGTAAATTGGGTGTGAAGTTAATATTGCTGGTTTTAAATTAGCAGTGAGATGTATACCGTATTGTTTAATTTTATCTAAAAATAATTTTGGTTCAGGAAATTTTTTTTTATTCCATTTAAACATATATCTTTTCTTACCATGGAGAGTATATCCAGAACCAAAATGCAAACTACTTAATGGAATTTTTAATTTTTTACATTTATTTATAAATTCTAAGTACAATTTTCGGGAATTTTCATCGTCAGCAATTTCCATTGAGGAAAATTGAAAGCCTAAACTCCATTTTGGAGGAAAATATCTTGGACCAATAAAATTATTAAGAGAAGAAATAATAGATTGTTTATTATTTAAAAATATAAAAAGTTGAATTCCTTTATTTTGGAAATTTGCATATCTATAAGGATGATGATAATTTGAATGTTCACTTCCTAAATCAACAACACCATAACTTAAAGTATTATATAAAAGTCCATAATCACAATTTCTATTATTTTTATTAATTATGTATAACCAAGGAAACGATTTATAGAGTGGATCGCTCTTTTCTCCGTTATAACCCAGTGCATCTTTTTGAGAAAGTACATATCTTCTATATGATTTTTCTAAATTACCAGTTTTTTCACCAAGACCATAAATATTATTATAAGAATATCTATTTTGATAATGAGTTATCTGATTTTTCTCCTCATTCCAATACCAAGAACCAGTTTCTCTATCAGAGCAGATTTCTTGCCATTTGTTTCTAATTTTTCTACAAACTATTATTCGAAAAGGATTATCATAAACCTTTATTTTTGTAATTTGCGATTTAATGACATAATAATTTTTATATTTTGAGACATTGGTAATTTTATAAATATGATTTTTTTTATCAATTATTTTTGGTAAAACTTTTTTGTTATTTTTATCAAATAATTCAAAGTTAAGAATATTATCATTTGATATTGAAATATAAAATCCCCAATTATGCTCCAAATTAAATAAGACTTTTTTTTTGAAAACTTTACAGCTTAAAATTTTATCAAATTTTTTCAAGATGTTAGAGCAATACCATCTTTATCAAACCAATGAGCATCATCTAGTTTAAACCCAACCTTAATTGATTGATTGGCCTGAATATCAGTTTGATAATTAAGTTTTATTGAAATTTTTTGTTCCCCTGAGGTTGTTCCATACAAAAAACTATCAGATCCTAATTGCTCAACTGTTTCAACATTTAGTGATAACGAATTTTCATCTTTAATTGATAGATGCTCAGGTCTTATTCCAAGACTTATTGAGTTAGACGGTGCTATTTCTTTTAAAGAATTTGGAAGATAGTCAAATTGTATAAAATTCATTTTTGGTGATCCAATAAAACCGGCTACAAACTTATTAGATGGTTTGTTATATAATTCTAAAGGTGCTCCAACTTGCTCAATAATACCATCATTCATTACTACAATTTTATCAGCCATTGTCATTGCTTCTACTTGATCATGAGTTACGTAAATCATAGTATTACCTAATCTTGCATGTAATGCTTTTAACTCAACTCGCGTTGCAACTCTAAGTTCAGCATCTAAATTAGAAAGTGGTTCATCAAATAAGTATATTGATGGTTCTCTTACTATTGCTCTACCAATTGCAACTCGTTGTTTTTGTCCACCTGATAATTGACCTGGTTTTCTCTGTAAATATTCTTCCATTCTAAGTAGTCTTGCAGCTTCTAAAATACGTTTATCAATTTCATCTACTTCCATTTTTAAGTTTTCCAGTCCAAAAGCTAAATTTTGTCTAACACTCATATGAGGGTACAAAGCATAGGATTGAAAAACCATTGCCAAACCTCTTCTTGCTGCAGAAATATTATTTACGACTTGTTGATCGATTAAAATATCACCCTTTGTAATCTGTTCTAATCCAGCAATCATTCTCAATAATGTAGATTTGCCACATCCTGATGGGCCTACTAATACACAAAACTCTCCATTATTAATAAATAAATCAATGCCATGAATTACTTCCAAGTTTCCATAATTTTTTCTTACTTGTTTTAATTCTAATGTTGCCATAATTATTTAATTCCTGTGTTAGCGATTCCAGTAGTAATATATCGTTGTAGAAAAACAAATACTAAAGTAGTTGGTATTAGACTGACAACTGTCATTGCCAATCTGTAATGTTCTTGAGCTACATATTCACCTTGAAAATCTAGAAGACATAATTGAATAGTATATGCAGTTTTTGTAGTTGATACTGCTATCATTGGTAGAATTAAATCGTTCC
Source organism: uncultured Alphaproteobacteria bacterium (assembly GCA_902628835.1). Taxonomy (GTDB): domain Bacteria; phylum Pseudomonadota; class Alphaproteobacteria; order HIMB59; genus CACPNW01. The sequence goes on from CACOPD010000001.1 coordinate 231,467, forward strand.
ATCGCCAAATAATTGATAAGATTGCAAGAACCGCTATTGCTGGTAATGCGAGTGGAAAAACTATTCTCCAATAAATACTCCATTCACTAGCAGCATCCATTCTTGCGGCTTCAAGAAGTTCGTCTGGAATAGTTAACATATATTGCCGTAACATAAATACACCAGTAGGGGTTGCGGCTCCGGGTATAATAACTCCCCATAAAGTTCCATTTAAACCAGTGACAGAAACCATTTTAAATATACCAACAATTAAAACCGAAGCTGGAACCATTAGAGTTGCGAGAATAATAATGAAAAATATTATTTGTCCATTGAACTTATATTTTGATAAAGCAAATGCAGCCATTGAATTTATTAAAACTGTGATTATTGTTGCAATAATTGTTACAAAAACTGAATTGTTCAAACACTTGATTGCATCAAAACTCATACCCCTTACATTATTTGTTAAAGGGTCAGAATAATTAATCCAAGAAGGTCGAAGTTTTTTATTAACGATTATATCTTCAGTAGGAATCTTAACAATACCACCCTGAGGATTTGAAATTAGCCTAGCATTAACAGTATCTTTATTTGTGTTTAATCTGCTAACTGAATATTCCTCAATTTCATTAGTTTCTTTATTTTCTGCTGAAATTAAAATTTGAGAGGTAAATCCATTAGGCTTATAAGGTTTTAAACCAAGAAATTCTGATAAAAGTCTAACTTCCTCTTCATTTAAATTTATTAAATATTCTTCGGGGTTATATTCTTTTTTTGCATCAGGAAACATACTTGGATATTTTATTAACCACTCAGGAAATTTTTTTTCTTCGATAAGTTCCTTAGCATGATCAGAAACTAAACCTAAATGAGTTCTTAAAGCATAATATTCTTTGCCTTCAAATTTTGTAAGGAAAAGATTAGGATCATTAACTTCTTTTTTATCTTCATCTCTCAATTCATTCCAATATATTACCCAATCTGGAAGATCTTTAATTATAAAAATTTCCTTTCCATCTGGTCCAAAAACTGTTGCTCTTACAACTCTGTCATAATCTAAAGGCAATAAGTTAGTATCTAATTTTTGAAGTAAAAACTGAGATTTTATAGAATTTAATAGTAACCACAATACAGGTAAGAAAATGATTAGAAATCCTAAAAAAAGATAAAGATAAGCAATCCAATCAATAAAAGAAAGTTTGTTTTTTCCATGGGTTCTCGAAAAAAATTTGATTACAGCGTTCAAAGTTTAACCTGCCTTCTAGTCAGATAAAATTGTAGTAATGATAAAAGAATTAACAATAAAGCAACTAGTAAAGATGCCATGGCAGCAATGCCTAATCCAAAAGTTGTTTTCTGACCTCTTAAACCAGCTGTTTCAAAAATGTATGAAACTAATGAAATCCAACCAACTTGTAATGCAAATAATTCTTCAAAAGCCTGAAAAGCTTTTATTAAAGATAAAACTGTGACAACTAAAAGAATAGGCATTAAAAGAGGAAGAGTAATTCTCCAAAATGCCCTCTGATCTGATGTTCCATCCATTTCTGCAGCTTCATATAAATCTTTTGGAATTGATTGTAAGCCAGCTAATAAAATTAACATATAAAATCCTAAGTGAGCCCAAGTATAAATAAATACTGACCAAAACATTGTCCATGAAGGATCTGTTAACCATTGAATAGGTTGGTCAATCCAATTCCATTCCATTAAAGTTTGAGACAATAATCCTTGTCTTTTTAGAATTAAAGTCCAAAGAAAAGCAACTACGACTGGGCTAAGCATGACTGGGTAAAAGTATACGGCTCGCCAAAACGCCCTTCCTACTATTTCTCTATTAAGAACAACTGCTGTTATTAAAGCTACCACGATCATTATAGGAACTTGGAATAAGACGAATATGAATGTATCTGCTATTGAAGCTTTAAACTTATCATCCTCCATATTTTCAATACCAGTATCAATTTGTGTCTCTAAAATTATTCTAGATAAATTATCTGATCCAGAGTAATCTCTTGAAGAAAAGTTAATACTTTCTCCATCAGTTACCGAAAATCCAAAATTCATAAAAAGTGGTAAAAAAGTAAAAAGACCAAAAATTAATATATTAGGAAATAAAAACAAGTATGGTAAACTTTTTGTACCACTTAGTCTTTGTGCTAATTCTATTGGCCATCCAATAACTGACATGAGTCTAGAAATATTTCCAATGACTCCTTTGGATAGTAAAAACCCAATAAACAAATAAATAAATATTACAAAATACCAGTAGTTAAAATTTAATAAATTTTCAGACATTAATTTAACTAAGGCCGATTTTAAATCGGCCTTAGAATTAAAATTTATTCAGCAATCTTCGCAGCTACATCTGCATCAATTGCTGCCAAAGCTTCGTCAAGAGTCATCTCTCCTGTAATTGCTTTAGTGATATAGTCAGGAACAATCCCATATATTGCAAAGTTTTTATTATAACCTTGGAACCAATAAGCTTGAGGGGTTGTATCAGCCGCTTTTCCTGCATTTGCTGCGAAAATTGCAAGACCTTCCGCAACATTTGGACTTACACCAGCATAATCAATACCAGATTTTTGTAAGCCTTGGTGAGCTGTAATATTACTTGTTGCTGCAGCAAATTTTTCTGCGTTGTCAGTTTGTGACATAAAATCAATAAATGAAGCAGCAGCTTCAGGATTATTAGTAGACTTAAAAGCCACTATTCCAGATCCACCTGGCATAGCACCACATCCACCAGGGCCACATGGAATCGGCACAACTTTCCACTCAAAATCTGTAATATTAGTATCATAGTTTCCAAGCATCCAAGAGCCAGACATATGCATAGCAACTGTTCCATCTAAGAATAAAGGAGCTGCATTTTTATATGCTGTTCCTGATCCAGCAGGCCATCCTTCTGCAGGCATTAAACCTTCTTTATGCCAACCAACAAATACCTCAGAAAATTTTCTAAATCCTTCATCAACTAAAATTGGTGTTCCATTTTCGTGAAACTTTGCTCCATAAGAAAAAGCTGGACCTGCCCATCTATGAGCAGTTCTATCTAAAGCCAAACCTGCAGTTAAACCAAGTTCTGATTTTACTTGTCTTAAAGCATCAGCCCAATCATCCCATGTAGCACCTTCTTCAGGCATATCTACACCTGCATCTTCAAACATTGTAACATTTACATAAGGTCCTGTAACAGTTAATTGAGTTTGCCAACCGTAAATACCATCGTCACCTGAAGGTTTTCTGTACCAAGGAAGTGTTGCGCCATAATTTGCTTCCCAATATGAAGAATCAACATAAGGCTTAAGATCTAAATAGAATTTATTTAATCCTCCTAAATTTGTTACTCTAGCCAAATCTGGTGCAGCACCTGATTCTAATTGATTTTCTAGTTGTTCTCTTATTACTTCATATCCAACTGTTTCAATATTTAATGTATGACCAGTTGATGCTTCCCATGACTTAGCCATGTCTGCAATAGTATCACATTCATTAATATCCTGATAACATATGAACTTCAATTCTGCTGAATTTGCAGTAAATGAAGCTGAAGTAACAAAAAGAAAAATAGCTAATATTCTTTTCATAATTCCTCCATTTAAATTTAATAAAATATTGATAACACGAACCCATACGAATTCAAAAAAAAATTAATATAATTTATAAGAAAATTAGTGATTATTTATATAATTAGTCTTTGAATTTTTTTATTTTCATGGTTTGAGAGAAAATTATTAACTATAGTTGAAATAATAATGATTGGATACCTGGGATTAGCACGAGAGACTTTTGATGTACCTTTTGCAATGTCTAAGTTTTTAGAAGGTAAAAAAGTTCTACGAAATATATTTACTGAAATAAAAGGAATTGATTATTTAATTACTAATAATGAATTATCAGATAAAGCATTTAAATATTTTAAAGATAATAATTTTAAAAAAATTATAATTTTTCAAACTACATTTACAGATGCAAAATTTTTACTACACTTTGCTAGAAAGATAAATAAATCTTTGTGTATCGTTGCCTTTCCAGAACCACGAACTGGAAAGAGATTAAGACTTAATTCAGTATGTGGATTAAATTTAGGAATGCACTCATTAATTAAAAATAATATTAATGCTGAATTCATATTATATAATAATCATAAAGACGTAGAAAAAAAAATTAAAAAATTTATTAATAAAAAAATTTATAGCAATAAAATAATTGAATGGAAACAGATTAGAAAAAAAAGTAATAAAAAAATAGATATAAAGAAACAAAAAATTGGACTTGTTGGTGAAAGACCTGAAGGTTTTGATACATGTGATTATTCATTATTAGAAGTTAGGAAAAAATTAAATTTTGATATTAAAAAAATAAAATTAAATGAACTATTCTCAGAAGCTAAAAAAATTAAAAAGTCAGTTTTAAATTCAACACAAATAAAAATTGAGAAAAATTTGAAGAATTCAAAAAAATTAAATCAATATGAATTAAAAAAAAGTATTTCAATATACCATGGATTAAATACACTGCACACAAAACACGATGTTCAAGCATTTGCAGTTAGATGTTGGCCAGAAATGTTTACACAATTTGGTTGTGCTTCTTGTGGTCCTATGGCTATGATGAATGAAAAAAAAATTAGCAGTGCTTGCGAAGCAGACGTTTTAGGAGGAATAAGTTGCAACATATTAAACCAATTAAACAATCAACCTTCTTTACTAGTGGATATTGTCGATATAGATGAAAAAGATAATTCTGTTGTTTTTTGGCATTGTGGGCTAGCGCCTCTTAGCATGTCTAAAAAAGGTGATGCAAAAGCGGATATACATTCTAATAGAAAAAAACCGCTACTTCACAATTTTGCTTTTAAACCTGGAGATATAACAATATTCAGAGTTTCAAAATCAGCAAGCAAATTAAAATTTTTTGTACTTAAGGGGAAAGTGATCAATAGGAAAAATTCATTTGCAGGAACTTCAGGTGTGGTCAGTTTTGGCAAAAATACAAAAAATAAAATAGAAAAAATGTTTAAAGGTGGACTTGAACATCACGTTGCTTTTACTTATGGTGACTATTATAACGAAATTGTTAATCTAGGTAATCAAATGAAAATTCCAACATACACAGTATGAGCAAAAGTTTTAAATATGGGATAATAGGCGCTGGATCAATGGGTCGCGAACATATCAGAAATGTCAATATAATTGATAGAGCAGAAATTGTTGCTTTAAGTGATCCAAATAATGAATCAATTAATCAATCTTTATCGTTACTTAATAAAAAAGTTCCATGTTTTACAAACTATAATGAAATGATACAAGCTGATCTTGTTGATGGGTACATAATCTCTACTCCCAATTTTACTCACATAGATGTATTAAAAGATGTAGTTAAAACAAAGAAACATATCCTAGTAGAAAAGCCGTTATGTACAACAATTAAAGATTGTATCGAATTCAGAGATTTAACTAAAAATTATCCAGGTTTAATTTGGACCGCAATGGAATATAGATATATGCCCCCTGTAAAAAGAATGATTGATGAAATTCATAATAAAACAATTGGTAATTTAAAAATGTTATCAATTAGAGAACACCGATTTCCTTTTTTAGTTAAGGTGAATAACTGGAATCGATTTGCAGAAAATACAGGAGGCACATTAGTTGAAAAATGCTGTCATTTTTTTGATCTAATGAGGTTAATTGTGAATAGTGAAGCGAAACAAGTTTATGCAAGTGGCAATCAAGATGTTAATCATTTAAATGAAAAATATAACAATAAAACTCCTGATATTCTTGATAATGCCTATGTAATTGTTGATTTTCAAAATGGAGTTAGAGCTTTGCTTGATCTCTGTATGTTTGCTGAAAACTCAACAAATCAAGAGGAGTTATGTGCAGTTGGAGATATCGGTAAAATTGAAACTGCTGTACCTTCAGCTAGTTCAGGTAAAAACTCATCTGAATTAAGGATTGGATATCGAGGAAGAAATTTTGAAAATGGAAAAACTCTTAATGAGCTTGTGGAAGTTGATGAAGAGATTTTAAAAGTAGGAAATCATCATGGCTCTACATATTATGAGCATATTTCATTTCTTGATTCTATTAAAAACTCTAAACCAGCTGCTGTAAGTCTAAATGATGGTTTACAAGCAGTTGCTATTGGTGAAGCTGCCGAAATTTCTATAAAAGAAAATAGAATTGTGAGAATGGATGAATTTAAAATTTAAAATTAAGAAAAAAATTCGTTTGTTTTATTCATAATAAACTCACTTACTCTTGTATTGGATTCTTCTGTAACTCCTGCATTATGAGGTGATAAAATACAATTCATATCATTTGTAATACTTTTTAAAAATATTTTGTTTACTGGCTCATGTTCATAAACATCTAATGCAAATCCTGAAATATAATTATTATTATATGCTTCAAGAAGATCAATTTCTTTTATAATTCCTCCCCTAGAAGAATTAATTATAATTGGCTTATTATTCATTTTTTGAAATATTTTTTTATCAAATAAATATTTCGTTTCGTTATTTAATGGTACATGTATAGAAATTATATCAGCTAAATAAAGAATATTTTCAAAAGTTACTTTTTTAACATTATTTTCTTCCATTTCTTGAGAGGTTATAAAAGGATCAAATGCAATAGTAGTAACTTCAAAAGCATTTATAAGCTTTAAAACTTTTTTTGCTATATGACCAAATCCTATTAGTCCTAAAATTTTTCCCTTTAACTCATTCGTAGTAATTGACGTTCTAGGCCATTGTCCACTTTGTGTTTTTGCATTTATTAACTTTGTTTTCTTTAATAGGCTAAGTGAAGAGCTTATTACATATTCTGCTACAGAGTCAGCATTCATCCCAGTAGCTGGTTGAACAAATATATTATTTTGTTTACAGTATTCAGTGTCAATATTATCTAGACCTACACCAAGTCTACCAATGTACTTTAAATTTTCTGCTTTCTCTAAGATAGATTTATTTAAATTTGTTTTATTTCTTACAATTATTCCATCAAATTTATTAATTTCTTTTTTTAAATAATTAGAATTTTCCCAAATATCTTTTTTATAGATTACATTAAAATCTTTACTTAATATTTTTAATGCTTCTTGATCTATAAATTCTGTAATTAAAATATTTATCATTTAATTTTACTAATTTTTATTTTTTTTGAAAATTTATTAACTAAACTAATTGTAGGTATTGAATATATGCCCCCTCTTTGCATACATTTTAAAGTTGCAGCAGCAGATGCAAAAATAATACTTTCTATATTTGATTTATTTAGAGATAAGGCTGATGCGAAAGCTCCATGAAATACATCTCCTGCACAATTTGTTTCAACTGTTTTAACATTTGGAATTTTACAGTGATACAATGAATTGTTATCTACCCAAAGAACACCTTGGGAACCTATTGTAACTGCTACAAATTTTTGTGTTTCATTAAATATTTCAAAAAGAGCAGTTTTCATATTTGAATTTCGCTTATATGTTTTTAAACCCTCTTCAGAAAATATGGGATGGGAAGCATTTTTAACAATTTGAGATATATGTGATGTTTTTTTAAAATTATCTAAATCAGCAACACATTTAATATTATTTTTGTTAGTCTTTTTGGCAATTTGAGTAGCTATTCTAATCCACCTCATATCTACTGCATAAATATCTTTTTTTCTAAAATCTAAATTTGGTATTTTCTTATAATTAAGTAACTTTGGATCATTATAAGCAGCTAGCAATCTTTCACCATTTATATCTTCAATTACAAAACTTTGGGAAGATTTACATTTTTTTATTGAAATAGATTTATTGATATTAATTTTAAATTTTTTAAATTCATTTTTTAAGAAAACAGAAGTGTCATCATCTCCAAATTTTCCAATAAATTCAGTATCACATCCCAATTTTTTAGCAGTAAATGCTGATACTGCTGCCGAACCGCCTAACCTTTTATCAATACCTTTAGATAAAACTTTAATTGGTTTTTTTGGAAACTGATCTATCCTACTTATATTATCTAAAAATATTGATCCTACACAAATGATCATAAATATTTATTTAGAGGTATTTAACTATACCTATAAACTTTCTAAATCTATCTCTGATCGTTATAGGGTTTAGAGGAATTGGATCAATTTTGACATTCCCAGAATTAATTTTAGAGATAATTACGTAAGAATTATTTTGATCTTCAATAGCTTTTGATAATTCATTTACTGTTTCATCTCCAGAACATTCAACTACATTTTTACAACCAGCGCCTATTGCAACATCTTTTAAAGAGGTATTTTCATCAGTAAAAGTCCTTTGATCTCCTGTTGATCCATATGATCCATTATCAATAATTAATAATGTATAATTTGATGGTGCTCTATTACCAATTGTTGCTAATGTATTCATATTCATTAAAACAGATCCATCACCATCTATACTAATAACATGTTTGTTTTGAGATAATGACAAGCCCAAACCGATAGAAGAAGACAAACCCATACTGCCTAACATATAAAAAAAGTTTGGTTGATCATTAATTTTATATAATTCTTGAGATGGAAGACCTATATTACAAATAACTAAGTTATCTTTAAGAATATTTTGTATTTTATTTAATAAGTCAAAGCGGTTCATTTATCATCTTTCATTAAATTGAAATCACATAATATAGCAACTGGTGACTCAACAACTTTAGCATGTTTGCTAAATGTTGAAATTTTCTCAAGATCATTTTCTGAAGAACAATGCAACATAGGTATTCTTAAAGTTTGTAAAATATCTTCAGTTATTTTAGCCATTCCACCTTGTGCTCCTACTGGCTCACCTGGTGTACCTCTGTAACTAATTAGAAATACAACAGGCATTTGATATAATTGTAATAAAGAAACAATTGCATTCACTGAATTTCCTATTCCTGTATTCTGCATCATTATACAAGGGAATTTGTTTCCTAAATAAGCTCCAGCACAGATACCCATACCTTCTTCCTCACGTGGTACAGCAGAATAGTAAACATCCTTATCTTTTTCAAGAATATCAATCATGTTAGCTAATAACTTACAAGGAACACTTAAGTAAAAATCTACACCACCCTTTTTTAAATTATCGATAATTTTTTTACTGATTTTCATTTTTTTTGATGTCTATAGATATAAAATGATTAAACAATAAATTAATTTATTTAAAATCATTTCTTAATTTTATTTTAGTGTTTGAAGTATATTTTTCACCTTTTTTTAATATAGTTGATGGAAAATTTGGTTGATTAATAGCATCGGGGAAAATTTGTGTCTCTAAACACATTCCATATTGTAAACCATAATTTCTATCATGTTTTCCGTTGTATGACTCCTTCATCATGTTACCGGTATAAAATTGTATTCCAGGTTGATCAGTTGAGTATTCTACTCCCATGCCGGTACTTTTACTATAAATGGAAGCTATAGATTTATCAATTGAATGATTTTTAAGAACATAATTATGATCGATCCCACCACTGTCTAAAAAAGTATTATTTATTTCAAACGAATTATTTAGATCATATTTTGTATTAACTACATCTAATAGCTTGCCTGTAGGGATTGAGCCTTCATCAGTTTCACAAATTTGACTAGATGATATTTTAACAACATGTTCTGTAATATTTTTGTAATTATCTTTATGACCATGAAAGTTCCAATAATTATGATTAGTTATATTAACAATAGTATCTTGATCTGTAGTAGCATGAAAAGAAATTAACATTTCGTTGTTATTATTTAACTCGTAAATAGTTTTACAATCTAAGTTGCCAGGATAATTTTCTTCTAAATGATTAGAATAGTAAGTGAGCTCTACTTTTATGCTGTCACTTTTTTTATTTATATTAGCTATTTGCCAAATCTTTTTATTGAAACCTTCTTTTCCACCATGAAGATGATCAGGAGCTGTGTTAGGATATAAATTATAATCCTCCCCATTAAGACTAAATTTACTTTGCCCTATTCTATTACAAACTCTTCCAATAATTGAATTGAAATATCCATGAGCTTCCAGGCAATCATCTAAATTACCATAACCTAATAATACGTCCTCTGTTTCAGAGTCATTAGAAGAAGTTGGAATACATACTTCACTTATATAGCCACCATATGTATAAAAGCTAAAACTGTAATTATTTGAGTTAATAATATTGACTATATCAATATCTAAACCTTTATCATTTTGAAGTTTGGTAATTTTATATTCCATTATGTTTTTCTTAATCTTTGAAAATTATTTTTTCTTTGTTGAAGATAAATGATTAATCCACCTAAAACTATGAAAAAAGTACCTGGAAAGAGTTGGTCAACTGGCCATTCTGCAAAAAATATCCAACCTAAAATAAGTGCAAAAAATATTTCAATGTAATCAAATGGCATAATTTTACTAAGTTCTGCTTTTCTAGCACCGTAGATTAATAATAAAGTTCCAGATCCTCCTGCAATTCCCATAACACAAACTAATAAGAAATCATTTATACTTTTAAAATTTTCCCACATACCAAAAAACATTACTAACATACATGCAACTATGATTGTCCCTGTTTGACCATATAAGTTAATAAGTGGTGAAGGAACATGATACTGAAAACTTAAAGAAGTTACCCTTGCTAACGAATATCCTAAAGCAGCAAGTATAGGAAGTAGTAGCATATAATTAAAATCTGATGACCAAGGTTGCATAATTAAAACGATACCTGCAAAACCAGAAATTACTGCACTCATTTTGTACCAACCAAATTTTTCACCTAGTATAGGAATAGCAAGAAGAGTAACCATCATAGGTCCTGTGTATTCCATGGTAGCCACTAAAGCAAATGGGAGGTAAGCATAAGAAGTGTAGAGACACAATTGTGCCAAGGCTACAAAAACTCCACGAAATAATCCTAGCTTCCATTGTGTTATTTTTATTTGTCTACCGTTTCGGTGCCAATCTTGTGAAAAATATAGAGCAATAACACATGGGATCATCCCAAATAAATTTCGAAAGACAGAAAGTTGAGCTGCTGGATAGTCATTTCGCAAAAACTTTATCGCAATGCCCATACAATCTAATAAAAATAGACCTGAGAGAGATAGAATTACTGCAATTAATAAATTGTTCTTCAACTACAATTTGCACAACATTGATCAACCCAATGTTCTGGTTCAACCTCTATTAAACCCATTTCAGTTTTACCATTCCTGCAATTATCACATGGATTAGGACATCTTGTTCTAAATACACAACCTGAAGGAGGATTTAGTGCACTTGGTATCTCACCTTTTAGTTCTATCGCTCTTGATTTATTTTCTGGATCTATTGAAGGAATGGATGAGAGTAATGCTTTTGTGTATGAATGTTTAGGATTTTTAAATAATTTTCTTGATGGAGCCATCTCAACTATATGCCCTAAATACATTACAGCAACAATATCACAGACGTGAGCAACTACACTTAAATCGTGACTGATAAATAAGTAAGTAAGATTAAGTTCATTTTGAAGTTGTTTTAAAAGATTTAATATATCTGCTTGTATTGATACATCTAATGCAGCAACACTTTCATCTGCAACAATAAATTTAGGATTGCTTACTAAGGCTCTTGCTATTGAAATACGCTGCCTCTGACCTCCAGAAAAGGCATGGGGAAATCTTCTTAAATGTTCAAGATTTAATCTACATTTAGATGCTATATCTCTAACTCTATCATCAGTCTCTTGCCTTGAATTAGTTATTCTCATAACTTCTAAAGGTTCAGCAATAATATCTCTGACCGTCATTCTTGGACTTAAAGCTGCATAAGGATCTTGAAAAATTAATTGTGCTTTTTTTCTATATTCTTTTAAATCTTGTTTATTGATATTTGTTAAATCATAATCTCTTTCATCATCATGAAAAATAACGTTTCCTGAACTAATTTTATTAGCTCCAAGTATTGCTCTTCCTAATGTTGTTTTTCCAGATCCTGATTCGCCGACTAATCCAAAAAATGATCCTTTTTTAATTTTTATATTAATATTGTTTACAGCATGTATTTTTTGTTTTTTTGAAATAAAGTTCTCTTGATAATCAAAATTAACTGAAACATTATTTACTGATATTAAATTCTCACTCATAGCTAACCACAATTAATACAACATTGATCGACCCAGTGTCCTGGTTCAACCTCTATTAAACCCATTTCAGTTTTACCATTCCTGCAATTATCACATGGATTAGGACATCTTGTTCTAAATACACATCCAGAAGGTCTATCTAATGGACTTGGAATATTTCCAGGAATTGGTCTTAAAGGTGCATCTAGATTATTTACATCAGGAAGCGCTTCCAATAAGCCCTTTGTATAAGGGTGCTTTGGGTTTTTCAAAATTTTATTCACCGGTCCTTTTTCTACTACACTCCCAAGGTACATAACTGCAACATCATCTGCAATTTGAGCTATTACACCTAAGTCATGTGTAATAAAAATAACACCCATTTGATATTCTTGAATAATATCTTTTATTAAATTGATAACTTGTGCCTGAATTGTAACATCTAAAGCAGTAGTAGGTTCATCAGCTAATAATAGTTTTGGCATTGTAGATAATGCCATAGCAATCATCGCTCTTTGACGCATACCTCCAGATAATTCGAATGCATATTGATTAAATCTTTTTTCAGCATCGGCAATTCCAACTCTTTGAAGCATATTTATAGAAATTTCTTTAGCTTCATTTTTATTAATATCTTTATGTATTAATAACTGCTCAACCATCTGAGAACCAATTTTTATTGCTGGAGCAAAACTCGCCATAGGTTCTTGAAATATCATTGATACTTTTCCACCTCTTATTTTTTTTAAATCATCCTTTGAAGTAAACCTTAAGACATTTTCATCATCTAAAATTATTTCAGCATCATTGTTATAATTTGTATTACCTGGATTTAATTGCATAATTGCTTTTGCTGTAACTGATTTACCAGATCCAGACTCACCAACTATACCGAGTACCTTGCCTTGATCTAATGATAATGAAATATTTTCAACTGCTGTAATTCTACCTTCATCAGTATCAAATTTAACATCTAAGTTTTTTACCTCTAATAAGTGACTCATACTACTTTACCTTATGAGGATCAGCAGCATCACGTAATCCATCACCTACGTAAACAAATGTTAAAATTAATACGACTAAGAAAAATACAGGAATAAAATACCATTGATAATTTAAAAGTACATCTGCCTTGGTTGCATTCTGCAAAAGTACACCTAGAGAATTTACGGGTTCTCTCAAACCTAATCCTATAAAACTTAAAGCAGTTTCAGATAATAACATGTATGGAAAACTAATTACTAAATCGACAATAATATAGCTTGTGAAACTTGGTAATAAGTGCCTTATAATAATATGAGTAGATGATGCTCCACATAGTTTTGCAGCAAGAATATATTCTTGGCTTCTTTCACTAAGTAGATGAGTTCTTACTCTTCTTGCAAGTGTCGGCCACGAAATTAATCCAAGTAAACATGATATAAAAAAGAAACGCAATTCAGAACTCCATTCTAATGGCGCAAAGGCAGCAAGACACATAAATAAAGGTATTGGTGGTACCGTTCGAATTGCATCAGTAAACATCTGCAATACACTATCAATCCATCCACCATAATAACCTGATATCCCACCTATAATTAGCGATAGTACAAATGATATAAAAACTCCAAGTGTGCCTACAGCTAGCGAAATGTAAATTGCACTTAAGGTTCTACTAAATAAATCTTTTCCTGCCTTATCTGTTCCAAATATATGGATTCCACCCTCTTCAACACCGAATAAATGAGTATTAAATGTAAAACCTGGAATTTTAAAATCTAAAATCTTTCCTGGAAGATTTATATTAAAATCAAAAACTTTATACTCCCATCCTTCAACAAAGAAATAAACATATCTTCTTTTTTCAGTATCAACTTTATAAACCCATCTGAAATTTGTATCTGCTCCTCTATACTTTTCTAATGTGTGTAGAAATGGTCTAGCTGAAAATCCGTTATCATCCCAAAACATTGGAATTTGAGGTGCTCCATTTTCATAATCTTTATCTCTTCCTTTAATTGTTGGATCGTAAGGAGATAGAAAATCTGCAAAAAGACTACAAATAATCATAAATAGTAAAATAGATCCAGCAATCATAGCAGATCTATTTCCAAAAAAGCGTGTTCTTACTAACTGCATCTGCGTTGCAGTATAATAAGCCTCTTTTTTTTGATTACTAACCTCCACCCATAACTCCTTTTCTTATTCTTGGATCAATTATAGCTAAAATAATATCCGTTATAAAATTAACAAAAACAATTGTTGCTGTTAAAAGAAAAATAATTGCGCCTGCTAATTGCTGATCATTTGATCTGGCTAAAGCTTCAATCAATAGTGCGCCAGCTTCCGTAAGAATTAAAATTAATGCTACAATTGGTAATGCACTAAATATTCGATTAAGGTCAAAACCTATAGAATTAATAACTGGACCTAAAGAATGTTTTGCAGGATATCTCCACAACAAACTCATCCCTGATATTCCTCTAGCTCTTGCTGCCATTACATATAATTTATCATTTTCATCTAGCATCAGTGCTCTAACTGTCTGAAGAGCAAAAGCTGTTGCGTTCCATCCTAAAACAAAAATTGGAAGCCAAGCTCTACTTAAAAAATCAAATAATTTTGCTGATGACCAAGGTTCATTTTCATATTCTTGAGAGAACAAACCTGTCATTGTATCTCCATAATAAACAGTCATAAAAAGCATAATACAAAGAGCTACTAAAAAATTGGGAAGGGCAATTCCAAGATAACTAATAAATTTAAGTGTATTATCTAATGACGCATATCTTGTCGTGGCTGATATGATCCCAACTGGTATTGCAATTAAATATGAAAATATTAGTGCAACCAAACATATCGTTAGAGATAAAGTAAATCTTCCACTTAATAACTCATTAATATTCATTCTTAAAATACAACTGTCACCAAAATCTCCATTAAAAACTATATTGGAAACCCATTTGCCATATCTATACAAAAAAGGTTTATCTAGACCTAAACGAATTTTTTCTTTTTCTATATCTTCATAAGTTATTTGTGATCCTTGTGTATTTTTAAATGCTAAATATCTTTCAGCACAAGTTCCAGGAACTAATTCCATTAACGAAAAAACAATAAAGCAAACAAGTAACAAAGTTATAATTGCAAGTCCTGCCCTTGTGAGAGTAAATTGTATAAAATTAATCATATTTAATAATTAGGAGACAAGAATAATTAAAAAAAGAAAAGCGGCAATATATAATTGCCGCTTTTTCTATTATTTATTGAGTTAAATTACTCGTCTAACCACCATTGAGTAGCTAGGTATGGGTATGTTCTATAATACTCATACGAAGTAGTTTTAAACTGCGTAAAGTTTTTCAAAGCATTTCTGTGATAAGTCGGGAAAGGTGCTTTCACCGTACCAATCAATAGACTTTGCTCTGTTAACATTGTTGCAATTTTTTCTCCCCACTCATTAGACTCAGCAGTACCAAGTGCATAAGATTGGAATTTATCAATTCCATCACTTAAGTCATATACCCACTGAGGTGGTTTAGTACCTTCGTCACCATTACTATCAATGTATGCTGCCCAATCTAAACCTTGTGTGTGGTTAAAGTAGTTACCAAAAGGAGGTTTAAATGTTTCTGGGTTACCAGCAACAATTGCTAATGGTTGACCTTTGTCCCAAACGTGAACATCAAGTTGGTTTGCAGCTTGCGAACCACGATATTCATCTGGAGTTACCTCTTTAAAAGTAGTTTTCACTCCTACTTCATTAAAGTATCTTGCAACAAGTTCAACTTCAACACCACCAATACCTTGAGTAGCGTAGTCTATGTTAATAGCTAGAGCATCACCATTTGGTAATTCTCTAAATCCATCACCATCAACGTCTTTTAATCCTACTTCATCAAGAAGAGCATTTGCTCCATCTGGATCGTATTGAGTCATATGCATTTTTATACTTTCAGGAACGAAGTCAGGTGCAGGAGAAAATCCTACAAACTGCTCAACTTTACCTAAGCCGTAATATGCAACTTCGTTGATCTCATCTCTATTCATCGCAATTGACATTGCTTGACGGAAACGAATATCTCCATAGACTTTACGTTTTTCAGGATCAGGATGTGTTACATTAAAACTAAATAATGCAGCACCACAACCTGGATTGATTTGAACTTGATATCCACCAGACTCAGCACCATCAAGTAATTGAGGAGCAGACTCTAATTGAACAGACTGTGATTTATAATCAACTTCACCATTAACAAGTTTTAACAATCTTATTTCATTTTCATTGATGTATCTTTCATTTTGATAATCAATGTATGGTAATTGATTTCCAGCTGTATCAACTTGGAAAAAGTATGGGTTAGCTGCATAGACTCTACCTTCAGTAGTATCCTCAATAGTCATATAAGCTTCTAATGAAGGATAAGCTGCATAAGGTAATCCAGCAACTAGATCTGGTTTAGCTAGTAAAGGAGTTGGAGTATCAGTCCAACCAGAGTTACCATAATATGCTGCTAGAGCATCATAACCATTTTCAAATCCTAAAGCTTGTGCATTTGCATCAGCATTTGAATCAATTTCCGGATGGAATTGTTCTAGGAAATGTGAAGGCATGAAAAACTGGTTATATGACCATGCAATAGTTGCAGTTAAACCAGGAAATGGAGATGGCAAATTAAATCTTACTGTTTGATCATCAATTACATCAACAGTCATTGGCTCACCACCAACTAATAGATATGGATATGGTTTTTCACGAATATTTGTATTCATCATCAAATCTTCGTACCAAAACTCAACATCTCTTGCCACAAAAGGTTCCCCGTTTGACCACTTGTGACCTTTACGTAACATGAATGTTAAAGTAGTGAAATCATCATTCCACTCATAATCTTTAGCAACGTTTGGAACGATTGTAGTTAAGTCATCTGCGAAACGTAATAAGTTAACGTGTCTTGTAGATAACATGTCTGAAGTTCCAGCTTCAGTTGCGTTAGATAAGAAGTTTATTGTATTTCCATATTTACCAATAGACTCATACGGCACTACAACAAGAGGTTCATCAGGTAATCTATCCTCAACTGAAGGAAGGCTTCCTGGGTTACCTTGTATTGTAGCGTTAATGCTTGCAATATTAGGGTTATCTGAAAACTTCATTGTACAATCAGCTGCACTTTCATATTCTGATAACTCATATTGCTGAGGGTATTTTCCGCCTGTTTGTCCGTCGTTCATTGTTGAACCTTGACAATGACCATCTGCAAAAGAGCTTCCACTCCATACAAAAGTTGCGGAAGAAAATACTAACGCTATGAATAGTTTTTTAAACATATATTTTCTCCTTATAAGATAAATTTATCGTATGATTAATCGTATACAATTTGATATTTTTATCAAAAAAATTTAACTGTTTTGATAGGTTTTTTTTTAAAAAATTGTGTATTTCTTATTGACGAAATACTTTAGGTTATGGCTAAATTTATGAAAAAACATAAAAAATCTGTACTTTTTATATGTGCTGACCAATGGCGTTTTGACTGCTTTAGTTTTCTAAATCATCCTTATGCTATTACACCAAACTTAGATAAGCTTGCTAATCAAAGTGTTGTTTTTAAATCGCATTTTGCCGGAATTGTACCTTGCGGTCCATCTAGAACTACTATGCTTACGGGTTTATACCCATTTATACATCGCTCAGTATATAATGGCGCCCCTCTAGATAAAAGATTTACAAATATTGCTAAAGAGGTTCGTAAACTAAATTATAATCCAAGTCTTTATGGGTATACAGATACATCTTGGGATCCAAGATACTTAGACCCAAAAGATAAAAAAAATTTTACTTATGAATCTCCAATGGAAGGTTTTGATGATGGTTGTGTTTTACCTGGAGGAAAACCAGAACCCTGGGCTAAACATCTTAATCAAAATGGTTTTGAAATTAATAAAGCAGAAGATTTGTACAAAGGAAGAAATCCTAAAGACGATCAAGCATATATTTATGAACCATATTATATTCCAACTGAATTTTCAGATACCGCATTTTTAGCAGACAAAGTTGTTAATGATTTAAAAAAAGTCAAAGATCCATTTTTTATGCATGTATCTTTTTTAAAACCACACCCACCATTCCATGTTTCTGAACCATGGTTTAGCAAATTTAATCCAGATAATATTAATTTATTTAAAAATGATATTTCACTAAAAGAATTATCAAAGAAACATCCTTTACTTGAAGATTTATGTAAAAAATTTTTATTGAAAGAAAATTTTTCTGAAATTAATTATAATCTTTTAAGAGATCAAGATATCAAAAATATAATGAGTGTCTATTTTGCTATGTGTGCTGAAGTAGATTTTAATATTGGTAAAATTTTAAATGCTCTAAAAGAATCAGGGCAAGAAGAAAATACAATGATAATTTTTACTAGTGATCATGGAGAGATGTTAAATGAAAATAATTTATGGGGAAAATTAGGTTGGTGGGACTCTTCTTATAGAATTCCATTATTTATTTATGTACCCCAAAATAGCGCGAAGGAAATTAACCACTTAACTGAATCTGTAGATGTTGCTCCTACAATTTTAGAATGGCTTGGTGGTGAGATTCCAATTGATTGGAATGGTCAATCACTAATGCATAATATTAACGATCAATATGAAAAATCACCTTTTAAAGAATTTGTTGTTTTTGATTATGATTTTAGAGAAAGCACTGAATTTGTTAAAGATAAAAAATTAGCACCTGAACAATGCAATCTATCAGTTATTAGAAATAATAAATGGAAATATGTTCATTTTCCTTCATTTCCTTGTTTATTATTTGACTTAGAAAAGGATCCTCAAGAAATAAATGATCTATCAAACCTAAGAGAATTTCAAGACATTAAAAATGAACTAGTATCAAAATTGTTAAGTCACCGCATGATTCATCAGGAGAGACAATTATCAAATACTAAACTTTCTAGTGTAGGTGTAAAAACAAATTCTGGACCATCTAGCAGAAAAATGGAATAATTAAGATATGTTAACTACTGTTATAGGCGCCTATCCAAAACCAAAGTACTTAAAAATTACTGATTGGTTTAATGCTTCTGGTGGTACAGATACTGAATATCCAACGAAATTTTATGAAGATGAAATAAAAAAGATGGGAGATAATGTTGAAGACTTATTTGATAAAGCTACCAAAGAAATAATTAGTGATCAGGAAGAATGCGGTATTGATATACTCACCGATGGTGAAGTTAGAAGAGAAAATTATATTCACTACCATTGTAGGCATTTAGAAGGAATTGATTTTACTAATCTCTCAGAAAAGGTTGCCAGAACTGGTAATTATAAATGCTGGTTACCAACAATAACCTCAACAGTTAAAGCAAAAGAATCTTTTTTAGTTGAAGAATGGAAAAAAAATCAAAGCTTAACCAATAAAGATTTAAAAATTACTATTCCTGGACCAATGACTATAACAGACACCATAGCAAATACATTTTATGATTCAGATGAACATTTGGGCGAAGACTTAGCTGATGCCATTAATGTAGAAGTTAAAAGATTAGTTGATGCAGGGTGTAAATATATTCAAGTCGATGAACCGTTGTTTGCTAGAAAACCAGAAAATGCTCTTAATTTTGGAATCAAAAACCTAGAAAGATGTTTTAAGGATATAAATAATCAAAGTATTGAAAAAATTACTCATATTTGTTGTGGCTATCCTGATAAATTAGATGCAGTAGATTATCCAAAAGCGCCTTTAGATTCTTACAGTAAAATCAGTAAAGTGTTAGATGAATCAATTATAGATACAGTTTCTATTGAAGATGCTCATAGATATAATGATTTAAATTTTTTAAAAGATTTTAAACAAACAAAAGTTATTTTTGGTTTAGTAAAAATAGCAAGCTCTCAAGTTGAGACTAAAGAAGAAATAGTCTCTAGGGTAAATGAAGCATTGAAATTTATTGATAAGGAACAATTAATTGTTGCTCCTGATTGCGGTCTTGGTCACTTACCTCGAGATTTGGCAAAAATAAAATTAAAGATAATGGTAGAAGCTTCTAATAGTTTCTAGTGTACTAGAGTTTCTGGATTAGCATAATCATAATTTAAATCATCAGCAATAGCTTTATAAGTAACGGCCCCTTTAAAAATATTTAAGCCATTCATAAAATTTTTATCATTTTTTAACGCATCTTTAAAACCGTTAGAAGCTAAGTTTTGAATAAATGGTAAAGTGACTGCATTTAAAGCAAGTGTGGAAGTTCTTGGAACTCCGCCAGGCATATTTGCAACACAATAATGAACAACACCATCAACAACATATGTAGGGTTTGCATGAGTTGTTGGTTTACTAGTTTCAACACAACCACCTTGATCAATTGCAACATCAACAATTACAGATCCACTTTTCATCTCCTTGATCATGTCCTTAGTTATAATCTTTGGAGCATTAGAGCCTGGAACAAGTACGCCACCAATTAGTAAATCGCATTCAGAAATATAATCTTTTAGATTTATTTTATCGCTATGCAGTGGTTCTATTTTATCTCCAAATTTTTCTTGTAATTCTTCTAATCTCTTTTCTGACTTATCAACGATAAAAACTTTTGCTTGCATACCAGTAGCAATTATTGCTGCATTTTCACCTACAACACCTCCACCTAATATTAATACATTCCCAGGTGAAACTCCAGGTGCGCCACCTAATAGCAAACCACTTCCACCTTTATGTTTTTCAAGTGAATACGCACCTGCTTGTATTGACATTCTGCCTGCAACAGCACTCATAGGAGCCAATAGAGGTAATTTATTGTTATGATCACTTACAGTTTCATAAGCTATACAAATTGAATTTGAATCAATTAAGCCCTTCGTTAATTCTGGAGCTGCTGAAAGATGTAAATAAGTAAATAAAATTTGGTTTTCTCTTATCATTGCTACTTCATTCATTAGAGGTTCTTTTACTTTTATAATCATTTCAGAATCATTGAAAATATCCTCAGCTGAATTTACAATTTTTGCACCTGATAATTCATAATCACTATTAGAAAAGCCAGCACCAACACCAGCATCTTTTTGTATTAAGACTGTATGCTTATCTTTAATTAATTCTTGAACACTTTGTGGTGTAAGCCCTACTCTAGACTCTTGAGCCTTAATCTCAGATGGAACACCTATTTTCATTATCTATCATGCATATAATTTGAGATACCAGTTCTTAGCTTTTCAATTATCTCATCAATATGTTTTTTTTCACAAATAAATGGTGGCGCAACAATTAAACAATCGCCAGTTGCTTTTAAGCTTAATCCTGCTTCAAATAATTTTTTAAAACAAGCATATCCAGCTTTTCCTAAACGCTCATCCATTTTAATATCTATTCCTCCCATCATTCCATATCCTCTTATGTCAGTAATGATGTCCAAATCTTTTAAAGAAAATAAGCCATCTAAAAAGTATGGAGACATATCTTTAGCTCTATTAAATAAATCTTCTTTCTCAATAATATCTTGCATAGCTAATCCTGCTGCCATTGAAACAGGAATAGCTGAATAAGTATATCCATGAAAAAATTCAATAGCGCCTGTAGGTGATGCATCAACTATGGTATCATAGATATGATCACGTGAGGCAACTGCTCCTAATGGCACAACACCATTGGTAATAGCTTTAGCCATTGTCATGATATCAGGACATACTCCAAATGCTTGTGCTCCAAATGGTGCTCCCATTCTTCCCCAACCTGTAATAACTTCGTCAAAAATTAAAAGTATTCCATGTTTGTCACATATTTCTCTAAGTCTTTTCAGATAACCTTTTGGTGGAACTAAAGTTCCTGTCGAACCTGCTACAGGCTCAACAATACATGCAGCAATATTTTCTGCACCTATGTTACCTGCAATTCTCTCTAAATCATCTGCAAGATCTGCTCCTGTTTCTGGCTCGCCTTTTACAAATAAGTTTTCAGGTAAATGTGTGTGTCTTAGATGATGAACATTTGGCATAAGAATATTCGAGAAAGTTTTTCTATTTGCAATCATACCTCCAACAGAAATACCTCCAATGTTCATTCCATGATAACCTCTTTCTCTTCCTACAATATGTGATCGATGACCCTCACCCTTTGCTTTGAAATATGCTATTGCAGTTTTAATAGCTGTTTCAACAGCAGAAGAACCACAAATTGTAAAAAAGATTTTATTTAAATCTTCTGGTGTGTGTTTAGAAACTTTTCTTGCTAAATCGAATGAACCCCCAAAACCTTGTTGAAATGGTTGAACATAATCTAATTGTTCTAATTGATTTGATACAGCTTCTCTTATCTCAGGTCTTGAATGACCTGCTGGACTACAAAATAATCCAGAGCTTGCATCAATTAATTTGTTTCCATAATGATCTGTATAATAAACACCTTCAGCTTTAACCATTAATCTTGGACTGTTTTTATAGTCTCTATTAGATGTGAATGGCATCCAATGTTCTTCTAACGAATTTGGTATTTCAGTTCTTTTTTCTAAATCCATATTTTTTCTCTTAATTTTTCTTGAGTATATGAAAATCTAGCTAAATCAAAGAATATTTGTTTATCTAGATAGAAATATCATAGGAAAAAATGTAGCAGTGGTATACAGAGAGACAAAAAATGAATGCTATACCTGAAGATCTTAAAAATAAAGCTTTGGAAACACCAAATATACCTGCAGCAGTAGTATGTCCTAATCAAGATAGTATTTTATCAGCAGTAAAGGAGAGTGTTGACATAAACTTGATAAACCCCATTCTTATTGGGAATAAAAAAATGATTAATGAAACTGCTTCAAAAATTAACCTGGATATTTCAGAATATAATATTGTTGAAACTGAAAATGAAGAAGAAAGTGCATCAGTTGCTTGTAAAATGTCCAATGAGAATAAAACTAAAATTATAATTAAAGGTAATCTTCATACAGACATACTGATGAGATGTTATTTGAAAAAAGAATTTAATTTACTTGATGGCAAAAGGTTAAGTCATATTTGGCATATGACAACACCTCAACTTAAAAAACCTCTATTTATAACAGATGGAGCTTTGAATGTTTTACCTAGAATAGATATTAAATTACAAATACTGAATAATGCTGTTCAATTTTGTAATAAATTAGGAATTGAAACACCTAAAGTTGCTATCTTGTCTGGTACAGAAGACCCAATTGATAGTATGCCAAGTTCAGTAGAAGCCAAAAAAGTCATGGAGCTATCAATAGAACAAAATATTAATGCTATTGTTCATGGACCATTAGCTTTTGATAATGCTGTGTCAATAGAAGCCGCTAAGACAAAGAAAATTGAAAATGAAGTAGCCGGAAAAGCTGATATTTTGTTAGTTCCTAATTTAGAAACAGGTAATTCACTTTCTAAAATGATGGTGTATTTCATGGATGCATGTGCAGCAGGTATTGTTATTGGTGGAAAAATACCTGTAGTTGTTCCAAGCAGAGCTGACAGTAAAATTTCAAAACTAGCATCAATTATGGCTGCAGTAGTAGCTGTCAAAGATTGATTTATATATAAAATTATTAAAAACTAATGCTCGTTAGACATTATTTATTAATCCTTATTATTACTTTTTTATTTGGTAGTGCGTATCCAGTCCAAAAAGTGATTTTTAATGAAAATGTTCCACCACTTTTAATGGGAAGTTTAAGAATGCTTGTAGTATTTGTATGCTTAATACCTTTCTGGAAATTTAAAATACCTGATAGAAAATATTGGTTACCTCTTCTCTTTTTTTCAATTTCGATGGGTTTTTTAGCTAATGTTTTTATGACACTTTCTTTAAATGAAGCAAATATTGTTTCTCCAATAATTATAGGATCTCAACTTGCTGTTCCTTTTGCAATATTATTAAGCTCTCTTTTTTTAAAAGAAAAAGTAAGTATTAAAAAATGGGTTCTTATATTCGTTTCTTTTTTTGGTATAATTTTACTAGGTTTTGATCCATTAATAAGAAATGAAATATTTGCATTAATACTTATTAGTCTGATGGCATTCTTTTATGCTAGTGCACAAGTTTTCTCGAGATATCTAAAAGACTTAGAAGTTACAATGACAAATGCAATAATGGGTTTAACAGGATTCATATTTCTAATTATTTCATCAGCGATATTTGAAGGACAAACTTTTAAAGAGATTAATGAGATTAGTCTTCAGTCATGGTTACTAATATTACATTCAGGTATTTTTGTATCATTGGTAGCGCATATGTCGATGTTCTATTTATATAGAATTTACCCAGTAAATAGGGTGTTTCCCTTTTACGCTTTGTTCCCTGTGTTTGGTGTACTATTAACTTTTTTAATCTTTTATGAAATCCCATCAATTATTACAATCATTGGCGGATTAATTGTAATTTTATCATCTTATTTTATTAATAAAGAAAACTAATAAATAAATTTTATTTTAAAGTTTCTAAGCCAGAAGATAAATTAATCTCTCCAGTTTGACGTGACTTATTAAATTCTTTGATTCTATCAAATACATTGATTCCTATTTGATTATAGATATCTAGCAGATCTATTAGAACCCAGTTTTCTCTGATAAGACCACCTTCTAGTCTCCAAAAATCTAAACTCCTCATTTCAAGTGGTTGATTTGAAGGAGCGATACCCATCCATCCATCATTTGTAATCGTCAATCTCATATTAGGCCATCCAGTTTCACATACGTAATTTCCCTCATGAATCCAGTGTGTTTGAAGATCTTCCATCCCTTCGAATGCTAATTTTTCATTGGAAGAACCTCCTTTTCTATCTGGCATTGCTCTTAAGAATGGAATTTGGTGCCAATGTCTAAAACCAGCTATACCTCTCCCTGTTCCAATCCCAGCTGGTCCGTACCAATTAAGATTTGGATGCCAATATTTTTCTAGATTCATAATTTTTGGATCAGGATTTTTTGGGTGTAAGGACAAATCATGAAGCATATTTATTACATGATCGAAGTTTTCTTTATTTTCTCCTTTTATAGATAAGCCATCACCAGGCATCGGCGATGGTGTACATAAAAAAGCTCCTAGTTGTGGTGCCATTGGCCATGAATTTGCTTGTATCATAAGTTCAGGCAGATCCCATATACACTGCATCTCAGTGATCTTATTTTCTTCAATCTGAAAAAATTCGTGATAACGCATATGAATTAAATTACCAGTAGGTTGAATATCTAAATATGGTTTGAAAAAAGTTCCCATATAGTTACCCATGGTACCAATCCAATTCTTTCCTTCAGGAGTTTTTCCTGCCATAAAAATCATATCTCTTCTTTCAAGATCAGGTACACTTTCCAATAATGGCAATAAGCATTTAGAAAGAAAATTATTTAAACTTTTAAAAGTTCCAAAGGGATGACAAAAATTAAATAAGGAATCTTTTGTAAAATATTTATTTAGTGATGTTTCAATTGTATTTTTGTCAAAAGTTTGAGTTGCTAATTGATAGTCTAAAAAATATTTTTTTAATTCTTCAGATTTCATTATTTGGCAGTCCAACCACCATCTATCACTAGGGAAGAGCCGGTCATCATAGATGAAGCATCTGATGCTAAGTATACTACCGCAGTAGCAATATCACTTTCTGTTGCTACTTTACCTAAAGGGATATTTTGAATTACAGATTTTTTAAAGTTTTTATCTTTAAAAAATTTTTTAACCATTGGAGTTTCTACAAATGTGGGACAAACTGAATTTACCCTAATATTATGTTTTGCTAAGTCCAATGCCATTCCTTTAGTCAAACCTTCGACCCCAAATTTAGTCATATTATATACACTTCGAAGAGGCGCGCCTACTTTTCCTAATTGTGATGAAATATTGATTATCGATCGATCTATTTTTTTTTTATTATTTGATTTTAACATAATTTTTGATCCAAGTTGTGCAATATCAAATGTTGCTTTAATGTTTAGGTCTACAACTTCACTCATATCTTTTCTTTTAATCTTAGTAAAATATTCTGGCCTGTTAGTACCTGCGTTATTAACTAATATGTCTAATTTTGTTATTTCAGAAAATATTTTTTTTATTTCTTTTAGATTAGTAACGTCGCATAAATAGTAATTACATTTTCTTTTCAGTTTTTTAATTTTATTGCTTACTGATATAAGATCTTTTTCTGTACGACTTATTATTATTAAGTTCGCACCTGCTTCTGCTAAAGCAATAGCACATGCCTTGCCAATACCTTTTCCTGCACCTGTAACTAGCGCTGTTTTATTTTTAACACTTAAATCTTTTAAAAACATAATTGAATTATTTATATTGAAAAAATTGATTGATCTAACAAATTCATTTTTTTAATGCACATATCAAAGTTATCATCAATGTGGTAGTCCCCTGGAAAACCAATACATTTGATCCCTGCTTGCACTGCTGAATTACTACTTTCTTCAGTATCTTCTATTGCAAGACATTCTTCAGGAAGTAAATTTAAATTTTTTAAGGTCACCTCATATATTTCTGGATGAGGTTTTTCATTTTTAACATATGATTTATTACCTATGAAATCAAAATCTTCTTTTGAGATGTGACTTGAAAGACTCTCAAATACTGCATCAACATTGTTTACAGTTGTAGATGTAGAGAAACCTAATTTAATATTATTATCTTTTGTATACTTGATAATTTCTAGAATACTCTTTCTTAATTTTTGCTTGTTTTGAATTATAAACGAACTGAAGATTTCTGTTTTTCTATTTCTTATTTTTGCAGCATCTACATTCATATTATTTTTTTCTGCAAAATCTTCTACTCTTTTTGTTCCACCTGATTTTTTTAGTAAAATTTTATAATCTTGTTCATCCCAATGCCATTCTAATCCAGCTTCCTTAAAGGCTTCATTAAATGAATTTCGTTGAATGTCAGATGATTCGATTAGTGTACCGATTGATCCAAAAAGTAAGGCTTTGTATTTCATATTAAATAACTAAATGTTTTTAATATTAACCTTTTACTGCACCAGCAGTTAAACCACTAATTAATTGTCGTTGAAAAAACATTATGATCATAAATAAGGGTGCGGTTGCAGATACAACACTAGAAACTGCCCACATATAATTTCCACTATGTTCAATTGTACCTAAGTAAGCATTTATTTTTGGAACCATTGTATAATTTTGTTGATTAAGGAGAAGTGAAGTAACTGTGAAATCATTATAGGCTAACATCATACTAAATAATCCTGCAGTAATAACACCTGGCCACATAACTGGCATAATAACATAACGAAACGCTTGAAAATAACTACAACCATCAATTAATGCACTTTCATCAAGCTCTTTAGGAACCGTTTTAAAAAAAGAGTAAAGCAGCCATAAGGTAAAAGGTTGATTGATTGCTACTAACACTATTATTGTAGTTGGAAGTATCCCCCACACATTTAATTGAAAGAAAGGAAATAAATAACCAGACACTAATGTAATATGAGGCATTGCTCTAAATATTAAAGCAGCTATTAAAATCCAAAAAGTATATTTATAAGTTGATCTAGACAATGCATAAGCACCTAGAGTTCCAAGAAATAAAGAAATAGTTACAACAGATATGGTAATAATAATCGTATTTAACGTTGCTTTCCAGAATTCACCTTCTGTCCAGGACTCTACATATGCTTTTACAGTTGAAGTATCTCCTGTTTCAATGAGAGTATTGACACCAGTTACAGCAAACATCCAGTCAGCTCTTGAAAAGAAATCGGCTTTTACTTTAAAAGATCCCCAAAATGTCCATATAAAAGGAAAAACAGACACTACTAACCAAATTATTATAAATAAACTATTTATTAAAATTAGTTGTTTTGAATATCTATTTATTTTTGATTCCATGTTATCTTTCTGTTCTAAACTCTCTCCAAGTTCTAATTAAAACTGGTGTTAACAAGAAGGCTACACCAATAATGGTTAACATGGATGTAGCACCAGCTGATCCAAATAACATTTTGTTCTCACTTCTTAAATCATTGTAAATCATCCAGGAAAGTGATTGAGCAACTCCTTCCGCAGCAAAACCTATTATAGGTTCAAGAACTCTAAAATTATCCATAAGACAAATTAGTATAATAAATGTTGCAACTGGATAAAGATGTGGAATAACTATGTGTCTTACTCTTTCATAGCGTGAGGCTCCATCAATGATTGCCGCTTCAATAGGATCTTGAGGTACAGTTTGTAAAGCAGCATAAAATACAACAAAAGCAAAAGGTGTATTATGCCAAATTCCATAAATAATTAAAGTTATCCATGTTAATTGACTTGATGATTTTAATGATAAATTAGGATCATCAAATAAATATTGAATTGTTGCTCCTAAAATACCTTTAGCATCTATCATCCAGAATAAAACGAGTGAACCAATTAAGGGTGTAACAATCATTGGAAGAATGACTCCAAAAATTGTTGGACCCTTCAGACTTTTTGTAAGAGTATTAATACTTAAGGCAACTATGAATCCTAAAACAACAACAGGAGGTGTAACAGCAAAACAAAATGTAAGAGTGAATAAAAGTGCCTTATAAAATGGCAAATTCAGCAAGATATCTATAAACTCGGACATTGAGGAAGAATTTCCCCAAGCTTCTTTAATTTCTTCAAAAGCCAAATGATTTCTATCACCGTATGTTCCTAAACCATTAAATCTTCCTAGAGGCTGTTCCTCTTGTAACTTTGTAGTGGCCTCAATGTCTACTTTAGTTTCCGTTTTACATCCAAATGGATCACATTTTTCTACCTCCATTAAAATCTGCTCAGGTTCAATATGTAGTGATTGAAAAAAGCTTGAGATAATTGGAAGACCTATAAACAATAACATGGCCAAGCCACTTGGAAAGAAAAACCAAAAAAATGTTTTATGAGGCATTTAATTCTTGTTAAAAAAAAAGTGGAACATAATTATGTTCCACTTTATCATGTTTAATTAATAGGTTTATAGAAAACCTTGCTCAGTAGCTTTTGCTACGTAAGCAGCTTCTACATCAGCCAATGCTTTTTCAGCAGACTCATTACCTTGAAGAAATTCAACAAGTTCCGTGCTTAAAGCACCATGTAATAAAGCCATGTATGGTAAGCTTGGGTAAGGTGTTGCACCTCTATTAGCAGCGTCAACAACTGGTCCAGCAGTATCTCCTGGAGTATAACCATCAATTAACCAAATTGTTGCATTTGGATTAGCGTTTGCCATCTCTGTTGAAGTTGCTGCACCTAGAAGAGCTCTAAATGATGCTTCTGCATTTGCATCAGATGTATTTGTTGCAATACCAAATCCATCCCACCAAAGAGTTGTAGCAGGTTTACTTCCACCGCCAACTGTTGGAGAATTAGCTAGTCTTGTATCTGCTTTGATCATTTGATCACCTTCATCATCTAATAATGATGCTGCACCAGAGTTCCAAACATGCATTAATGCTACGTTGCCTGACTCCCATTCTTCTTTAACTGCATTTGTATCTTGAGTTAAGAAATCTGGGTTACTAACTTCTGTTAATCTTTTTAGCATATTAAGAGCAGCTACACCTTTGTCATTATTGACACTTACTTCTGCTGTTCCAGCTTTAAAGAAATCACCGCCGTGACCTAGGTACATATTTACAAACTCTTGACCAAGGTTCCAACCAGATTTGAATGCTCCAGCATATGGATTAGCCATTTTACCAGAAGCCTTAATTTTTTCTGCAGCTGCAATTACTTCTTCATAAGTTGAAGGAACAGCTATACCTAAATCATTAAGAATGCTCTCTCTGTACCAAAGATGCTGCGCATTAGCCATAAAAGCTATTGCATATATCTTACCGTCAATCACGATTTTTTGGTTGTCTTGTAATGCACTTCCGTATTTAGCAACTAAATCATCAAGTGGACGAATTAAGTTATCATTCATTAAAGTTGTGATTGAACCGTTAGTTACAAGTTTAGCTGAGAACTCAGCTGGGTTAGCTGATAAAGCTGCAACTTGTAATTTATTATGATCAACGGAGTGAGTTACAGAAAAATCTGCTCCATCTCCTGCACAACTTTTTACTTCATCCATGAAAATTCTGTATGTTGTAAATTCGTTTGCTAGAATCTTTATTGATCCATCTGTTACTCCACAAGGTGAGTGCCCATCAGCAAACGCACTTGTGCTAACAAAAGAGAATAATAAAGCTATTAATAGTTTTTTCATATATTTCCCCTTATTAATTAAAGTGTGAAATTCACATTTATCTATAATTGCTTTATATTAGTATTATAAAATATTGCAATAATATGAATTGATATTCAATAACTTGCATAATTGAAATAGGGGATAAAACCATGAATTCTAATAAGACTGCGACATCACAAGACGTAGCAAAGCTAGCTGGAGTATCTCAATCAGCAGTTTCAAGGTGTTTTACTAGAGGTGCTAGTATTTCAAGTAGAACAAAATTAAGAGTTTTAGAAGCTGCTAAAAAATTAAAGTATAAAGCGCCTAATATTTCAAATGGTTTAGTATCAAATGAGGATAGTGGTTTAGTTGCTGTCATATTACCGTATGTAACAAGCAGGTATTATCCTGAGGTTTTAATAGAATTACATGAAGCTCTTAGGTTGGGTGGTTTTAGAATTCTTTTAATCACAACTGATGATGGAGAAGAGTTAGATGAAAAATTAATCCAACCATATCTAAAAGAAAAATTGATAGCTATTGTATCAGCAACAAAACCAACTGATAGTTTTGTAGAAAGTTGTAATGCAAAAAGAATTCAATTTATTGCGTACAATAGATCGTGGGATATTCCAACCTTAAGCTCGGTTGCATGTGATCATCGAAATGGCGGCCAAATGGTGGCTGAATACTTTATAAAAAATAAACATCAAACAATTGGATTAATTGAAGGTCCCAAAGGTTCATTTGTCAGTGATGAAAGATCAAAAGGATTTAAACAATATTTAAAAAGTTTAAAAAAAATAAAACTCATTACGGAAAGAGGTTTTTTTACGTATGATGGAGGATATCAAGCAGTTGAAAAAATCTTAAAAAATAAAAATATCAGTGCCATATTTTGTGCTGACGATACGATGGCATTTGGAAGTTTAGATTATATTAAAAAAAATACTAATTTAAAAATACCAAAACAGGTAGAACTAATTGGTTATGATGATATTTCTATGTCAAACTGGAAATCATATGATCTTACAACAGTGAGACAGCCAATAAGACAAATGTCAAAACTAGTTACACAATTAATCGATGAATTTATTCAAGATCCTGACTATGAGTCTATAAATCATATTGTTCAAGGTAGACTTATAAAAAGAAAGACTACAAGGTAATTAATTAATTTACATTTAAGAAAAATATTTTACTTAAATTTCAATCCCATTTGTTCAAAAACACCATGGTTATCGACCATTACATAGTTGTCTAAAAACTTTCCTTCTTTAATAGTCCAAAAGTCTGAAAATTGCATTTTAATAGCTTTGCCTGTAGGCTCAACACCTAGATATGTGCCACTATGTGTTCCAGTCAAAAAACCAGTAGCACTTATCCATTCACCTTCAGCAACTACAATATCATTTTTCACATGATAATCTGGAAATGCTTCATAAAAAGGTTTTAAGACTTTATATTTAAAATTTTCTATACCATAAATATCGCCAAAGCCTGGTGGGCCATGCCAAACCATATCGTCGTGCCAATATTTATGTTGTGCTTCTAAATCTTGAGCATTTAGTGCATCATACATATTTTCTAATAACTGTTTACTATCGTTTATATTCATTTTTATCACCTAATAATTGCATTAATATTGCCAGCTCATTAAATCCTGTCCATTCTTTTATAATTTTATTATTTTTAATTTCCCATTGAGTAATTCCCCACAGATAACATTCTCTATTTGTAGGTGGTCCATAAATACCATTACCCTTATGAGTCCCTACCGCACCCCACCGTATTGAAATTAAAAATCCATCTTTTGTATTACCCATCCAATATAAGTCTTCAATACTAAGTGCTAGGTCTGGAAAGGAAGCTACTATTGATATTATAAACTTTCTTAGTTGCTTAACACCTTTAAATTTACGTCCAGTTGAACCTTCAAATTCAATGTTATTAGAAAAAACATCATTAATAGCAGAGAAATTTCTTCTATTCCAAATTGTGTCATAAACTGCATGAACAAACTTTCTAACATTTTGGACTGTTTTTGGAATTTCATAGCTAATAGGTTTTAGTTTTGTAATTTTTCTTTTAGGTTTAGAATTTTTAAAGTCTGGAGCAAATGGTCCAATACTTCCTTCATTTGCGATTTGTTTTGCAACTTGATGCAAATCTAAACCTAGTTGCTTTATCAAACCTGCTGTATCATAAACAACATTTTCGTAATATATTTCATTATTTTTTGCTACACAGTTTGCGATGCAAAATAATCTAACAGTCTTCCCTGTAGGTTTAGAAAATTTACTAAACCCGGAATTAGTTCCAGTTATTATTGTTCTATGAGACGTATGAAAACTTGCTTTTTCGTCTCCAGCCCAAATTACTTCATCTGCAAATAACCTAATATCTGGAAAAGCATTGTTAGTATGAACAGTATCTGAAACAATTTTTTCTGATCCAAATTGTAATCCGAATTCATCCCATACGCGGCAATCTTTACTGTACGTATCGTATATGTATCCAATATTTTTTTCTTCCCAAATTGTATAGGTAATTCTAACAATATAATCGATAATATTTTTATATTGTGCTTCAAAACCTTTCATAGATTGTGGTTTTAATTTTTTAGGATTTGGATTTAAAGATTTAAAATTTCCACCTCCACCATACGCTTTTAAAGATATGTCAAAATTTTTAGGCATGTGATGATCTTTTAATTGCATTGGTCTTAAATCTTTTACTTTTTTGTTTTTCATAAATTAAATTTTCCCAAAGTATTATTCTTATACTTCTGATACAATTAAATAATTTCAATGCAATGAAATTTTATTCAAAAAAATGAATATTGTTATTTTATTTTAATTAATATAATGACAGCCAATATGCTTGATCTCCAGGAAGAAAAAAAATTAGTCCTCAACTATTTTAATGATCTTGATAATGCAGAAAATGATGAACTTGTTGAAATAATTTCTAAATATACATCAGATAATTTTCATATGAGGTGCACACATCCTTTTAATGAAATAAAGGGAGCTGAAAATGTTGCTAAAAATCTATGGGAACCAATTAAAAAATCCTTCAATCCTGTTCAAAGAAGAATGGATATTTTTTATGCAGGTGTAAATTCTCATGACGAAAATCAAGGAAGATGGGTTTCAAGTATGGGTCACTTAATGGGTATATTTAAAAAAGATTTTTTAGGTTTAAGGCCCAATAATAAATCTGTGTTGTTGAGATATGCTGAATTTTATAAAATAGAACATAACAAGATAACTGAAGGTGCATTTTTCTTAGATCTTATGAATTTTATGCAACAACTAGGCCTTTCCATTATTCCAGAATCAACTGGTTTTGTATGTATAACTCCAGGACCAATGAATCATAGAGGTTTAAAATTTAGTTTATCAGATAAAAAAGAAGGAGAGAAAACATTAGAACTTATTCATCGAATGCGTGATCGCTTAGTTGAAGGATCTAAAATGAAATCTTTAAAAGATGAATTAGAGCTTGATTGGAAAAAAGATATGATTTGGTGGGGGCCTGGAGGAATAGGTGCATCATATACTATAGATGGATATATGAAAGGTCACTCTGGTCCTTTTGAAGAAGGTTTAGAATTTGTTAAATTTAATGGACACATCTTAAGTAGTGCTGAAGATGATTTAGGAGGTTGGTTTGGTTGGCCAAATCTCATCATGAAACCTAAAGATGGATACTTAGGTTTAACTAAATCTGCTGACACTGAATCTGAAATGAGAGTAGTTGATTTATATAGAAGAGATGGTGATAAAATTGCAGAAAATTGGATATTTATTGATCATCTCCATTTCTTAAAAAAATTTGGAATTGATTTATTAAATCAAGCCAAAAATAAGTAATTATATTACTTTAGAAGCAAGTTTAGTGCCTTCAACTAATGCATGGAGTTTTTCATAACATATATTTTCATCGATCTTTCCAAATCCTGCAAAAGTACTAAAACCACAATCAGTTCCAGCCATTAGTTGATCTTTTGGAATAACAGTTGAAAATTGTATTAATCTATCAGCCACTACTTCGGGGTGCTCAACAAAGTTTGATGTTGAATCTATTACACCTGGCACTAAAACTTTATCTTTAGGAAGTTTTATTTCTTCAAAAACTTTCCATTCGTGTGCATGACGTGGATTTGATGACTCAATTAAAAAATATTTTATTTTAGATTTTAAAATTATTGGTAAAATTTTCTCAAGAGCAATATCATGGGTATGAGGTCCTTCATAATTACCCCAACAAATATGCATTCTTGTCATTTCATTATCAACATTTTGTAAAGCTGTATTTAAACACTCAATTTGTATTTCTGCCCTTTTTAAAAACTCATCTTCTGAAAGATCTTTAAAATTCATATGTCTAGCTAAAGCTAAATCTGGACAGTCTAATTGAACTTGAATATTTGCATCAGTAATCATTTCATATTCAGTGGCCATTATGTTTGATAACTTATTTAAATATTCATCATCACTATTATAAAATTTGTTTGGCATAAAAACATTTATTACACCTGGTGATGCTGCATTCATGAATGCTTTTGTATGATTGAATTTTTTCAAGGCATTATTAAAATTAGCAATGTCATTTAATAAAGATATTTCATCTTTTATTTTTAATTCATCTGTACAACATGGCCTAGAGTATGTTGGTGTCCCACCACTTTTTGCAATTTTGTCTTTATACTCTGGAAAATCATCTAAGTCAGCTGGCGCTCTTCTCTCACTTTCACCAGAAAAACCTTCAATTCTATCTTTAATATAAGTAGCATAACTTATTTTACTCATCTCTCCATCACTAATAAAATCAACCCCTACTTCAAGTTGCCTTTTTACTATTTGATCTACGTTTGACGCTAAGACTTCTTCAAATTTCTCTTTGCTGTATTCATCACCTTTATCTTTCGCAAAAAGTAATTCCGATAACTCTTTTGATCTTGGGAGACTTCCTACATGTGTTGTTAAGATAGATGTCATTATTTTATATTATCCAGTTTTTAATAATATTTGTTTCCAAATCATTGTTTCATCATAAAGAACCCATTCATTCTTAATGCCTCTAGGACCAAATTCAACATGATTAATTCCCATAACATAAATTTTTGCATTAGAAGGATTACCAAAAATACCAGCTCCTTCATGTTTACCTACTAAAGACCATCTTACAGCAGCTTTTTTTGGTTGTGCTTTCTCTTCAGTAAAAGCAATATGCTCTATTGTAAATAAGGCGTTTGGAAATGAAGATCTTAATGCATTCCAAAATTTTATTGCTTCATCTTTTCCATAATGAATTTGACCACCAGGTTGATATTGTTGAATTGATCTATCGTAATTATCATTAATGGTTTTTTCAGGATTAACATTCATAATTGAACTTAGAATATTGCTGTAGTTTTCTCCAATATTACCTGATGGCAGTACTGGAGATTTATAAATTGATTTAATTGGTGTATTTTCATCAAACGGCTTAGTTGATTTTTCTGGGCCGCCCTCTTTCATAATTAAATCATTTGCATAATGTTTAGGATCAATTCCAATTTGTCTAACAATAGCTCCCTGATCTCTCACAAGCCATTCATCATAGACTTGATTATTCATACATGCACAATCAGCAATCGTTCGATAGTATAGTTTTTTACCAGTAGGTTTTCCATACATACCATCTTGATTATGAGTTGAAGTTGAGAGTATTCGGTGTGAAGAAAAATAACCCTCTTCATCGTTTCCAGTCCAAATTACATCTTCACCAAGTAATGTTCTATCTGGAAACAATTTTTTACTTTCTCTAGTACTTTTTATTACAGGATCAGCTCCATAAATTACTCCACTAGGTGATCTAGTAGGTGTAGGGAGAGTCACTTCTGGAGTATCAGCATAATATTCATTTATTGCTTCAACATCATTATTTTCCCATATTTGATAAGTAATCTTTAAAATATAATCAGGCAAATCTTTGAACTGATTATCAAAACCTTTCATGAAGTTTATTAGTTAGTTTGTCTTATAATATATAAGTTACCGGTAGTATCACCTATTTGTCTAATCGATCGAAGTGAATTTTTTGGTACTGAAAAAGTATCTTTAGCCCCAATGACTATTTTTTCTTCATTACATTGGATTTCCCACTTACCATCTAAACAATGAAAAACTTCTGACTTTTCTAATGTGTACTCATGAATATGTGCATCTTTACCCTGTAAGAGAGATAAACTAAAACCTGTTTTATGAGGGATGTAAGGTTCTAACGTTTTATTATGAATATCGAATTTATCGATATAATTAATTATTTTATTAGAGTTGTAGTGCTCATCATCGACAAAATATTTATCTCCTTGATCAAATCTGATTACATATTTTTCAATTTCTGAGGAAGAATAATGATCAAAAGTTTCTAGTTCTTGCTCCTTTAATGGTTGAATAATTTTATCCTCATCAGGAATTTCTTGTTTCTCTGTATCAATCAAAGAATTGTCATCCATTAACACCATGCCTGAGTCTTTTGCATCTTTTAAAAGTTTTGGTGTCCATGTTATTACACCAGGATCATTTTCACCAAGAACTACAAACATTAATGCTTCATCTTTACTAACATTTTGAAAACCTCTAAACATATTTGTTGGAAAGGAAGCTACATCTCCACTATTAAGTATTACTTCACCTTCAGTGCCATCAACACCCCAATAAAATCTCCATGAACCTTGATGAATAATGAAAACCTCAGCTGTTGTATGGCTATGTAATCCTGAGCCATTCATGGGTGCTGCACTTACTGCCCCTATATTAAAACCATGCTCTTCAGCAATTTTGACATTTTGTTTTGCATCTTCACTAACTCCTGGTCCAATTACGGAATAATTTTTTCTATCTTGGTGTCCTTTTAGTTTACCTTCAACAAAGGGAATATTACTTGGAACTAGTTCGTTAAATTTAGCTAATCTTGAAGTAATATTAATTGACATATATTAATGATATTTTATTCATTTTTTTTGAATAATATTCATATTATTGAATAAATCAATTATTATTTAATTTTATAGTGTGATAATTTAAAATGGCAAAAATAGATGACAATTTTGATACAGGACAAAAAACTTTTGAAAATATAATTCACGTTGACTTAGATCCAAAACAAAATATTAAAAATAAAAAACATTTTAAAAATCTTTTAAATCATATAGCTGAGTCTTCACTCGAAGATTTAGATAAATCTCTAAGAAATTTTTATCATGATGAAGCTGAATTGAATGCTTTTTATCCAATCAACGAAATTAAAGGAATTAATGAAATTAAGAAACAATTATGGGCTCCATTAAAAAAATCATTTCCTGATCTTGAGAGAAGAAATAATCTTGTCATTGGTGGTTCGTTTCAAGATAAAGTTTTTGTTTCTTTTATAAGTCATCTAACAGGCACATTTGTAAATGAATGGTTAGGTGTACCACCTACAAATAAAACCATTTATTTAAGAACTTGTGAAGCTCACCAAATTACAAATAATAAAATTATTAAATCATATATTTTGATAGACACTGTTGATTTTATTCGCCAAGCAGGTCATTTACCAATAAACAAATCGTTGGGTATTGAAGAAATGTGGCCAAGCCCAATTACAGGAGATGGTGAAAATAATGAAAATCTAGATAAAGAATTATCTCTTCAATCACTTAATTTGGATCTCGAAATGCAAAGAAGTTTAAATATTAAACCTGAAAATGAACCAGGACTGAATAAAGATCAATTAAGAGATAAACTGATTAATCATCCACAGAAAAAATATTGGCATCCTAAAATGATGTGGTACGGACCATCAGGTATTGGGACTGCAAGAGGCCTTGAAGGATTTGTTGATCATCATCAACTTCCCTTTCGTTTAACATTCAAAAATAGAGACTATTGGAAAATTGGACATTATATTGAAATTGGAGACGGCAATTACTCAATGACCGGAGGTTGGCATAGTATTGAAACGACCCATGGATCACAGGAATGGCTTGGTTTTCCAGCAACTAATAAAAAAGTTACAATGAGAGTTATGGATTTTTATTTAAACCATGAGGGTTTAATTAGAGAAAATTGGGTGCCTATTGATATTGCACATATTTTAAATCAAATAGGTATTGATATATTTAAATTAATTCATACAAAATAATTATGGCAATTGAGTATTTAAAAAAAGGTTTAGATGAAAAACAAAGGGTTGAAGATAACGATAAAGTAAAAAAAGTTGTTGAGGAAACTTTAAGTAAAATTGAAACACAAGGAGATAAATATATTAGAGAATTATCACAAAAATTTGATAATTATTCACCAGATAACTTCAGATTAAGTGAAGAGGAAATTAATCAATTAATAAGTGAAGTCTCCGACAATGACAAAGAAGATATTAAATTTGCTCAAAAACAAGTAAGGTCATTTGCTGAAGCACAACTTAAATCTTTAAGTGAATTAGAAGTAGAAACTCATCCAGGTGTGATTCTTGGTCATAAAAATATACCAGTACAAGCAGTTGGTTGTTATGTACCTGCTGGTAAATTTCCTATGGTAGCATCCGCACATATGTCAGTTGTTACTGCGTCTGTTGCTGGGGTACCTAGAATTGTAGCCACCACTCCACCTTTTAAAGGTAAACCTAACCCAGCAGTCGTTACTGCAATGAAAATGGGTGGCGCTCACGAAATTTATGTTTTGGGAGGAATGCAAGGAGTAGGTGCAATGGCTATTGGTACAGAAACGATTAAACCTGTAGATATGCTTGTTGGACCTGGTAATGCATTTGTTGCTGAAGCAAAAAGACAATTGTATGGCAGAGTTGGTATCGATTTATTTGCTGGTCCAACTGAAACAATGGTTATTGCAGATAATACAGTTGATGGTGAAATGTGTGCAACAGACTTATTGGGACAAGCAGAACATGGATATAATTCCCCAGCAGTGATGATAACAAACTCAAGAAAACTTGCAGAAGATACATTTAAAGAAATTGATAGAATTTTAGAAATTTTACCTACTAAAGAAACAGCAAGTACAAGCTGGAGAGATTATGGAGAAATGATTTTATGTGATACCTATGAGGAGATGTTATCTAAAGCAAATGAAATAGCTTCAGAGCATGTTCAAGTTATGACAGAAAAAGATGATTGGTTTTTAGAAAATATGACATCTTATGGGGCCCTATTTTTAGGTGCTAGAACTAATGTTGCTAATGGTGACAAAGTAATAGGTACTAACCATACTCTCCCTACTAAAAAAGCTGGTAGATATACTGGAGGTTTATGGGTTGGTAAGTTTATTAAAACTCACACTTATCAAAAGATTACGACAGATGAAGCTGCAACACTTATCGGAGAATATGGTTCTAGGCTTTCACATTTAGAAGGTTTTATTGGTCATGCAGAACAATGTAATGTAAGAGTTAGACGATACGGAAAGAAAAATGTTGGATATGGAAAACCAGCTGGAGAGAAAATTTAGCTTATTTTAATTCCCCTTTAACTCTCATTTCATTTCTAATTTTTGTTGCGGAAATATCATGTATCTCTTTTCCTAAATCATGTTCAGTAAATGAATAACCAACTCCTCTTCCATAAGAAATATCAATAATGTTTGGAACCTTAACAACTACATATTCTTTACCATCAGTAAAACCATGTTGAGCTAAACCTTCATTAATTTTTGCTTTTACTTGTTCAAATTGAAATGGATTGTCAGCTTGACCTTCTACACCTGCATCTACACCTCCCACGTCACGATACATAATACATACCTGACCTGTTTTCTGAAGTGCCCTTTTAAATAATTCTGTATGTCCATCATGCCATGGTTGCCATCTACCTAACATTTGTACTGTTGGTTTTTTCCAATCAAACATTTTTAATCTCCTTTGCTAGATTTTCTATTTCTTCATCTGATAAAAATTTAGTTATTTTAATGTCAGTTTTAGTCGGTTGTTCAAACATTTTATTTGTATCTTCAAACCTACCTTCTTTAATAGTATCAAGCCAGATAACAAAATCAGGCTCAAAAGCTTCTCTTGCTTTTTCAGTTGGTGCTACAAAGTCACAAATTACCCATCTTCCATTTTGTTTTTCAAAATCAGCAAATGTTTTCATTCTATTGGCTTGTCGTATTCTTCCTTCCATCGTAAAATCCCAATCGTTTGCTGACTTCCTTACTACATCTGCGTTATACCAAGCACAATTATCAATTACTTTAATAAGTCTTTCTGCTAACCAAGTTTTACCAGCTCCAGGAAGGCCACAAATAAGTATTTTCATATGTTTATAATTTAAATTTTAGCGATAAAGTTAGGGTTAATAACACTTTCTTTCGTGTTGTATAGTAATTTATTTTCATTAAAATCTTTAATTGAGCCTCCAGCCTCTTCAAGAATAATATGTCCCGCAGCAATATCCCATTCTGAAGTTGGACCTAATCTAGGATAAATATTTGCTTTACTTTCAGCTAAGTAGCAAAATTTTAGAGAACTACCAATTTGGATTAATTCAAAATTATTACAATTATTATTTATCCAATTATCAAAATCTTTATTAGAATGTGATCGACTACCAATAACCTTTGTTAAATTACTTTTGTCTTTTACAGAATTCATTTTTATAAAATCTTTAGTTGTTTCAATATTTGACTCTGTAATTAATTTATATGCACCATAGTTTTTTAAACCATAATAAAGCAAAGATTTAGCAGGAGCATATATAATTCCAAATATTGGTGAGTTATTTTTTATTAATGCAATATTAACTGTAAATTCTCCATTTTTTTTTATAAATTCTTTAGTTCCATCTAATGGATCTATTAACCAATATGAATTCCAAGTTTTTCTTTCTTGCCATTCTACTAAACTTTCTTCGCTTAATATAGGAACATTCGGGCTATAAGATTTTAATCTATTTAAAATTAAATTATTTGATTTTATATCAGCTTCAGTAATAGGTGAGTTATCATCTTTTATTTCTACATTAAAAGATTTTTTATATATTTTTTGAATTTCTTTACCTGCATCTATGGCAATGTTTAATATTTTTAATATATTTTTTGATTTATATAATTCTAAGTTCATAATTCTTTTTATTAGAATATTTTTATCAATTACAATTAAATATAAATGAAATACATATATCCAAAATACAGACTCAATCCGATAATTCCATAAATACGTCCAATTTTTTTTGCAAAAATCATAAATACTAATATTAATGCTGTAATTGATATCATGAAATATAAGTCTTGGTTTGCTAAGACTGCAGGAACTTTAAAATTACCAAAAAATGAACTAATACCTAGAACACCTAATACATTATAAATATTAGACCCCAGAATATTTCCTAAAGCAAAATCAATCTTTTTTCTAAATGCAGAAACAATACCAACTGCGAGTTCTGGGAGAGAAGTTCCAAAAGCTACTAATGATAATCCAATTACTGAAGCTGGAACATTATATGTTCTTGCAATATTAATTGCCGAATTAACTAGTAAATCTGCACCAAAGACTAAACATACTATGCCTATTATAATTAATATTAATGAGATTGTTATTGAATAATTGTTTTTATCTATTTCTAAATTATTAATTTCTCCTTTTTTTATTTGAATATACATTAGGTAAATTAATGATGTAATTGCAAATAATCCAAAAATAAAATTAAAATAAAAAAAAGTCATAATAATTAATATAATTCCTAAAATAATATTTATCCAAGCTTGGTTAATCTGATTTTTATTTATATTTACAATTGGAAAAATTAATGTTGTTGTGGCCATTACAAGTATCAAGTTTGCAATATTACTTCCAACTACAGCGCCTAAAGCAAGATCTGAAAAATCATTAAGAACTGCATTAATACTGCTTGCCAATTCAGGTAATGATGTTCCCCCGGCTACAATTACAACACCAATTGCAAACAATGAGATATTAATTTTTTTTCCAAAACTAACTGAACCTCTTATAATTATTTCAGCACCTAAAACTAGAAGCCCTAATCCAATAATCGAAAATAAAATATCCATTGAAAATTTTTAATTATTTAAGTTAGTTATATGTTTAAATTAAATAGTATATAATAAATAAATTTTTCTAAATTATGAAAGAAAGTTTTGACTATATTATTATTGGTGCAGGTACTGCAGGTTGCATATTAGCAAATAGACTTTCAGAGAATGAAAAT
The DNA here is from genome assembly GCA_902628835.1 of uncultured Alphaproteobacteria bacterium. Classification (GTDB taxonomy): domain Bacteria; phylum Pseudomonadota; class Alphaproteobacteria; order HIMB59; genus CACPNW01. Next base: position 273,893 of record CACOPD010000001.1, read on the forward strand.
ATCAAAGTACTTTTGATTGAGGCTGGGGGCAAAGATACTAATCCTTGGATACATATTCCTGGGGGTTATTTTAAAACAATGCATAATTCTGAAACTGACTGGTGTTTTACAACCGAAGAAGAGGAATTTTGCAACAACAGAAAAATGCTTATCCCAAGAGGAAAAACGTTAGGTGGTAGTTCATCAATTAATGGCATGCTTTATATAAGAGGTCATGCGAATGATTATAATTATTGGAGACAATTAGGTAATATTGGATGGTCTTGGGAAGATGTTTTACCGTATTTTAAAAAATCAGAAGATTATAGGATCTCCAAAAGTGACTTTCATGGAAGTGGTGGGCCAATCAAAGTTGAAAAAATTAGATCAAAATTTAAATTATTAGATTTATTTTTGGAAGCGTCTCAAGAGTTTGGTTATAAAAAAAATAATGACTTCAATGATGGTGATAACGAAGGAATGGGTTATTTCCCTATGACAATTGATAAAGGGTATAGATGTAGTGCTGCAGTTGCTTTCTTAAATCCTATCAAAAATAGAAAAAATTTAAAAATTATTACTAAGGCACATGTTAAAAATTTAATCTTCGAAAATTTAAAAGTAAAAAATGTAAATTTATGGAAAAACAATGAAGAATTTTCATATTCTGTAAATAAAGAAGTTTTATTGTCAGCAGGAACAATTGGATCTCCTCACATATTACAAGCTTCGGGTATTGGTCCAGGTAAATTGTTAAATGAAAATAATATTAGTATTGTAAAAGAAATTAATGGTGTTGGAAAAAATTTGACTGATCATTTAATGTTAAGGCCAGTTTACAAAATTAAAAACTTAGAAACATTAAATGACATATATCATAGTTTTACAAAAAAATTTTTAACGGGTTTAAATTATTTAATTTATAAAAAAGGACCCTTAACAGTTGGGGCAAGTTATTTATGTGGATTCATTAAAAGTGATTCTTATTTAGAAAACCCTAATTTACAATTTCATATTTCACCCGCTAGTACTGATTTATTAGGGAAAGCAGGATTACATAAATTTCCAGCATTCACTCCTACAATAACAAATATTCGTCCAACAAGTAGAGGTTCAATAAAAATTAAATCTTCAGATACAAGAATTTATCCTCAAATAAAAATGAACTATTTATCTACTGATGAAGATAGGGAAATTGCTGGAAAATCTATTAAAATTGTAAGAAAAATAGTTTTAGAATCAAAAGCATATAAAAATTATGAACCAGAAGAATATAGACCGGGAATACAATTTAAAGATAATGAATCTCTAGCAAAAGAAGCTGGTAAATTTGCAAACACTATTTTTCATCCAGTAAGTACATGTAAAATGGGTAATGATGAAAACTCAGTTGTAAGTGATAATCTTAAAGTAAAAGGAATAGATAACTTAAGAGTTGTCGATGCATCTGTGATGCCAACTATAACATCAGGTAATACGAATGCCCCTACTATGATGATTGCTGAAAAAGCATCAGACTTAATTATTAACGATCAGAAATAATTATTGAACTACCGTATCTTTAGGATCAATTCCAGCAACTTCAACTGGTGCCTTCATAGCATCTCTTCTAAAAGGTTCCCCTAACTCTTGATTTAACATTACTTCTATAAAAGTAGTTATACCTTCCATTTGATCCTTGCAAGATTGTTGTAGAGCTTCTGTTAGTTCCTCTTGAGTGTGGACTTTAACACCTTTAAAACCGCATGCTTCTGCAATCTTTGCATAACTTAATTTGGGATCAAGTTCTGTGCCAACAAAATTATTATTGTACCAAAGTGTAGTATTTCTTTTCTCAGCTCCCCATTGATAATTTCTAAAGATTATCATTGTAATATCTGGCCAACCTTCTCTATTACAAGAAGTCATTTCACTCATGCTAATTCCAAATGCACCATCACCTGCAAAGCCAACAACTGGTGTATTAGGACAACCTATTTTTGCTCCAATTACAGATGGAAAACCATAACCACATGGCCCAAATAAACCAGGTGCCAAATACTTTCTGCCATTCTCAAATGTTGGATAAGCATTGCCGATTGCACAATTATTTCCTATATCACTTGATATAATTGCATCTTGGGGTAATCCTGCTTGAATAGCTCGCCATGCCATTCTTGGTGACATTTTTTCTGGTTCTCTATCTCGTGAATCTTTATTCCAAGATGTGCCAGGATCATCTTCTTCATGATCAAGACCAGTTAATGTTTGTAGCCAAGCTGACTTTGTCTTATGAATTAACTCCTCTCGTTCTTTTCTATCGTTATCACCTGCATTTGTTGTAAGGTTTTCTAAAATTTGTTCTGCAACTAATTTTGCATCTCCACAAATACCAACACTTATTTTTTTTGTTAAACCAATGCGATCAGAATTGATATCAACTTGAATGACATCTGCATTTTTTGGCCAATAATCTATTCCATAACCTGGTAAAGTTGAGAAGGGATTTAATCTTGTACCAAGTGCGAGAACTACATCTGCCTTAGATATTATTTCCATTGCTGCTTTAGATCCATTGTATCCTAAAGGGCCAACCGCAAGAGGATGTTTGCCCGGAAAACTATCATTATGCTGATATCCGCAAGCAACTGGAGCACTTAATTTTTCTGCAAGTTTTTTACAATCATCAATAGCGTCAGCTAAAATCACTCCGGCGCCAGATAAAATAACTGGGAATTTTGCATTAGATAAAAGATTTGCGGCTTCTTTAATTGCTTCAATTCCACCAGAAGGCCTTTCAAATTTGATAATAGGTGGCAGTTCAATATCAACAACTTGGGTCCAAAAATCTCTAGGTATATTTAATTGAGCAGGAGCAGATCCTTTTATAGCTTTTGAAATAACTCTATTTAAAACTTCTGCAACTCTGGAGGGATCTCTTACTTCTTCTTGATAACAAACCATATCTTTAAATAAATTCATTTGCTCAACTTCTTGGAAACCTCCTTGACCAATAGTTTTATTAGCTGCTTGAGGAGTAACTAAGAGCATTGGAGTATGATTCCAAAAAGCAGTTTTTATAGGCGTAACCAAGCCAGTTATACCAGGTCCATTTTGCGCAATGCACATTGCGATTTTACCAGTTGATCTAGTGTAACCATCGGCCATAATTCCGCCGTTTGACTCATGAGCAACATCCCAAAATGTTATTCCAGCTTTAGGGAAAAGATCTGATATCGGCATAAATGCTGATCCAATTATTCCAAAAGCGTGTTGAATACCGTGTTTTTGTAAAACTTTTACGAAAGCTTCTTCAGTTGTCATTTTTGCCATAATAAAACCCCTAATATATTATTCTTACCTACATTAAATTAATTATTAAATGAACTACAATAATCTTGTTAGTTATTTATTAATTTTATAAAATTCCTATTTAATGAAAAATTAATTATTTACGATTGATAAAATGACGCTTCTTGGACAAGAGATTATTAAGGCTACATCAAAAACTTTACCAAATCAACCTGGTGTTTACCAAATGCAGGATGATAAAGGTAATATTTTATATATTGGAAAAGCAAAGGTATTATCAAATAGAGTAAAAAATTATTTATCTCTAAATAACCTAACCAGAAGAATTCAAAGAATGGTTAGTCTAACTAAATCAATGAACTTTTTTGTTACAAATACAGAATTAGAAGCAATTATCCTTGAATGTAATTTAATTAAAAAACATAAGCCAAGATTTAATGTTCTTCTAAGAGATGATAAATCATTCCCTTATATATTTATTTCTTCAGAGCATGATTTTCCTAGAATTGAAAAACATCGTGGTCCACAAAAGAAAAAGGGAAGATATTATGGACCGTTTGCAAGTCCAGATGCAGTAAATAGAACAATTAATACAATACAACGCATATTTCTTTTAAGATCATGCACAGATAAAGAGGTTAATGCAAGAAATAAATTGTGCTTCAATTATTATCTTAAAAGATGCTCTGGTCCTTGCGGAGGAAAAATAACAAAAGAAGCCTATTCGAAATTAATAGAGGCAGCAGATGATTTTCTCAGTAGTGGTAATTCTCAAAAAATACAAAAAAATTTTACAGATCAAATGTATAAAGCTTCAAAAAAAAATAATTTTGAATTAGCGGCATCTTTAAGAGACAGGCTTAAAGCTTTAAAACATATTGAACAAAATAATTCAATTAAAATTAAGGATATTAAAAATGCTGACATTTTTGCAATAAAATCAAATGAAGGCAAAACATGCATTTATGGAAGTTTTTTTAGAAATAATACTTCTTATGGTGGTAAAGCTTTCTACCCTGATCATGACAACTTATTAGATCATGAAGAAATAATGTTAGGCTTCTTAAATATATTTTATGCAGAAAAAGATATTCCTGAAACAATTATTACTAACATAGCTATTGATAAAAAAAATAATTCACAAATTTTAGGAAAAAATTTTGATAAAACAAAATTCATTAAGCCATTAAAAGGGCCTAAAAAAAATTTACTTAAATTTGCAGAAAAAAATTCTAAAATAAATTTAGATATTAAATTAAATAAACTTAAATCTTTTGATAATTTTAATTTAGAAATTAAAAAAATATTTAAACTCAAAGATGAAATTATAAAAATAGAAGCTTACGATAACAGCCATACATTTGGAAAACATCCTGTAGGTGTAATGGTTGCCTATAATCAAAATGGATTTGTAAAATCAAATTATAGAAAATTTAATATTAAATTTGATCTTGAAGAAAACAAAAATAAAGTTGATGATTATTATATGATGAAAGAAATGCTTACTAGGAGATTTAGTAATTCAAAATTTCAAGACGAATTAGATTTGCCAAGTTTATTACTTATAGATGGAGGTAAAGGGCAATATAATTCAGCAAAAAAAGTATTAGATAAATTAAAAATAGATATACCAATAATTTCTATGGCTAAAGGTGAAGAAAGAGATTCAGGTAGAGAGATACTTATACATGATAAATTTACACATAGATTAAATGAAAATAATCCACTTCTTCATTTTTTACAAAATATTAGAGATGAGGTTCATAGATTTGCAATAACAACTCATCGATCAAAAAGAGCAAAGATGAGCATTAAATCTGTTTTTGATGATATAGAAGGAGTAGGTCCTGAAAGAAAGAAAATTTTAAAAAAACACTTTGGCACAGTGGAGAAATTAAAATTAGCTAGTTTAGATGAATTAAAAGAGGTCAAATCTATACCTGAGTCAATTCTAACAAAAATTTATGAATATTTTCATAGCGTTTAAAAAATTCTTAATCTACAAAGAATAGAAATGAATATATCAAATATTCTTACAGTAATTAGAATAGCTATAATCCCAATTATAGTGCTTTGTATATATCTTACAAATCCATACTTTGGCTGGATTGCCTTTATTTTATTTTGTTTAGCTGGAATAACAGATTACTTTGATGGTTATTTAGCAAGACTAAGAAATGAAGTAACAAATTTTGGAACATTTCTTGATCCAATTGCTGATAAATTATTAGTAGCAGCAGTTATTCTTATTTTAACTTCTAAGGGTGTAATAAAAGACTGGGATACTATTCCAGCCCTAATAATATTATTAAGAGAAATAACAGTATCAGGTTTAAGGGAATACTTAGCAGGGATAAAAATTAGTATACCGGTTTCAAGAATTGCAAAAGCAAAAACCTTCCTTCAACTAGCCGCACTTGGATTACTTATATTATCCGAGAGTAACCTAAATTTATTATTTATTATTTATTTAGGTAAGACTTTTCTTTGGATTGCCGGAATTCTAACTCTCTACACAGCCTATGATTATATTAAAGGATCAATAAAACATTTTTAAAATGAGAATTCGATATTTTGCCTGGATTAAGGATATAACAAATAAAGAAGACGAAATAATTGATATAAATCACCCTAAAACCATACAAGAATTAAAAAAATATTTAGAAAACTTATATCCAGGGTTAAAAAAACATTTTTTACAAGATGTTTTAAGATTTGCAGTTAATCAAGAATATGTTTCAGAAGATTTGAATTTAAAACCAATTGATGAAATTGCAATCTTTCCGCCAGTTAGTGGTGGTTAATGATAAAAATACAAAAAAAAAATTTTAATTTAGAAGAAGAAATAGAAAAAATTAAAAATAAACATTCAGACATAGGGGCGCTAACTTCTTTTGTTGGGTATGTAAGAGATTTAAATAACAATAAAGATGTAAAATATTTAAATTTAGAAGTTTATCAAGAAATGGCATTTAAGGAATTAACAAAAATTGAAAATAACGCTACTAAAAAATGGAGCTTAATTGATACTTTAATTATCCATAGATATGGAAAACTAAATGTTAATGAAAAAATAGTTTTAGTTAGTTGTTTTTCACAACATAGAAAAGATAGCTTTGATGCTTGTGAGTTTATTATGGATTATTTAAAGAAAGATGCACCATTCTGGAAAAATGAATTTTATTATAAAGATAATGAATGGTTAAAAAATTCTAACTAGCGTTTTTAACCATATCGCTAAAATCATTCATAAATTTAAAAGTAGTAGTATTATCACCAGTATTATATTTAAAATCATCAATAGATTTAATAGGAGTAATTTCTGCAGCAGTTCCTGTTAAAAAAGCTTCATCATAATTTCCAATCTCCTCAGGCATTAAATGCTTTTCTGTTATTTTAAAACCTTGATTGGTTGCCATTTCAATAACTGTTTGACGTGTAATCCCATTAAGAAAACAATCTGGTATAGGAGTATGGATATTGTTATCTTTAATAAAAAAAATGTTTGCTCCTGTTCCTTCAGCAACATAACCTCTGTAATCTAGCATCAAGGCATCGTGATAGCCTTTTTTTTCTGCAAATTCTTTTGACATAGTACAAATAATGTATGGGCCAGAAGCTTTTGCTTCATATGGAGCGGTGTCTGGTGCAGGTCTTTTCCAAGGAGATGTAATTAATCTCAAACCTGCTTTTTGATCTTCAATTTTGAAATAAGTCGCCCAATCATCCCAAACAGCAATGGCTACATTAATATTTGATTTACCTGTAGATAAACCCATTTGATCTCCACCTCTCCAAGCAAGTGGTCTTACATAACAATTTTTGTAATTCATTTTATCAATAAGTTCGTATTTTGCTTTATTAATTTGATCATGCGTGAAAGGAATTTCCATTCCAATTATTTCAGCAGATTTAAAAAATCTTTTAGTATGCTCCTCTGCTTTAAAAATCTTACCATTGTAGGCTCTTTCCCCTTCAAACACTGCACTTGCATAATGAAGACCTTGGGAGATTACATGGGAATTTGCATCCTGCCATGGAATTATTTTACCATTCATCCAAATCCATCCATCTCTATTTTCAAATGATTTAAGCATGTTCTTTATTAACTTTTTTTAATGACAATTGACTATCAGTGATGCATAATTAAGTCAATATGGCTGACCTAAATAAATTGTTAACACCTCTTTTTTTAAATGAAGGGGAAATTAGGAAGATTATAGAGCTATTATTTTTCTCATATAGAGATTTTACAGAAGGTCCTGATAAAATTTTGGAAAAAATAAATTTTGGCAGAGCACATCATAGGGTGATATATTTTGTTGGAAAGCAAAAAAATCTTACAATTAAGGAACTTCTTTCGATATTGAAAATAACTAAACAAAGTTTGTCTAGAGTATTGAACCAACTTGTAAACGAAAAATATATTATATTATCTGTTGGTGAGGATAAACGTACTAAGAAATTAATACTTTCAAAAAAAGGTCAAGAATTAGAAAAAAGATTGTCTGAAATTCAAATAAAAAAAATACGTAATGTTTTATTAAAATTTAATGAAATGGATATAAATGGTTTTAAAAAAATTTTATATGAGATGGTTAATGATACAAATAAAAAAAAGTTTAATGATATAAACAAATTATAATGATTAAAAATATCTTAATTGTTGATGATGATAAAAGATTAAGAGAGCTACTAAAAGATTATTTAACAGAAAAAAAGTTAAAGATATATTTAAGTGAAGATTTTAGTGAAGCAAAAGAAATATTATCATATATAGTATTTGATCTGATCATTCTTGATAGGATGATGCCAAGTGGTGATGGTATAGGACTAATTGAATTTATAAAAAAACTTTCTAATACTCCAGTAATAATGCTTACTGCAATGGGCGAAAACAAAGATAAAATTGATGGATTAAAGATTGGAGCAGATGATTATTTGTCAAAACCATTTGAACCAGAGGAGTTATTTTTACGAATTAAGAAATTATTAAATTTATTTGAAAACCTTAAAAATAATAAAATTAAGATTTCCTTTGGGGAATTTACTTTTGATACATCCAATTTCGTATTACAAAAAAATGATAGATTAATTTATTTAACTGAAGGAGAAAACAATTTACTTTTAAAATTAATAAATAAAAAAAATGATATTGTTTTACGGGAAGAACTTGCAGACCAAGAATTTGATGAAACTGAACTTAGAAAAGTTGATGTTCAAGTTACGCGTTTGAGGCAAAAAATTGAAATAAATGCAAAACAACCTCAGTTTATTAAAACTATAAGAGGCAAAGGATATAAATTAATTTGTAATGAAATTTAATGATTAGAAAAATAATACCTTCTACGCTAATTGGAAGATCAATAATTATCATCTTTGTACCTATAATTATTATAGTCCTACTCACTTCTTTTGTTTTCTATCAAACCTCATGGAGTATTATTTCTAAAAGACTAACGGAGTCTGTAGCTGCTGATATTAATGTTTTAGTAAAATTAATTGATAGTGATCTTACTGATAACGCAGTTAATATAGCAAATCAGGATTTTAAAATGAAAATCAATATTATTAATGATAAACAATTATCGTCTTCAAAATTTAGCTTAAATTCTGGAATATTATCTAAGAGATTAAATCAATCCTTAAGTAATTTGAAAAAAAAGTTTGATTATGATCTGTCTAATCTCGAGGAAGGTGTCCTAATATATATTCAAATTGAGGAAGATATTTTAGAAATTAATGTAGACAAAGATAGATTATATAGTGAATCTGCTTTTGTCTTTCTGCTTTGGATGATTTTTGCTTCTATAATTCTTTTTTTTATGTCTTATTTTTTAATGAGCAGACAATTAAGACCTCTCAAAAGACTAGCAATAATTGCTGAAACATTTGGAAGGGGTTTAGACGCTCCAGATATTAAAACTGCAGGTGCATATGAAATAAGGCAAACGGCCAATGCTTTCAATCAGATGAGGACAAGAATTAAAAGATTTTTAAAGCAAAGAACAGAAATGCTAGCTGGTGTTAGCCATGATCTTAGAACTCCTTTAACAAGAATGAAATTACAAATTTCATTGATGAAAGATGAAAAAGCAAAATCTGAACTAGAAGTAGATGTTAATGAAATGACTTCAATGTTAGATAGTTATGTCAGTTTTGTAAAAACAGAATCTCCTGAACCAATAGAAACAATTATAATAAATGAACTAATTGGAGAGATTGTTAAAACTATTGAAAAAAATAGTGTTAAGTTTTTTGTTAATGAAAACAACACTATTCAAACCTCTGGAAGACAAATCCAACTTAAAAGAGCTTTCAATAATATTATTGATAATTCTAAAAGATATGCAAAAAAAATTGAAATAAATCTTTATACAAATGAAAAAGATTGTGTCATTGAGTTTAATGATGATGGTGAGGGTATACCAAGAGATAAATATGAAGATGTATTTAAACCTTTTTTTACTTTAGATCCCTCCAGGAACAAACTTAAAGGAGAAAGTGGTTTAGGATTAACTATTACAAGGGATATTATTAGATCACACGGAGGTGATGTTAAGCTTTCCCAGTCAAATTTTGGAGGCCTTCAACTTAAAGTTTTACTTCCTCTTTAATTTTAAAATAATTTTCCCCCATTATTTACTATTTTGTCTGGAGATAATAACACTGGCTCAGATTCTGTGTCTGGCACACCAAGAACTAATACTTCCGAGGTAATTTTACCAATTTGTTTAGGTTCAAAATTTATTACAGCAATAACTTGCTTGTTAATTAGATCATCAGTTTTATAATATTTTTGTAATTGTGCTGAAGTTTTTTTGATACCAATTTTATCTCCAAAATCTATTTTCATAACTATTGATGGTTTTTTAAGTTCATTATATTCATGAGCCTCAATTACAGTGCCTATTCTTATATCTACATTTTCAAATTCTTTGTTACTAATAAAATTTTGAGAACTCATGAAAATTTTAAAACTTTTTCGATATTGTTTAAATATTTATCTAAAACACTCATAGTTTTTTCTAAACTTTCATTTTCATCATTAAACCAAGTAAATAGGGTTATATAATAAAGTGCAAAAATAATTTTTATTTTTAAGGCACCTTGAATACCGTTAAGATTAATATTAGCAAAAGTTGCGATTAAAATTTTACTCTCAATTGATTTAGGAATAAGTTTTAACACATCTTGTGGCCTGGACATAAAATGATTAATTATATTTTTTACAGAAGCTCTATATTCATTTAATATATCATAACGGGCCATCATAATTTCAAATAACATATCTCTTTGTGATGACTTTTCTATATTATCAAGATTTTTTTTTAAGAGAAAATCAAAAAAATCATTGATATTTAGGATTAAATCAATTTTATTATTCATATCTCGCACTTTAATATTAGATAAGAAATTTTTAAGATTAATATCTTTTAATTTTTTCTTCTCTAAATATTGTAAAGTTTTTTTTGCTAGAGATATTTTATTTTGATTCACTTTGCTTTACCTTGTTGTTTTGCTCTTTTATAAGCTGCATGAAAAACTTGTTTGAAAATTTTGTCAACTTTATGCATTTTCATTTTTTTTATTCCTGCTTCGGTTGTACCTCCTCTTGTTGCAACGGTTTCAACCATTTTTTCAGCTGAGGTATTATTGGAATTTAATAAATTTAAAGATCCTTTAAAAGTTTCATTTATTAAAATTTTAGCTGTGTTTTTGGTAAAACCTAAATTAACTGCAGATTTTTCCATAATATCAATTAAATGAAATATAAAACCCGGACCACTTCCTGACACAGCAGTTGCTTTGTCTATGAAAGCTTCATTATTAAAAAAAAGAGTTTTGCCACTCAAAGAAAACAATTTATCAATCTCTTTAGTTTCTTTTTTATTAACAGATTTATTAGTATAGATACAATGAACGCCCTCTCCTATTAATGCAGGCATGTTTGGCATTACTCTTACAATTTTGTTTATATTTAATATTTTATTTTTAAAAATTTCTGTTTTTTTCCCAGCTATTACACTTATTGCTATAGATTTTTTGTTAAAATTTTTATTTTTTAATTCTTTAAGAACATGTGTTAATTCAAGAGGTCGAGTTGCAAATATTATAAAATCAAAATTTTTTTGATCGTTTATATTATTAATTGATTTAAAAAATTTTATCTTCTTATTTCTATTTCTATTTTTAAGAATTTTGTATTTTTTTTTATCTACAACGCTGATGGTGTAATTCTTGGAGTTAGACCATCTAGACATTAAAGATTCTCCCATATGACCACATCCAATTAATAAGATATTTTTCATCTATTTATAATATAGCAGTTTTATTATAAAATTTAAGCTCTACCAATAACTTCAAAATTAGAGAATTTTATAGCTTCTTTAGGGGAGATATCGTCAAAGAGAACTTGTTGGAAACTTGGATAAAATTTTTCACATTCATAAATTCCAATATCGACAAGATCTTCAAATTTTTTATGCAATGTTTCTGTTGAATTATTTGATAATAACGTATGTCTAAAAGCTGGGATACCATTTTTACTTGTTATATCAAAATGTCCAATCCATAAGTTCTCATTTATGAGTCCTAGCAGTTCATACGCTTTATTGAGTTTAGTTTCAGGAAACTTAATATCAAAAGTTATTGAAAAACTAAGCGCATTAATATTCTCAGACCATGTGAAATATAATCTGTAAGCACACCAATGGGATGCAATCTCAGCTACTAATTCATGATCAGCAGCTCTACTAAAATTCCATTTTTTTTGATGAATAACATCTTCAATGATATCAATCGGGTTTAACAATATATTCTCATTTTCCATACACTATGTAGTCATTGCACACAAAATTAGTACTATATATTGATTACTAAATTGAACTCGTATTTTGCAAGGAAAAATCTATAAAAAATGTTAATTAGTTGAGGATTCCTACCTTTTTGATTTCTTTTTAATAGTTTTTTTCTTTTTGACTGATTTTTTCTTAGATTTTAAAGGCCTTGAAGATGTTTTTTTTAATTTTTCATTTTCCATCATTACTTTTTGCACCATTCTTTTCAGTACTTCAAATTCATCTTTTTTAACGAGATTCATTTTTTTTATTATTTTGTTAACTCGTAAAGATACAATTGTTTCAATCTCCTCCTTAACACCTGAAAAAGTGCTCATAGCATCTACTGCAAATTTTGATAAATCAGAAAGTATTTTGTTTCTATCAACCATGTTATAATATTAAATATAGATAAATGAATTTTATTCAACCATCAATAGATCCTGTCATCTTATCAATCGGTTTCATTGAGATAAGATGGTACAGTTTAGCATATATCTTAGGATTTCTATTAGGAATTTATATTATAAAAAAATTAAACACAATTTATGGAAATCAATACAGTAATAAAAATATAGATAGCTTTCTTATTTGGGCAGTATTAGGAGTAATTATCGGGGGACGAACAGGTTATGTTATTTTTTATCAACTTAATGAATTTTTAACTAATCCTTTTTATCTATTTAAAATCTGGAATGGAGGTATGTCATTTCATGGTGGATTAACGGGTATAATAATAAGTACTTTAATATTTACAAAAATTAATGGAAAAAGTTTTTTCTATCTATCTGATTTAGTTTCAATCGTTGCTCCTATTGGACTATTCTTTGGGAGAATTGCAAACTTTATTAATACAGAGCTAATAGGTAGACCAACAGATTTTTATATATCTGTTATTTATCCATCAATAGATAATATACCGAGACATCCTTCTCAAATATATGAAGCTTTTCTTGAGGGAATCATTTTATTTATCATATTATTAATCTGTTTTTATAAGATAAAAAAATACAAAATTTACGGAGTAATTAGCGGTCTTTTTTTAATATTTTATTCGATATTTAGATTTTTAATTGAGTACGTAAGAGAACCAGATTTGCACCTAGGATTATTTTTTAATTTTATTTCAATGGGTCAAATACTATGTATACCTTTTTTTATTTTTGGAATATTAATAATTCAAAATGTTAAGCAAAAAAAAAATTAATAAAATAAAACTTCTTAACAATAAAAAAAATTTTCGTTTAGATAAATTTATAGAATTAGCTCTTTTCTCAAGTAATGGTTATTACTTAAGAAAAAAACCCGTAGGAAGAAAATTTGACTTTGTTACATCTCCAGAAATTTCACAAATGTTTGGAGAAATTATTGGTGTTTATTTACTTTATCATTGGAAAGAAAAAATTAACTCAAGATTTAATTTAATTGAATTAGGTCCAGGCAATGGAACCTTATTTAAAGACATCGAAAGAACTGCACAGATAATTCCAAGCTTTTTTGAAAATGCTAATGTTAATTTAATAGAAATAAATAAAGAATTAAGAAAAATACAGGAAAAGAATTTAAAATATTTTAAACAATCAAAAATTAGATGGTCTAAAGCTTTAAATTTCAAATCTAAACTACCTTCAATAATATATTCAAATGAATTCTTTGACTGTTTTCCTGTAAGGCAATTTTTATACAATGATAATCATTGGTTTGAAAAATATGTGAAATATAATGAAAAAGAAAATAAATATTATTCTATAAATAAACGAGTAATTAGTAAAAAAATATTAAACATTTTAAGTAAACACATAAAACAAAAAATTTATGAAGTTTCTTATTCAAGAAATAAATACTTTGATAAAATTTGTAAACATCTAAAAAAGAATAGGGGTATATGTATTTTAATCGATTATGGATATAATGAGAAAATTAAAAACTTTACTTTACAAGCAATATATAATCATAAAAAAACCAGTATATTTGAAAATGTAACCCAACAAGACATTTCAAGTCATGTAAATTTCGATGAATTAATTGAAATAGCGAAACAAAACAAATTAAAAATAAACGAATTTGTATCACAAAGAGATTTTTTAATAAAATATGGAATATTAGAACGAAAGAAAGAATTGCTATCTAAAAAATCAAATTTAAAGAAAAATTTAATAGACGAAGAAGTAGATAGATTAATTAATGTTGATAGGATGGGAAAATTGTTTAAATGCCTTGTTGTTTCTAGCTTATGATTACTAAAAATTATTTTACACATGCAAAAATTAAACCTTTTGTTAAAGCTGGTTTTTTTACTAGAAATGGTGGAGTATCCAAAAAAGAAAACTATTCGTTGAACTGTAGCTTAAACCGCAAGGATACTAAAATAAATGTAAAAAAAAATATTAATATTTGTCTGAAAAATTTAAATATCAAAAAAAAGGTAAAATTTATTAGTCAAATACACTCCAACAAAATCATCAAAATTAATAGAAAAAATATAGGTAAAAAATATTCTGGAGATGGGTTAATAACAGATAATAAGCAAATAGCTTTAGGAGTTTTAACCGCAGATTGCTGTCCAATTTTTATTTTTGATAAAAATAAAAAATATATTTGTGCTCTTCATTCAGGCTGGAAAGGGGCATTAAAAAATATAGCTGCTAAAGGTGTAGAATTTTTTGTAAAACAAAAAATAATAAAAAAAAATATCGTCGTTCTTGTTGGCCCTTGTTTAGGCTTTAAAAACTTTGAAGTATCAAAAAACTTTAAAAACAAGTTTATTAGCAAAAATAAAAAATACTCTATTTTCTTCAAATATAAAAATAAAAACAAAGATTTATTTAATTTAAGAAGATTGATTAATTATCAGTTTAAGGAATTAGGTATTAAAAATATATATAACATTGACAGAGATACTTTCTCTAATAAGAGAATTTTTTTCAGTCATCGTAGGGAATCACAGAAATTTAGAGATACTGGAAGAATGCTTAATATCGTTGCATTTAATGATTAATTTTAGTTGATCTATTATAATTCTAATATAGTAGTTAATTTGATTATATGAAAATAATCGCCTGTAATAGTAGCAAATCCTTAGCAGAAAAAATTTCTAAACATATTGATGTTCCATTAGCTGATGCATCTGTTAGAACTTTTAATGACAGAGAAATATTTGTTGAAATAAATGAAAATATAAGAGGTGAAGATGTTTTTATAATTCAATCTACTTCACATCCAGCAAATGACCATTTAATGGAACTTTTAATTACAATTGATGCTGCAAGAAGAGGTTCAGCTAAAAGGATTACTGCTGTTATCCCATATTATGGTTATGCAAGACAAGATAGAAAGACTGGGCCTAGAACACCAATCACTGCCAAACTTGTTGCAAATTTAATTACATCCGCGGGCGCTGATAGGGTATTAACAATGGATTTACATGCTGGTCAAATTCAAGGTTTTTTTGACATTCCTTTAGATAATATTTTTTCTGTAAGACCGATAATCGATGATGTTAAAGAAAGATTTAATGGAAACAAAGATTTAGTTGTTGCTTCACCTGATGTTGGTGGTGTTGTTAGAGCCAGAGCTTTTGCTAAGAGGTTAGAGGCTGGACTAGCAATTGCCGATAAAAGAAGAGAAAAGGCTGGGGAGTCTGAAGTGATGAATATTATCGGAGATGTAAAAGATAAAACATGTATTTTACTAGATGATATAGCTGACTCTGCAGGCACGTTATGTAATGCTGCAGAAGCTCTAAGTAAAAATGGGGCTAAAGAAATTTATTCTTATATTGTGCATGGAGTATTATCTGGTGATGCACTAAAAAAGATTGAAAATTCGAGCATAAAAGAGTTAGTTTTAACAGATACAATTGAGCCTTCTAAAGAGGTAAAAAGCACAAAAAACATTAGACATATTAGTATTGCTCCTTTAATGGGTGATGCGATTAAAAGGATTAACACTGACACTTCAGTGTCCGCCCTTTTCGATTAATTTTTAGTTTTATGAGTGATTTTAAAGCGATAGAAAGAAACAAAGACATTGGTTCAAATCATAGTCTTTTAATGAAAGGATTAGTTCCTGGTATTATTTATGGCAAGGGAACTGAGCCTAAGAAAATTGCTCTAGAAGATAAAATACTCAAAAAATTAATGGGTACTGGTTCTTTTTATTCAACAATTATAGATCTTGATGTTGATGGAAAGAAAGAAAAAATACTTCCTAAACAATTACAATACCATCCTGTAAGTGATAGACTTATACATTTTGATTTTCTAAGAGTGCAAGAAAATACAAAAGTAAACGTTGAAATTCCTATTGAGTTTTTAAATCAAGATAAATGTCCTGGTTTAAAAAAAGGTGGAGTTTTAAATACCGTTAGAAGACTTGTTGAACTAACATGTAATGCAAATAATATACCTAGCAAACTAGAATTTGATTTAATTGAAAGTGAAATTGGTGATGCAGTTAAAATTAGTAATATTCTACTACCTGAAGGAGTTGCTCCTACTATTTCAGATAGAGATTTTGTAATAGCTACTCTTGTTCCGCCAACTGTAGAAGTTGAAACTAAAACTGAAGAAACAACTGAAGAAAGTTCAGCAGAAGGTGGTGAAGAGAAATCAGAGGAAAAGAAGGAAGAATCTTCTGATAATAAAGAAGAAAATAAAGAATCTAAGTAACTTTACTTTATATTTTATTATATGTTTTTAATTTGTGGACTTGGGAACCCAGGTGTAAATTACAAAAATACCAGACATAATATAGGTTTCCATTTAGCGGATAATATAATCTCACATTTTAATTGGGATAAAATTAAAGAAGATAAAATAAAAGAATTATATTCAGGTGTAATTAATAATCAAAAAATCTTTGTGCTAAAACCTCTTACATTCATGAATTTATCTGGAAAAGCTGTTTCAGAAATTGTGAATTTTTATAAAATAAAATTAGACCATACTTTTGTTATACATGATGACCTTGATTTAGAATTATCGAAAGTAAAAATAAAACAAGGTGGTGGAAACGGAGGTCATAATGGATTGGAAAGTATTGACCAATTTATAGGGGAAAATTATTTTAGAATACGTATTGGAATTGATCATCCTGGACATAAAGATTTAGTTTCAAGTTATGTTTTAAATAAATTTTCAAAATCAGAAGAAGAAATAATAAATAAAAAAATTGATAAAATGGTTAAAAATATAGAATTAATATTTTCAGATATTCCTCTATTTCTAACAAAAATAAATGAGCAAAATTAATTATGGGATTTAAGTGCGGGATAGTTGGATTACCAAATGTTGGTAAATCTACTTTATTTAATGCTCTTACCCAATCAAATAAAGCAGAGGCGGCAAATTATCCATTTGCAACTATAGAACCAAATATAGGAAGAGTTGCAGTGCCCGATGACAGATTAGACAAACTTGCAATCATTGGAAAAAGTGAAAAAATAATCCCATCTTTCATGGATTTTGTTGATATTGCAGGATTAGTAAAAGGAGCCTCTCAAGGAGAAGGTTTAGGAAATAAATTTTTAGGACATGTTAGAGAAGTTGACGCAATAGCTCATGTTGTGAGATGCTTTGAAGATACTAACATTACTCATGTATCATCAAAAATTGATCCACTAGATGATATTGAAACAATAAATTTAGAATTGCAATTGGCTGATCTTGAAAGCTTAAATAATAAAAAAATTAGTTTAGAAAAAAAATTAAAAGCAAATGATAAAGAAGCTAAACATCAATTTGAGATAATAAATAAAATTTTACAAATGCTAGATGCAAATAGTATCTTAAAAATTGATGAGTTTGCTAGCAATGAAATTGACTTTGTAAATAGTCTAAACTTAATTAGTCTTAAGCCAACTATGTACATATGTAATGTAGATGAAGAATCGATACATACTGGAAACGAATTATCAAAAAAAGTCATCGAGTTTGCCAAAAAAAACAATCATTCTGTAGTTTTAATTTCTGCATCAATAGAAGCACAAATAGCAGAATTAGATAATGAAGAAGAAAAACTTGAATTTCTTAAAGAACTTAATTTAGATCAAACAACATTGAATAAGGTTATAAAATCAGGATATGAACTTTTAGGTTTGATAAACTATTTTACATGTGGTCCAAAAGAAACAAGATCATGGACAATAAAAAAAGAAACACTTGCACCTCAAGCTGCTGGAAAAATTCATACTGATTTTGAAAAAGGATTTATTAGAGCAGAGACTGTCTCTTATAACGACTATATAGAAAATAATGGTGATGCTGGAAGTAGAGATTCTGGAAAGTTAAGACAAGAAGGTAAAGATTATATTGTCAAAGATGGTGATGTAATGAACTTTTTATTTAATGTCTAAGTAACGTCTCGCCAAAGTCTATTTTTTGCTAAATAAACAATTGTTCCAAGGATAATAAAGAATAATATTACTTTAATTCCTAAATTTTTTCTTTCTTCCATTTCTGGTTCCGCAGCCCAATGAAGAAAGTGAGTTACGTCAGCAGATAACTGTTGTGCGTTGTTATCTGTTCCATCATCATAATCTACACTTCCATCAGCTAAAGGTGCTGGCATCGCTATTTGATTTCCAGCCATCCATTTATTGTACCACATTCCATTACCTACCTCCATTCCCTTTGGAGGTTCGACATATCCTAAAAGCAGATTATAAATATAATCAACTCCATATTTTCTAGCTTTTGTAATTACACTCAAATCTGGAGGATAAGCTCCATTATTATTTGCTCTCGCTTCATTATCATTTGCGTATGGATTAACAAATCTGTCTGCTGGTCTAGCTGGTCTTTCAAACATCTCACCATCATCATTTGGACCATCTAAGACAGTATATTCAGAAGCAATTACTTTTACTTGAGCTTCAGAAAAACCAACATCAATTAGATCTCTGTAATATAGTAGTTTCATTGAATGACATCCCGCGCATACTTCTCTGTAGACTTTGTAACCTCTTTGAATTGCAGCTCTATCAAAAGTTCCAGTTACACCTTTAAAAGACCAATCATGTTTTGGCATTTTTTCAGTGCTCATTTCTGCGGCAAATATATTTGAAGAGAAGAATAGAAAAATAATAAGTAATAGGCGCATTATAAATTTGTATCTTTTTGCATTGCTGGTGAAGGCATTCCTGCCTCTCCTGCGCCAATATTAGGCATTATGTTTTTAGCATAAACATCACTAATACTAAGCGGCAGCTTGCTAGGTTTCTCTATCCAACCAACAAATGGTGTAATAATGAAGAAAAAACCAAAGTAGTAAAGTAAGCCCACTCTTGCAATTAAAAGATATAAACCTTCAGCAGGAAGCATTCCAACATAACCTAATGCAAAGAAGTTAACGAAAAAACCCATCATAAACCATTTATACATTGGTCTATAGTTACAACTTCTTACTTTTGATCTATCAAGCCAAGGTAACACAAATAAAATTGCGATTGCACCAAACATTAACAGAACTCCTCCGAGTTTGTCTGGGACAGCTCTTAAAATTGCATAGAAAGGAGCAAGATACCAATTAGGTACGATGTGAGCAGGCGTAACGAGCGGATCTGCAGGTATATAATTATCAACTTCTGACATTAAGTTTGGTCCAAAAAATATTACTGCAGATATAGCAACTCCAAAGGCACACATAGCTACAGTATCTTTAATTAACATATATGGAAAAAAGTTTACTGAGTCTTTATTACTTTTAATCTCGATTCCATCTGGATTATTAGATCCATGAACATGAACAGCAGCAACGTGTAATGCTACAACACCAAAAATAACGAAAGGTAAAACATAATGAAGAGCAAAGAAACGATTCAAAGTTGCATTTCCAACATTGTAATCACCAAGAAGCCATGTTTTTAATCCTTCACCAATAATTGGTATAGCACTAAATAAATTAGTTATAACGGTTGCCCCCCAGTAAGACATCTGTCCCCAGGGTAAAGTGTAACCAAGGAAAGAAGTTGCCATCATTAAAAGAAATATGAATACACCTAAAATCCAATTAAGTTCTCTTGGATATTTATAAGAACCAAAATACATTGCCCTTACAATGTGAATATAAACTATTATAAAGAAAAAAGATGCTCCATTGGAATGTATATATCGCATTAACCAACCGTAATTGACATCTCGCATTATTCTCTCAACACTATCAAATGCCATATCAGTGTGTGGTGTGTAATTCATTGCAAGAAAAATTCCACTAACAATCATTGTAATAAGTGTAATTGTCGCTAATGCACCAAAACTCCAAAAATAATTACAATTTTTAGGCATTGGATAATCACCATATTCTTTTTTGAAATAAGAAATAATTGGTAAACGAAATTCTATCCAATTAAGGACAGGATTTTTAAATTGATGTACTTTTCTATTCTTATCCATATTTATCCAATCTTTATAGTATTATCATTTAAAAAGGCATAGGGTGGAATGTCCAAGTTTTTTGGCGCTGGTCCTTTTCTTATTCTTCCTGATGTATCATAATGTGAGCCATGACATGGGCAGTACCAGCCGTCATACTCACCTTTCATATCTGAAACTTTCTGACCAAGTGGAACACATCCTAGGTGTGTACATACTCCTACTAAAACTAACCATTCCTCTTTTTGCACTCTATCTGAGTCATCTTGTGGATCTCTTAAATCGGATGCTTGAACCATTTTTGCTGCATCAATCTCTTCTTTTGTTCTTTTCTTAATGAAAACAGGTTTTCCACGCCATTTTATTGTTATACTTTGACCCTCTTCAATAGCACTAATGTCTACTTCAGTTGATCCCGCTGCTAAGGTATCTTCTGCTGGACTCATACTTTTTAGAAACGGCCAGATAAATGCAGCTGTACCAACAGCACCAAGGGTTACTGTGCTCAGTTGAAGAAAATCTCTTCTTTTATTTTTTTTGGGTTTTTTAGCCATTTATTTAGAATTTCTTATATCTTAAATACGTAAAAAAGTACTTTTTATATATGTGCCAGCGTGACGCAATTAATAAAATAATGTAGTAAAAATCTATGAGAATTGCACTATTTGAACCTGACATACCCCAAAATGCAGGAAACATATTTAGACTAGGTGCATGTCTTGGATTACCAGTAGATATAATAGAACCAGCTGGTTTTTTGATCGATGATAAAAGACTCAAAAGAGCATCAATGGATTATTATGATTACCTAAAATTGAAAAAACATTTAAGCTGGGAAAAATTTTATGAATGGGCACAAAAAAATTCATATCGACTCATTCTTCTAACAACAAAAAGTAAAAAAAGTTTTTTTGATTATAAGTTCCAATCAAATGATATTATTTTATTTGGGAGAGAAAGTGCTGGGGCCCCAGATTATGTCCATAGCTCTGTCGACGAAAGGTTAACAATACCAATGATAAAGGGGCCTAGATCAATTAATCTTAGTAGTTCAGTTGCAATAGTAGCTAGTGAAATGTTACGCCAATTAAATTAAGCTAAGTTTCCCATCTTTCCTTCTTGATAGTCCATCATAGCTTGCTTGATTTCTCCCTCAGAATTAGCCACAAAAGGTCCATAACGTGCTACAGGTTCTTTGAGAGGCTTTCCGGCTAAAACTAGATAGGACCCCTTTTCAGATATTGACGTAAGTTGAATCTCATCACTTGACTGATCAAAGTAAATCATATCACCTTTATTAGCGATTTTATCATTGTCGTTGAATTGTAACTGACCATCAATAATATAGATCATAAGATTTTGTTCTTTATTGACATTAAACTTTGTCATATCTGGTTTTGAAAATTGAATATCAAATATTGATACAGGTGAATATGTTTGAATTTTAGATTTGGTTTTGTTTATTTCACCCACAAGAACTTTAATTTCTATATTCTTATTTTCAGATACTGTTGGAATAGTGTTTCTTTTAATATGTTGATACCAAGGTTTAACTTTTTTATTTTTTTGAGGAAGGTTAACCCAGATTTGTAATCCTTGCATGATACCTCCACTCTTCTTAAATTTTTCTGTTACCAATTCAGAGTGAATTAAACCTGATCCAGTTGTCATCCATTGTACATCGCCAGTTTCAATTTCAGCTTGTCCACCAAATGAATCTCTGTGTTCTACCTCACCACCAAGCATGTAAGTAATTGCCTCAAATCCACAATGAGGATGCGCAGGCACACCAGTTGCACCTCCTGGTTCATAATTAATTGGGCCAAAATGATCAAAAAGAAGGAATGGATCGTTTTCTCTCATACCGGGGACAGGGAAAGCTCTCGTTACAGGTATCCCATCACCCTCGAAAGTCTTCATACACTCTTTAATTTCTTTTATTTTTCTCATAAATTTGTTTAAAAGTTATTCATATATAGATATAGGTATCATTATGAAAAATCAAAATCCAAATCCACCAAAGTGTGGTTGCAGTTGTAGCTGTTGCTGTACTTGTGAAGGTGGAGGGTGCTGTTAATTAACACCCTCAATTTAAATTTAATATTTAAAATATATTTCTAACAACCTTTAAGTTCATCTCCTAGATTCGTTATTAACTTAAAATAAAGATCTTTATTTATGTCAATATTGGCACCTAAAGGATCAAAAACACCCGTTTTGATATTCATGTCTTCAGCTATCGTTGTAATTATCTTTGGATTAAACTGAGGTTCAGAGAAGATACATTTTATTCCTCTATCCTTAATTACATCTTGAATATCAGCAATCTGTTTGGCACCAGGTAAAACATCCGTATTCAAAGTTAGCGCTCCAGCAGCTCTAACCCCAAATCTTTCTTCAAAGTATTGATAAGCGTCATGGAAGACAACAAACTTTGCGTCTTTATTTATTCCTTTTTCAATATCGTTAACTAGTTGATCTAGCGCTTGGATTGTTGCTTGTGCATTAGCTTCATATTTATTCTTATTTGCTGGATCCAAATCACCTAACTCATGTGCAATTTCATGTACCATTTCTTTAGCATTCATTGGATCTAGCCAGATGTGAGCATCGAATTCACCATGTGCATGACCGTGGTGATCGTGTCCACTGTGATCGTCATGATCTTCATGATCATCATGGTCGTCATGGTCATCGTGGTCGTT
Organism: uncultured Alphaproteobacteria bacterium; assembly: GCA_902628835.1. GTDB lineage: Bacteria > Pseudomonadota > Alphaproteobacteria > HIMB59 > CACPNW01. The sequence continues at coordinate 297,080 of CACOPD010000001.1, forward strand.
GTGATCATCGTGGTCGTCGTGATTATCGTGATCATCATGGTCGTCATGGTCATCATGATCATCATGGTCATCGTGGTCATCGTGGTCGTCGTGATCATCGTGATCATCGTGGTCATCGTGGTCGTCAAAAATTGATTCTTCTCTAAACTTTAATTTATTAATAGTTTCAACTTCCATGAACTCTACAACTTCTGCATTTTTAACAATTGACTCAAGAGGTCTCTCCATAAATGTTTCAATACTTTCACCAACCCAGAATATGATATCTGCTTCTTCTAAAAGTTTGGCGTGAGAAGGTTTTAATGAAAAGCTATGGGGGGAAGTACTTCCTTCAATTATAAGTGCTGGCTCACCTACACCATCCATTACATTTGAAATAAGTGAATGAAGTGGTTTAATTGTAGTAACAACTTTTAATTCCGCTCTTACAGCTGAAGTTGCAACTAAAATTGACGAAAAGAAAAATACTTTCAAAAGCATCAAAAAAAAGTTGTTTTGTCTCATAAAAAATGTTCCTATTAATAATTAAGTCTGTTAATGAACGTAATGTTATAATATAACATTTAAAATTGTAAATATAAAAATGAATGAAAATAATAATTTATTGGTAAGATTGAAAAATTGTGGTGTCCAGAAATCTTCAAAATGGATTGTAAAAGGTATCTCTCTTGAAATTTATAAAGGTAAAATTGTAACCTTGATTGGCCCAAATGGCTCAGGAAAAACAACTACCGCTAAAATGGTACTTAATATTCTACAATCAGATGAAGGTTCAATTGAAAACTATTCAACAAAAATGGCGTATGTTCCACAAAAAATTAGTATTGATTGGACTATGCCTCTTCGAGTTATAGATTTTATGAATCTAACTAGTCATATTAATAAAGATGAAATTATTGAAGCTTTAGAATTAACAGGGGTTCAGCATTTAATATACAAAGAGATTCATAACTTATCTGGTGGAGAATTTCAGAGAGTTTTAATAGCAAGAGCTATAGCTAAAAAACCAGATCTACTTGTTTTAGACGAACCTGTTCAGGGAGTAGATTTTAATGGAGAGATCGCTCTATACAATCTTATAAAAGAAATTTGTACCAAGTTAAATTGTGGCATCCTTCTTATATCTCATGATCTCCATTTTGTAATGTCTGCCACAGATCATGTAATTTGTTTAAATGGTCACATTTGTTGTTCTGGGTCACCTAAATCAATAGTAAAAAATTCTTCCTACATAGAATTATTTGGAGAACATAATGCTGCTACCCTATCCCTCTATCAACATGAGCATGATCATTCACATCAGGCAGATGGGAGTATTAAAAATTAATGTTTGATGATTTTTTTATTCGCGCACTTATTGCAGGGGTTGGTATAGCTATTGTTGCTGGACCACTTGGATGCTTAGTTATTTGGAGGAGGTTATCATATTTTGGTGACACCTTATCTCACTCAGCTCTTTTAGGAGTAACATTAGCATACTCATTTAGTTTAAATATCGCTTTTTCTGTTTTTATAATATCAACTGTTGTTGCTTTACTTCTCGTAAGCTTACAAAAAAGAACAAAACTAGCTGGTGATTCTTTACTTGGACTTCTTGCTCACTCTACACTTGCTATTGGTTTAGTGTTGATTGGTTTTTTATCTTACATCCGATTTGATCTTATGGGATTATTGTTTGGAGATATTCTTGCAGTGACAACTGCTGATATTGGTTTAGTTTGGATAGGTGGAAGCCTAATTTTAATTGTCTTATATTTTATTTGGAAATCTTTATTTTCAGCAACTGTAAATTATGATTTGTCAGCTGCTGAAGGAATGCGACCGGAAGTATCTAATTTTATATTTACACTCTTATTGGCAGGAGTAATTGCCTTATCTATTAAGATGATTGGAGCATTATTAATTACAGGTTTACTTTTAATTCCTGCAGCAATTGCCAGAAACATTAGTAGCAGTCCAAAACAAATGATTGTTATCGCAATTTTATCAGGTATTTTATCGGTAGTAATCGGATTATTTGCTTCTTTAGAGATTAATACTTCTTCAGGTCCTTCAATAATAGTGGTTGCTTTAATACTTTTCATTATTTCATTAGTTCCTCTTGAGATAAAGGGTCAGTTGCAAAAACGATAACAATTTGGTAATTTAGAATATGTCTTTAGAAACTTTAAACTTAACTAAAAATCAACAAACAGTTCTTGATATTTTAGAAAGTGCATCAGAACCTCTTAAAGCATATACAATCCTTTTTGATATTCAAAAAAAAGGCATTAAATCTCCTCTTCAAGTTTATAGAGCTTTAGATAAGCTTATTGAAATTGGCAAAGTGCATAAAATAGAAAGCAGAAATTCATATATTGCTTGTAAGCATGAAGGCTGTAATGCAAAAACTTCTACATCTTTTTTGATATGTGAAAACTGTGATAGTGTTACTGAGCTAACTGCAAATAATTTGTTTTCTTATTTTTCAAAACAAGCAGAAAAGAATAACTTCAATTATAAAAAACATAATTTAGAAATATTTGGTTTGTGCGCAAATTGTAAACTAAAAAACTAATTTATTAAATTATCAATCTTATTGAGACATTTATTTAATCCAAGATCGTATTTTGTTCGTATGAAATGCTCTTTTACTATTTCAACCCATTTAAATTTTTGTAACGTTTGATGAGATATGTAAAAACAATTTAATGGAAAAGACATATTAAACATTTTTAATATTTCTTGCCTTATTACATCGTTGGTCAACACTGCCAAAGATTCGTGAATATATTTTTCTACAATTTTTTGATCACTTAAAGATGTTTTAGGTAAATTAAATAAACCTCTAAATCTAAAGTATCGATAGATTCTTAAGTAATCTTCTTTTATTCTATCCTCTATTTCACCAATAAAACAAATTTTACTTTCATTTAAATCTGATTGGCCATTGTAATAATCATGTAGTTTATTATTGTTTCCAACATATAAAGCATTGAAAGTAAAATCTCTTCTGGCTGAATCTTTTTTCCAGCTGTTGGTGTAAATTACATTTGTATGTCTTCCCATTTGATTAACATCTTCACGTAAAGTTGTAATTTGTATTTTTCGATTATGAGGATAAGCAACTATGGATCCATATTGAATAGCAAAATCATCATATTCAATATTGTTATCTTTTAGTAACAACAAAACATCCTGAGGCTCCAAAGTTGTCGCTGTATCAATATCTTTGATTTCTCTTTCAAGAAGAGCATCTCGTATACACCCTCCTACTAATCGGATTTCAATATTTTTTTCTTCAAAGATGGATATTAAAAACTTTACGTGCTCCAGATTCAATAAATTCGTAATTTTATTTATTTCCATTATCTAGCTATTTCTTCAAAACAATTTATATTACAATAACAATGTCGACTTCTTCAAAAGAAAATGCTCCAGAAATATTTGAGGATATAAAGACAAATTTAACTAGAGGAGTTAAAGATAGAAAACACACATTTCATACGCCGGTCTTTAGTAATATTGATGGTGAAGGTGGAATAGATTCCAGAGTTGTAGTCTTAAGAAAATTTGATCCCAGTAGCATGACACTAAATTTTCACACAGACTTTAGATCTCCAAAAGTGCCAAATTTAAAAAAAAATAATAGTTCTCAGTTTGTTTTTTATGATCATAAATTAAAAATTCAAATGCGAATTAAAACAACGTCTTTTGTAAATAATCAAAATGATAAAGCAAAAGAAATGTGGGACAAAACAAGATTGTTTAGTAGAAAATGTTACTTAACATTGAAAGATCCAAGTTCAGTCACTGAGTTTCCAGAAGATGGTATTCCTGAACACCTAACTGGAAAGGAACCAAGTCATGAAGAAAGTGAAAAAGGATATAAAAATTTTACAGTAGTTGAGAATAAAATTAATGAAATTGATTGGCTTTATCTAGAAATTTCAGGTCATCGTAGATTAAAATTAACATTCAAAAATAATGAACCAGAATATAATTGGTTAATACCTTAATATAACTTAAAATTGTCAATTATTCTTATATCACCGATATATAAAGCAATAAATAATCTAGCTTCAGAATAATTTTTTGTTATTTCTAAATTATTTTCATTTCTTATCTCTAAATAGTCAATTTTATTAATATTATTTTGAAGAAGCTCTATTTTTAATTGATCTAAATTATTAATTTCATTTTGTGTTAAAAGATTAATATGTTCTTTAATTTTATTTCCTAATATATTGAAAATTTTTAATTGATCATTAGAAAATTTAGAGTTCCTTGAAGATAAACTCATACCTGTTTTATCTCGTACAGATGGACATTGAATTATTTTAATATTGTGGTGATTAATTTTTACTAAATCTTGTATTATTTTTACTTGCTGAAAATCCTTCTCGCCAAAATAACTGTTCGTTGGTTTAATCATATTAAAAAAAAGATCCACAACAGTAGTAACTCCATCAAAATGGCCTGGTCGAAATTTATCGCATAAAATATTTCTAAAATTGTTTACGATATTTTTCTTTGCCAATCCTTTTGGGTATATCTCTTGAACTTCAGGTAAGAAGAGTAAATTACAACCAATATTTTCTAATTTAGAAATATCATCATCAATTGTCTTTGGATAAGAATTGAAATCATTTTCATTATTAAATTGAGTAGGATTAATAAATATTGAACAGATCACAAATTCGTTATGTAATTGTGCTTCCCTAATAAGAGATAAATGTCCATCGTGTAAGTTTCCCATTGTTAAAACTAAACCAATAGACTGGCCTTTGTCTTTGATTGAAACTAAATTTGGCTCTAATTCATTAGCTTTTCTGCAAATTTTCATCGATTACATAAGTAAATATTTGACTTATATATAATGAATTCGTATTAGGCCCAGATATTTATTATGAAACGCACTTACCAACCTAGTAGAGTAATTAGAAAAAGAAGACACGGTTTTAGGGCTAGAATGGCAACTAAAGCAGGTCGTCAAATCATTAATAGAAGACGTGCAAAAGGAAGAGCTCAATTAAGCGCTTAAATAGGCCAAATGGCCCATAAATTATTTACAATTAAGAAGAGATCAACTTTCGTTATGATACGAAACCAGGGAGAATTTATAAAAGGTAAGAATATAAATATCCAAATTTTATACAATCAAGATCTAGAAAATTCTATAGGTGTAGGATACACAGCTTCAAAAAAAATTGGCAACGCAGTAAAAAGAAATAGAGCAAAGAGAATAATGAGAGAATTAGCTAGAAAAATTATTATTAATGGTAAAATTAATTCATATTATGTGTTAATAGCTAAAAGTTCATTGCTCGAAGAGAAATTTGATAAACTTTTATTAGAACTTAAGGGAAAGATAAATGGTTAGTAAATATATTTCATTACCTTTAATCATAATAATTAGATTATACCAGTTATTGATTTCCCCAATACTTGGCCAGAATTGTCGGTATTTACCAACCTGTTCTGAGTATTCTATTAAAGCATTAAAGGAACATGGGTTATTTAGAGGATCAATTTTATCGGTGAAAAGAATTTCAAAATGTCATCCTTGGGGTTCACACGGATTTGACCCAGTACCAAAAAAATCAGAGTTAAATAAATGAACGAACAAAGAAATTTATATTTGGCTATTGGTATTTCAATTGCGATAATTATTTTTTTTCAATTATTATTTCCAACTCAACCAATTCAAACAACATCCTTTGAAGAAGATGAAGTATTAGAGCCTGCAACATCCATTGATGGACAAAGCAGCCAAGTAGTTTCAGAAATACAAAGTAGAGATGAAGCTTTAATTCAAACCGACAGAGTTATTTTTGAAAATGCATCTATTAAAGGTTCTATAAATCTAAAAGGAGCAATTTTAGATGATCTCGTATTATCAAAATATAAAACTAGCTTAGAACCTGATTCGAATAATATCCAGCTTTTGTTACCAGATGGGACTGCTAATCCATATTATATTGAAACAGGTTGGAAAGAGCTAAAAAATTCTAGCATTGAATTACCTAATTTAGAAACAAATTGGAAAACTAACTCTACCACTCTAAGCCCATCAAGCCCTGTTACACTTAGTTGGACGAATAATAAAAACATAACTTTCAAAATCAACTATCAAGTTGATGATGAGTATATGTTTACAATTACACAAGAAATAGAAAACAACAGTGGTGAAGATATTGAAGTTTTTCCATACAGATTAATCAAAAGAATAAACACACCAGATACAATTAATTTTTTTATACTTCACGAGGGTTTAATTAGTCTAATAAACGACGAATTATTGGAAAAAAATTATGATGATATTGCCGATGATTGTAATTCATCCATGCAAACAAAAAAAGAGTTTTGCGATAATAAAACACAAGGAGGTTGGTTAGGTTTTACAGACAAATATTGGATGTCTGCTTTAATTCCTGATGCTGACCAATCCATTAACGTCAATTATAGATACGGTAATAATGGACGTGATAGCTATAGGGCAGGTTATGTTGGTCAGATATATAAAATTAACTCAGGTGAAAATATATCTTACGGCGGAAAATTATTTGTGGGTGCAAAAAAATTAAATGTCTTAAGTGCTTATGACGAAAATCTCTCTATACCAAGATTTACTGATGCAATTGACTGGGGTTGGTTTAGTTTTTTAACTAAACCTGTTTCATATGCCATTAATTGGTTTTTTGGTTATGCTGGTAATTTTGGTCTAGCAATAATTGCCTTTACTATTTTAATGCGTTTAATTTTATTTCCGCTAGCGCAGGCATCTTTTAAATCTATGGCGAAAATGAAAAAACTGCAGCCTGATATGCAAAGATTAAAAGAAACCTATCCAAATGACAGACAAAAAATGCAGCAAGAACTAATGGCCTTGTATAAAAGAGAGGGGGCTAATCCTGTTGCGGGTTGTCTACCAATTTTAGTACAAATACCAATTTTCTTCTCTTTGTATAAAGTGTTGTTTGTTACTATAGAGATGTATCACGCTCCCTTTTACGGATGGATTCATGATCTATCTGCACCAGACCCGTTAGGCTTAATGACAATATTTGGATTAGTTCCTTGGGATGTGCCTCCTATACTGTCAATAATTGATATTGGTATTCTTCCTATCATTATGGGTTTCACTATGTGGTTACAACAAAAACTAAATCCTGCTCCCGCTGATCCAACACAGGCTAGAATTTTTGCATTACTTCCATTTGTATTTACTTTTGTACTAGCTGGTTTTGCAGCTGGTTTAGTTTTATATTGGTCAGTGAACAATATTTTATCAATTGCGCAGCAATGGTATATTCAAAGAAGAATTTTAGCCAAAAATGGCTAGCTTAAATAAAAATTTAAATAACTTTTTTAATAATAATAAGTTTTTAGGTTCCTTTCAGTCATTTAAAGACATTCCATATTCAGATATAAAAAAAGAATGTTGTTTTATAGGCAGATCTAATGTTGGAAAATCTAGTTTAATAAATTCATTAACTAAAACAAAAAAACTAGCCAAAACCAGTAAAACTCCAGGAAGAACTCAAGCTATAAATGTTTTTTTAATTAGTGAAAAAATAAATATGATTGATTTGCCCGGTTATGGTTTTGCCAAAGTATCAAAAGTTGCTCGAGAAAACTTAATGACCTTGATTGAAGAATATATAGAAAATAGAGATACACTTGATCATGTTTATTTACTCATTGACTCAAAAGTTGGTATCAAAAATTCTGATATAGATATGTTGGATTTATTGAGTGATTGTTCAAGAAAATTTTCAATAATTTTAACTAAAATAGATAAAATATCTAACAACTATTTAGAATATCAAAAAAAATCAATTTTAAGTTTAATGCAAAATTATAAAAAATCATTTACGAAAATATATCAATCTGAGACCAAAAAAAATAATGGTATTACAGAGATTCAAAGATCTATATACGGGTTGTCACAATAAATATGAAATTTGATTTTTTATCAGAGAGTGATCAGGCTTATTTTATACATAAAGCCTCAACCTTAGTTGAAGCTCTTCCATACATTCGAGAACATAGTGGTGATACCATTGTAATAAAATACGGTGGACATGCGATGGGAGATAAAAAACTATCAGAGAGTTTTTCCAGAGATATTGGATTATTAAAAGAAGTTGGTGTTTCACCAATTATTATTCATGGTGGAGGACCTCAAATTGGTGAGAGACTTAAATCAAAAAATATATCAACACAATTTGTTGAAGGGTTACGAGTTACTGATAAAGAAACAATTAAGGTAGTTGAGGAAGTTTTATCTAAAGATATCAATTCAGAAATAGTAGAATCTATATGTGCTTCTGGAGGAAAAGCGATAGGAGTATCTGGTAATGATAACTTAATTAATGCAACTAAATTGAGCCTTGAAATTAAAGATAGTGATTCAAATATTGAAAAAATAGTTGATATTGGTTTTGTTGGACAACCAAAAAAATTAAATAAAGATATGCTAACTAACTTTATAAAAAATGGTCAAATCCCTGTCATATCTCCTTTAGGTAAGGATGAAAATAATTTTACCTACAATATCAATGCCGATACAGTTGCAGGTTTTATAGCAGGTGAGTTACAGGCAAGTAAATTATTATTACTAACCGATGTACCTGGAATTTTAGACAAAGATGAAAAATTAATCTCATCAATAACTCTTGAAGAAGCTAAAAATATTGCAGATGAAGAATATATTTCTGGAGGTATGAAGCCAAAAATTAATACATGTATTGAAGCAATGAAAAAAGGTGTTAAAAAATCTACTATTTTAGATGGAAGAATTCCTCATTCAGTAATATTAGAGTTATTCACTGAACATGGAATTGGTACACAAATAACAAGTAATTAAATGAGCTTTAAAGATAACATTAATACCTGGATATTTGATCTAGACAACACACTTTACTCTGCAGACAGTGGAATTTTTCAGCAAGTCCATAAATTAATGGGTGAATTCGTAGCTAAAAATTTAAATATGGAATTAGCTGAAGCAAAAAAACTACAAGCAAAATATTACAAGCAACATGGCACAACTCTAAGAGGTATGATGGATAATCATGGTGTTGATCCTGATTATTTTTTAGAAGAAGTTCATAAGTTAGATTATTCAATTGTTGGTCCAAATCAAAATCTTAATAATGAATTATACAAACTTGAGGGAAGAAAAATTATTTATACAAATGCAAATAAGCAACATGTCTTAGATGTATTAGAGAAAATTAATCTAACAAATTTTTTTGACGAAATATATGATATTAAAATGGCTGATTATATTCCTAAGCCAGAAATTTCTCCTTATGAAAAAATTATCAACTTATTTGATATCGAAGCTAATAAATCAGCAATGTTTGATGATATTGCAAAAAATTTAGTTCCCGCAAAAAAAGTTGGCTTCACACCTGTCTGGGTTGATGCTGGTTATGAGAATTTTTCAGATGATATTGAAGCATCTAAAAAATATTTAGATTTTCAAACAAGAGATTTGAGTTTATTTTTAAAAGATGTAAATGAGGGTAAGATATGAGTGATCTTGAAAAAATTATAAATGATGCCTTTGAGGATAGAAATAATGTTAATGTCAATACTACAGGCGATATTAGAAATGCAGTAGATGAAACTTTGAACAAACTTGATAGTGGCAACTTAAGGGTTTGTGAAAAAATTAATAATGAGTGGCAAGTTAATCAATGGATTAAAAAGGCAATTCTTTTAAGTTTCAGATTGAATGATAATGAAATCATTAAAGCATCTCACGCTACTTGGTTTGACAAAGTAGAGAGTAAAACTGCAAATTGGACCAAAGATAATCATCTGAAAGCAGGATTTCGATATGTGCCAGACGCTGTAGTAAGAAAATCTGCATTTATTGCTAAAGGTGTTGTTTTAATGCCTTCTTTTGTAAATCTTGGTGCATATGTTGATGAAGGGACAATGATTGATACTTGGGCAACAGTTGGTTCATGTGCACAAATTGGTAAAAACTGTCATATTTCTGGAGGCGCTGGTATTGGTGGTGTACTTGAGCCACTTCAAGCAAATCCCGTGATTATTGAAGACAATTGTTTTATTGGAGCAAGAAGTGAAGTTGCTGAAGGTGTTATTGTGGGCGAAGGTGCAGTTTTATCAATGGGTGTATTTATTGGTGCATCTACAAAAATAGTTGATAGATCGACTGGAGAAATTCATATGGGAAAAGTTCCAGCTTATTCAGTTGTTGTACCAGGAACGTTACCAGGAAAGAAAGAGGGGGATATTAATCCTTCTTTATACTGTGCTGTTATTGTTAAAAGAGTTGATGAACAAACCAGAAGTAAAACATCAATAAATGATCTTTTAAGAGATTAATGTCAGAAATTAATTTTGATCCAGTTAATCTTACACAATCCTTAGTTAAATGTGCTAGTGTGACTCCAAAAGATGAAGGCGCTTTAACAGTCGTTGAAAATCACCTAAAAGCTATAGGATGTGATTGTCATCCATTAACTTTCTCTGGAAACAATTCTTACGAAGTAAAAAATTTATTTGCAACAATAGGAAATGAAGGAAAAAATTTTGCTTATGCTGGTCATACAGATGTCGTTCCTGTAGGAAATGAAAGTTCATGGAAATACCCTCCTTTTGCTGCAAAAATAGATGGAGGTAAACTCTATGGAAGAGGCAGCGAAGATATGAAAAGTAGTGTTGCTTGTTTCATTAGTGCCGCTAAAAGATTTGTAGATAAGCATAAAAATCTTCCAGGTAAGATTTCCTTTATTATTACAGGTGATGAAGAAAGAGATTCTGTAAACGGCACACCAAGAATTCTAGAATGGGCAAGTAAACAAAATTATAGGTTTGATCATTGTCTTGTTGGTGAACCAACTTCTAAAAATGAGGTGGGTGATAAAGTAAAAATTGGAAGGAGAGGATCAGTAAGTTTCTTTTTTCAGGTAAAAGGTATTCAAGGACATACGGCTAATTCTCATTTAGCTGAAAATTCTTCACATCACTTAGTTAATTTATTAAATAGTATATTAGAAGAACCTCTAGATGAGGGTAATGAAAACTTTTTACCAACATCAGTTCAAATTGCTACTATTGATATTGGCAATCCCGTTCAAAATGTAATTCCAGAATTAGCTAAAGCAACAGTTAATATTAGATTTAATGATATGCACTCCTCTGACTCACTTATAAAATGGATTGATAATAAAATAGAAAAGATTTTCTCTAAATTAGAAAATGCCAGTTGTACTTATACATATGATGCAACGGCTGAGTCATTCCTTAATAAAGCAGGTGATTTATATAATATTATTTCAACATCAATTTCTGATGTTACAGGGAGAAATAGCCCCCCTGAACAAGCAACTGATGGTGGTACTTCAGATGCAAGATATATAAAGAACTATTGTGAGGTAGTGGAGTTAGGTCTTAGAAATCAAACACTTCATAAAGTAGATGAATTTGTTTTTGTTGAAGATATTATTAAACTAGAAAGTATTTATTTTAGAATTTTAGAAAATTATTTTGAAGTGAATTAGAATTTTCAATGAAAGTCTTTAAAGATTCCTTAATTGCAGCAATCGGTGGTTTTAGTTGTATTTTACTTTTGTCTTACTTAGATAATTTTGAAAATATTTATATTTGGCTGATACCTTCATTTGGAGCTTCAATGGTACTAGTAATGTCAGTTCATAAAAGTGATCTTGCACAACCAAAAAATATTTTCTTTGGTCATGTCATATCAGGATTATCAGGGTTTTTTGTTTTGAGTTTTATAGGAAGCAATATTTTCTGTATTGGTCTTGGAGTAGGTTTAGCAATTTTTCTAATGATGATAACTAAAACAGTTCATCCACCTGCAGGTGGTAACCCAATTATTGTAATATTAGGAGAGCAATCTTTAAGTTTTATTTATATAACTTTAGCCTTAGGTTCACTTATAATTATTATTTTTGCAATAATTTATAACAAGTTAGTTGGTAAAGATTATCCTTATAAAATTAAGAAAGATTTTAACTAAAAGTATTGTATTTATTTCTTATATTTAGTTGCCTCTTCAGAGCCCTCAGTTGAGCTTCCTTTACTATAAGAATGAGCTCCCATTCCAGCAAGATTTCCATCTTTAACAATTAGATATTGATCTCTAATATTTGTTCCATCAAAAAAACATTCAAGAATTTCTCTAACTCCTGCAGCATATCTTGCCTGCGCTGATAAAGATGTACCTGATGTATGAGGTGTCATTCCATTATTAGGCATATCTCTCCATACATGATCGTTTGGAGCAGGCTGGGGGAACCAAACATCCCCTGCATAGCCACTAAGTTGACCTGATTGAATGGCTCTTGCCACTGCATCCTTATCACATATTTTTCCTCTTGCTGTATTAACAATATAGGCACCCTTTTTCATTTTGCTTATACGCTCATCATTAAAAAGATGTTCTGTTTCTGGATGAAGAGGACAATTAATTGTAACAACATCACAAATTTTCAACATTGAATCTAAATCTTCATGATACGTTAAATTTAATTCTTTTTCGACACTATCAGGTAGTCTATGCCTATCAAAGTAGTGCAAATGAGTATCAAATGGTTTCATTTTTCTTAGAGCATCTAAGCCTATTCTTCCAGCCGCAACTGTACCTATATGCATACCTTCAACATCATAAGATCTTTTAACTGCATCAGCAATATTCCATCCACCAGATTTTGCGATTGCATGCTGATTATGATAATCTCTTACCAAAGAAAGTATCATCATAACAATATGTTCTGCAACTGACCTTGAATTACAATAAGTAACTTCTACTACATCTACCTTATTATCCATTGCAGCTTGAAGATCAACATGGTCAGAACCTATTCCTGCGGTAATAGCCATTTTAAGATTTGGGGCACTTTCAATTCTTTTTCTAGTAAGATAATAAGGCCAAAAAGGTTGTGAAATAACTATATCTGAATCAACTAATTCTTTGTCAGCCTGACATCCTTCAGTATCTTTGTCAGAAGTCACGACTAATGTATGGCCTTGTTCTTCTAAAAATTTTCTTAATCCTAATTCTCCAGAGACACATCCGAGTAACTCACCTGGGTTAAAATCTATATTTTTAGGAGAAGGAAGAGTCATTCCATCAGGGTATTTTTCAATTTTAGGAAGACTGTTTAAGGCATAGCTCTCAGGCATTCCAGTAGAAGGATCATCGTATAAAACACATAAAATTTTCATAATTTTTTTATAGTTATTTTAAAAATAAATTTTAAAAAAATATTTTTTTTACTTAAGTCCTAATAAATTCAACTAATTTATAATTATTTTAAATTTAAGTTTCATGCTTGATACTCAGACTGTTTATATATAAATGATTTTTGAAGATTTCTTTTTTATTAAACTGAGCTATTAAGACATTTTCAAGATTTCTAGTCAGCAAAGTATTATCCTTATCTGAGAGATAAGAAAATAAATAACCATTGTTTAATGCACAATCCCTCTCAAACAATTGATGGTCCCATATAGCTGCATAACTGCCCAAACCAAAATGAGAGGTTACATTGGAATAATCAGAATTAAACATGATATTTTGATTATTAAATATTGCAAAATCAAAAATTTCTTCACCACTAATTTTATAAAAAGTATTAAAAATAGAAAGGTAAATTTGTTTAATATCAGATTTATGAATCCGTGTATTAAAAATATTATTTGTAATATTTAAATCAATAATTTTTGATATATAACCAACTACAAAACTAGACGAGCCCTTGATAGGATCTAATTTATCAAATTTTAAATGTAAATTAGATAAATTTGGTTTTTCGATTTGAATAAAATCATAATTTTTATTACTTGATATTTTTTTAATACTTACACCATAATTTATAATTTTTTTGTAATTACCATGTGTTTGAAGACCTACTAAATACAAGATCGTGTTCAAACATAAATCAATATTTGACGATAAAGATTGATTAACCATTGGTTAAAAATACTTATTTTTTACATGAAATAAATTTTATTTTATTTTTCTTATTTTGATTAACTGAAATAAAATATTTTAATATTAGAATAATTCTAAAATTTAATAAAAACTTTTATTAGATTCGATATCTGATTTTAAATTATGATTATTTTTATATATTTTATATTTTTGAAACATATACTCTACGGCAGAATCTATTGCTGTAACTCCTGCAACATGTGGGGTAATAGAAACGTTTGGTAAGCTCCAAAGTTTACTTGAAGTTTTAAGTGGTTCATTTTTAAATACATCTAAATAAACAAAAAAATCTTTGTTTCGTTTTAAGTGTTCCACGAGTGCAATTTCATCAATGGCATTCCCTCTGCCAATATTTATTAAACATGATTTCTTTTTCATTTTTTTTAAGAATGATCTATTAATAATGTTATCTGTTTCCGGAGTTGCTGGTAAAATTGAAACTATAACATCTGAGTTTTTAATAAATTTTGTTATGTTTTTTTTGGTATAAACTTTAATATTTAAAAATTGCTTAGAAGATTTCTTATAAGCAATTACATTGTAATTTAATTTAATTAATTTTTTTGCAATGTAAGAGCCAAGAAAACCTAAACCAAGAATACCTACAGTTAAGTTTTCATTATCAATTGGAGTTCTCTCACCAGACCAATATTTTTTATTTTGGGAATTTTGAAAAATTTTAAAATTTAATTGATAATTTAGAATTTGAGCTAAAGAATAATTAGCAATTCTTTCACCCATTTTTGGATCTTTTATTCTTATAATAGGTATTTTTCTATTATAATTTTTTAATTTTAATATGTGGTCGACTCCAGCACCCATAGAAAAAATAATTTTGAGATTTTTAAGCTTTGCAAGAGTTTCATCCGGTAAATTCCAAATAATAGCATATTTTACTTCATTAAATTTTTTATAATCTTTTATAGAAATTATTTTTTCATTTTTAAAATATTTTTTTATTGTTTTTTTCCAAACATCTATTTTATCAAATGTTGTATTATGAAATAATATTGTCATTGGATTTCTTTAATTAAATCATTATATTTTTTGATTTGAATATCCCAATTAAGTTCATTTTCTGCTCTTATTTTAGCATTTTGACCAAGGTTTAATCTGTATTCTTTATTATCTATTAAGCTTTTTATTGCTTCATCTAATTCATCAGTTCCTTTTATTATTAAACCTGTTTTATTATGTATTACAGCTTCAGGAGTACCGCCTACATCAGATGCTATTGAGGGTATTTTGAAATTTGCTGCTTCTATGTAGGCTATACCAAATCCTTCAATAGATATTGCTGAACTCTCATCTAAAGTTGGCATTATCATTAAATCAGTATTAGAGAATATATAATTTTTTTGGTTTTCACTTACTGTGCCAACTAGATTTACATTATCTTGAAGATTGTATTCTTTAATTTTATTTTTAATATTATTTAGCTCCTCACCTTCACCTGCGATTATATATTGTATATTGGGAAAATATTTTTTTAAATTCATTATAGATTTAAGAATTAAAGCATGACCTTTTCTTTTTTCAAGTCTTGCAAGAGTAAGTAATATTGGCGAACCTTGATTTAAACTTACATTCTCTTCAATATAATTTTTTTTAATATTAATTCCTGGGTATATTGTTTTAACATTTTGAAAATTATTACTTATTTTATTGAGTAAACTTTTTGTATAATTTGAATTAACTACTATTGCATTTGCATATTCTAATATTTTTCGTACACGATTATGATGTTTGTTGTTTTTAATTATTATTTCATTCCCATGAGCTAAGCTAATAACTGGTATTCTATTTTTTTTAAGAAAATCAATTGTTACTTCAAGACTTTTCCAACTATCACTAATTACAGCATCAATTTTTGATGAAGTATGTATTTTTTTAAGTTTGTTAAATTTTTTTCTATTTCTTAAAAACTTAATACCTCGAAATCTTTTTGTAGAAAAATTTATTTCATTTTGATCAAAAATATTATCTTCTTTAAAATTTTGTTGATCTGCTAATACAACAACATCATTAGAGTAACTTAGGTGCAATGCAATATTGTACATTAAGGTTTCTATTCCTCCAACTCGTGAGGGAAAACATTGTGTTAATATTACGATCATTTTTTTAATATATCAAAATTAATTAATTAATTAATAATAAAGCAAAATAATTAGTGACTTTAATTAAACTTCAGATGTTGCATCTTTAAGCCAATCTCTCTCCTTATCCTCAAGGTATTTCTCCAATATATCATACACCTTTTTATGATATTTATTTAACCAATGTCTTTCAATTTGATCTAGCATACTTGTGTCAATAAGATCGAGATCTATTGGACACCATGATATGTTTTCGAAGTATAATTTCTTATCGCTATTCTCTTTTATCACCACTAAATTTTCTGTTCTTATACCATATTCATTTTCTTTATAGTATCCAGGCTCATTGGACAAAATCATTCCTGGAAGTAATTCGACACTTTCAAACATTGATTTTTTTGCAATACGTTGTGGTGCTTCATGCACACTCAAAAAACTTCCAATACCGTGCCCTGTCCCATGATCATAATCTAAATTAATTTCTTGGAGACTTTTTCTTGCCAGATAATCAATATCAGTTCCTTTTGTTCCCTTTTCAAAAACATGATTTGATAAGGCGATATGACCTTTAAGAACTCTTGTAAATCTATCTTTTTGTTCTGTTGTTGCTTCACCTAAAATTATAGTTCTGGTTATATCGGTTGTGCCATCAAAATATTGCCCTCCTGAGTCAACAAGGTAAATATTATTATCTGAGAAAGATGATTTTCCTTCTTCAGTAACGCGGTAATGAGGAAGGGCTGCATTTTTATCAATTGCTGATATTGTATCAAAAGATAGAGAATGAAAAAATTCATTTTTTCTTCGAAGATTTTCTAAATGATACGAAACACTTATTTCATCATTTGATTTAGGATCCATGATATTTTTTAACCAATAAATATATTTGGTAATACTAACACCATCTCTTATATGTGCTTTTTTGGCCCCATCTAGTTCAGTTTCATTTTTGATAGCTTTTAACAAAATACATGGATTTGGTAAATTTTTAGTACTTGTTTTTTGTTTTCTTAAAAGATCTAAAAAATAATAAGTGGTGGAATTAAAATCTAAACCAATTGATTCAGATGAATTAATGTTATTAAAAATTGATCCGATGTTTTCAATATTACTAATATTAATTAGTGTTTGGATTTCTTTTTTTAATATTTCTGGCATTGCAGACTCTTTTATATACAAAGAGTGTTTATTATTTTTTGAAATTAAAAGATAAGAATAAAGCAGCGGTGTATATTTAATATCATCTGCTCTTAAATTTAATAGCCAAGCAATATTATCAAGCCCAGAAACAAAGTAATGATCAATTTCATTTTGATCTAAAAATTTTTTTAAAATATCTAATTTTTCACGTCTGCCCTGACCAGCAAAACTTGTTGGGTGGTCAAATATATCTGTATACTGAGTTTTTGGTTGATTTTTCCATATTAAATCAACAAAATTTTTATCTATTAGTTGGAGTTGAGATGTTGAATTCTTTAACATTTTAAGCACTTTTTCAATTTCTATAATTGAATGAAGAGTTGGATCTAATGCAATTTTACATTCTTTTTCTGATAAAATTTTTTCTAAATCTGTCCAAAAGCTATTTAAGTGTTTTGGTTGAATCTCTTTGGTATTAATTTGAGTATTTGCTTGAAAAGTATATCGTCCATCAACATACAAGAATGCATCTGTTGGCGTTATAATTGCTCTTCCTGCTGAACCAGAAAAGTTTGTTATAAAATTTAATCTTTCTGCATTTGGAGAAATATACTCATTTAAATATTCATCACTTCTATTAATGACAAATATATCGGTATCTTTTTCTTTTAATAGATTTTGTAATTTTTTTAAATTTGATTGATTGATCATAACTTATTAAATAAACTTAAATCGATATTACCACCAGAAATCATAACTATAATTCTTTTATTTTTGACATCAATTTTATTATTTAATACTGCAGCTGCCGCAACTGCTCCACCTGGTTCCACTACTATTTTAAGTTGTTCAGCTAATAAAATTATGGTCTTTGTTACTTCTTCATCAGAAACACTTAATCCTCCTTCAAGATTATTTGAATTTATTTGAAAGGTTATATTTCCAGGTTGAGGTGCTAATAGTGCGTCACAAAAAGATTTAGCATTTTTTTTATTTTCTAAAATTTTCCCAGCTTCTAAAGATCTTTTTGTATCATCAAATTCATCAGGTTCTACAGAATATGATTTTATATTAGGATAAATATGTTTTAAGTATGTTGATGTTCCTGCAATAAGACCTCCACCTCCACAACAACATAAATAAAGATCTGGTTCAATTGATTGCTCTTTCAAATCATTTACAATTTCAATAGCCGCAGTCCCCTGACCAGCAATAATATCTTCATCATCATAGGGTTTAATTAGAGCTCTATTATCTTTCTTTTGAATTTCATTTCCTATCTCTTCTCTATTTTGAAAGTATTTGTCATATAATATTACCTCTGCTCCATATTTTTTTGTATTTTCAATTTTTATTTGAGGTGCAGTTTTAGGCATTATTATTTTTGCACTTAAATTATTTTGAGAAGCTGAAAAAGCAACCGCTTGCGCGTGATTGCCTGAAGAATAAGCAACTACTCCATTTTCTATTAAATCTTTTGATAGTAAAGATATCTTATGTGCGGCTCCTCTAAATTTGAAAGATCCAGTATTTTGAAAATTTTCTAACTTAAAATATATTTGTGAATTTAATAATTTATTAATGTAATCATTTGTTACTAAAGGTGTTTCGACAACTAATTCTTTTATTCTAGAATAAGCATTTTCAATATTTTTATAACTAAATGTCATTTATTATAAGTTAATTTATGTATTTATTATAAACCATAGTTAAAATTAGACTAATTCTAATATCTTAAAAATAAAAAAATAATACTTATCTAATAATTTTTTTAAGTATATTATGAAAGTTTGAGTATATTAAAACAAGTGAAGAAAATATTTGTAGTCTTTGGGCACCATAATACTAGTGGTTCATTTAATTCAGAAATAAGAGATACTTTTATTAAAGAAGCAGAAAAGTTAGGCCACACAATTGATCTAGTTAATTTATTTGAAGAGAAAGAATATTTACCTTTTTATAATTCTAACTTCAACCCACCTCCCAAGTTAGTTTTAGATTATAGAAAAAGACTTGAAAAAAGTGATGTAATGTTTTTGATAGGTTCTTGTAATAACCTTAGGCTAAATTCTATATTAGAAAATTGGGTAGATTGGGTACTTCATCCAAAATGGTTTTTCTCTTATAAAACCGCCTTACCAGACAATAAATTTTTTAAAAACTATGGCTATACTGTTCCGGGCGCTATGAAAGGTAAACTAGGAATTGTATCTATAACTTATGGCGGCCCAATGATTAGTTATTTTAATTTTTCTATTTTCGATAATATCCCATATAGGAGAATCAAAAAAGCGGTGTTTAATTTAGGTGGAATGAAAACAAAATATATTAGATTTTACTCAGTATTACCTGATATGTCTAAAAAAGTATTTAACAATCACATGAAACGTGTGAAAATTTTAGCTCAAAGTTTATAAGAAATATTTCTGATTTTAGTCTTATTTTAGTTCCAATGTGTTACAAAATCATTGTTTTCAAGTTGAGGAATTTTAGAAGCTTCAACTTCAGGAGTTCCAACATATAAATAACCTAAAACTTCATCGTCTTTATCTAACGATAACTCAGCAGATATATGTTCATTTCTCTCTGTTGAATATTTACCTGTTCTCCAATAAGCGCCATAACCCATGTCGTGTAATGCAATTAAGATGTTTTGAGCTGCGGCCGCTGTAGATTGAATTTGCTCTAATCTTGGGACATTAGGTTTTTCATGGTTAATTTTTGAAATAACTACAATAACCATGGGTGATCTCATTGGTAATGCTGCTATTTTCGTTTCTCTTTCTTCATCTAGTTCTTCTGTTTTTTTTGTAGAATTAATAAATGCTTGACCTAATTTTTTTCTTCCTTCCCCTACCACTTCTATAAACCTCCATGGTCTTAACCAAGAATGGTCAGGAGCTCTTAAAGCGGCTTGATATACCTTCTCCATTTCATCAGCATTTGGATGTGGTTCTTTTAATTTAGATATAGATCTTCTAGATAAAAGGGTCTTCATTGTTTCCATTATTAATAAATATTAGTAATTTAAGGAATATCAATCAAATTTTACGAAATAAATTTAAAATTTGATTATAAAAACTATATACACATTATGATAAATCTAGTTTTTAAAATTTGTGTTTTTTCTTTTTTTTTATCAAAAACTACATTTCTTCAAGCTAATGAAAATAAATCTATGATACTAGATAATCTTAGTAACCCTGGTGTAACTTCCCAAGGTCAAAACTGGGCATTTTTTACTGATGGGGTAATGGGAGGTTTATCTCAGGGCAAAGCGATTATATCGAAGGTTAATGATGTTAGTTGTTATCACATGACAGGGGATGTCACGACTGAAAATAATGGTGGCTTTATTCAAATAAGAAATCAATTAAAACCTTCAATATCAACAGAAGAGTTTGAGGGTGTTTATTTTAAAGTATTTGGTAATAATGAAGAGTATTCAATTCATGTAAGAACCGCTCTAACGATGGCTCCATGGCAATATTATAAATATAGTTTTAAAACTAATTCTGAGTGGACAGTAATAAAAGCACCCTTTAATGAATTTAAAAAATCAAATGCATATCAACCTAAAAAATTAGTCGGTCAGAATATTAAGACATTAGGGTTAGTTGCTGGATTTAAAGATTTTCAAGCAGATATTTGTTTATCCGAAATTGGCTTTTATTAATAATCTATTTTCTTTAAATATAATCCTTCTGGTGGTGCAGTAACTCCAGCAAATTCTCTTTTTTTGGATTGAATAATTTCTGAAATAGATTTTTCTATCTTATTTGATCCTATGTCGACTAGTGTGCCGACCATGATTCTAACTTGAGAATGTAAAAAGGATTTAGCTGATATTAAAAAATTTATTTCATCATGATTAAAATTTATATCCAGTGAATGAATAGATTTAATTGGTGATTTCGATTGGCAATTTATTGACCTAAAAGCAGACAAATCAAATTTGCCTATAAATTGTTGTGATTGTTTTATTATTTTTTCAGTATCTATTTTTTTATGTACACACCAAACTTTGTTTTGTTCTAACGTAATTGGCGATCTTCTATTTAAGATCTTGTATTCATACCATCTCATTTTTGCTGAAAATCTAGAATTAAAATCTTTATCTACTTCTTCAGCATGTAAAATAGATATGGGTTGCGGTCTTAAATAATGATTAATTCCATCTCTAATAGTATCAGTATCAAAATGTTGCTCTAATTCAAAATTAGCTACCTGTCCTCTTGCATGAACGCCTGCATCTGTTCGACCAGCTCCAAATAATGTTATTTTTTGTTTTGATAGTTTTTCTATTGCCTCTTCAACCAATTGTTGAATAGAAGCCCCATTTTCTTGACGTTGCCAACCAACATAATTAGTCCCATCATATTCTAATATTATCTTATAGTTATGCATTTATTATTTCATTAATCTTAAAGCTATAGCCACGAAGAAAATCATCTTTAGAAATAATATTTTTACCTTCTCTTTGTAAAATTAGTGGTTCAATACTTCCGTCATTGCACCCAATATCAAAGGTCTCGTTAAGAATCGTCGATGCATTACCACTAGAATTTGATTTTCTTGCTTTAATAATCTTAATTCTTTCATTTTGTATAGTAAACCAGGCACCAGGTTTAGGAGAGTGAGCTCTTATAAGATTTAAAACTTCATTTACAGATTTATTAAAATTAATTTTTCTATTAATTGAAGAAATTTTATTTGCATATGTAGCATCATTATCATCCTGATCAGAATAAGAAATTTTTTTATTAAATATAAGAGGAATAGTTTCAACTAATAATTTTATTCCAACCTTTATTAATTTTTGACTTAATTCAAGTTTATTACAATGATCTTCTATGTCTACTTTTTTTTGATTAATAATTGGTCCAGCATCTAATTTTTCAATTAGTTTTATAATTGATATTCCTGTCTCTTTATCTCCATTCATTAAAGAATGCTCTATTGGGGCTGCACCCCTCCATCTAGGTAACAAAGATACATGAATATTGATACAACCAAAGGGTGGTAGTTCTAAAATATCTTTTGGTAATATTTTACCATATGCCATGACAATAATTAAATCAGGATTTAATTTTTTCATTACCTCAATAGTATTTTTATCAAATTTATTAGGGCAAAAAACTTCAATTTTATTTTTATTTGCAAGTTGATGAACTTCAGATTCAATTATTTTCATTCCTCTATATTTTTTTTTTGGAGATTGTGAAAATACTGCAGAAATTGTAAAATTACTTGTAATCAAAGCCTCAAGAAATTCAGAGGCTATTTTTGGTGATCCCATAAAAATTATTTTTTTATTACTCATTATTTTTTTTTAAAAATTTTTGTACTTTTTTAATCATTATATTCCTTTTTAATGAAGAAAGATAATCAACAAATAACTTTCCAGAAAGATGATCAATTTCATGTTGTAAAATTCTTGACTCCATTCCACTAGCTTCTTTTTTTATAAGTTTGTTATTTTCATCTAAGTATTCAACTACTATATTTTTAGGTCTCTCTATTTCTGCAAATTGTTCAGGAAGAGATAAACAACCCTCTTCCATAACAATTTTTTCTTGAGAGTATGAAACAATATTTGGGTTAAATAATGTATATTGTGTCTCTTTTTTAGTCTCATGATCTACAAAAAATATAGTCACAATTTGTTTTAGAATTCCAATTTGATTTGCTGCTAAACCTACACCTGGTGCTTTTATCATTGTTTGCATCATTTTTTTGGCAATTTCTTTTTCATTAATTCCAACAGATTGAATTTTATCTGCTTTTTGGCGTAATAATGGATTTGGGACGTAGAGTAATTTATCCATTCAATTTATGTAATTTTTTTTCTAGATTGAAATGCTGTATTTAATGTGTTTTCATCTAAGTAATGTACTTCTCCACCCATAGGTATTCCTTGTGCAAGTCTTGTTACATTTAAATCTTTAAATTTTTCTAGTTTATCTGCAATTACAAAAGATGTTGTTTGTCCTTCCATAGTTGTGCTTAAGGCAAGAATAATTTCTTTAACATTATTTGTTTCAATTCTCTTTAGTAGATGTTCTATTTTCAATTCTTCAGTTCCAATGCCTTGAATTGCTGATAACGAGCCACCTAGAACATTGTAGAGACCTCGATAAAATCCTACTTTTTCTAATGTCCACAAATCTGACACATCCTCAATAACACAAATAGTTGCTTTATCCCTTTTAGGATTTGCACAAATATTGCATGGATTTATCATGTCTATATTTCCACATTCTTTGCATTCAATAATTTTATTATAAGATAAGTTTAAACTCTCAATTAAAGGAGATAAATTTTTATCTTTATTTTTTAATAAAAAAAGAGCAATTCTTTGAGCTGATCTTCTTCCTAATCCTGGAAGTTTTGAAATATCATTTATTAACTTATCTATTGGGGATTGCTCCATTTTTAGAAAGGAAGTTTCATTCCTGGAGGTAATGGTAGGCCACCTGTGAGATTTTTCATTTCTTCTTGGGCTGCAGCTTCTCCTTTTTCTTTGGCATCATTAATTGCAGCTATGATTAAATCTTCAAGTATTTCTTTCTCATCTTGTTTAATCAAGCTATCGTCAATTGAAATTCTTTTAAATACACCTTTTGCTGTGGCTGTAACTTTAATAAGGCCTCCTCCAGAAGTGCCCTCAACTTCAATATCATTTAGTTTATTTTGTGCTTCAGCCATTTTTTTTTGCAACTGCTGAGCTTGCTTCATCATATTACCTAAATTAACCATTATTTCTCCTTTTTAATCTGTGGTCGATTTATATCTGTGTCATCATCATTTATTTCACCTAGTTCTGTAATAGCGTGAATTTTACTTTCAGGAAATTCTTTTAATATTTTTTTTACCTCTGGATGATTTTTCATTATTTCAATTTCTTTTTGTTGGTTAATAATATCCTCATCATGTAAACTTTTTCCAAGATTGCTTGTTGATGAATGTACCTGCCAAATTCTTCCTGTCCATTTAGAGATAAATTTTGCAACAGTTCTATTGAAGCCAGTATCATTAATATTGGATGTATTTAATGTAACCTCTCCTTCTTTAAAAGAGACTAACTTCACTTCATTGTACAACTTAGTATGAAGTAATCCTTCTCTATTTTTAAAAAACATATCGACAAAATGCCTAAAGTCTTGAATATGTTTTATATCTACATTTTCTTTTGGTAAAATTTCTTTTTTATTTTCATTGAAGTTTAAAACTTTGCTTCCTTCATTAGCTTTATTTTGTAGTTCAAGATTTTTTTCTGTGGGTTCTTTTTTGATTTCTTCTTTATCCATTTTTTTAATTAGATCTTCTGGACTTGGACCATCATGTAAATAAATAATTCTTAAAATAATCATTTCTCCATGTTGATATAAATGAGAACTATTTTGTAATTCTTGATAACCTTTGAATAAAATTTGCCATATAATATTTAAATTATTTAATGTCATTTTTGATGACAGTTCAGCCCCTTTATTTCGTTCAAATTCAGGAATATAAATGTCATCTTTTAAATCTGGTGCTATTTTAATTTGAACAAGGAAATGTACTACATTTAATATTTCATCAAATATCATTGCTATATCTGCCCCTAACTCATACAACTCTTTGTACTTATTAATTGCACCAAAGGCATCGCCTTCTAAAATAATTTCTATTAAGTTAAATATTTTTTCTCTATCAGCTAGTCCTAGCATGCTAATTACAGTTTGAGAGTCAACTTTTTCATTTGGACTACTAATTGCTTGATCTAATAGACTAAGACCATCTCTTACAGATCCATCTGCTGATCTAACAATTAAAGAAATAGCATCTAAATCGATATCAATATTTTCTAGTTTAGAAATTTTTAATAAATGATCTGATAAAATTTTATTTTCTATTCTATGTAAATCAAATCTCTGACATCTTGATAAAACAGTTATTGGTACTTTTTTAATTTCAGTTGTAGCAAAAATAAACTTAACATGTTCTGGTGGTTCTTCCAAAGTTTTAAGCAAAGCATTAAATGCACTTTTTGAAAGCATATGAACTTCATCAATTATAAATATTTTATAATCACAGATAACGGGTTTATATTTTACGTTATCAATTATTTCTCTAATGTCATCAACACCAGTATTCGATGCTGCATCAATCTCAATCACGTCAAGATTACTGTCTGAAGTTATTGATTTACAGGAATCACAATTTCCACAGGGTTCAAAATTTTTTTTATTCCTATTTTTACAATTAATACTCATCGCTATAAGTCTAGCAGTTGTGGTTTTCCCAACACCTCTGACACCTGTTAAAATATATGCGTGAGCTAGTCGGTCATTATTAATAGCGTTTGATAAAATTTTTACTAATAATTCTTGACCAACTAAATCTTCAAATTTTTGAGGTCTGTATTTTCTAGCTAAAACTTTATATTTTTTTTCTTCTGTCATTATAATAAATGGAAGGAGTTGAGACCCAAACAAGATTGTTACAGCTGCTTCTTTTCAGATCTGACTGGATTAGCAATTTATTTGCCCTCAATCCTCCCTGTAGCAATATAACATTAATGTAAATAAATTATAAATAGACTTTTTTAAAAAATTCTATTTTTTCCTGAATGAAGATTTCTCATATACTCCAAGGATTTCTATCTTCTTACAAAAAAATTTCATCTCTTCTAATGCTAGTTTTACAGATTTATTTTCAGGATGCCCCTCAAAATCTACATAAAATTGTGCGACATCAAAACCCTGTGGGTGAATGTAACTCTCAAGCTTAGTTATATTAACACCATTACTGGCAAATCCGCCAAGACATTTATATAAAACTGCTGGAATACTTCTAACTGTAAATACTAATGTTGTAAGTATGTCCTTTGTTTCTGGATTTATATCTAATAAATTTTTTTGCATTACAAGAAATCGGGTTACGTTATTTTGGGTATCTTGGAAATTTTTCTCCAAAATATCAAGATCATAGATTTTAGCAGCAAGTTCAGATGCGATAGCAGCATCTTCAATATTATTTAACTCTGAGATTAATTTAGCAGATCCAGCTGTATCAGCTTCAACAATCATTTGTTTTTCTAATTTTAAAATTTTGTTTCGACATTGAGCAATTCCTTGTTCGTGACTTCTAATTCTTTTAATATCTGCAATTTTTGCACCTCTAATTCCAAGTAAGTTATGATTTACTTCATGAAAATATTCATAAGTTATTTTTAAATTAGAGTCGGGTATCAATCTTTGAGTATCAGCTACTCTCCCTGCAAGAGAGTTTTCTATTGGGACCATTGCTGCTTCAGATTTTCCTGATCTAACATGTTCGAACATATCTTCAAAAGTAGCACAAGGCATACTTATTGCATTTGGAAAAATATTTTTTCCTGCTTGTTCGCTATAAGCACCACTTACACCTTGAAATGAAAAACTATCAACTTTAATCATTTTGCTTTCTTATATTAGTTTCAATATTTATTAAATCCTCTTTTGTATCTACACTTATTGGAACTGCAGGAACATAAGAAACTCCAATTGGAATATTAGAGTCCATAGCTCTCATTTGTTCTAAACTTAAATCTATTTCATTTTTTGATTTAGGAAGATTGATAAATGTATTTATTGAATCTGGAGTATAGCTGTAGATACCAACATGATGGTATAAGTTTTTATTTTCTATTGTAGCTTCTCTATAAAAATTTAACGCCTGCGCTACTTCATTTTTTTTAAAATCAACTTCAACTTTAGTTACATTAGGATTATTTAGCTCATTATCACTTAAGTTAGTTGCAAGTGTTCCAATACGAAAATTTTTTTTTATTGGATCAATAACTTTAAGAATATGGTCTGGATTTATAAGAGGCATATCACCCTGTAGATTAATTATTATATCAATATCTTGATTATTATTTATCTTTAAAAATGCAGAATGAACTCTATCGGTCCCAGATGGGAGATTTGGATCTGTCATAATAGCTTTGCCACCATTACTTACAATTAAATCATGAACTTCAATTTCCGAGCAAGCAACAAACACTTCTCCAATTTTTGATGCAATTGCCTGTTGCCACACTCGTTGTATCATTGGAATACCATCTATCGACATTAATGGTTTACCCGGCAGTCTAGTGGAAGCCATTCGAGAAGGTATAATTACAACACTTTTCATAATTTATGCGACAATTAGGCTAGAGAATTTAAATTTCATACTTACGACAAATATATTCTTTCTTCTAAAAAATCTGTATATGTACTTATACATGTCTGGGCTTGAAGTTAATAAAATTTTAGCATCAATAATATTAGCTGTATTAATTGTTACACTAATTGGCCATTTTGGAGATCTAGTAATTGATATTGATCATGATGAAAAAAAAGAAACAGCTTATAAAATAGATGTTCCAGAGGATTCTACTGGTGTAGGAGTAGTAGAAAAAAAAGAAGAGGTAATTGAACCAATTTCTATTTTACTAGCAAGTGCTTCCCTTGATAATGGAGAAAAATTATTCAAGAAATGTGCAACATGCCATAATTATGAGAAGGGTAGTGCCAATAAAGTAGGCCCTCACTTATGGAATATCATTAATAGACCAAAAGCAAATGTTGAAGGTTTTGCATACTCTAAAGCTTTAGCTGAATACGGTGGAGAATGGGGGTATGAAGAATTGGCAGAATTTTTATATAAGCCAAAAAAATATATAAAAGGAACAAAAATGAACTTTGCAGGTTTGAAAAAAGTAAAAGATAGAGCAGACTTAGTTTATTTCCTAAGAGAACACTCAGATAATCCAGCGCCACTCCCATAAATTTAAGTAATGATTTCAAACACAGAAGAGTTTTCAAAATTTGCAAACTCTTTGGCCGATGATGCATCTAAAACTTCGATGCATTATTTTAGAAACAAAATTGAAATAGAAATTAAAGATGATGAAAGTCCTGTAACTTTAGCAGATAAAGAAACAGAACAAGTATTAAGAGAGAAAATAAGAAAAGAATATCCTCATCATGGAATTTTAGGTGAAGAGTATGAAAATGAAAAAATTGACTCTGAATTTTTATGGGTACTAGATCCTATAGATGGGACAAGAAGTTATATAGCTGGACATAAAGATTTTGGTAATTTAATTGCATTACTTCATAATAAAAAGCCAGTTTTAGGAATTATTAATTGTCCAGCACATAATGAACGATGGTTAGGAATAAAAAATCAAAAGACAAAATGTAATGGGAAAGATGTTCAAACTAGTACAATTAAACAAATCAAAGATGCCTATCTTTTTACATCTGGATTATATTTTGACGAGCCTCAAATTAGAAAGGGGTTAGAATTACTCAAAGAAAAATCAAGATACTATAGACTTGGTGGTGATTGTTATATGTATGGGATGTTAGCCTCAGGTTTAATTGATATTGTTTTAGAAGATACATTAAAAGTGCATGATTATATGGCTCTTGTAAATGTAATTGAAGGAGCTGGTGGAGTAATTACGGATAAGTTTGGACAAGGTATATCGCTAGACTCAGATGGCAGTTTAGTTGCCTCCAGTACAAGCTCTCTTCACGATGAAATAATTAAATTAATAAACTAAAATTTATTTTAATTTTTAATAAATAGACATATATTACAAACATGAAAATACTCACATTGATCTTTACGTTTACTCTAATTTTACAATTAAAAGCACAAGCAAATACTAATATTTCACATGCAATTGCAATGCATGGTGAGCCAAAATACTCAAAAGATTTTGAAAATGTTGAATACATTAATCGAAATTCAATAAAGGGTGGATCAATAGTAAGAAGTGCCATTGGAACCTACGACAGTTTTAATCCGTTTATTTTAAAAGGTACCTCAGCAGCTGGAATTGGAGGATTGTATGAAACATTGACAACAGGATCAAGTGATGAAGCATTTACGGAATACGGATTATTGGCAGAAACGATTGAGTGGCCAGATGATAGATCTTGGGTTTCATTTACATTAAGAAAAGAAGCGTATTGGCACGATGGGAAAAAAATTACAGCTGACGATGTTGTTTGGACATTTAATACCCTAATGGAAAAAGGCCACCCATTTTATAAATACTACTATGGAGATGTTAAAGAAGTAATTAAGGAACAAGAAAATAAAGTGAGATTTAATTTTACAACAAATACAAATAAAGAGTTGGTTTTAATTGTTGGTCAATTACCAGTCCTGCCAAAACATTATTGGGAAAATAAAAATTTTGAAGAAACATCTTTAGAAATACCAATTGGAAGTGGCCCATATAAAATAAAATCATTTGATAGTGGAAGATCAATTACTTACGAATTAGATCAAAATTATTGGGGTTTTAGTGCATCAATACCAATTAAAATTGGAAAAGATAACTTCGGCACTATTAGATATGATTATTACAAAGACAGAGGTATTGAAAGAGAAGCTTTTAAATCTGGTGAAATTGATTTCTTTTCTGAAAATTCGTCAAAAGAATGGGCAACAGCATATGATATAAATGCTGTGAATGAAGGTTTAATAAAAAAAGAATTAATAAGTCATGAAAATCCTCAAGGTATGCAAGGTTTTGCATTTAATATAAGAAAAGATAAATTTAAAGATAGAAGAGTAAGAAAAGCTCTTTCTTATGCTTTTGACTTTGAATGGTCTAATAAAAATTTATTCTTTGATGCATATAAAAGAACAGATAGCTTTTTTGAAAATTCAGAACTTGCCTCCTCTGGTCTTCCTTCAAAAGAAGAATTAAATTATTTAAATCCATATTTTGATGTACTGCCAAAAGAAATATTTACAGAAGAATATACAAATCCAGTCACAGATGGTTCAGGTTATATGAGGATGCAATTGCAAGAAGCTTCAAAACTTTTAGAAGAATCTGGATGGGAATTAATTGATGGTAAACTTCTACATTCTAGTACAAAAGAACCTTTTGAATTTGAAATCTTATTACGATCACCAGCTTTTGAGAGAATAGTTTTTCCATTTAAAGATAATCTTGAAAAATTAGGAATAATTGCTGAGGTAAGGACAATCGATAGTGCTCAATATCAAAAAAGAATGGAAACTTTTGATTTTGATATGGTTGTGCAAACATTTGGACAATCATTATCACCAGGTAATGAGCAAAGGAATTTTTGGGGTTCTGATGCTGCAGACACTGATGGCTCTAGAAATGTTGTTGGTATTAAAAATTATGCTGTAGATGGATTAATTGAAAGTCTAATTAATGCTAGTGATAGAGAAGAATTAATTACAATAACCAAAGCTCTTGATCGTGTTCTTCTATGGAATTACTATGTTATTCCTCAATGGCATATTTCATCATATAGAGTTTTATATTGGGATTTTTTTGATCAACCAAAAATAAAACCGAAATATTCTTTAGGCTTTGATACATGGTGGATTAATCAGAATAAATTTGAAACAATCCAATCAAATAGAACATCAAACTAATTATTAAAGTTTATTAGAAATAATATAAAATAGCACAATATGGGTGCGTACTTAATAAAAAGACTTCTTTTAATTATCCCAACTCTTTTTGGGATAATGGTTATAAATTTTGCAGTAATTCAAATTGTTCCAGGTGGCCCGGTAGAACAAATGATTGCACAAATGACTGGTACAGCTGTTGAATCAACAGCTCGATTTTCTGGCGGTGGCGAGGGTGAAACTTTAGAGTTTAATCGAGATAATTCTACATCAGTTAATGATAGTAAATATAGAGGAGCGCAAGGCCTCGATCCGGATATTATAAAAGAAATAGAAAAGATGTATGGAATGGACAAACCAGCACATCAACGTTTTATAAAAATGTTAAAAGATTATTTAACCTTTGATTTTGGAGAAAGTTTTTTTAGAGATCAAAAAGTTACTTCTATTGTTTTAGATAAAATGCCAGTTTCAATATCACTTGGTTTATGGACAACTTTATTAGTATATTTAATATCTATTCCTCTCGGTATAAGAAAAGCGATAAAGGATGGATCAAAGTTTGATATAGTATCGAGTTCAATAGTAACAATTGGTTATGCAATTCCAAATTTTTTATTTGCTGTAATACTAATAGTATTTTTTGCAGGTGGAAGATTTTATGATATTTTTCCTCTAAGAGGTTTGTTTTCTGAAAATTTTGATGAGTTAACGTTATTTCAAAAAATAGTAGATTACTTCTGGCATTTAGCACTACCTTTAACTGCGATGCTGGTAAGCGGGTTTGCTGGCTTGACTTTTTTAACAAAAAATTCATTTCTTGATCAAGTAAATCAACAATATGTAATTACAGCACGGTCTAAAGGTTTAACTGAAAGAAAGGTTCTTTATGGTCACGTGTTTAGAAATGCAATGTTAATAGTAATTGCTGGTTTTCCATCAGCATTTATTGGAATTCTTTTTTCAAGTTCTCTGTTTATTGAGGTTATTTTTTCTTTAGATGGTTTAGGTTTACTAGGATACGAAGCTGCTCTGACTAGAGATTATCCAGTTATATTTGCAACACTTTATTTTTTCTCATTACTCGGATTGGTTATGGGAATAATTGGCGATTTTATGTACTCAATCATCGATCCACGTATAGATTTTGAATCAAGACAATGAAGAAATTATCAAAATTAAATCAAAGAAGACTGAATAATTTTAAGATCAATAAAAGAGGTTATTACTCTTTTTGGATATTCAGTTTTTTGTTTATTATTTCTTTATTTGCTAATTTTATTGCAAATGAAAAACCCTTATTAGTAAAATATAACTCAAACTTTTATTATCCAATATTTTCTTTCTATTCAGAAACAACATTTGGAGGAGATTTTGAAACAGAGGCAGATTATAAAGATCCATATGTTAAAAACTTAATTGAGGAAAATGGTTGGATGATTATGCCTATAATTCCATATTCATATAATACTATAATAAGAGATTTATCCGCTCCAGCTCCATCACCACCTTCGAATAAAAATTGGCTTGGTACTGATGATCAAGCAAGAGATGTACTATCAAGATTAATTTATGGTTTCCGAATATCCGTATTATTTGGATTTACTTTAACATTTTTTTCGATGATTATAGGAGTATCTGCAGGAGCAATACAGGGTTATTTTGGTGGAAAAACTGATTTATTCTTCCAAAGATTCATGGAAGTTTGGTCAGCCGTTCCAACTTTGTATGTCTTAATAATTTTGGCTAGTGTAATTCAACCAAATTTTTGGTGGCTTTTAATTATTTTATTACTTTTTAGTTGGATGGGTTATGTTGGTGTAGTTCGTGCAGAATTTTTAAGAGCAAGGAATTTTGACTATATAAGAGCTGCAAAAGCACTAGGTGTTTCGAACATAAGAATAATACTTAGGCACATGTTACCTAATGCTACTATTGCTACTGTTACTTTTCTTCCATTCAGTTTAAGTGCTTCTGTAACTGCATTATCGGGTCTTGATTTTTTAGGTTTTGGCTTACCGCCAGGATCAGCATCATTAGGAGAAATGGTAAATCAAGGAAGGAATAATTTACAAGCTCCATGGCTTGGAATTACAAGTTTTTTAACCTTAGGTTTAATGTTAGGTCTTTTAGTTTTTGTAGGTGAAGCAATTAGAGACTCTTTAGATCCCAGAAAGACTTTTAATTAAAATGGATAAAATAGTTTCAATACAAAATCTTACAATTGAATTTAATAGAAATATTGAGGTAGTAAAGAATATAAATCTAGATGTTATAAAAGGAAAAACTACCGCTATTGTTGGTGAGTCAGGTTCAGGCAAAACTTTATCTGCACTAAGTATCTTAAAGCTACTACCTAATGGTGCTGATATTAAGAATGGTAATATATTTTTTAATAATGTTAATTTATTGAAATTAAATGAAAGTGAAATACAAAAAATAAGAGGAAATAAAATTTCTACAATTTTTCAAGAACCCATGACAAGTTTAAATCCCTTGCACACAATTAACAAACAAATTGAGGAAATCATTACAACCCACAATGTAATTACCAAGAATGAAGCTAAGATAAAAACTATAAATTTATTAAAAGAAGTGGGTTTAGATAACATTGCAACAAGGCCAAAAATATATCCTTATGAATTATCAGGTGGACAGAGACAAAGAGCTATGATCGCAATGAGTATTGCTAATAACCCAGAAGTTCTTATTGCTGATGAGCCAACAACAGCATTAGATGTTACAATTCAACTACAAATTTTAGAACTGCTAAAAAATATACAATCAAGACTGGGTATGTCTCTAGTTTTTATAAGTCATGATTTATCAGTAGTAAAAAAATTATCAGATTATATTTATGTAATGAAAAATGGTAAAATTGTAGAATTTGGTACAAATGATGAAATATTTAATAATCCAAAAAATGAGTATACAAGAGAATTAGTTTCTTATCAGAGTAATACTAAAGAGAGCAAAAATTTTGATTCAGATTCTATCTTAAAAGTTGAGAATTTAGATGTATGGTACCCAATTAAAAAAGGTCTTCTAAAAAGAACAGTTGACTATGTAAAAGCAATTAAAAATGTCAGTTTTGATTTAAAAATTGGTGAAAGTATTGGTATCGTTGGAGAGTCAGGTTCAGGAAAAACATCTCTTATTTTAGCAATATTAAATTTAATAGAATCAAAAGGAAAAATAAAAATAAATAAAAAAGATCTTAATCATTTAAATAAAAAGGAAATTCTAAATTTAAGAAAGGAAATACAGATAGTCTTTCAAGATCCATTTTCATCATTAAGTCCAAGAATGAATATAGAGGATATTATTTCTGAAGGTTTGTTAATTCATTATCCAAGTATAAGTAAAAAGGAAAAAGAAGAAAAAATAAAAAATATATTAGATAAAGTTGGATTGGAGTATAAAAATACAATTGAAAAATACCCTCATGAATTTTCAGGAGGTCAACGTCAAAGAATTGCAATTGCAAGAGCTCTAATTTTAGAACCAAAAATTTTAATATTAGATGAACCTACTTCAGCTTTAGATGTAACAATACAAAATCAAATAATAAATCTTTTAAATAAACTACAAAAACAACTTAAGCTTAGCTACATATTTATTAGTCATGATATGACAGTTATCAAAGCAATATCGGACAGAATAATTGTATTAAAAGATGGTTTAATAGTAGAAGAAAATATTAGTAGTAATTTATTTAATACTCCTAAATCAGAGTATACTAAAAAACTTATTTCTTCTGTTATATAGATGAATCCAATAGAGCCATCAGAAAATAAAATAAAAGAATTAATATCATTATTTGATAAAAAAAAATTTGATCAACTTTTGAAATTATCAAATGAACTAATAGATGAATTTCCTAACTCTATTCTTATTCAAAATATAAAAGGCGTAGTATACACAGAACTTAAAAATTATAAATTAGCAAAAAATTTATTTATCAAAGTAGTTAATCTAAGCCCAAATTATACTGATGGTCATTATAACTTAGCTAATGTTTACAACAAATTAGATGAAAAAGAGAAAGCAATAGAAAGTTATAATAAGGTTATAGAACTAGACATTAATTATTTTAAAGCTCATAATAATCTAGGAAATATATACAGAAAGAAAGGTTTAAATAAGAGGGCTATTGAATGTTATTTATCAACTTTAGAAATCAATTCAAATTATAAAGTAGCATATTACAACTTAGCAGGGGTACTTCAGTTTTACATATTAGATGAAGAGAATAAAAATATTAATAAATATCTTTTACATCTTTTAAAAGAAAAAATTATTGTTAGACCAAATTCTATTGCTCCTAATATTTTAAATGGTTTATTTTTAAATACAGATCTGAAGAATAACTTATCTTTAATTAAGGATAAAATAACAAATAAAGATTTTAATTATGTTTTAGAAAATTTACAGAAGAACTCTCTTCTAATGCAATTTATGAAAGTTTGTCCTATTCCTGATTATTATATTGAAAAAAATTTTGTTAAGATAAGAAAAGAAATTTTAAACCAAACATACAAATTAAATATTGATAAAAATCATATTAATTTTTTGATTTCTTTATCTATCCAATGTTTTCTTAATGAATACATATATACCCAATCAAAAGATGAGATAGAAAAAATAAAAGAGATCGATGAAAGAATTAAAAACAATTTAAAAGAAAATAAAAAAGTCAGTGATTTAGAAATATTGTGTTTATTATGTTATGAACCTTTAACTAATTTTAGTTGGGCAAATGAAATTAAATTTTCCAATAAATTAAAAGAAATTTTTGAATTACATTTAAATCAAAATGAAATTGAAAATAAGATATCTAAAAGAATAAAGTCTATATCAAAAGTAGAAGATCGAGTTTCTATTAAAGTAAAAAAACAATATGAGGAAAACCCCTATCCGAGATGGGAAAATCTTGGGTTAAGTATTGAGCCTAGAAATATTAAAGACGTAATAAGAGATAGTGGTTTGAATATAGATTTAAAAAAAATAACAAACTCTGAGAGTCCTGAAATTTTAATTGCAGGTTGTGGCACTGGTCAACATGCTATAACTACTGCTTCAAAATATAAAAAATCTAAAATACTTGCTCTAGATTTAAGTTTTAAAAGTTTATCTTACGCAAAGAGAAAAGCAGATGAGCTTGATATTAATAATATTGATTTTATTCAGGGAGATATATTAGATTTAGAATCAATAGACAGAAAATTTGATATAATTGAGTCAGTCGGTGTTCTTCATCATATGGATAATCCTTTAAAAGGGTGGAAAATTTTAACGTCATGTTTAAATAATGATTCTCTAATGCTAATTGGATTGTATAGTGAAAAAGCTAGACAGCATATAATACAAATTAAAAATAAAATTAACAAACTTAAACTTCATTCTAATTATGAAAACATCATTAAATTTAGAAAAGAATTAATTGAAAATAAAAATGATCAATGGAGTTTTATTAAATCGAGTCCAGATTTCTATACAGTAAGTGGAGTAAGAGATTTATTATTTCATACTCAAGAACACAGATTTACAATAAGTAAAATAAAAGAGAATTTAGATAAATTAGGATTAATCTTTCTAGGATTTGAAGATCAATTAGTCAAAGAAAACTTCAAATATAATTATACTAGTAAAGATGATTTATATAATCTTGACAAGTGGGAGGAATATGAAAAATCTAATCCAAGAATCTTTGCAGGTATGTATCAGTTTTGGTGTAAAAAAAATTGATTTAATAATTAAAAAAATTAATAAAAAAATACTTAAGATTAATATTAAAGGAGAAAAAATTCTTCTTAAATACTTCATTATGATTTATATTTTTTTAACTTATATTAAATTAATCCATTTAATTGAAGTGGAATATAACTAGTAATTTATAATTTTTAATTAATGGCGGAGAGAGAGGGATTCGAACCCTCGGTAGTATTGCTACTACACACGCTTTCCAAGCGTGCTGATTAAACCACTCTCACATCTCTCCTATAAATAGTTTATTTTAACTTACCATAAAAATAACTATTTTTTTCATTAGTTTTTTTCAAAAGAACATAATTTAAATCTTTTAAAAAATCTGAAACTTTTTTTAAGTTATTTTTTTGAATCTCTACTAAAATTAAGCAATTATTTAATTCTAAATTCTTTTTCATTCCTAATAGTACTTCATATTCGTGTCCTTCAGTATCACACTTTAAAAAAATATACTTATTCTTATAGTTGTAGAGTTTGTCAAAAATTTTACTTTCAACAATTTGATCTCCTTCACTGCTTATTTCATAGACTGCAGATTGTTTTTTGTTATTTCTAAAAATACTTTTCATTTTTTTTTGCTCAGAAGTGTCTGATAAAGCATAATTATAATGTTCAACTCTATGTTGAAAATTATTTTTCTCTATATTCATTTTAAATTTTTCAAAAGTTTCTAAAATTGGTTCAAAGGCAATTACCATACTACAATTAACAAAATTTTTTAATATATTTAAGCTATATATTCCTGAATTACATCCTATGTCTAAAAAAATAAATTTATTTCTAAAAAAACTACATTTATTGATGAAATTAAAATTATCTTTTTCAAATTCTTTTTTAAAGTAATACTCTCTATCTATTTTATCTTGGATATCTATTTTAAAATATATATTATTTATCTTTGTCCAAAAAATTCTTTTATTTATTAGAACTCTAATCCTTCTTCTAATACTTGGTATTAATCTTTTTAATACAGGAATTTTAAACATAACAAATTTTTTGAAATTTTATTAATTATCTTTCATTTTAAGAGCATTTAAAAAAGTATTTTGTGGAATATCAACTTTTCCAAACTGTCTCATTCTTTTTTTACCTTTTTTTTGCTTATCTAAAAGTTTGTTTTTCCTTGTTACATCACCTCCGTAAAGTTTTTGAGTTACATCTTTTCTAAAAGAAGCAACAGTTTCTCGAGCAATTACTTTACCACCTATTGCAGCTTGAATAGCAACTTTGAATTGTTGTCTTGGAATTAAATCTTTTAATCTTTCACATAGAGCTCTACCTCTTTGCTCTGATCTATCTTTGTGAACAATTAAAGATAGAGCGTCAACTGGATCTCCATTAATAAGTATACCTACCTTAACTAAATTATTGACCTCATAACCTGAAATTTCATAATCAAAACTTGCATAACCTTTGGTAATTGATTTTAATCTATCATAAAAATCAAAAACAACTTCATTAAGTGGAAGTTTGTACTCAACTAACGGTCTATTACCTGCATAACTCATATTTAGCTGAATACCTCTTTTAGAGGTGCATAACTCTAACACAGAGCCTAAAAATTCTTCGGGTACTATTATTGTAGCTTTTATCCAAGGCTCAGAAATATTTTCAACTTTTACTGGATCAGGCATATCAGTAGGATTATGAAGATTTATAGTCGATCCATCTTTCATTAATATTTTGTAAACTACAGATGGTGCAGTAGTTACAAGTTCTAAATTAAATTCTCTTTCGAACCGATCTCTAATAATTTCTAAATGCAATAATCCTAAAAACCCACAGCGAAAACCATAACCTAAGGCAGGACTTACTTCTGGTTCATAAGAAAAACTCGAGTCATTCAGAGCAAGTTTAGACATACTATCTCGCATATGTTCATAGTCATCTGAATCAACGGGAAACATTCCACAAAAAACTACAGGTTGGGATGGTTTAAAACCTGGGAGAACTTCTTCTGTTGGAAGTTTATCATCTGTTATTGTATCACCAACTTTACAATCGGAAACACTTTTAATTCCAGAATTTATAAAACCAATTTCACCTGGTCCAAGTGTATCAACTTCAGTTGCCTTAGGAGAAAATACCCCTACTCTATCAATTGTATATGTTGCACCTGTTGCCATAAATCTTATTTTCTGACCTTTTTTTAGCTCTCCATTTATAACTCTTACAAGTACCACAACACCAAGATAACTGTCATACCAACTATCAACTAACATACATTTCAATTCTTTACTTATTTCACCTAATGGTGAAGGAAGAAGTGTTATGATTTTATTTAATAACTCTTCTATGCCCGCACCTGTTTTTGCTGAAACAAGAGAAGCATTGTCTGTTTCAATACCAAGCACATCTTCAATTTGTGATTTTATTTTATCTGGCTCAGAAGAAGGAAGATCAATTTTATTAAGGACGGGCAAAATTTCATGATTATTATTAATCGCCTGATACGCATTAGCTAATGTTTGTGCCTCAACACCTTGTGTAGAATCTACTATTAACAAAGATCCTTCGCATGCTGCTAAAGATCTTGATACCTCATATGAGAAATCAACATGACCTGGAGTGTCCATAATATTAAGTATGTAAGTCTTGCCATCATTTGATTTGTAAGAAAGTCTCACTGTTTGAGCCTTAATGGTAATACCTCTCTCTCTTTCTAATTCCATTGAGTCTAAAACCTGCTCTTTCATTTCTCTATCAGTTAAACCTCCACAAAACTGTATTAGTCTATCTGCTAAAGTTGATTTTCCATGATCTATGTGAGCAACAATTGAGAAATTACGAATAGAACTAAGTTCTGTCATTAGTTTCTTATAGATGCATCAAGCGATTGAGATATTTCGTCTATTATTTTTTGTGATAATTCTTCAATTTCTTGATCGTTGAATGTTTTATCTTGAGGTTGCAGTAATACCCTAAAAGCAATACTTTTTTTGTTTTCTGGAAGTTTGTCTCCATCATAAACATCAAATATTGTTACGTTTTGAATTATATTTCTATCTATTTTTTTTACTTTTTTAATTATATCACCAGCCTCAACTTCTTTTGGGAAAAGAAATGCAAAATCTCTTTCAACCATCTGATAAGGATTGTTAGCAAAACCACCTTTTGAAGAAGATTTATTTTCTTGAAATTGTGAGATATTCTCCAAATATATTTCAAAACCGAATACTTTAAAATTAACATCCATTGTTTTTAATAGAATTGGGTGTAATTCTCCAAAATTAGCTATTTTGTTTTTACCAAGCCTTAAAGAAGATGATTTGCCAGGATGATAAATTTGACCTTCGAGTTTTTCATATAATAAGTTATCTATAGGTACATTTAAATTAGCTAAAACAGAAAATAAATCTGCCTTAATACTGAAGACATCAATATTTTTTTTATTTGATAACCAATTTTGTTCATCAGTTGAGCCATAAGCTATAGCAGTGGCAACATTTTCTTGATGTTCTGGTAGTGATTTAGAAAAATTAGGACCTACTTCAAATATTTTTGCTCTTAGATACATTCTAGATTTATTTTGATTGATTGCTTCTAATAAATTTGGAAGTGTAGATGGTCTCATCGTATTTAAATCGGTACTTATAGGATTTTTTAAACTAATTATTTCATCTGATATAATTTTTGCATTATTTTCATCCATAAACGACCAAGTTACAACTTCAGAATATCCATTCAGAGCCATAATTTTTTTACTTTTATAAAAAGTTTTTGTTTTGGTATTTAAAATCTGCTTTTTTTCTTCTTGATTAGTTACTTTTTTAAGAGGAATTTTATTATAACCATAAATTCTAATTATTTCTTCGACGATATCTGCCTCACCAACAATATCTGGTCTAAAAGTAGGACTTTGAATTTCAAATTTTGATTTTTTTTCATTAACAGAAAAACCAAGTGAAACTAAAATTTTTTCTTGTTCCTCATTATTGATTTCTATTCCACCGAAAGACTTCACTTTATTTGTATCAAACATAAATGGTTTACTTTTTTCTATATTAATTTCTGAAGAGACAAATTCACTAACTTCACCACCACATAATTCTAAAATCATTTGAGTTGCAGCATCTACACCCCAATAGATGGAATCAGTATCTATCCCTCTTTCAAAACGGTAACGTGCATCACTTTGAAGATTAAGTTTTCTTCCAGTTTTAGTGACAGAAACTGGATCAAATAACGCAACTTCTAAAAAAACATTTTTGGTTTCCATACTACAACCACTATCAAAGCCACCCATGACCCCGCCAATTCCATGAAGTTTATTTTCATCATCAGAAATTACAATCATATCACTATCACATTTATAATTAACTTCATTTAGTGCTAAACACTGTTCATTTTTATTGGCTAGTCGCATTTTTAAATTGCCTGAAACTTTGTCAGCATCATAAACATGTAGCGGTCTTCCCAAGTCAAAAGTAATGTAATTTGTAATGTCAACAAGAGCTGAAATAGGCCTTAATCCGATTGCAGTTAATCTATCTTGAAGCCATTTAGGGCTTTCTACATTTTTGACATTTTTGAAATATCGACCTGCTACTCCAGGACATAGATTATTATTTTGAAATTCTTTTTTCCACGTAATTGGACTTTTGAATGATTCTTTTGATTTTTTATAATTTATGTCTTTTAATTTACCAATTCCTGCTGCCGCTAAATCTCTTGCGATACCTCTGACCGATAAACAGTCAGATCTATTTGGAGTTAAATTAATTTCAATAATAGGTTCATCTATTGCAAAAATTTTACTAAATAAATCACCAATTTTATAATTATCTTTTACTTCAATAATTCCATCATG
The DNA here is from genome assembly GCA_902628835.1 of uncultured Alphaproteobacteria bacterium. Lineage (GTDB taxonomy): Bacteria > Pseudomonadota > Alphaproteobacteria > HIMB59 > CACPNW01. The sequence continues at coordinate 338,310 of CACOPD010000001.1, forward strand.
TTCATCAGAAATACCCATCTCTCTTTCTGAGACAAGCATTCCGCAAGACTCAACTCCTCTAATTTTAGTTTTTTTTAAATGTAAGTCAGTTCCAGGAATATAACTATTTTCTGGCGCAAAAATTCCAAGCATGCCTTCTTTTGCATTTGGAGCACCACACACAACTTGATAATTTCCATTTATTGTTTCAACCTGACATACTTTAAGCTTATCTGCATCTGGATGTTTTTCTGCTTTTAAAACTTTAGCTACTGTAAAATTCTTAAATATTTCTGATTTATCTTCTACACTTTCAATCTCTAAACCAATATTGGTTAAAGTATCTGTTATAGTATTTAAATTTTCAGAAGTATCTAAATGATCTTTTAGCCAGTCTAGTGTAAATTTCATTTATAGCCCTGATCGTGTTTGGTTATCCAAAATACTAAAACCATAATGATCCAGCCATCTATAATTTGGATCAAAAAAACTTCTTAAATCTGTAATGCCATATTTAAGCATCGACAAACGCTCAATTCCCATACCAAAAGCAAAACCCTGAAACTGTTTTGAATCGATATTACAATTATCTAAAACTATAGGATTGACCATTCCACAACCCAATATTTCTAACCATTTATCTCCTTCACCAATTTTAATTTTATTATTTACTTTGGTATAAGCTACATCCATTTCTGCACTAGGCTCGGTAAAAGGAAAGTAACTAGGGCGAAAACGGTATTGTAAGTTTTTTACTTCGAAAAATTCTTCTAAGAATGAAACGAGTGTTGATTTTAAATCAACCATAGTAGAACTTGTATCAACGACTAAACCTTCTACCTGATGAAACATAGGAGCATGTGTAGCATCGGAGTCACTTCTATAAGTTCTACCAGGCACAATAATTTTAATAGGTGGTTTTGTGTTAAGCATAGTTCTCACTTGAACAGGACTGGTATGGGTTCGAAGAACATTTTTGTCTCCATTATCCTGAACATAAAAAGTATCCTGCATTTCTCTTGCTGGATGATGTTCTGGGATATTTAAAGCTGTAAAATTATTAAAATCTGTTTCTATATCTGGACCTGTTTCCACTGCATAATTTAAATTTCCAAAAATTTCTATAATATTAAATATTGTTTGACTAATTGGATGTATTTTTCCTTTTTCAGAAATATTAGGTGGTAGAGTAACATCAATTGTTTCTAAATTAATCTTGTTTGAAATTTCAATATTTTCAATTTCTGTTCTTTGGTTTTTAATACCTTCTTCAATTTCTTTTTTAATAATATTTAATTCCTGTCCTTTCGATTTTTTTTCTTCAATCGACAAAGAGCCTAATCCTTTTAAAGCTTCAGATATTAATCCTTTTTTACCTAGATAATATAGTCGAAGTTTTTCTAAATCTTCGAAGGATTTTGAAGCTTTAATTTTTTTTAGAACATCAATTTTATTTTCAGCAAATGCCATCAATATCTATTATATTTTATTAATTAAAATTATCTAGCAGATTGAGCTTTATCAACTAAAGCTTTAAAAGCCTCTGGCTGATTAACTGCAAGATCCGCTAAAATCTTTCTATCTATTTCAATAGATGATTTTTTAAGACCAGATATAAATTGCGAATATGTTAAACCATGAAGTCTAACACCAGCATTGATTCTTTGAATCCATAAACCCCTAAAATCACTTTTTCTTTTTTTACGATCTCTATAAGCATATTGCATACCTCTTTCGACAGCCTGCACAGCAACTCGAAAAACATTTTTTCTTCTACCGTAATAACCTTTTGCTCTTTTAATTACTTTTTTGTGTCTAGCTCTTGCTGTAACACCTCGTGATACTCTTGCCATTGATTTCCCCTTACTTGTTGTATGGTAACATATGATCAATCAAAGCAGAATCACCTGGTGACATAATTGCAGATCTTTTCGTGTTACGAATAAATTTATTGGAACGTTTACTCATTCCATGTCTCTTTCCAGCAGGTTTAAATTTAATTTTACCAGTACCTGTTCTAGAAAATCTTTTTTTTAAACTACTCTTAGTTTTAAGCTTGGGCATTACTATCTCCTATATTGTAAGTTTTCCCGTTAGGCTGCCCCGCAGGCCATAACAAGTTTTGAAGGCTTATACTGATAATTGAGTATTTTGCAATATGTAGAATTATTTAGCAACTTGAGGGACAAGTATCATCATTATTTGTCTTCCCTCAAACTTAGGAGCTACTTCAACTTTTGCATATTCTTCGACTTCTGAAGTTAGTTTTTTTAGAAGATCAAAGCCTAAATTTTGATGTTCCATTTCACGTCCTCTGAAACGCATAGAGACTTTAACTTTATTACCACCACCTATAAACTTTGAGAGTGCTTTAATTTTAACATTATAATCGTGGGTATCAATGCCAGGTCTCATTTTAATCTCTTTAACTTCAATTGTTTTTTGTTTCTTTTTTGCTTCTTTCTTACTTTTTTGCTCTCTATATTTTAATTTACCATAATCTATAATTTTACAAACTGGTGGATTAGCTTCAGGAGACACTTCAACTAAATCAAAACCTTCATCTTCTGCTTGAATTAGGGCTTCACGAATGCTTAAGATCCCCATTTGTTTACCACTACTAGATATTAGTCTGACTTCACTTGCAGTAATCTGCTCATTGATTCTTGGACCAGTATCTTTCTTTGTTTTGAAATTTACAGCCAAGATTATATAGAGATTGAGTTAAAGCTATTAATTAATAGCATATTAGGAAATTAAGTCTTTTGTCATATTTTGTTAGGATATAATCTCAAATGAATTTAAATTCAAGGGCTGATTTTAAAAAATATAAACTGTTTTTTAAGTTATTAAATACACTTTATGAAAATTTGTTTAATTAGAAACGATAAAATGGGAGATATGATCCTTACTCTTCCAGTTGTTCAAGGACTAAAACAAGCTAATCAGGATTGTAAAATTGATATTGTATGTTCTCAAAAAAATCAAAAAATATGTAAAAAATATAAATCTATTAACAAAATTTTTTTACTTCAAAATAAATTTTATCAAGTCTTGAAAATAATTTCAAAATTAAGAAACGAAGATTATGATTATATTTTCACATTTAGCCCTGGTATATTCAGTATATTGATATCAATTTTTTCTAAAAGTAAAATAAAGTCATTATTAATTTTTAAATCTCGATACAAAAATAATTACATGAGTAAATTTTTTGATAGAATTTTGGGTAAAATCTTTTTTACTCACTGCTTAATAATCGATCGTCAATTAAGATATTCCAAAAAAATACCAATTCATCAAACAGAAATTATGATGGAGATAGTTACTAAAAGTGGATTAAGTTATAATAATACTGCAGAAATTAAGAATGAATTAGGGTTTAATAAAATAGAAATAAGTTCTAAGAAATTATGCTTAATTCACTTGTCTTCAAAATGGATCAATAAATATCTTTCAGAAGAAAACTTTATTAAACTATTAGACAATCTTAAAAATTTGAAAATCAATATTGTAATGACAACTGATGGAACATCAAAAAATGTATTCTATGAAATATTTAAAAAATATGAAGTTATTACTAATGAAGAGTTTGAAAATCTTAAAAGTATAAATAATATTTTAATCTTAGATAAATTAAATTTTGATAATTGGACATCAATAATAAACTCTTCAACATATGTAATTACACCTGAATGTGGATGCACACATATTGCATCACTTTCTGAAACGAAACTTTGTGTTATTTATGATTCAGATAATCTTCCAGGTATGATTGCAGAAGAATATGCGCCATGGAAGAAAAAATACACTAAACTATTCTCTAACAACCAAAATTTAGAAAAAGAATTAATTTCATTTATTGATTAATTTACTATCTTGTAAAAAATCTAAAACTTTTTTTACCGAAATTGAGTCCATTGTATCGGTCAGAATCGTATAAGCATTTTTATATTCAGATAAGTTTGATTTTGAGATAACATTATCTTTAGCTAAAAAAAGAATAGGTGAATTACTTAGAGCTGCTATATGACCTGGACCAGTATCATTACTAATTATAAAATCACTTTTTTTAGCGATGGAATAGATGATTTCAGGAGGTGATTTATCGCTTAAATCTATAACCTTCTGACATGCATTATTGATCGTTTCTACTGTTTGTTTATCTGATTTTTGCCCAATAACACAAATATGATATCCTTTTTTTTCTAGAGTACTTGCAAGTATTGCAAATTTATCTGGTGACCATTGTTTGTCCTTGCCTGATTTAGAAACACCAGGTATCATTAAGATTATTTTATCTTCATTAATTGCCGTAATATCTCTGGAAAGCCAATCTACATTTTGATAAATTTCATTTACTCCAAGTAACTTTAGTTGATTATATAAACCTTGTTGTGGAGATTCAGTTCCTTGTGGAGGAATTACATATTGAATATCACAATTAGAACGAGATCCGTTAACTTTTACTTCTGAAATAAATTTTAAGAATGACCAATAATTATTTGTTCTTTTAGAATTCTGTAAATCTATGATTAGATCATATTTATTTTGATTAATTTTTAATATAACCTTAAGTGAATCAATTATTCCTTTTCTATTATCTTTATAAATCGAATTAAAATAATTTGAATTGCTTAAAAAATTTGCGTATTTTGCTTCAGTTAGCAAGTCAATAGTGGCATTACTAAAAAATTTCTTAATTGATGCCATAGCAAGTATAGAAAATGCAATATCACCAAGTGATCCATGCTTTACAACTAGTATTTTGTTAAATTGACTGCTGTTCATATAAGTCTACGTAACTTTGTACCATTTGGTATTTTGAAAATGTTTTTGATATATAGTCTTTGCTTTCTAATGAAATATTAGAAAATTTTTCTTTATCTATTTTTATAATATTTTGAAGTTTTACATCTATTTCATTATATTTATGAGGATCTACTTTATAAATGTCATCTAATTTATCAAGCTGATCTTTCACACCACCATAGTTAAAGGCTAGTACCCTTTTTTTCATTATTAATGCTTCGCTTATAATTCTTCCAAAGCCTTCAGCTTGTAAAGGAAAAGAGGTAATAATTGATGATAGGTAATATAAAGTTTTCAAATCACCTCTTGGTAGATTGCCTATAATCTTACATTTATGACCAAGGTTAAAACTTTGAATTTTATTTTGTAGTTTCTCTGTATAAGATTGATTTTTTGTATCACCTGCAAAATAAAGTAAAAAATTATCATTTTGCATCTTATTAAATATATCTAAAAACTCAATTTGACCTTTCCAATTTGTTAGCCTTGCAGGATATAGAATAATATTTTTTGAGGTATCAATTTGATACTTATTTATTATATTTTCTATTTGAGAATCTAAAATTGGTTTTTCAAAATAATTAACATCAACTCCTCTATTAATCACTTTAATTTTATTTGAATTTAAATTGTATTTTTTACTAATTTCATTTTTTACATAATTTGAAATCGCAACAATCTGATCAACTTTGGATAATTGCTTATTATAGATTTTCTTAAAATAAGAATTACCACTATACACATTATGAAATGTAGATATTGTTTTGAAGTTTCTATTTTTTATAAAACTTAAAATCCATGCTGGCGCTCTTGATCTTACATGAACAACATTAATATTTTGATTAATAATTAATTTTTTTAATTGATTAGCAATTAATGGATAAATAAAAAAATTTTTTGAGTTAACTGGTAATTGAAAATGATTAGTATAATTTTTATCAATTTCCTTAATTAAGTGCCCTCCATTTGAGATAATATTATTTTTTAAATTTAATTCAGATAAATAATTTGCGACTTCAATAGTACCTCTTTCGACACCACCAGAATCTAAAGAGGGAAGAATTTGAGCGACATTAAATGATGACATTTTATTAAAATATAAGTATTTGTATCAAAGATGCCTTACTTTATTAATAAGAAAAAAGAAAGAATTCGCTATAAATCTATAAAGGGTAAGGGGCCTGGTATCATCTTTATCCATGGTCTTAACTCAGATATGAGTGGTCAAAAAGCTTTGTCTTTAGAAAGATTTGCTCGAAAAAATAAATTGCAGTTTATCCGTTTTGAATGCCGTGGTCATGGTAAATCTGATGGGAAATTCGAAGATTTTACAATTTCAGATTGGAAGAAAGATTTAATTGATATCATTGATAATATAGCAAAAGGACCGCAAATTCTGGTTGGTAGCAGTATGGGTGGATGGTTAATGTTTTTAGCTGCCAAAGCAAGACCAAAAAGAATTGCTGGATTAATTGGTCTAGCGGCAGCACCTGATTATATCGATGGGTTTTATAAAAAACTGCCTTTAAGGAAAAAACAAGAAATGAAGGAAAAGGGAATTATTAAATATTCCTCTTATGGGTTTAGTTATCTTATTAAAAAAAATTATATTATTGATGGTAGAAAAAATAAAATTTTAAATAAAGAATTCAAATGGAATAAGCCTTTAATTTTAATACAAGGCCTAAAAGATAATGTTGTCACTCCAGATGTTCCAGAAAAAATAGTAAAAAAAATTAAAGGTAATCAAATCCAAATTAAATTATTAAAAAATAGTGATCATCGATTATCAGAGCCATTCGATTTAAAAATAATGAATGATTCTATTCGATCAATAATAAAAAGCTAAGCTGATTTTTCTTCTTGAATTAATACTGGTTGATCAAATTTATTAATCATTTCTTTTGGTACAATCTGCCAAAAGAGTAATTTTTCATTTTCCCAATTTTCAAGAAGATTTTTTGCGTACCGTGAATTTGTTTCTTTAATATGTTCCTCAATTTTTTGATACAAAATTTTCTCCCAATAACTTGTCATTTGTTGCTGATAGAAAATATCTTCAAGATTGATTCGAAGTGGTAAAGTCCCTTCTTTATCATATACAAAGGCCATTCCTCCTGTCATTCCTGCTCCGAAGTTGTTTCCAACTTCGCCAAGAATAACAGCACTTCCACCAGTCATATATTCACATCCGTTGTCACCACAACCCTCTATAACTGCATGTGCGCCAGAATTTCTGACACCAAACCTATCACCAGCAGTTCCAGCTGCAAAAAGTTTACCACGGGTGGCACCATATAAAATTGTATTACCTATAATCACATTTTTATTTGATTGGAGTTGAGAAGATGAGCTTGGCTGGATTACAATTTTACCCCCTGATAATCCTTTAGCTACATAGTCATTAGCGTCTCCATATACTCTAAGCGTTGTTCCCTGAACAGTCCAAGCACCAAAAGATTGTCCTGCTGATCCATGAAAATTAACGGTAAAAAAATCTTCTGGGAGTGAACTCATTCCTTTTGTAGTAGTTATTTCAGATGCAAGTCGTGTACCAATTGCTCTGTCTGTATTTTTAATATTATAATTTAATTCAATTTTTTGATCAGTCTCAAAGAATGATTTAGCATCATCAATTATTTTAAGATCTAAGCTATCGCTTACTTTGTTAATTGTATTTTTCTTTATATTAAAATCACCAACTGATGAGTCAATAGTTTGAATAATAGGATTCAAATCTAAATCATCAAGATCAGAACTTCCTCTATTAACTTGATATAAAAGATCAGATCTTCCAACAACTTCATCAAGTGAAGAAAAGCCTAGTGACTCTAAAATTTCTCTTACTTCATCTGCAATAAAACTAAAGAGATTAATTACTTTTTCAGGTGTGCCTGTAAATTTTTCTCTAAGTTTTTCATCTTGTGAACACACTCCAACAGGACAAGTATTAGAATGACATTGTCTAACCATAATACAACCCATAGCAACTAGACTTGCTGTTCCAATTCCATATTCTTCTGCCCCAAGCATGGCAGCGATAACAATATCTTTTCCAGTTTTTAAACCTCCGTCAGTTCTAAGAATAACTTTATCTCGAAGATTATTTAAGGATAAAACTTGATGTACCTCACTCAAGCCAAGTTCCCAAGGAAGCCCTGCATACTTAATACTTGTTTGAGGACTTGCACCTGTCCCACCATTATGTCCAGATATTAAGATTGTATCAGCTTTAGCTTTTGCAACACCAGCAGCTACTGTTCCTATTCCAGATTGAGCAACAAGCTTTACACAAACTTTAGCTTTTGGATTAATTTGTTTTAAATCATAAATTAACTGAGCCAGGTCCTCGATTGAATAAATATCGTGATGAGGTGGAGGACTAATAAGGGTCACACCTTGGGTTGAGTGTCTTAACTTTGCTATTAATTCAGTAACCTTTCCTCCTGGTAGCTGTCCACCTTCTCCAGGTTTAGCTCCTTGAGCAACTTTTATTTCGATTTCTTCACAATTATTTAGATACTCTGCTGTAACTCCAAATCTGCCACTAGCAATTTGTTTAATTTTAGATGATGCATTATCTCCGTTTGGTTTTGGCTTAAATCTTATTGGATCTTCACCACCTTCCCCTGAGTCAGATTTTGCTCCTATTCTATTCATAGCAACAGATAGAGTCTCATGAGCTTCTGGACTTAAAGCTCCAAGAGATATACCTGGTGCGACCAGTCTTTTTCTAATTTCTTGTGAAGGTTCAACATCTTTAGATTGATTATTATTATTTTTATTTTTTTTGATATCTAAAAGATCACGAATATTTATTGGTCCCATTTCATCAATCATTGATGTGTATTTTTTAAAAAGAGAGTAATTATTTGAAGAGACTGCAGTTTGCAGCATATGAATAGAACGTGCCTCAAATGCATGTTTTTCGCCACCAAATCTATAACGGTAGTTTCCTCCTATAGGAAGTGTGATTATATTTTCTTCATAGGCTTTATCATGAGCAGCTCTGGATCTTCTTTCAAGACCATTAATTCCAATCCCTGAAATTTTTGAACTCATAAAAGGAAAATATTTACTCATTAAGTTACGGCTAAGGCCAATAGCTTCAAAGTTACATCCCCCTCTATAGGAATTGATGACAGATATTCCCATTTTGCTCATTGTTTTAAGTAAACCGTTATTTATTGAATTAACAAATCTCGCTACACATTCTTCATACGTTAGATTCTTAAATAACCCTTTTTTGTGTCTTTCTGCAATTGCTTGTTGAGCCATATAAGCATTAACACTGGTTGCCCCAACTCCGATTAAAACTGCAAAGTATTGTACATCTAAGCACTCGGCAGATTGAACATTAAGTGAAATAAATGTTCGAAGATTTTTTTTGATGAGATGATGATGCACAGAGCTAGTCACAAGTATCATTGGAAGGGCAATTTGAGTTTTTGACATTCCTTTGTCACTTAAAATTATATGTACATATCCTTCTCTAACTGCTTGTTCTGCCTCTTTATTAATTCTTGATATTTCTTTTTCAAAATTATTTTCAGGATTTGTTTTATCCATTGTAGTATCAATAATTTTTACTGTATCTCTCATATATTTACGCATAGATTTAAATTGCTCTATAGAAAGAACTGGTGAATTTAACTGCAAATGATCACATTGCGCTTCATCCTCATCAAGAATATTACTTAAATTTCCTATTCTTGTTCGAAGACTCATCACGACTCTTTCTCTTAAAGAGTCAATTGGTGGATTTGTTACTTGACTAAAATTTTGTCTAAAAAAATGATGTAGTCCACGGTACTTATTCGAAAGAACGGCTAATGGTGTATCATCTCCCATTGATCCTGTAGCTTCTTTTTTTTCGGCAATCATGGGATGAAGAATTAATTCGATATCTTCAACGGACCAAGCAAAGCAAGCCATTCTTTTTCGTAAATCTGAAGAGTCTATATCTCTAAATTCTTCATCAACTGATTTGACCAACTTATCTATGTAAGTAATTTTTTTTGTCCAATCTCCAAAAGGTCTAGTATCAGATAGATACTTTTTTATTTCTTTATCTTTAAAGAATTTTTTTTCTTTAAAATTAACAGCAATTAACTGACCTGGACCAACCCTACCTCTTTCGACAACTTCGTCTTCTTTAATATTAACCATTCCCGTTTCAGATCCTGCAACAAGAAGTTTATTTGTAAGAGTATATCTGATTGGTCTAAGACCATTTCTATCCATGCCTGCTATTGCCCAATCTCCATGTGAACCACAAATTGCTGCAGGACCATCCCATGGTTCCATTACAGCTCCTCCGTAAGCATATAAATCTTTAAGTTTTTTTGGAAAATCTCTTCTATGTGACCAAGCTTCTGGAATTGTCATAATTTTTGCCATTGGTAGTGATCGATTAGCTTTAACTAATAATTCAATAGTTGAGTCAAGAGCGGCGGAGTCTGAAGCTTTTGAATCTATAATTGGCTTTAAATCATCAACATTGTTGCCAAAATTTTTATGTTGCATTCTTGGCTCATGAGCAGACATCCAATTTTTATTTCCTCTTAATGTATTAATTTCACCATTATGTGCAATGACTCTAAATGGCTGAGCTAAAGACCAAGTAGGAAAAGTATTCGTCGAATATCTTTGGTGGTAAACGGCATATTTAGAAATAAAGTTTTCATCTTGAATATCAGGATAAAAATTCGATAACTGTTCTGCAAGAAACATTCCTTTGTAAACGATAGACTGACAAGAGAGTGAACAAATATAAAAATCAGATATATTTTGACTTCTTATTTCTTTTTCAATTCTTTTTCTAATTAAGTAAAGTTTATTATCGAATTCTTTTTCATCATTTATTTCTTCATTCGATATAAGAATTTGTTCAATTTCAGGTCTTGTTGCTTTTGCTTTATCCCCAATAATAGATGAATCTATTGGTACATGTCTCCAACCGTATATTTTTAAACCTTCTCTAATTATTTCTGACTCAACTATTGTACGTGCACTTTCTTGAGCTGCAAAGTCAGTTCTTGGTAAAAAAATCATGCCTACACCAAAAGGAAAGTCATTTGGTTTGTGGCCAGTTCTCTCGATTTGATCTATAAAAAAATTTTTAGGAATGGAAAGTTGTATACCAGCTCCATCACCTGTTTTACCATCTGCATCAACAGCGCCCCTGTGATATAAAACCCGAAGAGCTTGTACTCCTAGCTCAACTATTTCTCTAGTTTCTGAACCATCTAAAGAAGCTATTAATCCAACCCCGCAAGAGGAGTGTTCGTCTTTTTCATTATAAATGTAGTTATCCTCAAGGAATTTTTTATCTTTTTTATATTTCTCGATAAATTTATTACGCATTCACAACTTCCTTATTAAGTCTGTCGTCTGCAAATTTTTTAAAATCTATATATTCAATAATATTTTTTGCGGCATCTCTTCCATCTTTAATACCCCATACGACTAGGCTTGCTCCTCGGACTATGTCTCCAGCTGCAAAAACACCCTCCATAGAGGTCATCATATTTCTATAGTTAATTTTAAGAGTTCCCCATCTAGTTACTGTTAATTCTTCTTTATTAAATAGTTTTGGTAAATTTTCAGGTTCAAAACCAAGAGCCTCTATTACTAGATCGACATCTAGATCTTTTTCTGTACCCTCTTTTGGTTCAGGTTTTCTTCTTCCAGATTCATCGGGTTCACCAAGTTGCATTTGAACAGTTCTTACATTCTTTAATGAGCCGTTTCCTGAATATTCAGTTGGCAAAGTTAACCATTGGAAATCCACACCTTCTTCAATTGCATTTTGAACTTCTCTTTGAGATCCGGGCATGTTAGTTTTATCTCTTCTATATAGACACTTAACTGATTTTGCTCCCTGCCTTATAGCAGTTCTAACACAGTCCATTGCAGTATCTCCACCGCCAATTACTACAACATTTTTGCCTTCTGCATTTAGTCGTCCGTTTTCAAAATCTTCAACTTTATCTTTCAAACCTGTTTTATTGCTAGCAATTAAAAAATCTAAAGCTGGCACTACGTTATTAAAATTTGAGTTATTAAGATTAATTTCTCTAAATTTATAAACACCCGTAGCAATTAAAATTGCATCATGTTTATTTTTAATTTCTTCAAATGAAATATCTTTTCCAATATCACAATTTAATTCAAATTTTATACCACTTTCTTTCAATCGATCAGTTCTACGAACAACTATTTCTTTTTCTAATTTAAAATTTGGAATGCCATATATTAATAAACCTCCAGGTCTATCGTAACGATCATATATTGTAACTTGAAATCCTTTTTTTCTAAGCTCTTCTGCAGCAGCCAAACCAGCTGGGCCTGATCCTATAACACCTATACTTTCTTTTTTTTCTTCAACAGGTTCTATTTTTTTTACCCATCCTTCTTCCCAAGCTTTATCTGTTATAAATTTTTCAATTGAACCAATGGTAACTGTTCCGTGCCCTGATTGCTCAATAACACAATTACCTTCACACAAACGATCTTGTGGGCAAATACGACCACAAATTTCTGGCATGTTATTTGTTGAGCTTGATATTTCAAATGCTTCCTGCATTCTTTCTTCTGCAGTTAGTTTTAACCAGTCTGGAATATTATTATGAAGGGGGCAATGCACTTGACAAAAGGGGACTCCACATTGGGAACATCTAGAAGCTTGCTCCTCTGCTTTTTCAGATGCATATCTTGCATAAATTTCATCAAAAGATTTTACTCTTTTTTCAGCAGAAATTTTACTTGGGTTTTCTTGGTCTATTTTAACAAATTTCAACATTTAGGTCAGCATTGCTTACTTATTTCTAAAGATGAAAACCATTACACTCAACAAAAGTAAAAATAAACACTAAAATCATTAAATTAGTCTCATAAATTTACTAAATTAGTAAAAATGGCTAATTTTCAATAAAATTTTTAGTTATCTGAAGTGTATCTTGTGGATTAATTTCTAAATCTTTAAAGGATTTATCAATATTTTGAATAATATTATCCTTTTCAAATAACAGAAGTTGTTCCGAAGTTAGTGGCGAAAATGGAGTTTTTTCAGCAATACTTATTATTGGCTTTATTAAATTTAGAGGAGTTGGCACTAGAACTCTGGTTTTATTTAAACATTTTGAAATATAATTATAAAAATCTTTATATGAAATAACCCTTGAACCGGCTAGTTCATAAATACCCTGGCCTTCAATATTATCTGTTATTATTTTTTCTACTGCCAATGAAACATCATCAATAAATACTGGTTGGAATTTTGTTGAACCATCACCAAAAAGAGGGACAAAAAAAGATGCTTTAAATATAGGTAATAATCTTTTCAAAAATACATCACCACCACCAATGATAACTCCAGGTCTAATTATAATAACATTATCAAGATATTTAGAAGCCTCTTTTTCTGATTTGTGTACAGCAACACTTCTTGTTGAATTTTTATCTAAATCCGCACCTAAACCTGAAAAAAAAATAAACTGTTTTAATGAATTGCTAACTTTAAGTATTTTTATAAGCTTTTGGTTAAACTTAAATATTGAATTGTTAAAATCACCCTTCTTTTGATCATATGTAGTTTTAAGATTAATACATACGTCCGTGTTATTTAAAACAGATTTAAGCCTTTTGTCATCTAATGAAGAATAACGAAATGGAATTACCTGTCCTGTTACACCTAAAAGTCGGATTTTAGCTTCTTGTACAGATCTTTGATATGGAACTATGATTTTATGGCCATTTTTAGTAAGACGTCTTATTAAATGTTTGCCTACAAAACCTGCGCCTCCGAAAATTACTATTGATTTCATGACCTTTAATTAAATAAGTGATATAGAGAAAAAATATAAATTATACAGGCAATAAAATCAAAATGAAAATAAATTTCTATAAAGGAGATCTTCCATCAAGTTTTAAAGCTTCCAATATTATTGCATTGGATAGCGAAACAATGGGATTGAATCCTAAAAGAGACAAATTGTGTTTAGTTCAAATTTCTAATGGAGACGAAGTATGTCATCTTGTGAAAATTGACTTATCAACTGAAAAACCTCTAAATTTAATTAAAATTCTTAAGAATAGTAAAATTCAAAAAATTTTTCATTATGCTAGGTTTGATGTGGCGGTTTTTAAACATAACTTCAAAATTAATATTAAAAATATTTACTGTACTAAAATTGCATCAAAGTTAGTTAGAACTTATACTGATAAACATGGATACAAAGATCTTTGTAGTGAATTATTAGGGAAATCAATTTCAAAAACAGAACAGTCTTCTGATTGGGGTGGAGAATTAACAAAAGAACAACAAAAATATGCTGCTACCGATGTTTTATATTTACATAAAATTAAAGATAAGCTTGATTCAATGTTGTTAAGAGAAAAAAGAAGCAAACTGGCTAAAGCATGCTTTGATTTCATACAATATAGAACAGATTTAGATATTAGTGGTTGGTCAGAACAAGATATATTTAAACATTAATGAATAATAACAAAAAAATAATTAATAGTGCGAAAAGAACTCTAGCCAGTGAATTAAGTAGTATTAAAAACATAAAATACACATTTAATAATAGCTTTTGTGAGGCTGTCGATTTAATTTACAACACTAAAGGTAAAGTAGTAATCACTGGAGTTGGTAAAAGTGCCCACATAGGTAACAAAATATCAGCAACGCTAACATCGACTGGAACACCTGCTTATTTCATACATGCAACAGAAGCTAGTCATGGCGATTTAGGAAGTATAAAAAAAGATGACTGCGTAATAGCAATTTCAAATTCAGGTGAAACTTCAGAGTTAAAAAATATTATTCAATTCACTAAAAGATTTAATATTAAACTTATAAGCATAACTAGTAACTCAAAAAGTATACTTCATAAAAACGCTACGGTGGGTATTTTATTTAAAAAACCAATTGAAGCTTGTCCATTAAACTTAGCCCCAACTAGTTCTACTTCGATGACTTTGATTATTGGAGATTGTATAGCAATATCTTTATTAGAGTTAAGAGGTTTTAAAAGTAAACATTTTAAAAACCTTCATCCTGGAGGAAATCTTGGTAAAGATTTAAAAAATTTAAGTGAAGTAATGCATTTAGGAAAAGAATTACCTTTAGCAAAATTAGATGAGAAGATGTCTAAAGCTCTACTTACCATGACAAAAAAAAGTTTTGGTTGTATTGGAGTAATAAATAACAAAAAACAGATAGTTGGTATAATTACAGATGGTGACTTAAGAAGAAAGTTAAATTCAAAATTTTTTGATAAAAAAGCATCTGAAATAATGACAAAAAATCCAACATTAGCAAATAAGAATATGCTAGTAGGTGAAGCTATAAATTTAATGAATACAAAAAAAATAACTAGTTTGTTTATTTGTGATAAGAAAATTCCATTAGGAATTGTTCATATACATGATTTATTAAGATTGACGAGTTAGTTTGAATTTTTTTTTGTATATAAATAGAAAGTTGATAATTCTTTTAGGAGTTATAATAATATTTGTTTTTTTAATAATTATTTTTTACAAACAGATTAATCTAAATATAATTGTTGTTGATGAAAATTTAAATGGTTTATCTAATGCGGATATTTATGAACCAAAATTTGCTATAAATAATGAATCAAAAAAAATTTACATAACAGCAACTGAAGGTAATTTTATAAATAAAAATGAAGTTTTGTTAAAAGATAATGTTAGATTCAAATCAAATGATTTTAGTATTGAAACAGAAAAAGTAATTTTTAACAGAACTGACCAAACTGCAAAAAGTAAAACTAAATCAAAATTTATGTCCAAAAATGCAACTATTGCTTCAGATGGATTTAATATTCATGACAAAGGCAATAAGATAATTTTTTATGGAAAGTCATACATAATATTAAAATGATCTTAATAATCAAATTTGCAATAATATTAATATTTTCTATAAGTTTAAATGCAAGAGAGATAGGTGAAACAGAAATCACAACTGATAATGGTATTGAAGTTTTTCAAAATGAAAAGTTTTATTTATTAAAGCAAAATGTAAAAATTGAATCAGATAATTTTACATTAAGCGCTGATGACGTAAAAATTAAATTCGAAGATAGTTTGTATGATATTACAGAACTCGACGCTAAAGGTAATGTAGATTTTTACTCCAAAGAATTTAAAATAAGTGGAAATGGTAATTTTTTAAACTTTGAAGTAAAAAATGAAAAAATTAAAGTTGAGGGGGAGGGATCAGAATTAATAACTAATGATGTCGAGATGTTTTCAGATGGTTTTATTGAAGTTACAAATTTAAATGGTGATTTTTTATTGGAAGGAAAAAACTCAAAACTATATAACCAAAATATAATCATTATAGCAGAAACTATAATTGGTAATTTCTCTGAAATTAATAATACAAAAGAAATAACCTTTTTAGAAATATATGATGAAAAAATATCTTATGTTAAAAATAATGATGCTGAAATGTATGCTAAAAAAATTAATTTTGACAATGATACTGCAACTATCGAATTAATAGATAATGTAACAATAATCCGTAATCAAGAGAGAATTTCTGGTGACTATGGCACTCTTGATACTAGAAATAATTCGTATAAAATTAATTCAAATAATAAAAGTAAGGTAAAAGTAATAATTCAGAATAATGAGTAACAAATTTAATATTTTGGATAATGGATTATCAATTAAAAAGATTTCAAAGACTTATGGAAATAAGCAAGTAGTTAGAGATATTAGTATTTCTATAAAAAGAAATGAAATTGTAGGCTTATTGGGACCAAATGGTGCTGGGAAAACAACAACCTTTTACATAATAGTGGGATTAGTGAAACCCGACAATGGGAGCATAGTATTAGATAAATTAGATGTTTCAAATTTACCTATCTATCTCAGAGGAAAATTAGGCATAAGTTATCTTCCACAAGAAGCATCAATTTTTAGAGGTATGAATGTTGAAGATAACCTTTTATCAATAATAGAAATTAAAGAAAAAGATAAAAATAAACAAAACATATTATTACAAAATCTTTTAAATGAATTTGATATCAATCATGTAAGAAAATCAAAATCAATTGTTTTATCTGGAGGCGAAAGACGTAGGCTAGAAATAGCAAGAACACTTGCTACAAATCCAAAATATTTACTTTTAGATGAACCATTAACAGGAATAGATCCAGTATCAATTGAAGAAATAAAAAAAATTATTAGGAAATTAAAACAAAGAAATATTGGTGTATTAATTACCGATCATAACGTCAGGGAAACACTAAAAATTGTTGACAAGGTTTATATTGTTAATGAGGGTGCAATATTTTATGAAGGTGATCCAATATCTGCTGTAAAAGATGAAAGAATTAAAAAATTTTATTTAGGTTCAAATTTCCAACTTTAAAATGATAAGTGGTATAATTACAAATGGTATCAATGGTGTACCAAAGGTACCTGGAGATAAATCTATATCACATAGATCTATAATAATACCGTCCATTTCAAATGGTGTTTGTGAAATAAATAATATTTTAAAATCAGAAGATGTTTTACATACTCTAAGTGCATTTAAAACTATGGGAGTTAAAATAGAAGAGTATGAAAATAAAATAATAATTCAAGGAAAAGGTTTAAACTCATTAAGTGCACCAAAAAATGAAATGTATCTAGGTAATTCTGGAACAAGTGCTAGGTTATTAACCGGTTTATTATCCTCGCAAAAATTTAATTCAGTTTTAACAGGTGACAAGTCATTATCTAGTAGACCCATGAAAAGGATTTCAGATCCTTTAAGTAGAATGAATGCAAAAATTAAAACAAATAATGGCTTTTTACCTATTTTAATTGAAAGCAGTAATCTTAAACCTATTAATTTTGATTTAGAAATTCCATCAGCTCAAATTAAATCTGGATTATTACTAGCTGCTTTAAATACGAAAGGTGAAACAAATATAACAGAAACTAAAATTACAAGAGATCACACAGAAATAATGTTAGAATCATTTGGTGCAAATATAGATATACAAAAAATAGATAATAAAAAATTAATAAAAATAATTGGGCAAAAAGAACTTTTATCAAATAATATTGATGTACCAAATGATCTTTCAAGTAGTGCTTTTTTCATAGTATCTGCTTTAATAAACAAAAATTCAAATATAACTCTTAAGAATATAAATAATAATCCTACCAGGAATGGAATAATTTTAGCATTAAAAAAAATGGGCGCAAACATAAAATTAATTAATAATAGAACAAGTAATAATGAAAATGTTTGTGATATTGAGGTTTCAAGTTCTAATTTACACGGGTGTGAACTAGGTCCTGAATTTGCTGATTTAATGATTGACGAATATCCAATTCTATCAATTGCTGCATCATTCGCAGACTCCCCAAGCATATTTCGTGGTTTAAAAGAATTAAGAGTAAAAGAGAGTGATAGATTAAAATTAATTTTATTAAATTTACAAAATTGTGGAGTTAATTGTAAATCTGAAAATAATGATTTATTTATATACCCTAAAGATAACTATCATATAAAAAATAATTTTATACAAACTGATTTTGATCACCGTATAGCAATGGCATTCTGTGTAATGGGAACAAAAATAGGTCCTTTAAATATTAAAGATGCAAAATCAATTGATACAAGTTTTCCTACATTTATAGGTGAATTTAATAATATAGGTGGTAAAATTTTTTGAAAAAAATAATTATAACTATTGATGGCCCTGCAGCATCTGGAAAAGAAAAGATTGCTAAATATATAAGTAAAAAATGGAAACTCAGTCATTTGGACTCTGGTATACTATACAGAAGATTAGCTTTAATTTTTTTTATCGATAATGTCGAAATTAATAATGTTTATAAAATTAAAAAAAAATTAAAAGAAGTTAATAAAATTTCATTTAGGAACAGCAAAAAAATAAGGACACAGAATATAAGTAAATTAGCTTCAAAAATAGCTATTCATTCTTGTGTAAGAAGTTTTGTAAATAATTTGCAGTATAATTTTGTAAAAAAACATAGAAAGTTTCATGGTTTTGTAATTGATGGCAGAGACATTGGATCAGTAGTTTTCAAAAATGCTGATTTGAAACTATATATAGAGGTAAATCCAGAAATTAGAGCAAAAAGAAGATATAAACAGTTGATTGATAGTGGTGAAAAGTCTATATACCCAAAAATTTTAAAGGATATTAAATTGAGAGATAGACGAGATAAAATAAGAAAAAACTCACCGTTGGTAATTCCAAAAGATGCTAATATTATAAATAATAATGGCACTTTCAAAAATACATGTATGCAAATAATTAAACTTTTAGAAAAATTTTAATATGAGCCAACAAACAACAAATAAAATATCTAACTCTGAATATGACACTCTCATAACTAACTCTCTAAAAAACTCTTCTGCAAAGGAAAAAAGTATTACTACAGGAAAAATTATCTCAATAGAAAATGATATTGTAACTATAGATGTAGGACTAAAGAGTGAAGGTCGTATTCCACTAAGTGAATTCTCAAGGCCAGGACATAAAACTGAAGTTGAGGTTGGAGATGAAACTGAAGTTTTCATTGAAAATGTAGATAATTCGAATGGTGAAACACTACTTTCTAGAGAAAAAGCAGTTAAACAAAAGGCTTGGCATGATCTTCAAAATAGTTTTAACGAAAATAAAGTTGTAACTGGTGTTCCATTCAATAGAGTTAAGGGTGGAATGAGTGTTGATCTTAGTGGTGTTGTAGCTTTTTTACCTGGGAGTCAAATTGAAACTAGACAAATCATCAAAGATACAAAAGAGTTATTAAATAAACCTTTAGAACTAATGATTTTGAAAATGGATAAGTATAGAGGAAACATTGTCGTTTCAAGAAAAGCTATAACTGAAAATGAACTTAAAGAACAAAGATCTGAACTTCTAAAAAATATAAAGGAAGGATCGATTATTGAAGGAAAAGTAAAAAATATAACTGATTACGGCGCATTTATAGATTTAGGAGGTATTGACGGGCTTGTTCACGTTACGGATATATCATGGACAAAAATTAATAATCCTTCAGACGTGCTTGAACTTAATTCTACAATTAAAATAAAAGTTTTAAAATTTGATGAAGAACTATCTAGATTAAGTCTGGGTATTAAGCAATTAACTGAAAATCCATGGGATAAAGTAACTCAGGAAATGAAAATTGATGATAAGGTATTATCCAAGGTAATAAGCATGAATGATAACAATGTTCATGTGATTATAAATAACCAGTACGATGGTATCATTTCACTTAATGAACTTAGCTGGTTAAAAAAACCTCCTCACCCTTCTAAAATCGTTAATATAAATGACGAAATTGAAGTTTTAATACTTGACATAGATGATGATAAAAAAAGAATAAATTGTAGCTTAAAACAAATGAAAGATAACCCATGGAAAAAACTTAATGAAAAATTTAGTATTAATGATACCTTTGAAACAGAAATTGTAAATATTGTTGATTTCGGTATTTTTGTTAAAGTAATAGATGAAATCGATGGAATGGTTCACATTTCAGATTTGAGCTGGGAAGAAAAAGAGTGTGAAAAAATTATTAAAAATTTAAAAAAAGGTGACAATATAAAAGTAAAAATACTTGATATAAATGTAGATAAAGAAAGAATTAGTCTAGGTGTTAAACACCTAAATAATGATCCAGTACAAGATTATATTGAAGCAAACCCAATTGACTCAAAGGTAACAGGAAAGATAACAAACATTGATGATAAAGGTTTAAAGATTGAATTAGATAAAGAAAAACAAATATATGGGTATATCAAAAGGTCTAATTTATCTAACGATAAAAATGAAAATAAAACTGACAGATTTGCAATAGACGAAAAAGTTGACTCTATAATTTTATCAATTGATACAAAAACTAGAAATATAAATCTGTCAATTAAAGAATTAGAAATTAAGGATGAAAAAGAAGCTCTGAATAAGTACGGATCAAGCGCCTCTGGAGCTTCGTTAGGTGATATTTTAGGATCAGTGTTAAAAAAATAGGATTAATGTTAAAATCGCAAATCCTAGCAAAATTACATAAAAAACATAACAATTTAAGTACTCAAGATATTGAGGATCTATTTGAAATATTTATAAAAAAAATTTCAAACTCGTTAAAAGATGGTCAAAATATTGAAATAAGAGGATTTGGAACAATAAGTAGAAAGATTAATAAAGAAAAAATAGTAAGAAATCCAAAAACAAATGAAAAATTATTTAAAAATAAAAGCTTCAAATTACATTTTAAAATTGGAAAGATATTGCATAGAAAAATAAATGGTTTTACTGATTCTCATATAGAAGATGAAGTCTAGAAATATAATTGTAGCTTTAGACAGCAATAATTTAAATAAAACATTAGAATTGGTAAAAATCTTAAAAAAAGATGTTTACGCTTTTAAAATTGGTTACCAATTTTTTTATAACTTTGGTTTAGAGGGTTATAAAAAAGTTTATTCTATTTGCCCCAAAATATTTCTTGATTTAAAGTTACACGATATACCAAATACAGTAGAGAAGGGATTGGAGGCTTTGATTAAATTGAAGCCTCTTTTCACTACAATTCATATATCTGGTGGTGATGATATGATGATTTCATCTAGAGCAAACAAAAAAAATACAAAGATTTTAGGTGTTTCAATTTTAACAAGTTTAAATAGAGATCAAACTAAAAAGTATTACAATCAAAAAAATGTATCAGCATTGGTAAAAAAATTTGCTCACTTGGCTAAAAAAAATAAACTTGACGGAGTTGTCTGCAGTCCTCAGGAAATAAAGCATATAAGAAAAGTAGTTGGGAAAAATTTTATAATTGTCACACCCGGTATTAGAATTAATAATAAATTAAAAAGTGATGATCAAAAAAGAGTTGAAACACCAGAGAAAGCTCTGAGTCTAGGAGCAAATTATTTAGTCATAGGAAGACCTATAACTAAATCCAAAGACCCTCTAAAAACTCTTAAAGAAATTAATAAAACATTACTTTAATAATGATAATTAAAATTTGCGGAATACAAGATGAAGATACATTACTTTGCTGTGAAACTAACAGTGTAGATTTTTTTGGCATGATTTTTTATCCTAAAAGTCCAAGAAATATATCAATAAAACACGCAAGTAATTTACAAAAAAAATCTGAAAATTTAAATATTAATGGTGTGGGTATTTTTGTTAATAAAAATATTAATGAAATAGAAGATATAATAAAAAAAGTTAGATTGAGATACGTACAATTACATGGATCAGAGGATGAGGAATATATTAAAACTGTAAAAAAAATTGGAGTAAAAGTAATTAAATCAATATCTATCAGTAATAAAAATGACTTAAGAAATATTAATAAATACAATAGTGCAGATTTTTACTTGTTTGATTATAAGCCTGTGAAAGGTGAGTTACCTGGGGGAAATGCAAAAAGTTTTGATTGGGAAATATTAAAAAATTTCACGACTAACAAACCATGGTTTTTATCAGGAGGAATAAATATAAAAAATATTCAGGAAATTCTTAACGATATCGATCCATTTGGTATAGATTTATCCTCTGGAGTAGAAAAAGAACTTGGCATTAAAGATAATCACATTATAAATAATTTTATCGATAAATTAAAAAATGCTTAAAAATACATATAAAAGTTATCCAAATGAAAAAGGTTACTTTGGTCAGTTTGGAGGAAGATATGTTTCGGAAACCTTAATGCCTTTGATCCTTGAAGTAGAAAAAGAATATGAAAAAATTAAAAGTGATAAGAATTTTATTGATGAATTTAATCATTATTTAAAAACATATGTTGGTAGACCAAGCCCTCTTTTCTTTGCTGAAAGAATTAGTAATGATCTTGAAGGTCCAAAAATTTATTTCAAAAGAGATGAATTGAATCACACAGGCGCTCATAAAATTAATAATTGTATGGGGCAAATTCTCTTGGCAAGAAAAATGGGTAAATCAAGAATCATAGCTGAAACAGGAGCTGGTCAACACGGAGTAGCCACAGCAACTGTTTGTGCTCTATTTGGATTACCGTGTGTAGTCTATATGGGCGAGAAAGATATTGAAAGACAATCACCAAATGTTTTTAGAATGAAATTACTTGGTGCAGATATAAGATCTGTTTCAACTGGATCAAAATCACTTAAAGATGCAATGAATGAAGCTCTGAGAGATTGGGTAACCAATGTTAAGGATACTTTTTACATAATAGGAACAGCTGCAGGACCTCATCCCTACCCAGCTATGGTAAGAGATTTTCAATCCGTAATAGGTAAAGAAGTTCGTGAACAACTTGAAGAGGTTGAGGGAAAATCACCAGATTTATTGATGGCTTGTATTGGTGGTGGATCAAATGCTTTAGGACTTTTTCATGAATTTTTAGACGACTCAAATGTTGATATGATTGCTGTGGAAGCTGCAGGGCATGGAATCAATACCGATAAGCATGCAGCTAGTTTAACTGGTGGTAAACCAGGTGTATTGCATGGAAATAAAACATATTTGTTACAATCAAATACTGGACAAATTCAGGAAGCTCATTCGATTTCCGCTGGTTTAGATTATCCAGGCATTGGCCCAGAACATTCATTTTTATTTGAAGAGAAAAGAGTAACATACATGTCAGCAACAGACAAAGAAGCTCTAGAGGCTTTTCAGTATTGCTGCAAATTAGAAGGTATAATTCCAGCTTTAGAACCAGCTCATGCATTGGCTGTGCTAAAAAAAATAGCGAAAAACTATAGTAGAGATAAAATTATAGTTATGAATATGTGTGGTAGGGGTGACAAAGATATTTTTACAATAGCTGATGAATTAAATATAAAGATTTAAATGTCTAATTTAATTAGTCAGGCATTTAAAAATAATGAAAAAAAACTAGTAACATTTGTTACTGGAGGTGACCCTGATTTTGAAACAAGTTTACAAGTTATTAAGACAATAATTAAAAATGGAGTTGATATTATAGAAATTGGAATGCCTTTTTCTGATCCAATGGCTGATGGTCCAACAATTCAGCTATCAAGTAATAGAGCAATAAGTAAAGGAATTGACTTAGAAAATATTTTCTCTTTAGCCGCCGAGGTGAAGAAAATAAAAAATAATCTTCCTATTATTCTAATGGGCTACTATAATTTGATTCTGTATTTTGGAATTGAGAAATTTGTTAAAAGATGCAAAGAAAATGGAGTTGATGGTTTAATTATTGTTGATCTACAACCTGAAGAGGACGAAGATTTAATCAATGAACTAAAAAAAAACAAGATAGATTTGATTAGATTGATTACTCCCACAACTAATGAGGAAAGATTAAAATTGATTTTAAACAATGCTAGTGGTTTTTTATATTATGTTAGTATTATGGGAATTACTGGACAAAAATCTGCTGATCTTAATGATCTTGAAAAATCGGTGGCTTTAATCAAAAAACACACAAACTTACCTGTTGTTCCTGGATTTGGTATTAAAAACTCAGCTGATGTAAACAATATATGCAAAATAGCTGATGGTGCAGTTGT
Organism: uncultured Alphaproteobacteria bacterium; assembly: GCA_902628835.1. Taxonomy (GTDB): domain Bacteria; phylum Pseudomonadota; class Alphaproteobacteria; order HIMB59; genus CACPNW01. The sequence continues at coordinate 362,647 of CACOPD010000001.1, forward strand.
TGGATCAAGTATAATTAAGATTATTGAAGAAAATTTAACTAACAAAGAGAAAATGTTATCAGAAATTGATAAATTTTCAAAAGATTTGAAGAATGGAACTAAAGTATGAATTGGCTAACAAATTTTGTTAAACCTAAACTATCCTCACTTGTAAAAAGAAGAGATGTACCAGAAAAGTTGTGGAATAACTGTGTTTCGTGTGGAAATATGATTCATCATAAAGATTTAAAAGAAAATTTATATGTTTGTATTAATTGCAATTTTCATTTTAGAATGTCTGCAGAAGATAGGATAAAATTGTTTTTTGAAGATGTGGATTATAGTGAAATTATCCCAGACAAAATTTCTGATGATCCACTAAAGTTCATAGATAAAAAAAAATATAAAGATAGATTAAAAGAATACAGAAAAAAAACAAATAGGGATGATGCTTTCATTCTTATTAAAGGAAAAATTAAAGATAAAGAAATTATTTCGGGAATCATGAATTTTGAATTCATGGGTGGTTCTATGGGTAGAGCAGTTGGTGGAGCAATAGTTAAAGGAGCTAAAATTGCTATAGAAAACAAATTACCTTATGTAATTGTTACGTCTTCTGGTGGAGCAAGAATGCAAGAAGGAATTGTAAGCTTAATGCAAATGCCTAGGACAATTGCTGCTGTTGATCTGTTAAATGAAAATAATATACCCTACATAGTTGTTCTTACTGAACCTACTACTGGTGGAGTAACAGCTTCTTTTGCAATGCTAGGTGATATAACAATAGCAGAACAAGGTGCTACGATAGGTTTTGCAGGCAAAAGAGTTATACAAGACACCATCAGAGAAGAATTACCAATAGATTTTCAAAAAGCTGAATACTTAAAAGATCATGGAATGGTAGATATTGTTTCTCATAGGAAAGACCTCAAAGAAACTTTGTACAGAGTATTAGATCATATAAGTTAATAAGTGAAATCTAAAACAGAAAAGTTGTTAGACGAACTGGTCAAACTTCATCCCAAATATATTGATCTTTCATTAGATAGATTAAAATTATTATTAAAAAAATTAGATAATCCTCAAGATCATCTGCCAAAAACAATTCATATTGCAGGCACAAATGGAAAAGGGTCTGTTCAAAGCTTCATAAGAAATATTTTATTGAAGAATGGATATAAATGTGATGCATATATCTCGCCACACTTATCTAGGTTTAATGAAAGAATAATTCTAAATAATAAAGAAGTAAGCACCAAGAAACTTTACGAAACTTTAAAATTTGTAAAAACAATAAATAATAACAAACCAATAACTTTCTTTGAAATAACAACAGCAGCAGCATTCATATTGTTTAAACAATCAAAATCTGACTTTCTTATTTTAGAGACAGGATTAGGAGGTCGATTAGATGCAACCAATATAATACCAAAAAAGATATGTAGTATTTTAACGCCAATTAGTTTTGATCATGAGGAATTTCTTGGAAAAACACTTAAGAAAATTGCTAATGAAAAATTGGGTATAGTGAAGAATTGTAAGTTTGTGTTAGTTGGTAAACAAAAAAAAGAATTAAAAGATCACATTCAAAAAAAACTAAATAAATTTGAAAATAAATATTTTTATGGAAAAGAATATCGAGTCACAAAATCATTAAAAAATAAGTTTCAGATAAAAATAGATGGAAAAAATTATTTCTATAGTCAACCTTCATTGAATGGAAAACATCAGGAAGAAAATGCATCAATATCTATTTATTTTGCAAAAATTATGAAAAATATGGGTTATAGATTAAATACAAAAGATATTAATGCAGCAATAAAAAAAACTACGTGGCCAGGAAGATTGGAAATTATTAATTATAAGCATAAAAAAATAATTCTTGATGGATCACATAATATTGATGGAGCTGATAAATTAAATGAATTTTTAAAAACTGAAAGAATTAAACCCATAGTCTTGTTTGGAATGTTGAATAATAAGAAAGCAAATTTATTTTTGAATAAAATAAAAAAAAGAGTATCAAAAGTTTTAGCTATAGAAATTCCAGATGAAAAAAATTCATTTAAAACTAAACAAATAAATGAAATTTGCAATGTTCATTCTATTAAATGTGAGCAAATAAATAATATAAATGATGCTTTAAAATATTTTAGATCTAATCAACAAAAAATATATTTAATTACTGGTTCTTTGTATTTGATAGGAAAAATTAGAAAAAAACTTCTATAAATTGGATTGTATCCAGGACTCTAACGCTGTTTTAGGAAGACTGCCAACCTTAGTATCGATTAACTCACCATTTTTAAAAATCATTATTGTAGGAATACCCCTAATACCGTATTTCTGTGGTGTCATAGGGTTATCATCAATATTCATTTTATATATTTTAACTTTATCTTTGTTCTCAACAGCAATTTCTTCTAAAATTGGGTCAAGTACTTTACATGGTCCACACCATTCTGCACCAAAATCAACAACCACTGGAACATCATTAGTAGAAATATCTTTATCAAAAGTCTGATCGTTTGTTTTAAGAGTAGACATAATTAATATGTAAGAAATATTTATCTATTATCAAGCTAAATTGAATCTAATTTTCTAAAATTGATTTTTTATCCCCAATATGTCTAATTTTAGATGGAATTACATAACCTCTGATTTGATTATTTTTTATTAATTTTGTCCAAATTTCATTGATTGAGAATATTTTTTTTCTTTTATTAAAGATATTTTTAGATACGATTTGAAGGCCAGAATAATACAATTTCTCATTTTTATTGTTCCAATTTGTGACTATATTTCTTTTTAAATTAAAGTCTCCATTTTCTTTTTTTAAACCTAAAAAATTAATATCTTTAGACAACAACATTTTACAGTAAGAAACATCTTGATAATTACTAAGAAAATATTTGATATGTGATTTATTTTTTATTGTCCAAAAAATATCAGAATTAACAACACATATTTTTTTTCTGTTTGTATAATTGAAAATATTTTTTACTCCTCCACCAGTGCCAAGTATTTTTTTTTCATAGATAATCTGAATGGGATATTTTTTAAAATTTTTATCCAAATACTTTTTAATTTTATTATGTAAATAGTGTGTATTTATTAAGATTTCATCACATCCAATATTAGTAAAGAAATCAATTGTGTTCTTTAATAATACTTTATTTTTATATTTTAATAGAGGTTTTGGGGTATTGCGTGTCAAATTCAGCATTCTTGATCCAAAACCTGCACATAAGATCATTAATGTAAAATTCTTCATAAATTATAAATACTTTTCATACATTGATCTTAGTTCATAATTTTTAATATTATTCAATGTCGCTATTGTTCTAGATTTAGTTATTTTTAAATAATTTAAGTATTTATTATCATTATTTGTACTAAGTAATTTTCTCCATCTACCGAGTAATCGAGTCTGTCGAGCTAAACTTAAAACATAATATTGTTCAAGGAAAGTATTAAAATTTTCGATAATTGAAGTGTTATTATAAAAATATTCAATTAATTTATCATTGTAATCTCGTGTAAAATTAATTCTTGGATTTTCTAATAGTGATATTAGGTCCCATCCTATAAATCCCTTAAAAGCACTTTGAAAATCAATAATTCCACATTGTAAATGTGATTCATAATTGTCTAAAAAAAATAAATTAACAAATTCAAAATCTTTATGAACAAAATTTTTCATATTATAATTTTGATAATAAAACATACTTTTCCATGATTCATAAAATTTTGAAGTTGGAAAATTTGAATTTTTGTTATTAGGAATATAATAAGTTACAAACTCTTTGATTTCAATTTTTAAATCTTCAAAGGTGTATTCTTTTAAATTTTTTAAATTATTTAAATTTGATTCATTTTGGATAACAATTATATTTTCTACAGCTAGTTTTAAAAGTTTATAAAGATTATCTTTATTGTATATTTTATTAAATCTATTTTTTCCAAAATCTTGCATATATATTTTATATTGCTTTTGGTTAACTTCATATATCTTAGGAATTGATATATTAATCTTTTGTAATACTTCATAAACAGTAAGGAAATTTTTAAACTCTTGTTTATCTCTAGAAAAATCAATTATTATTTTGGTATTCTCTTTTTCAGTAATTCTATAAATTAATTTATTAGATAATCCGTCTTCAATTTTTTCTAAATCATTATAATCAGAATTCATTAGACTATTGTTTAAAACAAATATTAATTTTTCTTTTAGTTTCTGAAATCATATCTAAATTTATTAAATAATGATTTTTGTTTAGCGGTAAACTAATTAACATTTCAGGCCACTCTATAAATGTAATATTGTTATTTAAATTTTCGAAGAAATCTAGTTCCTCTAAGTCCTTTAGGCTCTTTACTCTAAAAAGATCATAATGATAGATTTGTGATGAATTCAATTCATAGGTTATCAAAATAGGAAATGTTGGACTAGTAATAGAAGATGGTTTTGTTAAATTATTTAATACAAAAAGATTATTAATTAATAATCTTATAAATGTTGTTTTACCAGCACCTAACTCTCCTTGAAATAAGTAAATATCTCCAACAGATATGTCTTTACATAAATTTGTAGAGAGTTTTTCAAGTTCATGAAGATCTAAAATTTGATTACTTAATTTTTGCAAATTTTATTATGCAATACCTTTTAGAGCTTCCACTAAATCAGTTTTTTCCCAAGTAAAATGTCCCTTGTCACTTGGTTCTCTGCCAAAATGGCCATAAGCAGAAGTTGGAACATAAATTGCATTTGTAAGTTTTAAATGTTCTCTTATTCCTCTTGGGCTTAGATCAAATAAATCTTGCACAGATTTTTCAATTTTCTGTTCATCAACTTTATTTGTTCCATTAGTATTTACATATACCGATAAAGGTTTTGATACTCCTATTGCATAAGATAACTGTATAGTACACTCATCAGCTAGATCCGCTGCAACAACATTTTTTGCTAAGTACCTAGCTGCATATGCTGCAGATCTATCAACTTTAGATGGATCCTTTCCTGAAAATGCACCTCCACCGTGGGGAGCTGCACCACCATATGTATCAACTATTATTTTACGACCAGTCAAACCAGAGTCACCATCAGGACCTCCAATTACAAAGTTACCTGTGGGATTAACGTAGAATTCTTCATCTTTAAGACCTTCTAACAAGTTATTAGGTATGCACTCATATACGTAAGGTTTAACAATTTCTTTTACATCCTCAGGAGATAAACCTTCTTTGTGTTGTGAAGAAATAACTAAAGAAGTAACTTTACTTGGTTTTCCGTTTTCGTAAAGCATTGTAACTTGACTTTTTGAATCAGGTTCTAGACCAGATGCAGATCCATCTTTACGGGCTTGTGCCATTTTATATAATATTTGATGAGAATAATGTATTGGTGCTGGCATTAATGATTCAGTGTCTTTACAAGCAAAACCAAACATAATTCCTTGATCGCCTGCACCCTCATCTTTATTGCTACCAGAATCAACACCCATCGCAATATCAGCTGACTGCTCATGAAGAAAACTTTCAATATCACAATTCTGCCAATGGAATCCATCTTGTTCATAACCAATATCTTTTATACAATCTCTAACTTGAGATATGATCTGATCTTTAGATACTGAAGGGCCTCTTACTTCCCCTGCTAGAACTACTTTATTTGTTGTAGTTAATGTTTCACATGCTACTCGTGTTTGAGGATCGCCAGAAGACAAATAAGTATCAACAACCATATCTGAAATTCTATCACAAACTTTATCTGGGTGACCTTCAGAAACTGATTCACTTGTAAATAAATAAGATCTATTCATATTAACTCCTAATATCTGTACGTATTATCTTTAAATGGACCTTGCTTACTTACACCAATGTATTCTGCTTGTTTATCAGTTAGTTCTGTAAGTTTTGCTCCAACTTTTTTTAAGTGCAGAGATGCAACTTTTTCATCTAAGTGTTTTGGTAAGACATAAACTTTATTCTCATAATCTTTAGAATTTTTCCAAAGCTCAATTTGAGCTAAAACCTGATTAGTAAATGATGCACTCATAACAAAACTTGGATGACCGGTAGCATTTCCTAGATTAACAAGTCTTCCCTCTGAAAGTAATAATATTTTCTTGCCATCAGGAAATTCTACTTCTCTTACCTGTGGTTTGATTTCATCAGATTTATAGTTCTGGAGTGCTTCGGTTTGAATTTCATTATCAAAATGTCCAATATTACAGACAATCGCTCTGTCCCTCATTTGCCTCATGTGATCTTGAGTTATGACATCAAGATTACCAGTAGCGGTAACAAAAATATCGCCATACTTACAAGCATCATCCATTGTAACAACTTCATAACCTTCCATTGCTGCTTGAAGAGCATTAATAGGATCTATCTCGGTTACACAAACTCTTGCGCCCGCTCCTCTTAAACTTGCAGCTGAACCCTTTCCAACATCCCCATATCCAGCGACAACAGCTACTTTACCCGCCATCATTACATCTGTACCTCTTCTTATTCCATCAACTAAACTTTCCTTACAGCCATATAAATTATCAAATTTAGACTTAGTAACAGAGTCATTTACATTTATTGCTGGCACCTTTAATGTTCCATTTTTTTCCATTTCTTTCAAACGGTGAACACCGGTTGTTGTTTCTTCTGATAAACCTAAAATTTCTTCCAACATTTTAGGATACTTTTCATGTATTATTTTTGTTGCGTCTCCACCATCATCCAAAATCATATTTGGCTTCCAACCATCAGGTCCTTCAAGTGTCTTCTCAATACACCACCAAAATTCTTCTTCTGTCATTCCCTTCCAAGCAAATACCGGAATACCCTTTGCAGCTATTGCTGCAGCAGCATGATCTTGTGTTGAAAAAATATTGCATGAGCTCCATCGAACAGTAGCGCCCAAATAAACTAGAGTTTCAATTAAAACAGCAGTTTGTATTGTCATATGTAAACAACCTACAATTCTTGCTCCATCTAGTGGTTTAGAGTCTCCATACTCTTCTCTTAATGCCATTAAACCTGGCATTTCTGTTTCGGCTATTGCAATTTCTTTGTCACCAAAATCAGCCAAACTGATGTCTTTAACCTTAAAATCTTCACTCATGATTGTATCCTTTTATGATTTTCATTACTTTTTAATGGTAATTTAATCAGAAAACAAGCACCACTAAAGTCTAAATTGTCACTTTCTGTTAATTCAATTAAGCCATTGAATGAATTGATTATTTCATAAGATATTGAAAGGCCAAGACCTGAGTGTTGGTCTCTATCATGTGTTCTATCAGTGTAAAACCTATCAAAAATTTTGTTTTTATCTTTTAAGTCTATTCCCTTACCTTGATCGTAAATTTTGATTTCAACAAAATGCTCATTTTTTTTATTTGATGTAATTAGAATATCTGAGTTATTTTCTGCAATTGAAATGCTATTATCAATTAAATTAAGCATTACCTGTAACAATTTATCCTTATTTAGAAGAACTAAATTAATGTTATTATCAGTCTTAAGTAAAATTTGAATATTTTTTTTGTTTATTAAATTTTCACTAAAGTATTCTTTAAGAAAATTATTCATATTAACTAATTCAAAATTTTCTATTTCAATTTCTGCAATTGTTTTTGAAAAATGAGAAATGTCAGAAATTAACTTATTCATTCTATCGATATCTTTATTAAAATTATTAATTAACATTGATCTATTTTTTTCACTTATATTCTTATTAGCTAACAATTCGATAGAAGATTTAATTGCTGTTAGCGGGTTTTTTAATTCGTGTGCAACATCAGAACTGAATTTTTCTAATTGATTAATTTGTGATTTTAATTCATTCGACATAAGTTGTATTTGCTTAGATAAAATACCAATTTCATCCGACCTCAGAGGATAAATTAATTTTTTCTTGTTTGTTTTATCTCTCTCCAAGACAGTAATGTTTGTCAGTTGCCTTAGAGGCGCAATAAGGCTTCTTAAAAAGATGTAAGATAATAAAATTGTTACCAAAATAAATAGAAGAAAAAAATTAAAGAAATTCAAAGATTGTTTAGCTAATTCAATATTATTAATTATTAATTTATATTTTATTAATACAACTCCATAAACTTTATTATCTTGGATAATTGGTGAAGTTAAAATTCTAATTATATCATCATTTTCGTCTTTAAAAGTTTTGGTTATTAGTTTCTTATCTTTAATTGTATTAATAATTAAAATAATTTCATGAACATTGTTATCTAGATTTTTATTTAATTTATTTGCTAGAATATAATTATTAATAAGATTAAAATTATTTATATAAATATTTTCAAAGAAATTGTTGAAATTGAATGAATTTTCATTTGAGTCTAATAAATTTATTTCTTCAACATCAGTGCTGAGAAACAGATTTGATGAGTCTGCAATCTTTATCCAATTTTCGTTGTAAATACTTGTTTCAAAATCTTTATCACCATAGTTTTGAAATATAAATTGTTCAGTTGTAAATTTTTCTAATTCTGGTTCTGACAACTCAATAGGATTAGTTTTATCAGAAACAATACAATTTTCCTTATATGTATCAATATCTTCAAGGTATCTACAGCGATAATCATATTGAAAAATTGGAACTCTTAATATGGAGGTATTTTCTAAATATTTTGCAATATTTGATAAATTGATTTTTATACTTTGATCTCTATCATCAATAAATTTATTGTTTTGAATTAAATTAAAGTTGAAATAAGACAAAAAAATTAAACCTAAAAATAAAATAATTAAGTTAAGTATAATTAATTGAAATGTTAAATTATAACTAGATAAGCTAAATAATCTTTTAATCACGCCAAGAGTATCCAGAGCCATATCTCGTTCTTATTTGGTCAAAAGAATTATCGTAAGATCTGAATTTTTTTCTTAATCTCTTTATATGGCTATCAATAGTCCTATCATCAACATATATGGAATCACCATACATAGCATCCATTAATTGATTTCTATCTTTTACTACTCCAGGATACTGAGCAAGTGATTTAATTAAATTAAACTCTGCAACCGTAAGCTCAATTTCTATGCCCTTCCAGAAACATAATTGTTTGTCTTCATCTAGTATTAAATCACCTTTTATAAAATTTTGTTTTTTAATATTATTATCTTTTTTTTCTTCAGTTCTGTTGTTATGAATTCTTAGTACTGTTCTTATTCGCTCATTTAATAATTTTTGTGAAAAAGGTTTTTTTATATAATCTGAAGCACCCATTCTTAATCCTATGATTTCATCTTGTTCATGATCTTTCGATGTTAAAAAAATAATCGGAAGATCTTTCAGATTTTCAATCTTACTCGAACGTACTTTTGAAAGAAGTTCATTTCCGTCCATTTTAGGCATCTTAATATCAAACAACCCCAAATCATAAGATTTGCTTTCAAGAGCCTCTAAGGCCTCAACTCCGTTAAGAAATGTATCTACTGTAAATCCTTCACTTTGCAGAGAAAGAGATACTGATGTGAGAATCGACTGCTCGTCGTCAACCAATGCTATCTTCGGCATACTACTTTTTATTAATAATTTATGGCAGATTTAAGTTCAAAGAAAAAATGACTCAGTTAATAAATTTAACAAAATGTGACTTAAGTTGATAAGTAAATGTAAATATTTCAATAACTTGTTTGTCTCCTGAAAAAATGAATTAAGTAAGGGATTGACATGATAAAAAAAATATTTATGTTCTTATTTTGTTCTTATTGCGATATTGAGCAAATGTTGTATTGTCTTTTTTCGGCGGCACTACATATTGTGTTTTTCGACAATAATTTTTTAAAAATGGATAGAATTTAAATGGCAGACAGTCTACAGGTATCAGCAAAGATCTCAGAAGAAAAAAGTGTAAATATTTTAACATTAAGTGTCGTGCGTCGTGACGGAGCAATTACTCCTTTCAAATCAGATAAAATTTCAAATGCTATAAAAAAAGCATTCTTAGCACAAACAAAAATTAGAAATGATAAAAATAAGGAGAAAGAACAACAAGATGGAATTCATAAAACTGTTGAAGCTTTAACACATAAAGTTGTCTCAGCTTTGACAAGAAGGATTGCTGACGGAGACATGATTCACATTGAGGATATTCAAGATCAAGTTGAATTAGCTCTTATGAGGGATGAGCATCATAAAGTTGCTAGGGCATATGTTTTATACAGAGAACAAAGAGCGGCTTCAAGATATCACACTAAAAAACTAAAAGAACAAGTTGGGGAAAAAGCTTCATCAATGATGGTAACTAAAAGAGACGGAAGTAAAGAACCAATTTCACTGGATAAAATTACTAATAGAGTTTCTGTTCTATCTACTGGTTTAAATATTGATCCAATTGTCGTTGTTCAAAAAGCTGTCCCTGGATTGTACAGTGATATTAGTTCTGCTGAAATTGATACTTATCTTGCTGAAACTGCTGCCGCTTTAACAGTTGAACATCCTGATTATTCTTATCTAGCAGCAAGAATAAAAGTTAACTCATTACATAAAGAAACTCCAGGTTTCATAATTGCAACAAAAAATTTATACGATGATGGCTTGTTAAGAGAAGATTATTATAAAAAGGTGATGGAAAATGCAGATTTAATAGAGTCCGTAATTGACTATGACAAAGATTATACTTTTGATTATTTTGCTCTCACAACACTAATAAGGGCATATTTATTAAAGTTTGATAATAAAACAATTGAAAGACCTCAGGACCTATGGATGAGAGTAACTTTAACGGTTACTGGTAATGAATTTAATTTAGATAAAATTAAAGAAACTTATAAAAGTTTATCTAGTGGTATGTATACACATGCTACTCCTACATTGTTTAATAGTGGGTTAAAGATGCAACAATTATCTTCATGCTTTTTAATAGGTATGGAAGATGATTCTATTGAAGGTATTTTTAATACTATTAAAGATTGTGCGCTAATTTCTAAAACGGCTGGCGGTATTGGAATGCACGCTCACAATATTAGAGGTAGTGGAAGTAGAATAAAATCAACAAATGGTAAATCCAATGGTCTTATTCCATTTCTTAAAATTTTTAATGAGACTGCTAAATCAGTTGATCAGGGTGGAGGTAAAAGAAAAGGTTCTTTTGCAGTTTACTTAGAACCTTGGCACGCTGACATTGAGAAATTTCTAGAACTTAGAAAAAATACAGGTGCTGAAGAATTTAGAGCAAGAGATTTGTTTTACGCTTTATGGATACCAGATTTATTCATGAAAAGAGTAGAAAATGATGAAGAATGGACGCTTATGAGTGAACATGAATGTCCAGGTCTTTCAGATGTATTTGGTGACGAGTTTGAAAAACTTTACACTAAGTATGAAAATGAAATGAAGCATTTAGAAAAAATTAAAGCAAGAGATCTAATGTCTAAAATTATAGAAGCACAGATAGAAACAGGACAGCCCTATATGCTCTATAAAGACTCAATTAATAACAAGTCTAACCAAAAAAACATTGGTGTCATCAAATCTTCTAATCTTTGTGCAGAAATAGTTGAGTACTCTGATAAGAATGAGACATCGGTTTGTAACTTAGCTTCTATCGCTCTGCCAAAATTTGTAAAAAAATCAGATAAAAAATTAATATATGACTATGATGCTCTTTATGAAACCGCAAAATTAGCTACAAAAAACTTAGATGAAGTAATTGATATTAATTTTTATCCAACTGATAAAACTGAAAGATCTAACAATAAACATAGACCAATAGGTTTGGGCATACAGGGACTTGCAGATGTCTACTTTAAGTTGGGAATAGCCTATGAGTCTGAGGAGGCAAAAGAAATAAATAAACTAATTTTTGAAACAATTTACTTTGGTGCCTTAGAAGCTTCATGTGAATTAGCAAAAGAAAAAGGTGCTTACGAAACATTTGAAAATTCACCAATTTCGGAAGGTAAGTTTCAATTTGATCTATGGAATGTTAACCCATCTTCAAAATGGGATTGGGATACACTTAGAGCTAAAATTAAAAAGCATGGTGTAAGAAATTCATTAACCACAGCCTGTATGCCAACTGCGTCAACGGGTATTATATTAGGTAATACTGAAACATTCCAAATTCAAACCTCTAATATATATAAAAGACAAACTCTCTCAGGTGAGTTTCTTCTCGTAAATAGATATTTAGTGAATGAACTCTCTCAAAGAGGATTGTGGAATAAAGATATGAGAGATAAAATAATCTTAGAAAATGGATCTGTTGAAAACATAAATGAAATTCCAACTGAACTAAAAGAAATTTATAAAACAGTTTGGGAAGTATCGCAGAAAACTGTCATAGATATGTCTGCAGATAGAGCACCATTTATAGATCAAACTCAGTCAATGAACCTTTGGCTTTCAACACCTACATTTGGAAAAGTAAATTCAATGCATATGTATGCATGGAAAAAAGGACTTAAAACTGGAATGTATTATCTAAGAAGTAGATCAGCTGTTGATGCTGTAAAAGTTACAGTTTCATCAGAAAAAGTAGCGAAAGATGCTTATATTAATACAACTATAAAACAAAACAACGAACCTGAAGATTGTGAGACTTGTAGTGCATAAAAAAGGAGTAGTAAAATGATATCAAAAGGCGTTAAATCAATATTTCCAATAAAAAACCAAGAAATTTGGGATAGATATAAACAACACATTCAAGCCTTTTGGACAACTGAAGAAGTGTCATTACAAGATGATTTAAGAGATCTAGAAACTTTAAACGAAGGTGAAAAACATTTTATTAAACATGTACTAGCTTATTTTGCAAACTCCGAAGCAATGATTAATGAGAACTTAGCAAGTAGGTTCTACAAAGAAATATTAATACCTGAAGCAAGATGCTTCATCTCAATGCAAATGTTAAATGAATCAATCCACGCAGAAATGTATGGTTTACAAATTGAGGCTTATGTAAAAGATACAAAAGAAAAAGATATGCTCTTTGATGCAATACAAAACGTACCATGTATTAACCATAAAGCACAATGGGTATCAAAGTGGCTTAATGGTAGTCAAAACTTATTAACAAGACTAATAGGATTTGGATTAGTTGAAGGTTTATTTTTTGCAGGTTCTTTTTGTGCAATATATTATTTTAGAAAAAGAGGTTTACTACCGGGTTTAGCCTTATCTAATGATTGGATTGCAAGAGATGAAGGAATGCATTTTAGCTTCTCGTCGTTAATGTTTAGAACTTTGAGAGACAAGTTTAATAATAAAACATTAACTGATTCAGATATTAGTGATTTATCTTTGATACCTTCAGATGTTCCTCAATCACAATTTGAAGAAATTGTTAGAGAGGCAGTAGCATTCGAAAAAGAATTTGTTAGAGATGCTTTACCAGTTGATTTAATTGGTATGAATCAAGACTTAATGTGTAAGTATATTGAAGCGGTTGCCGATAGAATTGCAGATTTATTTGAATTTGACAGAGTCTTTAATACAGAGAATCCTTTTGATTTTATGAGAGCTTTAGATGTTCAAAACGTTACAAACTTTTTTGAAAAAAGAGTATCTGAGTATCAAAGGCCTACAGACAGAGCTTTAAGTTTTGATGAAGCTTTTTAATGGACGCTGAGATATATTCTAAAACTAATTGTGGTTACTGTGATAGAGCTAAATTACGGTTAGCTAAATTTAATCCAAAGATTTATATGCTTGGTACAGATTATACAAGAGAAGATTTTTTTGAAAAGTTTCCAAATGCAAAAACTTTTCCTCAAATAATTTTAAATGGTGAAAAAATTGGTGGGTATCATGAACTTGAAAAATGGTTTGAAATGAATACTTTTGATGAGGAATTCTAAATAACCTTTTTTTTTCCTTTTCTCGTGTAAGTTTTTTTACTCATAACAATTCTTTGCTTGTACTTAGGTAATTTTAAATCTTGAGCATAGGGATTTCGTTTCTTATTTTTTTTTTTAATTGTCATAATTAAGCCTAATGTGCCTGACCCCAATTATCACCTGCGCCATAATCAACAGTTAATGGAACTGAAAAATTTTTATATTTTAAATGTACTGACTCCATAATTTTTTTTACATTATTTACTAAATTATCGTATTTTTTAGTTTCTACCTCAAAAATTAATTCGTCATGTACTTGTAGTAGCATTTCTGCCTCAATGTTTTTAAATTTTATTTCTTTATGAATTTCAATCATAGCTAACTTAATAATATCGGCCGCACTACCTTGTATTGGGGCATTGATTGCTTGTCTTTCCGCAAAACCTCTAACAGCAAAATTCTTATCTGAAATTCCTTTAATATTAATTTTTCTTTTAAAAATTGTTTCTACATATTGATTTGTTTTTGCAAAATCGATTTGATTATCCATATATTTTTTAATTTTTGGATATTTATTAAAATACTCATTTATGTAATCTTTTGCTTCTGTGTTTGAAATATCAAGTTGCTTAGCCAGTCCATACGGACTAATACCATACAAAATTCCAAAATTAATTGCTTTTGCCTTTCTTCTAAAATCATTATTTATTTGATCATCTTTCAAATTAAATATTTCCTTAGCAGTTGATGCATGAATATCTTCATTATTTTTAAATGCTTTGATAAAATTTTTATCTTCAGAAATTTCTGCAGCTAATCTTAATTCTATTTGGGAATAATCAAAACTGACTAGTTTTTTTCCTTTTCCACTAATAAAAGCAGTTCTTATTTTTTTACCATTTTCAGTTCTAATTGGAATATTTTGAAGATTTGGATCTGTAGAGCTTAATCGACCTGTTAGTGTATTAGCTAAACCAAATGATGTATGAACTCTGCTTTTACCATCTGTTAATCTAAATAAAGCATCTGTATAGGTTGATTTAAGTTTTGTTAATTCCCTCCAATCAAGAACAAGTTGTGCAATTTCAAATCCATCTGAGGCTAAATTATTTAAAGTTGAAGAATCAGTTGAATATGTTCCTGATTTTGTTTTCTTACCGCCAGGTATTTTAAGATTAATAAATAATATTTCTCCTAATTGTTTAGGTGAACCAATATTGAACTCTTCTTTTGAAAGTTTATAAATGTTCTTTTCAAGTTTTTTACTTTCATTTTCAAATTCATTACTTAGACTTGTTAAAAATTTTTTATTTACCTCTATGCCATTAGCTTCAATTGAAGATAATACCTCTACAAGAGGCAAGTCGATGTTTTGATAAACAAAATTAGCCTTTTCTTTTATTAAACGAGGATAAAGATTTTGAAAAAGCCTGAACGTTAATAGAGAATCTTCAGCGGCATAATTAATTGCGTTATCGATGGTTACTTTATCAAAAGTAATTTCATTTTTTCCCGTACCAACAACTTCTTTATATTTAATTGTTGTATAATTTAAATGATTAAATGAAAGATCATCTAAATTGTGCTTATAAATCCCGTTATCAATTGAGTAGGAAATTAACATTGTGTCTGCAATTGAATTAAACTTTACTCCATACTTATTTAAAATTCTAATATCATATTTTATGTTTTGACCAATTTTTAAGATTGATTCATTTTTACAAATTTTATTAATATGATTAATTACATAATTTTCATCTAACTGATTATCAATTTTTTTTGACCCATCTGAAGTAGTATGGTTTATAGGAATATAGTAAGAAATGTTCTCATTATAACATATTGATATACCAACTAATTTAGCTTTTTCTATATTGAGTGAGTTAGTTTCAGTATCAATAGCACATATACCTTTTTTTTCAATTTCACTTAAAATTTTTTCAAAATTTTTCTTTGAATTAATTAATTGATACTTTGGCTCTATTTCTTTTTTTTGAATTCTGTTATCACTACCACTAGATATAAAAGAGTTGGATTTTAATCTTTCAGATGTTGATCTAAAGCCCTGTTCTTTAAGGAACTCAAAGATATTGTTATTTTCATTTTTTAATTCATTATAAGTTTTAATTACCTTAATACTTTGAGGTATTTGCACATCGTTTTTTAATTTTACAAGCTCTAAACTTAATCTAATATCATTTTCTGCTTCTTTTAATATATTTCTTCTTTTTTCTTGTTTAATTTTACTTAGATTTTTCATTAACCCATCAATGTCATTAAACTCATTTATTAATTGAGATGCTGTCTTAGGGCCAATACCGGGCGCACCTGGAATGTTATCAACTTTGTCTCCTGTCAAAGCTTGAATAAAAATTACTTTATCTGGTTGCACTCCAAATTTTTCTTCCACATCTTTAATTTCTATTTTTTTATTTTTCATTGGGTCAAGCATTGTTACATTTTTGCTAACAAGCTGCATCAAATCTTTATCTGAAGAAACTATAATAGTTTCAATTTCATTTTTTTTTGCTAAATTAACATAAGTAGCAATTAGATCATCAGCTTCAAAACCCTCTATTTCCAATTGAGGTATATTAAAACTTTTTACGCACTCCCTGATTAAAGGAAATTGTGGTATTAAATCATCAGGAGCCTCTCCTCTATTAGCTTTATAATCTGCATATATTTTATTTCTAAAATTTTTCCTAGCAGCATCAAATATAACTATCATTTTATCATCACTATAATCTTCAATGAGCTTAACTAACATATTTGTAAATCCAAAAACTGCATTAATAGGTGTGCCATCTGCACGGTTCATTGAAGGTAATCCATAATATGCTCTAAAAATATAAGCTGATCCGTCAACTAAAATTAATCTACTCTTTTTATTCATTGTAAATTTCAATATATAAGATTTAAATAAAATGTCAGATTATAAATATTCAATTGAAGCAAAAAAAGTAAACAAATTTTTTAATAAAAATTCAAAAATTGTAAATGCTCTTTTAAATTTTAATATTAAAATAAAAAAAGGTACAATACATGGTTTACTTGGACCAAATGGTGCTGGCAAATCAACATTTATAAACATTCTAGGGGGACTGGTTAAGAAGGATACTGGAACAGTGTCAATTTGTGGTATTGATATAGACACTCATTCTAAATTAAGTAAATTTAAAATTGGTATTGTTCCACAAGAGTTAAATATTGATCCTTTTTTTTCACCAGCTGAATTACTTGAGTTGCAAGCTGGATTATATGGTATCCCTAAAAGAAAAAGGATTACTGAAGCAATATTAGAAAATCTAAGCCTCATGGAACAGCGTAATGCTTATGCTAGAACTCTTTCTGGAGGAATGAGAAGGAGATTATTGATTGCTAAAGCATTAGTGCATAATCCAGAAATGTTAATCTTAGATGAGCCTACTGCTGGTGTTGATATAAATTTGCGTACGTCTTTATGGAAATATATTAAAAAAATTAACTCTAAAGGTACTACTGTATGCTTAACTACTCACTACCTAGAAGAAGCTGAACAGCTTTGCAATAATATAACTATTTTAGATAAAGGAAAAATTATAATAGATGATGAAAAAGAAAAAATTATTAATATAGTTTCTTCAAAAAAAGTTTCCTTCAATCTAATTAATTTTGATAATAAAGATCTAGAATTCAAAGAATTTGACTATAAAATAAACGGTAATCTTTTAGATATTGAATATGATAAAAATAAATTAAATCTAAATCAGATCATAAAAATTTTAGAAAGAAAAAATATATATTTTACTGAAATAAATACATCAGAAAGTAATTTAGAAGATGCCTTTTTAAAATTAACACAAAATGAAAATAAATGACTCAAACAAATTATATAATATTTTTTATTTCATTTATTCTAATATCATTCATTCCATTAAGTTTGGTAACAGGACCAGCTTTGCCAGACATTTCAGTTGTACTAGTATGTATTTTCTTTTTGTATTACATATTAAAAGACAAACAATTTTTTATTTTTAAGAATTTATTTGTTTACTATTCATTTTTGTTTTGGATAGTATTAGTCTTATTAAGTTTTAATTCAATTGAAAAATATAATTCGCTTGGTGAATCTTTAATTTTTTTAAGAATTTTGTTGATTCCTATTATGGTTTATTATTGGCTTTTAACTAAGAATAAATTTATTATATTCTCTCTATTTATAATTTTTTTTGTAAACACATTAGTTATTATTGACTCTATTTATCAATTTTTAAATTATGATCCATTAATAGGATTTAAGGGGGATATATTTAATAGAAATGCGGATAAGTTTTACGGTAGGTTATCTGGGCCTTTTTTAGACCTAGTTCCAGGATCATTCATTTCAAAGTTTTTTATATTCGGTTTCATTTTTTTAGTATTAACAATTAAAAATAAAAAAGTATTTTTTTATTTTTCAATATTTTATTTAACAGTTTGTGGAATAATTACTTTCATAAGTGGAGAAAGAATGGCTTTGGCTACTTTTTTGATGGCTATACTTTTAGGGATTCTACTTTTAAAAAAATATAGGTTTATATTTATTACTAGTTTAATTTGTCTAGCATTAATATCTTCAACAATTTACTTTAATCATGACCAATATCAAAATTATAGAATAATTGAGTCTAAACCAGGCCATTTAGGATTAGTTATAGAAAAATATAATAGTAAATGTGTTAACAATGAAAATTGTAGTAAAATTATCAATGTACAGCCTCAATTTATTGAGGTTTTAAAAAATTTTTCTGAGTCAGCTTATAGCGATACATTTACTTTAGCATTAGAAATGTTCAGTACTAAGAAAATTACAGGTGTTGGAATGAATAGTTTTAATTATGGTTGTTTAAATATTGAACAATTCAAAAAAGAAACATGTTGGAGCCACCCGCATAATTTTTATTTACAATGGCTTGCTGAAACTGGTATCATAGGTTTTTTATTTTTTATTTTATATATATTTATTATTTTTAAAATTATTCTATTTGATAATAAAGATAGCACATTTAAATATTTCTCAATAATTGCTATTATAGTTTTATTTTGGCCGATTATGTCTACAGGAAGTCTTTTAAAAAACTGGCATGGGATCCAAACTTTTTTTATAATTGGTTTAAGTTTATCAGTACTGAATATTAAAAATAAAATTAACTAGTTTTTTTAACATAAAATATTTTTAACCTTGTAGGCATTAAAAAAGCTGGTATTTTAATTATGCCAGGAAAAGTGCCCAATAATGGATCAAGCCATCCTTGCATTTTTATTTTTTCAATAGAAAGGTTATATTTTTTAAAATTTTGGTTAATACTATTTTGTATTATTTCATCGCTATAAAAAAACACCATATCCGTATTTAATTTAGAAAGTATAAAACTAGTTATTCTATAAAAAATTTTTTGCAAAAAAAACAAAAATCTATTCAATGTTAGTTCTACGATAACTAGCTGTCCATCTAAATTTAATTTTTGTTCTGCACCAAAAAAAATCTTGTTAAGAGAGTTAATCGAATCCATATATTTTGGACCATTAATATGATGAAGTGCAAAAGATATTAAAATAATATCAACAGAAGAATTTGTTATTTTAGTAATATTTCTTGCATCTTCATTAATTTTAATAATTTTACCATCCCTAATTTTAGTAAGCATTTCATTAGCAGGATCTAATACAATTGTTTTTTTTGCTTTTTTATAATTATAAAATATATTTCCGCCATTACCGATATCTAAAACAACTTTATTTCTAATAATTGGTTCTATTTTTCTTGATATCAGATTATATAATTCTTTTTTATCACCAATATTAGTAAAATAACTGTTACTCAATCTATTAAAATGATTAAACATTGTTGGATAAATAACTATAAACTAATTTAAAGATAAACAAAATATTTATAAATTATTTAATTTAAAATAAAAAATTTAAAGAATTTTTAGAAAAAAGTTTTTTTACGTTTATAGCTAATAATATACCGAATATAAAAAAAATTAAAACAGAAAGAACTGTTCCTTGTCCTTTACCAAATAAAGATCCAAAATATATAAATAAAAAAATAATAGATGAAGAAACAATCTTAAATTTGATACCAATTATTAAACCAATAATAAAAAAAAATATTATAAATAATAAATTCCCAAGACCCATACCAAAATATGACCCTACGTATGCCATATAAATTGATGAATACAAAATGGACAAATTTGTAGATGAAGAATTATCAATAAATCTCACTTTAAATAAATAATAAAAAGACTTTAAACCATCTAACCAAGTAATCTTTTTTCCTTGAGCTTTAGTTCTAAAATAATAAGAAACTCCATATTCATAAATAAAGAAATTGTTTCTTACTATTTGGGATGCTAAATCAATTTCTATTCCAAAATCATTAACTGTAAGATTTATTTTATCAATTACACTTCTATGTAAAATTTTTAAACCACAATGTACATCACTCAATGATTGTGAGAAAAAAATATTAAAAATTAATGAATTAATTTTCCCAATCAGACCATTAAAAAAATAATTATTTTTCTTTAATTTGCCAGAAAGATATCGACTTCCAAATATACATTTAATTTCAGAGTTATTTGTTATCATATCATACATTTCTCTTGCATCTCTACTATCCAATTCTAAATCTGCATCTTGTAATAAAATATACTCACCATCAGAATTTTTTATTCCAGTTTGAATTGCCTTTCCCTTTCCAGAATTAATATCTAGTCTAATTAATTTAAGATTATATTTGTAATTTTTATTTGCTTTAATTTGTTGAAGTATTTTATATGAACCATCATCTGATCCATCGTCTACGATTATAATTTCAGTATCAGTATTGTTAAACTGTAGGTCTAATTCCTTAAATAGTTTGATTAAAAAATTTTTCTCATTAAAGACAGGTATAATTATAGATAATTTTATACTACTCTCTTGGGGCATGCTTATTCAGTATTCTCTGTAATGTACGTCTATGCATCCTAAGTCTTCGTGCTGTTTCAGAAACATTTCTATTACACTGTATAAACACTCTTTGTATATGTTCCCATCTAATTCTATCAGCTGTCATAGGATTTTCTGGTGGAGGAGGTAAAACTTCTTTTGAGTTTGTTAAGGCGTCATAAATTTGTTCTATTTCAGCTGGTTTAGGTAAATAATCTATAGCTCCAGATTTGATTGCAGCTACGGCAGTTGCAATGTTTCCATATCCGGTAAGTAATAATGATTTTGTTTGAGGGCTAATCTTTTGCAACTCCTTTACTAATTCTAGACCTGAGCCATCTTCTAATCTCATGTCTACAACGGCATAGTCAAAACTCTCATCATTAACCTTAGCTATGGAGTCTTTAAATCCGGGGGAGGAAGTTACTTCAAATCCTTTTTTTTCCATAGATCTAGTAAGTCTCTCTCTAAATGGCAGATCATCATCAACAATTAACAACTTCATATTCATATATTTAAGATAGAGTTATCAAATGTAATTTCAACAACAGCATTGTTATCTTTGGAATTAAAAAAATTTAGTTTACCTCCCATATTTTCGATTAAATTTTTTGCTATAAAGATGCCAAGTCCCATTCCCTGGTTATTTTTTGAAATATATGGTTCTCCCAGCTTATCAATAATATCCTTAGGAAAGCCATTTCCATCATCTGAAATAATTATGGTAACAATTTTCTTTTGATAATTTAGATCTATTTTTGTAGTACTTATTGAATAAAATATGGCATTTTGGATAATATTACCTAAGGCATACATTATTTCATCTTTATA
This sequence comes from uncultured Alphaproteobacteria bacterium, assembly GCA_902628835.1. GTDB lineage: Bacteria > Pseudomonadota > Alphaproteobacteria > HIMB59 > CACPNW01. The sequence continues at coordinate 384,220 of CACOPD010000001.1, forward strand.
AAGAATTTTAGGTTCATCATTTGAGGGTTTAATTTCTAAAATTAGATTTTTATTTTTATTAAATTTATCAAAATTTAATTTAATAAGGTCAGATATTTTTACTTTTTCTAAAAATTTATCTTTTAATTTTAGAGGGCTTGTAGATAATCTTTGTAATATTTCTTTGCATCTTTCCGCCTGAGATTTAAGTAAAATAATATCTTTAACAATATTTTTATCCTCAATTAATTTTTTTTCTTTGAGCAAATCATTTAGAACTAAAAAAATTGTATTAAGTGGAGTTCCAAGCTCGTGAGCAGCTGCAGCACTAAGCGACCCTACCTCGGTCATTTTTTTTTGATTTAAAATTTGAAGTTTTGAAACTGAGAGTGCATTTGAAATTTTTCTCGAAGAACTTGCAAAGAGATAGGCGTATATAGCAATAAAAATTACTGTAATTATCAATGCTGAAACTAAACCGAAACTATACAAATCAGGTAAATAGAATTGTTGACCTAAATCAAGAGGAATAAAGTAAAAATTTAAAACTATAATGATCATAATTGAAATTGTTGAAAGAATAACTGTCATTAATGCGGGTAGATAGGAAGCTGATGTTATAACTGGTGCTAAAATTAGTATTGAAAATGGATTAATTATTCCGCCAGTTAAGAAAAGCAAAAATCCTAATTGCAATGTATCAAAAAGCAAGTAAGAAAAAGCTTTTGTATTACTAATTGATTTATTTTTTCTTTCTTCGTAATAAGAATAAAAATTGATAGCAACTGATAATAAAATTATTGATAGTGTCTCAAAAATAGGAATTTCAATTTTAATTATAAAAGAAACAAAAAAAATTGCCAGTACCTGGCCAAAAATCGCAATCCATCTTATTTTAATAAGATTACCAAGTAGAATTGTGTTCATTAAAAATTATATATCAAGATTTGCGACCTTTAATGAATTTTCAGCAATAAACCTTTTTCTAGCTTCTGTCTCTCCACCCATGAGATCTTCAAATGCCTTATTTGCAGAATCAACTTCATTAATTTTTACGGATAACAATACTCTTTCATTTTGGTCAAGTGTCGTTTCCCATAATTGATCAGGATTCATTTCACCTAATCCTTTGTACCTATTAATTTGAAGACCAGACTTACCTATATCTAATATTTTATCTATAAGATCTAATGGTCCATAGATTTGAAATTCTTCATTTTTATGAGTTAAGACTCCACAACCTGTTTCTTTAAGACGGTAAAAATTTTCCATTAACAGATCTTTAAGTTCATTTAATGCTTTTGCTTCGGGCGTAATTATAAAATTTTCATCAATTATATATCTTTCAGTGAACCCTCTAATTGTTCTTTCAAATAATAAAGTTTCATTTTTATAAGTGACTTTCCAATTTTTTTGTGAAATATCTGAAATTAAGTTTAGTCTTTGTTGTAAATATTTTGCAATTTCTAGACCTATACTATTGTCTTTAATATTTCTAATATCTAAAGCTCTAACAATTGCAGCATGTTCAACTATGTCTTTATTATCGACTCTCCTCAAAAGAGGAATAACCAAATTCTTAGTTTTTTTTGAAAGATATACAATCTGTTTTAATTCTTTTCCAGCAACTTGAGAAAGCTGTGTATTTTCAAAAATAGTGTTTTTAAGCCCTTCTTGGATCAAATAATCTTCTAAATCGCCGTCGTCTTTTTTATAAACTGTAGAGTTTCCTTTTTTTAATCTATACAGAGGAGGTTGAGCTATATATAGCCTACCTGAATCAATAATAGGTTTCATATGCCTATAAAAAAAAGTTAATAAGAGAGTTCTAATATGGCTTCCATCCACATCTGCATCAGTCATAATAATAATTTTGTGATATCTCATCTTAGATAAATCAAATTTGCCTTCAAGTTTATTTTGACTATTATCATCAGTTGGATTTCCAACTCCTGCACCTATTGCAGTGATTAATGCACCTATTTCATTACTTGTTAAAACTTGCTTATTATTAGCTCTCTCAACATTTAGAATTTTACCTCTTAAAGGAAGAATTGCTTGATTTTTTCTATCTCGCCCTTGTTTAGCTGATCCTCCTGCTGAGTCTCCCTCAACTATAAATAGTTCTGATAATTCAGGATTTTTCTCTTGGCAGTCAGCAAGTTTACCAGGAAGAGAAGTATTTTCTAAACCTGTCTTTCTTCTAGTTAACTCTCTGGCTTTTCTTGCAGCTTCTCTTGCATTAGAAGCTTCAATAATTTTATCTATTACTTTCTTTATTTCTGATGGATTTTCTTCAATCCATTGTTCTAATTTATTCAAACTAGTTGACTCAATTACTGGCCTAACTTCAGATGATACAAGTTTATCTTTAGTTTGACTTGAAAATTTGGGATCAGGTAATTTTACTGATATTATGCAGGTTAGTCCCTCTCTTGCATCCTCACCTGTAATATTATTAGAATTTTTAGTATTTTTATTAACATAGTTTACAATTGATCTTGTAAGAGCACCTCTAAAACCTGCAAGATGTGTTCCACCATCTCTTTGAATAATATTATTTGTAAAACAAATAGTATTTTCATGATAACCATCTGTCCATTGAAGTGAACATTCGATAGAAATATTGTTTTTTTCGCCTTGAAAAAATATTGGTTCAGGATTTATAAGATTTTTACCTTGATTTAAATATTTTACATATTCTTTTATTCCACCATCATATTTAAAATTAATAATTTTATCTTCTGATTGCCTCTTATCAGTTAAATAAATACTTATTCCAGTATTTAAAAAAGCTAATTCTCTAAGTCTTTTCTCAATTGTTTTAAAATTAAAATTAATATCTTTAAAAATATTTTTTGTTGGTAGAAAAGTTATCTTAGTGCCAGTAAAATATATATTATTAATTTTTTTTGAATCGCCAATTATATTTAATTCTTTGCTAACTATACCATTTTGAAATTCGATATTATGTATTTTACCATCTCTATTAATTTCTAAAATCAAATTTTCTGATAAGGCATTAACAACTGAAACGCCAACTCCATGTAATCCTCCTGATACCTTATAGCTATTTTGATCAAATTTACCTCCTGCGTGTAGTTCTGTCATTATTAATTGAGCTGCTGGTATCTTTTCTGTTTTGTGAAGGTCAACTGGAATTCCTCTGCCATTATCTGTAATAGTTGCAGTTCCGTCAGCGTTTAATATTACCTCAATTTTATCACAAAAACCTGCTAATGCTTCATCTATAGAGTTATCTAAAACTTCATATATCATTTGGTGAAGACCTGATCCATCATCAGTATCTCCAATGTACATACCAGGTCTTTTTCGAACAGCTTCAAGTCCTTTTAAGACTTTAATTGAATCAGAAGAATACTCAGAATTCATAGTGCAGTTATATTATAAAAGTGTGCATTTGTTGATACAAAAGAAAATAAATTTTTATCAGTTCCAGTTAGAAAAAATTGAATTTCAAATCTATTTATCATATCTAATAATATGTTCCTATTATGTTTATCTAAATGTGAAGCTATCTCGTCGAACAAGAAAATTGGACTTAATTTTTGATCATTTATTAAATAATTACATTGAGCTATTAAAATCATTAAAACAACTGTTTTTTGTTGACCAGTAGATAATAGAGATGCTTCAAAATCATTATTAATTATTGATATTATATCTGATTTATGTGGGCCAATTCTCGTGCCTCCATAATGTTTATCATGAACACGTGAATGTTGTAAATTTAACAAATATTTATCAAAATCAATATCATCGTTTAAAAAATCGTCTTTGATTTCTAGCTCTACATTAAATTGAAATTTATATTCAGTTTTCAGTATATTTAATTCATTATTTATAGAATTTAATTGGGTATTTCTTAAACTATGAATCTCTAATCCTAATAAACATATTTCTTTTTCAATTTGAATTAACCAATCTTTATCAATGTTATTAACTTGAAGTATTTTTGATCTTTCTAGTATTAATTTTTTATATTTGTTAATCAGTCTATTATAATTATTTCTACTAGAGAAAATTAATCTATCCAAAAAATTTCTTCTATATGAAGGTGAAGTTTGAAATAATCTTTCCATTTCAGGTAAAAATATAAGGTATGATATAGATTGATTTAAAAAATTAAGAGAATCTTTTGAAAGATCATTATTTATTTTTATCACCTTTTTAAATTTATCATTAATATTTTCTGTAAATATGTGAACATCATAATTATTTTTTTTTATTTCCAAATTATTTTTTATTGAAAAATTATCTTCATCTTTTTTAATTAAATTAGATATATTTGAATTTCTTATTCCCCTCCCTTTTGCAATTAAAGAAATACCCTCCAAAATATTAGTTTTACCACAGCCATTATCTCCAAATAGAATATTTAATTTGTTATCAAAGGAAGTTTGAAAATTTTTAAAATTTCTAAAGTTGTTAAATTCTATATTTTTAACTATTGCCAAATTTTAAACTCTCATTGGCATTAAAACATATACGAGATTAGTATTTGAGTTTTCTTTTGCTATTATTGGTGAAGTATTATCCTTTAAGTTAATTGATATTTCATAATCATCTAAGTTATTAATGATATCCATTATATATTTTGAATTAAAGCCTATTTCTATTTCATCTCCGTCATAATTAATTTCAAGATCCTCAGATGCTGTACTACTTTCATTATTGACAGTATTGAGATTAAGAATATTTTCTAATAATTTAAATTTTATTACAGGAGATTTTTCATTTGCAATGGTACTAACTCTGTCAACCGCTGATAATAATTTATCTCTGCTAATTTTTAATATATTTTTGTTATCATTTGGTATTACTCTTTTATAGTCAGGGAAACTGCCATCAATTAATTTTGATATGAAAATTATATCAGCAATTTTAAAAATTATTTTATTAGAACTGATAGAAATTTTTACATCACTATCTTCTTCTGATAGTAATTTTGATAATTCGAATATAGTTTTTTTTGGAATGATTACTCCTGAGACTTGATCAATTTTTTCATCAATTTGATGGCTAAACTTAGCAAGTCTATGACCATCAGTACCAACAAGAGTTACGATGTTGCTGCTACCATCATTAGTAACATTAAAATACAATCCATTTAAGAAATATCTTGTTTCTTCATTAGAAATAGCAAATTTAGTTTTGTCTATTAATTTTAAAAGTATTTTTGAATTTAAAACAATATCGACTCCTGTGTTATCTTTTTCAATAATTGGATAGTCCTCTTTTGGAAGACATGCTAATGAAAATCTTGACCCTTCTGATCTCAGTGTTAACAATTTACCATCATTAGATATTATTTCTATTTCAGAATTATCATCAATCTTTCTAACAATATCATATAATATCTGGGAATTAATTGTTGTTGCTCCATCTTCCAAAACATTACATGATATTTTTTCTATAATTGAAATATCCATGTCCGTGGAGGATAAAATTAAATCATTATTTTTTGCTTCAATTAAAATGTTTGCCAATATTGGTAATGTATTTTTTTTATCTACAATACCCTGTAAGTGAGATAAAGTCTTAAAAAAAATTGATCGTGAAATTTTAAATTTCATATCTAAACATATGATAAAAAGAATTAAGAATCTATAAGTCTTTTTAACAATTCTAGATCTTCATTAAAATTAACATCGGATAACTTAAGTTCTTCAATTTTTTTAACTGCATGCATAACAGTTGTATGATCTCTTCCACCAAACTTTCTTCCTATTTCTGGTAATGATCTTGATGTAATTGATTTAGCTAAATACATTGCTATCTGTCTTGGTCTAGCAACAGAACGAGATCTCCTAGGTGAATGCATATCAGTTATTCTAATATTAAAATGTTCAGCAACTTTCTTTTGGATTTCTTCAATTGTTATTTTTTTATTTGAAGATTTTAATAAATCCTGGAGAACTAATTGAGCTGTTTCAACCGTAATGGCAGTACCAACTAAAGTTGCGTGTGCTACTAGTCTATTTAAAGCACCTTCCATTTCTCTAACATTCGAGATAATTCTGTGAGATAAAAATTCTAAAACTTTAGAAGGAATCTCAACACCTCTCTTATGAGCTTTTTCAATCAATATGCCCAGTCTAAGCTCGTAAGTAGTAGGATGAATATCAGCTACTAGTCCACAACCTAGTCTAGATTTTAATCTCTCTTGAACACCATCAAGATCAGTGGGAGTTTTATCGGCCGATATTACTATTTGTTTGTTTTGTTCAATAAGTGCATTGAAAGTATGAAAAAATTCTTCTTGAGTATTGTCTTTACCACTTATAAATTGAACATCATCTATCATTAGTACGTCTATTGATCGGAATTGTTCTTTGAAAGCAGATGTATCTTTATATCTCAAGGCTCTTACAAATTGATACATAAATTTTTCAGCCGAAAGATAAATAACTTTTCTTTCGGGTTGCTGTTCTTTTATTTTCCAGCCTATAGCATGCATTAGATGTGTTTTTCCTAAACCAACACCACCACATAGAAATAATGGATTAAAGGTAATTTTATTTGCTTCTGATACTCTTTGAGATGCAGCAAAAGCAAGTTCATTTGGTTTTCCAACAACAAAGTTCTCAAATGTAAACCTAGGATCTAAAGGAGCACCAAATTCATTAGGATATGTTGAAGATTGATTAGATCTAAGATCCATTGAGGATTTCCAATGATTATCATTACTCCTAATTGTTCGAGTAGTGCCTGGAACAATTCTACCTCCGGAAGGTTTAACAACAAATTTAATAGTATCTACTTTTTCAATGTAATTTTTAGCTTCGCTTTTTATCTTATCTGAATAATTGTTAACTATCCAATCTCTTAGAAATTTAGTTGGGACAGAAAATGTAATTGTTGTCTCTTCTAAAGATACATAATTTAAGTGTTTTAGCCAGTTGTTAAAGGCAGATTCACCTACATTTTTTTTTAGATTCTTTTTAAAGGATAACCATTTACTTTCATCGAACGTAGTAGACGTATTATCCATTTTCCCCCAACACGATGATTTTTAACTTAATAAATTTTACGAAAAAAATCAAAAGTCGTAAAATCGAATCACCAAATTAATTTACTTAATGAACACTCTTTAAGTATTTTTAGCAAGAAGAAAAGTGAAAAAAATTAAAAATAAATTATTTTTTTGAAATTTGTTTCGATAAGGAGGATAACTTTCTGGATATGTATTCTTTTTTAAATATACCTTTTTTTGAAGCTTTAGACATTATTGAGTTGACAGTGCTGAGGGATTTTTGGATTTCTTGCTCATTTTTTGCTTCAATTGATGATTTAAATTTATTTAGAGCGTTTCTAAATTTAGACAGGTATTGAGAGTTAACAGCATTTCTAGTTTTGTTCTGTCTTGATCTTTTTTTTGCTGAAGCGTGATTAGCCATATGGGTGCTATAAATTCAAAATAAATTAAGTCAATTAATATTTATTGTTTAATCACTTATTATTTTGGAGTTTTGGACAGTAAAAAGTAGACCTACCATACTGAACGATCTTTTTGACCTCATCGTCGCCTATTTTTTTTCCTTCTTTATTATATACCTTAAAATTGGACTGGAAATTTCCTAATGTGCCGTCAGTAGACCTGTAATCTCGTATACTTGAACCCCCATATTTAATAGCTTTCCTCAAAATTTTTCTAATAGACTTAATTAGTTTCATAATGAGACTAATTTCTAAATCCTTACCTAAAATAAGAGGTGAAATTTTAGAATCAAATAAAATTTCCGAAGCATAGATATTACCTATTCCTGCAATTAATTTTTGATTGAGTAAAATCTGCTTTATTGGTACCTCAGATTTTGAAATTTTTTCAAATATCAATTGTGCCGTTAGATCTGAACTCAAAGCATCTACACCTAGGCTCATAATATACTTTTGTTTATGTAGATCGTTTGTTTTTACTATATCTATAAAGCCAAATTTCCTTGGATCATGATAAATAAGTATCTTTTTACTTAAAAAGTATAAAACAAAATGATCATGATTAATTCTTTTGTAGGTTGATGAGACAGTTTTTAATCTTCCTGACATTCCTAAATGTATTACTAAAGAATAAGGAATATCTAAATCTATGATAATGAATTTTGCTATGCGTCTTATGTTGGATATCTTGGAGTTACGTAGTATATTAGTTATATTATTAGGAATTTTAAAACGCAATTTTTTTGTATGAATTTTAACATTAGAAATTTTTTGATTCAGTATTACACTGAGTCCTTTAATTGTAGTTTCTACTTCAGGTAGTTCTGGCATAATGAAAAAAGATTATAATTTTGGTTATACAAAAGTAAATTCAAAACAAAAGACTAAACTTGTTCAGAATGTATTTTCAAGCGTAGCTAAAAGTTACGATGTAATGAATGACTTGATGAGTATAGGAATGCACCGATTGTGGAAAAAAAGATTTGTAGAGACTGTGAATATAAAAGAAAATGAAATTGTCTTGGATGTTGGTTCAGGTTCTGGTGATATAGCTAGTGAAATTATAAAAGAAAATATACCAACCATTCTTTATCTTTTAGATCTAAATGAAGAAATGTTATTAGAGGGAAGAAAAAGATTAAAAAAAGAAAAAAATATAAAATATTTCATTGGCAATGCTGAAAAATTAAATTTTGAAAATAATTTTTTTGATAAATATATTATTTCTTTCTGCTTAAGAAATGTTACAGAATATTTATTATCTATAAAAGAGGCTTACAGAGTTCTTAAACCTGGTGGTAAATATTGTTGCTTAGAATTTAGTACACCTAAATCATCTTTGATATCAAGTTCATATAAAATTTATAAATCAAAAATTTTACCTCTTTTAGGAGAGATAATTGCCAAAGATAAAAATGCTTATGAGTATTTAAGTGAAAGTATTGATTTATTTCCATCACAAGAAGAGCTTTGCAAAAATCTTCGTGATTGTGGATTCACGAAAGTTGAGACTATTAATTTATTTAATGGAATTGTAGCTATACATACTGGCTATAAAATATAATGAATAAAATTTTATTAATAATAACTGGTTCTATAGCAGCGTCTAGATGTAAAGAAATTATTACTTTACTTAGTAATAAAGAAGTTAATATTAGCTGCATACTAACTAAAGAAGCAAAAAAGTATGTAAAAATATCAGATATAAAAAAAATACTTAAAGATAGAATATTTGTTGATGAAGATGAGAAAAAAAATAAGATGCTTCATATTAATTTATCGAGAGATAATGATATAATAGTTGTATGCCCAGCTACAGCTAATTCTATTGCAAAGTTTGCTAATGGATATGGAGATAATTTAGCTTCTAATACGTTACTTGCTTCAAATAAAAAAATTTTGTTTGTCCCCGCAATGAATAGCTTTATGTGGCACAATAAAATTAATCAAAAAAATGTGAGATTATTAAAAGAAAGTGGTCATGAGTTTATTGGCCCAAAAGTTGGAAAACTAAAATGTGGAGAATTTGGTTTAGGCAGAATTGATAACTCAAAAAATATAGTAAATAGAATTTTAAGCAGATTAGTAAATATCAATTTATTAAAAGATAAAAAATGCCTAGTAACTGCAGGACCAACGATTGAAATGATTGATCCAGTTAGGTTTATATCAAATCAATCTTCTGGAAAACAAGGCTATGAAATTGCTTCACAACTTGTTTTATATGGAGCGAATGTAACCTTGATATCTGGACCAACAAATTTAGACCCTCCACCGAATTTAAAATTTATTCAAATAAAATCAGCAAACGAAATGTATCAAAAAATTAGAAAAATTTCTCAAATTGATATAGGAATCTTTACTGCTGCAGTATCTGATTTTAAAAATAAAAATATCAATAAATGTAAGATAAAAAAAAATAAAAAATTAAACATTAATCTTTATAAGAATATTGATATTCTAGAAAAAATTGGAAAAAGCAAAACTCAAAGGCCTAAATTTTTAGTTGGTTTTGCAGCTGAAACTGGAAGCATTAATAATGCCAGAAAAAAATTAGTAGATAAACAATGTGATATGATGATTTACAATAAAATTGATAGTAAAAATAAAGTTTTTGGTTCAGATTATAATCGAATATCGATAATTACAAAAAACCAGATAAAAAAGTTTAAGAAAATGACAAAGGTAAATTGTGCAAAGCAAATTATAAAACAAATCTATAATACTATATAGAGTTATGAATAATTACTCTGAGGAAGAATATAAAATTTTCAGTAGGTTATTTATTTTAAATGAATTTTCTGAAGAAAATCTTAAAAAATTATCTAACATAAAAATTGGTATTGTGGGTATGGGGGGTATAGGATGTCCTTTAAGTCAATATTTAGTAAATTCTGGAATTAAAGAATTGTTAATAATAGATGGAGACATTGTTGAAAAAAGTAATCTTAATAGACAAATTTTGTTTAATTTAAATGATATTGGAAAAAAAAAAGTTGATGTAGCAAAATACAAACTAAAATTAATCAATACTGAATGTAAAATTAATACAATTGATGAAAATATTAATTCTTTAAATTTAAATTATTTAAAAGGATGTTCTATAATTGTTGATGCAACTGATGATTGGAATAGTTCTAAATTATTAAATGAATATTGTGTTAAAAACTCAATAAACTTTTTATATTCCTCTGCATTAAGACACGATTTGCAAATAATTCTTTTCAATAATTCAAGTAAAAATAATCATCTGTGTTTAAATTGTATATTTCCCAACAAAGATGATATTGATCTTCCTAGGTGTAGTGTAGTTGGTATTTCAGGTATTTCTGCAGGGTTAACTGGTTTGATCACTGCTCAAAAAATAATTAATTTTTATTTAAATTTAAAGGATGAAACTAATATAATGACAATTTCTGATGGAAAAAAATTAAGCATTGATAATATTCTTATTAAAAGTAAACATGATTGTTATTTAAAATCAATTTAAGTTAATTGATAAATACATAAAAAAAGTTTAATTAAAATTATGAAACAAAATTCATTTACCTACGATCAATTAATTGATTGTGCAAAAGGTGTTCTTTTTGGAAAAGGGAATGCTCAGCTTCCAATGCCTCCTATGTTAATGTTTGATAGAATTACTTCAATAAATGAGACTGGTGGAGAATTTTCTAAAGGTGAGGTTATTGCAGAATTAGATATTAAAGAAGACTTATGGTTTTTTGAATGTCATTTTAAGGATGATCCGGTAATGCCAGGTTGTTTAGGTTTGGATGCTATGTGGCAATTACTTGGTTTTTATTTAGGATGGCTTGGCCAACCAGGAAAAGGTAGAGCTTTAGGAGTTGGTGAAGTTAAGTTTACCGGTCAGGTATTACAAAAAGTCAAAAAAGTTACTTACCATATATCTCTTAAAAGACTTATATTAAGAAAATTAATTTTAGGAGTTGGAGATGGTGTTTTAAAAGCTGACGGTGAAACAATTTATGAAGCTAAAGATATGAAAGTCGGTTTATTTTCACCTGAGAAATAAATAATGAATAGAGTAGTAGTAACAGGTTTAGGTATAGTATCATGTATTGGTAATAATCAATCGGATGTTATAGACAGTCTTAAAAATTTAAAATCTGGGATAACAAGTGCAGAAGAGTATGAAGAGTTTTCTTTTAGAAGTCTTGTACACGGTAAACCAAATATAGATATTAGTAACGAAATTGATAGAAGATTACTAAGGTTTATGGGTGATGGAGCTGCCTACAACTATATTGCGATGAAAGATGCTATAGACGACTCAGGGCTGGAGGATAGTGATATTTCAAATGAAATGACTGGTATAATTGTTGGTTCAGGTGGTCCATCTACACAAAATTTGTTTAAGTCTTCTGAAATTGGAAAGAGTTCGGGTTCAAAAAAAATTGGACCATTTATGGTGCCAAGAGCAATGTCCAGTACAAATTCTGCAACGCTTGCGACTCCTTTTAAAATTAAAGGAGTTAACTATTCAATTACTTCGGCATGTTCTACAAGTTCACATTGTATTGGTAATGCTTACGAACTAATTCAGATGGGAAAACAAAATATTGTTTTTGCTGGAGGAGGTGAAGAGCTCCATTGGACTTTATCAATTTTATTTGATGCAATGGGTGCTTTGTCATCAAAATATAATTCTTCTCCAAACAAATCTTCAAGGGCATATGATGCAGATAGGGATGGATTTGTAATTGCTGGTGGGGGTGGAACTTTGGTACTTGAAGAATTAGAGCATGCAAAAGCTAGAGGTGCTAAAATATATGGTGAAATAACAGGATATGGAGCAACCTCAGATGGATACGATATGGTACAGCCTTCTGGAGAAGGAGCAGAAAGATGCATGAGGCAAGCATTAAAAAATATTGATGGTAAAATTGATTATATAAATACACATGGGACAAGCACTCCAATAGGAGATGTAAAAGAGTTGGAAGCAATCAAAAATGTTTTTGGCTCAAATATTCCTAAAATGAGCTCAACTAAATCTTTGACTGGTCATTCTTTAGGGGCAACTGGTGTGCATGAAGCGATTTATAGTTTATTAATGATGAAAAATAATTTTATTAGTGGCTCTGCTAATATTGAAAATCTCGATAATAGTGCCAAAGATTGTAATATTCTTTTAAAAACGGAAAATGACGTTGAAATTGAGCATGTTATGTCGAATAGTTTTGGTTTTGGTGGTACAAATGCAACATTAGTATTTTCAAAATATCATGCTTAGAAATAAAAAAGGTTTAGTATTTGGTATTGCAAATAATCATTCAATTGCATGGGGAATAGCAAAACAACTATCTGAAAATGGTGCTGAAATAGCCATTGGTTATCAAAATGAAATATTATTGAAGAGGGTGAAACCACTTTCTGAAGAAATTAATTCAAAAATATTAATAGAATGTGATTTTAATAATGATGACTCAATAAACAAATCTGTAGAAATTATAAAAAAAGAATGGGGCACAATTGATTTTATAATTCATGCTGTTGCATTTGCAGATAAGTCAGAGTTAAATGGAAGATATGTTGATACTACGAAGGATAATTTTATTAATTGTTTGGAAATATCATGTTTTTCTTTAACTAGTCTTGCAAGAAATTTTGAACCTATAATGAATGATGGAGGAAGTATTCTCACCCTTACTTTTTATGGGTCAAATAAAGTAATACCAAATTATAATTTAATGGGAATTGCAAAAGCCGGTTTAGAAACAAGTGTAAAATACTTGAGTGTGGATTTAGGTACTAGAAATATTCGTGTTAATGCAATTTCAGCAGGACCTATGAGAACAATTGCTGGTGCAGCAATAAATAATGCTAGGGAGGTTTTTAAATTCACAGAAGAACATTCAGCACTGAAACGAAATGCAAAACTAGATGAAATTGGTAAATCTGCTTTATACTTTATTAGTGATTTATCTTCTGCAGTTACTGGTGAAGTACATTATGTTGACTGTGGTTACAATATTATTGGAATGCCCAATAAATTCTAAAATTTTCCCAATAAATCTAAAGGATTATCAACAAAAATACTATCAACACCCATGGAGAAAATATCATTAGCACTAGATAAATTTATATTTTTATCTGAATAAACAGTTATTGCCATATTGGATTCTTTAATTTTTTTTATAATATCAGCCGTAACAAGACCTATATTTAATCCACAAATTTTTAAATCATGTTTAATTGATATGCTAATCAAATCATCAATATTATATTCTTTAAAATCATCTAATAAAAAACTACGTATAGATTGGGGGCAAAGTTTTGAAATTTCTAAGATAGAAATCATATCAAATGAGGAAAAAAAAATATTTATTTGATTAATATTTTTTATAATTTTATATATTTGATAAACATTTTCTTTTTCAAAATTTTTATTGGGTTTTAATTCAATATTTAAATTACCATTATTATTAGCACACAAACTTAGAATATCTTCTAATTTTGGAACAAAAATATTTGTATTTTTTTTGTAAAAAAATTTTCCAGCATCAAGTTTTTTTATGTTTTCATAATCATAATCAATTGCAAGTCCACTTCCGTTAGTAGTTCTATCAAGTGTGTCATCATGCAATAAAATTGGAACTCTGTCTTTTGAAATCTTAACATCTATTTCTACAAAACTTAAACCTAAATCAAATGCCTTTAAAATAGATTCTAAAGTGTTTTCTGGACATAGATCTTTTACACCTCTATGTCCAATTAATTTAGGTAATTTAAGCGTTTTCTTCTGCGTCAACTGCTTTCATAGAAAGTTTTATTTTTCCTCTTGAGTCGATATCCAATACTTTTACTTTAACGATATCTCCTTCATTAATAACATCTTCAACTTTCTCTACTCTTTCATTTTTTAACTGACTAATATGAACAAGACCATCAGTAGATCCCATGAAATTAACAAAAGCACCAAAGTCCATTATCTTTATAACTTTACCGTCATAAATTTTACCAATCTCTGGCTCTTCGACAATACCTTTGATCCATTCTAATGCATCATTTCCAGATTTTTGATCTACAGCTGCAATACTTACTAAACCTTCATCATTAATTTCAATTTTAGCTCCAGTTGTTTCAGATATTTCTCTAATAACTGCTCCTCCTTTACCAATAACTTCTCTAATTTTATCTTTGTTTATTTGTAGATTAGTTATTGTTGGCGCATATTGAGAAATCGATTGATTAGGTTTATCAATTGCTTTAGCCATTTCACCAAGTATATGGAGGCGTCCATCTTTAGCTTGCGCTAATGCTTCTTCCATAATTTCAGCTGTGATACTAGTTATTTTAATATCCATTTGTAATGAAGTTATTCCTTCAGAAGTTCCTGCAACTTTAAAATCCATATCACCAAGATGATCTTCATCGCCAAGTATGTCTGATAATATCACATATTTATCATTCTCTTTAATTAAGCCCATCGCGATACCTGCTACTGGTCTTTCTAAAGGCACTCCTGCATCCATTAATGACATTGAGGTACCACAAACAGTTGCCATAGAGCTAGATCCATTAGATTCTGTAATTTCAGATACAACTCTATAAGTGTAAGGAAACTTTTCTTTTGAAGGTAACATTGGGTGAATAGCTCTCCAAGCTAATTTTCCATGTCCTATTTCTCTTCTACTGGTAGAACCTATTCTTCCAACTTCTCCAACAGAGTAAGGTGGAAAATTGTAATGAAGCATAAAATTCTCTGTATATTCACCATCAATTGCATCTATTCTTTGCTCGTCTTGTCCAGTTCCCAAAGTAGAAACTACAAGAGCTTGTGTTTCTCCTCTTGTAAATAATGCAGACCCGTGAGTTCTTTCTAAAACTCCAGTTTCACACACAATTGGACGGACTGTTTTTGTATCTCTTCCATCAATTCTATTACCAGTATTAATTAATTCTCCTCTAACTATATCTTTTTCTACATTTTTTATTGCATCTGAAACCAATACTTGTGAGAGTGTTTCACTTACAAATTTTTCAGAAATTTCATTTCGTAACGAAGATAATTTTTCTGATCTTTTTTGTTTTTCAGTTATTTTATAAGCATCTACAAAATCTTTACCAAAATCTTCGTTGATCTTAGATGGTAGATTTTTAATTTTTTCATCTTTTTCTATAAGTTCCCAAGGTTCTTTTGCCGCTTTTTTAGCTAAGGAAATTATTGCTTCAATCACTGTTTTATAATTTTCTTGACCAATAACTACTGCATCTAGCATTTGCTTTTCTGAAAGCTCGTGAGCTTCAGACTCGATCATTAGTACACCTTCCTTAGTCCCTGCCAATACTAATTCTAGTTTAGAATTTGATAATTGACTCTTACTCGGGTTAACAACAAACTCATCGTCTATGAAACCAATCTTAATTGCTCCAAGCGGGCCTAAAAATGGCAAACCAGATAAAGTTAATGCAGCACTTGCTGCTACCATTGCTACAACATCTGAGTCATTTTCTTGATCATGTGATAATACAGTACAAGTAACTTGGGTCTCATTTTTGAAATCTTTATGAAATAAAGGTCTAACTGGCCTATCAATTAATCGAGAAACTAATGTTTCTTTTTCAGTTGGTCTAGCCTCTCTTTTAAAAAAACCACCAGGTATTTTTCCTACAGAATAATATTTTTCTTGATAATTTACTGTTAAGGGAAAAAAATCCATATCAGGATTTGCTTCTTTTGCAGCAACTACATTACACATAACTGTCGTACCGCCATAAGTGGCTATAACTGTTGAGTCGGCTTGTCTTGCTATTTTTCCAGTTTCTAATTTAAGTGTTCTTCCAGCCCATTCAATTTCTACATTTTTCACATCAAACATAATTTTTATTTATCCTCTTTTTTTAACCTCTAATATTTAATTTTTTTATTAAATCTGAATATTCAGATTTATTTTTTTTAGATAAGTAGTTTAATAATTTTTTTCTTTTATTAACTAATGATACTAGTCCTCTTTTTGAATGATTATCTTTATTGTGAGTCTTAAAATGTTCAGTTAAATTTTTTATTCTTTCTGTTAAAACTGCTATCTGAACACCTGCTGATCCAGTATCTTTTTCATTTTTAGAAAATTCATTAATAAGATTTTTTTTATTTTCTTTTGTTATCGACATCGGTTCTCCTATATTAATATTTTATTTGGTTTAAACAAATTACCATCTAATTTGCCTATTGAGACAATGTCTCCTTTCTTAAATAAAAAAATATTTTTTTTATCTAAGTTTATTGACGAAGGATTTAAAATTTTTCTTTCATCAATTTTAATAGATCTTCCAAAAGATAAATTTTCAATATCTAATTTTTCTTCAATTTCATAAGCCAAGATGTCGTCCAGCATAGAAATTGTAGTGGAGATACAATTAATTTCTCCGTGCGTTTGTCCTATTTTTAGAAGATCGTCCAGTAAAATCGAATTTTTTTCACTGAATTTACCTACTTTTGACCTTTTCAATGAAGAAATGTGTCCATATGTTTTAAGATCTATAGCTAAATCACGAGCTAGACTTCTAACATAAAAGCCCTGCCCGCATAAAATTTTAAATGACGTTTTGTTAATACTGTGATTAGTAATACACAGATCTTCGATAAAAACTTTTTTTGGTTGAATCGTAAATTTTTTATTTTCTCTAAATAATTTATAAGCTCTTTTACCATTAATTTTAACTGCTGAGACTTTTGGAGGTGTTTGACTTATAAAACCAATATAATTAATGATTTTTTTTTCTATTTCTTTTCTTTTAGGAAGATAACTTGATTCAAATAAAATTTCACCCTCTGCATCATCTGTTGTTGTTTGAATGCCCCAAGTTATTGTAAACTCATATTCTTTGTTCGTATTGCTAATATATGGAATTAGTTTTGTAGCTTTTCCTATAGCAATTGGTAACACACCCTCTGCCATAGGATCTAAAGTGCCTGCGTGACCAATTTTATCAATTAAAAAATTTTTTTTAATAGAATTAATGGCTTTAAAAGATGTAATATTTTTAGGTTTATATAAATTTATCCAACCTTGTTTTGGAATCATTACTTAATATCTCTTAAGACATTTTTATTTAATAAAAGGTTTTCAATTTTTTCTGCCTCGTCAAATGTGTCGTCTAAATAAAAAGAGAGTCTGGGAGTAAATTTTGAATTAATTTTTGCTTTTGAAAGAAACTTCTGAAAAATATATTTTCTATCCTTCAAAATATCTAAAATTTCTGATTTGTCTTTACCGCCAAGAGGCATAAAGTATACGTTTGCAATTTTTAAATCCTTAGACATTCTAACAAATGATATTGTTATAGATGCAGAATTAATATTTTCGTCAAAAAAATCTTCTTTTAATAAACAATCACTTAGTAATGATCTTATTAGTTCACCAAATCTAATTTGCCTCTGCGTATCCATTGTAAAAAAACATTATAACTTTCTACTTGTAGAAACTTCTTCAAATGTTTCAATAATATCACCTACTTTTATATCACTATAATTATCTAGCATTACACCACACTCAAAACCTGACTTAACCTCGGATACTTCTTCCTTAAATCTTTTTAAGCTACTAATTTGTCCTTTATGAATGACGATGTTATCTCTAAGAATTCTAATCTGTGATTTTCTAGAAATAAGACCATCTTTAACCATACACCCTGCAATATTACCTACTTTTGATATATTAAAGACCTCTCTAATCTCAACATTACCTGTGATATTTTCTGAAATATCAGGTTTTAATAAACCAGATAAAAGATTTTTTACATCGTCAATAAGTTCATAAATTATTGAATAATATTTAATATCGACACCATCTCTTTTTGCGATATCTCTTGCATGAGGAAGTGCTCTAACATTGAAACCAACAATAAAGCCTCTGCCAGAACCGGCTAAAGTAACATCACTCTCAGTTATTGCACCTACACCTTTATAAATAACATTAACCTTAACTTCATCAGTTGAGAGTTTAGTTATTGAATTTTCAATTGCTTCAGCTGATCCTTGAACATCCGTTTTAATTACTACTGGCAGGCTAGTTGCTTCACCTTTATTAATTTGAGCAAACATTTCTTCAACATTTGATTTAACGACTGTATTTTTTTGAATTTGTAGTTTACTTGATCTAAATTCTGCAATTTTACGAGCAATACTTTCATTTTCAACAACAATAAAATCATCACCAGCTAATGGATTAGAATCAAATCCAAGAACTTCAACAGGTACTGACGGCTCAGCATGCTTTATATTTTTTCCTTTGTCATCAATTAAAGCTTTAACTTTGCCCCACTCAGATCCAGATACAAATATATTGCTTACTTTTAATGTTCCTTTTTGAACTAAAACTGTTGCAACTGAACCTCTTCCTTTTTCTAGTTTAGATTCAATTACAGATCCTCTAGCTTTTCTATCTGGATTAGCTTTAAGATTAAGAAGGTCTGCCTGTAAATGAATGGCTTCTTCTAACTTATCTAAATTTGTTCCTTTAGTTGCTGATACTTCAATATCTAATACTTCACCGCTAAGTTTTTCAACAATAACTTCATGACTGAGTAGTTCATTTCTAACTTTGTCAGGATCAGCCCCTGGAAGATCAATTTTGTTGATAGCAACTATTATTGGTACTTCAGCAGATTTTGCATGAGCAATTGATTCAATTGTTTGAGGTTTAATTCCGTCATCAGCAGCCACGACAAGTATGACTATATCAGTTGTTTTAGATCCTCTAGCTCTCATATTTGAGAAAGCGGCATGACCTGGAGTATCAATAAATGTAATTTTTTTATTATTATTATTGATTTGATAAGCACCAATATGCTGTGTAATGCCGCCAGCCTCACCAGATACCACATTACTTTTTCTAAAAGCATCAAGTAAAGAAGTTTTTCCATGATCAACATGACCCATAATTGTCACTACAGGAGCTCTTTTAACAAGACTATCTTCTGTATCTTCAAAATCTTTAATATCATTTAATACATCATCATCTTTAACTACAGTTGCTTTATGACCTAACTCTTCTGCAACTAATTGTGCTGTATCAGATTCCAAAGATTGCGTAGCATTTGCCATAACACCCATTTTCATTAAAATCTTAACTACATCGGCAGTCTTTTCTGCCATTCTGTTTGCTAAATCTTGGACTGTAATAAAATCAGGTATAGAAATATCTCTAGAGATTTTATTATCATCTTCCTCATTTATTGATTTTAATCTTTCTTTTTCTCTTGCTCTTTTTATTTTTGCTAAACTTGGAAATTTATCAAATTCTTGTTCTTCTTGTTCTAGTATTTTTTTTGCATCTGATTTACTGAAATCATCTTCAAGTGGTCTAAGAGTAGATTTTTTTTGTTGGGTTTTTTTATCTGCAGTTTTTTTATTTTTATTTTCAAAATTTCTAGTTTTGTTAGGAGAGGAGAAGTTTGGTTGTGGTGAGGAATTTATACTAGGTCTTGGTGTTCTTAAACTAGATGAACCTCTAAAATTTGATTGAGTAGTGGATGAGCTTTTCTGTTGATTATTTTTGTTTTTAAAAACAATTTGTATTGTCTTCTTATTACCACTGGTTCTTGCTTTATCACCTGCTGGACCAAGATTTTTTCTTATTTGCAATCTTCCTGATGATGATAATTTAAGTGGTTTTTTCTTGTTACCTTTATCCTTATCCAATTTTATTCCTTATTTTGTTCATCAGACCAGAAACTTCTTGCTTCCATTATCATGTTGTTGACTATTTCCTCATCAAGATCCAGCTCTTTTAAAATACCTTCTTCTTTATCTATAAGTTCAAAAGTAGCTAAATCAGCAAAATCATTGACGTTTAATATATTGGATTTTACAAGTTTTGCCAAAATAGTATTGTTCATGCCTTGCAAATTTTTTAATTTCTCATCTTTTATGTTCTCTTCTATTAATTTTTTATCAGATTCTTCTTTATCTTTTACAAAACTTTTAGATCTATCAATTATTTCTTGAGCTAAAGAAGCGTCGAAGCCTTCTATTTTTTCTAAATTTTCTAAAGTTTCTACAGCTATAGATTCAACAGTGGTGTAACCGTCAGTAACAAGTAACTGAGCTATAACGTCTTCAACATCAAGAGTTTCAGCTAATAAAATACTTTTTTCTTTGAATTCTTCTTGTCTTCTTTCCGATTCTTCATCTTCAGTTAAAATATCTATTTCTAAACTAGTTAAATTTGAAGCTAATTTAACATTTTGACCTTTTCTTCCAATTGCTAGACTTAGTTGATCATCAGGTATTACAACCTCGACTTTATTTTTTTCTTCATATAAGAAAATTTTACTTACTTCTGCGGGAGCAAGTGCATTTGCTAAGAAAGTAGCTTGGTTATCTGACCATGTAACAATGTCTATTTTTTCTCCTTGCAATTCATTTACAACAGCTTGTACTCTTGAACCTCTCATTCCAACGCAGGCACCTACTGGATCTATCGTAGAGTCTTCTGTAAAAACACTAATCTTAGCTCTTGAACCTGGGTCCCTTGCAACACTTTTAACAACAATGACCCCTTCATATATTTCAGGTACTTCTTGAAAAAATAGTTTTGATAAGAATTGAGGATGAGTTCTTGATAAAAAAACTTGATATCCTTTTACATCATTTTTTACTTCATATATGTAAGCTCTAACCCTATCTCCATTCTTAAATGTTTCTCTTGGAATAAGTTCTTCTCTTTTTATTATAGCTTCACTTTTACCTAGATCTATAATTAGATTTCCAAATTCAGTTCTTTTAACTATACCGATTGCTATTTCACCAACTTTATCTTTATATTCTTCATATTGATTAGATTTATCAGCCTCTCTTACTTTTTGAATAATGACAC
The DNA here is from genome assembly GCA_902628835.1 of uncultured Alphaproteobacteria bacterium. Lineage (GTDB taxonomy): Bacteria > Pseudomonadota > Alphaproteobacteria > HIMB59 > CACPNW01. The sequence continues at coordinate 405,507 of CACOPD010000001.1, forward strand.
CTTTAGCATTTTGTGCAGCAACTCTTCCTAATTCAATAGGCGGTAATTCTTTTATAATGAATTCTCCTAAATTTATGTCTGGATTAATTTTTTTTGCATCCTCTAAAATAATTTGTCTAGGTTGAAACTCTTCATCGATGACTTCAACTACTTCAAGGTATGAATTTAACTTGATATCACCTGTGGTTCTATCTATAGAAATCCTTATATCAATTTCTTGTCCATATTTTACTCTTGCGGATTTTTCTAATGCTTGTTCCATTGCTGAGAAAACCGCATCTGAATCAATATTTTTTTCTTGTGCTACATTAGATGCTACTTGAAGCATATCTTCTCTAATTACGTTATATTTTTTTTTAGCCATATTTATAAAAAAAAGGTGGGATAACCCACCTAATTAATAATGCGTATATTAATATTTTACGTAATTTCAAGCTTATAATTTTCTCAAAATGAATAAAGATGGTTTTCTTTGAGAATTAATTGCTTTTTTATAATATTTTGTCTCAATATCGAAATAATCTTTTATATGTAAATTCATTTCATATTGGTTCAACCAGAGAAAATAGTCCTTACAATTGTAAATAGAACTTAAAATAAATCTTATATAAATTATTGAATCAGTAGCTATATATATCTCACTATTTTCTTTTAAAATTTTATGGAGTTTTATCAAAAAATCACAAGTTATCAATCTTCGCTTAGCATGCCTATTTTTAGGCCATGGATCAGGAAAAAAAATCCATACAAGTCTAAAATATTTTTCATTTGAACTTTCTAAAACATCATAAACATTTCCATTATACAAACGAATATTTTGTATCTTATTTTTTTCAATATTTTTAAGTAAAGTTATATTACCATCAATGTATTTTTCACAAGATATAACAACTTTATCTGAAAATTTCCTTGCAAGAAATATACTGGTTTCACCATACCCGGTACCAATATCTAAAATATAATCTAGTTTTTCATCATAATTTTGAAGCTTATATTTATCAACTGCTTCATAATAGTTTTTCAAATTTATTTTTTTCTTGCTTCTTCCTCTTGTCCTTCCAAATAATCGATTTGTATAATTATTACTAAGCATTTTTTCTTAGATAATAAAAAGTAATTGAAACGAATATAATAAAAAAATATATTTTAAACATTAAATGGAAATTATAAAAATTCGTTTTTTCCTGGAATAATAATTCATGTTTAAATTTCTCAGTATTATTTAATTTAGTATTTTTTAATATTTTTCCATTATTATCTATAACAGCAGATATTCCATTATTAGATACACGTATTACTGGTTTATTGAACTCTGCAGCTCTTATTCTAGTTAAATAAAAATGCTGATAAGGTCCTAACAAATCACCAAACCAAAAATCATTTGTTATGTTTACAATAAAATTACTTTTGTAATTAATTTTATTTAAAAGTTTCCAATAAAAAACAATTTCATAACAGATTACAGGAATAAAACTTATCTCATTTGATAAATTAATTTTTCTCTCTATTTTACCCTCTGAATAATTATTTGGACCCACAATACTTTCTAAAAAAGTTAGTTTATCTCTTAAAGGTAAGAATTCTCCAAATGGAACGAGTATTTTTTTATCAAAGTAAGATATATCTGTTGAAGTGATATTTATTAAACTGTTATAGTATTTATTATTCTCAAACCTAGTAGCTCCAATAATCAATATTTGATTTTTTTTTAAAGAATCTTTTAGGATATTTAATTCAAGATCATTCAAAAGATAAGGGAAATTATTTTCACCAAAAATTAATAATTTTGCTGTACTTTCTTGAATATTACTAATTATTGTAGTTAGTTTTTTTTC
>CACOPD010000002.1 GCA_902628835.1 uncultured Alphaproteobacteria bacterium
AAGAATCATATTTGCTTAAATAATCTACAGCGTATTTTAATAGTTTTTTTTCGTCCACTAAACTAATATACAAATAATTTAAATATATTAAAAGAAAACTCCTAATATGATCAATTATAATTTTCTTTGTTTTTTCACATTAGTTAAAAAAGAAGTATTTAGATTCTTAAAAGTTGGGATTCAAACGGTGATTGGACCAGCTATTAGCTCTTTATTATTCTTAGCTGTTTTTAGCTTAGCTCTTGGAAGATCTGTAAATTCTATAAATGGTATTGACCTTCCTTATTTCATTGCTCCTGGTCTTATTATGATGACCATGCTTCAAAACTCTTTTGCTAATTCAGCATCAAGTATTGGTCAATCAAAATTTCAAGGAAATATTGTGGACATATTAATGGCTCCATTAAACAATGTAGAATTAGCCTTTGGATTTATTATAGGTTCAGTTTGTAGAGGTGTTGTATGCGGTATAGTAACAACTTTAGGAGTTATGATATTTGTACCTCTCCACGTTCACTCTTATATGGCGTTATTGTTTTTCACATTAATGGGATGCACAATGATGGGCACTTTGGGAACAATTGTAGGTATTTGGGCTGACAAATGGGATCAACAACAAGGTATAACTAACTTCATTGTATTACCTCTTACTTTTTTGTCAGGAACATTCTATTCAATTTCTAGACTTCCTGAGTTTTGGCAGATAGTTTCCTCATTTAATCCATTCTTCTATAATATTGATGGTTTTAGATATGCTTTTACAGGTATTTCAGACAGTTCTTTAATTCAAGGATCAATCTTCTTATTAATTATTAATATTATATTAATTTTATTATGCTATTTTATGTTTCGCAAAGGATATAAAATTAAATTTTAAATATGGTTAGCAAACTTTTATCAAATGTTATGCCAACTTATGGCAATAAAACTCTTGAATTTACTAAAGGTAAAGGATGCTACCTATACACTAATCAAAACAAAAAATATTTAGATTTTGCAAGTGGAATAGCAGTAAATTCTCTTGGTCATTGTCATCCTAAACTTATAGAAGCACTTAACAAGCAATCAAAACAACTTTGGCATGTTTCAAACTTATATAAAATTAAAAAACAAGAACAATTTGCAAAATTACTTTGCAAAAATTCTTTTGCAGATAAAGTTTTTTTTACTAATTCTGGAACTGAATCTATTGAATGTGGAATTAAAATAATTAGAGGATATCATTCATATTACAAGACTAAAAAAACAGAAATTATAACTTTCAATGGCGCTTTTCATGGAAGAACTTATGGAGCACTTTCAGCGCAAAAAAATAAAAAATACTCTATTGGCTTTGGACCTATGCTTAAAGGCTTTAAACAAATTGAATTTAATAATGAAAAAAAATTAATATCTGCAATAAATAAAAAAACAGCTGGTATTATGATTGAACCAATTCAAGGAGAAGGGGGTATTCGTCCTGCCAATTTAAGTTTTTTAAAATTATTAAGAAAAATCTGTAAGGAAAATAACATCTTACTATTTTTTGATGAAGTTCAATGTGGATTTGGAAGATCTGGTAAATTATTCTCACATGAATGGGCAAATATCAAACCTGATATTATGTCTGTAGCAAAAGGTATTGGCTCAGGTTTTCCACTCGGAGCTTGTATGTCAACAAATAAAGCATGTGTTTCAATGACTAAAGGTAGTCATGGATCAACCTATGGAGGTAATCCATTAGCAATGAGTGTAGGTTTAGAAGTTTTAAAACTTATCTCTAATAAAACATTTCTTTCAAAAGTTGATAAAGTAGCAAGATATTTCTGGAAAAATTTAAAAAAAATAGAGAATAAATCTAATATTATTATAGAGGTTAGAGGTGCAGGACTTTTATTGGGTATTAAGACAAGCATTAGTAATACAGTATTTTCTGAACAATTAAAAAAAAATAAATTACTAAATGTGCCAGCCGCAGATAATACAGTAAGATTAGCACCACCACTTATTGTATCTTATAAAGAGATTGATAAATCAATTGCTATAATTAAAAGAAGCTTAAAGGAATTATCAAGATGAAACATTTTATTGATATTAATAATTTTAAAAAAAAAGATATTGATCAAATAATTACAATTGCTAAAAAAATTAAAAAAAATCCAAAAAAATATTCGTCTTTCTGTAAAGATAAAACTCTTGGTTTAATTTTTGAAAAGCAATCATTAAGAACTAGACTAAGCTTTAATGTAGGAATGCAAAAATTAGGTGGTTCTGTTTTAGAACTGCAAAGTAAAGATATTGGCTTTGATAATAGAAGAGAAAAAGCTGAAGATGTTCTTAATGTATTAAGTCAATACATTGATTGTATAATGATAAGAAATAATAATCACAAACAAATTGAAAATCTAAGCAAAGAAAATATTCTTCCAATTATAAATGGCTTAACTGACTATAGTCATCCTTGCCAAATACTTGGCGACTTTTTAACCTTGCAAGAAAATTTTAAAAACTACAAGAATTTAAGTATTGTTTGGATAGGTGATTACAATAATGTTCTACGTTCACTAATTCATTTACAAAATATTTATAATTTTAAACTTAATGTTGTTGTACCAAATCAAATTTTTAAACATTATAAAAATGAATTTCTAAGATTAAAGAATAATAATTTAAAATATTTCACAGATCCTATTGAAGGTGTAAAAAAATCAAATTGCATAATGACTGATGTTTGGGTTTCCATGGGTGAAAAAAATAATAAAACAAAATATTTTAAAAATTTTACTGTGAATAAAAAAATTATGAGTAATGCATCTAATAATGCAATTTTTATGCATTGTTTACCAGCAAAAAGAGGGAAAGAGGTAACATCAGATGTTCTTGATGGTAAAAATTCTGTTGTACTAAAGCAAGCTAAAAATAGAATGTATATTCAACAAGCGATATTAATTTATGTACTTAAAAAATAGTTTTATTTTAATTTTTTTTGTTATTCTATCTTGTCAACCAGTTGAAATATTAAAACCAATTGAAATTGATACATCTAGATTTGAAAAAATATCAATAAATGCAGCACAAATTGAAGTTAATAATAAATATAATTCAGTATTTTCCAAATCTAACATTGAAGATCAAATACAAAAATCACCTATTAATTTAATGGTTGAATGGAATAGTCAAAACATTCTTAAACTCGGAAATGAAAACAAGTTAGTTATAAACATTTTAGATGCATCTATAAAAAAAACTGAAATAATTAATGTTGGAGCTAAAAAATATGAGGAAAGAACTATATTTAACTATCAGCTATTTTATTTGGTTGAATATGAGCTTTATGATAGTAGTGGTTTTTTAATAGCTAATACAACAGTAGAGACTTCAAGATCAACAACCTCTCAAAAATATATTTCCTTAAACGAAACTGAAATAATTATTAATGATTTATTAATTTTTGCAATGAGAGATTATATAAATGAAACGAAAAACCAATTATCAATTTATATGGGAGATTATTTAAGTATTTAACTTCTCCAAAAATTCATAGATAGTAAAACTAATACCGTAAAGATTTCTAGCCTTCCAATAATCATAGTAATTGCTAATATCCATTTTGCTCCTTCATCTAATAAAAAGTAATTTCCACTAGGTCCAATTATTTCACCTAAACCAGGGCCAACATTTGATATTGCAGAAGCTGCCGCTGAAAAGGCAGTCAAAAAATCTAAATTGAATAAACTCAAACTTACTGCTGATAAAATAAATAAAAATATATACATAAAGAAAAAACCCATAATTGAATTATAAGTATTTTCATTAACTGTTTTGCCATTAAATCGCATAACAAAGACTGCATGAGGTTGAGTTAACTTTCTAATTTGTGTAATTGCTCCTCTAAATAAAATTTGTAATCTAAATATTTTAATTCCACCAGTGGTAGATCCTGCACACCCACCAACAAACATAATAATCATCATTATTACAATTCCAAAACTTCCCCAATTAGAAAAATTACTACTAGAATAGCCAGTACCAGTTAAAATTGATGTAATATTGAATAAAGCAATTCTAAAAGCAGACATTGTATCTATAGATTGATTAGCAGTAAGCCAAATTGTCGTTAAAAAAATAATTATAAGCAAAATCAGAAAGAATAATTTTATCTGATCGTCTTTAAAAATTAACTTTTTTTGATTGTGTAAAAATTGCAAATATAAGACAAATGGCAAACTGCCAACTAACATAAAAATTACGCTTATAATCTCAATTTGAAAAGAATTAAAATATAAAAAAGATTCATTATAGTTTGAAAATCCACCAGTTGAAATAGTGGTCATTGCATGAATAATTGAATCAAAACCTTTCATTCCATTTACAAAATACAAAAAGGCACAAATAATTGTTAAAGATATGTAAAGTAAAAATAATTCAATTACAAATCGATTAACTTTAGGAATTGTTTTTTCATATGGATCATCATGTTCCATGTGTAGCAGCTGCATGCCACCAATTTGTAAAGTTGGCAATATAGCCATTGCAAGAACGATTATTCCTATTCCTCCAAACCATTGAAGAAGAGATCTCCAAATTAATATACCCTCTGATAAGTTTTCTAAATTATTAATAACAGTTGCACCAGTTGTAGTAATTCCACTTACAGACTCAAAAAAAGCATCTGTATATGAAAGTGAAGATGATGAATACACAAATGGAATTGCACCAAAAAGAGAAATTACTAACCAAGACGAAATTGTCAACAAAAAGGCTTGCCTAATTCCAAGTTTAATATTTTTTTTTCTAAATGAAAAATATAAAATTATACCTATAAAAAAATGTGATTAAACTAGAATAAAAAAACTGTAACCATTCATAATTGCCATAATAAAGATCAAAGCACATTGGTATTAGCATTGCCAATGCTTCAATACATATTAGTAAACCGATTATATTTAATATCGACCTAAAGTCTCTCATTCTTTTTTATAAATTAATTTAATTCATTATTTTCAAATGGTGTATCTAATGAAAATTGAGGAATTTGAACATCAAAAGTATTACCATTATCATTTTGCATCTCGTAAGTTCCTTCCATAAAACCGGATGGAGTAGTTAAAGGTGTTCCACTTGTATATTCAAATTTTTCACCAGGATTTAATACTGGTTGTTCTCCTACAACACCTTTTCCACGCACTTCTTGTAATGTTCCATTAGCATCAATAATTTTCCAGTGTCTGTTTACAAGTTGCACTTTTTCATTACCTTGATTATCAATTGTTATTTTATATGCCCATACATAATGCCGATCTTCTGGTTCAGATTGATCCTCAAGATAATATGGCTTTACAGTAATATTTATTTTTTTTGTTGTTTTAGAATACATAGAAAAAAGCTCAATATACCAAAATAATTATAAACAAAAGTTAATTTGTTTTTTTTATTTCTACTCTTCTATTTGCTGGTTGTTTGGTATCATCTGGAGTATTTACAGCTAAAGATTCTTCGCCTTTGCCTAATATTTTTATACTACTTTGTTTTATTCCATAATTAATTAAAATTTTTTTTACAACCTCAGCTCTTTTAATTGATAACAATAAATTATATTTACTTGTTCCTTTAGTATCGGTATGTCCAACGACAAGATACTCATCGATAACGTTTCCATAATTATTTAAAAATTTTTTTATTTTGCCTTTACTTACTTCAGATAAATTAAATTGATCAAAATCAAAATATACTATTTGCATTAATTCTTTATTTTCATTTTTAGTAACAATTGTTACCTCATCTTTTGTTTCATTTTCTAAATTGTTATCTTTGTTATTTACAGTTTCCTGATTATTATCCTGAGTAGATATTTTTTCATAAATATTATGCATTGCATTTAAGAAATCATTCTTACAATTAATAATATCCCACGTTTGCCAATTTTCTTCCTGTTGCTCTGACCAGCAATCTAATGACGAAATAGCTTTTGCTAAATTAAAAGGATCGATCTTTTTTGCATCTTTATAAATTGTCATAAGGTTATCATAGGCAATTCTTATTTCATTAATATTTTCTTCTTTCAGTTTCCAATATGAAATTTTTTCTGGATATATTTCATCAGTTTCTAAACTCTTGAGAGCTTTTTCAGAATATAATTTTGCTGAATTCCAATCATGCATCTCTTCTGCTTCGAATGTAGCTCTTTGTTTATATTCATTGAGTAAGTATTCTTTAAAACTACTTGGGTTTTTACTCTCCATAGTTGAGAGTTGTTTGTAGCTTGCTGAACATCCACTTAAAAAAATTAAAATAGATAAAATTAGTATTAAATATTTAAATTGCATAATCTTCCAATATCAAATTTTACTGTCAAAACTAAGACTAAATTTTGACCTAATTAAGGTCCACCATTTTTTTTAAATGATATTCATTTTGTTATTGCGGAGTATTTAAAGATTAAATACAGAAAAGACATATTTATTTTAAGGAGTTTATAATGATTAAACATTCTACGTCGGTGGATCAATCAGATAGAAAGGTTCCCTACAATTTAAGACAGAGTGGTCCTACACCAGTTCAAATGCTAATTTCAACTAGAGTAAGAAAATCACCTTATTGGCATTTGTCAATGGAGGCGGGATGTTGGAGAGCAACAGTTTATAACAGAATTTATCATCCAAGAGGATATGTAAAGCCAGAAGATGGTGGAGCAATGGTCGAATACGAAGCAATAAAAAATCATGTCACAATGTGGAATGTTGCTGTTGAAAGACAAATTCAGGTTAAGGGACCAGATGCTGAAGCATTTGTTGATTATGTAATAACTAGAGATGCTACAAAAATATCACCAATGAGAGCAAGATATGTAATCTTATGTAATCAATACGGAGGAGTTCTAAATGATCCAATTCTTTTAAGAATTTCTAAAGATGAGTTTTGGTTTTCTCTTTCTGACTCAGATATCGGTCTTTACCTTCAGGGTGTTAATCATGATAACCGTTTTAATGTTACTATTGACGAGATTGATGTAAGTCCTGTGCAAATACAAGGACCTAAGGCTCACGCTTTAATGACTGATCTTGTAGGTGATCAAGTTGATATAAATAATATGCCATTTTATGGACTAGCATCAGTAAAAGTTGGTGGACGTGATTGTATAATTTCACAATCTGGTTTCTCTGGCGAAGCTGGTTTTGAAATCTATTTATATGATTCTACTAAATATGCAGATGATATGTGGAACGCTGTTTTAGAAGCAGGAAAGAAACATAATCTTATGGTAATAGCACCAGCCCATCATAGAAGAATTCAAGCTGGAATTTTATCTTGGGGTCAAGATATGGATAATCAACATAATCCATTTCAATGTAATCTAGGTTATCAAGTTTCATTATCAGGCAAAGGTGAATGGAATAAAACTACTGATTATGTTGGTAAAGAAGTTCTTGAGAAAATGAGAGACGATCTAAGAGCTGGACAAAAACCCTATAAATTACAACTTGTAGGTTTATCTCTTGGAGGAAAACCGATTGAAGAATATGCGCCAGATTTTTGGTTAGTTTCAGAGGAAGGTGATGAACCATGTGGATTTATTACTTCTCCTTGGTACCATCCTGAACAAGGTAGAAATATTGCAATGGGATATGTTCCTTATGAAGGTACCCTAAGTAAAAATGGTTTCCCTATTGGAACTTTAGGCAAGAAATATAAAGTACATTTACCTGATCAATATTCAGACTCACCTGGAACTCCAGTTGACGCTGAAATTGTATCAATTCCTTTTACGGAATCTTACAATGCTAATACCAGAGAGGTATCTGACGCTAATAAGTAAGTTTTTTTATCTAAAAAAGCTTCTTTTAATTAAGAAGCTTTTTTTATTTCAATAAAGCTTCAATTCTATCTATTGAAATATATCCAATTACAAGTTCTTCGTTAATGAAGAATGTAGGAGTACCTCTTGCACCCGAACCACTTGCCATAAATGAAGAAATATCGACTATATTGTTAACTTCTTCTTTAGACATATCTATATTTAGCTTTGCACTGTTAAGTTCTAGATCTTCAATAATTTTTTGAAGTTTGGCATTATTTAAATTGCCTTCAACTCCAAATAAAGCATTATGGAATTCTAGGCCTTTTTTTTGTATATTAGCTGCTACAACCATATTAGCTAAAAGTTTTGAGGATTCACTTAACACTGGATGTTGAAGAAATATTATACGCGTATCTTCTCGTTCATTTGCTATTTTAAGTAATTCAGGATGGACTTTTTTACAATAACCACAAAAGTAGTCCATAAATTCAATGATGGTATTTTCAGCACCATCCTTTCCTATTTGAACAATTCCTTCTTTTGGAATTACGTCCAACATTTTTAAATGAAACGGTTTTGAGTTATCAAAAAATAACTCTTCAATTGTCATTTCAGCTTTTACAGGAAGACAACTTAGCGCAGTTAGAATAACCGATAAAAATATTCTTTTGAAGTATCTCATGATTGACCCACTCTATTTAATATGATTAATGAAGTACAGTATTAAATAGTAACAATGAAATCAAAGTCAAAAGTTGTAGTTATAGGTGGTGGAGCTGTAGGCGTAAGTACTCTTTACCATTTAGCCAAAAAAGGTTGGTCAGATGTTGTGCTAGTTGAAAGAAAAGAATTAACTTCGGGATCTACATGGCATGCAGCTGGTCTTCTACCATTATTTAACATGAGTTATTCAGTTGGACAATTACATAAATACGCAGTCAAATTATACAAAACACTTGAAGAAGAAACAGGTCAAAAAGTTGGTTTCAGTGTTGTTTCAAATATTAGGTTGGCAACAACTAAAGATAGAATGGATGAATATTATCAATATTCTGGTGTAGCAAAAACTATTGGAGTGGATGTAAAGTTTTTAACTCCAGAACAAGTGAAAGAGATTTGGCCTTTATGTAATACTGAAGGTTTAATTGGAGCAATTCAACACCCAGAAGATGGATACATTCAGCCTGCAGATTTAACTCAAGCTTTAGCTAAAGGCGCAAGGGATAAGGGTGCAGAAATTTATAGAAACACAACAGTTACAGGAATTTCTAAAACAAAAGATGAAAAATGGGTTGTTGAAACAGATAAGGGCACAATTGAGTGTGAACATGTTGTTTCATGTAGTGGAAACTTTGCAAGACAAACTGGCAAAATGGTTGGTCTTGAAGTTCCAGTAATTCCTGTCGAGCACCAATACATAGTAACTGATGATCATCCAGAAATATTGAAGAGGAAAGAACAAGGTCTTCCTGAAATGGGTGTCTTAAGAGATTCAGATAGTTCCTGGTATATGAGAGAAGAACGAGGGGGGTTAATTCTAGGACCATATGAAAAAGGAGCGCCGGTATGTTATCTAGATGGTCCTGATAAAGAATCAGAATTTGAACTCTTTCAGGAAGATTTAGAGAGAATTGAGCCTCACATAGAGTCTGCTATGCACAGAGTTCCCATATTCGGAGAAGTTGGAGTTAAGAAAGTGTACAACGGCGCAATCTGTTATACCCCGGATGGAAGTCCAATTGTTGGACCTGCGTGGGGTTTAAAAAATTTCTGGTTAAATGAAGGACATAGTTTTGGTATTACTGCAGCTGGAGGAGCTGGTTGGCAAATCGCTGAGTGGATCGTTGATGGAGAACCAACTATTGATATGCTTGGTGTTGATCCAAGAAGATTTGGAGATTACGCAACCGAGTCTTACTTAATTGATAAGAATGAAGAAGCTTATGCAAATGTATTTACCGTTCATTATCCTGACGAGGAAAGGGAAGAAGGTAGACCATTAAGACAAGCTCCATGTTATGATAGATTAAAAGAACTAGGAGCTGTATTTGGACAAAAATTTGGATGGGAGCGTGCAAACTGGTTCGCTCCATCTAAAGAACTTCAAAAAGATGATTGGTCTTTTAGAAGATCTAATTGGTTTGAGCATGTAGGTAACGAATGTAAGAATGTTTCAGAAAATGCAGGCCTGTTAGATATGTCAGCTTTTGCAAAATGTAGAATATCTGGACCAGGTGCTGAAGAATTTTTAGATAATCTTGTTGCAAATAAAATACCAAAGAAAAATGGAAGAGTTAATTTATGTCACGCATTAAATACTGCAGGAGGAGTGCATTCAGAATTTACAATTGCAAAAGAAAATGAAAACTCATTTTATTTAGTTTCGGCTGGCGCATTTCAACGACTTGATCATGATTGGATTCATAAATGGATGCCCAAAGATGGTTCAGTGACTTATGAAAATTTAACAAATAGTATGGGAGTACTTGTTCTTGCAGGTCCTAAATCAAGAGATATTTTATCTAAAATAACTAGAACTGATCTTTCAAATGGAAACTTCCCTTGGCTTTCATCAAAAAAAATTAACGTAGGTTTAGCACCTTCAATTGCTATGCGAATGAATTTTGTAGGTGAACTTGGCTGGGAACTCCATCATCCCATAGAATATCAAAACCATATTTTTGATAAACTAATGGATGCAGGCAAAGATTTTGAGCTAAAGCCTTTTGGTATAAGAGCTATGGAAAGTCTGAGAGTTGAAAAAACATATAAGCTAGTTGGAACTGAAATGTCAATTGAGTATGCAGCCCTTGAATCTGGTTTAGATAGATTTGTACATCTCAATAAAGGTAATTTTATTGGAAGAGATGCTCTTGTAGCATGGCAACAAAGAGGTTTTAAAAATAAAATGGTAACATTAGAAGTTCATGACGTCGAAGATGCAGATGCATTGGGTAATAATCCTATCTATAAGGACGGTAAAGTTATTGGTCGTGCGACAGGAGGTAACTACGGTTTTAGAGTGAAAAAATCATTAGCAATTGGTATGGTTGAACCTAAATATTCTGAAGTTGGTCAAAATTTAGAAATGGATATATTAGATAAAAAACATAGAGTAACTGTTATTGAAGATAGCCCCTATGATCCAAACAATGAAAAATTAAGAATTTAAGATGAAGCTTTTAGTAACTGTAAAAAGAGTAATCGATTATAATGTTCAGATTAGAGTTAAACCAGATGGAAGTGGTGTGGAAAAAGACAATGTAAAAATGTCTATGAATCCACCAGATGAAAATGCAGTTGAAGAAGCGCTTCGTATAAAGGAGTCAGGTAAGGCTGATGAAATAATTGTTCTTTCAATAGGTGGTGATAAAGCTCAAGAGACAATACGTACTGCCCTTGCTATGGGTGCCGATAGAGGAATTCATATTAAAACAGATAATGAACTGGAACCTTTAGCTATTTCTAAAATAATTTCAAAAATTGCTGAAGAAGAAAAGCCTTCAATAATATTAATGGGTAAACAGGCAATTGATGATGACTCTAATCAAACAGGCCAAATGACATCAGCTTTACTAAACTGGCCACAAGCTACATTCGCTTCAAAAATTGAAATAGAAGATAAATCTGCAACAGTCACAAGAGAAATTGATGAAGGACTTGAAAGAATTAAGGTAAACATTCCATTTGTTGCTTCATGTGATCTACGTTTAAATGAACCAAGATATGCTTCACTTCCAAATATTATGAAAGCAAAGAAAAAACCTATTGATATAAAGGATGCAAATTCTTTAGGTATAGATATAAGCTCAAGAATAGAGCAATTAAAAGTCGAAGAACCACCTGTTCGTCAAAAAGGAATCATGGTAAATGATGTTTCAGAACTTGTACAAAAATTAAAACATGAGGCAAAAGTAATATGAGTATTTTAGTTTTAGCTGAACATAATAATATTGATATTAAATCTTCAACTTTAAATACAATATCTGCAGCATCACAAATTGAACAGGAAATTGATGTACTTGTCACTGGCTTTCAATGTGAGGAATTAGCAAAAAAAATTGCAAAGTGCGAAAAAGTTTCAAAAGTAATTTTTGTTGATAATGAAAAACTAAAAAATCCTATCGCAGAAAATATTGAACCAATTGTTTTATCTGTTGCGGAGAAATATTCTCATATAATGGCACCAGCTACAACTTTTGGAAAGAATATATTTCCAAGAATAGCAGTAAAACTAGATCTAGCCCAAATAAGCGATGTAATAAAAATTATAAGTAATGATACATTTATGAGGCCAATTTATGCAGGTAATGCAATTGCAACTGTTAAATCAAATGACAAAACAAAAATAATTACAATAAGACCTACCTCATTTGATCCTGTTGAAACAAGTGGTGGAAGTGATATTGTAGAAAGTTTAGAGTTTGAAACACAAAACAATTCTGTTGAATTTATTGATAGAGAAGAATCACATTCTGAAAGACCTGAATTAAGTACTGCGAGAGTGGTTATCTCTGGTGGAAGAGGTTTACAAAGTGCAGAAAATTTCAAACTTCTAAATGAAATTGCTGATAAATTGAATGCAGCAGTGGGAGCGTCAAGAGCTGCTGTTGATGCTGGATATGTATCTAATGATTACCAAGTAGGCCAAACAGGTAAGGTTGTAGTGCCTGATTTATACATCGCAGTAGGTATTTCTGGAGCGATACAACATTTAGCTGGAATGAAAGAAAGTAAAGTAATTGTAGCTATAAATAAAGACGAAGAAGCTCCTATTTTTAATGTAGCAGATTATGGTCTTAATGCTGATTTATTTGAGGCATTGCCACAGTTGTCTTCTGAACTAGATAAATTAAATACTATTCAACAATAAATTAATTTATTAAAATAACTAAAATGGAAGTAAATCGTGAGTCAATGGATTATGACGTTGTGGTCGTGGGAGCAGGACCATCAGGCTTAGCAACTGCTATAAAAATTAAACAATTAAACCCTGATATTAATGTCTGTATTTTAGAGAAAGGTTCAGAAGTAGGAGCACACATTCTAAGTGGAAATGTCTTTGAAACCAGAGCTCTCGATGAGCTAATTCCAGATTGGAGAGAAAAAGATTCACCAATTAAAACAAAAGTTTCAAAAGAAAAATTTTTGTTCTTATCTAAAAATAAATCTCTAAGTTGGCCAACATGGCTTTTGCCAAGTGTTCAGAAAAATCATAATAATTATATTATTAGTTTAGCAAATTTATGCCGATGGTTGGCAACAGAGGCTGAAAATTTAGGAGTAGAAATTTTCCCAGGATTTGCTGCTTCAAAGATTTTGTACTCAGAAGATAATAAGGTTTTGGGCGTTCAAACAGGAGATATGGGAATAGATAAAAATGGAAATAATAAAGATAGTTTTGAGCCAGGTATTAATATCAATGCTAAAGTGACAGTGTTTGCTGAAGGTTGTAGAGGACATCTGGGAAAAGAACTTATTAAAAAATACAATTTATCTGAAGGTAAATCACCTCAACAATACGGAATTGGTTTCAAAGAAATTTGGGAAATTGATGAATCACAACACGAAGAAGGTCTTGTAATGCATACTGCCGGCTGGCCCTTAGATAATTCAACCTATGGTGGAAGTTTCTGCTACCATGCAGAAAAAAAACAAATTTTTTTAGGCTATGTCATAGGCCTTGATTATAAAAATCCATATTTATCTCCTTATGATGAATTTCAAAAATTTAAAACTCACCCTGCAATCAGAAAAATATTAACTAATGGAAAAAGAATTGCTTATGGTGCAAGAGCTCTAATAGAAGGTGGGTTACAAAGCCTACCAAAAATGTATTTACCTGGTGCTTTATTGGTTGGATGTGATGCAGGTACATTGAATATGCCAAAAATTAAAGGATCTCATACAGCGATGAAGAGTGGTATTATTGCTGGAGAAACAATTGTTGATTATCTAATAAATTCGAAACCTCTATCAGAATATGAGCAAAAATTTAATAACTCTTGGTTATATAAAGAGCTTTATGCAGCAAGAAATGTAAAGCCAAGTTTTAATTGGGGCCTAATACCTGCAATTATATTCACAGGTATAGATCAGATTATTTTTAGAGGTAAGCTACCTTTCACATTAAAACATAAACATGCTGATCATGAATCTTTACAGCTTGCAAAAAATTCAGAAAAAATTGAATATCCAAAATATGATGGTGTGTTTACTTTTGATAAAACTAGTTCTGTTTATTTAACAGGTACAAATCATGAAGATGATCAACCTGTTCATTTACAACTCAAGGATAAAGATTTACCTATTAATTATACCTTAAGCGAATATGACGAGCCTTCTCAAAGGTATTGTCCAGCCGGTGTTTATGAAGTAGATAAGACAGATCCATTAATTCCTAAATTTATTATTAATGCACAAAACTGTATTCATTGTAAGACATGCGATATAAAAGAACCATCCCAAAACATAACATGGGTTGTACCCGAAGGAAGTGGTGGTCCCAACTATGCAAATATGTAATACACTTGTATTTCATATGGACTTTATCTTACAATAATTTTATTTAAATCATAAAATTATTAAATAATTAAAAAGTGAAAAAAAATAATATAGCTTTTACTTTTGCAACAGCTGAAGTCAATCGTATAGGACAGCTGTTCATTATGATTACAGAGCTTCTTACAGGAAAATTAAAGTTAAAAAAATTATATGACGAATATCTATCAGAAAATCGACCTCCACAATTTTTTTGGGATGATGCTGTTACGAAGCTTGATCTAAAATTAATAACTAATTTTAAGAAAAATAGCTATATTCCTTCAAAAGGTAAATTAATCGTAATAGCTAATCATGCATTTGGTGTTGCTGATGGTGTTTCTATCTGTTCTGTTTTATCAAAAGTAAGACAGGATTACAAAATGGTAACACATAAAGTTTTAAGACAAGCTGATGCTGTAAAAGATAAAATATTACCAATTGATTTTAATGAAACAAAAGAAGCTTTACTTACAAATATTAATACTAGGAAAGAAGCTGAAAAAGTCTTGCTAAACGATGGGGTAATTGTTCTATTCCCATCGGGAAGAATTGCGACAAAAAAAAATTTAAACAAGAATACAAAAGCTGATGATGGCGAGTGGAAACAGTGGGTTTCCAAATTAATTCTTAAAACAAAAAGTCCAGTTCTTCCAATTTTCTTTGATGGTCAAAATAGTCAATGGTATCATATGGCAAATAAATTAGGTTTAACTTTTAGATACTCACTTTGTATGTATGAACTAAAAAGGAAAATTGGTGATAGTATTAATATGTATTTTGGATCAATAATATCCTATGAAGATCTTGCAGAAATAGGAGACATTAAAGAGATAACATTACATTTGAGATCAGTAACCTATTCATTAGATCCACAACTTAACAATAATTAAATATTTATTTTTTTTAACTAGCGTTTTATAGAGCACTTATGGTAGGTTTTGTTGGAGTAAGAGCAAGAAAAAGAACAAGGAACAGATATTTATTTATCATATTTATTCTAGCTATATTTGGTATTTTTTTCTATTTACCCTCCATAGATTTTACAACAGAAGAAGAACAACCTTTGGATGAAATAATCCCAAGTAATGTTGTAGATGAATCAAGCTTAAGATCTGAAATAGAAGGATTAAGACTTGAAGTATTCCAGAAAAATCAAAGGTTAAAATTTAGAGATGATCAAATTAAAAAATTACGTGAAGAAATAAATGATTTAAATAAATCGTTTAACACAGTTAAAAATGATTATGAACAATCACTTAACAATATATCAGATTTAGAGAATAATTCCTTAGAAAATTATTCACAAAATATTGAACAAATAAACAAACTTGAAAGTCAAATTACTGGATTAAAAGATCAATTATCAAACTATAAAAATTTAGTTAGAAAATTAGAAACTGAATTAGATAATTCAAAATCTTCTGAAAATGCAGAAGAAGTAAATACTGAAAATTCAATATTAAAATCTGAACTTAAACAAATTAAACAAAAAAATCTGAATTTTGAAAAAGAATTAAATAAATTAAAAACAATAATCGAAAATAAAGATGTAGAAATTGAAAAAAAAGAAAAGGAAATTAAAGATTTAATTTATTTAAAAGACCTACAACATCACGGGTGATTATTTATTTTTTTTTCTAAATAAATAAGGTTCTTCAAACTCTCCGCTCCATATCCCTTTTTTTTGTTTTTTTGCTTTTTCTTCTTCTTCAACGTAATCCATAGAATAATAGCGATAAGCTATTGCCCATCCATTAAGGACCATTTCACTATTTAAATCTAAAGTATCTTTAAAACAGATACCAATAAATCTATTATATCTATCCTTACCCGATGTGATACATTCTATTTTATTTTTGCCTATTAACTCTATCAAAAATTTAGTTGCCTCAACACCACAATTCCAAACTTTATTATTTTTATTACATGTCTGATTTGTCTCAGGAGCATCAATAGCATGCAGTCTTATTTTATTTTTTTTAATATGAATCGTATCACCATCGATTACTTTTGCTTTACCAAAGATAGTCTTGCCAGATGAAAATGTACTAAAACAAATTAATATAAAAAACAGATTAAATATTAAGATTTTTACTACCATCAACTAATAATTCATAAACATATTTTGTATGTGATCTATTTAAATGTAAATCCAATGATGTAGATTCTTCATCGGTATTATTTCTAACAAAAAGTACAGGAATTTTTATAAATATTGTTTGAGCTACAGAAAAATTAGTTTTTAAAATTTCTTCTAAGTTGGCAACAAGAAATTTAGAAAGTAACGTAAACACTTTTTCACCCTCAAGCCGTAAAATAGTTCTATTAAATGAAACATCAGTAATTGCTGTCTTTTGTGGATTGAGATTAGATTTTAACAAAGAGATAATTCCATCCTTTTCATTTTCTGGTGTTATAACTAACCATTCATTAGGACCAAGCCACATAATACTAATATTATTATTAAAAATTCTTACATTTGGTTCAATTGGTAATACTAAGTTTAATGCTGAGCCAATGTTTTTCATAAACTCTTTATCTGAACTTTTACCTCGTATATTTATTTTACCTGATAAGCTTAATTCTTCAATTGTAACTCCGTTGTAATTTTTTTTATTTAAATTAAGGACATTATTAAAGGCTAAACTCATTGATTTATCCTATGATTTTTAGGATCAATAAATACAGGACTAGTTATTTCAACTTCAATATTTTCATTTTCCATAGGAGCAATAAGAACTTTGCCTTTTTTTTCAAGACCACCTTTTATTAAAGCTAAAGCAAACGAGCTTTTTAAATTAGGAGAATAATAACTAGATGTAACATGCCCAACCATTTTCATTGGTAGTGCAGTAATTTTTTCAACTAATTGTGAACCTTCTTCAAGGACTTTATTTGGATCTTTAGTCTTTAATCCAACTAATTGTTTTCTATCTTTTTTGATAGTATCACTTCTAAATAAAGCTCTCTTACCAATAAAATCATATTTTTTCTTACTAACAATCCAGTCCATATCTAGATCTACAGGTGTTACAGAACCATCTGTTTCTTGGCCAACTATAATAAAACCTTTTTCAGCCCGAAGAACATGCATTGCTTCAGTTCCGTATGGAGTAATATTAAATTCTTTACCTTTATCTATACAAATCTCCCAAAGATTTTTAGCATAACCAGAAGGAACATTTATTTCGTAACACATTTCTCCAGTAAAACTTATGCGCATCACTCTGCACATAATTCCATTAATATTAATATCTTTAAAACTCATATGAGGAAAATTTTCTTTTGAAAAATCAAAATCTGGAATTAGTTTTTGCATTAATTTCTTAGAATTTGGACCATTTAAACTTATGGTTCCATAGTTTTCTGTAACTGATGTTAAATATACTTCTAGTTCAGGCCATTCTGTTTGTAGCCAATCTTCTAATTTTGACATTACTGATGCTGCATTTCCTGTAGTTGTCGACATAAGATAATGAAACTCATCTAATCTGGTTGTTACACCATCATCGATGACCATCCCATCATCTCCTAACATTACACCGTATCGACATTTTCCAATTTCTAATTTTGACCAAGAATTTGTGTAAACTCTGTTTAAAAATTCACTAACGTCTCTTCCTTTAATATCTATTTTACCGAGAGTTGATGCATCTAATATTCCTAAACTATCTCTAGTTGCTTTGACTTCTCTATTTAATGCAGACTGAAAATTTTCATTCTTTTTAGGATAATACCAAGCTCTTTTCCATTGACCTACATCTTCAAATAAAGCCTCATTATCAATATGCCATTGATGCATTGGGCTTGTTCTTTCTAAATCAAAAAATTCTTTTACATGACGCCCAGCAATTGCTCCAAAAGTTACTGGTTTATAAGGTAATCGAAATGTTGTCGTACCTAATTCAGAAATATTAGTATCAGTTAACTCTGATATTATTCCAAGAGCGTTAATATTACTGGTCTTACCTTGATCAGTAGCCATACCTGTAGTTGTATAACGTTTAACATGTTCAATAGATTGGAAACCTTCTTTTAAAGCTAATTTAATATCTTTTGCCGTTACGTCATTTTGAAAATCTACAAACATTTTTGTTCTTGAAATATTATTCTTCGATGTAATCCAAATGTTTTCGTGTTTACCGTGCTTTAGATTATCTGATTTGTAATTAACTTCATCAAGTTCATTTTCATCATTATTATTTAAATATGCCAAAGTATCTTCTTGAGTTTTAATTAATATTTCATTTAAGTTATAGTCACCATTGCAACTTCCAACGCATAATGTGTCTTGATAAACTTCACTTGGAATATAACTTCCGTCTATATCTCTATATTTAAGTTTCCCTTTTGATTGAGTAAATAAATGGACAGTAGGAGTCCAACCACCAGCAATTGCTAAAAGATCACATTTAATATTTATAGAAGATTTCTCATTATTATTTTCAGTTGTGATTTTTTTTAATTTAACTTCTCTAATTTTTAATCTTCCAATAGTATCACTAATTTCGTAACCTTTAAGTATTGTAACACCTAATTCATTAGCTTTGTTTGGAAAATAACCATCACTATTATCTCTGGTATCCACAATAGCTTCTACTTTTATACCTTGCTCAACAAAATCTAATGCAGTTTCATAAGCGCTATCATTATTTGTAAAAAAAACTACGTTTTTTCCAACAGCAACTCCATATTTATTTAAATATTTTTTTGCACTGTTCGAAAGCATGATGCCGGGCCTATCATTATTATTAAAAATTATTGGTCGTTCAATTGCGCCTGTTGCTAGAATAACTTTTTTAGATCTAATTTTCCAAATTCTTTCTCTAATATCATTTTTTTTATTTAGACCTTTTTCTGGATCAATTTCTTGTACTGCTAATAATAAATTATAATTCAAGTATGCAAAACAAGTCGTATTTTTAACTATTTTTACATTTGAATATTTAGAAAGTTTATCAATTATTTTATTCTTCCATTCATTTATTGGTAAATTATCAATTTTGATGTTTTTATTTATTGTAGATAAAATTTCACCTCCAAGATCCCCTTCTTGCTCGACTAGTAATACTTTATAATTTTTGCTTGCTGCAATTTCTGCTGAAATTAGTCCACTTACTCCTGCTCCAACAATCAGAACATCACAATGATAATGAAAATGTTCATATTTATGAGGATCGTCCTTTTTTGGTGATTTACCAAGTCCTGCAGCATGTCTAATAAAAAACTCATATGCCTTCCAAAATTTTGGTGGCCACATAAAAGTTTTATAATAAAATCCTGCAGGAAAAAATGGAGACAGTAAATCATTTACTGCACCTGCATCAAATTTTACAGATGGCCAATTATTTTGACTATAAGCTTTTAAACCATCATATATCTGTACTTCAGTTACTCTTCTATTAGGTTCAGTATATTCATTAGTCTCAAGTTGAACTATTCCATTAGGTTCTTCACTTCCTGCTGAATAAATACCTCTGGGACGATGATATTTGAAACTTCTTCCTATTAAGTGGACATTATTTGCAAGAAGTGCTGAAGCTAGAGTATCGCCTTCAAATCCAAAATATTCTTTACTATCAAAATAGAACTTTACAGACTTATTATTTTCAAGATTTTTATTATTTTTGTATCGCATCTTTAATTTTAAAATCTATCTTTTTTCGATGTTGATGAGTTTCCTGATCCAATACTAGGTTCACCTGAGGGTGTTGCTGGAATATTTGCTTTTAATTTAGGAGGCGCTTCTCCCATCTTATATATTGCCAGAATTTCATCTGTTGCAGTATTTCTTGCTAAATTAAACCATTGTCTACATCCATATTCATGGTTCCATCTTTCGTAATGAACACCTTTTTCGTTCTTACGTAAGAATAAATATTCTGCCCATTGATCATCAGAGAGTTCAGGAGGATTTTTTGGTCTTGCAATATGAGCCTCACCTCCACAAGAAAATTCAGCCTGATCTCTTTCTCCACAATAAGGGCAATTTATTAAAAACATGAATTAATGTGCTACCGCAGCTGCACCATGTTCATCAACTAATTCACCACTAGAAAATCTGTTTATTGTGAAAGGAGCATTTAATTCATGCGCTTGATCATTAGCTATAGTGTGAGCAAATACCCAACCAGAACCTGGCGTTGCTTTGAAACCACCTGTTCCCCAACCACAATTAAAATACAATCCATTTATATGAGTTTTACTGATAATGGGACTTGCATCAGGACAGATATCTACAATTCCTCCCCAATGACGAAGCATCTTCATTCTAGAAAATATTGGAAACAATTCGACTATTGCCATTAATGTATCTTCAACAATGTTAAAGCCACCTCTTTGAGTATATGATGTGTATCCATCTGTTCCAGCACCAATAACTAATTCTCCTTTATCTGATTGAGATACATACGCATGAATTGTATTGGACATCACTACTGTATCAATAACAGGTTTTACTGGTTCTGAAACTAGCGCTTGTAATGGTTTACTCTCTAAAGGTAATTTGATGCCCGCCATATTGGCAATAACACTGGTATGACCTGCAGCAGCTATTCCAATTTTATTTGAATTAATAGTTCCCTTTGTTGTTTCAATACCAGTTACATTTCCATTTTTTACATTAATACCAGTTACTTCACAATTTTGAATTATATCAACTCCCATTTCATCTGCTCCCCTAGCATAACCCCAAGCAACAGCATCATGTCTTGCTGTTCCCGCTCTTCTTTGTAATGTTGCTCCTAAAACAGGATATCTAATGTTGGGTGAAGTATTTATAATTGGACAAAACTCTTTGACTTTCTTTGTATCAAGCCATTCACAATCAATATCATTTAGTCTGTTTGCATGCCAACGTCTTTTTAATTCTCTAACATCATGAAGATTATGAGCAACATTCAAAACTCCTCTTTGAGAAAACATTACGTTGTAATTTAATTCTTGAGACATACCTTCCCAAAGTTTTAATGCATGCTCGTATAAAGCTGCACTTTGATCCCATAAATAGTTTGATCTAATTATAGTCGTATTTCTCCCTGTATTCCCACCGCCTATCCAACCCTTTTCAATTACTGCAATATTATTAATTCCATGGTTTTTTGCTAAATAGTAAGCAGTAGTTAAACCGTGTCCACCACCACCTACAATTATTGCATCATAATTTTTTTTTGGTTCAGGACTTTTCCATGTCTTTTGCCAATTTTCATGATGACTTAGAGCGTTTCTAGCAATGGATAAAAATGAGTATTTATTTTTATTAAACATTATAGCTCTATATAGCAGTTTTAAAAAAGACCTTCAATTTCTCCTTGGTCATTTAGCTTTATCGAATTTGCCGCAGGAACACTTGGTAGACCGGGCATAGTCATAATATCGCCGCAGACAACTACTATAAATTCTGCTCCTGATGATAGCCTTACTTCCCTAATAGGTAAAACGTGTCCTGTAGGCGCACCTTTTAGATTAGGGTCAGTTGAGAAACTATATTGAGTTTTTGCGATGCAAACAGGCAATTTGCCAAATCCTTTGGTTTCAAAATCCTTCAATTGTTGACGTACTTTTGTGTCTGCAACAACTTCACTTGCGTGGTAAATCTCTTGTGCAATTTTTTCTATTTTTTTGAATAGAGTTAAATCATCTTCATATAAAAATTTAAATGTATTTTTACTTTCTTCACAAATATCTATTACATTTTGAGCTAATTCTTTTGCACCATCACCACCATCTGACCAGTGAGTACACATAGAAGCTTTCACTCCCTGAGTTTTACAAAAATCTAGGACGGCATCAACTTCAGTTCTAGAGTCAGTTACAAAATGGTTAATCGCAACAGTTACTGGTAATCCGAATTTCCTTATGTTGTTTATGTGTCTTTCTAAATTTACTAAACCAATTTTAAGTGCATTTACATTTTCATTTTTCAAGTCTTCTTTAGAAACATCACCATGCATTTTTAGTGCTCTAATTGTAGCAACTAAAACTACACAATCAGGTTTTAAATTTGATTTTCTACATTTTATATCAAGGAATTTTTCTGCTCCTAAATCAGCTCCAAATCCTGCTTCAGTTACAACATATTCACTTAGTTTTAGACTAGCTTTAGTTGCAATAACAGAATTACAACCATGGGCAATATTTGCAAATGGTCCACCATGAATTATAGCAGGATTATTTTCTAACGTTTGTGTTATATTTGGTCTGATTGCATCTTTTAGTAATACTGTCATTGGACCTTGTGCATTTAAATCTTTTGCATAAATAGCTTTTTTGTCTCGTGTATATGCAATAGTTATATTTCCAATTCTCTCTTCAAGATCTTTTAAGTCTTTTGCTAAGCAGAAAATTGCCATTATCTCCGATGCAACTGTTATATCAAAACCATCTTGTCTAGGATATCCATTTGCAACTCCTCCTAAATCAACAACAATAGATCTAAGCGATCTATCATTCATATCCATTACTCTCTTCCAAACAACTCTTCTAACATCAATATTCAACTTATTTCCCCAGTAGATATGATTATCAATTAATGCAGAAAGTAAATTATGTGCTGACGTAATTGCATGAAAATCTCCGGTAAAATGCAGATTAATTTGTTCCATTGGAACTACTTGTGCATAGCCTCCACCAGCTGCTCCACCTTTCATACCGAATGATGGTCCAAGACTTGGCTCTCTTAAACAAACAATAGATTTTTTTCCTAATTTATTAAGACCATCACTTAATCCAACAGAGGTTGTTGTTTTACCTTCTCCTGCTGGTGTTGGAGTTATTGCTGAGACTAAAACAAGTTTACCATCTTTATTTTTATTAAGTGACTCTATGTACTCTAAGTTTATTTTTGCTATGTGACGACCCATAGGACTAAACGCTTCTGGCGTATCTGGTACATCAAGCCCTTCTAGAATTTCACTAATAGGTTTCATTTTAGCTTTTCTTGCTATTTCAATATCTGACATGAGACTCCTAAATAATAAGATAGTTAATCTATAGATTAACTTTTATATCAAACAACTTTTGTTTCATTAAAAGATTAAAAAATTGTGAAGAAGCTAATTTAACTCGAATTTCTGTTTGTTATTATAAGAAAAATCTGAGTTATTAAATTGATTTAACCACTCTGATGTTTTTTTCATACCACCAAAAGCGTAGAAGTGAATTTTTTCAAGTTTGGAGTCTTTGCTTATTTCGCTGTGTGCAGCAAGATCATAAATCAATTTGTCAGGAGTGTTCAATGTTGCTAGCTTAGTTAAGTTAAAAGCCTGTTTTGTAATAAATCTCAAAGAATTTCCAATACCACACGATCTTGCATAATTTATTAATGTTTTAATAGAGGCTGGACCTGGTATGCCAGCATGGATTGGTAATTTATTTCCAATTCTTACTAAGTGTTTCTCCCATTCGATTAAAGATTTAGCTTCAAAAAAAAATTGAGTTGCTAAATACATTTTAAAATCAGCATTTTTTGCAAAATCATTTTTTTGTTTGATTGCTAAATCTAAATTTTCATTTGAAATATCTGGACTTCCTTCGGGATGCCCAGCTACACCTACAGATTGATAATTATATTTTGAAAGAAAATCTGTTTTTAGCACATCAATTGAAGAAGAAATTTCACCTGCCTGATTTCCACCACCACCAATAATTAACATTTTTGAACACCCAGATTCATTTGCAAGTTCACCTATATATTTTTCTAAGTCATTCTTATTTATAATAGTTCTCGCAGGTAAATGAGGTATTACATCATAACCTTCTAATTTTAATTTTTTGGCAGTTCTAATTACATTTTTTGAATTTTCATCTGGTAAATAAGTTATATAAATGTCATGATTTTTATCAAGAAATTCAGAAAAGCTTCCATATTTTTCGTAAACATTTGGAGTCGTTTCTATAGAATAACTATTGAGAAACTTTTTAACGATATTAATGGTTTCTTTAGACATAAATTTTTAATGTTTTTTATATTAATTAGATAAATGAACAACAGGTACTTTACTATAATTACTTTTTATCAATTCAAAATAATTAAAGATAAAAGTAATATCATTACTAAACTTAAAGATTTTTGTAAATTTAATAAAATCAAAGGTACAATATTGATTGCTGATGAAGGCCTTAATGGAACAATAGCTGGTCTAGAGAAAAATATAAATTCGTTCATTCTATTTCTTGAGAATTTTAGTTTTGAGAAACTTAATCTTAAACGATCAAAATACAAATATATGCCTTTTCAAAAACTTAAAATTAGAAATAAAAATGAAATAGTTACATTAAGAACAAAATTTTCTGATCCTACAAAAATATCTGGGAAAAAAATTAAATACAATGAATGGAATAAACTAGTTAAAGACAAAGACACTATTGTGATTGATGTAAGAAATGAATTTGAGGTTAAATTAGGATCTTTTGAAGGAGCAATTAATCCAAAAACTAAAAGTTTCACTGACTTTAAATCTTTTGTTCAAAAAAAACTAAATAAATCTAAAGAAAAAAAAATTGCTATGTTTTGCACTGGAGGTATTAGGTGTGAAAAAGCTTCATCTTATATGATGATGAAGGGTTTTAAAAATGTTGCTCAGTTAGATGGCGGTATACTAAAGTATTTAGAAAAAACTCCCAAAAAAGATTCAATGTGGAAAGGTGAATGTTTCGTATTTGATGGAAGAGTATCTTTGAAAAATGAATTAAAAGATGGAACTTATAAACTTTGCCATGCTTGTCGGTTACCGATTAGTAACAAAGATACTTATTCTAAATATTATAACCCAGGTGTATCTTGTCATAATTGTTTTGATAAAACATCTGATGAAAAGAAAAAAAACTTACTTGAAAGAAATAAACAGATTAAACTTGATAAAAAAAGAGGAACTTTTAACCGTTTTATTAAACAGTCAATTTCTGATTATGAATAAATAATACTTTATTTCATATAATTATTCTGTATAGACACTTCATGGCAAAAAAAACTTCATTCGCTCTAAAACAACTAGTACCTGAAGAAAATCCAAAAACAGGAACAAAGTATATTGTAAGAAAACCAACAAAAGGATTGAAAGTTGCTGAAAAGCTTAGAATGAAAAAATATGATCCTGTGTTAAAAAAACACGTTTGGTTTGTAGAGAAAAAAATGCCTCCTCATAGTAAATAATAGATTTACCTCTTTAATTTATTCTAAATTAACATAATTTAAATTCATGACAGTCACTTATGGTATTCATTGGTTTAGACAAGATTTACGATTACAAGAAAATCCATCTATATTGTCCCTTTCAAAAAAAGTTAATCAAATAATACCAATTTATATTTTTGATTTAAATCAAAGAATTGGATCAACATCCAAATGGTGGTTAGAAAAATCTTTAATTAGTTTAGATGGTTCGATAGAAAAACATAATGGCAAACTAAACATTTTTGCTGGTGATCCAGAGAAAATTATATCTACGATATTAAAGAATTCAAATGTTAAATGTGTATCTTGGAATAGATTATATGACCCTTATACAATTAAAAGAGATACTAAAATTAAATCTATAGTCACTTCATCTAAAATAGAATGTGACTCACATAATGGGTATCTCTTAAATGAACCTTGGAATATTAAAAATAAAAGTGGAACTTTTTTTAAAGTATTTACTCCTTACTGGCGACATTGTGATGAAATACTGAAACTAAAAGATAATAAATTTAAAAAAATAAAAATAAATTATGCCAATTCAAAATTTAAAAATGAAATAACTATACAAGATTTAAATCTAACAAACAAAAAAGATAAATGGATAAAAAAAATTGAAAAATATTGGACACCTGGTGAAATTAATGGAAAATTACAATTAAAAAAATATATTTCAGAAAAAGCAAATAATTATTCTGTTGGAAGAGATAGACCTGATAAAGACTTAACTTCTAAATTATCACCTTATCTTCATTTTGGAGAAATATCTGCTTTTGAAGTATATGATACAGTTAATAATGAAAAAAAAATTAATCCAGAAAATAAAAAAAAATTTCTAGCTGAACTTGGCTGGAGAGATTTTTCTTATAATCTTTTATTTCATTATCCAGACATGATCGAAAAACCTATACAAACTAAATTCAATAAATTTCCATGGATAAAAAATACTAAAAATTTATCATTATGGCATAATGGTAAAACTGGTATTCCAATTGTTGATGCTGGAATGAGGCAGCTATATAAAACAGGGTGGATGCATAATAGAGTAAGAATGATTGTAGGCTCATTTTTAACAAAAAATTTATTATTACATTGGAAAAAAGGAGAAGAGTGGTTTTTTGATACTTTAGTTGATGCAGACGTTGGTTCTAATTCTGCTGGTTGGCAATGGATTTCTGGTTGTGGTGCAGATGCAAGTCCATATTTTAGAATTTTTAATCCAATTTTGCAGGGTCAAAAATTTGATCCTGATGGTAATTATGTAAAAGAATATGTTCCTGAGTTGAATAATGTTCCAAAAAAATATATCCATAACCCTTGGGAGATGTCAGAGGAAGATCAAAAAAAATATAATTTTGAGATTGGTACTTCATATCCATCGCCAATAGTAGATTTAAAAGAAACAAGAAATAGAGCATTAGCAGCATTTAAAACCATTAGTTGATGTGAAAGAAAAAATAGCAATTATTGGTTCTGGTATTTCAGGAATAAGCGCAGCATACCTATTGTCTTCTAAATATGATGTTTATTTATTTGAAAAAAATAATAGATTGGGAGGGCATACAAGAACTATTTATGTTGAAGAATTTACAAAGACAATTCCAGTCGATACAGGATTTATTGTATTCAATGAAAAAAATTATCCAGATTTAACAAATTTTTTTAAATTACTTAATGTGAAATGCAAAAACTCAGATATGTCTTTTGCCGTCTCAAATCAAGAACCTCTAATTGAATACAGCGGTAAAAACATCTTTTCTCTTTTTGCTAATTTTAGAAATCTGTTTTCTCTAAATTTTTATAAAATGTTATTTGAAATAAGAAAACTTTATTTGTTATGCAATAACTTGAATGTCCGTGATCTAGATCAAACTAAAACTTTAAATGATTTTTTAAAAACTAATAATTTTTCAACATATTTAATAAATTATCATATTTTACCAATGATTTCTTCTATATGGTCAAGCAATATAAGTGATGTAAAAAATTTTCCTCTTATAACGTTTATAAATTTTTTTAAAAATCATGCTTTATTTAATTTAAAAAAAAGACCTCAATGGAAATACGTAGAAGGTGGAAGTAACGAGTATATAAAAAAAATTATTAATAAAAATGTTTTCAGATATAAAACAAACTTCAAAATTAAAAAAATTCTCAGAGAAAATAATAATATTAAAATAGAAGACAATAAAAATAATATATTGGAATTTAATAAATTAATTTTAGCAACCCATGCCAATCAAGTATTGGATATTTTAGAAAAACCGACAAAAGAAGAATTAAATATATTTTCACAATTTAAATATTCAACTAACTCAGCAATACTTCACTTGGATCAATCTTTAATGCCTAAATCAAAAATTGCTTGGTCAAGTTGGAACTTTCTAAATAAATCATCATCTTCAAAATTTACTTTAACTTATTGGATGAATCTCCTGCAAAAATTACCAACTAAACAAAATTATTATGTTACCGTTAATCCTTATAAAAGACCTAAAAATATTATTAATGAAACAACATTTGACCATCCAATATATACTACAGGCACTATTTTAGCTCAAAAAAGTGTTATGGAAATTCAAGGAAATAATAACACTTTTTTCTGTGGAGCTTACCTTGGATACGGTTTTCATGAAGATGGCATTCAATCATCTTCTTATGTTTGTAAATTATTGAATTGTGATTTACCTTGGAAGAGAGATAAAAATTTTTATAATAGACTGCAAGTTAATTTTGAATGATTTCTCAAATATTATTATCTAGTATTGTACATAAAAGATTTATTCCATTTAAACACACATTAAAATATGAAGTACCAAGTCTCTTTATTAATTTGGATAATCTTGAACAATTAAGTAAAAACTATAAATTTTTTTCTTTAAACTCTTTTAATCTTTTTTCTATTTATGAAAATGATCATGGATATAGAGATAAAAGATCAATAAAAAGGTTCGTTAAAGACTCTCTTTCTAAATTTAATATAAAATATAAAAATCTTAATATAATGATATTATGTTTTCCAAGAATACTTGGGTATGTGTTTGATCCTTTATCAATTATCTATTGTTATGATGATAAAAAGTTAATATCTATTTTTTATGAAGTAAAAAATACGACTAATGAACAACACACATATATTTTTAAAGGTAATGTAAATTTTGAAAATTTTAAATTATCTCATGAATGTGCTAAACAGTTTTATGTATCTCCATTCATAGAAATGGAGGCAAATTATAAATTTTTTAATAGAATGCAAAAAGATAAAATAAATATTAATATAGATCTTTATGATAAAAATAACAAAAAAGTTTTAACAGCCTCTCAGCATGGTAAATTTACAGATTTTAACTCAAAAAATATGCTTAAATTTTTATATTATAATCCACTTTTAGGTTTTAAGGTAATGGCAGGAATTCTTTATGAGGCTTTAAAAATAATTTATAAAGGTGGTAAATATTATGCACGAAAAAAGAAACCAAATGATACAGTGAGTTTTGAAGGTAATTTTTAAATGAATTTTTTTAAAACAAATTTTGATAAAACTGTCGAAAAATTATTAGTAAACTTTTTATCAAAAATTCGATATGGCAGTTTAACAGTTCAATTTCCCACTGGTGAGGAAAGAGTTTTTGTTGGAAAAGACGAGGATATATCTGCAAGTATCAAAATTAATAATTACAATTTTCTAAAATTAATTTTTAAAAAAGGTTCTGTAGGTTTTGCAGAAGCTTATATGAATGGTTACTTCTCAAGCCCAGATTTAACAAATTTATTACTACTTTCTCACAAAAATGAGAGTTATTTTTTACAGAGTATAAACACTAATCCTTTTTTTGTAACCTTTGCCAAACTAAAACATTTTTTAAATAACAATTCAAAATCACAAAGTAAAAAAAATATAAAATATCATTATGATTTAGGAAATAATTTTTACGAAAAGTGGTTAGATAAAACCATGACCTATTCTTCAGCTCTTTTTGATAATAAGAATACAAATTTATCGGATGCACAATTTAACAAATATAGAAAAATTGCTGAAACATTATCATTAGGATCAAATTCTAAAACTTTAGAAATTGGATGTGGATGGGGTGGTTTTTCAACTTTTGTAGCGAAAAATTATAATTGTTCAGTTGATGCTATAACAATTTCAAAGGAACAATACGAATATGCCTCTGAAAAAATTTATAATGAAGGCTTGTCTGACAAAGTATCAGTTATATTTTCGGATTATAGAGATATAAAGAAAAAATATTCTAATATTGTTTCAATTGAAATGTTTGAAGCAGTTGGAAAGAAATACTGGCATAATTACTTTGATACAATTCGCAATTCTCTCAACGATGGTGGTATGGCTGCACTACAAGTCATAACAATTGATGAAAAAAAGGCTAAAGATTATCAAAACAGACCAGATTTTATTCAACAATATATTTTTCCAGGTGGAATGCTACCTACTAAAAAACAATTTGAATATTCAGCAAAGCAGATGGGATTAAAATGTATTGAAAATTTAAGTTTTGGTGGTTCTTATGCAAAAACACTGAAAATGTGGAATAAAGAATTTCAAAAATCTTGGAATGATTTATCAAAGTTTGGCTTTGATATTAAATTTAAGAGAATGTGGGAATTTTATTTATCTTATTGTGAAACAGGTTTTTCAAATAGTTCTACTGATGTTTCTCATTTTTTAATTCAAAAATAGAAATGCAAAAACTAAAAATATTTTTAGTCTTAACTGGCTATCAAATAACTTGGCTAGCCTGTGTATTTGGTGAAACAAAATTTTCTTATCCTATGCTGGGCACCTGGGTTGGAATTACTTTCCTACTAACTTATTTTTATTATAATCAAAATAGACAAAAATTTATTAAGGTTTCACTTTTGATTGCAGTTCCAGGATATATTTTTGATACTTTATTAGTTTATTTCCAAATATACGATTTTGAAACTATAACTAAACTTGGTACCTTGCCATTGTGGATGATCATTTTATGGTTAAGCTTTAGTACTCTTTTTGATGAAATTCTTACTTTTTTTAAAAGTTATAAAATTCTAGGAATAATTTTAAGTGGAGTTTTAGGACCTTTAACCTATTATCTTGGGGAGCCCATAGGAGTTATAAAAATATATAACTTTCAGGTTTTTATTATTTCAATGATATTATTTTGGATGATCTTGATGATCTACTATCTAAATTACGTTTTAAAAAATTATTAGTTATCCTGATCTACTTTTTTTGTTCTAGTTCTATTTAAAGTTCTTTCGAGATCCTTGTAAGTACACAAACCTACGTCCATTGGACTCTTTGCTTCAAGAACTGCCTCTCTGTATGTACCATTTCTTATAGCCTCTACCGTATTTTTTGTTGAGCCGGTAAGTTTTGCAATTTGAGAACTACTTAATTCAGTCGGATATCTTTTGATAAGCCACAAAATAGCATACGGCTTTTCTTGTCTTAAAGAAAGGGGAGTGTATTTAGAGTCTTTTTTTCTTGGAGGTAAATCCTCTATTACATCAGATTTAATTAGATTCAAACGAGCTGCATTATCTTTTTCGCATCTTTCAATTTCTTCTTTTGTTAATTGGTTATTATCAATAGGATCATAACCTCTCATACCGACAGCAACTTCTCCATCAGCTATTCCTTGAACCTCTAATTCATGTAATCCACAAAATTCTGCTATTTGATCAAATGTTAAAGCTGTATTTTCTACTAACCATATCGCTGTAGCTTTTGGCATTAAAGGGTATTTCATAATTGGCTCATATAATATAATCAAAAAATAATATATAACAAAATATGACTATGACAGATTTTTTTGAAGTTGATGAAAAACAAAAGACGGTTAAAATATTAAATTTGGATGATTTCAGTATTGAGGATTTACAAAACTATATTTCTGAACTTCAAAGTGAAATATTAAGAGTTCAAGATGAGATAAAAAAGAAAGAAAATTTAAAACTCAATGCTGAAAAGTTTTTTAAATAATTATTTATTAATTTTTAGACCTTTAAATCTTTTTTGGAATCTAGCTACTTGTCCTTCAGATTCATTAAGACCTGCTTTACCACCTGTCCATGCAGGGTGAGATTTAGAGTCAATTTCTAGTTTAAGAGTATCACCTTCTTTACCCCAAGTAGATCTAGTTTTAAAAGTAGATCCATCAGTCATAACGACGTTTATTTCATGATATTTAGGATGTATATCTTTTTTCATGATTGTCTTATATTTATATAGATTTCAAAGTAAAGTAAGTTTTTGAATTAATTCATTATGAATTTTATTATTTGAAGCAACTAAATCACGAGAATTTGTTTCCCATATATTTCCATCCATCTTTGAAATTTTTCCGCCAGCTTCTTTAACTAATAGAATACCTGTTGAAACATCCCATAAATTTAGATCTTTTTCCCAAAAACCATCTAATTTACCAGACGCAACATAAGCCAGATCAAGGCCTGCAGAACCTAATCTTCTTATTCCTGCAGAGGATTTTAGTATTTCATCGACCTCACTTAAATAGTTTTTGTAAATTCTCTCTCCAAAAGGAAGACCCGTACCTATCAAGCAATCTGAAAAAATTTGTCTGTTTGATACTCGAAGTCTACTATTATTACACCATGAACCTTTACCTTTTGAACTCCAAAAAAATTCATTTAAAATAGGGTTGTAAATCACACCATCCGTGATTTCATTATTTGTCATTTTAGCAACAATTATTCCAACATGAGGTATTCCGTGAATAAAATTTGATGTTCCATCAATTGGATCAATAATAATTGTGTTTTCATCACCTTTAATTTCACCGCTTTCTTCAGTTACGTAAGTATAATCTGGATAATAATATTTTAAAGTTTCTAAAAGCGTTTTTTCTACTTTTATGTCTGCATTTGTTACGAAATCTCCAACTGTTTTAGATTGTATTTGTAAATTTTCTAATTCTCCAAAATCTCTTAATAATATTTTGCCAGCTTTTTTTACTGCTTTTTCAAAAATATTAATTACTGCAGGTTGCATTAATTTTTTGATTTTTCAATATAACTACCATCAATTGTACTGATTACTATTTTATCATTGACTGCAATAAACTGAGGCACAGATGTTTTAATATTCTTTTCTAAGGTAGCTGGTTTGTATGATGACGCAGCTGTTTGACCTTTTACAACACCTTCAGTTTCTACAACACTCAATACTACACTATCTGGTAAGTCAATTCCTACAGGTTTTTCATTATAGAAGTTAATAATGACATCGCTATTCTCAATTAAAAATTTTGATTGCTCTTCAGTTAGTATATCAGATCCAAGCTCTATTTGTTCGTAGGTTTGTTTATCCATAAATATAAAATTATTATTGTCCTCATAAAGATATTGGAATTCTTTTTCATCAAGGATAGCTCTTACAACTGTTTCTGATGATCTAAACCTGCTATTCATTTTGGTGCCTTCTCTTATTTCTTTAAGTTCAGCCTGTAAGTATGCACCACCTTTACCTGGTTGAGTATGCTGAGTTTTCAAAACTTTCCAAAGTTTGTTATTAATTTCTAAAATATTTCCAACTTTAATTTCATTTCCATCTATTTTCATAATTTTATCTTTAATTTTTTTTGTATATTTTTAATTTTTGTAAGATCTACTACATCAAAAGTTGGATTTAATAAAACCTTATTTTGTTTAGCAATTTGATTAATTTTATTTAAGATTGTTTTATTATTTTTTAATTTTAAATAATCAATATTTTCGTGAGTTAATAATATACTAAGCCCTTGATCATAGCCTGAGTCGACATAAAACTTAATATTATGTGTCTTATATTTATTTTGAAGTTGGTTTATTAATGTTCTAAGCCATTCTATTCCAAACCCTTTAATTAAAAAATACTTTATAAATATGATTGAAGTTTTGAACTTTGATTTTCTAAATTCTATTAAATTTTCAATTTGTGTTAGTGTTGATACTGCAAAACAAATTTTTTTAGGCACTAAACAAATTTTTTAAGATCAACCATCGTGTCTATCATTCTATTTGAAAATCCCCATTCATTATCATACCACGATAAAACTCTACAAAATTTATCTTTGACAACTTGTGTTTGACTCATATCAAACACAGAACTGCTTGAATTATGATTAAAATCAATTGAAACTAGAGGTAATGAGTTTGTTGTTAGAATTCCATTTAATTTTTTAGTTTTTGAAGCTTGCAGAATTAAAGAATTAATTTTTTCTGGATTAGTTTTTTTCTTACTTACAAA
Organism: uncultured Alphaproteobacteria bacterium; assembly: GCA_902628835.1. GTDB lineage: Bacteria > Pseudomonadota > Alphaproteobacteria > HIMB59 > CACPNW01. The sequence goes on from CACOPD010000002.1 coordinate 33,754, forward strand.
TGTAAGATCTATAAGTGAAACATTAGGAGTGGGCACTCGAATAGCTGTTCCATCTAGCTTACCTTTTAATTTTGGTAAGACTAGACTCAAAGCCTTTGCTGCTCCTGTAGAAGTTGGAATCATTGACTCAGCTGCAGCCCTTGCTCTTCTCAAGTCTGAATGGGTTTGATCAACAGTTCTTTGATCACCAGTGTAACTGTGAATTGTTGTCATGAAACCACTTTCAATTCCCAACTTTTCATCAAGAACCATAGCTAAAGGAGCTAGACAATTAGTAGTGCAAGATCCGTTTGAAATTACGTTATGATTGTTTTTAATAGTATGGTTATTTACCCCTTGAACAATTGTTGCATCTACATTGTTAGCTGGCGCAGAAATAATAACTTTTTTTGCTCCTGCATATAAATGAGAAATTGCTTTTTCTTTTGAAGTAAAAACACCACTACATTCAAGAACGACATCAACCTTAAGAGATTTCCAAGGAAGGTTATTTGGATCTCTTTCAGAATAAAAATTAATTTTATGTTTTCCAATTTTTAATCCATTTTTAATTGAACTAATCTGATCCTTAAGAATACCATGTACACTGTCGTATTTAAGTAAGTGAGCACTGCTTTGAACACTGCCTAGTTCATTAATAGCAACAATATTAATATCTTTAGGATTTTTTTCTAATAATGCTCTAAAAACAAGTTTTCCAATTCTTCCAAATCCATTTATTGCTACTTTCATATTTCTCCTACTTATAAATTTTTAATGATTTTTTCAATTAAGTAATCGTCTATTATTTTAAAGTGTTTATATAAATCTTTATAAGGACCGCTTTCACCAAAAGTAGACATACCAACAAAATTTTCATCTTTAATATATTTTTCCCATCCATTTATTACTCCAGCTTCAATAGCAAAAATAGGTTTATTACCTAAAATTTCATTTTTATAGCTATCATCATTTTTTTCAAACAATTCAAATGAAGACATGCTTACAACTCTTATCTTTAAATTATTTTTTTCAAGAAGTTTATTTGATGCAGAGCAAGCAATCTCAACTTCAGAACCTGAAGATAAAATTGTTGCATCATATTCGTTGAAATCTCTAATTTTATATGCACCTTTATTAACAAGATTTTCTTTTCGATTATCTTTTTGTAACATTGGTAGGTTTTGTCGTGTTAAAACTAAGATTGTAGGTCCAGTGTTATTTAAAGCACATTCCCATGCTTCTATAGTTTCAATGATATCACATGGCCTTATGACTGTTAAATTTGGTATCGCCCGTAAAGATGCAAGATGTTCAACTGGTTGATGAGTTGGGCCGTCTTCTCCTAATCCTATTGAGTCATGTGTCATAACATAAATAACTGGTATATTCATAATCGCTGATAGCCTAATTGAAGGTCTGCAATAGTCGGTGAATACCAAAAATGTTCCTCCATATGGAATTAAACCTTTATGCAAGGCGATACCATTCATTACTCCAGCCATTCCATGTTCTCTAATACCATAATGAACATAATTCCCATCAAAATTATCAGATGTAATTACATTCATATCTTTTGCTTTAGTGTTATTAGAGCCAGTAAGATCAGCAGATCCACCAATAAGATTTTTTTGATAGTTTGAAATTAAGTTTAACGTTATTTCACTCGATTTTCTCGATGCACAATTTGTTTTTTCATTAAAATGTTCAGATTTTAATTCTTTAAATTTTTCTGGAAGTTTTGAATTAATTTTTTGATAATAATTATCTTTGAAATTGTTACTTTCAATTAATACTTTATTTTTTGATAACCATGAATTTCTTGATCTATCATTTCTTTTATAGAAATTTCTCCACTCATGTAATAAATCATCTGGAATTTCGAATGGCAAATAATTCCATTCTAATTTTTTTCTCGTTAAACTAATTTCATCTTCACCAAGAGGCGAACCATGTGATGAAGCTAAACCCTCTTTGTTTGGAGAGCCGAAACCAATTTTAGTTTTACAAGATATAATTGTTGGTGCATCATTATCTTTTGCTTGAATTATAGCTTGGTCAATTTCTTCATAGTTATGACCATCTATTTCTATTATATTCCAATTATAAGCTTCAAATCTTTTGTTCACATCGTCTGAAACTGAAAGTTCAGTTGATCCATCAATAGAAATAGAATTGTTGTCGAAAAACATAATAAGCTTATTTAATTTTAAATGCCCTGCTAGACTACACGCTTCATGGCTTAAACCTTCCATCAAGCATCCATCTCCTGCAAAAACATAGGTGTGATGATCAATTAATTCTTTTCCATAATTATTTGACAGTTTTTTTTCTGCCAACGCCATTCCAACTGCATTTGCTAAACCTTGAGATAAAGGACCGGTGGTTGTTTCTATTCCTTCTGCACTTCCGTATTCTGGGTGACCTGCAGTTTTATTATGCAATTGTCTAAAATTTTTAATTTGGTTTATGTCAATGTCTTTATAGCCTGTTAGATATAAACAGGAGTATAAAAGCATCGAGCCATGTCCATTTGAGATAATTAATCTATCTCTATCAATCCAATTTGGGTCATTCGGATCAAACTTTAAATGATTTTTATAAAGAACTGTTGCGATATCAGCCATACCCATTGGCATACCAGGATGACCAGACTTTGCTTTTTCCACTGCATCCATTGATAAAAATCTAATACAATTTGATAATTGTCTTAGATTTTTGATATTATTTAAATTATTCAAATACTTACCTTTATGGTTAATGTAAAATTATTTAATATGGGTTCATTACCGTGACAATTATAAAATTACAAACTATAAAATTATAATGGAAATACAAAAAAAAATTACAGTTCTAAGGGAAAACTTAAATAATTTAAGATCATCTTTAGAAGATTTTAGAGATCATCATAATTCCAAAAAACAAAAAATTAAAAATCTTGAAAATGAAATTAAAAATTTACGAAAACAAATGTCCGAGTATATTGATGAATTGGAACTTCTGATTAAAAAATAATTATGCCTTTTTACAAGACTAAAATTTTAAATAGACAAATTTCATTAGAATATGAAAAAAAAGATGAAAGTAAAATCATAGATTCAATTAATTTAATTAATGAAAAAATTGATAATAAATTACAAAATCCAAAATATTCCAATGGAAAAATAAGTGATACTATATTGTTATCACTTCTCTCTATTGAACTTCAAGCAGAGCTTTTAGAAAAAATAAATATACAAAAAAGTTCAGAAATAAACGATGCCAAAAACGAAGAGTATCTTAAAAACAATTTAGAACTTAAAGACAAAGTACTAAAACTACAAAATGAAAAAAAAATTTTAGAAAATGAAAAATTGAAATTAGATCAAGAATTTGATGAAATAAATAAAAAAGTAGAAGAATTAATTGATATAATTAAGAATTCTTATTATGAATAACATTAAAGATAAAAAATTAATTATCAGAAAAAAACAAAAAATTATAAGAGATAAGATTTTTAATAATAAACCATCTCATTTTACTTTATCTTTGTTTAATAAACTTTTCAAAAAAATTAACTTTAAAGAAATCAATATAGTATCTAGTTTTATTTCTATAAATTCTGAAATAAATACAAAAGAGCTTAATAAACTTATCTTTACTAAAAATAAAATTTTATGCCTTCCAGTAATCGAAAAAAGAAATAGTCACTTAATCTTTAAGCAATTTAAGAGTGAAGAGAATTTTGTAAAAGGTCATATGAATATATCAGAGCCTCAAAATAAAAATAAAATTTTAAATCCTGAATTAATTTTTGTACCTTGTTTAGCTTTCGATCATAAGGGTAATAGATTAGGTTATGGTGGAGGGTATTATGATAGGACTTTTGCCTATTTAAATAAAATTAATCATAGTTTCATATCAGTAGCATATGCATATGAAGAACAAAAGTTAGAATACGTACCTATAGACAAATTTGATTTTAAGGTGGATTATGTTATTACTGAAAAAAATTTGTATAGTTTTCAATGAAAATTCTTTTTATAGGTGATATTGTCGGTAAAGCTTCACGAAAAAAAATTAAAGAAATTATCCCAACACTAAAATCTAAATACAATACAGATTTGATTATTGCTAATGGTGAGAATGCTACTTCTGGTTATGGACTTTCAAAAAAGGATGCAGAAGAATTATTTTCTAGCGGATTGGATCTACTTACACTTGGGAATCATGCATGGGATCAAAGAGATATGCTATCTTATATTGAAGAAAATCCAAAAATAATAAGAGCTTTGAATTACCCTGACGGTGTTCCTGGAAAAGGGTATTATATGCTTGAACTTTTAAATGGAAAAAAAATTATCGTAGTACAAGTAATGCTGAGATTATTTATGAATTTATCATTAGATGATCCTTTTAAAAGTATAATTGAATTTCTTCAAAAAGAGAAGCTTGGTAGTACATGTGATGGGATAATAATCGATATGCATGGTGAAGCAACATCTGAAAAAAAAGCATTTGGATATTATGTTGATGGTAAAGTTTCAGCAGTTTTAGGTACGCATACACATGTTCCAACTGCTGATAGTGTTATTTTACCTAAAGGTACAGCTTATCAAACAGATGTTGGAATGTCAGGTGATTATAATTCAATAATTGGTTTTGATATAAATAATCCAATTCATGGATTTGTTAAGGGATATAGAGCAGAAGGCAGATTTACACCAGCTACTGAAAACATAACCGTATGCGGGGCTTTGGTAGATATCGATAATAATACTGGTTTAGCTAAAAATATTAAACCAATTCGAGAGACATAATTTGCATATATTAGACACATTTATCTAATATTTTATATCTTTACTAACATCGGATTAAATATTTATAAATTATTCAATTATGGCAGGACACTCGAAATTTAAAAATATTATGCATCGAAAAGGTGCTCAAGATAAGAAAAGAGCAAAGGTATTTTCAAGGCTTGGAAGAGAAATATCTGTGGCTGTAAAGGTAGGTGGTGAAGATATTGAAAGCAATGTTAGGTTAAGGTCTGCAATTGCTTCAGCCAAGTCACTCAATATGCCAAAAGATAACATTGAGCGAGCAATTAAAAAAGGTCAAGGGAATGATCCTGATAGTAATTATGAAGAAGTAAGATATGAGGGGTATGGCCCTGAAGGCATTGCAATAATAGTTGAGGCACTTACAAATAATAAAAATAGAACAGCTGCTGAAATTAGGTCCTATTTTAGTAAACATGGCGGTAATCTAGGTGAAACGGGAAGTGTTAGTTTTGGTTTCGATAGATTTGGGAATATTACCCTTGATAAAAGTTTAGTAAAAGAAGATCAGCTTTTAGAATTTCTTATTGAAAATAATACTGAAGATTATGAAATTAATGATACAGAATATTCAATATATTGTGATCAAAATGATTTGCATGAACTTAATGATAAAATAATTACAAAATATGGTCAGACTAGCTCTGCAAATTTAATTTGGAAAAGTAAAAATAATATAAATATTGGAAAAGATACAGCAGATAAACTTTTTAAATTACTTGAACTTTTAGAAGACAATGACGACGTTCAAGTTGTATCATCAAATTTTGAAGTTGAAGATAATGTTCTATCTTCACTTACAGCCCAATGAAAGGAATATAAATGCCTGATAAAGCCTGGAAAAAAAGAGAAAGAGATGTTGCAAGTTATTTTAATGGGAAAAGGACACCTTTGAGCGGAGGTAATGGTAAAGTAACAAGAGCTGATGTAATTCACGAAGACTTATTTATAGAATGTAAATTAAGAGCAAAGCATACAGCAATTAGTTTATGGGATGATACTGCAAAGCTTGCCAAAGAGGAGGGTAAGACACCAGTAATAGCATTATGTGAAAAAAATAGACCAGGTTTCTGGGTAATGGTTCATAGTAGTGATCTTGAAAAAATTAAAAAATAATTATCATGGCAGATATTAATAGTACAAATTTATCTACAGAAGCTCCAGATTTTTCAATGCTTGCTTTATTTATGCAAGCTGATCTTGTAGTTAAATCTGTAATCATAATTCTAATCTTAGCCTCTATTTATTCTTGGAATGTAATAATTTCAAAAATTTTAAGAATTAGACAACTAAAAAAACTTGAAAAAGAATTTGAAGATATTTTTTGGTCTGGAAATTCATTTGAAGATTTATATGAAACTTTAAACTTTAATCAGACAGATCCAAAATCAAAATTATTTTGTGCTGCAATTTTAGAATGGAAAAAAAGTAAAACTCAATTTGAAAGTGAAACGTCAGATATAAATTCTTTAAAGGATAGAATGATTAGATCAATGACAGTTGTTTTTAATAAGGAAAGTGAAAATGTTGAGAGAAATTTAACTTTCCTCGCTACTGCTGGATCAACTGCACCGTTTATAGGGTTATTTGGAACAGTTTGGGGTATAATGAATAGTTTTAAATCTATTGCAATTGCACAAAATACAAATTTAGCAGTAGTTGCGCCAGGTATCGCAGAAGCACTGTTTGCAACGGCCCTAGGTCTTTTTGTAGCTATACCTGCTGTAGTTGCATACAATAAAATTTCAAATGACTTATCAAAATACTTTATATCCTTGGAAACATTTATGGATGAATTCTCAACAATTTTTTTTAGACAGTTAGAGAAAAAATAAATTGATTACCTCAAATAATTTAAACAAACGTAAGAAGCAAAGGTACACTCAAATGAGTGAAATTAATGTTACGCCTTTTGTAGATGTTATGCTTGTTTTACTAATTGTTTTTATGGTTACTGCACCTCTTCTAACTGTTGGAATAAAAGTTGATTTACCAAAAGTTAAAGCTACTGCATTAACTGACATTAAAGATCCAATTGAGATAACAGTTAAGTTAGATGGAGATGTCTACATTGGAGAATCAAAAGTTGAAGTCGAAAATTTGATTCCTCGACTAAATGCTATTACTGAACAAAATACTGAAGCAAGGATCTATATAAGAGGTGATAGAGTAGTAGCTTATGGAAGGATTATGGAAATTATGTCCATAGTAAATTCAGCGGGATATATTAAAGTTGCATTAATTACTCAAAATCTTGAGCAATAGATGGACCGTATAAGCTATAATAGTTTAAAAATAATAAATTTTTTTGAAAACTTAAATCCTAAAACATCTGGAATTATTTTTTCAACACTAATACATTTAATTATCCTTTTATTTATGGTTGGTTTACCAAATTTTTTTTCTTCAAAAGAAATCTACGTTCCAAACGTAATACCCATTGAAATACTAAATGTTGATGAAAAAACAAATTTAAAAAAATCAATTATAAAAAAGCCAGAAAACAAAAATAAAGAAACAATTACAAAGCAAAAAAAATTTAATTCATCAGACCAACTAGAGGTAAAAAAGAATATAGATATAAATGATACTAATATAGAAGAAAAAACTAATCCAAATCAACCAGTTTTAGAAATGAAACAATCTCCTAATATAGAAGTTAAAGAAACGAAAAAAATACAAATTAAAGAAAAAGAAACTTTAGAAGTTAAGAAAAAAATAGAATCAATTAAAACTGATATTATTAAGCCTAAGCTCAAACCCAAACTAAAACCAAAAATTATAAATAATGACAATACAAAATCAGATTTGGATGTTGAAACTAATATTAAAGATAAGCCAAAGTTAAAACCTAAGGAAACTATATCTAAACCTAAACCTAAACCAGAAAAAGATTTTAGTATAGCATCAATGCTTAAAGATTTAAGAAATGAACAAACAAATATTGTTCAAAATGAAGTTAAAGAAGAAGTCGAAGAAATTGATAATAAAAGTAAAGATGATACTGATGAAAACGTTATTTTATCAATATCTGAAATTGATATGTTAAGACAGCAATTGTCGTCCTGCTGGAACGCACCTGCAGGTGCAGTTATAGAAAGGGGAATGCAGGTAACAATTTCAGCTAAAGTTTTACAAAATATGAAAGTTTCATCAAACAGTGTCCGTATTGTTGACACAAATATAGCTAAAACTAATCCATTCTATGGACCTATTACTGATAGCGCAATGAGAACTCTGTTAAATCCAGAATGTACACCTTTAAAACTTCCAAAAGATAAATATAATCTATGGAAAAATCTTACAATTACTTTTGATTATAGTATTATGAAAGGATATTGATGAAAAAAGTTTTTTTAATAACCTTTTTTTTATTTTACAGTTTTAACATTTATTCATTAGAAGTGACACTAACACAGGGTAGTGTTAAACCAACTCCAATAGCCGTGACAGAGTTATATTCAAAAAATTCACAACTAACAAAGGTAGGTAAAAATATTTCAACTGTTATTTCAGATAATTTAGAAAGGTCTGGACTTTTTTTACCAATAGATAAAAGTTCATTTATTCAAGATAATGAATCTCTATCTAACATGCCTAGATTTGAAGATTGGAAGTTAATTAAAGCACAGCATTTAGTTTCAGGAAGAATTTCATCTAATAGCGGAAAAATATCTGTTGAATTCAGGTTGTTTGACGTGTTTCAACAAAAGCAAATAGTCGGAAAAAAATATGAGACTAATGAAAAGAATTGGAGAAGAGTTGCCCATATAATCTCAGATTCAATTTTTAAAAATATAACTGGAGAAGGTGGATACTTTGATACAAGAATAGTATATGTAGCTGAAACAGGTCCGAAAGATAATAAACAAAAAAGATTAGCAATAATGGATCAAGACCAATCTAATCATCGTTTTTTGACAGATGGATCATATCTAGTTTTAACACCAAGGTTCTCACCTAATTCACAAAAAATTACTTATATGTCCTATGTAAATAGAAATAATCCAAGAGTTTATATTTTTGATATTGAAACTGGTAAACAAGAAATTGTTGGAGAATTTCCAGGAATGACATTTGCGCCTCGTTTTTCACCTGATGGAAATCAAATTGTAATGTCTTATACTGATCCAGATATTGGTAATTCTGAGATTTATATACTTGATTTAAAAACCCGCATATCAAAAAGAGTTACCAATAATTCTTCAATTGATGTTTCTGCAAGTTTCTCTCCAGATGGAAAACAATTAGTTTTTAATTCAGATAGAAGTGGAAGAAGACATTTGTATGTGAGTGATAATGATGGAAAAAGTATTAAAAGAATTAGCAGAGAGGCAGGAAGTTACTATACGCCAGTTTGGTCTCCAAGAGGCGATATGATAGCATTTACCAAACAAGAGGGTGGGCAATTTTATATTGGCGTTATGGAGACTGATGGTTCAAATGAAAGAATGATCTCAAAATCATTTCATGTTGAAGGGCCAACATGGGCTCCAAATGGCAGATTTTTGATGTACTTTAAGGAGGAAAGAACAGCTGAAGATGGATCTGGTGGAGAATCTAGTCTTTATTCTATTGATTTGACTGGTTTTAATGAGAGAAAAGTAATAACTCCTTTAGGAGGATCAGATCCAGCATGGTCCCCATTAATGCATTAATTCTGTATAATACAAAAAAATATACGAAATTTTAAAAAAAATGTTAAGAAACTGCAAATAATTTAGTATATCTACTCAAAGTATTAAGGGAGCACTTATTTATGTTTTACAAGTTTTTTATCTCTATATTTATAGTTTTCTTTGTTGCAGCTTGTGCAACGAAACCAAAAGACTCTGCTGACTCTTCAGGATCTGGTTCAACAAGTTCTAGCAGTGATGTTTCTTCTGAAGAAGGAACTATTACAGAAACCGATGGAAGTGGTATTGTATCTGGATCACAGGAAGATTTAATAGTTAATGTTGGTGATAGAGTATTTTTTGGATACGATAGTTCAGATTTAGACTCTGACGCATTAGAATTACTTCAAGATCAAGTTGCATGGCTAAAGCAGAATAGCAATGTTTCAGTAACAATTGAAGGTCATTGTGATGAAAGAGGGACTAGAGAGTACAACTTGGCTCTTGGTGAAAAAAGAGCTCAAGCTGTTAAAAATTACCTAATAGGTTTAGGAATAAACCCTGATAGAGTTTCAACTATTAGTTATGGTAAAGAAAGACCAGCTGTTGTTGGATCCAATGATGGTGCATGGTCTCAAAATAGACGTTCAGTAACCATAGTTAACTAATTATTATTCCTTAATACTAAGGCGCTATAGAAATATAGCGCCACATTTTTATCTCAATTAGAAATTAAAATCCTTTAATGTTTAAATACATACTCACTATTTTAATTTTATTTTTTTCAAGTCATGCTTTTTCTAATGAAAGTGATCTTACCATTTCCCAACAATTAGAAAGATTACAAAGAGAAGTCTCAGATATTTCCAAAGAAGTATTTTCAAATTCACCAAATCAATCAAATGGAACAAATAATGATTTCGTTAAAAATCTTTCTGCTATCGATTTGCGAATATATGATATTGAAAACGATATAAAAAATTTAACTTCTAATTTAGAAGAATTGTATTTTCAATTAGACGATATATTTAATAAATTAGAAAATTTAGAAGTAGTTATTAATAATTTACAATCAGTTCCTTTCAATAGTGTTGAAGTAAGTAATGATGAAATTCCAGAAGATAGTTCTGAAGTAAAAAGTAATACTTTAAGTGAAACTGAAAATACACTTGGCACATTAAACATTTCAAAAAACACAAATGATACAAACGATGAAGTTGTATCCGATGATCAGGAAGTAAATTCTAATGAAAAAGAGGAGGTAATATCACCTGAAGATCAATTCCAAGAAGCTTTTGATAATATTAGAGATAAAAAATGGCAGGATGCCAAATCTTCATTCGAACAGTTTATTTCAGACAATCCTGAAAATCAACTATCAGGTTCAGCCCATTATTGGCTTGGAGAATTATATATTCTAGAAAAAAATTATAGAGAAGCAGCACTTATATTTGCAGAAGGTTTTCAAAAATTTCCCGACAGTATTAAAGCTGCTGAAATGCTTTTCAAACTTTCTCAGTCATTATACCAAGTTGAAAAAACTGTCGAAGCTTGTAAAACTATGGAAAAATTAATCATAGACTTTCCAAAAAATAAAATTATTCCTCAAACAAAAAAACAAATTGTTGAGTATAATTGCTTAGAAAATAATGAATGAAGCTTACAAATAAAGAATTCATTAAAAACATAGAAAAAAAATATACTTTTGAAAAAAATCCCTCTATTGCTGTCGCAGTTTCAGGTGGTCCAGATAGTATGTCATTATTATTTCTTTTAAATGCTTTTATAAAGTACAAAAAAGGAAACTTGATGGCTTTAATCGTAGATCATCGAATTAGAAAAAATTCTAAAGATGAAGCAAAATATACTTCTACCTACTTGAATAAAAAAAACATTACCTCTCAAATTTTAACTGTAAATCAAGTTAATGTGAGTAAGAAAAGTATGAATGAGGCTAGAAATAATCGTTATAATTTACTTACAGATTTTTGTATTAAAAATAATTTTTTGCATTTATTTGTTGCTCATCACAAAGATGATAATTTAGAAACTTTTTTGAATAGAAAGATAGCTGGAAGTGACTTTTATGGTTTAAAATCAATGTCTGAATTCTCACTATATAATAAAGTTTGCATAATTAGACCACTTTTAAATTTTTCTAAAAATGAATTACTGAACTATAATAAGAAAAATAATATAGAATATATTAATGATCCATCAAATTTTAATTTAGATTTTACTCGTCCTACAATAAGAAATTTTTTTAAAAAATCTGACCAAAAAACTATTAAAGAAATAAATAAAGATTTTGAGAGCATACTTTTTTATTCACCATATTTCATTCAAATGATATTTGAGATACTTCTCAAAAATATTGTTAAGATTAATAGTAAAAAAATTATTGTTGGTCTTGATAATATGAAAAATTTAAATGAAATTAATTCTGAAAATATTATACGAAGAATATATCAATTTTTATTTAATGGATCTAGTGCTCCACGATCGAAAAAAATTAGAATCTTAATTAATGAAATAATGAAATTGAATTTTAAATATTTTAACATCAGAGGCATGATTGTTAAAAAAAACGATAATTTTCTTACATTTTCTAGAAAATCTGTTTAATTTTCTACAAAACTATTGTGTTTTTATAATAAATTCCTATGTAATAAGTAAATGAAAAACATCAGTAAAAACGTTGTATTATGGATAATAATTGGATTGCTCTTAATCGTACTTTTCAATCTCTTTCAAGGAACCTCTAACAATAGAAATACTTCAAAAATATCCTTTTCTGACTTCATAGCAGCTACTGAAAGTGGAAACGTTTCTGAAGTAAATATTAATGGTAGCAATGTTACAGGATTTTTAAATGACGGTCGATCATTTAGCACATATGTTCCTAATTATCCCAATTTGGTAGATAAATTAAATGAAAGTGGAGTAAAAATTACTGCTGAGCCTTCTGAAAGATCAATGCATCCACTTCTAAGTGTATTACTGTCATGGTTTCCTATGCTTCTTTTAATTGGAGTTTGGATCTTCTTTATGCGCCAAATGCAAGGCGGTGGTGGAAAAGCAATGGGCTTTGGTAAATCTAAAGCTAAATTATTAAACGAGGCTGTAGGTAAAGTTACATTTGACGACGTAGCAGGTATTGATGAAGCTAAACAAGAATTAGAAGAAGTTGTTGAATTTTTAAAAGATCCTTCAAAGTTTTCCAGATTAGGGGGTAAGATTCCAAGAGGCGCACTTCTAGTAGGCCCCCCAGGTACTGGAAAAACACTACTTGCAAGAGCAATTGCAGGTGAAGCAAATGTTCCTTTCTTTTCTATTTCAGGATCAGATTTTGTTGAAATGTTTGTAGGGGTTGGAGCTAGTAGAGTTAGAGATATGTTTGACCAAGGTAAAAAAAATGCACCTTGTATAGTTTTTATTGATGAAATTGATGCTGTTGGAAGACACCGTGGCGCCGGTCTTGGTGGTGGGAATGATGAAAGAGAACAAACTCTTAATCAACTTCTTGTAGAAATGGATGGGTTTGAAGCAAATGCGGGTGTAATTATAATTGCCGCAACAAACAGACCTGATGTTCTTGACCCAGCTTTGCTTAGACCAGGAAGATTTGACCGTCAAATAACAGTTAATAATCCTGATGTAATGGGAAGAGACAAAATACTCAAAGTTCATATTAAAAAAATTAAAGTTTCACCAAAATTTGACTCCAAAATTATTGCAAGGGGAACGCCAGGTTTTTCTGGAGCTGATTTAGCAAATTTAGTCAATGAAGCAGCATTACTAGCGGCTAGAAAAAATAAAAGAATGGTTACACTTGAGGATTTTGAAAGTGCCAAAGACAAAGTTATGATGGGTGCTGAAAAAAGATCTATGGTCATGTCAGAAGACGAAAAGAAACTTACAGCCTATCATGAAGCTGGTCATGCAGTAGCAACTCTTCACTCACCAGCTTCCGATCCGATACATAAAGCGACTATAATTCCGAGAGGTAGAGCCTTAGGCATGGTTATGAGACTTCCTGAAAAAGATCAGCTGTCTATGCGAAAAGATCAAATGAAAGCGCACTTATTAATAGCAACTGGTGGCAGAATTGCAGAAGAAATGATTTTTGGTAAAGATAAAATTACAAATGGTGCGGCAAGCGATATACAAATGGTGACAAATCTATCAAAAAAAATGATTACTGAATGGGGTATGAGTGAAAAATTAGGCCGTCTGAGATATAACAGTGATAGTGAGGAAGTTTTCCTTGGGCATTCTGTTGCACAATCCAAAAATTTATCTGACTCAACAGCAAAATTAATTGATGAAGAGGTTAGATCTCTTGCAGAAGAGGCTGAAAATAATTGTAGAAAAATTCTTCAAGATAATATTGAAGAATTGCATATAGTTGCTAAGGGTCTTTTAGAGTATGAAACATTATCAGGTGATGAAATTAAAGATTTAATAAAAGGTATAAAACCAACTCGAGATGATTTTGATAATGATATTAACACACCAAAAAAACCAGCCACATCTGTTCCAAAAACAGGCGGTTCAGCTACGGCACCAGCAAACTAATTTAATTACTTCACTTTATTTATATTTTTGAATAAAAGACACAAATGTCTAAAATATTTGGTACCGATGGTATACGGTGCTTAGTTAATGAGGAGCCCCTTTCTGCAGAAACCTGTCTAAAAATATCAAAGACAGTAGCATTTCTTCTCAAAAAGAAAAATTCTAAAAATAGTAGGGTTGTAATCTGTAAAGATACAAGATTATCTGGTTATTTATACGAGCCTCTTGTTACAGCTGGATTTATTTCTATGGGCATGGATGTAATTTTAGTTGGTCCACTTCCAACACCTGCCGTACCATTGATGATTAAAACTTTAAGAGCTGATATTGGTGTAATGATTACAGCTTCTCATAATACATATGAATATAACGGACTTAAATTTTTTGATAGTACTGGAACAAAATTAAGTTCATCAATAGAGCAAAAGGTTGAAAATATAGTTTTAAATAATAAAAAATATTCTAAAGTAACAAACAACACATTTGTATCTGGAAATGCAAAAAGACTAGAAGATGCTTCAGGCAGATACTTAGAATTTTTAAAGAGTACTTTAAATAAAACATCATCCAAGAAAAAATTAAAAATTGTTTTAGATTGTGCGAATGGGGCTACATACAATATAGCCCCAAATTTATTTTGGGAATTGGGTCATAATGTAATAGCCATAAATAATAATCCCGATGGTTTGAATATTAATAAAAATTGTGGCGCAGTTGACGTTAAATCACTTTCACAAAATGTTATAAAAGAAAAGGCAGATATTGGATTTGCATTTGATGGTGATGGAGATAGGTTAATAGTTGTTGATGAAGAAGGAAAAGAAGTTGATGGTGATAAGATTATAGGATTGCTATGTAAAAGTTATGTAAAACCTAAAAAAAAATCTAATCAATATGATGTTATTATAACAGTTATGTCTAATATGGGGTTAGAAAATTATCTTACGAATAAATTAAAATTAAATATTAAACGAACAGCTGTAGGAGATATAAACGTTATAAATCAAATGAAAAAATCCAAATCTATGATTGGTGGTGAACAATCAGGACATATAATCTTGTCAGAACACTCTAATACTGGAGATGGAATTTTAGCAGCTCTAAAAATTACTGAAATTTTGATATCAAATAAAAATAAGGCAAGTAAACTTTTTGATTTGTACAATGATTTTCCTCAAGATAAAATTAACTTAAGGTATAAAAAAAAGAATACCAAACTGTTGAAAATTCTTGGTAAGTTAAAAAATGATAAACTATATAATAATAAAAAAATAAGATCTCTTGTTAGGTTATCTGGAACTGAGCCATTAGTAAGAATACTAGTTGAAGGGCAAGAAATTACCGAGGTTAAAAAGAAGTCTTTAGAAATAAAAAGATTAGTAAGGCCCTATCTTGGTTAATAAATTTTTAGTACCTGCAGGTTTTAAAGATAGTCTAAATTTTGATGCATCTATTGAGCATAAATACAAAAATAGCATAATAAATTATTTTAGAGATAATGGTTTTACTTTAATTAAGACTCCACTAATTGAATTTAGCAAAAATTTAGACAACAATACTTTAAGTTTAAAAACTAACAAAAAAAAAGATCAATTAAGCATTCGTAACGATATAACTCCACAAATAATTAGAATTGCTTCATCTAGATTAGCTAATAAAATACGACCTCTCAAATTATGTTACTATGGTGAAGTTGTTAGAAAAGTGGGAACTATTTTAAGACCTGAAAGGCAATTTCAGCAAGTTGGTGCTGAGATCATTGGATCTGAAAGTTATAAGGCAGATGTAGAAATTATTAATCTTGCTTACGAAACTTTAAAAAAAATTGGAGTTAAAAATATTGTTATCGAAATTACAGCACCATTTTTTCTTGATAGTTTGTTAAAAAAAATAATTGATAAAGATTTAAAAAATCAGTTAAAAAAATTTATTAAGCTAAAAGATATTAAAAATTGTTTAAAATTATTAAAAAAAAATGAATTATATAATTCATTTAAAACTTTACATTTATGTTCTGGAGCAATTCAAAATAAAAAAAAATATATTTCAAAGTTAAATAAAATAATAGGCTATAACAATGAAGTAGAAAGGCTAATAAAAATATCTAATCTAATTAAAACTTCAAAGAATGATTCTTTAAATATAGATTTTTTTGACTTACAAAAAAACAAAAATTACTACAAGGGTATAAAATTCACATTTTTTGCTAAAGATGTAAGGGGTGAAATTGCTGGAGGAGGTCGATATAACTTAAAATATGGCTCTAATTCTGAGACTGCAATAGGATATACGTGTTACATGGATACAATTTTAAGATCTTCATCGTTGATTAATCAAAATAAAAGAATTTTAATTGCATTCAATACGAGTGATAAAATTAAACAAAAATTAATAAATAAAGGTTATAGTTTATTTAAAACTTTTGAAGATAATAGTGATATAAAAAAAGAGGCAAAAAAATTTGGAATCAAGTATTATTTGATGAATAAGATAGTTAAGCAGATCTAATGTTTTATACAATAGTTGGAACCCAGTGGGGAGATGAAGGAAAAGGTAAAATTGTTGATTGGATTTCTTCTAAAGCTGACTTAATAGTTAGATACCAAGGTGGAAATAATGCAGGCCATACAATTAAAGTAGATAATAATGTTTATAAACTTAATCTATTACCTTCAGGAATAATTAATAATAAAAAATGTGCTATTGGAAATGGCGTTGTTTTAGATCCGTGGGCACTAATTAACGAAATTAATAATCTTAAAGAACAAGGGATAGAAGTAAACGAAGAAAATTTATATATTGCTGATAATATTTGTTTAATCTTACCTATTCATAAACTTCTTGATGAAATAAATGAAACGACTAGGGGAAAAAAAGAACTAGGAACAACTAAGAAAGGTATTGGTCCAGCATACGAGGATAAAGTAGGTAGAAGAGCAATAAGAATTTGTGATTTAAAAGACCCAAAATTTTTAAAACAAAAAATTGATAACCTTTATGAATTTCATAAAGATAAAATTTCAAAACATATTCATAAAATTACACATAATTATTATGAAGAACTTTTGTCCATGTCTAATTATCTAAACTCTTTTAGTGTTCCATTATGGAAAATAATAAATGAATTAGGTCAAAAAAATAAAAACATTGTTTTTGAAGGGGCGCAAGGTTCAATGTTAGACATTGATTTTGGTACATATCCTTATGTTACATCATCGAATACAATATCAGGTCAGATATTCTCTGGCACAGGTTTTAGTTATAGAAAAAACCACAAAATTTTAGGAATCACTAAGGCGTATACTACTAGAGTTGGATCAGGACCATTTCCAACAGAGTTAATGGACGATATTGGAGAACATCTTGGTGAAAAAGGTCAAGAATTTGGGACAGTCACAAAAAGAAAAAGAAGGTGTGGTTGGTTTGATAGTGTACTTTTGAAACAATCAATTAAACTTAATGGTATTACGGACATTGTACTCACTAAACTTGACGTCTTAGATAAATTAAAAGAAATTAATGTATGTACTGGATACTTAATTGATAACAAACACTACGATTATTTACCTAGTGAAGAATTTTTATTTGATAAAATAAAACCTGTTTATAAAAAAGTTGCTGGCTGGGAACAATCAACAGCAGGGATTAACAAATTTGATGATCTTCCTGAAAATGCTAAAAAATATATTAAAATACTTGAAGATCTTATGGAAACTAACATTTCAATCGTTTCAACAGGGCCAGATAGAAAGGAGACAATTGATATAAACGGAACTTTATCCAATATTTGAAATTTCTTTTTGAAGTTTTTCTAATGCTTTCTCTTCAATTTGCCTTACTCTTTCTCTGCTTATTTTATATTTTTTACTCAAATCTTCTAACTTTAATGGATTTTCACTTAGTTTTCGAAGTTTAATAATTTCTTTTTCTCTTTCGTTCAAAACTTCAAAAGCTTTTGAAAATAAACTTCTTCGATAATCAAGTTCATTTTTATTTTCAATTATTCTGTCCTGAGTTTCTTGTTTATCTTCTATTAAATCCTGCCATTCAGTATCATGTTCTTCACCAAGTTTAACATTCAAAGATTGATCTGATGTAAAAAGTCTATTTTCCATATCGATTACTTCACCTTCTTTTACATTTAGTCTTGTTGCAATCTCTCTAACATTTTCTGGTGATAAATTACCTGAATCAATTGAGGTAAGTTGATTTTTAATTTTACGTAAATTAAAAAAAAGTTTTTTCTGAGCTGCGGTAGTTCCAATTTTTACTAAAGACCAACTATGTAAAACATATTCTTGTATTTGAGCTCTTATCCACCACATTGCATATGTTGCTAATCTAAAACCTTTTTCTGGATCAAATCTTTTAACTGCTTGCATGATTCCAACATTACCCTCTGAAATTAAGTCAGTAACAGGTAAACCATATCCTCTATACCCCATTGCTATTTTGGCAACTAATCGAAGGTGACTTGTAACTAGTTTATGAGCAGCATCTGAATCTCCATGTTCCTTATAACGTTTAGCTAACATGTACTCCTCTTCAGCAGTGAGCATCGGAAATTTTTTAATTTCCTGCAAGTATACTGCTAAATTTCCTTCACTCGATAGTACTGGTAAATTCATAATACGCCTATATCACAAATAAAATATAATTTAATATTTAAGCAATAATTCAATTAAATTCTTAAAATCTTCAGGAATTTCAATATCAAAATCCATCCTTTTTTTTGATGTAGGATGATCAAAACCAAGATGATAAGCATGCAATGCTTGTCTTTCAAAATTTTTTAAAATCATGAATTTATTAAATGTATTTTTATCTTTTCCAAATTGATTGATTTTACTTTTTCCATAAATCTTATCACCAATGATTGGAGAATTTTTAGAAGTTAAATGAAGTCTAATTTGATGTGTTCTTCCAGTATGTAAATGGCAGTCAACTAAACTTGCAATACCAAAAGTTTTTTCTAATATAATATCGGTTTTAGAATATTTTCCAAAACCCTTATTATTTAAACTCATTTTTTTTCTATTTTTTCTATTTCTCTCTATGTACCCTTCAATTGATTGATTATCAGGAGTTCCCCAAACTATTGCTTTATATCTTCGAGATATCGTATGTTCCTTGAATTGTTCGGCTAAATTAATATGAACATTATTATTTTTTGCAACAACAAGTATTCCACTTGTATCTTTATCTAAACGATGGATTATTCCCGGTCTAGCATTATCATTTAAATTGCTCAGTTGATTATTAGTATAATGCATAAGGGCATTTACAAGAGTGCCACTTTCGTTTCCTGGAGCTGGATGCATAACTAAATTTGGAGGTTTATTTATAATAATTAAATCTTCATCTTCAAAAATAATATTTAATTTAATATTTTCAGCTGAGTGTTTCGTTTCTTGTTTTAAGATAATATTTATGGAATAATTTTCATTTTCTTTAGTTATGTAAGACGGATCTTTGATCTCCTTTTCATCAAGAGTTACATTACCATTTAATATTAAAGTTTTTATTTGTGTTCTTGAATATCCTTCCAATTCTGAAACGAGAACTTTATCTAATCTTTGCAAACTTAATTGTTTATTTATAGTTAATTTAAGATTATAGAATTCGCTCATGTCTCAAAAAATTCTTAAATTTATTGTAATATTTTTAGGTATATTAATTGTTATTTGTTTTTTAGCTCTTGTTTATGGTTTGTATATAAAAACAACTAAAAAACAAAGTAATTTAGAAACAAATTTAATCGATTACAATTTAAATTTAGAAAAAGGGCATAAAATTACAGATATAGATATGATTGATAATAATAGGATTTTGTTTACAATAAAAAGTAATGATAAAGTTTATGCTTTAATATATGATATAGAAACATCAAATATTACAAAAATAGATACATCTAATGAATAAAGATAATAATTTTGAAAATAATTTAAAAAAACTTGAGTCTATTGTAGAGAAATTAGAAAATGGTGAAGTTGATTTAGAACAATCTGTAAAACTTTACGAAGAAGGAATGAATTTAAAAAAAGCATGTGAGGAAAAATTAAAAAGTATTGAAAGCCAAATTAAAAAAATTAAGCAAGAAAACAATAAAGTCACAAAAGAAGATTTTAAGTAATTTTCAAATTTGAGCAAAAACCTAAAAATAAGACTTGATCAGCTTTTAATTGACAGAAACTTAGCTGAAACTAAATCAAAAGCCCAATCTATGATTATGGCCGGCCAAGTTTATGTAAACGATAAAATTATTACCAAAAGTGGTACCAGTTTTAATGAAAACTCAAAAATAAAAATTAAACAACTTCATCCTCCGTGGGTATCGAGAGGTGCATTCAAATTACTGAAAGCGATTGATCATTTTAAGATTGATATTGAAAATAAAATTTGTCTAGATATAGGTTCATCAACTGGTGGCTTCACAGAAGTTCTTTTAAAAAAAAATGCTAAAAAAATATATTCTATTGATGTTGGTACAAATCAACTTCATGAAAAATTAAAAAAAGAAAATAAAATTATCAGTGTAGAAAATTTTAATGCTAAATATTTAGATAACTCAATAATTCATGAAAAAATTAATTTGGTAGTCTGTGATGTTAGTTTCATAAGTCTAACAAAGGTTGTAAAACCTAGCTTGAAGCTGTTATCAAGTAAAGCTGAGATTATTTCACTAATTAAGCCCCAATTTGAAACTAATAAAATAAATTTGAAAAAAGGTATTGTGAAAGACCCATTGATTCACGAACAAGTATGCAATGATATATCGAATTGGTTTAAAAAAACGATTAAGGCTGAAGTGGTTGGTTTAGTTGAAAGCCCAATAACTGGACCAAAAGGGAATAAAGAGTTTTTGATTTATAGTATTTTAAAGAAATCTTAAACAATGATCAGCTATAGTTGTGGCAACCATTGCTTCACCAACAGGAACAGCTCTTATACCAACACATGGATCATGACGACCTTTAGTAGATATTGTTGTTTCTTTTAATTTTGTATTAATTGTTTTTTTTGTCGATAAAATAGAACTTGTCGGTTTTACTACAAATCTAGTAATTAACTCTTGGCCAGTTGTAATGCCTCCAAGAACTCCACCGTTATTATTTGAGAGGAATAAAGGTTTTTTATTTTTAATTCTCATTTCATCAACATTAGAAATTCCAGTTTCATAAACACTGCTAAAACCATTTCCCATTTCTACACCCTTAACAGCATTGATAGACATCAATGCCTTAGCTATATCAGAGTCTATTTTTTCATAAATAGGTTCTCCTAATCCAGCGGGCAAACCTTTTACTCTAATTTCAATTATGGCACCTAAAGAGGAGCCAGATTTTCTTGCAGTTTGTATTTCGTTTTCCCATATTTTAATAATTTCTTTATCAGGACTCCAAAAATTATTTTTTGGAATAAAGTTATTATTCCAATTATCATAATTAATTTTATGATTACCTATTTGAATTAATGCACCTGTTATTACAACTTGATTTTTAATTTTATTTTTTATGATTTTTCTTGCTATTGCCCCTGCTGCTACTCTCATCGCAGTCTCTCTTGCACTAGATCTGCCACCACCCCTATAATCTCTTATGCCATATTTTTTCCAATATGTGTAATCTGCATGACCTGGTCTAAATTTACTTTTGATATCACCATAATCTTTTGATCTCTGATCTTGGTTGTAAATAATTAGAGAAATAGGATGACCTGTTGTTTTTCCTTCAAAAGTTCCTGATAGTATTTCAATTTTATCCTTTTCTTTTCTTTGAGTTGTAAATTTCGACTGACCAGGTTTTCTTTTATCTAAATAGGGTTGAATATCTTTTTCAGATAAATTTATGTTAGATGGAACTCCATCGACTACGCAACCTATAGCTTTGCCATGGCTTTCTCCCCATGTAGTAAAATTAAAGATTTTTCCTATTGAATTAGAAGTCATTTTTTAGAATTTGTAAATTCACCTAATAATTCAGAAACACTTTCACTCTCATCAACTGCAACCATTCCTACAGTATGATAACCACAATCGACATGTTGTATCTCACCAGTAACGGCACTCCCAAGATCACTTAAGAGATACAAAGCAGAATTTCCAACATCTTGCTGATTTACATTTCTTTTAAGTGGTGCATTAAGCTCGTTCCATTTTAGAATAAACCTAAAATCACCTATTCCTGAGGCTGCCAAAGTTTTAATTGGGCCAGCACTTATGGCATTAACTCTTATACTTTTTTCTCCCAAATCAACTGCTAAATATCTAACACTCGCCTCTAAAGCTGCTTTTGCAACTCCCATAACATTATAATGAGGCATAACTTGTTCTGATCCATAATATGTTAAAGTTAAAATTGATCCCCCATTATTCATTAAAGGTTCTACAAGTCTACAAGCCTCTGTAAATGAATAACATGATATATGCATAGTTTGTTTAAAATTTTCAGAAGATGTATTGTAGTATTTACCTCTTAATTCATCTTTGTTTGAAAAACCAATTCCATGAACAAGAAAATCTAATTCACCCCATTTATTTTTAAGTGTTTCAAAAACATTATTCATACTTTGTGAGTCTGAAACATCACAAGGAATAATAGTATTAGAGCCTATTTCTTCAGCAAGTGGTTGAACTCTTTTCTTTAGAGCTTCTCCTTGATAAGTAAGTGCAATTTCTGCTCCTTGTTCTGCTAATTTTTTCGCAATACCCCAAGCAATAGATCTGTCATTTGCCACTCCCATAATCAGACCTTTTTTATTTTGCATCAACATATTGTAAATCAGTGTTTTTTTATAAATATAGATATATATACTTATAAAAATAATATTCATATCTATAATATGCAATCAAATCAAAAATTAATAAATTCTGATAAAAAACCAATTGAACTGTTTCAAGAATGGTTTGAAGAGGCAAAGAAAAGTGAAATTAATGATCCAAATGCTATGAACCTTGCTACTATATCCTCTGATGGCAAACCCAGCTCACGAATTGTTTTACTTAAATCATATGATGATAAAGGTTTTGTTTTTTACACAAACTCAAATAGTAAAAAAGGTAGAGCAATTCAAAACAACAATAGTGTAGCTTTAAATTTTCATTGGAAAACACTTCAAAGACAAATAAGAATTGAAGGTAATGTTTCACAAATTTCTAACGCTGAAGCTGATGAATATTACAATTCAAGGCCTCTAGGAAGTAGAATAGGAGCTTGGGCTTCATTACAGTCAGAAGAACTAAATGATAGATCAATATTAACTAAAAGAGTAGAAGAGTTTGAAAAAAAATTTTCAGATAATGATGTGCCAAGACCTCCACATTGGAATGGTTATTTAGTAACGCCTGTATTAATTGAATTTTGGCAAGATATGCCATTTAGATTGCATGACAGACTTGAATTTCGTATGGAAAATGATGGTTGGGTTACTAGAAAATTATATCCTTAATTATCTTCTTTCCATTTTTGTAAAATCCATGAACTAGAATTTGATTTATTGTCACCGCCTATACCCCAAAGTAACTGTATATTATTTTTTTTACAGAATATTGATTCTGGTGTTGTGCTATTATTTCTATCACCTCCATTAGCAAATTTAATAATTGATTTTGGATATTTATTTTTTACTTTTTTAAGGCCATCGATGCAGGTTTTATCTCCGTCATTAAATTCTATAACATCAATAACATTTTTTAACTCATTCATAATTATAGTTCTTTCAATAAAAGGAAGAAATTCCTTACCCTTCTTTTTTTGAAGCCATAAATCAGAATTTAGCAAAACTACAACCTCACCATGTTTAGCAGCTTCTTTAATTAATTTTATATGACCACTGTGAATTGGATCAAAACCTCCACTGACAACAACTATTTCACGCATACTTGCTTCTCCATTTTTCTGGGTCTTTTAGAAATTCTTTTAAGTTTGAAACCTCATCCTCAGAATATATTTTTTCATCTTCAATATAATTTATTATATCTTTCCAAGTGCAGAGTGAGTGCATATTTACATTTAGTTTAAATAATTCTGATTCTTTAAAATTAAAAATATCATAATAAAATATTACAAATATATCTTTAACTTTTAATCCAGCTTCTCGCATTGCGTTAATAAAAATTATTTTACTACCTCCATCAGTAGCTAGATCTTCAACTAATAGAGCTTTTTGATTATTTTCAAATTCACCTTCAATTTGTTTGTTTTTTCCAAAACCTTTTGTTTTTTTTCTAATGTAAATCATTTGTTTATCTAATTTTTGAGAAATAAATGCAGCATAGGGAATTCCAGCGGTCTCACCACCAGCAATAATTTCTCCCTCAATATTATTTTTAGTTAAATAATCTACGGCTTTATCAATTATAAAATTTCTTTCTTTTGTGAAAGAAATAATTTTTCTACAATCAACATAAACAGGGCTAGCTAAGCCTGATGTAAGAGTAAAATGTTTATGAAATGAAAAATTAATAGACTTTATATCTACTAATATTTTAGCTATCTCTTTTGACATTTTTTTAAGTTATTTGTGCAATATGTTCAAATGATAAATTTCCAGGCACAATCATTATTGGTATTCTAAGGTTTGTTATTTCATTACTCACCAGAGAAGTTATTATTGGACCAGGATTTTTACTATTTGAATCAGTATTGGCAGCTAAAACAAGAACATTAATATTTTTTTCCTCATCTAATAATTGTTTTAATTCAGCTATAGTATCCCCCTCTCTTAAAGAGAGAGCAGGATAGTCACCTGTTCTTTCTCGGACAAATGAGGCAGCTTTTTTAAGAATTGTTTCTGCTTCTTCTCTAGCTTCTTCTTTCATAATTTCTGTAACACCCTTGGTTGTTAGAACATCCAAAGGCTCTATGAATGTTGCGATTATAATTTTTCTTCCAGTTTTTTTTGATCTTGCACAAGCATACTCAAGAGCTGTATTCATTTCTTCTGAATTATCTGCAACAACTAGAATATATCTTTCATCACTCATTTACTTCTCCTAAATAAAGCAGCAGCAATCAAACCTGAAAACATTGAAAAGATAATTACAAAAACACCGTATGTAGCTGCATTTTCATTGGCAAAATCAAATATTTGACTTCCTATACCAGTTTTTTTTATAATTATATTTTTTTGATCAGTACTCATAATTGTATTATTTCTTATATAGTAAATATCAACATTATAAATCCCCGGTATTGTATTTGTTGGAAAAAAAACGCTTGTTTGAAATAATTTATCCTTGATCTTTTTCATTTCAAAACTTTTATAAAACGATTGTTCTTTTTTTATTCTAACAAAATTTTCATTCCAATTTTCTTGGTCATTTTTGAAAATAAAATTTTGATTAAAAGTCTTATTATTTAAAATTTTTTCAAAACTTAGATCTTCATTAATTAATATCGATTCAGGCAAGATTTCGTGAATTTCTTTTGAGGAAGATAAAAAGAATAAAGATGGAATGTTACTATAAGTAACGTACTGATTATTTATCCATATTCCAAAATACTTCTCTTTTTTTTGTATTCTCATTTTTGATGGCGGTCCTTTTATTGTCAAAAGTGTCTCATGATCATTTTTTAGTAATCCAAAAATAATAATTTCTTTACCATTAAAATCTGTTTTTAATTCAATACTATCCTCAGATAAGTCAAAGTAAATTTCTTCAGCATGAAGAAAGTTGTAAAATAAAATAATAGTCAAGAAAATTGATAGATTTAAAACAAACTTTATAAATAAATTTTTAATCATCTATTTTTATCACTTCTAAAATATAAAATTCTAAATAAAATCCAATTAATGCAAAAAAAGATACTAATAAAAAAGATGTTTTCTCAATCAATATATTAACAACTAATATATCTTTTTGCATAAGCATATAAATTGGTATTACAGTGGATAAAATAATAATACTTAGTTTTGCAAATGAATCATTAAATAATATGTCTTTAAATATTTTGTTAAGATCTTTTTTAATAAATACTCTGAAATTTGACCAAATATATATTTTGTTAAATGAATTTAAAACAATTAATAGAATTAAAAAATATTCAATATTCTTTAGATTAAATTCAATAGTTGTAAAAATAAAATATATGAAGAGACAAACTACGATCAATAAATTAATTGTAAAATTAAATATTGATATCATATCATTACCAATGAAAATAAATCATTTGGCCTTAAAACAAGATCAGTAAATATTTTACCACAGACACCAAGTACTAATATAGCTAAAATACCTCTTAAATATTCTGCTCTTAATTTAGATCCAAAAATTACACCAATTTGTGCTCCAATTACTCCTCCAAATATCATTAGTGCAGACAGCACTATATCTACATTATAATTAATATATGATTGAAAGAATGTTGCATTAGCAGTAACAAAAATTATTTGAAATAATGATGTTCCAACTACTATACTTGTTGGCATTCCAAGTATGTATACCATTGCTGGTATCATTATAAATCCACCCCCAACTCCCATCATTGCCGACATTACTCCAACAGCGAACCCTATCAGTACAGGTGGTATCGCACTTATATAAAGTTTTGATCTATGAAAGCGAACTTTGAATGGAAGTCCGTGAAACCAAGAATGTTGATGCAGTTTTGTTCTTTTGGTATTTCTTGCTCTATATTGTTTTATTGTTGTCCTAGCACTTTCAAATGCCATACTAAAACCAATAAAACCTAAAAAGAAAAGAAACAATAACTGAATAACTAAATCTATTTGTCCAAAGTTTTTTAGATAACTGAAAATATTTACACCAACTGTGGAGCCAATAAAACCACCTATTATCAGGAATATTCCCATCTTTATATCAACATTTCTTTTCCTCCAGTGAGCAATAAAACCTGATACTGAAGTTGCTAAAACGTGCGGAGCTTCAGAGCCAACAGCTACAACTGGAGGAATACCTAAAAAAATTAATAATGGTGTCATTAAAAATCCACCACCAACACCAAAAATTCCTGAAAGAATTCCTATACTCATACCGATAAAGATAATGAGAAAAATGTTGACGTTCATTTCAGCTATTGGAAGGTAAATTGACATATTTTTTTATAAATTTTATATAATTATTACTTGATAAGCACAAATTAAATTTATTTTAGAAAATTATATAAAATTATTGAGTAGTATGATTCCGATATAACTTACAATTCCAACACAACAAGCTGCAGAAAAACCAACATAAAATGGTCTTATACCTAAGCTTTTTAAAGAAACTAAATTTGTACTTATGCCAACAGCTGCCATTGCTATTGCTAGAGAATACTCAGCAATAGATTTAATAATATTGATGATTAATTGCCAGTTATTATTAGTTAATATTTCAAAAGCTAAGTTACTATTTTGAATTCCATAATCTCCAATTGATCTTATGAAACCCATAAGAATAAAACCAATTATAAAAATTGGAAACATAGATATTATTGATGGTTTGTTATTATTTTCACCAATGTTATTTCTTAGATACATATAGCTTATTGCAGGAATGACGATTATCATACTAACATTTCTTACTAATTTTGTAATCGTGGCTATATCCATAGTTTTTGGTGAATTGAATTGCTCAGCATATATCAATCCAGCACCAGCAACTTGAGCTGTTTCATGTATTGAAGTTCCGAGAAATAATCCTGAAGCTAACTCATCTCCACTAAAAAGATAATATGCGATAAATGGATAGAGGAACATTGCAATTATTCCAAATATTGTGATATTAGCTATGGCATAAGCAACCTCCTCTTTATCAGCATTAATTGCAGGGCTAGTTGCTACAATTGCGGATGCTCCACAAATACTTGTTCCAACTGCAATTAATGATCCCATTTTTGAAGAAACATTTAATAACTTGCATAAATAATTTACAACCAAGATTGATATAATAATACAAGAAACAATTAGAGGTATTCCAACTATTCCAACTTTAAAAATATCTAAAAGTCCAAGTCTAATACCAAGACATATTATTCCTAATCTGAGAATAAATTTTAAAGAAAACTTAATTCCGTGTAATAAAAAATTATTAATATGGAATATATTTCCTATCAAAAGACCAAATATAATTGATAGCATTATTGGTGATATTGGACTTTTTTTTAAATTTAAGATTTCTATTCCGATAAAATCACTTAGGTATATGCCTGAATAAGCAATTACAAAACAAAAGATAATTCCTGGAAATTTTTTATATATAGAGCTTATCATTTAAAATATTCTTTATACAAAAAAAATATTTTTTATATATTTATATTAAGCTTAGATATTTTTTGCAGTATTCCATTCTTCTTGAGTATTTATATTGAAAAAATTCTTTTCCTGGATTTTGTCAAATTCAACAAATTTATATTTGTTTTTTTTAACCCAATACATAATTTTACTATTTTTTAATTTTAACTCATTTTCTAAGCTAGTTATCAACGATATATGCCACATTGCTATTACAGGATGATGTCTACTATTTGACCTTGCAATCAATATTTTTATATTTTCATCATATGCTTCTAAAAATTTATCTAAAAGATTATCAGGTAAAAATGGGGTATCACTTGGAACAGTAAAAACCCATTCTTTGTTTCTGTAATTTTCTTTAGCCCACAACATAGATGTGTGAATCCCTGCTAAAGGTCCCAGAAAACCTTTAAATCTATCTTCAATTATTGGGTAATTAATTTTCTTGAAATTTTCTAAGTCATTAGCATTTATTATTATTTCATTATTATATTTTGAAAGCTTTTTTATTATTTTTTCTAAGATTGTAATTCCATTTATTTTAGCAAAAGTTTTAAATCCACCTCCAAATCTTTTCGACTGACCACCAGCAAGTATGGCAAACAAAATTTTGTTATTATTTATGGTCAATTCTTTGTTCTCCAGAAAGTGCTAAATATTTTTTTCCTTTTGCTCGTCCAATAAGTGTTAAATTTGAACCTCTCGCCAACTCTACACCCCATGCTGTGAATCCTGATCGAGAAATTAATATTGGAATACCCATTTTTATAGTTTTAATAACCATTTCACTGGTTAGTCTTCCTGTAGTGTAAAAAATTTTATTTGAAGAGCTAATTTTTTTTAAAAACATAAAACCAGCAATTTTATCTACAGCATTATGTCTACCTACATCTTCCATATAAATTAATGGTTTATTATTATGAATGATGGCACAACCATGTATTGCTCCTGTTTCTAAATATAAGCTCGGTGTTAATGTAATTTTTTTTGAAATTTCATAAATCCATTTATGTTTAATTTTCTTTTTGGATTTTAACTTTGATTTTTTTATTTCCTCATAGATATCTCCAAATACTGTACCAATTGCACAACCACTAGTTGTTATTTTCTTTCTTAATTTATTTTCATAATTTGTTTTACGTTTTGTTCGTACAACAACCACACCTAAATCTTTATCAATTTCAACTTTTGAAATTATGTCATTTTTCTTAAGCATATTTTGATTTAATAAATACCCAACTGCAAGATATTTTGGATGATCGCTAATAGACATTAGCGTTACTATCTCTTGATTATTTAGAAAAATTGTAAGAGCTTTTTCATTGATGACTTTAGAAATTATTTTATTCCCTTTCTCATCAAAACCATCTAGTTTTGTAATTAACGACTTATTATTAATATCAGGTGAGACTAAATATTTCTCTTTTTTTGCCATATGTTGTAATTAAACTAATAATATAAATGAACATATTAGAAATTTTCACAAATTCCATACTATTAATTATTACTCTAGATAATGACCTATGGGACATTATACTTTTATCCTTATTTGTAAGTTTTACTGCCCTAATTATTGCATCATTATTTGGGTTTATAGTAGGGTATTATTTTGCAATTTATAATTTTTATTTCAAAAAAATTATTTTAATAATCATAAACTCATTGATGGGAATTCCTCCAGTTGTAGTTGGTTTAATTGTTTATTTTATTTTTGCATCCGGCGGACCTTTAGGTATCTTACAGCTTCTATACACACCTTCTGCGATGATTATTGCCCAAACTATAATAATTTTTCCAATAATTGCCTCATTATCTCATGAGATATTTTCTAAAAATTGGTTTGAATTTAAAGATCAGATAAGATCATTAAATATTCCTTTTTGGGGTTCTGTAAAACTTTTATTTAATCATAGTTATTTTTTATTAATAACAACATTATTATCTGCTTTTGGAAGAGCAATTTCAGAAGTTGGCGCAGTTATGATTGTGGGTGGAAACATTGATCATTATACACGAGTAATGACCACCGCTATATCTTTAGAAACTAGAATGGGAAACTTAGAATACGCTATGGCTTTAGGGTTAGTTTTAATTTCAATAACAATTATTATTTACTCTCTTGTATATTTATTAAATAATAGACCAATTAAATGAAAATAGTAGGAATAGTTGGATGGAAAAACTCTGGAAAAACATATTTTGCAAGTAAAATTATTAATAAACTTAAAACTAAAAATTATCGTATTGCATCAATTAAGCACGCTCACCATGAATTTGAAATAGATCATAAAGGTACAGATAGCTTTATTCATAGAGAAGCAGGATCTTCACAAGTAATAGTAAGTTCATCAAAAAGATGGGCAAAAATTACTGAACTTAATAATTGTAAGGAACAAACTTTAAATGATTTATTAAAACAATTAAATGAAACTGATATTGTTATTGTAGAAGGTTTTAAAAATGATAATCATCCAAAAATTGAGATTATTAAAAAGGGTAGTAATCATCATTTATTTAATAAAATTTCAAATATAAAAGCAATAATTTCTGAAGAAGAAATCAATACAGACTTAAAACAATTTAAAAAAGATGAGATAGATAATATTGTTAACTTTATTTTAGAAAAAATGTAATGAATAAATCACCACTTACAAAAAGACAAATAATTGAATTTTTCAAAAAACAGAAAAATATTGTAATAAAATCAGAATTAGTAAACTTACAAAATTCGCGTGGAAGATTTTTATTTGAGGATTTAAAAAGTAAGGTAAACTTACCTCCATTTAATAATTCTGCAGTAGATGGTTATGCATTACTAAAAAAAGATTTAAATAACAAATATTTTTATTGTTCTAGAAGAATAGCAGCTGGTGATAAAAAAAATATAAAAATTAAGTCAGGTGAAGCTATAAGAGTATTTACTGGTGCGAGAATGCCTTCCAATTCTTCCACTATAGTTATGCAAGAAAATATATTAATTGATAAAGATAAGATTAAAATTTTGAAATTTCCGAAATTTGGTGAAAATTATAGACTAAAAGGTGAGGATATTAGAAAGAACCAAAAAATTTTATCCAAAGGAACTAAAATTAATCACCAAAATATTAATTTAATTGCAGCTTCAGGTATTAGAAAAGTCAAAGTTTTTAAAAAAATTAAAATTGGCTTTTTTACAAGTGGTAATGAATTACGTAAACCAACTCACAATTTAAAAAATTCAGAAATTAATAATTCAAATTATTTTGCCCTTGATTCACTACTTGATCAAAGATTTGTTTCAAAAAAATATTTTGGAAACTTAAAAGATAATTTAAAAGTTGTAAAAAGTAATCTTTTACGAGCTTCAAAAAAAAATAATATTATCATTACTGCTGGAGGTGCTTCAGTAGGTGAAGAGGATCATTTAATTGATGCATTATCAAGCTTAGGTAAGATTTTTTTTTGGAGAGCTGCAATTAAACCGGGTAGACCGATTGCCATAGGAAAAATAAATAGTTGCTATGTCATTTGTTTACCTGGAAACCCAGTATCAGTACAACTTTTATATGCTATGTTAATTAAACCATTAATAGAAAAATTATCAGGAGGATTCTTCAAATTACCTAATTCAAAAAAAATAATTTGTAATTTTAGTATGAAGAAGAAAACGCAAAGAATGGAATGGCTAAGAATAATTAAAAAAACAATAAACAATCAAGATATAGCTATTAAATATCCAAAGCAAGGATCTGGAATGATTAGCTCAGTTTCATACTCTGATGGGATTATAGAAATAAACGAAGATATATCTGAAGTAAAAAAAGGTGATATATTTAATTATTACGATTTTGAAACTCTGTTTTAGGTTTCCTTTTTAAACTTATACTTAATAACTATTTTTCCATCTTCTTTAGTACAACTTAAATATTCAAATTTCGATTGTTCACAGTAATGCTCAAAATCTGCTTCTGCTAGAGGATCTGTTGCTATCACTTTGATAACAACATCTTCTGTTAATTCTGAAGCAAGTTTCCTTGCTTTAAGAACAGGGATAGGACATTCTGTACCACTAGTATCAAGAACTATTTCATAATTTTCAACCAAATCTTTCATGACATTTTGTTACTTAATATATATTATAATAATTGGAACGGTAGAATGGATAAATTTGTTTCTCAAACAGAAACTTCTTTAAAAAAAAAGAAGAGAAGATGGTCGCCTAAAGGAAGGCAGGTTGAAGATATTTATCTCGATGAAGTATCTAAACTTTTTATTGCAACTAACTTTAAGCGAGACGAATTGATTGAATATTTGCATGTTTTGCAGGACAATTTTGGAGTTTTGTATGATAAGCATCTTGTGGCACTATCAACATTAACAAATTTACCTCTTACCGAAATTTATGAAGTAGCAACATTTTATGCTCATTTTAACATAGTTAAAAATAGTGAAAATTATAATCCTATTAAAGTGGTTAGAGTATGTGAAAGTTTAACATGTGAACTATTTGGAGCGCATAAATTACTAGATGATCTGAAAAGTTTACAAAATCAAAATATTAAAGTTGTTCCAGGTCCTTGTATGGGGAGATGTCAAGTTGCTCCCACAGTTTGTGTTGGTAAAAATTATGTTGATAATGCTAATTTAACAGCTGTAAAAAAAACAATAGAGGATAATAAATTTGATCCAATTATTCCTGATTATATTGATTTACAACAATATAAAAAACAAGGTGGATACGAAGTTGTAAAAAAAATTAAACAAGGTGAAATTTCAAAAAAACAAATACTAGATTCACTTAATGAAAGTGGTTTGAAGGGTAAGGGCGGAGCAGGTTTTCCTACTGGAAAAAAATGGGAAATTGTATCAGGATATAAAGGAAATAAATATGTAGCTGTAAATGGTGATGAAGGAGAGCCCGGGACATTTAAAGACAGATCTTATCTTGAGAGAGATCCTCATAGATTTTTGGAAGGTGCTTTAATTGCATCAACTTTCATTAGTGCTGATAAGGTATATATTTATATGAGAGATGAATATCCTGCCGTAATTAAAATTTTGAATGATGAAATAAAAAAGTTAGAACAAGAAAATATAATTTCTAAAGATCATTTTATAGTAAGAAGAGGTGCAGGTGCTTACATTTGTGGTGAAGAGTCTGCAATGATTGAAAGTATAGAAGGTAAAAGAGGGCTGCCACGACATAGACCTCCTTATGTTGCTGAGATTGGATTATTTGGATCACCTACATTAACAAATAATTTAGAAACATTATTTTGGATAAGAGATATAATTCAGAAAGGACCAAAATGGTTTGCTGATCAGGGTTCTGATGGAAAAAAAGGATTTCATAGTTTTTCAGTATCTGGTCATGTCAAATCGCCTGGTGTAAAGGTCGCTCCTGCAGGAGTTACAATTCAAGAATTAATTGATAATTATTGTGATGGTATGGAGGAAGGACACATATTTAAAGGATATCTTCCTGGCGGTGCTTCTGGAGGAATTTTACCAGCATCTATGAATAACATTCCTTTAGATTATGGCTCAAAAGAATTAACCGATGCTGGATGTTTTCTTGGTTCTGCAGCTATAGTAGTTTTATCTGATAAAGATAATATGAAAGATGTAGCACTTAATTTACTTCGTTTCTTTGAGGAAGAAAGTTGCGGACAATGCACGCCATGTAGAGCTGGTACAGAAAAAACAGTTAAATTAATGAAAGAAAAAAAATGGAATAAAGAAAAATTAGCTGACTTATCACAAGTTATGTCTCAAGCTTCTATTTGTGGACTAGGTCAAGCAGCAACAAATCCACTTAACTCCGTACTAAAATATTTTGAAAACGAGATCACTTATGAGTAAAAACAAAATTAAATTTTACTTAAATGATAAAAAAGTTGAGGCTCTTCAAGATGAAACAATTTGGCAAGTTGCTAATAGGCTTGGGACTGAAATACCACATTTATGTTATGCGAATAAACCAGGTTACAGAGCTGATGGTAATTGTAGAGCTTGTATGGTTGAAATCGAGGGAGAAAGAGTATTAGCAGCTTCATGTATTAGAAAACCTTCTAATGAAATGAAGGTAAATACTTCATCTGAGAAAGCAAAAAAATCTAGAGAGTTAGTTTTTGAACTACTTTTATCAGATCAGCCCGAAAGAGATATTTCGCATGATAATGATTCAAAATTTTGGAATTGGATAGATAAAGTAGAAGTTAAAGAAAGTAGATTCCCAAAAAAAACTCCCTGCCAATCTGATACTTCACACCCAAGCATGGCCGTTAATTTAGATGCATGTATTCAATGCAACCTGTGTGTGAGAGCTTGCAGAGAAGTTCAAGTTAATGATGTTATTGGCATGGCATATAGAGGAGAAAATTCAAAAATTGTTTTTGATTTTGATGATCCAATGGGTGATAGCACTTGTGTTGCTTGTGGTGAATGTGTTCAAGCCTGTCCGACTGGTGCACTTATGCCAGCCTCAGTTGTTGATAAAGATGGTGTTGGTCACAGTCATGTAGATAAAAAAGTTAACAGTGTGTGTCCATATTGTGGTGTCGGATGTCAAATTGAATACAATGTTAAAGATAATAAAATAAAATATGTAAATGGTATTGATGGTCCAGCTAATAAAAATAGATTGTGTGTCAAAGGCAGGTTTGGTTTTGATTATGTCAATAATCCTGAAAGACTTACAAAGCCATTAATAAGGATTAAAGGTAAGAAGAAAGACCTACATCCAAGTATAAATTTTTCTAATATTCATGAATATTTTAGAGAAGCTAGTTGGGAAGAAGCAATAGATTTTGCAGCTGAAGGTTTTCTTGACTTAAAAAAGAAAAGAAATGGAAAAAGCAATTTAGCTGGTTTTGGATCAGCAAAGTGTTCTAATGAGGAAGCTTATTTATTTCAAAAACTTATAAGAACTGGTTTTAATACAAATAATGTTGATCATTGCACCCGTCTGTGTCACGCATCATCTGTTGCTGCTTTATTAGAAACTATTGGTTCAGGAGCTGTCACAGCGCCTTTTTATGAGGTTGAACACTCAGATGTAATTATAGTGATTGGAGCTAATCCAACTGAGAATCATCCAGTTGCCGCAACATTTTTTAAAAATGCTGCAAAAAAGGGATCTAAATTAATTGTAATGGATCCAAGAGGCCATGCATTGAAAAAACATGCAACTCATATGTTGCAATTTAAACCAGGATCTGATGTGGCCCTACTTAATTCAATTATGAATGTCATAATTGAAGAAAATTTATTTAATACAGAATATATAAAAAAACAAACTGAAGGCTTTGATAAACTAAAAAAACATTTAAAAAATTATTCACCTGATATTATGGAAAATGAAACGGGTATATCAGCAGATTTAATTCGAGAAGTTGCAAGACTATATGCAAATACTGATAAAGGAATAATATTTTGGGGTATGGGAGTTTCTCAGCATGTACATGGAACTGATAATGCAAGATGTTTAATATCCTTAGCATTAATGACAGGTAATGTTGGTAAAAGGGGCTCAGGTTTGCATCCTTTAAGAGGACAAAATAATGTTCAAGGTGCATCTGATGCAGGTTTAATACCTATGATGTACCCAGATTATCAATTAGTAGAAAAAAATAACAACAAAGATTTTTTTGAAAAATTTTGGAATGCCCCTTTGGATCATAAGAAAGGGCTAACAGTAGTAGAAATTATGGATGCGATCCATGAAAAGACAATAAAAGGGATGTATATCTTAGGTGAAAATCCTGCAATGTCTGATCCTGATCTTAATCATGCAAGAGAGGCATTGCAGATGTTAGATCATTTAGTTGTTCAAGATATTTTTCTCACAGAAACTGCTACCTACGCTGATGTTATTTTTCCCGCTTCTGCTTGGCCTGAAAAGAATGGAACAGCAACTAATACAAATAGGCAAGTGCAAATGGGAAGAAAAGCAATCGATGCTCCAGGTAATGCTAAAGAAGATTGGTGGATTACTAATGAATTAGGTAAGAAAATGGGTTTAGATTGGAACTATAATCACCCAAAAGAAATTTATGAAGAAATGAGCTTAACAATGCCATCTTTAAATAATATTTCATGGGACAGACTTGATATTGAAAACTCAGTCACCTATCCTAGCAAATCACCAACTACACCTGGAGAAGAAATAGTATTTGGTGATAAATTTCCGAATGAAACAGGGAAAGGAAAGTTTGTTCCAGCAAGTGTTACTTCACCAAATGAAATGCCTGACGAAGATTTTGGATTAATTTTAACTACAGGCAGACAATTAGAACATTGGCATACTGGAGCTATGACAAGAAAAGCTTCAAATTTGGATGCTATTGAACCAGAGCCATCAGTATCAATATCTCCTAACGACATTTTAAAGAATGATATGAAACCAGGTGATAAAATAAAAGTTTCAACTAGAAGAGGATCTTTAGACATTAGAATTAGGCAAGACAGAGCTATACCTGAAGGCGTTATATTTATTCCTTTTTGTTACAACGAAGCTGCAGCAAATCTATTAACTAATCCAGCTCTAGATCCATATGGAAAAATTCCTGAATTTAAATATTGTGCAGCAAAAATTGAAAAGTTATAAATATTATATGATTAAAAAAACTTTAATAATTTTATTTCTTGTATTTAGTCCAATCACAGCTTGCTCTACATTAAGCGAAATAAATGAAAGAGTAAAAGGTGATGGAGTTCCTTATATTCCTGGAATTTAATTTATAAAATTCTTGTCGAATTTATAATTTAATATAAATGCATTTTTGTGCCGCGTTAGCTCATTTGGTAGAGCAGTTGATTTGTAATCATCAGGTAGTCAGTTCGATTCCGACACGCGGCACCACTTCAAATATATTTAGCTTAAAAAGAATTGATACAAAGCAATTGATGTTGCATTGGAAACATTCAAACTATCAATTTCAAATTTTAAATTATTTTTCATATTAATTTGGATTATTTCATCACAATCTTTTTTTACCAATTCTCTTATACCTTTACCCTCTGACCCAAAAACTAATACTGATTTTTCAGAAAAATTTAATTTTGAATCTTTACTTGCTGAACTATCAAAGCCATAGATCCAATAATTATTTTTTTTTAGGAAAGAAATTGCTCTTCTAATATTTGTTACTCTTAAATAATTTACTATTTCTGCAGCGCCAGATGCTGATTTATATAGTGATGAAGTTAATTCTGGCGAGTTATCTTTTCCAACTATAATTCCTGCACAATCAAATAATGCACATGATCTCATTATTGAACCAATATTTTGAGGATCAGTTACTTGATCTAAAATTAATATTACTGATTTAGTTTTTTTGCTTTCTGTTTTTACAAACTCTTCTAAGCTAGGCCTAGAAAAATCTTTTGTTTTAAGAACTACTCCCTGTGTTGTATTCTCATTTCCAAATCTTCTTATGAATTCATTTTGGGGAATGATTGTAATTTTTTGTATTTTAGATTCATATATTTTGGCTAGATTAATCTGATTTTTACTAATTATTAGCTCAATTTTCTCTCTTTTATCATTTTCGATGGCAGCTTTAACAGAATGTTGACCAAAAATTGTATGAATTCCGCGGTTTTTATTAGTTTTATTATCTCTAAACTTTCTCATG
Organism: uncultured Alphaproteobacteria bacterium; assembly: GCA_902628835.1. Classification (GTDB taxonomy): domain Bacteria; phylum Pseudomonadota; class Alphaproteobacteria; order HIMB59; genus CACPNW01. The sequence goes on from CACOPD010000002.1 coordinate 71,602, forward strand.
ATTTAATATCACAGATTTGTCTAATTAATACAATCTAGATATGTACAAAATGTCATTTTTTGTCTAAAAGGCCGTTGCTTTTACGAGTATACGTATTTTGCAAAGGTGATGTTGCTGTTTTAGATTGACATATATACTAATTTATTAGTATTGGCCAATTTCTTCAAACGGAGGGGTGGTCGAGTGGTTAAAGGCAGCGGACTGTAAATCCGCCCGCGTGAGCGTACGTAGGTTCGAATCCTACCCCCTCCACCATTATGGAGGTAACTGGATGAAAGCATTAAAGTGAGTGTGTGAAGCAGTCAGTTTAGTTGCGGGTGTAGCTTAGTGGTAAAGCTCCAGCCTTCCAAGCTGGCTACGAGGGTTCGATTCCCTTCACCCGCTCCATAACAAAATATTATTGGGGTAAAAAAATGGCTAAAGCAAAATTCGAAAGAAATAAACCGCATTGTAACATAGGTACTGTCGGTCACGTTGACCACGGTAAAACAACATTAACTGCTGCTATAACAAAAATATTAGCAGAATCAGGTGGAGCAGAATTTACAGATTACGCAAACATTGACAAAGCACCTGAAGAAAGAGAACGTGGTATTACAATATCTACTGCACACGTTGAATATGAAACTGAAGCAAGACATTATGCTCACGTGGATTGTCCTGGACACGCAGATTATGTTAAGAACATGATTACTGGTGCAGCTCAAATGGACGGTGGTATCTTAGTTGTTAACGCAGCAGACGGACCAATGCCTCAAACAAGAGAACACATACTTTTAGCTAGACAGGTAGGTGTACCTGCTCTTGTTGTATACATGAACAAAGTTGATCAAGTTGATGACAAAGAACTTATTGATCTAGTTGAAATGGAAATTAGAGAACTTCTTACTTCATATGAATTCCCTGGTGATACTATCCCAATCATTAAGGGTTCAGCTTTAGCAGCTCTTGAAGGTAGAGACGATGAGATTGGAAAAAATTCAATTATGGAATTAATGAAAGCAGTTGATGAACATATACCACAACCTAGCCGACCAGTAGATCAGCCTTTCTTAATGCCAGTTGAGGATGTATTTTCAATTTCTGGTAGAGGTACAGTTGTAACTGGAAGAATTGAGCAAGGTCAAGTTAAAGTCGGAGAGGAAATTGAAATCCTAGGAATAAGAGATCCTCAAAAAACTACTTGTACTGGAGTTGAAATGTTTAGAAAACTTCTAGACTCTGGTGAGGCTGGAGACAACGTTGGTGTTCTTCTTCGTGGAACAAAAAGAGAAGAAGTCGAACGTGGTCAAGTATTAGCTAAACCTGGTTCAATAAAACCTCATACTAAATTTAAAGCAGAAGCATATGTATTAAAAAAAGAAGAAGGTGGAAGACATACCCCATTCTTTTCAAACTACAGACCTCAATTCTACTTTAGAACAACCGATGTAACTGGAACAATTAAATTACCAGAAGGAACAGAAATGGTAATGCCTGGTGACAATATTGCTATGGAAGTTACACTTTTGTCTCCAATTGCAATGGATAAAGGTTTAAAATTCGCAATTAGAGAGGGTGGAAGAACAGTTGGCGCTGGAGTTGTTGCTGAAATTATTGAATAGTTTTAGAGACCGCACTATCAGTTAGCCAATACTTATTAGGAGTGTAGCTCAACTGGTAGAGCACCGGTCTCCAAAACCGGGGGCTGCGGGTTCAAGTCCTGCCACTCCTGCCAAGAGAAATAAAAATATGAATATTGAAAAAAAGAAATTATCACCTGCTCTTTTTGTAAGACAAGTTAGACAAGAATTACAAAAAGTAACCTGGCCTCAAAGAAGAGACACTTTTATTTCTTCTGCAATAGTCATATTGTTAATAATATTATTTTCGTTGTTTTTTCTATTAACTGATCAAATATGGTCTTTTTCAATAAGAAAAATCATTGAAATAGGTTCTGGTTTTTAATGAATAAGGCAAGATGGTATGTTCTTCATGCTTATTCGGGGTATGAAAAAAAAGTTGCAGACAGTATTTTGGATCAAGCAACAAAACTTGGTGTTAAGGAACACATCGAAGAGATATCTGTCCCAGTTCAAAATATTGTCGAAGTTAAAAGAGGTGTAAGAGTAAATACTGAAAGAAAAATCTTTCCAGGTTATATATTAATTAAAATGAACTTAAATGATGATACATGGCACATAATTAAAACCACACCTAAGTTGAGTGGTTTTTTAGGTAACAAAGGTAAGCCTGTTCCAATTAGCAACGCTGAAGCGAAAAGAATATCTGAACAAGTTATAGATGGTGTTGAGAAATCTAGACCTGCCATAATGTATGATGTGGGTGAACAGGTTAAAGTAATTGATGGGCCTTTTGCTTCATTTAATGGAGAGGTCGAACAGATAGACGAAGATAAGGCTAGATTAAGAGTAGCTGTTTCAATTTTTGGCAGATCAACGCCTGTTGATTTAGAATACTCACAGGTAGAAAAGGTATAAAATATGGCTAAAGAAATTCTAGGATTAATTAAACTACAAATACCTGCTGGAGGAGCCAACCCCTCACCTCCTGTCGGTCCCGCACTTGGACAAAGAGGTCTTAACATAATGGATTTTTGTAAAGCTTTTAATGACAAAACTAAAGATTTAGAGAAAGGTGCACCAATTCCAGTTATTATTACAGCATATAAGGATAGAAGTTTTGATTTTACCACAAAATTACCACCTGTAAGTTATTATCTAAAAAAGGCTGCAAAAATAAAAAAAGGAAACTCAACTCCAGGGAGATCATTAGTGGGTAAAGTCTCAATGCAAGATATTGAAAAAATTGCCAAAGAAAAAATGCAAGATTTAAATGCTATTGACCTTAATGGAGCAATGAACATGGTTAAAGGATCTGCTGTTTCAATGGGCATGGAGGTAGTAGGTTAATGAAAATAACAAAAAATAGAAAACAAATGTTAAATAATTTTGATACTACTAAAGTTTACGAACCATTAGAAGCAATTAAAATTTTAAAAGAAAAATCTTACGTAAAGTTTAATGAAACAATTGATATTTCAATTAATCTTGGAATAGATAGCAACAAAACTGATCAAAATATTAAGGGAGTCGTAATACTTCCAAAAGGATCTGGAAAAACTGTAAAGGTAGCAGTAATTGCAAGTGAAGACAAACATAACGATGCGAAAAGTAATGGTGCTGATTTAGTTGGAAATGATGATTTAATTGAAACAATATCTAAATCAAAATTGGAATTTGATGTGCTAATAGCGACCCCAGATATGATGCCAAAATTAGGCAAGGTTGCAAAAATACTAGGTCCAAAAGGATTAATGCCAAATCCTAAACTTGGAACGGTAACTAATGAAATTTCTCAATCAGTAAAAGACGCAAAATCAGGTCAAGTTAAGTTTAAAAATGATAAATCTGGAATTGTTCATGCTGGTGTTGGTAAATTAGATTTTAGTGAAGAAGATCTATTAGAAAATATTAAAACATTTTATTCTTCAGTTATTAAAAGTAAGCCCGATGCCGTAAAGGGTTCTTTTATAAAAAAGGTTACCATAGCTTCAACTATGGGAGTTGGATTAAATATTAATCAAGCTAGCTTGCGTTAATTAATCCAATAGATGATCTTTGATCATCACCTGTCAAAGACTGCAGGAGCTTTAAGCTTAATTTCCTGCACAGACTGAAGCGAGTCATTGATTTGCTTCTTGACAGGCTTTAAATTAGTTTGGTGGGCAAACTAATTTTAGCTAATATTGGATCTTTAGGGTCCAATTAAAACCGAGGTTGACGTGAAACGTTCTGAAAAAAAAGATTTTGTAAATAATCTCAAAGACGATTTTTCAAATGCTACTTCTGTAATTGTGGCTGAATATTCTGGTCTTACAGTTAACGAAACTGAGCAGATTAGAAAAGAAATGAGAGATAATGGAGCAAAATTTAAAGTAACTAAGAACAGACTCACTAAACTTGCTATATCTGAAACTCAATTTAAAGATATTTCAGAACTTTTTAAGGGTCCAACAGCAATTGCTTTTTCTGATGATGCTGTAGCACCAGCAAAAGTAGCCGTTAGTTTTGAAAAAAAATTTGAAAAGTTTAAAATTATTGGCGGAGGTTATAATGGTGAGAAAATTGATAAAGAGAAAATTGATTTTCTAGCAAAATTACCTTCTTTAGATGAGTTAAGAGGAAAAATTTTAGGATTAATTAGTGCACCAGCTCAAAAAATTGCTTCAATTACACTTGAGCCAGGAGCGCAAATAGCAAGATTAATTAGTTCTAATAGTAGCAATCAACAAGAGTCGAACTAGGTAAATAAGGAGAAATAAATGGCTGATTTAAATAAAATTGTAGAAGATTTATCTTCCCTGACAGTTCTTGAGGCAGCTGAACTAAGTAAATTGTTAGAGGATAAATGGGGTGTATCCGCTGCTGCTCCTGTAGCAGTTGCAGCAGCTCCAGCTGCTGGCGGAGGAGAGGCCGCTGCAGAAGAGAAAACAGAATTTGATATTGAATTATCAGAAGCTGGATCAAATAAAATTGCCGTAATTAAAGAGGTTAGGACTATTACTGGTTTGGGCTTAAAAGAAGCCAAAGATCTAGTAGAAGGAGCTCCTAAGCCACTTAAGCAAGGCGTAAAAAAAGACGAAGCTGAAGAAATGAAAAAAGCATTAGAAGCAGCTGGTGCCAAAGTAACATTAAAATAAATTATAGGCCTTAATTAAGGCCTATATATTTAAAAATATATGAAGGAGAGAAATGAGTTTAGATCATGTTAACCTAAAAAAAATAAGAAAATCTTTTGGAAAGATTCCTCTTGTTACTTCACTACCAAATCTAGTTGAGGTCCAAAAGAGATCATTTGATAATTTTTTACAATTACAAGTTGATCCCGAAAAAAGAGAAAACATAGGTCTGCACTCAATTTTTAAATCCGTATTTCCAATCCACGATTATGCAGAGAGAGCTTCTGTAGATTACGTAAGTTATAATCTTGGAGTGCCAAAATATGATGTTGAAGAGTGCTCACAAAGAGGACTTACATATGGAACTCCTTTACTTGTAAATTTTCGCTTAATTATATGGGATATTGATGAAATAGCTGGAACTAAATCAGTAAGAGATATTAAAGAACAAGAAGTATACATGGGGGATATACCTCTTATGACTAAAAATGCTACATTCGTAGTTAATGGCACTGAAAGAGTTGTAGTTAGTCAAATGCACAGGTCGCCTGGAGTATTTTTCGACCATGATTTTGGGAAAACACATACTAGTGGCAAATACCTTTTTAACGCAAGGATTATACCTTATCGAGGTTCTTGGCTAGATTTTGAACACGATGCAAAAAATAATATTCATGCTAGAATAGATAGAAAAAGAAAATTTCCAGTAACTACATTATTTAAATGTTTACTAAGTAATTTATCAGAAATTTATATTAAAGAATGCGAAGCTAACAAAATAGAGCCAGATCCAAAAAGAGTACTTGGTATGACTGGTGAAGAAATTTTATCGATATTTTATGACAATATTGTTTACAAAAAAAATAATTACGGATGGTCATTTAAGGAAGATATATCTTTTTTTAAAGCAAAGATTTTAAACTATGATCTAATTGACTCTAAAAATGGCAAAACTATTATTTCAAAAGGTACAAAAGTTAATCAAAAAATTATTAATGATTTAAAAAAGAAGAATATTTCAAACTTATGTATCAACGAAGATTCATTATTAGGTTTTTTTCTTTCTTCTGATATTATTGATGAAAAAACTGGTAAAATTTATTTCGAAGCTGGCTATGAAATAGATGAGGTCTTTATAGAATTTTTAAACGAAAAGAAAATCAGTAAAATTGATATTATAAAATCTGATAATATTGAAATTGGTTCCTACATAAGAAATACTCTTCTAGTAGACAAAGCTAGATCAAGGGAAGAAGCATTATTTGAAATCTTTAAAATTCTAAGACCTGGCGAGCCTCCAACAATTGAAACTGCAGAAAATTTGTTCAATAATCTATTTTTTAATTCAGACAGATATGATTTATCATCAGTTGGTAGATTAAAAATAAATGCTAAATTTAAAAAGAATACTTCAATAGAGCAAAGAATTTTAGATAAAAGTGATATCTTAGATGTTGTTAAGCATATGCATAATCTTGTTGATGGTAAAGGTGAAATTGATGATATTGATCATTTAGCTAATCGAAGAGTGCGATCTGTTGGAGAACTTTTAGAGAATCAATATCGTATCGGTTTATTAAAAATGGATAGAGCAATTAAAGAAAGATTAAGCTCTTTAGAAGTTGATAATATAATGCCTCAAGATATCGTCAACGCTAAACCTGTCGTTGCATCAATTAAAGAATTTTTTGGACTGAGCCAACTTAGTCAGTTTATGGATCAAACTAATCCTTTAAGTGAAATTACACATAAAAGAAGAGTATCAGCTCTTGGACCAGGTGGGTTAAATAGAGAAAGAGCAGGTTTTGAAGTTAGAGATGTTCACCAAACACATTATGGAAGAATTTGTCCAATCGAAACACCTGAGGGAGCAAATATTGGATTGATAAACAGTCTTGCCTCTTATTCAAGAATTAACAAATATGGTTTTATAGAAACTCCTTATAGAATTGTAAACTCTGGCAAAGTTACAGATAAAGTAATTTATCTAAGTGCTATTGACGAGGAGGACTTTGTTATAGCGCAAGCAAATGCTGAAGTTGATTCTAAAGGAAAATTTGCAAATCAAATTGTAAGTTGTAGAAAAAATGGAGAGTTTATAAATGTAGATATTGATGCTATTGATTTAATGGATGTCTCACCTCAGCAGTTAGTGTCAGTTGCATCTTCACTAATACCTTTCTTAGAAAATGACGATGCCAATAGAGCTTTAATGGGCTCAAATATGATGAGACAGGCTGTTCCGTTGATTAAACCTAAGGCTCCATTAGTTGGAACTGGTATGGAATATACAGTAGCTAACGATAGTGGATCAACTATAGTTGCTAAAAGAGAGGGTGTGGTTGATCAACTTGATGCTAATAGAATAGTAATAAGAATAACAGACAAAAATGACAAGACTTTAAATAAAATAGATATTTATAATTTATCTAAGTTTCAGAGATCAAATCAAAACACATGTATTACACAACGTCCACTTGTAAACGTTGGTGATAAAGTTCTAAAAGACCAAGTAATTGCCGACGGCCCAGCAACTGAATTAGGTGAGCTAGCACTTGGAAGAAATGTACTTGCAGCATTTATGCCTTGGAACGGATATAATTTTGAAGACTCTATTTTGATTTCAGAAAAAGTTGTCCAGGACGATGTATTTACTTCAATTCATGTTGAGGAATTTGAAGTTATGTCTAGAGACACTAAATTAGGACCAGAAGAAATAACAAGAGATATTCCAAATGCAAGTGAGGAGATGTTAGTAAATCTTGATGAAACTGGTATTGTTTATGTAGGAGCTGAAGTAAATTCTGGTGATATACTAGTGGGAAAGGTTACTCCAAAAGGAGAGTCTCCTATGACACCAGAAGAAAAATTATTAAGAGCAATATTTGGCGAAAAAGCTGCTGACGTTAAAGACACCAGTTTAAGAGTCCCTCCAGGTGTCAAAGGAACTGTTGTTGAAATAAGAGTTTTTTCAAGAAGAGGAATAGAGAAAGATGAAAGAGCAATAAGTATAGAAAATAATCAAATCGAGATAATTGCTCGAGATAGAGATGATGAATTAAAAATATTAGAAAAAAGTTTTGGAAACCATCTTAAAGAGTTACTTAATAATCAAACATTTATTTCAGGTACTGATAAATTTAAAAAAAATAGCCAGATAAAATATGAGCAAATTGAAGCTTTGAGTTTAAACGAACTATTAAAAATAAATATATCAGATGATAAAAAAAATAATCAGATAGAATTATTAGTTAAAAATTATGAAAATCAATTAGGTAATATCAATCAAAAGTTTGAAAATAAAATTGATAAAATCCAGAGTGGTGACGAATTGCTCCCAGGAGTTCTAAAACTAATAAAAGTATTTATTTCCGTAAAACGTAAGCTTCAACCTGGTGATAAAATGGCAGGGAGACATGGAAACAAAGGAGTAATATCTAAAATATGCCCAGTTGAAGATATGCCTTATCTAGAGGATGGAACTCCAGTTGATATAGTTTTAAATCCATTAGGTGTTCCTAGTAGAATGAATATAGGCCAAATCCTAGAAACACATCTAGGATGGGCTTCCGCATCATTGGGTAAACAAGTAAATGAAATGATTAAAAAAATACAGTCAGAGGGTCAAACTAATGATTTAAGAAGTAAGCTGTTAGAGATATATGATCTTGAAAGTCATCAGAAAATTATTAAAAATATGAATGATGATGAAATATTAGAGCTAGGGAATAATTTAAAAGATGGTATTCCGTTTGCAACTCCTGTATTTGATGGAGCTAAGGAAAAAGATATCACTAATTTATTATCTGTTTCAGGTGTTTCTGGCACAGGTCAAGAAACATTATATGACGGTATAACTGGTCAAAAATTTGAAAGACCAGTGACTGTAGGTTATATGTATATGCTAAAACTTCATCATTTAGTGGATGAAAAAATCCATGCCAGATCAATTGGTCCTTACAGCCTAGTCACTCAACAACCTCTTGGTGGAAAAGCTCAATTTGGAGGACAAAGATTTGGAGAAATGGAAGTTTGGGCTTTAGAGGCATACGGAGCTGCTTATACCTTACAAGAGATTTTAACCATTAAATCAGATGATGTTGCAGGTAGAACTAAAGTCTATGAATCTATAGTCAAAGGTGATAATAATTTTGAATCAGGTACTCCAGAATCTTTTAATGTTATGGTTAAAGAACTGAGATCTCTTGGCTTAAACTTAGACTTTAAAGAAAATTTAAAAGAAAATAATCAAACTAACTTAATAGGATCAAATGAATAAAGAATTAACAAATATTTTTAATCTGAATCAAGGTGTTCAAAATTTTAATAGCTTAAAAATATCTATAGCTAGTCCAGATGATATTAGATCTTGGTCTTTTGGAGAAATTAAGAAGCCTGAAACAATTAATTATAGAACTTTCAAACCAGAAAAAGATGGGTTGTTTTGTTCGAGAATTTTTGGACCAGTAAAAGATTATGAATGTTTGTGTGGTAAATATAAGAGAATGAAGTTCAGAGGAATTATTTGTGAAAAATGTGGCGTAGAAGTTACTCTTTCAAAAGTAAGAAGAGACAGAATGGGGCATATAGAATTAGCTGCTCCAGTTTCACATATATGGTTTATGAAGTCTTTACCAAGTAGAATCGCTACTCTTTTGGATATGACAATTAAAAATCTTGAAAAAGTTCTTTATTTTGAACAGTTTATTGTTGTTGAGCCTGGTTTAACTGACTTAAAGAAGGGTGAAATAATATCAGAAGAACAATTCATTGATTATCAAGATGAGTATGGAGAAGACTCATTTAGTGCTGCAATTGGAGCTGAAGCAATAGAACAAATGCTTCTAAGTATTGATTTAGAAACAGATTATAATCAATTAAAAGTCGATCTTAATGAAACTAAATCTGAATTAAAAAAAACTAAAATTACTAAAAGACTAAAACTTATAGAATCATTTATAGTATCAAAGAACAAACCAGAATGGATGATATTGAGAGTCCTGCCTGTAATTCCACCTGAGTTAAGACCATTGGTCCCACTTGATGGAGGAAGATTTGCAACAAGTGATTTAAACGACTTGTACAGAAGAGTTATTAATAGAAACAACAGATTAAAAAGATTAATTGATCTAAGAGCTCCAGACATAATAATTAGAAATGAAAAAAGAATGCTTCAAGAATCAGTTGACGCATTATTTGATAATGGGAGAAGGGGTAGAGTAATTACCTCAACAAATAAAAGACCTCTTAAATCACTATCAGACATGCTTAAAGGTAAACAAGGAAGGTTTAGACAAAATTTATTAGGCAAACGTGTCGATTATTCAGGAAGATCAGTAATAGTAGTTGGACCAAACCTAAAACTTCATCAATGTGGTATTCCAAAAAAAATGGCTCTTGAACTTTTTAAGCCTTTTATTTTTCATAAACTTGATATTTATGGTTGGGCAAATACTATTAAAGCTGCAAAAAAACTTGTTGAAAAAGAAGATCCAAGAGTTTGGGATATTTTAGAAGAAGTTATTAGAGAGCATCCAGTACTTTTGAATAGAGCTCCAACTTTGCATAGATTAGGTATTCAAGCATTTGAACCAATATTGATTGAGGGAAAATCTATTCAATTACATCCACTAGTATGTACAGCTTTTAATGCAGATTTTGATGGCGATCAAATGGCTGTTCATGTTCCTCTTAGTCTTGAAGCTCAGCTTGAAGCTAGAGTATTGATGATGAGCACAAATAATATTTTATCACCTTCAAGTGGAAAACCTATTATAGTTCCATCACAAGATATTGTTCTTGGAATTTACTACCTATCAATAATTAGGGAAAAACAGACTGGAGAAGGTAGAAGTTTTGTAGATTTAAATGAAATTTTAAAAGCAATTGAGAATAATGATGTTACCCTTCATACAAAAATAACTGCAAGAATAAAAACAAGTGAAGGTAATTTAATAAAAGTTGAGACTACTCCAGGCAGAATGATATTAGGTAATATTTTACCAAAAAATAAAAATATAAATTATGAAATGATTAATAAAGTACTAACAAAAAAAGAGGTTAGTAATATAATTGACTCAGTTTATAGATTCTGTGGTCAAAAAGAGACCGTTTTATTCGCAGATCATATAATGCAAATTGGCTTTAAGTATGCAGCAATTGCTGGAATTTCCTTTGGTAAGGATGACCTCATCATACCATCTGATAAAAATGATCTTTTAAATACCACTCAATTAAAAGTGCAAGAATATGAAAATCAGTATCAAGATGGATTAATTACACAAGGAGAAAAATATAATAAAGTAGTTGATGCTTGGTCAGAATGCACCAACAGAGTTGCAGACAAAATGTTAGATGTAATTTCTAGTCCATCAGATGATCAACCTATTAACTCGGTTTATATGATGGCCCACTCTGGTGCGAGAGGATCTGCTGCTCAGTTAAAACAACTATCTGGCATGAGAGGTTTGATGGCAAAACCATCTGGGGAAATTATTGAAAATCCTATTAAATCAAATTTTAAAGAAGGATTATCTGTACTTGAATATTTTACATCAACTCATGGTGCACGAAAAGGACTTGCAGATACAGCACTCAAAACTGCAAGTAGTGGATATTTAACAAGGAGACTAGTAGATGTAGCACAAGATGCAGTCATCAGAGAACATGATTGTAAAACTAATAAAGGAGTAATAGTTGAAGAAATTGTTGAATCAGGAAATATCACATCTCCTTTAACTGAAAGAATACTAGGTAGAACTCCTGTTAAAGAAATTACTGATGAAAACCAAAATATTATTGTAGAAGCTGGCGAAATTATTTCTGAAAAACATTTAGATCCAATTTCAAAATTAGGTACTAGGTCTTTAAAAATAAGATCAGTATTAACTTGTGAAACCGAGGATGGTATTTGTTCTATTTGTTACGGTAGAGATTTAGCAAGAGGAACCCCTGTTAACGTTGGTGAAGCAGTTGGTATTATAGCAGCCCAATCAATTGGAGAACCTGGTACACAATTAACAATGAGAACATTTCATATAGGAGGAGCTGCAAGTTCTTCAGTGGAACAATCTAATGCAACCTCACCAGTTGCAGGAAAAGTCAAATTAGAGAATGTTAAGATTATTGAAGATAAGTTTAAAAATAAAATTGTGTTAAGTAGAAACGCAAAAGTAAAAATTTTAGATGATAGTGAAGAAAAATATTCTTCAAATATACCTTTTGGTTCAAAACTTCTTGTAAACGAAGATGATAAAATTGAAAATAATGTGATATTAGCTGAATGGGATCCTTATACTCTTCCTATAATTGCTGAAAAGGATGGATACGTAAAATACTTAGATTTAAAACAAGGAGTTTCATTTAGAGAATCAATTGATGATACTACTGGAATATCGAGTAAAATAGTTATTGATTGGAGCCAAAATTTAAAAAGTAAAAATTTTAAACCTGCAATAAATATTGTCGATAAATTGTCAGACGATATGGAGGATGAACATAGTTTATCAAATTATCCAATGTCAATTGATTCAATTCTTAGTGTTGAAGATGGACAGGCCGTTTCAGCAGGTCAAGTGATTGCAAGAATACCTAAAGAGTCCTCTAAAACTAAAGACATAACCGGAGGTTTACCAAGAGTTGCTGAACTATTTGAAGCGAGAAAACCAAAAGATCCAGCAATAATGTGTGAAATAGATGGTAAAATAACATTTGGTAAAGACTATAAAAATAAAAGAAGAGTTATTATTACCTCAATAGATGAAAAAGAAACTTTTGAAACATTGATACCTCGATCAAAATATTTGAATGTACAAGAAGGAGATTTTGTTAAAAGAGGTGACATACTAGTTGAAGGAACACCAGTTCCGCACGATATCCTTAGAATTTTAGGTGTTGAAGAACTTGCAAGATACCTCGTAAGAGAAGTTCAATCAGTTTATAAACTTCAAGGTGTTTATATAAATGATAAACACATAGAAACAATTGCAAGACAAATGCTACAAAAAGTTCTTATTAAAGAACCTGGTGACTCAAATCTCATAGTAGGCGAGCAAATCCAAAAAAGAGATGTACTAAAGATTAATAAACTTTTATTAAATGATGGAAAAAAAGAGGTTAAATATGAGCCAGTATTACTAGGTATAACTAAAGCTAGTTTACAAACTAATTCATTTATATCAGCTGCTTCTTTTCAAGAAACTACAAAAGTTCTAACTGATGCTGCTACTTTAGGTAAAGTGGATACATTAAATGGTCTTAAAGAGAATGTCATTGTTGGACGGTTAATTCCAGCTGGTACTGGAAAAATGACCACAGATTACGAAAATGTTGCATTTGAAAGAGATCAAGAAATAATTGATAAAAATAACTCAGAAAATATTGAAAATTAGCAATTTTTTTAGGATATCTGCTTGACTTTACTGTAATCAATTTATAAAGACCCATACGATTTGTTAAAGGTCGTGGAGTAAGATCCAAACACTTAACTGAAGGATAAAATGCCAACAATTAACCAACTTGTTAGAAAAGGTAGATCTACCGTTAAAAAAAGAAACAAGGTACCTGCTTTAGATAAAAGTCCTCAAAAAAGAGGCGTTTGTACAAGAGTCTATACAACTACTCCAAAAAAACCAAATTCAGCTCTAAGAAAAGTAGCCAGAGTAAAGTTAACAAATGGACAAGAGGTTTCAGCATACATACCTGGCGAAGGTCACAACTTACAAGAACATTCAGTAGTTTTAATAAGAGGTGGACGTGTGAAAGATCTTCCTGGTGTAAGATACCATATTCTCAGGGGAACTCTTGATACACAAGGCGTTTCTTCTAGAAAGCAAAGAAGATCACTCTACGGGGCTAAACGTCCAAAATAATTATGTCTAGAAGAAGAGCAGCAGAAAAAAGAACTATACTTCCTGATCATAAGTTTAAGGATTTAGTTTTGGCTAAATTCATGAATAGAATAATGCTTGATGGAAAAAAATCAACTTCAGAGAAAATCGTCTACGGTGCATTTGATATAGTTTCAAAAAAAACAGACAAAACACCAATTGAATTTTTCCACGAAGCATTAAATAACGTTAAACCAACCCTTGAAGTTAGATCTCGTAGAGTTGGTGGTGCAACTTATCAAGTTCCTATGGAAGTAAGACCAAAAAGAGCCCAAACTCTAGCAATGAAATGGATTGTTGACTCAGCAACTAAAAGAAATGAAAAAACTATGAGAGAGAGAGTTGCAAACGAAATTATTGATGCTTTTAATAATAAAGGAAATGCCGTTAAAAAAAGAGAAGAAACGCATAAAATGGCAGATGCTAACAGAGCTTTCTCACACTTTAGATGGTAAAATAAATATGACCAGATCTCATCCTCTATCGAAATATAGAAATATAGGTATTATGGCTCACATCGATGCTGGAAAAACAACAACTACTGAAAGAATACTATATTACACTGGTAAATCTCACAAAATTGGCGAAGTCCATGATGGTGCTGCAACTATGGATTGGATGGAACAGGAGCAAGAAAGAGGAATAACTATAACTTCTGCCGCAACTACATGTTTCTGGAAAGATTGTCGTATAAACATTATAGATACGCCTGGGCATGTAGATTTTACCATAGAAGTTGAAAGATCGCTTAAAGTTTTAGATGGAGCAGTGGCTGTTTTTGATGGTGTTGCAGGTGTTGAACCTCAGTCTGAAACCGTTTGGAGGCAAGCAGATAAATACAAAGTCCCTCGTATGTGTTTTGTGAACAAACTTGACAGAACTGGTGCAAACTTCTTTATGTGCGTTGACATGATTTCAGATCGATTGGGATCATATCCCTTGGTTACACAACTTCCAATAGGAATTGAAAGTAATTTAAAAGGTGTAGTTGATTTAGTAACCAATAAAGCCATTATTTGGCAAGACGAAAGCTTAGGAGCTAAATTTGATATTGTCGATATTCCTGAGGATCTTAAAGACCAATCATCAGAGTATAGATTAAAACTAATTGAAAAAGCTGTTGAAGAGGATGATACGATTATGGAAAGCTACCTAGACGGTAATGAACCATCTACTGAAGAATTAAAACTATGTATAAGAAAAGGTACTTTAAAAGGTTCATTTGTACCTGTTCTAACTGGATCAGCATTTAAAAATAAGGGAGTTCAACCTCTTCTAGATGCAGTAATAGATTATATGCCTTCTCCTACAGATGTAGCAAATGTTAAAGGTGTTGATATTAACGATGACTCTAAAGAGTTAACTAGGAAATGTGAAGATAACGAACCATTTAGTGCTTTAGCTTTCAAAATAATGACAGACCCATTTGTAGGAAGTTTGACATTTGCCAGAATTTACTCAGGTTCAATCAACACTAAAGATAGTGTTTTAAATTCTAACTCTGGGAAAAAAGAAAATATTGGTAGAATGTTGCTAATGCATGCAAATAATAGAGAAGAAATAAAAACAGCTAATGCAGGAGATATTGTAGCATTAGTTGGATTAAAAGATGTCACAACTGGCGAGACCTTATGTGCATCTGACAATCCAATAGTTTTAGAGAAAATGGACTTTCCTGATCCTGTAATCGAAGTCGCAGTTGAACCAAAAACTAAAGTTGATCACGAAAAAATGGGTCAAGCACTAGCTAGACTAGCTCAAGAAGACCCAAGTTTTAGAGTGACAACAGATCATGAAAGTGGACAGACTATTATAAAAGGTATGGGTGAGCTCCACCTTGAAATTCTTGTTGATAGAATGAAGAGGGAGTTTAAAGTTGAAGCAAATGTTGGAGCACCTCAAGTTGCTTACAGAGAAACAATATCAAATTCATTTGATGTAGATTATACTCATAAAAAACAATCGGGTGGCGCAGGTCAGTTCGCAAGAGTAAAAATAAAATTCGAACCTGGAAAAGCAGGAAGTGGTTATGAATTCATTAACCAAATCAAAGGTGGAAATATACCCACCGAACATATCCCAGGAGTTGAAAAAGGTCTAATAGCACAACAACAAACTGGAGTCATAGCAGGTTTCCCTTGTATAGATTTTAAAGCTACCCTTTATGATGGTGCTTATCATGACGTTGACTCAAGTGTTCTTGCTTTTGAAATTGCAGCAAGAGCTGCTTTCAGAGAAGGTATCGCTAAAGCAAAACCAGTCTTACTTGAACCAATGATGAAGGTAGAGGTGGTAACTCCTGAGGAATATATGGGAGATGTGATAGGAGATCTTAATAGTCGAAGAGGACAAGTCCAAGAAATGTCTACTAGAGGTAATGCAAATGTTGTAGACGCAATGGTTCCACTTGCAAATATGTTTGGTTACGTAAACAACCTTAGATCACTTTCACAAGGAAGGGCTAATTACACAATGCAATTTGATCATTATGAGGAAGTTCCCTCAAATGTTGCTGATGAAGTAAAGGCAAAGTTAGCATAATGGATAATCAAAATATAAGAATAAGATTAAGGGGATATGATAATTCCCTATTGGATACTAGCACACAGGACATAATTAATACTGCTAAGAGGACTGGGGCTAAAGTAAAAGGACCGATCCCTCTTCCCACCAGATTTGAGAGATTTACTGTTAATAAATCACCCCACATAGATAAAAAAAGTAGAGATCAATTAGAAATAAGAACGCATAATCGTCTTTTAGATATAATTGACCCAACCCCTCAAACTGTTGATGCTTTAATGAAGCTTGATTTATCTGCAGGAGTAGAAGTGGATATTAAAATTTAATCATGATGAGATCAGGTTTAATAGCAACGAAGATCGGGAATAGTTCTTACTATTACAAAGATGGAAGAAACACACACGTTACTGTTTTAAAAGTTGATGATTGCATTGTATCAAATGTTAAAACTTTAGAAAAACATGGATATAACGCTGTTCAGTTAGCATCTATCGAAACTAATAAAGATATTTCAAACATAAAAAAACCACAAAGAAAAATGTTTTCTGCTATTAATATTACACCAAAAAAAATTGTTAAAGAATTCAATGTTGATTCCGATAATATTTTAGAAATTGGAACAATTCTCGGCGTAGATCACTTTAAAATTGATCAATTTGTAGATGCAAGTAGCTTTTCAATTGGAAAGGGCTTTGCAGGTGTAATGAAGAGGCATAATTTTGGTGGACTTAGAGCCTCCCACGGTGTTTCTATTTCACATCGTTCTCACGGTTCTACCGGTCAAAATCAAGATCCAGGAAGAGTATTTAAAGGTAAGAAAATGGCCGGCAGAATGGGTAACAAAAAAGTTACTAAACAAAATCTCAAAATAATTGATGTTGATACAAAAAATAACCTCATAATTTTAAAGGGTTCGGTACCAGGAAAAAAAAATTCAATTATTTATTTAAAAGACTCAATTAAAAAGTAATAATGAAAAAAACAGTTCTAAATTTAAAAAACAAAACAGTAGGAGATGTCGATTTAGATGCAAAAATCTTTGGGCTAAAAATTTTTCCTGATTTGATACACCAATATATTAGATTTCAGAATGCAAAATCAAGACAAGGTTCACATAAAACCAAATCTAGATCAGAAGTAAGTGGACGTAGTAAAAAACCATTCTCTCAAAAAGGCACAGGTAACGCAAGACAAGGTAGTAATAAACCACCAAATTTTAGAGGCGGAGCAGTTTCAATGGGTCCTGTAAATAGAGATCATTCTTTTAGTCTTAACAAAAAAGAGAAAAAACTAGCATTGAAATCAGCTTTATCAGCTAAACTTACTGAAGATAAAATTATAATTATTGACTCATTCGAAATAAAAAGTTTCAAAACAAAAGAATTATATTCTGATTTAAAACTATTTGATTATAAATCTGCTTTATTTATTTATTCTGAAAACGGCATAGATAAAAATTTTAAATTAGCATCATCAAATATTCCTAAAGTTTCAATATTGAATCAAAAAGGTATTAACGTAAAAGATCTAATTTCTTTTGACAAAATTTTTATTGAACAAAAATCTATCAACGAAATTACAAAGAGGCTTTCATGAAAAATAAAAATAAAAAAATTTCTCTAGAAAGAGCTTATGATATTATTAAAAGACCAATAACAACTGAAAAATCAACAAACTTACAACAGTTTAATCAATATTCTTTTATAGTATCTAAAAATTCCAATTCATTTGAAATTAAAAATGCTATAGAAGCTATTTTTAAAGTTAAAGTAAACAAAGTAAATACTTCAATACTTCGAGGTAAAGGTAAAACATTTAAGGGTCAATACGGTTTTAGACAAGACTCTAAAAGAGCAATTGTAACACTTGATGAAGGTAATACTATTGACTCATCATTGGAGATAAAATAATGCTCTTAAAATTTAAACCTACCACACCAGGATTGAGAGGAACTGTACTTGTTTCAAAAAGAGAACTTGCCAAAAATGGTCCACATAAATCACTTACCAAAAAATATAAATCTACAGGGGGTAGAAATAACCAGGGCAGAATAACCTCAAGAAGAATGGGCGGAGGGGTTAAAAGAAAATATAGGATTATAGATTTTAAAAGATCTAAAACCGATATTAACGCAGAAGTAATAAGAAATGAGTATGATCCAAATAGATCAGCATTTATATCTTTAATTAAGTATGAAGATGGTGAGCATAGTTATATTATTTCCCCAAAAAATATTAACATTGGAGAGAAAATAGTTTCAGGTGATAATGTAGCAATTAAAAATGGTAATTGTTTACCTATTGCTAATATACCTGTTGGAACTAATATTCACAATATTGAGCTAAAACCTGGAGCGGGAGGACAATTAATTAGATCCGCTGGATCATCTGCACAAATTGTTTCTAAAGAGCAACCTTATGTTCAAATAAAGTTAATCTCTGGTGAAATAAGGCACATTAATAAAAATTGCAAAGCTACTATTGGCGAAGTATCTAATGCAGATCAAAAAAATGTCAAACTTGGTAAAGCTGGCAGAAAAAGATACTTAGGCTTTAGGCCTAAAGTAAGAGGTGTAGTTATGAATCCTGTTGATCACCCTCATGGCGGTGGGGAAGGAAGAACATCAGGTGGAAGAAATCCAGTTACTCCTTGGGGTGTATCTACCAAGGGTAAAAAAACAAGAAATAATAAAAAAACAGATATATTTATAATTAAGAGGAAGAAAAAATAATGACAAGATCAGTTTGGAAAGGACCATTTGTAGATATAACTTTAATAAAAAAAGCAGAAAAGTTATCTGAATCAGGGAGAAAAGAAGTTCTAAAAACTTGGTCTAGAAGATCAACAATTCTTCCACAATTTGTTGGATTAACTTTTGGCGTATACAATGGCCAAAAATTTGTTCCAGTAACTGTAAATGAACAAATGGTTGGACATAAACTAGGAGAATTTTCACCAACTAGATCGTTTAAAGGTCATACAGCAGCAGATAAGAAAGCAGAACAAAAATGAATGAAAATCTAACAGCTATTGCAAAAGATAACATGGTTAGGATCAGTCCTACAAAATTATCAATTTTAGTAAATAGTATAGTTAACATGAAGGTTAGTTCAGCAATAAATCAACTACAGTTTTCTTCTAAAAGAATATCTAGAACAATCATAAAGGTGTTAAATTCTGCTGTCGCAAATGCAGAAAATAATAAACAATTAGATATTGATAAATTATTTGTTAAAGAAGCATTTGTAGGAAAGAGTTTAAGAATGAAAAGATGGAGGCCGCGTGCAAAAGGTAGAGCTGCTTCAATTATCAAGCCCTTCAGTAAGGTAACTATAATTGTTGAAGAAAGAAAAGAAATAAAAAAGGAACAAAAATAATGGGACAGAAAGTTAATCCTTACGGTATTAGACTTGGAATTAATAAGACCTGGTCATCCAGGTGGTTTTCTAAAAATGAGTATACAAAATTACTTCATCAAGATTTAAAGATCAAAAAATATGTAGAAAAAAAATTGAAAAACGCAAGCATTTCTAAAATTAATATTGAAAGAGCTGCTAAGAAACTAAGACTTTCAATATACAGCTCTAGACCAGGTATTATTATTGGAAAAAAAGGAGCTGATATTGAAACATTGAAAAATGATCTTTCAAAAATGTCAAACCTCGAAGTATTTCTTGATATCAAAGAAGTAAGAAAACCTGAAGTTGAAGCAAGGCTAGTTGCAGAAAATATTGCAACCCAATTAGAAAAAAGAATATCGTTTAGAAGAGCAATGAAAAAAGCTGTTCAATCAGCCATGCGACTAGGAGCCAAAGGTGTTAAAGTCGTTTGCAGTGGAAGATTAGGTGGTGCTGAAATTGCAAGAACTGAAAAATATCATGAAGGAAGCGTGCCACTTCATACATTAAGAGGCGATATTGATTATGCTACAGCAGAAGCAGAAACAACATACGGTATATGTGGTATTAAAGTCTGGATTAATAAAGGAGAAATATTATTAAAAGACCCATATGCAAGTGAAAGAAATCAAATAGATCAAGGGAGTGTTAGATAATGAACATGCTATCACCCAAAAAAACTAAATACAGAAAACAATTTAAGGGTAGAATACATGGTTCTTCAAAAGGTAATTACGCACTTAATTATGGGAGTTATGGCTTAAAAGCTATGGAACCAGAAAGAGTTACCTCAAGACAAATTGAGGCTGCTAGAAAAGCAATAACTAGGTATCTAAAAAGAGCAGGAAGAATGTGGATTAGAATATTTCCCGATGTTCCTGTATCAAAAAAACCAGCTGAAGTAAGAATGGGTAAGGGAAAAGGCTCAATCGAATATTGGGCTTGCAGGGTCAAACCTGGAAGAATTATGTTTGAAGTTGACGGAGTGAATATAAACGATGCCAAAAAAGCCATGACATTAGCAGCTGCAAAGCTTCCAATTAAATGTAAATTTGTAGAAAGAAATATTTAATGAACAAAAAAACTAAGATAGACGAAAAGAAAATTATGGAAGATATTTTGAATCAAAAGAAATCACTTATGAATTTAAATTTTCAAAAATATTCAGGTCAGCTTGAAAACACATCTAAGATTAAAGATGCAAAAAAACAAATTGCTAGACTAAAAACAAAATTATCAAATATTAATGGAGATAAAAATGCCTAAAAGAATTTTATCTGGTGTAGTTATTTCCTCAAATTCAAACAAAACTATTACAGTAAATGTAACCAGAAGAATCAAACATAAACTCTATAAAAAAATAATCAGACAGACTAAAAAGTATCATGCCCATGATGAAAATAATGAGTTCAATGTTGGAGATACGGTATCAATAATAGAATCAAAACCTATTTCAAAAATAAAAAAATGGAGAGTTCTCTCAAATACAGGAGAAAGCACATGATCCAAATGCAATCTAAATTATTTGTAGCAGACAACTCAGGAGCTAGAAAGATACAGTGTATAAAAGTGCTAGGAGGATCTAAGAGAAGATCTGCATCAATCGGAGATATAATTGTTGTTTCCATCAAAGATGCCTTGCCAAGAGCTAAAGTTAAAAAAGGCGATGTCTATAAGGCTGTTATAGTTAGAACTTCTAAAGATTTTAAAAGATCTGATGGTACTGCAATTAGATTTGATAAAAACGCTGCTGTTTTATTAGATAAGCAAGAGGAGCCAATTGCTACAAGAATTTTTGGACCAGTCACTAGAGAGCTTAGAAGTAAAAAATTTATGAAAATCATTAGTTTAGCTCCAGAGGTAATTTAATGAATAAAAAATTTAAATTAAAAAAAGGAGATGAAGTAATAGTTCTAACAGGTAAAGATAAAGGAAAAACTGGAAAAATAGTTAAAATGATACCAAAACAAATGAAAGCAATAGTCTCAGAAATTAATAGAGTCAAAAAAAATCAAAAACCTGATAACAATAATCCTGGAGGAATAATTGATAAAGAAATGCCCATGCATATTTCAAATTTAGCATTTTTTGATCCTTCACAAAAAAAAGGAATAAAAATAGGTTTTAAATTTGTTGATAACAAAAAAATTAGAACAAATAAATCTTCAGGCAAGGAAATCTAATGAGTAGACTTTTGGAAGTTTATAATAATCAAATTAAAGATGAACTTAAGAATAAACTTGGTCTTAAAAATGTATTTGAGGTTCCTAAATTGAATAAAATTATTTTGAATATGGGAGTAGGAGATGGAAAAGAAGATTCAAAATTAATAGATAAAGCTCTTCAAGATTTATCTCTAATATCAGGACAAAAAGCTATTAAAACAAAATCAAAAAAAGCAATCTCTGGATTTAAAATTAGAGCAGGAATGCCATTAGGTGTTAAAGTGACTCTCCGTAACAAAATTATGTACGAGTTTCTTGATAGATTAGTAAATATAGCTATTCCAAGAATTAGAGATTTTAGAGGTTTAAATATAAATAGTTTTGATGGAAATGGAAATTTCTCTATGGGTATAAAAGAACACATAATATTTCCAGAAATAAATTTTGATAAAGTTGAAAAAGTAAGAGGTATGGATATTACAATTTGTACATCTGCAAAAAATAACAATGAGGCCTTAGAACTATTAAAAAGTTTTAACATGCCTTTTAAAGATAATCAGGTTAATTAAGGAGTAGAATGGCAAAATTAAGCTCAGTACAAAAAAATCTTTTTAGACAAAAGTTAATTAATAAATATAAAGCTAAAAGAAATAATCTTAAGGCAAAAATTAAAGATAAAAATATTTCTCTAGAGGAAAGAATATCTTATCAAAATAAATTAAATGATCTTCCTAGAAATGGCTCATCAATTAGACATAGAAACAGATGTGAAATTACTGGTAGACCAAGAGGTAATTATAGAAAATTTGGTTTGTCTAGAATTAAACTTAGAGAACTATCAATGACTGGTGACTTACCAGGAGTTGTTAAGTCAAGTTGGTAGGAGGTTATTATGGCTTTTAATGATTCACTTTCTGATATGTTAGCAAGAATTAAGAATGCTCATCAAGCAAACAAAGTATCAACTTTGTGCCTTAAATCAAAATTAAATATGAATGTTTTGAGTGTTCTTAAAGATGAAGGATATATTAGAGATTTTAAAAATATAGAAGAGAGAAAAGGTGTTGATTCAATTCAAATTGACTTAAAATATTATAATGGAACTCCAGTAATCAAGAAAATAAAGAGAATTTCAAAACCGGGCATTCGAAAATATTCTAAAATTAGTGACTTAAATAAACCATATGGAGGTTTAGGAATTTCAATTTTATCAACTCCAAAAGGAGTTATGTCTGATCACCAAGCTAAAAAAAATAATGTTGGTGGTGAAATTTTGTGTGAGGTTTTTTAATGTCAAGAATTGCAAAAAACCCAATTAAGATATCAAAAGAAGTAGAATGTACCTTTAAAGAAGGTATTTTCTCAGCTAAAGGTAAGTTAGGTCAAATGCAAATTTCTGTAAATTCAAACTATAATATCAATATAAACGATGATGAAGTAAAAGTATTACCTATTAATGATGATAGCAAAGATCCAAACTGGGGAACTACAAGAGCTATAATTTCAAATATTATCGATGGTGTAACAAATGGTTTTACTAAAACATTAGAGTTAAACGGAACAGGTTATAGAGCTAGTGTTTCGGGTACAAAATTAAAATTGGAACTTGGTTATAGTCATGATATCAACTTTGATATTCCATCTGATGTAAAAATTGAATGTCCAAAGCAAAATTTAATTAAACTTACTAGCATAAATAAGGAAAAGTTAGGTGCAGCAGCCGCTAAAATTAGATCATTTAGAAAACCAGAACCATTTAAAGGCAAAGGCATAAAATATATTGATGAATTCATATTTAGAAAAGAAGGTAAAAAGAAGTAACTTATGAAAGATAGAAAACAAAGAGTAAGATATAAAACTAAGAGTGTTTCATCTAGAAACAGACTAAGTGTTTTCAGATCAAATAACCATTTATATGCTCAGCTTATTGATGATGTTAGAGGTATTACACTCGCAAGTGCTTCTTCTCTTGAAAAATCAATAAAAGATAAAAAATTACAAAGAAAAGAGATTGCTGAGCTAATAGGAAAAAATATTGCCAAGAAAATTATTTCTAAGGGAATTGAAAAGGTTTCATTTGATAGGGGAAAATACAAATACCATGGATTAATTAAAATAATTGCTGATGCAGCAAGATCTGAAGGACTTAATTTTTAGAGGTAGATATGTTTGAAAATGATAAAAGTGAGTTTAGTGAACATCTAGTTACAATTAATAGAGTAGCTAAGGTTGTTAAGGGAGGTAGAAGATTCGGATTCGCGGCTATTATGATTGTTGGCGATAATAAGGGCAGAGTTGGAATAGGAACAGGTAAAGCAAAAGAAGTTCCGGAAGCTGTTAGAAAAGCTACAGAAAATGCAAAAACTAAAATGATCAGAGTTCATTTAAAAGAAAATAGGACTATTCATCATGATGTTGTAGGACGTTTTGGAGCTGGAAAAGTAATACTAAGAGCTGCTGCACCAGGTACAGGTATTATAGCAGGTGGACCAATGAGAGCACTTTTTGAATCTCTTGGTATTAAAGATGTAGTCGCAAAATCTACAGGTACATCTAACCCACATAATATGTTAAAAGCAACTTTAAATGCTTTTAAGATATCTGAATCTCCAAAGTCTGTTGCAGCAAAACGTTCAAAAAAAATTAATGAAATAACTAACAACAAAAATAATTAGACATGAAAATTAATGAATTAAAATCTACATTAACCTCAAGTAAAAAAGCTAAAAGAAGAGGAAGAGGTTCTGGTTCAGGACTTGGAAAAACCTCAGGAAGAGGGGTTAAGGGACAAAAATCGAGATCTGGTGTTTCAATAAATGGTTTTGAAGGCGGACAAATGCCACTATACAGACGTTTACCAAAAAAAGGCTTCAACAATCGTTTCAAAACTAAAATACAAGGTATTAGTTTTAGTATGATTAATAATATAATAAAAAAATACAAACTTGATCCTGCAGAAATAACCGAAAATGAACTTTTCAATAAAAAAATTTTTAAAAAATCAAAAGGAAGTTTAAAACTTCTAAATATTGGAGAGTTAAATAAGACAACTAATTTAGAGATTTCATATGCTTCAAAAAAAGCAATAGAAGTTTTGGAAAAATTAGGTGGAAAAATTAAATTAACAAAGAAATAAATGGCAACAGCTGCAGATAGACTAGCTAATAATCTTAATTTTGGAGCTTTAGGAAAAGCAACTGAATTGAGACAAAGACTTTTGTTTACTTTAGGTGCCTTAATCGTTTTTCGATTAGGTACATTCTTGCCAATACCTGGAATTAATCCACTAGCACTACAGCAATTTTTTGAACAACAATCTTCAGGTATATTAGGTATTTTCGATACGTTTTCAGGAGGTGCACTGGGTAGAATGGGTATATTTGCACTAGGTGTTATGCCTTATATATCATCATCAATTATTATGACACTGATGCAATCGGCAATACCTTATTTAAAATCTCTTAAAGAACAAGGCTCGAAAGGAAGAAGACAACTTCTTCAATTTACCAGATATGTTACTGTTTTAATTGCAGCAGTTCAAGGCTATGGAGTATCAATAGGTTTAGAATCCATGCAGACAACTTATGGGAATATCGTTTTTGAACCTGGTTTATTTTTTAGGCTAACTACTGTTATAACTCTTGTAGGAGGAACGATTTTTCTTATGTGGCTAGGTGAGCAAATTACTTCCAGAGGTGTAGGCAATGGTATATCTCTAATTATTACAGCTGGTATAATTGCTAACTTACCTAGTGCTTTTGTAAGTACATTACAACTTGGAAGAACTGGTGAATTAAGTATTGCATTTATATTGGGTATATTAATTCTTATTCTTTTGTTAATAATCTTTATAGTTTTTGTTGAAAAAGCTCAAAGACGTCTGCCAGTTCAATATCCAAAAAGGCAAGTTGGAAATAAGGTCTATGGAGGACAAAGCTCTCATCTACCATTAAAAATCAATACAGCTGGAGTAATCCCAGTAATTTTTGCGTCTTCTATTCTACTTCTACCAAATACGATGTCGGGTTTTGGTGCGGGATCATCAAACGATATTTTTATATTAATATCTAGTTATCTAGGAAGAGGTCAACCTCTTTATTTGGCATTCTACGCGGCAATGATAATATTTTTTGGATTTTTTTATACATCTATTGTCTTTAATCCTGATGAACAGGCTGAAAACTTAAGAAAATATGGTGGTTTTATTCCAGGTATAAGACCTGGAGAGAATACTGCTAAATATATTGAGTTCGTTTTGATAAGACTTACAACAATTGGAACAATTTATTTAACTTTTGTTGCATTACTTCCAGAATTTCTATTGTCAAGAACATCAATACCATTTTATTTAGGTGGCACAGCATTATTGATTGTAGTAGTCG
The DNA here is from genome assembly GCA_902628835.1 of uncultured Alphaproteobacteria bacterium. Taxonomy (GTDB): domain Bacteria; phylum Pseudomonadota; class Alphaproteobacteria; order HIMB59; genus CACPNW01. Next base: position 97,639 of record CACOPD010000002.1, read on the forward strand.
TAATGATAGATTTTATTACACAAGTACAATCACATCTCTTTCAACATCAATATGAAGGTTTGCTTAAAAAAACCAAGTTAAAAGGCAGAAGATAAATTGAATAATATTATTTTTTTTGGCCCTCCTGGAGCAGGAAAAGGTACACAAGCTAAAATAATATCACAGTATCTAAATGTTTCTCATCTTTCAACAGGCGACATATTAAGAAAAAAACTATTAGATAAAGATGAGTTAGCAGATGAATTAAAATTAATTATGTCTTCAGGTAATTTAGTTTCAGATGATATTTTAAATGCTATTGTTTCTACAAGGTTAAAAACTGAAAAAAACAATGGTTTTATTTTAGATGGCTATCCTAGAACCATTAAGCAATCAGAATATTTAGATAACTTTCTTTCTCAAACATCTAATTCGATAAACTACATTTTTAATATTCAAATAAACTTTGAAACACTAAAACAAAGAATATTAAAAAGATCTTCAGAAGAATTTAGGGAGGATGATAAAGTTGATATTTTAGAGACTAGATATAACGAATACCTCAATTCTACTGAAAAAGTATCTAACTTTTATAAAGATAATCACTCATCTATATTTCACGAAATAGATGGTTCTCAGCAAATTCAAGAAATAACACAACAAATCAAACAAATTTTAAAAAAATCATGAAAAACAGCCAATTTTCTATATATCTTTTCTTGACTAATCGTATAATTATCATGTATTCACCCTCATTCATTTTTTTTGGATCTGTCTATGGCTAGAATATCAGGCGTTAATATTCCTACTAATAAAAAAGTTAATATAGCACTTACCTATATATTTGGAATTGGAAAAAAAATAGCAATAGATATTTGTAACAACGCTTCAATAGATATTTCTAAACGCGTCAGTGAGTTAAATGAGGAAGAGGTTAACAAAATTAGAGATTTAATAGACAAAGATTATTCTGTAGAAGGTGATTTAAGACGTAAGATTTCTCTAGATATCAAAAGATTGAATGATCTAGGATGCTACAGAGGTCTACGCCATCGAAAAAAATTACCAGTTCGTGGGCAAAGAACACACACAAATGCAAGAACAAGAAAAGGTAAAGCCGTAGCAATTGCTGGAAAGAAAAAAGTAACAAAAGGTTAAAATGGCTGAGAAAAAAAAATCTAAAATTAAAAAAAAGTTTACATCAGGCATAGCACATATCGTTTCTTCCTTTAATAATACAATAATTACTATTTCAGATGAAAAAGGTAATGCATTAGCCTGGTCATCATCTGGTCACAAAGGTTTCAAGGGATCTAGAAAGTCTACACCTTATGCTGCTCAAATGGCAGCAGAAGATGTTGGAAACAAAGCTAAAGAATATGGTTTAAAAAATCTTAAGGTGGAAGTTTCAGGGCCAGGTTCTGGAAGAGAGTCTGCTCTTAGATCTTTACAATCAATTGGTTACGTGATTACCTCAATAAAAGATGTAACACCAATTCCTCATAACGGTTGTAGACCAAGAAAAAGAAGAAGAGTTTAAAAAAGGAGCATTTAAGTGTTACAAAAAAACTGGAGCGAATTAATAAAACCTACAAAAATGGAAGTTAACGTAGATGAAAATAATGGAAGAGTTGGTAAGTTGATAGCTGAACCATTAGAAAGAGGATTTGGTTTAACATTAGGAAACTCAATAAGAAGAATTTTATTATCTTCTTTGCAAGGAGCTGCAATTACATCAGTTAAAATAAAAGGAGTCGTCCATGAATTCTCTACAATTCCAGGTGTCAAAGAAGATTTAACGGATATACTTTTAAACTTAAAATCAATTGCTGTAAAAGTACATTCTCCTGGTTTAAAGAAAATGTACCTAAAATCAACAGGTTCTGGAGAATTAAGAGCTGGTAATTTTGAAACTGACTCAGAAACTGAAATAATGAATCCAGATCAACTAATTATGACTTTAGATTCAAACGCAGATGTAGAGATTGAAGCTAATGTTGAAACTGGTAAAGGTTATGTAACTGCTGAAGTAGCAGAAGATGAAAACAAAATAATTGGTGAAATTAAGTTAGATGCTATGTTTAGCCCAGTAGTAAAAGCATCCTATAAAATAGAAAATAGTAGAGTTGGTCAAGTTACTGACTTTGACAAATTAGTTTTTGAAGTTGAGACTAATGGAGCAATTACTCCTGATGATGCTATTGCACTAGCGGCAAGGATTTTACAAGATCAATTACAACCATTTATTAATTTCGATGAGCCAGAGGTACTGCCTGATCAATCTCAAGTTGAAAGTTTATCATTTAACTCAAATTTACTCAAAAAAGTTGAGGAACTTGAACTATCAGTACGATCAGCAAATTGTTTAAAAAATGACAACATAATCTATATTGGTGATCTAGTTCAGAAATCTGAGTCAGAAATGTTAAGAACACCTAACTTTGGTAGAAAATCTCTTAATGAGATTAAAGAAGTTCTTCAACAAATGGAACTTAACTTAGGAATGTCAGTTCCTGATTGGCCACCTGAAAACATTGATGAATTAGCAAAAAAATATGAAGATCCATTTAATAAATAAATACTAATGAAACATAATATTAAAAATAAAAAACTTAATAAGACATCTTCACATAGAAAAGCCATGTTTATGAACATGTCCAATGCTCTTATAAAACATGAACAAATCACTACTACAGTGTCAAAAGCAAAAGAATTGAAAAGGTTTGTTGAGAAGATTATCACTTTAGGAAAAAAAGGGGATTTGCAGTCTAGAAGAAAGACTATATCTACTTTACAAGATCATAAAATGTCAAAAAAAGTTTTTGATGTATTAGCAGATAGATATAAGAATAGAGAAGGTGGCTACACGCGTATTATTAAGTTAGGCAATAGATTTGGTGATAATGCCCCAACAGCAGTTATCGAGTTTGTAGATCGAGATGAAAACGCAAAAGGGTTAGATAGCGGTCCAGTAATTGAAAAAAAATCTACTGAAGAAGTAGAAGAGCAACCTACAGCTTAAGCATATTGTTTAACTTAATGTTAGTCGCCACTGGCGGTGCACTAGGAGCAGTTCTAAGATATTTTTTAACACATATTTATAAAACATTTTTTTTATCTAGTATTTATGGAACTATTTCTGTAAATATAATTGGCTCTTTCTTAATAGGATATCTTATAACATCTGATATTGGAAATAACCTATCTGAAAATTTTATTAAGTTTTTTTTAATCATTGGTCTTTTAGGGTCTTTTACAACTTTTTCTGCATTTTCGTATGAAGTTGTCGATTTAATAAACTCAAAAAAGTATATTACTTCTTTTACTTATGTTTTTATTTCCATTCTTATGTGTATATTGTCTGCATATCTAGGAACTTTAATAAATAAATTTTGATTTGATAAAAAACATTAAAATTCTAAATAATGTAAACCAAAGATTGGATAAATATCTTAAAAATAAATATACATTTTTGACACAAGGATTTATTGAAAAAAATATTAGAAAAAAAAATATTTTAATAAATAACTCAGTTACTAAAGCAAAATATCTAGTCAAGTTTAATGACGAGCTTAAAATATTAAATTTTCACGAAAAGCTATATAAAAATAAGATAATTTTTAAAAAAAATATAAAAATTTCTAAAGAAATTTTATCTGAGTTTAAAAGGTCAATAATATTTGAAAACAATGATTTTATCGTTTTAAATAAATGGTCACAAGTAGCTACGCAAGGAGGAAGTAAAATAAAAACTTCAATAGATCACATAATTAAAAATATTAACATACAATATAGACTAGTACATAGACTTGATAAAGAAACATCAGGACTTCTTTTAATTGCTAAAAATCTTAATTATGCAAAAAAATTATCTTCTCTTTTTAAACAAAAAGAAATTAATAAATTCTATATTGCTTTATGTGAAGGAAGCCCTAAAAATAATTTTTCTCAAGTTAAATTACAAATTAAAAACAAAAAACTTAAAATTGAAAACACGTTAACTGACTATAGAGTCTTAAATAAAAACAAAAATATTTCTTCGATATTATTTAATCCTAAAACTGGTAAAACCCATCAACTTAGAATAGTATCTAAAAATCTTGGGTGTCCAATAGTTGGAGATAATAAATATAATTTCTATTCTAAATATAAAAAAGAAAACTTAATGTTACATGCATTTGCTCTAAGATTTACAATAAATATGAAAAAGTTCGAATTTATCTCAATCTTACCAGATTATTTTCTTGATTTTATAAAAAAAAATAATTTAAAAATTAATAAAGATTTAAAAGATTATTTAAATAGTTTTTAATTTTTCAATAAAGATTTCTTTAAATTTATTATCAAATTCAGATTGCTCTAATTTTATACCTAATTCTTCCATTGAAGTATTTTGATACTCTTTTAAACCACATGAGTGAATATAATTATAATATTTAAGATCAGGATTAATATTAAAACTTAATCCATGATATGTAACCCATTTTTTTATCCGCAATCCAATTGCACCAATTTTTTTTTCTTTATCAAATGTAAAATTATTACTTTTAGTTACCCAAATACCAACTCTATCTTTGAAGGCTTGTGCTTCAACATTATAATGGGCTAAAAAAGATATAAGAGAATTTTCAATTATAGAAATAAACTTTCTAATATCTTTATTTTTATTATTTAAATTTAACATAAAATATACAATTCTTTGTCCAGGACCATGATATGTTGTTTTTCCACCACGATTAGTTTTAATAATTTCTATAACATTTGAATTTAATATCTCTTCTTTTGAGGCGCTAGTTCCTTGAGTAAAAATATGATTATGACTTAAAAACCATAATAATTCTTGAGATTTATTCTTAGTTATACCATCAACTCTTGACTCCATATACATTACTGCATCGTCATAATTTATTTGATTGTTAGATATTTTAATTTCAATCTTTTTCATCTTATATTTAACTTTATTGATAGTTAATATCCTATCTGGTATTTAATTCTACTATATATGCGGCTGTGGCGGAATTGGTATACGCGCAGCGTTGAGGTCGCTGTGGGATTTATCCTGTGGAAGTTCAAGTCTTCTCAGCCGCACCAATTAATATGGAAGAAATTATTATAAAAAAAGATCAGATTGCCCCAATTAAATCTATTGAAATAGTAACTGATTATTTAGAAAATTATAAATATGATACTTTACTATCTTATCTTAAAGATATTCATAATGCAGATATTGCAGAAATACTTAAAAATTTAGATCCTGTTTTAAGATTAAGTTTATTAAACATTTTTGATAAAAATTTTGATCCTGAGATTTTAACTTATTTGAATGAAAGTCTTAGAGAAGAAATAATAGAAACATTGGATATAAAACAGTTGGCTAGTAATGCTAAAAGTTTAGATATTGACGATGCAGTAGATTTAGTTGAAGATTTAGAAAAAAAAGATCAAAGCATTTTTTTAGAAAATTTAGACAAAGCAGAAAGAACATTAATTGAGGAAGGGTTAAATTTTCCAGAAGATTCTGCTGGTAGATTAATGCAAAGACAATTTGTTGCTGTTCACGAAACATGGAATGTGGGTCAAGCAATTGATTATTTAAGAAGTAATAAAGAAAATTTACCTGAAGATTTTTATGATATTTATTTATTAGATAATAAGGAAGTAAAGGGTGTTGTACCACTAGGAAGATTGATGGGTTCTAATAGAGAAACACAACTAAATTCTATAATCAACAAAGAATTAAGGTTGATAGAAGCAAATACGGATCAAGAAGATGTTGCATTACTTTTTAGTAAATACGGATTGGTAAGTGCACCTGTTATAGATAGTCAAAAAAAAATTATTGGATCCATTACTGTAGATGATGTTGTTGAAGTTATTGAAGAAGAAAGAGAAGAAGATATCTTAAAACTTGGAGGTGTCGATCACACAGATTTGTATGAGTCAGTTATTAGTACAACTAAATCAAGAATTTCATGGTTAATTGTAAACTTGATGACAGCGGTAGTAGCATCTGTTGTTATAGGTTTATTTGAAGCTGCAATTGAAAAAGTTGTTGCCTTGGCAATATTAATGCCGATAGTAGCTTCAATGGGTGCTAACGCTGGAACTCAAACTCTAACTGTTGCTGTAAGAGCTATTGCAGTAAAAGAATTAACAGCTAGCAATGCTTTAAAAATTATAACCAAAGAGACTCTCATAGGTGGAATAAATGGTATAATATTTGCTATTATAATATCTTTAATATCTATTTATTGGTTTGAAAATTTGCTCTTGGGATTAATTATAGGTCTTGCAATGATATTGAATTTAATTATTGCTGGCTTTGCTGGAATTGTAATTCCACTCGTTCTTGGTAAACTTAAAATTGATCCAGCTCTAGCATCGGCAGTAATTTTGACTACAATAACAGATGTATTTGGTTTTCTCTCTTTTTTAGGATTAGCAACTTTATTTTTAATATAATGTGTCCTATTTAATTAATTAAATGTTGAAAAAAAGCGATTTAATAAATTATTTCTTTAAAGGAATAAAAAAAAAGGACGATTTACGTATTGGTGTAGAACACGAAAAATTTGTCCTAAATAAAAGTACGTTGCATCAACTATCTTATGAAGAACCAAATGGTATAAAAGATATTCTTTTGAAATTTATAAAAAAGGGATGGAAACCAAAGTATGATGATCAAGACACAACAATAATTGCTTTAGAAAGATTTGGTGAAAGTATAACTTTAGAACCAGGCGGTCAGATTGAGTTATCTGGAGCACAATTAAAAAATATTCATCAGACCTGCACAGAAACCAATAGACATTTGAAAGAATTAAAAGAAATTGGTGAAGAATTTAATTTTATATTATTGGGATTGGGAGTTGAACCCAGCTTATCTATAGATGAATTACCTTGGATGCCAAAACAACGATATTCCATAATGAAAAAATATATGCCTAAAGTTGGTAAACTAGGTCACCATATGATGAAACGCACATGCACAAACCAAGTAAATTTGGATTATCATTCTGAAGAAGATATGATAACTAAATATCGATTAATGTTAAATCTTGAAGGTATTGCTACAGCAATGTTTGCCAATTCACCTTTCGATCAAAAAGAAGTTAGTAAATATAAAAGTTTAAGATCACATTTTTGGCACTATACAGATAAAGATAGAACAGGTTTACTTCCGTTTGTTTTTGAAAAAGATTTTAACTTTGAAAAATATGCTGAGTACGCACTTGATGTACCAATGTATTTTGTAATTAGAAATCATAAATATATAGATATGACTAATTATACTTTCAGAGATTTTATGGAAAACAAAATTTCAAAAGAATTAAGTATTGAACCTAATATCGAAGATTGGATTAACCATTTATCAACCTTATTTCCTCAAGTAAGATTAAAGCAATTCTTAGAAATTCGTTCTATGGATGCATGTTCATGGGATTTAATATGTTCCCAACCTGCTTTTTGGATTGGGATTTTATATGATGATGAAGCTATTGATAAAACAAATGAAATTGTTGAGGGCTGGACACAGAATGATAGAAACCTAATAAATAACTTAGCCCCAGTGGAAGGCTTGCAAACAAAATTCAAACATGGTGATCTGTTAGATATCACACACAAATTATTTGAAATTTCAAAATCAGGTTTAGAGAAAAGAAATATTCTAGTAAAAAATGAAAAATATAATGAAACATTTTATCTTAAAGATTTAGAACAAAATCTATCAAATGGTCATTCACCAGCTGATTTATTAACTATTAAATATAATGGTGAATGGAAAAAAAATATTAAAAAAATATATGAGGAAGAAATTTTCTAATGAAAAAAAGTATAGCAATCCAAATGGATAATATTGAAAAAATTGATTATGAATTCGATACATCTTTTTTATTAGGTTATGAGGCACAAGAAAGAGGTTATGATATTTTTTATTACAATCCAAAAGATTTATTTATAAAAGAAAATACTATTCAAGCATCTGGATATTATTTAGAGCTATTGCTAGATGAAAAAAATTATTTTAATTTTAAATCTGACAAAATAATTGCCAAATTAGAAGATTTTCAATTTGTCTTTTTAAGACAAGATCCTCCTTTTGATATGAATTATATTACATCGACTTATATTTTGGACTTACTTCCATCTTCAACAATTGTTGTAAATGATCCAACAGCAGTTAGAAATTCTACTGAAAAATTATTTACATTTAATTTTAAAGAATTCATGCCACCTACTTTGGTAACAAAAGATTTAAAAATTATTGAAGAATTTTTAGACAAAGAAGAAGATATTATAACCAAACCACTTTATGGTAATGGAGGAGACGGAATACATAGATTTGATAAAAGTAATTTCAATTCTAAAATATTAGAGGAATATTTACACCTGCCTATAATGATCCAAAAATTTATCAATGATATAGAGCATGGTGACAGGAGAATCGTTTTTTTCGATGGTGAATATTTTGGCTCAGTTGCTAGAATACCCCAAGATGGTAATTTAAAGGCAAATTTTCATGCCGGTGGTAAGGCAAAAAAAACTGATCTAGTTTATAGAGACAAAGAAATTATTGAAAATTTGGGACCAAAACTAAAAGAGCATAATCTATTTTTTGTTGGAATTGATATAATTGGAAATTATCTAACAGAAATAAACGTAACTTCACCTACAGGATTGAAGCAAATTAATGCATTAAACAATGTAAAATTAGAAAAAGATTTTTGGGATAAGCTTGAAGCTAAATATAAAATAGTCTAAACACAAATTATGAATAACACATTACTAATTGATGCACTATTTGCTAATTTAAAAACTCAAAAATTAGTTAGAAATATTTTAATAATTATTATCGGCAGCTTACTATTAACAATATCTGCCAGAGTTAAAATTGATATACCTCCTGTACCAATAACAATGCAGACATTAGTAGTCTTGGTTTTTGCTCTTACGGTTGGTTGGAAATTATCAGTAGCTACATTCTCAATTTACTTGTTTCAGGGTTTTATTGGCATTCCTGTATTTGCTTCCTCGCCATTTGGAGGACCAGCTTATTTTATTGGGCCAAGTGCTGGTTATTTAATGGGTATGCTCCTTTCATGTTACTTTGTTGGTTTGATGGCTGAAAAAAATTATGACAAGAATTATTTTAAAACACTTTTAATATTATTTTTAGGTAGTATTATTATTTTTGTACCTGGGTTACTATGGCTTGGTTTTTGGTATAACATATTATGGACCGAAGCAGCTTCATTAGATGTTTATCAAAGTTATTCAAAAGCTATTAATAATGGTTTGCTCTTATATAAGTTCACAGAGCCATTAAAAATTGCTCTAGCTGCAACGATAACACCTTTAATTTGGCAGTTTATAAAAAATAAATAACATTAATGAAAATTGGTATTGATGTAGGGGGTACCAAAACTGAGGGCATTCTTCTAGATCCAAATGGAACTGAAATAGATAGAAAAAGAATTAATACCGAAAAAAGTTATGATGGAACTATTAGTGGTATACTCTCCATTATAAATCATTTTGAAGATAAACACGGCAAAGCAGAATCTGTTGGTATGGGAATGCCAGGAGCTATATCAAATGATACATCTTTAATCAAAAATGCTAATTCTATATGGTTAAATGGTAAACCATTTAAGCAAGATTTAGATAAAATTCTTAGTAGAAATGTGAATTTGGAAAATGATGCTAATTGTTTCACTCTTTCTGAAGCTGTAGACGGGGCTGGTAAAGGATTTGAAGTTGTTTTCGGAGTCATTATAGGAACTGGTGTAGGCGGTGGTATCAGTATAAATCAAAAAGTAATAAGAGGTCGTAATAGCATAAGCGGAGAGTGGGGGCACATAGTTTTGCCCAGTAGAACAGAAGATGAAAAAAAATATGTTAAAAAATGTTATTGTGGAAAAGATGGGTGCTTAGAGACCTATATATCTGGACCAGGCTTTTCATCTGTCTATAATTTACGTTTCAATAAAAATTATAATTCACATCAAATATTAGATGGTTTTAATAATAAAGAAAAAGATAGTATCTTTGCACTAAATCAATATGTCGATCATTTAGCAAGAGGCTTATCTTTAGTTTGTAATATTCTTGATCCAGATGTGATAGTTTTGGGTGGAGGTATGTCAAACATCGATTTTATTTACGAAAATATAAATGATGCTTTAAAAAAATATGTTTTTACAGATACGCTTCACACTAAAGTTGTAAAAAATATTCATGGTGATTCAAGTGGTGTAAGAGGAGCTGCTTGGCTTTCCTAAATACCACCCATAGATATATATTTAATTGTCAAATAATCATCTAGGCCATATCGAGAACCTTCTCTTCCCATTCCTGATTCTTTAACTCCACCAAAAGGAACTTCCGCAATTGTTGGTAGCCCATTGTTTATAGATACAATTCCATATTCAAGTGCTTCAGCAACTCTCCAAATTCTTCCTATATCTCTTGAATAGAAATATGAAGCTAATCCATATGGTGTATCATTAGCCATTTTAATTACTTCATCATCACTAGAAAATCTATAAAGAGGTGCAACGGGTCCAAATGTTTCTTCATAAGTAATTTTTGCCTTTGTAGATACATTTGAGAGAACAGTTGGTTGATAGAAATTCCCACCGAGTGAATGCACATCTCCACCGATAGCTATTTTAGCTCCTGTATTTACTGCATCTTGAACATGATCAATTACTTTTTCTAAAGAGGATTGATCAATTAAAGGACCAGATACAATTCCATCTTCAAGTCCATTACCCACTGTTATTTTACTGACTTCATTTGTAAATTTCTCTAGGAATTCATCATAAATATTTTCATGCACAAATATTCTATTTGAACAAATACATGTTTGACCACTATTTCTAAACTTACTTTGAAGTGCGCCTGCAACAGCTTCATCCATATCTGCATCATCGAAAACAATAAAGGGTGCGTGACCACCAAGTTCCATAGAAACTTTTTTTACTGTTGACGCACTTTGCTCTAAAAGTATTTTTCCAACCTCTGTAGATCCTGTAAAAGAAATTTTTCTTACAATTGGGTTACTTGTTAGCTCTTTGCCAATTTCATTTGCCGATCCAGTGATTACATTAAATACACCATCTGGGAAACCTGCTTCTTTAGCAAGTACTGCTACAGCTAACGCGGAATAAGGTGTTTGGCTTGCTGGTTTAACAACAGTAGTACAACCAACTGCTAGGGCAGCTGCACATTTTCTCGTGATCATTGAATTTGGAAAATTCCATGGAGTTATTGCTCCCACCACACCAACAGGCTGTTTAATTATTACAATTCTTTTTCCAGGTCTTGGATCAGGAACTATGTCACCATACACTCTTTTTGCTTCTTCAGCATAGAACTCAATATATGAAGCACCCATTAGTATTTCGCCCTTAGCTTCAGCAAGAGGTTTACCTTGCTCAATGGTCATTATTTTAGCTAAATCATCTGCATTTTCTGTGATTAGCTCACCCCATTTTTTTAGGATAACTGATCTTTCTTTAGCAGTAGTTTCTTTCCAAGTTTGGAAAGCAGTATTAGCATGATCTACAGCTTTTTTAGTTTCTGAAACTGAGCATTTTGGGACTTTGCCAATAATTTCAAGAGAGGCTGGATTATTTACCTCAAGAGTTTCACCTGAAGAACTTTCAACCCATTCCCCATTTATAAAACATTTTTGTTTAAAGAGTGATTTGTTATTTAATTCCATATGTTTTGATTATAATGCATAGTTTTAAATTAAGGAAAATATAATGACAATAGTTAATTCTTGGAATGAATGGGATCCATTAAAGCATGTTATAGTTGGGGCAGTTGAAAATGCCAATATACCTCCAATGGAACCTGCTCTTGAACCTAAAATTAGTAAAGATAGTGGTATGGCAGGATCTCACGGACCACGTTCAAAAGAGTCAATCGATAAAGCAAATATGCAATTAGAAAACTTTGTTAAAATTTTAAAGTCATTAAATATAAAAGTTGATAGACCTACACCTATTGACTTTTCTCAGAGTATTGAAACACCTGATTGGTCAAATGAGGGAATGTTTGGTTGCATGCCCCCAAGAGATGTTATCCTTACTGTTGGAAATGAAATGCTAGAAGCACCGATGTCTTACAGATGTAGATGGTTCGAGTACCTTGCCTATAGACCATTACTTGAAAAATATTATTCAGAAGATCAAAATATGAGATGGGAATCGGCACCTAAACCAAGGTTAACAAATCAATCTTATAAGCCTAATTATCTTCCTGAAGGCATAACAGAAGAAGAACGATATAAGAAAATTGAAAATAGAGACATGATACTTACAGAAAAGGAACCACTTTTTGATGCTGCAGAAATTTTACGATTTGGAAAAGATCTTTTTTATCATAATAATTTTACATCAAATTTAAGTGGTTTAAATTGGTTAAGAAGACATTATCCAAATCATCGAGTTCATCAAATTAATTTACCAGGTGATTTAATACCAACTCACATTGATGCATGTTTTACTCCAATTAAACCAGGAGTAATTATTATTAACCCGAATAGAAAAATATCATCAGAGCAAAGAAAAATATTTGATGATAATAAATGGGAAATTCATGAAGCTGCTCCTTCTATTCATAATAGCCCACCACCAATGTGTTATTCATCTATCTGGTTATCGATGAATGTTTTGATAATTGATCCTAAAACTATATGTGTTGAAGCAACTGAAGAAAAAATGATTAAACAAATGGAAAGTTTTGGATTAGATGTTATTCCAGTACCTTTTAGAGATGTATATGCATTTGGGGGTAGTTTACATTGTGCCACAACTGATGTTTATAGAGAAGGTGAGTGTGAGGATTATTTTCCAAATCAATAATGGATAATTTTAATCAAAATAATTTTAAAGCTAATTTAGCTGATACAAACTTTTCTAGAATAGGTGTAATTACACTATCAACAGATTTTACTATAGAGCAAGATTTTAGAAAAGTTTGCCATGATTTACCAGTTGATCTTTTTTTTAATAGGATACCTTTTTTAAATCCTCTAACTCATGAAAATTATATAAAGATGGCTGATCATATTGCAGAAACAACAAATCAAATACTACCTAATGAAAAAATTCAAGTAGTCGCATATGGATGCACTTCCGGTACTATTGAAATTGGAGAAAAAAAAATAAGATCAGAAATATTTAAAGCTAAGCCTGATGCATTAATAACTACGCCTATTACAGCAGCTGTCAAAGCACTTAAATTATTGAATAATAAAAAAATTGCTGTTCTTACTCCGTACCCAAAAGATGTTAATGTTAAAGTTTACAACTATTTGATTGAAAGTGGATTTGAAATTAAATCATTTAGTTCATTTAATTTGAACTACGACTCGGATATTGCCAAAGTTACCCATGACAGTTTAATGCAAACAATTTCCTCAATTGATTTAATGGATGTAGATAGTATTTTTGTATCTTGCACTGCTTTAAAAGTAATTGATTTGATTGAAAAATTAGAGTCAAGATTAAGCGTAGATATCATTTCAAGTAATCAAGCTATCATTTGGGACTCATTAAGATTATCTAATAATAATCAAAAAATTGATGGTTTTGGTAATCTATTTAAATTACATTGAATAGGGTTTAAATTGATTACACTTCAACAAATTCAGGAAGCACACAATAAAATCTCACCATATGTGAATTATACGCCATTAATTAATTCTAATTTCCTATCAAAAAATACTACAGTAAAACTAAAGTTAGAAAATTTTCAAATCACTGGTTCATTCAAGTTAAGAGGTGCAGTTAACAAATTACTTTCTTTAAGTGAAAATGACAAAAACAAAGGAGTGATCGCAGTTTCTACAGGTAATCATGGTAAAGGAGTAGCTTATGCTTCAAAGGTATTAGGCATACAATCAACAATTTATATGTCTGCTATGGTACCAACCTATAGAAAAGAAGCTATAGAGGGATTAGGTGCAAAAGTTGAAATTATTGGTAAAAATAGTGATGAAGCAGATCTTTATGCGAAACAAATTGCTAAAGAAAAAAATATTCCATTAATCCATCCTTTTGACGATGAAGATATTATTATAGGTCAAGGAACAGTAGGTTTAGAAATGCTGAATCAGTTTCCGGATGTTGATACAGTTATTATTCCAACATCTGGCGGTGGTCTTATTTCTGGAATAGCACAAGCAATAAAACTTCAAAAACCTGATACAAAAATCATTGCAGTATCCATGGAAAGGGGGCCCTCTATGTATGAAAGTCTAAAACAAGGTAAGCCTGTTGATGTTGAGGAAACTGAAACTTTAGCTGATTGTTTAGGTGGTAGTATTGGCTTAGATAATAAATTTACATTTAATATTGTACAAAAATATGTTGATGACTTTGTTTTAGTGAGTGAAGAAAAAATAGCTGAGGGAATAAGAATGAATTTTTTAGAACATAAAATAGTATCTGAAGGTGCAGCAGCAACAAGTGTTATGGTTGTTAAAGAAAAACTAACATCACACTTAGGAAAAAATATAATCTGTTTAATTTGTGGAGGTAATATAGACTCGGAATTATTCAATAAAGTTTTAAGTCATGCTCATACTTAATAAAAATCAGATTATTCAACATGTGCATTTAAATGAAGAACTTATTCCAATAATAGAAGAAGCTTTTTTAAGTTTATCAAAAGGATCAGTTATGATGCCTCCAATTATGAGAATTGATATTGAGAAATACCATGGTGAATCTGATATTAAAGCTGCTTATATTGAAGGTTTAGATAGCTTTGCAATAAAAATAGCATCAGGTTTTTTTGATAATCCAAAACTTGGTTTGCCGTCAAGTAATGGATTGATGGTTTTACTAGACTCTCAAACTGGAATAGTAAAATCTGTTTTATTAGATGAAGGTTATCTTACAGATACTAGAACAGCTATTGCAGGAGCTATAGCTTCAAAATATTTATCAAATCAAAATGCCAACACGGTAGGGATCATTGGAGCTGGAATTCAAGCCAGATTACAACTTAAAGCTATAATGTTAGTGAGAAAAATTAATAAAATTACGGTTTGGGCAAGAGATAAGATTAAAGCTAATCAATTTTTAGATAGCTTTAAAGATTTAGAAATAGATTTGTATATGGCTTCTTCTTGTAAGGAATTAGCAAGTTTATCAGAAATAATTGTTACAACAACTCCAAGTAAAAAACCTCTTTTAGAATTTGATTGGATAAAAAAAGGAACACATATAACTGCAATGGGGTCAGATGCAGAACATAAAAATGAAATAGATCCTCATATGTTAAAATATTGTGATCAATATGTGCCAGATAATCAATCACAGACAAGTGCATTAGGTGAATTACATCACGCATTGAAACAAAATCTAATTTCATCTCAAGAAAAATTTAATGATCTTGGTGATATTATTAATGATCCAAACTTAGGAAGAAAAAATAAAGAAGATATAACGATATGTGATTTGACAGGAACTGGTGTACAAGATACTGCGATAGCAAGATTTACTTTTAATCTTTGTAAAAAAAATAATTTAGGCATCAATATTTAAAATATGAGTCAAACAATAATTAAAAAAACGTCTGATTACTTCAAATCTAAAGGAGTTGTCTTGCCAAGTATAAGTGAACTTCAAAATCCTCAAAGTATTAATGAAAATATTAAAAATTCTTTAAAACAAATAAATAATAATGACATAAATCCACTTAATCTTTTTAGAGTACATTGGTTTAACAAAAGAGATCAATCAGGTTTTGGTAAAGAGCCTGAATATATTGTGCTTCCGTCAGAATTTACTGGGGTCAAAGCAAAGATAATTGTAAATATGGGGCGTTATTTTCCCTTAATAACAGCTCACAAAGTTTTGGCAGCTTATGGTTGTTTGCTTCCAAGAATATTGAATGGCACTTTTGATTATGAAAAACATAAAGCAGTTTGGCCTTCAACAGGAAATTATTGTAGGGGAGGAGTAGCAATATCTCGTATAATGGGACTTAATAGTATTGCAATACTTCCAGAAGGGATGAGTAATGAGAGATTTGAATGGTTGAATAATTGGGTCGAAGATAAAAAAAACATTATAAAGACGAAAGGCACAGAAAGTAATGTTAAAGAAATCTATGATGCTTGTAATGAGCTAAAAAAAGATAGTCAAAACGATATTATAAATCAATTTGATGAGTATTATAATTATGGTATTCATCGCTCTGTAACTGGCCCATCTTTTGAAAAATCATTTCTTAAAGTTAAAGGTGACAGTAATTTAGTTCCAAGGTTTTATGTTAGTGCTTCAGGTTCTAGCGGTACTCTTGCAGCAGGAGATTATCTTAAAGATAAATTACAAACAAAAATTGCAGTTGTAGAAGCTTTGGAGTGTCCAACATTGCTTCATGGAGGTTATGGTGAACATAATATACAAGGAATTGGTGACAAACATGTCCCACTTATTCATAATGTAATGAATACGGATTTTGTTGTAGATATTTCAGATCAAGCTACCAATAATCTAAATATGATTTTTAATACTGATATAGGAAAAAAGTTTTTAATAGAGAGAAAGAATTTAGATCCTAATTTTGTTTCTCGGCTTCCTGAATTTGGTTTTTCAGCAATAGCAAATATATTAGCTTCAATAAAACTAGCTAAATATATGGATTTAAATAGTGATGATGCAATTATCACCGTTGCTACCGATGGTGCAGATTTGTACATGTCAGAATTAAATAAAACGATCAATGATTTTAAAGATAATTATAATGAAATAGTTTGTGCTGAATTATTTGGTAAGCATTTATCGGGCATATCAACTGATAATATGTTGGAACTTTCTTACATGGATAAAAAAAGAATATTTAATCTAGGTTACTTTACATGGGTAGAACAACAAGGCATAAGTCTTGATGATTTTGAGAAACGAAAAGATCAGAAATTTTGGAATTCACATTATGAATACATGCTTTCTCTAGACAATCAGATTAAAGAATTTAATAATATGTAGTTTATGAAAACCCAAGCTTTACATAACCAATTAGTAGAATGGCGACATGATTTACATATGCATCCACAAATCAGTTTTGAAGAAGAATATGCAGCAGCAAAAGTTTCATCATTACTTAAAGAGTTTGGAATAGAAGTTCATTCGGGTATAGCCAGAACAGGCGTAGTTGGAATATTAAAAAAAGGGAATAGTTCAAAATCAATTGGTATTAGAGCTGATATGGATGCTCTTCCTATACATGAAACCAACACTTTTAGTTATAAGTCAAAATTCGATAATCGAATGCATGCATGTGGACATGACGGTCACACAACTATGTTATTAGGTGCAGCAAAATATTTGGCAGAAAAAGGTAACTTCAATGGTACCGTATATTTTATTTTTCAACCTGATGAAGAAAATACATTTGGTGCAAGAACTATGATTGATGAAGGTCTATTTGATAATTTTAGTATTGATGAAGTATATGCTTTGCATAACATTCCTAATATGGAAATTGGAACATTTGGAACAAGAAAAGGAGCCATTACAGCAAGTGAAAATTTATTTGAAATAGAAATAAAAGCTAAAGGTGGTCATGCTGCATTGCCTCATATGGGTGTTGATGCAATAACCGTTGGTTCTCAAATAGCTGTGGCTCTTCAATCAATTGTATCAAGAAAGTTAAATCCGGCAGATAATGGTATAGTTTCTATTACTGAATTTATAACAGATGGTAAAAAAAATGTTTTGCCAGGAATGGTAAAAATGACAGGTGATGCAAGAGCTTTATCAAAAGAAACTAATGAAAAAATTGCGTCAAAAATGTTACAAATAGTTGAAGGTATTTGCAGTGCGCATGCAGTTAACGGCAGTGTAAAATATGAAACAGCATGCCCAGTAACTTATAATTCAAAAAACCAAGCTGAGTCTGCAACAAAAGCTGCTGTGTCATTACTAGGAAGTGATAAATGTAATGGTGATATTGAGCCTCGTTTATTTTCAGAAGATTTTTCTGTAATGGCAAATGAAAAACCTGGCTGCTTTGTTTTAATGGGAAATGGGACATCTGAGCAACATTCAAGACCTTTACATGCTGACAATTATGATTTTAATGATGAGTTATTGGTCATAGGTTCTTCTTATTGGGCAGAACTAGTAGAGCAACAATTAAAATAAATGTTTTCTGAAAACTTAAATAAACTTAAGAAAAAAATGTCAGAGAATAATATTGATCTCTCAATTATAACAGATGATGACTCCATATATTATTTTACAGGATACCATGACTTTCTTCATATGGATTTTTATCGACCAACATTATTAGTTGTTTCAAATGATCATAAAACCTATTTAATTACACCTCTTCTTGATGTTTTGTTAGTTCCAGAGTCATGTCCTGTAGACATGGTTGAGACATGGAATGATGGTATTGGTAATGAATGGAGAGAATTATTACCTCAAATCATTAATCAGCATAAAAATATATTCATTGAAAAATTTAAAATAAACTCAATGGTTAAAAGTTATTTAGACGAAATACTTCCTCAACAACCTGGGGATTTAACAAATTTAATTGATAGCATAAGAATGATTAAATCTAATCATGAATTGAATATTGCTCGTCATGCTGGAGAAGTTGGTATGGCTATGATGGAGGCAGCAAAAAAAACAATTGGTAATAATGTTCCTGAGTATGAGGTTGCACTTGCACAATCACAAGCTGGAACAAGGAAAGCCGCAGAGATTTTACAAAAATTTTATCCTGATAATATTAATATGTCTCCAAATATTCACTTTTTACCCGTTATGACATCAGGTCATGATTTACCAAAAACCCACCATCGCGCTTCAACCAAAATTATCAAAAAAGGCGATCCTGTATTTGTATGTTATTGTGGTTCAACAAATTTTCATAGGTTTAAATTAGGTTTTGATAGAATATTTTGGGTAGAAGAAATTCAATCTGATGAACAAATAAAAGCATTTGAGACTGCAGTTAAATCACAAAAAGCTGCTCTAGAAATTCTTGGTCCAGGAGTGACGGCAGAAGAAGTTCATGCAGCCTATGCAGATACTATTCAGTCTGAAGGATATCCGTATCCTACATTTAGATGTGGAAGAGGTACTGGTTTTAGTTTTTTAGAGGAACCGCAATTAGTAGTTGGCAATAAAACAGTACTCGAACCTGGTATGGTATTTGCTGTTGATGGAGGAGCAAGTGCAAATAATTTTAGATCACAAGTAGGTGATAGTTTTATAATTACAGAAGATGGATATGAACAAATTACACATCATTCTAAAAAGATTGATGATTTAATAATTTCAAATGGATGAAATCACAGTATTTAATACTCATTGCTGTGGTGAGATTGGAGATGTAGTAACTGGAATTAAAGGTTTGAAGTTTAATTCACCTCAGGAAGCTTCCAAAAAACTTTTTTTAGATAAAAAATGGAGAAATTTTTTTTTAAATGAACCTAGAGGTGGAGTCTTCAAACATTGTAATATTATTTTAGAGCCTTCAAATAAAAACGCAGATGCCGGTTTTGTTATTATGGAGCCAGAAGACAATCCTCCAATGAGTGGATCAAATGCTATTTGTGTAACAACTGTGTTATTAGAAAAAAATATTATTCAAATGCAATATCCCAAAACCTCGTTAACTCTTGAAGCTCCAGGTGGTTTAATAAAAGTAATTGCTGATTGTGAAAATAAAAAAGTAAAAAACGTTACATTAACTAATCTTGCATGTTTTGCCGATAAAATAGACGTCGATCTAAAGACCAAAAATTTTGGAACAATAAAAGTAAGTACAGCTTTTGGTGGAGATAGTTTTTTGATTTGTAATGCTAGTAATTTTAATCTTAAAATCGAACCAAAGAATGCAATTAAATTTGTAAATATTGCAAAAGAATTATTGAATGAAGCAAACACCTCTATTGGATTTGAACATCCTACCATTACAGGATTAAACTATCTTTCTTTTTGTCAATTTATTGAACCTTTAAAAAAAAATGACCAATCAGTGCTAACAGGATTAAATACGGTTGTTATACGACCTGGAAAACTTGACCGCTCACCTTGTGGTACAGGCACTTCAGCAAGATTAGCAGTAATGAAGGAAAAAAATGAAATACAAATCAATGAAGAATTTATATCAAAGTCAATCATAGGATCTACATTTAAAGCTAGTATTGAAAAGGAAGTTCAAATTAATAACAAAAATTGTATCATTCCTAAAATAACAGGTAGTGCATTTATAACTGGAAAACAAAATCTATTTATAGATAAGGATGATCCTTTCCCAGAAGGATACAGATTAAATGACACATGGCCAGATTCATCAACTTAACTGTGATTAAATAACGCTTGCTTGGTAAACTAATTCATTTTACTTTAATAAACTATTCTAATAATTAATAAGATAAATGACAAAGTTTAATGCATGGAATGTAATTAAAAACGGTTTAAATGGTCAATCATATTGGACTAGACAATGGCGTGATCCAGAACCAAAAAGTAGTTATGATGTTGTAATAATTGGGGGAGGTTTACATGGCCTTGCCACTGCATATTATCTAGCAAAAAATCACAATATTAAAAAAGTAGCTGTTTTAGAAAAAGGTTGGATTGGTGGGGGAAACGCTGGACGGAATACAACTATTGTTAGATCAAATTATATGATGCCCGGTAATCACGAATTCTATGAACATTCTTTAAAATTATGGGAAAATTTAAGTCACGATTTAAATTACAATGTAATGTTTAGCCAACGAGCTCACGTATCATTATTTCATAGTCCTGGAGCTAAAGATTCAGTTTCACGCATTTATAATATTATGAAACTTCATGGAACTGATGCTGAACTTTGGGATTTAAAAACTTTAAAGAAAAAAATTCCACATTTAAATTATAATAATTCTAGATTTCCAATACTTGGAGCAGCAGTTCAAAAAAGAGCAGGTAATGCAAGACACGATGCAGTTGCATGGGGATATGCAAGAGCTGCAGATACATTAGGTGTAGATATTCTTCAAAATTGTGAAGTTACAGGTTTTACAAGAAAAAATGGAAATATTGAAAGTATACAAACTTCGAGGGGAATTATAAAAGGAAAAAAAATAGGATTTGCTGTTGCTGGTAATACTTCAGTATTATGGCAAATGGCAGAATTAGGTAACTTACCAATTGAGTCTCATAAGTTACAAGCATTTGTATCTGAAGCTGTTAAACCACTTTTAGATCAAGTAGTTGTTTACGGAGTAGGTGGAGCACATTTTTATATATCTCAGTCAGATAAAGGAAGTATGGTGTTTGGCGGTGATCTTGATTGGTATAAATCATATGCTCAAAGAGGAAATCTACCAATGGTTCAAGATGTTGCTGAAGCAGCCATGGCAATATTTCCCTCACTTGGCAGAATAAGATTACTTCGTCACTGGGCGGGTGTAATGGATATGACAATGGACGGATCATTTTTTATTTGTAAAACACCAATATCTAATCTCTATTTAAATGCTGGTTGGAACTACGGAGGTTTCAAAGCAAGTCCAGCATCAGGGTGGTATTTTGCAGACTTAATTGCAAATGAGAGTCCACATACCTATGTGCAAAATCATAATTTAGAAAGATTCGAAAAAGGGATCAATATAGATGAACGCGGTGCAGGACCTGATCCGAAATTACATGGTTAAATGATTAGAATTAATTGTCCTTATTGTGGTGAAAGAGATCATAGTGAATTTAATTATGGTGGAGATGCAACAGTTAAATACCCATCTTTAGATTCATCTGAGAAAGAATGGACAGAGGCAATATTTTTTAGAAAAAATATCAAAGGCTTTCAACTTGAAACATGGCATCACTCTCATGGATGTAGAATGTGGTTAGTGGTTGAACGTTCTACAGTCACACATGAAATAAAAAGCGTTAAACCATGCCATCCAGATTTACAGAAAGTTGTAGAAAATAATAAATGAAAACGAGCAGATTAGATAAATACGGAAAAATTAACAGAGATAAAATTTTATCTTTTAGTTGGGATAAAAAAAAATACAAAGGTTTTGAAGGTGATACACTAGCCTCGGCATTACTAGCAAATAATATAGGTATAGTTGGAAGAAGTTTTAAATATCATAGACCAAGAGGAATATTTTCTAGTGGAGTTGAGGAATCTGGTGCCTTAGTTACCATTGGCTCAAAGGATAAAAGAGATCCAAATGTAAGAGCAACAACGCAAGAATTATATGATGGCTTGGAAGCACGTGGTCAAAATGCATTTCCAAATGTAAATTTTGATCTAGCTGGAATAAATAATTACTTAGGTAGATTTTTTGCAGCTGGTTTTTATTATAAAACTTTTATGGGAATACCTCCATTTGAATGGGGTAAAGGAACAGCCATATGGATGTTTTTTGAAAAGTTTATTAGAAAAGCAGCGGGAATGGGAAGTGCTTCCGGATTACCTGATCCAGATTCTTATGAACATGCTCATGATTTTTGTGATTTAATTGTTATAGGATCAGGACCTGCTGGTGTTGCAGCAGCAATAGAGGCAGCAGAAAAAAAATTAGATGTTATTTTAGTTGAGCAAGATAGTCTTATTGGAGGAGATCAACTTGCAGAAAATGATTTTGATAATTCACAAATTAAAAATCAACTTGAAAATCTAGGAATCAAAATAATGACTAGAACCACTGCGTTCGGATTATATGATAATTGCGTTGTTGGTTTATTAGAGAGAGTAACAGACCATATATCAGTACCAAATATAAATATACCACGTCAAAGATTTTGGACCATTAGAGCAAAGCATATAATTGTTGGCGCTGGAGCAATTGAAAGACATATTGCATTTAATAATAACGATATTCCTGGTGTAATGACCGTAAATGCATCAAAGCATTATTTGAATAGATATGGCGTACTAACAGGCAAAACAATTGCGATAGCTACAAATAATGATTCTGTTTATGAAACAGCACAACAATTATCAGAAGCTGGAGCCAATGTAACTGTTCTTGACTCACGAACTAATTTTGAAATTAAGACAAATAAAAGTTTTGAAATTAGAAAAGGGTATGTGCCTTATAATATTAATGGATCAAAAAAAATTGATAGTTTAGATATATCAAAAAGTGAAAATATTAATAAATCTGAAACTATAAATTGTGATCAGGTTTTATTATCAGGAGGCTGGTCGCCTGCTGTACATTTGTTATCTCACAGGGGTGTAAGGCCTAAATGGGATTATAACAATGCTTGTTTTTTGCCAAGTGATACCAAAGAAAATATTACCATGATAGGTTCTTCTAGAGGTTTATGGAATAAAAATGATTGTATTGCTTCTGGGATAGCTGGAACTACTGATGCATTGAATCGTTTAGGTATTTCTAAAACAAATTATTTTTTTCCAAAACCTGGTGGATGGAAAAATCCCATACAACCACTTTACGAAGTAAAATATAAAAAATCTAGATCAAAAAGTTTTGTAGATTATCAACATGATGTAACTACAGATGATGTAAGGCTCGCACATCGTGAAGGTTTTATTTCGGTAGAACATCTTAAAAGATACACAACTTTAGGAATGGCTAACGATCAAGGAAAAATGGGGAACATTATTGGATTATCTTTAATGGCTGACCTTTTAAACAAAGAAATTCCAGAAGTTGGAACTACTGTTTTCAGACCCCCTTATACTCCTGTTTCTATAGGTGCGTTAAGTGGAAGAAATGTTGGAAAACATTTCAGGCCATTAAGAGTAACTCCAATGCATCAATGGAATATTGATCATGGTGCAAAAATGATTGAAGTTGGATTGTATCAAAGACCTTGGTATTATCCCAAGGAAAATGAAACTTTAAGTGATTCCTATATAAGAGAAGCAACAACTGTAAGAAAAAAAGTTGGCATTTGTGATGTAACCTCATTAGGAAAGATTTCCATTCAAGGACCAGACTCTACTGAATTTTTAAATAGAATTTATTCGAATGGTTTTTCAAAACTACAAGTTGGAAAAGCTAGATACGGTATCATGTTGCGTGATGATGGAATTGTAATGGATGATGGTACGTCTTGGCGATTATCAGAAAATGAATATTTTATGACGACATCTACAGGTGAAGCCGCAAAAGTAATGTCATGGTTAGAAGAATTACTTCAAACTAGATGGACAGATCTCAAAGTAAATGTGACTAGTGTTTCTGAACAATGGGCAGGTGTATCAGTTGCAGGGCCTAAATCTAGAGAAGTTCTAAATAATTGTGTCGATGATCCTTCAGTTATAACTAATAATAACTTACCTTTTATGGGTGTTATCTCAACTTTTCTTAAAGGTAACATTCCATGCAGAATTGCAAGAATTAGTTTCTCAGGTGAATTGGCTTTTGAGGTTTATGTTAAATCAGATTTTGCCAATACAATGATGGACTTACTTTGGGAACATACAAAAAAATATGATGGTTGTTTATATGGATTGGAAGCTCTAGGAGCACTTCGAGTTGAGAAGGGTCATGTTACAGCAGCTGAACTTGATGGTAGAGTAACAATTGATGATGCAGGTTTAAGTAAAATGGCTTCTACAAAAAAATCATATATTGGAAGTGCAATGAGAAAGCGAGGAGTACTAAAAAGTGATGACCGTGAAACTTTAGTAGGGTTCTTTCCAAAAAACTTAAAAGATACTTTTAATGCTGGAACAATTGTATGTGAAAAAAATAATATAAAAGGACAGGGTATTGGAAGAATTACCTCCGTAACTCATTCTCCTGAACTTGGACATTGGATTGGAATAGGTTTTGTTAAAGGTGGCTTAGACAAGTGGAAAGATACTACTTTAATTGGTGCAGATCCTGTAAGAAACAAACAAATGAATCTACAAGTAGTTTCACCACATATGGTAGATCCAAAAGGAGAAAGAATGTATGCTTAGACATTCGGCACTCGAAACACTTTATAAGGTTGGAAAATATTCAACAAGTGCAAAAAAATCATTAACATTCAAAGAAATTAAAAACATCAAAATTACACAAATTATTTGCTGGCCTGAAAAAATTGAAGAATTAAATAATTTTTTGATAAATAATTTAAATATTAAAATGGTACCTAGTTTTAATAAAGGCATTGTTTTTGAAAATAAATCACTGTGGAGAATGGAACCTTTGAAGTGGTGGTTATTTAATAAAGAAATTAAAATCAGTGATCAAATTGCAACAACTTTAGATATATCCCATGCTTATACGAGTATTGAAATTAAAGGAGACAATTCAACATTATTTTTAAATAGACATCTTCCTATTGATTTAAGGACAAAAAATTTTCCTAACTTATCTTCTGCGAGTACTGCTATTCATCATGTAAGTGTAAAACTATTAAAAATATCTTCAAATATCTACTGTTTATATATACCAAGAGGTTTTGCTTTATCAATTTGGGAGATCCTTCTTGAAACCGCAGATCAGTTTGGATATGAGGTATTAGATAGATAAAAATTTTACTTATATTATTATGATATTCTCACAGGAAGAATTTAATTCAAGAATTACAAAAGTAAAAGAATCTATGAACAAAAAAGGTTTAGAGGTTCTATTAACTACCGATCCATCAAATATGAATTATTTAACTGGTTATGATGGATGGTCATTTTATGTTCCACAAGGAGTAATATTATCTATTGATGAAGATCAGCCATTTTGGTTTGGAAGAAAGCAAGATTCAAATGGGGCACGTATTACAACTTATTTAAATGAAGAAAATATATTTGGTTATCCAGAAAATCTTATTCAATCTCCTCCTTCACATCCATATGATTTTGTTGTTGAATTATTTAAAGATAAAAAATGGTCACGTAAAAATATAGGTGTTGAGATGGATAGCTATTATTATACTGCTGAAAACCACAAGAGATTAAAAGATAATTTAGAAAACGCAAAATTTATAAATGCTCATCTCTTAATTAATTGGGTTAGGTATATAAAATCTGAAAATGAAATAAAATATATGAAAGATGCTGGAACACTTGTCAAAGCAGGAATGCAAACAGCCTTTGACTCAATAAAAGAAGGTGTAAAACAAAGTACAGTTGCTGGAAAAATTCAAAATACTCTTATTGCTGGAAATGAACAAACTCAAATGGGGGGAGAGTATGCCGGTTTAGGTTTAATACTTGCAAGCGGCAGGTCCGCATCAGCATCACACTTAACTCCAAGTGAAAAAAAATTTGAAAATAATGAGGGAACTATAATTGAATTAGGTGGCGTTAAACACCGTTATCACTGTGCTTTATCCAGGACTGTATACATAGGTAAACCTGATACAAAAATATCTGATACACTAAAAGTAACAAGTGAAGGTATTGAAAGAGCTTTAGAACAAACAAAACCAGGTAACAGTTGCCATGATGTTGCTGTTGCTTTTTGGTCAGTATTAGAAAAATATGGATTAGAAAAAGAGTCAAGAGCTGGCTACTCAATCGGACTTGGTTATCCTCCTGACTGGGGAGAGCACACACTAAGTATACGTAAAAATGAAAAAACACTTTTACAGCCTAATGTAACTTATCATCTTATGTGCGGTATGTGGATGGACACTTGGGGGTTAGAATTGAGTGAGTCAGTTAGGGTAACGGATACAGGTTATGAACTACTTACAAACGTTCCAAGAGATTTACATATAATTAATTAATCGTTTGCATCACCGCCACCAGCACCCTTAGATCTAGATTCCTCTGACTCAGGAACAAAAGTTCTAAAAGCTATTTTAGATATTTGATCCCAAGATTTTACATCGGGATTAATACCATGAGAGAGCATTTCATTTATTTTTGATGATTGAATATTAATATCTAATTTTTGTTTATTAATAATTTTTTTTGTTAACATTAACTCGAAATCTTTTTGATAATTTATAGAAATAATATCTTTATTAATTGAAATATTATTATGTGTTATCTGAGCATTAATTTTTTGGTTATATATGAACTGTGAACTTATATTTTTTTTTGCATACTTATAAAGTAAAGGTATTAGAAATATTGGATCATTGCAGTTTTTAAAACTTATTTTGAATTCATTATGAATATCTATCTTTGATATTAAATAATCAATTAATCCTGGACCTATCATTAATGAAGATTGGTTATGGAAATCGAAATCAGAACTTATTTTTGATGGATCTATTATAGCATTAAAAGTATTATCCAATTCTGCAATTTTTAATGAAAGTAATTTTATTCCATCTAGACCACATACTTCTAACCAGGTTGTAATATATGCAGCATCTTCATCTGCTCCATGAGTGAAGCCTAATCCTGAAAAAGCTCGTTGTGAATTGGTATATACTTCGTAGTAAGAGTAACTCACAAATATTAATAGGAATTCATAGTAGCAAAACCCCATCCATCTACATTTTTATTATTTAGATCTGATAAATAAGGTGCTCCAGAAAAAAAACTAACTCTTAACCATCTATCTGATTTAGGATCATATCGATTTGCACCAAAAAATGATAACTTAAATCTTAACATATCAATTGGTATTGTTTTTTTATCGAGTACGTTATCTTCAACTTCTGAATAAGGATAATTTTTTAAAGATTGAATTCTTTTAACAATTCCTCTGAATTGAGGGTTTACTAACAAAAACTCACAAACTAATTGATCCTCATCTAAATTTTCAATTTGTTTAAACAAATCGTTAACCATTTTTGCAATACCCAAATTTTGCTCCAACTCGCTTCCTTTTTCATTATATCTCTCACCTAATCGGGGTTCTAATTTTGCAGCTGAAACATACCAAAATAAAAAATTGCTTTCTTTTTTATTAAAATCAATATTTTTTGCCCAAGAATATCTATCATTAATTATGTTTTTTAATTCACCAACTGATTGATTGCCATCAATATCCATCATCTCTTCATCAGCCATATCTTCTGCTAATTTTTCAGATATTTCTGGAAATAATTCAATTAGTTGTACTCTTGCAATTTCTTGGGTATCATTATTAAAATTTGAATCACAATAATCTAAAATATCTAACCATTTAAAATTTTGAGAAAGATCCAAATTATTAATATAGAAAATATATTTCTTTAAATCCTCGATAGTTACGTTGTTTTTGTTAATTTGAAATTCATCACTTGTATTTACTTCTTCAAGATAATTTAATGCCTTTTTCAAAAGTTTTTTATACTTTTCAAAGGTTATATTATCCAAATTAATTTTAAATATTTGATCTAAAGTCTTAGTATACTGAGTCATCCATTTATTAATTAATTTTGGGTGTTTAATAATGAAAGGTGCCATTCCCAAACCTGTTGAATTACCAATACCTAAGTGTTGTTTAATTTCCCTATCTAACTTAACTGACTTTTCTGGATTTATTTGTTTTGCAACATGTTCGACTAATTCAACGCTAAATTCTCTAATTAAATAAACTGACAACATTTCTGCTCTGAAAGGTTGATTGAATACAGTTTTATTTTTTGTATTAGTAAAGTCTGATAAACCAAATTTACCACTACCATAAACAGCAGTTGTCCTTAATAAATAACCAACTTTGTTAATTTCATTAATATCAGGTTGCTTACCACATGAAAGACAATCAACAACATATTGAAATAATCTAACACTTTTATTTGCTCTGCTAAGAATTAATTCATTTGGAGAATTCCGTCCTGATTCTTGAAGAGGAATTGTTTCTTTTAATCTCTTAAGATCTTTATCGGTTAATTTTCCTACATGCAATGTGTAGGCAGTATCCCATTTACTAGCAATTACTCGATCACTTCTATCTTTATCATCCAGAAAAGCAGAAAAACACACAAGTGAATAAGTATCTTCATTAATTATAATTTCATATACAACAGTACCGTATCCATCTTTATCTAAATCAAATTTAGATTTTGTTATTTTCCATTTATCATTAACTAACCTTCTTAACATACTTCTTGAAAAACTAAGCCTTGAGGGATAACGGGAACCCATTCTTGCTAATTTCATGTAGTTGTCATTTTCTTTAACTTTTTGTAGCATTATTTAAATATGTATAGTTAATTTTTGTTTTTTCATTAATAGAAGTATTAATCTATGTCAAAAATAAGTGAAGATATTCTATTAATTGATGGTTTGGAGTATTGTAATTGGAATAGGGAATTGTTAGAAAATGCTCAACAAGCAGGATTAACTGCTATTCATGCGACATTAGTGTATTGGGAAAATACTGACGAGGCATTCGAAAAAATTAGTTACTGGAAAAATCTTTTTAAAGAGCATCATGACCTAATTGTTCACGCAAAAACTACAAAAGACATTTTACAAGCTAAACAAAATAATAAAGTTGCCATAATTTTTGGTTTTCAAAATTCTGCTCCTATTGCAAATGATATTTTTTTAGTTGAAAAGTTTTTTGAAGCAGGTGTGAGATTTATGCAACTCACCTATAATAATCAAACTCCACTTGCTGGAGGATGTTTTGAACCTAAAGACTCAGGTGTTTCAAGATTTGGAAAAGCTGTTATTAAAGAAATGAATAGACTTGGAATGATTGTAGATCTCAGTCATGCAGGAAAGCAAACATGTCTTGATGCCATTGAATTCTCAAATAAGCCAGTGGCAATTTCTCATGCTAATCCAAATTTCTTTCATAAATCTAAAAGAAACATTGATACTGATATTTTACAAAAACTTGTTAAAAAAAATGGTTTTATTGGGTTAAGTTTATACCCTTACCATCTTAAAAATTTAGGTGATTGTACCATAGAAGATTTTTGTGAAATGATTAAGGAGCTTGTAAACTTAATTGGTGAAGACAATATTGGAATCGGCTCTGATCTTTGTTTAAATTGGTCTGATGATGTAGTTATGTGGATGAGAAATGGAAAGTGGACCAAAGATATTGACTATGGAGAATCTAAAGATAAAAATCCAAAATGGCCTAAGTTACCGAGTTGGTATAAGCAACCAAGTGACTTAAATAGTTTATTTAATTTAATGTGTGATAATAATATTCCTGAAAAAGTTTCTACAAAAATAATTGGTCAGAATTGGTTTAATTTCATGAAAAATCAATTTTAGTTTCTACTACTAATAAAGGAAGCTGATAATAAACTTATTATTACAATCGAAGCACCAATCAATTGATAAGTTTCTAAATTTTCTTTTAATAAAAAAACAGCCCCAAGAACACCTACCACTGGTTCTAAATACAAAAATAAAGCAGTATATGATTGTCCAATTTTTGGGATAGCAATTAATTGTGACAAAAGTGCAAAGCTATAACATACTGAAGGAATTAAAATTAAAAGATAAATATTGATATCAAAATTAAAATTTAAAGAAAAAAATATTTTTAATATTACAAAGAAGAAAATAGTATTAAAAACATTTATAAAGATATTAATTGGTATTGGCGAAATACCTTTAATAGACATTTTTTGATTCACTATAATCATACTAGTTGACCCAAGTGATGCAAGAAAAGCTAAAAGAATACCTATTATATTTATTACTTTAAAAGATGGTCCTATGACTAAAATAATTCCTAAAAATGTTACAAAAAATAAAATCTTTACAGTTAGTGAAATTTTTTCTTTATCGACAATAATAGAAAATAAAAGAACATATATTGGATAGAGACAAAAAATAAGAATTGTTAAACTAACTTCAATAAATATAACTGAAGTCAATAACCCAAGTGTTAATAATATAGAACCAGCTGATATAGATAAAAAGTATTTTAGGTTCTTTTTAAAAATTTCTAATAGATTCTTTTGATAAGGGATAAAAGGTAATATAATTATCGATGCAACTGCATAACGTAAAAAAATTGTTAATGCTACAGAAGCACCTGAATTATATGCTATTTTTGTAGTGGGACCGATTAAGCCAAATAAAATTCCAGCAACTAAAGCAAAAATAACACCAAATATGAACATTTTTTAAATTAACTTTTGACTATTTGTTTTCATGCAGTTATTCAAGCTTCATTACAAATTATATTATGAATGATACATCTCAAAGTTTCGTAAAATTTGAAAAAATTGATAAAAGTTATGATGGTGAAGTACTAGTAGTAAAAAACCTAAACTTGGATATTGCTAAAGGTGAATTTGTAACAATGTTGGGTCCATCAGGATCAGGTAAAACAACAACTTTGATGATGTTAGCTGGCTTTGAAACCCCTACAAATGGTGAAATTTTTCTAGATACAAAACCAATAAGTAAAATACCACCTTATGAGAGAGAAATTGGAATGGTATTCCAGAACTATGCTTTATTCCCTCATATGACAGTTGCAGAAAATTTATCTTTTCCACTAGAAGTTAGAAAAATATCAAAAGCCGAAGCAAAAGACAAAGTACAAAAAGCACTTGATATGGTTGAGCTTGGTAATTTTGGTACTAGGTTTCCAGCACAGTTATCTGGAGGTCAGCAACAAAGAGTAGCTTTAGCTAGAGCTCTTGTTTTTGAACCAAGGTTAGTGTTAATGGACGAACCTCTTGGAGCTCTTGATAAAAATTTGCGTGAACAAATGCAATATGAGATTAAACATATTCACGATAGAATTGGCATTACTGTTGTTTATGTAACGCATGATCAAAGTGAGGCGCTAACAATGTCAAATAGAATTGCAGTATTTAATGACGGCGTTGTTCAGCAATTGTCTACACCTGATATATTATATGAAAAGCCAGAGAATTCTTTTGTTGCTAAGTTTATTGGAGAGAATAATACGCTTAATGGAGTAGTAAAAGAAATTAATGGAAATACTTGTACTGTTGATTTGGATAATGGTTTTGGAACTGTAAAAGCATTAAAAGTTAATGTTGATGGTGCTGGTGATAAAACTCAACTATCAATAAGACCTGAAAGAGTTACAATTGATAGCACTAATCCAGATGCAAATAACTTTCAGGGTAAAATAGAAGAACTTATATATTTAGGCGATCATATAAGAGCTAGGCTTGATGTCTGCGGCAATAACGAATTTATTGTCAAGGTTCCTAATGAGGGGAGTTTTAGCCATAAAGAGGGAGATATTCTCAATCTAAGTTGGAATCCCGACGATGTCAGAGCACTAGATATTTAAATCTATTAATCTCTTATAATTTAGCCAATTTTTTTTATTTTTAGCCCTTTTTTTTCATGTTTCAACATGTTATTACAACACCATTACAGACATAATCTTAAGATTAGTTAACTAAAAAATAGGAGGATATATATGTCTAAATTTTTAAAAGCCTTCTTATTCGCATCAGTCATCTTTGCGCCTTTTGCAGCTAGTGCTGTAACAGTTGCGTCTTGGGGTGGTGCTTATACAGAAAGTCAAAAGAAAGCTTATGCTGATACATATTCTGATCCTAGCTCAATTGTCTTTGAAAACTACAACGGAGGTTTAGGTGAAGTAAGAGCTCAAGTAGAAAGTGGTAGTGTTACTTGGGATATTGTTGACGTGTTACCATCAGATGCAATCACAGGTTGTGATGAAGGTCTTTTCGAAGATATCTCAGCTGAAATTGCAGCTAATGCAGCTCCTGGACCAGACGGTGAGTCAATGCTAGAAGATATGGAAAATAACGGTCTTGAATACCACTCTGGTTGGGACTGTTGTGTACCACAAATCTTTTGGACATACGTTGTATTTTACGATCCAGATGCGTTCCCTGGTGAAAAACCTAGCAGTATGGCAGATTTCTTTGATACAGAAAAATTCCCTGGTAAAAGAGGTATTCATACTTGGGCAACAGGTGTAATTGAAAAAGCTATGGTCGCAGATGGTGTTAAGCCAAATGCAGTTCCAACAGTTTTAGCTAACCAAACAGGTGCTATCGATAGAGCGTTTGAAGTTATGGACAGAATTAAAGATGATGTAGTATTCTGGTCAGCTGGTTCACAACCACTTGAATTAGTAAAAAGTGGTGAAGTTATCATGGCAATTGCATATAATGGTCGTGTTGGTGCAGCTAACTTAGCTGAAGGTGAAAACTTTGAATATATTTGGGAAGGTCAAGTACTAGATCAAGAGTATCTATGTCTAACTGCTGGTGCTCCTAATAGAGAAGCAGCACTTGATTTTATGTGGCATGCTTCAACTCCTGAAGCACAAGCTGAACAAGCTAAATATATTACATATGGACCAATGAGAGCATCTGGTATTCCAATCATTCAAAATAATGAGCCTTGGGGACCAGGAGGTGTTGATATTATGCCTCACATGCCTAACACACCAGAACGTTTGAAAGTTTCAATCGTGAGTGATCCACAATGGTGGTCAGATTACGGTGCAGAAATTAATGAGCGTTATGCTGCATGGATGGGCAACTAAGCTTGATAAATTAAAATTTGTAATTTAATCTAAAGGCGAGAATTATCTCGCCTTTTTATTTGGAGGTTACTATTTCTACAGCTGAATTATTAACTACTGACGGTATTCCACTTAAACAAAGTCTTCGAAAAGCTGAAAGAAGAAATAAACTTCGAGCATTTCTTCTAGTCTTTCCATTACTTCTTTTTATTGTAGTTACTTTTGTAATGCCAATCGGAGATATGCTTCTTAGGAGTGTTGACGATAGCCAAATTAATTCCGTTTTTCCTAATACTTTTGATGAATACAAAAACTGGGATAAAGGAGCCGACGAACTACCTCCAGAAGAAGTATATAAAAGTCTTTTTTTCGAACTAGCTAACGGTGATAAAAGACAGATAGGTAAAGCTCTAACTAGGATGAATTATGCTAAATCTGGTTGGAAAAGTTTAATTAAAAAAACTACAAGAGAAATTAAAAAAATTATAAAAAAAGGTGAAGAACCTATTTCATATAAAGAAACATTTATAAAAATAAATAAATTATGGGGAGATCCAACTTACTGGTACTCTTTTAATCAAATGGTAAATGATAGATCATCAATTTATTATTGGAATGCTCTGGATAGAACATTTGATGAAGATGGAGAAGTTGTTCTTCAAGATGAAAAAAGAAGAATGTATGTGAAAACATGGCTTAGAACTTTTAAGGTAAGTATCTATGTAACAATTTTCTGCTTAATTCTTGGTTTTCCAGTCGCTCATTTATTAGCTAACTTACCGCTCAGATACAGTAATCTTTTGATGATTTTTGTATTACTACCTTTTTGGACCTCCTTACTGGTGAGAACAACTGCATGGATAGTAATGCTTCAGCAAAATGGTGTTATAAATGGAATTTTAGTTTGGCTAGGAGTTATAACTGATGATGGGAGAATACAAATGGTTTACAATGAAGCTGGAACTTTAATTGCTATGACTCAAATTTTATTGCCATTTATGATTTTACCTTTGTACAGCGTAATGAGAGTAATTCCAAAAAGTCATATGAGAGCAGCTCAAAACTTAGGCGCTAAACCTGCAATGGCATTTTGGCGTGTTTACTTGCCACAGACTATTCCTGGAATAAGTGCTGGCGGTTTATTAGTATTTGTTCTTGCTATTGGATATTTTATTACACCAGAATTAGTTGGTGGAAAAGATGGTAAATTAATTGGAAGTTGGATAGCATACCATTTAAAAACTACACTCAATTGGGGATTATGCGCTGCTCTTGGAGGAATACTTCTTGGTATAATGCTGATCTTCTATTGGCTTTACAATAAAATTGTTGGAATAGACAACATAAAGTTAGGATAATAGAATGGCTCTCCCAAGTTACGCAACTCCGGTTCAAAGAACATACTATTACTTTTATTTATTTTTTTGCACTGTAGTTTTCTTCTTTTTAATAGCACCACTATTTGCAATTATTCCAATATCTTTCAGCGTTTCACCTTTTATGGTTTTTACAGAAGGAATGCTGGCTTGGCCTCCTGATCCTGAAGCTTGGTCGATAAGATGGTATAAAAATATGATTGGTGATTGCAGTGCTGATGTTGTTTCATCTACAGTTCCATGTTCAAAAAAATGGATGGTTGGCACAGTAAATAGTTTTTATATTGGTATTATAGCAACTGTTATCGCTACAGCTTTAGGAACATTAGCAGCTCTTGGCTTAAGTAGACCTCATATGCCATATAAGGGTTTGATAATGGCAATCTTAATTTCACCAATGATTGTTCCACTAATTATAACAGCTGCAGGAATGTTCTTCTTCTATGCAAGAATAAATCTTGTTTATACTTTCACAGGTGTAATTCTCGCACATGTTGCTCTTGCTACACCTTTTGTAGTAATCACTGTAACGGCAACATTAGTTGGTTTCGACATGAACATGGTAAAAGCAGCACAAAGCTTAGGTGCTAAACCAATGAGAACATTTTTTAAAGTCATTATGCCGTTGATTTTACCAGGTATTATATCAGGAGCTTTATTTGCTTTTATTACATCTTTTGATGAAGTTGTTATAGTTATGTTTATGGCAAGTATTGATCAGTTAACTATTCCAAAACAAATGTGGGCCGGAATACGTCAAGAAATTAGCCCTGTTATTTTATGTATGGCTACTTGTTTAGTGCTTCTTTCTATATTTTTATTAACTACAGTTGAGCTACTTAGAAGAAGGTCTGAAAAACTCAGAGGTATTAAAGCTCGATAGAATAGTGAAGAACATTGCTGTTATTGGTGCTGGCATAGTTGGTATATGTAGCGCATATTTTTTAAAAAAATCTGGATTTAATGTAACTTTAATTGATAGGGAGAAGCCTGGCTCAATGACAAGTTTTGGACATGCTTGTACTTTTGCAGACTATGCAAATGTTCCTGTTAATTATCCTGGATTGATCTGGGATATACCATCAATGCTTTTAAGAAAAGATGGACCTTTGGCAGTTGATTTTTTTTATATTTTAAAGAACTTGCCTTGGGCAATAAGTTTTTTAAAAAACTGTAAAAAAGAAAAAGTTAATGAAATAGCAAACTCTCTCACTAACCTATTAAAACACTCACAAATATCTTACGATGAAATTTTTCAAGATGTAAATGTAAAAGAATATATTAGCTATGAAGAAAATCTTTATCTTTTTGATTCAAAAAAATCTTATGAAAATTATGAATACGCAAACATTATTAGAAAAAATAATAACGTTAAAGTAAGAAATTTAAATAAAGATGAAGTTAAAGAATTAGAACCAAATTTAGCTGATGTTTATTATTCTGGGCAAGTCTTTACTGGATCAAGACACACAACAAATCCATTAGCAATAAGTAATAAGATTTTTAAAAAGTTTTTAGAACTAGGCGGTATTTATATAAATCAAAATATAAAAAATTTAACACAGAAAGAAAAAAATATAGAATTATTTTTAGAAAATAAAAAACTTAAATTTGATAAAATAATTGTAAGTGCTGGTGCTTGGTCTAATCAAATTGCGAATAAGCTTGGAGATAAATTCCCTCTTGATACCGAAAGAGGGTATCACCTTTTATTTGAAACTGAAGAGAAATTAATAAATCGTCCCGTTGCTTGGTCTGAGTCTGGATTTTACCTAATACAAATTCATGATGGTATAAGAGCTGCTGGTACAGTTGAAATAGCAGGTTTAAATAAACCACCCAATAAAAAACGTCTTGAAATGATAGAGAGACAATCAAGAAAGGTTTTGCCCCAATTAAAAGAAGTAAGATCAACATGGATGGGTAGAAGGCCTACCTTACCAGACTCATTACCTGTTATTGGAAAGTCTCAGAAAAATAATAATGTCATTTATGCATTTGGACATCAACATATTGGCTGGACTTTAGGAGCTGTTACGGGAAAAATTATTGATAGTTTGTCAAAAGATCAACTGCCGAATATAGATATTAGCGCTTATTCTCCTGGCCGATTTTAACCTAAACTAATACCAACATTTTTGACTTGAAGATAAGATTTAAGTCCATCTACTCCTTTTTCACGGCTATATCCTGATTGTTTATAACCTCCAAAAGGTGTTGCATGATTTCCAGTGAACCATTTATTTACATATACTTGACCAGCTTCTAATTTGCTTGCAGTCCAAGATGCTTTTTTTAGATCTTTTGTAAAAACACCAGCACCTAAACCATACTCAGTATCATTCGCAATATCAATTGCTTCTTCTTGATCTTCATATTCAAGAACTGAGAGTACTGGACCAAAAATTTCTTCTCTGGCTACAGTCATACTTTGTTTAACATTGTTTAGAACTGTTGGTTCCATAAAATATCCTTCACGTTCTAATCTTTTTCCACCATATGCCGCTTCTGCTCCTTCTTGGATTCCTGATCTTGCATAACCTTCAACTTTTTGAAGTTGATTTTCTGATATAACTGGAGTTAGGTCTGTATCTTTTTCTATACCAGGTCCAATTTTTAAAGATTTACTCATATCCACAAGCTTATCTACTAATTCATCTTTGATTGATTTATGAACTACAAGTCTAGACATTGCTGTACAAATTTGTCCTGCAACACTAAATATTCCTGAACGCGCACTTTCTAGAACTTCATTAAGATCAGCGTCAGGGTAAACAATACCAGCTGACTTACCACCTAATTCAACAACAGCAGGAATAGCTTTGTCAGCGCAAGCGTGAAGTATTTTTTTTCCAGTTGCGACAGAACCTGTAAATACTACATGATTTACATCTTCATGAGAAACAAGATATGATCCTGCTTCATTTCCATATCCACAAATTATATTAATTAACCCATTTGGCACATCAGCATTTTCAATTGCCTTAGCAAAAATTGTTGCTGATAAAGGAGTTAATTCTGCAGTCTTAACTACTGTTGAATTTCCAGTAGCAAATGAACATGCTAGTGATCTTCCGATCATTGATAATGGAAAATTCCATGGAACTATATGAGCAGATACTCCAAATGGTTCTAGAACTGTGTAATCAAAAACATTTTTTGCTACAGGTATAGTCTTACCTTCCAGTTTATCTGTTAAACCCGCATAATAATCAAACATATCTGCTACATCATTAAATTCTTTGATGGCTGAAGCTATATTTTTTCCATTTTCAAAACAAAGAAGCTCTCCTCCTTCTTTTGCAACTTTTCTTGTCTCTTCAGCAATTTTTCTCATTAATTTTGCTCTTGAAAGTAATGGCATATCTACAAGCACTCTGCTATTATAAGAATTCTTGGCTGCTTCTACTGCAAGATCAACTTCATTTTTTTTTGCACATGAAATTTCACCGATGACTTTACCATTTGAAGGATCATCAACTTTTATTGTTTCTTTTGATTCACTAATAATCCATTTTCCATCAATAAAATTTTTATATTGTTCCATAATTGTCTCTTTAAATTTTTTCCTTTATTCTATAATTATCTATAGTAACATAAATTATAAATGCCAAGCATAATAAAATATTACGTAAAAACGATAGATTTTATCAGTTTGAAAACTGGACGAGCAACTATGTATTTAGTTTTTGTAATGATGTTTATTTTAATTTTATCTTTTGTAACAAGAAATATTATTAACATTCCACTGATCTGGATAATTGAAATGGCCCAATTTGTGATGACAGGTTATTATTTATTAGGTGGAGGATATTCAATGCTTACAGACGATCATGTTAGAATGGATCTTATTTACAGTAAACTCAAAGATAAAACTAAAGCATTATTAGATTCTTTAACAAGTGTTTTTTTAATTTTTTATCTTGTTGTTCTTTTAATTGGTTCAATTTCAAGTTTAACTTATACGTTAGAAACTAATCAAAGATTATTTACAGCGTGGGCACCTTATGTTTGGCCCATCAAATCTATAATGACTTTTGGTATTTTATTAATGCTTCTTCAATCAATTGCAATTTTTTTCAAGGATATTGCAAAAGTATTAAATAGAGAAATTTGATGATTGCAGATTTAGTAAGTTACGAAACTATTGCAATAACCATGTTTGCAACAATGTTGCTAATGTTACTAACAGGTCAAAGAGTTTTTGGAGCAATAGGATTTGTTGCAGCAATGGCAGCATTATTATTATGGGGTGAAGGAGCAGTTGAAATGCCTTACACAGCAGCATGGAAATTGTTCAAATGGTATCCTATGCTAACATTACCATTATTTATATACATGGGATATATGATATCTGAGTCAGGTATTGCAGATGATCTTTATAAAATGTTCCATGTTTACTTTGGAGGTATAAAAGGTGGTTTAGCAATTGGTACAATGGGGATGATGGTTGCAATTTCAGCAATGAATGGTTTGAGTGTTGCTGGTATGGCAATTGGCGCAACAATTGCTCTGCCTGCTATGTTAAAACTAGGCTATGACAAAAGAATGATAACAGGTGTAGTTCAAGCTGGAAGTTCTCTTGGAATTTTAGTGCCACCAAGTGTAGTTTTAGTTCTGTATGGAATGATAGCTAGACAACCAGTAAGTAAATTATGGCTTGCAGGTATTCTTCCGGGAATTATGATGGCTACGTTATTTATTTTATACATTTATATAAGATGTAAACTTCAGCCTGAATTAGGGCCAGCACTTCCAAAAGAAGAAAGACAAATTTCAAGAATTGAAAAGTTTAAATTGCTGCAAGCTGGATTAATACCTTTTGCAATTTTCTTTTCTATGACGGGATTATTTTTAATGGGAATTGCAAGTTTAGTAGAATGTTCAGCAGTAGGTGCATTTGGAGCAACTCTTGCAGCGTTAATAAAAGGTAAATTAAACTGGTCTGTAATAGAAAATACTTTGAAAAAAACTTTAGGTGTTTCTTGTATGTTTATGTGGATCATCTTAGCTGCTCTAAGCTTTGGAGCAGTATTTGATGGTATAGGTGCAGTTAGAGCAATCGAAACTTTATTTATAGAAAGATGGAACTTAAGTCCTTGGGGCGTATTAATAATGATGCAATTGTCTTACATTTTAATGGGAATGTTTCTAGACGATACAGCAATGTTAGTAATAGTTGCACCATTATATGTCCCATTAATTATAGCTTTAGGTTTTAATCCGATTTGGTATGGGGTTTTATATACCATAACATGTCAAATTGCTTATATGACACCGCCATTTGGATATAACTTATTTCTGATGCGTGCTATGGCACCTAAAGATATTAGTTTGATGGATATATATAGGTCCATAATTCCATTTGTTTTGGTTATGTGCCTTGGACTTGCCATTGTTATGATCTTCCCCGAAATAGCTACTTGGCTTCCTGATTATGTCTCAAGAAGATAGGTAATTGTTTATAATTGCAATAAATTTTCTTGATTTATGCTTTTTTACATATCAAGATCAGTCCATTATTTATAATTTACTACTTTAGGGGAGGTTAAATGAAAAATAAAAAAAATCTTACGAAAAGACGTGAGTTTTTAAAAAAAGCAGGTTTAGTTTCAGCAGGAGCAATTGGTGCATCAACATTAGCAGCACCATATGCATATGCAGCAACTAATCCTATTAAATGGAGACTTCAAACTTATTCAGGAGCTCCTCTTGGTGCACATGTTGTACTTCCACAAATTGAAGCTTTTAATAAAGCAGCTCATGGTGAAATGGAAATTGAGCTTTACTATGCTGACCAATTAGTTCCTACTGATGAATTATTCAGAGCAATGCAAGCTGGTACTATAGATGCAGTACAAAGTGATGATGCTACAATGGGATCTCCAGTTGATATTTCTGTATTTGGTGGTTATTTTCCTTTTGCAACTCGTTACAGTTTAGATGTACCTGCTATGTTTAAGTATTACGGCTTGGATGAAATTTGGTCTGAAGCTTATGGTGAAGTAGATAATGTAACTTGGTTAAGTACTAGTGCTTGGGATCCTTGTCATTTATTTACAGTTAACAAGCCTGTAAGATCT
Source organism: uncultured Alphaproteobacteria bacterium (assembly GCA_902628835.1). Taxonomy (GTDB): domain Bacteria; phylum Pseudomonadota; class Alphaproteobacteria; order HIMB59; genus CACPNW01. Next base: position 138,375 of record CACOPD010000002.1, read on the forward strand.
TTAGCTGATATGAAAGGACTTAGGGTTTTTGGAGTTCCTACAGCTGGACGTTTTATGGCAAAGTATGGATTAATACCAGTAATTGTGCCTTGGGATGATGTTGAAGTAGCAATGCAAACTGGAGAACTTGATGGTGTTTGCTGGTGTGGCTTCACAGAAGCTTATGAAGTTGGTTGGGCAGATATATGTAATTATGCTCTTACAAATTCAGTTACCGGAGCTTGGTTTGGATCATATTTCGCTAACTCAAAGAGTTGGGGTAAGCTATCTCCAAAACTTCAAGAGTTATTTAAAATGTCTATAGATCAATCACATTACTACAGACAAGTATGGTATTGGGGTGGAGAAGCAGATCTTCGTGTTAATGGTAAGAAGATGGAGCTCACAAGTATACCAGCTAATGAATGGAGCCAAGTTGTAAAAGACGCTTCAGGATTTTGGGATGAAGTTGCTCAACAGAGTGCAAGAAGTGCAAAAGTTGTTGAAGCATTTAAAATTTATGCATCTACAATGGATAAAGCCGGATATCCTTATAGATAATAATTTTGACCCAGCATTAATAATAGTGCTGGGTCTTTTATTCAAATTTAATGACAATAACATTTAACAATTTAAAAAAAGCTATCCAAAAAGATGAAATAGATACTGTACTTGTTTGCGTGTCTGATATGCAAGGCAGATTAAATGGTAAAAGAGTTACAGGCAGGGCGTTTCTAGACTATGTTCATAAGGAAACACATATGTGTGATTATCTTTATACTGTAGATATGGATATGTTTACAGTACCTGGTTACAAATCATCTTCGTGGGAAACTGGCTATGGTGATATGACAGTAATTCCTGATTTGAAAACTATCAAGATAGCAACTTGGTTAGAAAAAACAGCTATAGTAATTTGTGATTGTTTAGATCATCATGGTAAAAAACCATTAATACATTCAACAAGACAAATTCTTAAAGATGTTATTGCAAAGGCAAACAAAATGGGTTTCGATCCAATGATTGGATCTGAATTAGAATTTTTTCTTTTCAACCAAACATATGAAGAAATTCATAATAATAATTATACAAATTTTAAAGAAGCTTCCTGGTACATTGAAGATTATATGATTTTCCAAACAACAAAAGAAGAAGATGTGATGAGAGAACTTAGAAATTCTCTACTAAAATCTGGAATTTACGTTGAATGCTCAAAAGGAGAGGCTGCTCCAGGACAGGAGGAAATAAACGTAGTTTTTACAGACGCATTAAATATGGCAGATAATCATATTATAATAAAAAATGCTGCAAAGGAAATTGCGTTCAAGCATAATAAAGCAGTAACTTTTATGGCTAAATACAATAAAGAAGTTTGTGGTAGCTCATGCCATATTCACAATTCCCTTTTTGACAAGAAAACTAAAAAAAATGTATTTAACAATCCTAAAGATAAATATGGGATGTCAGATATTTTTAAGAGTTATGTTGCTGGTCAAATAAAATTTTTATCAGATATATCTATTTTTTTAGCACCTAATATAAATTCTTATAAAAGATTTCAGGACGGATCCTTTGCACCTACAAAATCTGTTTGGGGGATTGATAATAGAACTGCAGGATTTAGATTAGCAGGCCATGGGTCTTCAATAAGGATAGAATGTAGAGTACCTGGTGCTGACGTAAATCCTTACCTAGCTTTTGCTGCACTTGTTGGTGCTGGACTTTATGGAATAAAAAATAAACTAAAACTAGAGGAGCCGTACAGTGGTAACATCTATGAAAAAAAAGTAAGGGAAGTACCAAAAACATTAAATGAAGCTATACAATTAGCAAAAAAATCAAAATTATTACCAGAAATTTTTAATCCAGATGTTTTAGAGCATTATATTCATGCAGCTGAATGGGAACAAAAAGATTATGATACTTCAGTTAATGATTGGCAACTTAGAAGATATTTCGAAAGAGGTTAAATTAAGGTTTAGCTTTTAAGCCCCCATCAATAATTAATTCAGTACCTGTAATAAAGCTACTTTCATCACTTAAAAGGAAAATTGCTGAGTTTGCTATATCAATAGGTTTTCCAACTCTTTTAAGTGGTATTACTTTTGATAAATTCTTTTTTGATTCAGGATTTTTTTCCCATCTTTTTTGCATTGGTGTTTCTATTGGCCCAGGTAATATAGAATTTGATCTTATATTTTTACTCGCATATTGAATAGATATTGATTTAGATAGACGTAATAAAGCTGCCTTAGATGATCCATAAGCATCTTGAGGTTTATCATCTCCAGATAAAGCATCGATAGATGAAATGTGAACTATAGATCCAAATTTATTTTTTTTCATTAAAGGAAGTATGCTTTGTAAAACAACTACAATAGAACTAAGATTTATGGATATAACTTTTTCCCATGTGTCTAAACGAATTTTTTCTAAACCTATATCTTTATCAAACCACAAAACACCTGCTGCATTAATAATGTATTCTATTTTTTTATACTTTTTCCTAATTTCTTTTAAACATATTTGTAAATTTTTATAATCAGATAAATCTATTTTTTTAAATTCAACTAATTTATTTAATAGTATTTTTTTATTGGGACTATTGATGTCTAAAATTATTACTTTAATTTTAATTTCAATTAATTTTTTTACTATTGATAATCCAATTCCTCCTGAGCCACCTGTAATTAGAGCTGTTCTTCCTGAGAAATTTAATTTCATAAACAAACTATATATATAATTTAAAAAAATTTAATTGATTTAATTAATTAAAATAACTAAACCAATTAAAATGCTTAAAACTGTTACTCCAATTGATAATTCTATTCTAGTAGAAAGAAATTTCGCGTCTGATAGTGAAATAGAAACTGTTCTTCAAAATGCATATGAAGCTAGGAATAAATGGAAAGAAACTTCTTTAAATGAAAGAAAGAAAATGATTAGTAATTTTGTTAAATCTTTTCTTTCAAATAATGAAGAGATCGTTGAAAATTTATGTAAACAAATCGGAAGACCAATAAGTCAATGTCCTGGTGAAATGAGAGGTTTTGAAGAAAGAGCAAATTACATGATTAATAATGCTGATAGGGCTTTAGAGGATGTGGTATCTAGAAAAGATTCAGAATTTGACAACTATATAAAAAAGGAACCACTTGGTACAATTTTTGTAATTGCACCTTGGAACTATCCTTTTAATACATCTGTTAACTCAATAGTTCCAAGTTTACTATCAGGCAATACAGTTATTTTAAAACATTCATCTCAAACACCATTATGTGCCGAACAATTATTTGATGCTGCTATCAAAGCATCATTGCCGAAGAATATATTTCAATTTTTACATTTAGATCATTCATCTACATCTAAAGTCATTTCTGATAATAGAATAAATCATGTTTTATTTACTGGTTCTGTAAGTGGTGGAAAAGAAATAAAAAAATCTATTGGCACAAGATTTATTGGCGCAGGATTAGAACTTGGAGGAAAAGATCCAGCGTATGTGAGGAGTGATTGTAATCTTGATCATGCAATTGAAAATTTAGTTGATGGTTCTTATTTCAATTCAGGTCAATCATGTTGTGGTATTGAAAGAATATATGTTGATGAAAATATATTTGATAAATTTGTAGATGGTTTTAAATCAATCACAGAAAAGTATACTTTAGGAAACCCACTAGAAGAAAATACCAATTTAGGACCTGTTGTTAGAATGAATGCAGCAAAATATATAAGGACACAGGTTTCCCAAGCATTAAATAAAGGTGCTAAAAATATAATTGACTCAAATAAGTTTAAGGCAGATGATGGAACAAATTGCTATGTTAGTCCTTCAGCTCTTATACAAGTAGACCATTCAATGGAATTTATGAAAGAAGAAACATTTGGTCCAACCGTTGGTATAATGAAAGTTAAAAATGAAGAAGAAGCTATTAATTTAATGAATGATAGTGCTTATGGATTAACTGCAAGTATTTGGACTTCTGATAAAGAATTCGCACAAAGTATGGGGTCTAAAATAGAGACAGGTACTTTTTTTATGAATAGATGCGATTATCTCGATCCGGGTCTTGCCTGGACAGGAGTAAAAGATACGGGAATTGGCGTTACTCTTTCAGTTTTAGGTTTCGATCATCTTACTCGAGCAAAAAGTTACCACATAAGGACAGTGTAATGGAAATACAAAATATAAATTGGAATTATCCAACAACTATGTGGTTTGGCTTATATAGAATAAAAGATATTCAAAAAGCATGTGATAACTTAAATATTAAAAATCCTTTGATAGTTACTGATCCAGGTATTCTACAAACTGATATTATAGAAAAAATTAATTATTCACTCAATAAAAAACCAAATATATTTAGCGAAGTAAAATCAAATCCAACTGGTCAAAACGTAGAAGAGGGAGTTAAACAATTTAACCAAAATAATCATGACGGAGTAATAGCTGTTGGAGGTGGTTCTGGTATGGACACAGGTAAAGGTATTGCATTTATGTCTAAACAAAAGAGACCTTTATGGGATTTTGAAGATATTGGTGATTGGTGGACAAGAGCAAATAGTGATGCAATATTTCCTATAATTGCTGTTCCAACAACTGCAGGTACAGGATCAGAGACTGGAAGAGCTTCAGTTTTCACTAATGAATTAACAGAAGAAAAAAAAATAATATTTCATCCTAAAATGCTTCCTTCTGTAGTGATACTTGATCCTGATTTAACAATACCATTACCCCCATCATTAACAGCATTCACTGGTATGGATGCATTAGCACACTGTCTTGAAGCTTATTCATCTGATATTTTTCATCCACTATCTCAAGGAATTGCTTTAGAGGGAATGAAAATAATTAAAGATAACTTAGTTGAAGTTTATAAGGATGGTAAGAATATAAAAGCTAGGGCAAATATGCTAGCAACCTCATCTATGGGTTCAATAGCATTCCAAAAAGGTTTAGGAGCAATACATTCATTGAGTCATCCCATTGGTGCAATTTATAACACACATCATGGTTTAACGAACGCAGTATTCATGCCCTATGTTCTTCTTAGAAATAAAAAAGTAATTGAAAATAAAATAACTGATCTTTCAAGGTATTTAAATTTGTCAAATCCATCATTTAACTCTTTTTTAGATTGGATACTAGATCTAAGAAAATTATTATCTATTCCACATACTTTAAAAGAATTAATAGATGACAATTCTAATTTTGAAAAAATGAGTGTTATGGCATTAAATGACCCCTCTACTAGCTCAAATCCAATTAAATTAAATGAAGATGATTTTTTAAAACTTTATCAGGATTCATTTGAGGGCAAACTGTAAAATCTAAATGATTAATAAAAGGAAAATTGGTAAAACTGATATTGAAGTATCTGAGCTTGGTTTTGGATGTGCGCCTCTAGGTGGTTGGCCAGTAGCCGTAAGTGATCAAGATGCTTATCTTTCTCTAAAAACTGCGTGGAGTAAAGGAATAAGATATTTTGATACGGCACCACTTTATGGATCTGGAATGTCTGAAAAAAGATTGGGTAATTTTTTACAAAAACAACGAAGAGAAGATTTTGTTATTTCAACAAAAGTAGGAAGGCTTATTGTTGATACTAAAAAATCTAAAGCAGCAGAAAAATTTATTGGCTCTCCAAAAGATAAAGATTCAGAGTTTAATTTTACATATGATGGAGCTATGCAATCTTTTGAGGATAGTCTATCAAGAATAGGTCTGGATAAAATTGATATTCTTTACCTTCATGATCCTGATAATCATCCGGATCACTTTGAAGAAGCAAAAAAAGGAGCTTTAAAAGCTTTGGTTAAACTAAGAGACGAGGGTGTTGTGAAAGCTATTGGTTGTGGAATGAATCAAAATGAAATGCTTATTGAATTTGCTAAGGAGGGATGTTTTGATGTTTTTTTACTAGCTGGAAGATATACCTTGATTGATCAAACTAGCTTAGATCAACTAATACCAATATGTGAGAAAAATAAAATTTCTTTAGTATTAGGAGGTGTATTTAATAGTGGCATTCTAATAGATCCTAGCCCAAATACATATTTTGATTATTCTAAATTGGATAAAGACTGGGCAAAAAATGTTAGTGAGAGTTTAGTGAGAATACCTAGATCACATGAGTCAGCAAATTATTGGTTAGACAAAGCATACAATCTTAAGAATGCATGTGATAAATTTAATATTTCTTTAAAACACGCAGCAATACAATTTCCGTATAGCAATGAAATAGTTTCATCCTGTCTTCTTGGAATGACATCTAAGGGCCATGTAGAAGAAAATTTTAACTTATATGATAATAAAATAAAAAAAGAATTTTGGAACTATCTTAAAGAAAATGCATTGGTTAATTCCAAATTTCCAATTTAAACAAATTACATTGTTGGATCTATAATCCAAGGGTTAAACTCATCATCTCCATAATCATTTATTTCACTTTTTGATTTTTCACCTGATGCCACAGATATAATTTTATTAAATATTTCATTTCCTACCTCTTCGAGTGTTTTTTCATTGTCCATTATGGCTCCTGCATTAATATCCATGTCTTCTTCAAGTTTATTAAACATATTTGTATTTGTAGCAATTTTAATACTAGGAGTAGGTTTGAAACCAAAACATGAACCTCTACCAGTAGTAAAACAAATAATATTTGCACCAGAAGCAACTTGACCTGTAACGGAAACAGGATCATATCCTGGCCCATTCATAAAATTAAATCCTTTTATTTTTAATCTTTCAGCATAATCTAATACATCTACCATATTTCTAGTCCCACTTTTTGAAATACCACCAAGTGATTTTTCTAGAATTGTAGTAAGACCACCTTTTTTATTTCCTGGCGAAGGATTATTATCCATGGAACTACCATTTTTGTGAAGATGTTCCTTCCACCAATCAATTTGATTTTCTATTTTTTCAATATTTTTTCTATTAATTGATCTTTCAAACAATAAGTGTTCTGCACCATAAATTTCTGTAGTTTCTGATAAAATCGAAGAACCTCCATGATCGACAAGCATATCTGATGCAAAACCTAGAGCTGGATTAGCAGTTACGCCTGAATATGAATCAGATCCGCCACATTGTAAGGCTACTGTTAATTCAGAGATTGGAATATTTGTTCGTTGAATTTTATTAATACTTTCTAATTGATTAATAATTTTATTACTTACTTTTTTAACAATTTCTTTTGTTCCACCTTCATCTTGAATATTTAAATACTCAACACTTCTACTAGCTTGATCCTTATTATAAAGAGAAATTTGTGCACATTCACAACCTAAACCAATTACATAGACTTTTGCAAAATTTGGATGAACCTTAAAACCCTCTATTGTTCTATTAAATATACTCATTCCATAACTAGTGTTATTCATACCACAACCTGAGGAATGTTTTAAACTTACTGCTCCATCTATATTTTGAAAATTAGTTTTTCTTAATTCATTGTTTACCTTATCAGCTATTTTTTTTACGACTGTAGCTGAGCAATTTACTGTACTAATTAATCCAATATAATTTCTTGTTCCAGCAGATCCATTATTTCTTTTATAGCCTTTAAAAAATATATTCTTTTTTTTATTTATAAAATTTTCTTTTAAAAAATTATTATTATAATCTCTTTTAAACTCAGAAAATGACAAGTTATGAGAATGAACATGTTCACCTGCATCTATATCGACTAATGCTACACCAATTTTCTGACCATATCGTAAAATAAATTCACCTGTTTTAATTTTTAATAATGATATTTTATGCCCATAAGGAATATCAGTTTTTGTTTTTATTCCAATATTTAACTGAACATTTTTAGGAATACTCATTGGCGCGATTCCAATATTATCTTTTTCATTTAATTTGATTATGTTAAACATAGTCTTCATAAATATATACCATAAATAACATGAATGAAATCGCAACTTATCCATCACTAAAAGATAGAGTAGTTCTTATTACAGGGGGTGCCTCAGGAATTGGGGAAAGTATCGTCGAACAATTTGTTTCTCAAAAATCAAAAGTTGCATTTTTAGATATAAATGATGAACTAGGTAATGAGTTATCAAGAAAAATCAAAAACAAATATGATGTTGATAGTTTATTTGTAAAATGTGATTTAAAAAATATAGAAGAACTTAAAATTTCATTAGAAAAAGTAAAAAAAGAAATTGGTCCAATTTCAATTCTAGTAAATAATGCAGCAAATGATGAGAGACACGATTTAGATAGTGTCACTCCTGAATATTGGGATGATAGAATGAATATTAATTTAAGACATTATTTTTTTGCAACACAAGCTGTCTATAAAGACATGAAAGATTTAGGCAAAGGTTCTGTTGTAAACATAGGAAGTTTTTCATGGATGATTTCTCAAGGCGGTATGCCTGGATATACTACTGCAAAATCTGCTATTATGGGTTTAACAAGAACTTTAGCGAGAGATTTAGGTATCTATAATATCAGAGTAAATTGTATTGTCCCTGGTTGGATCATTACGGATAGGCAAAAAAAATTATGGCTTACTCCAGAAATTAAAAAAACTCAACTTGAGAGACAATGTATTAAGAGAATGCTAATGCCTGAAGATATATCAAAGCCAGTTTTGTTTTTTGCATCTGATCAAAGCTCTGGTTGTACTGCTCAAAACTATGTAATTGATGGCGGCATAGTTAATTAATGAAAACAAAACCCAAAATCGCTTTTGGTAGATTAGACTTACTTAGAAATGATACTTTAAATAATAAAAGTAAAATTAGAATTGGTTTCATCGGTGGTGGCCCTAATTCTTTTATTGGATATACACACAGATTAGCAGCCAGGTTTGATAATAAATTTGAATTTGTTGCTGGGATATTTTCAAAAGACAAAAAAAAATCTAAATCGTTTGGTTCGTCACTAGGATTATCTGATGATCGTTGTTATACCGATTATAAGTCTATGGCATTAGTTGAGTCAAAAAGAGATGAAGGTATTCAAGCTCTTGGAATTATGACTCCATCAGGTGATCATTATAAAATAGCAAAAGCATTTATTGAAAAAGGTATACATATTATTTGTGACAAGCCTTTAACCGCTACAGTTGAGGATGCTATTAAATTAAAAAAAATCATTTTAAAAAACAAAATTGTATTTGCATTAACACATAACTATTCTAGTTACCCAATGCTAAGAGAAGCAAAAAATCTAATATCAAAAAATAAATTAGGAAAAATTAATTTGATTAATGTTGAATATCCCCAAGGCTACACAGTAGGCGTAAAAAAGAAAGATGAAAAAGCAACATTAAAATGGAGGTTAAATAAAAAACAATCAGGACCTTCAATGATATTATCTGAAATTGGAACCCATGCTTTTCATTTGTTAAGATATGTAACGGGATTAGAGGTAAATGAAATATCTGCAGAAGTAAACTCATTATCATCTGAAATTTCAGTTGATGATAATGCATTCGTTTTGTTAAGAATGCGCAATAAAGCGAGGGGGATAATTTGGGTATCATCCGCTGCAACTGGTGGAGAAAATGGTTTAAAAATTAGAGTTTATGGATCAAAAGGTTCAGTAGAGTGGTTACAGGATGATCCAAATAACCTTAAGTTTACCCAACTAGATAAACCAATGAAAGTTATTACAAGAGCCAGTAAACTTGTATCTAATTTTTCACTTTCAAGTTCAAGAATAGCTGCTGGTCATCCGGAAGGATTTTTTGAAGCCTTTGCAAATATTTATTCAGAATTTGCTGATCAGATTCATAATAAAAATAAAAAATATTCATTTCCAACAATTGATGACGGTGTAGCCGGTGTTAAATTTATTTATGCAGCAAAAAAATCTTCTAATTTAAATTCAAAGTGGGTAAAAATCTAAAATGATTAATTTTGCCTTATTGGGTACAGGAAGAATTGGGAAATTACATGCATCAATCATAAATGCTCATCCAGAAGCAAGCCTTAAATATGTTTATGATATTGATACAAGTTCTTCCAAAAAAATTGCAAATAAATATAGTTGTGAAGTTGCAAAGACTGCAAAGGAAGCAATTTCTTCAGATCAAATTAATGCTATTTTAATTGCATCTGCTACCCCAACTCACACAGATTATATTGCTATAGGAGCAGAATACAAAAAAGCAATATTATGTGAAAAGCCAATTGATTTAGATATAAATAAAGTAAATAAATGTTGGCAAAAAATTAAAAAATATAAACCAACCATTCAAATTGGTTTTAATCGAAGATTTGATCCTAATCATAATAAAGTTCAAAGTGAGGTTCTATCAGGAAAGATTGGAAAAATTGAAATGATTGTAATCACAAGTAGAGATCCTTCTCCACCGGGCATTGAATATTTAAAACAATCGGGGGGAATTTTTAGAGATTGTTCAATTCATGATTTTGATTTAGCACGATTTATACTTAATAATGATCCAATTGTAGAAGTTTTTGCACAAGGTTCTGTAAATGTCTCAAAAGATTTTAAGGTTACAAATGATTATGATACAACTATGTGTTTTATGAAATCTAAAAAAGGAGTTTTAGTTCATATAAATAATTCAAGAAGAGCTGTATATGGTTATGATCAAAGACTAGAAGTATTTGGAAGTAATGGTATGTTAATTTCTGATAATGTTCCTAATAATGATATAAATTACTATAATCAAAATTTATCATTTGCAAAAAAACCTATTAAAAATTTTTTTATAGAAAGATACAAAGATGCTTATCAAATACAATTAGATCAATTTATTAAATCAATAAGAAATAAAAAAAATACATTAGTCACTTTTGAGGATGGAAAGGATGCTTTAATTCTTGCTAATTCAGCTACTAAATCAGTAAAATCAAATAAAGTTGTAAAACCAAAATTTTAGTTATAGATAAATTTTATGAATGAACAATTTAAAGATAAGGTCATTATAGTTACAGGAAGTACACAGGGTAGTGGTGCTGAAACAGCAAGATTACTAGCTAGTAGAGGCGCTAAAGCAATTACAATTTGTGGTAGACAAGAAAATAAAGGTCTTGAAGTTAAAAATCAGATTGAAAAATTAGGTACTGAGTGTTTGTATATAAAATCAGACCTTAAAAATGTTGATGATTGCAAAAAAATTGTTTCGGAAACTGATAAAAAATATGGAACGATAAATTCTTTAATTAATGTTGCCGGATATACAGAAAGAGGAACAATTCTAAGTGCTACTCTAGAAAATTATGAAAATAATTATAATATTAATACCCGTGCACCTTTTATATTAATGCAAGAGACAATTAAAATAATGATTAGAGACAAGAACAAAGGAACAATTGCAAATGTATTATCTATGGCAATGTATAGTGGTATGCCATTTATTGTTGCTTATAGTGGGTCAAAAGCTGCATTAGCTACAATGACAAAAAATATTGCAAATTCTGTTTCCAGCTATCAAATAAGAGTAAATGCCTTAAATATCGGATGGACAGATACTCCTGCTGAACATGATATACAGACAAGAGTTCACAAAAAAAACCCTAATTGGTTGAAAGATGAAGAAAAAAAAGTTCCTTTTAATAGATTGATTAAACCTATTGATGTAGCAAAAGGATTAGCATTTATGTGCTCAGAAGAATCTGGATTAATGACAGGCAGTGTAATTGATTTTGATCAAACAGTCCATGGTTGGCATTCTTATTCTGCATATGAAACTAGAGTTTTGGACGATTCTCTATTAGGAGAATAATTAATCATTTATTTCTCAACCATTTTTTAATTCCTAACTATATTTTGTAATTTACACAAATTTAAATATTAATTAATAAACTAAATATGGGAAAAAAAATAATTTCTATTAATGAAGGAAAATTATCAGAATTTAAACTTCATAGTATTTGGCTTCGTGAAAGATTAAATGGGAGTGAATTTGTAGATCAAAATAATCTACAACGTTTATACGAACCAAGCCTCTTAGATGATAATCTTTTTATAAATACTCATAGTGTTAATGAAAATATATTAAATGTTGAATTTAGTGATGGAGCAAAAGGATCTTTTAATATCGATGATCTTTATAATGAAATCAAGAATGTTGATGTCATACCTGAAAAAAAAATATGGAATGTTAGTGAACAAAATTTAGAAATTTTTGATAATAATAAAATCTTTGAGAATGAAAAGGAACTTATTAAAATGCTTAAAGTATTTTATCAATATGGTTATGTAATAATCGAAAATACAAAAGCAGAAGAAAATGAAGTTATAAATTTTGCTGAAAAATTAGGCCCAGTCCGAGCAACAAATTTTGGAAAATTATTTAACGTTGTCTCAAAGCCAAATCCAAATGATCTTGCTTATACTGCATTAGAGTTAACATCACATTCAGATAACCCATATAGAAAGCCTGTTCCTGGAATTCAATTACTTCATTGCATTGCTAATGAATCTTCAGGAGGTGATTCAAGTTTAGTTGATGGTTTTAGTATTGCAAATTTTTTAAAACACAACCAACCAGAATTTTATGAAGTATTAACTAAAACTAATGTTACTTTTAAATTTACAGATATTGATACTATTTTAGTTGATGAAGCAAAATTAATTGAACTTGATCATAATAATAACTTTAGACAAATACGATTTAGTGGAAGACTTGATTATGTTCCATTATTAGATGAAAATAATCTTGATCTTTTTTATAAGGCTAGAAAATATATGTTCAATCTTTGTAATTCTGATGATTTCAAAATTAAATTTAGATTATCTAAAGGAATGATTGCAATGTTTGATAACTTGAGATTATTACATGGAAGAACTAAATTTGATCCAAATACTGGTTTTAGACATCTACAAGGATGTTATATTGACCATGATGTAACTGAAGGTAAGCTTAGAAGATTATTAAAACCCTAATTGACTTCGAAGATCTTTTCAGCAGAATAAAAATTTAATATTTTACTATACCAATTACTAAAATTATTTCTTTCAATTAATGAAACTGTAAAACCACCAAATCCTCCACCAGTTAATCTAGCGCCTAAAGCGCCACATTCAACAGATCTTTGAATAATTAAATCAACATCTAAAGTAGATGCTTCAAAATCTTTAGAATATGATTCGTGACTTTCATTCATTAATTTTCCAAACTCCTGAATATCATTTTCTATTAAATTTTTTTTCGCATTAATCACTCTGTCATTTTCAAAAACTACATGCTTTGCTCTTTTTGCAATAGTATTGTTGTCAAATTTTTCTGTTTGAAAATTTTCTTTTTTAACTCCACCTAAATATTCTACACCAAGATTTTTTTCAGCCTCTTGGAGTTCAGCAAATCTTTCATTATAAGAGCTATCTCTTAAATTTCTTTGTACTTCAGAGTCAATCAAACAAAATTTCCAATTTTCTGGAAAATTAATAAGTTCGTATTCTAAATTTTTACAATTCATAAAAAATGCTTTGCCATGAATACCAATAGAAGAAACCATTTGATCCATTATTCCACCAGAAACACCTATGTAATTAAATTCTACTTTCTTTGCTAATTTTGCAATTTCTGGATCTTTTATCTTTGTTTCAAAAAAAGTATTAAGTGCTTTTAGTGTAGCAACACACAATGCTGAAGATGATGAAATACCTCTTTCTAAAGGTATATCAGATGAAATAAAAATGTTTAAAAAACTAGATGAAATCTTATTTTCATCAAAAAAAATATGCAAACAACCTTTTATATAATCAACCCACTCATTGTTGGTTGATTTTTTGAAATCATTGAATGTTTTTTTTTCTTTAAAATGTTGAGAATAAACTGTGAATTTATAAGAATTATTTTGAGATATCTCAATGGTATTTTTAAAAGACAAAAGCGTAGGCATGACATATCCACCAGTATAATCGGTATGTTCACCAATTAAATTTACTCTTGCATTAGCACTTTCCTTTACTTCTGAGTCTATATTAAATATATCTTTAAAACTCATATAATTACTAGTTATGATTCATCAAATTAATATATCTTTTACAAATGAAAATAAATTAAAAATTATTCTTGATGATAAATTAGTGGATTCAAATTTGAAATTGTGTTTCTCATTAGTTTATTCAATAAAATCTATATCAGGAGCTGAAATAACTAAGCAAATTGGACGTTATTACGAGTTAACTATAGAAAAAAATACAATCTTATTAGATTTACAAATTCCTAGAATTGGTAACTTTAACCTTTCCTCTGGTCCAGAAGGTATTTTCATTATTGATAAATTAAACAATAGTAAATTAAATATAAATGTTTCAGATTTGATATTTGAAAGACCAATAAAAAAGAAAACTTATGAAGATTTAAAAACAAAAAATTTTATACCAATTATTCCTGAGCCAGATAAAATTCAATTACAAAATGAATTTATAAAAATTGAAAATAAAATATTTAAGCTCAATGAAGAAAATGAAATAATTTCTAATTTGCAAAATATTATTTCAAAATTGGATATTAAATTTACTTCTGAAAAAGGATTTCCAATTTTATTTAAAAAAAATGATCAGTTATTAAACGATCAATATTTTATTCAGATAACAAAAAATAATATTGAGATTAAATATAATAATTATGGTGGAAAGCTTTATGGTCTTATATCTTTAGTTCATTTAATTGATTTTTATCAAACAAAACTTCCAATTTGCACAATACACGATAATCCAAAATATCAATGGAGAGGAATGCATCTTGATTGTGCAAGACAATTCTACACAATCGATGAAATCAAACGTCTATTTGATTACATGGTATTATTTAAGCTTAATAGATTTCACTGGCATTTAACAGACAACGAAGCTTGGAGAATTGAAATTAAAAAATATCCAGATCTAGCATTAAATGGAGGATACAGAGGATATAATTTTAAAATACCACCATTGTATGGAAGTGGTTATGATAAATATGGCGGTTATTATTCACAGGAAGATATCAAAGATTTAGTTATATATGCACAAAAATTAAATATTGAGATTATGCCTGAAATTGATTTACCAGCACATTCTTGGGCATTACTAGAAATTATGCCAGAGCTTAGAGAACAGTCTTCAAATATAGTTAGTGAAGATGTTGGTTCGTATAAGAATAATACAATAAATCCTTCCTTAGAAAAAACTGTAACTTTTTTAAAAGATATGTTGAATGAAGTAAGTGCTATTTTCTCATATGATATAATTCATGTTGGTGTTGATGAAAGACCAAGTAATGCGTGGGAAGGCTCTCGAGCAATCATCGAGTTTATGAAAAAAAATAATATTAAATCACAAGAAGAATATCAAGATTATTATATGAATTTTTTAATAGATTTTCTAAAATCAAAAAATAAAAGAACAGCTGCATGGAATGAGGCGGCAGTGTCACCTCATATTGATCATGACGTAGGTGGAAGTGCTGGAAAAATTGATAAATCATGTTTAATCTTTTCATGGGAGCATTCAGATGTTGCAAAAGAAACTACAAATAAGGGATTTGAAACAATACTTTGTCCTGGTCAAAAAACATATTTTGATATGGCTTATAATAATTCAACTGAAGAAAGAGGTATTTGTTGGGCTGCAACTATTGAAGTAAAAGATATTTATGAATGGGATCCAATAAAAGATATAAATAAATCAGAATTGATAAAAGGGTTACAAGGTCAACTGTGGTCAGAGACAATTACTGATAAAAATTTTTTTGATCAAATGATTAATCCAAGACTAGCAACTTTATCAGAAATTGCATGGAAAGGAAAAATTTCAAGAAAATGGATAGAATTTCGTTCAGCACTTCTAAATTCCATGAATTTTTTAAAAAAATTAGGCTGGCGATATCACAATTTTTAATGTTAAAGTAAAATAAATATGAAAATAGGTGCAGTAGGTTTTGGGAGTAGAACAGCGGGTGTTTATAATGAATTTTCAAAAGTTAATCCAAATTTTGAAATGGTTGCTTACGTAGATCCTCAGCCAATAGGTAAAGATTTTGCTGAGAAAAATAATTTTTTTCCAAATAAATCGTATTCAAGTTTAAACGAAATGTTGGAGCGAGAGAAACTAGATATGTTAATGATTGGGTCTCCTAATCATCTACATTTAGATCATATTAAGCTTGGATTAAAAGCTGGATTACAAATTTTTGCCGAAAAGCCAATAGTAATAAATGAGCAAGAAACTTTTGAGTTAGCAAAATTAATAAAAGAATATGGCAAAGAAAGAATTATAGTTGGCTTAGTTCTAAGATATTCTCAGCAAGCAAGATCTGTAAGGAAATTATTAGATCAAAATGCTATTGGAAATATAATATCGATTGAAGCTTCAGAACATATTGTACCCTCGCACGGTGCTTTTTTTATGAGAAATTGGAGAAGAAAACAAAAATATTCAGGAGGCTTTATGCTGGAAAAATGTTGCCATGATATTGACTTCTATTCAATGATCACGAAGAGTAGACCTATTAAAGTAGCTAGTTTTGGTTCAAGAAGATCTTTTATACCAGATAATCTTCCAGAGGGTTCTCATGAACAATATACAAAAGACAGACTGAAAGGTTGGGAGTCAAAATCAAATGTTTTTGATAGTGATGCTGATATCGTTGATCATCAAGTAGCAATAATAGAATATGCAAATAAAGCAGTACTATCTTTTCACACAAATATGAAAGTTCCAGACGAATTTAGAAGATTTGCAGTCATAGGATCTGCAGGAATGATTGAGGGAGATTTTGTTAAAGGATTTATGAAAGCGCATGATGAAAATAATAATGTACTTATTGATGAAGATTATGGAGCGGCTTTTGGAAAAGAAATTAAAGGTCATTATGGCGCAGATAGCATGATGGCTCAAGACATTAACAATTATTTATTAAAAAATAATAAAGAATTACCAGTTGGCGTAATAGAGTGTATGGAGGCAGGAATTGTTGCTATGAAAATTGACGAAGCTAGAAATACTGGTAAAGTAATTGACTTAACAAGCACTTGGGATAAATTCGACTTTCTATTAAATTAATAATCATGAATCAAAAATTAAAATCATATACTGCACAAACATATATAGCATATGCATTAATTGCACCTGCCGCTCTTTATATAATTCTTATTGTTGCTTGGCCATTATTAGAAACAATTAGATTATCTTTTACAAATTCTAGCTTAGCAGGAGAAGATTATGTTGGTTTAGAAAATTATCAAAAAATGTTTTCTAGTAAAAAATTTAATGGAATAGTGACTAGAACATTTGTTTGGATGTTTTTTTCAGTCTCTTTAAAACTTATTATTGGTTTAATTGGAGCTGTTTTACTTAATGCTAATTTAAAAGGGAGATCAATTTTCAGGGTACTTGTAATGCCTCCATGGGTAGTTCCAATTGCAATTGGTATGCTTGGCTGGTTATGGTTATATAACGGGTATTTTGGAATTATCGCAGGTGTAGGTATGCGAACTGGTATTTTGGATGGGCCTTTTGGATTTCTTGCATACAAACAAAGTGCTTTTATTTCCACTATTATAGCAGATGTATGGGTTGGAACACCAATGGTAACCGTATTCTTTCTAGCTGCAATGCAGGGTGTGCCAAGAGATTTATATGAAGCTGCTTATTGTGATGGCGCTTCAAGATGGGATAGATTTTTTAAAATTACATTACCTCAAATCACGCCTGTAATTATTACAATGTCATTGTTATCTGCTATTTGGACATTCAACTCATTTGAAATAATTTGGATATTGACAGAAGGTGGGCCAAGAGGTTCTACAACTACATTAATTATTGATACCTATAAACAAGCATTAGGAAATTATAAATTTGGAAGAGGGGCTGCAAGAGCCGTAGTTGTAATGATTTTATTAATGTTATTTGCAGGTTTTTATCTGGCTTTACTTGCAAGAATTAATAAGAAAATTTCTCATGAATAAATATAATCCTTTAGAAAAAATATTGATCTATTTTGGCATATTTGTCTTCATGACTTTTATCCTTTTGCCTTTTGTCGAAATGTTTTATGCATCGCTTCGACCTTTAGATCATTTATTTCGTTCACCATACCAATTTTATTCAGATGATTTATCTTTTTGGGCTTATCAAGAAATGTGGAATACTGTTCCAATGCTTGGAAGATATATCTTTAATAGTTTTTTTCTGGCTTCTTGTGTTGCAATACTAACTCTTATCTTTGTTATTCCTGCAGCTTACGCATACGCACGTTTTAAATTTCCAGCTAAGAATACGAGCTTATACTTACTCCTTGCAATTAATATGTTTTCTGGTGCAGTAATTTTAATACCACTATACAAACTCTTAAGGACTTTAGGTTTATTAAATAGTTACCAATCTATGATTATTCCAGGAGTGGCTTTTCTAATTCCAACATCAATATGGTTGCTTAAGTCTTACTTTGAAAAAATACCAATAGACTTAGAGGAGGCAGCTTTCGTTGACGGGGCATCAAGAGTACAAATACTCAGACACATAATAGCACCTCTTAGTACACCTGGATTAGTTGTAGTTGGTATTTATGCATTCATAGGTGCATATGCTCAACAATTCTTATTTGCGATAACCTTTAATCAGAAGAAAGAATACATGCCAATTCCAACAGGGTTATATGAATTTATAGGATATCAAAGTGTTAAATGGAATGAAATGATGGCAGCTGCCTTAGTAGGAATGTTACCTGTTTTATTATTATTTATATTTTTACAAAAGTATATTGTAGAGGGGCTTACTGCGGGTGCGGTAAAAAACTAAATTGGATAAATATAATATATACGAAAAGATATTATTATATTTAGGAATAATAGTCTTTATGATTTTTATTCTTTTACCTTTTGTCGAAATGTTTTATGCATCGCTTCGACCTTTAGATCATTTATTTAGATCTCCTTATCAATTTTATTCAGATGATTTATCTTTTTGGGCTTATCGAGAAATGTGGAATACTGTACCAATGCTTCCACGATATATTTTTAATAGTTTTTTTCTTGCCTCAGTTACTTCTATTATTACTTTGCTTTTTGTAATTCCCGCAGCTTACTCTTATGCACGTTTTAAATTTCCTTTTAAAAATTCTTCACTCTATATTTTATTAGCAATTAATATGTTTTCAGGCGCAGTCTTATTAATTCCTCTTTATAAAGTATTAAGAACATTTGGTTTGCTAAATACATATCAAGCTATGATAGTTCCCGGTGTGGCTTTTTTAATACCAACTGCAATTTGGTTGCTTAAGTCTTACTTTGAAAAAATACCAATAGATTTGGAGGAAGCAGCTTTTGTTGACGGGGCATCAAGAGTACAAATACTCAGACACATAATCGCACCACTTAGTACACCTGGTCTGGTAGTTGTTGGGATATATGCTTTTATAGGATCTTATGCTCAACAATTCTTATTTGCGATAACCTTTAATCAGAAGAAAGAATATATGCCTATTCCTTCGGGACTCTACGAATTTATTGGTTATACAACAGTCAAATGGAATGAAATGATGGCAGCTTCTCTTGTAGGAATAGCACCTGTTTTAATTATTTTTCTTTTTCTGCAGAAATATATTGTTGCTGGATTGACTTCTGGAGCGGTAAAAAACTAGAGAAATACTTAAAATCTAACTTGCTTCATAGAGCCAGTTAATGTTATCCCTTTTCTATAATTTAAATGGAGGAAATATGAATTTCAAAAAACTATCTTCATTTCTTACAATTGCTATACTTTCACTAGTTGGTTTTAAAGCTTATGCTGCTGACGTTCACGGTGTATTCTGTGGTGGTGAACTTCGACCTAATTATGTTGAAATAGCTGATAAGTACATGGAAGACAATCCTGGAGTAAACGTAACTCTTGAGGCTGTTCCTTGGGGAACATGTCAGGACAAAGTAATTAATCTTGCTATAGCAGGTGATCCTGTTGCATTTTCATATGTTGGATCAAGAACTCTAAAAGGTCTTGCAGAAAACGGACATATTTTAGAAACAAATATTCCTGCTTCACAAAAAGCAATGTACCAACCAGGTATCTTAAATACAGTTACGCACATGGGCAAAACTTGGGGTTTCCCTCATGCATTTTCAACAAAAGCACTCTTTATGAATTGTGGTCTTTTAGAAAAAGCAGGTGTTGCATGTGAAGGCCCTCAAACTTGGGATGAATTATATTCAATGGCTGAAGCTGTTACAAAAAATGTTGACGGCGCATCAGGAATTGGACTAGCAGGTAAAGATTTTGATAATACTATGCACCAATTCTTAAATTACCTATACAGTAATGGAGGACAAGTTATTGATCCAATGACAAACGAAATAACTTTGAATTCATCTAATACTGTTGAAACATTAGAATTTTATGGAAAATTAGCAAATGTTTCTCAGGAAGGTCCTTTAGCTTGGGAGAGATCTCAGTTAACAGAACTATTTAATGATGAAAAAATTGCTATGTATATTAATGGACCTTGGGGTAGAGGTCAGCATAAGGAAGGTCTAGATGTTAAAACAGTTAGAATTCCTGCTGGACCACAAGGAAATCAAGGTACTCTTTTAATCACTGATAGTGTTGCAGTTTTCTCAAACACAGGTGTTGAAAAAGAAGCAATGGAATTAGCTAGTATAATCACATCAGGTGACTCTCAATACAGTCTTGATACTGATTGGGGCCTAACACCAATTATGCAATATCCTCAAATTGGAAATGAAGCTCCATATAATGAAGATTATTGGATGATGTTTATTGATGCGATTGGCGATGGTGGACCAGAGCCACTATTTGTAGACTACAAAGCTTTTCAAACTGTTATGAACTCTATGATCCAAGGTGCAATTCTTGGTGAAGGAGATGCTGCGGATTTAGTAGCTGAAGCAGCTGAAGAGTTAGAAGAATACAAATAATCATATTATTATTGCTAGGGCAATATTTGCCCTAGCATCTAGTATAAAATTCAAATGAGTAAATTAACAAGATCTTATTCATCAAAAATTAATTCAATTTTAAAGAAGATATTAAAAGAAGAAGAAAAAAAATTCTTAAAGTGTGCTAAATTAATTAGTAAATCATATAAAAAGGGCGGGCAGTTATATATTTTTGGAACTGGACACTCTAGATTACTTGGAGAAGAGTCATTTCACAGAGCAGGAGGGTTCGCTGCCGCTTGTCCAATAAGAGATGATGATCTCAGTTTTAAAAAAGGAGCAAGAAAAGCGACTGCTTTAGAAAGAACTCCAAATATTGCAAAAAAAGCTCTAGCAAAATATAAAATTACTAGCAAAGATATTTTGATGATTGTATCTAATTCGGGCGTCAATCACGCACCAGTTGAAGCAGCTTTGATTGCTAAGAAAAAGAAAATAAAAACTATTTCACTAACATCTGTGAAATACTCAAAACAAGCTCCTCTATCTAAATTGAATAAAAGATTATTTGAAATAACGGATATATTCATTGATAATAAAATACCACCTGGTGATGCAATTATAAGTATTAAAGATAATATGGTTGGACCAGCTTCAACAATTACAGGATCTTTTATTTTAAATTCAATTTTAATTGAAGTTGCAAATATCTTAAAAAATGAAAAATTGTTTCCATTCTACATAAGTGTAAATATGCCAAATGCTAAAAAAAATAATGATAAATTAGAGAAAAAATTTAGTAAGATTAATCCTCATTTATAAGTTTTTTAATTTTTTTAAAAATCAAGAAATTACTATATAAGATATTAAATTTAGATGACTGATCAAAATAAAGTTAGTGGAAAAATTATAAATTATAATTCTTCCTATATTGGTGATATATATTTCAGTGAAAAAATTAATGAGTTAAAAATAAAGAACTCTGATGATTATAACAATATTATAATTCCTGGTTTTATTGATCTCCATTGTCATGGTGGTAATGGATATGATGTAATGGAGGGATCGAAATCAATTGTTGAAATGTCAAAATATCATCTGATGCATGGGACAACTTCAATTATGCCAACTACTTGGACTAATACCCTAAAAAATACTATTTCAGCATTAAAAGGATTTAATGAAATAAAGAATGATAATCAAAATATTCTTGGTATCCATTTAGAGGGGCCTTTTATTAATCCTAATAAACTTGGTGCTCAGCCAAATTTAACAGAGAAGCCATCTTTAAATTTTATAAAAAAAATTCTTGAAATCTCAGATGTAAAAATCATTACTTTAGCTCCGGAAATTGATGGGATGCAAGAATTTATAAATAACTTAGTGGATCTAAATATTAAGGTTCAATTTGGTCATTCTTTAGCAGATTTTTCTTGCTGTGAGAAAATTATGAAAGATCATGAAGTTGGTTTTACACATTTGTATAATGCTATGTCTGGTAATGATCATAGATCCCCAGGAGTTTTATCAGCGGCTCTTTCAAAAGGAAAATATGCTGAAATAATCTGTGACAATATACATGTTAGTAAAGAAGCAATCAAAATTGCAAAAAAATGTATTCCTGGGCTGTATGCAATAACAGATTCTATTAACGCTAGTGGATTGAATGATGGAGAATATATTTTTGCAAAAAATAATATAAAAAAAGAAAATAATTCAGTAAAAATTAAGTCTGATAGTACTTTAGCAGGTAGTATTGTTACTATGGATCAAACTTTTAAAAATTTAATATCAATGGATTTTTCATTAGAAGAAGCCGTTGCTTTAACTAGTTATAATGCTTCTAAATATTTGAATCTAGGTAATATCGGTATAATTCAAAAAAATTTTTTAAGTAATTTTCTTATTTTAGATAAAGAATTTAATCTTAAAGAAGTTTATTTAAGAGGAAAAAAAATTAATGTCTAGTTCCCAAGTTTTATCGGAAGCACTTTCAATTCCAAATAAAATTAATTATTTTAGCTTGAATGATAAAAATAATTATCAGGAAATATCAAATTTAATATCAGAAAAAAAGATTGATTATGTTGTTACTGTGGCAAGAGGTACTTCAGATTGTGCTGCTCTTTATTTGTCTTATATGTTTGCGAAATATCTTGGTTTACCAACATACAGCCTACCTCCATCTATAATAACTTTAGAAAAATCAAAATTTGATTTTTCAAGAGCATTAATTTTTATTATTTCTCAATCTGGAAAAAGTGAAGATTTAGTTGAATGTCATAAAATGGTACAAAAAATGGGAGCAAAAACTATATTAATAAGTAATAACTTAAATAGCCCCATAGTAAAAACATCCAATTATTTTTTTGATATTAATGCTGGAGAAGAAAAAAGTGTTGCAGCAACAAAAACTTTTGTTTTGTCTTTATTGATAATTTTAAAACTTGTTTTTAATACTCTTAATAAAAAAGATATTAATAAACATATTGAAAAGCTAAGTGATCATTTAATTTTAGATAATCAAAATCAATGGAATCCAAGTATATTAGATAAAACCATAAGTAATGGATATATAATTAGTAGAGGTGTTGGATACGCAATTTCTAATGAAATATCTCTAAAGTTTAAAGAGTTATGTCAAGAAATGATAGAACCTTTCAGTAGCGCTGAAGTAATGCATGGACCAAAAAGCTTGATAGAAAACTCTTTCAAGTTATTTACTATATCGCTTAGAGATAAAAGTGGTATAATAGTAGCAAAAGATTCTAGTCAAATTATTTCACTAACTAATCTTCACTATGAAATTACCTATGATGAAAACTCAAATACAAAATTAAGATATAATACTATTGAAATGATAGAGTTAGATCCAATTATAGTACTATCAAAATTTTATCCATGGATAGTTAATTATTCTTTTGAAAAGGGATTAGATCCAGATAATCCTAGATATTTAACTAAAGTAACACAAACATTTTAATTTGAATAATATTGATATAGCAATTATTGGCGCAGGTTCTGCAGGAAGTATAATAGCAAATAAACTTCTGACTAAAACTAATTTTAATATAGCCCTTATTGAGGCTGGGCCTAAAGATAGCAATCCTATTATTGACGTTCCTCTTGGTTATGGAATGACATTTTATAATAAAAAAATTAATTGGAACTTCTACTCAGAAAAACAAGATAATTTATTCAATAGGCAAATATATTATCCGAGAGGTAAAGTTTTAGGTGGCTCTGGTTCAATAAATGCAATGGTCTATGCAAGAGGATTAGAAACAGATTATGAAAATTGGGGTAGCAATAAGGAATGGAGTTTTGAAAATATAAAAAAAGTATACAGTTCTATGGAGCAACAAATAAATCATGATAAAGAATTTCTTACAAAAGAAAAGATTCCAGTAAATAATGTAAGTAAGCATCATCATCCAATTTTGGAATATTTTTTTAATGCTAGTAATGAAATTGGTATTAAAAAAAATACAAATTTAACTACATCAATCGAAAATCAAGTAGGTCATTATAATATTAATACTTACAACGGTACTAGACATTCGTCATCAAAAGTATTTTTAAAGCCTGTATTAAAAAACCCTAGATTAATTTTACTAGACAATACTCAAGTTAAAAATTTAATAATTAAAGATAAAAAAATTACTGGTATTAAAATTAAAAATAAATCAACAGAACAAATAATACACTTATCTCATGGAGCAATTTTATGTTCTGGCTCTATAATGACGCCTTATTTGTTAATGCATTCTGGTATTGGCGATAAAGAGCATTTAAAACAATTTGATAAAGAAATAATAATTGATAATTCTAATATTGGAAGAAATCTTCAGGATCATCTTGGTTTAGATTATTTATTTAAAACTCATCATCATTCACTAAATAAATCGTTAGGAACTTGGTCAGGCAGAATTACTTCTGTATTAAAATATATTTATAATAGGAAAGGACCATTATCACTAAGTATTAATCAGTCTGGGGGATATGTAAATTGGAATTCAAAACATCATTATCCCAACTTACAGATATATTTTAATCCGTTGACTTATTCTATCACTCATAAAAATAAAAGACCTCTTCTAAAAACTGACAAATTTAATGGTTTTATTATTGGATATAATTCTTGTAGACCAAAAAGTTTGGGCAGAGTTGCATTGAACTCTCCTAATTTTGATGATGCCCCATTGATTGATCCAAATTTTCTTTCACATGAAGAAGATATATATGATGTTAAATGCGCAATCAATTTTTCTCAAGTTTTGGCGAATTCAAATAGTATAAAAAAAATAAGAAATGAAAGTGTTACGCATGATCTTTTAAATGCTACTGAAGAAGAGATGATTGATCACTTTAAATCTAATGCAGTTTCTATATATCACCCTTGTGGTACTTGTAAAATGGATGAAGATCCCAAAAAGGGAGTTGTTTCTGAAAGATTAAAAGTTCATGGAATGGAGAATCTTTGGATTGCTGATGCATCTGTTTTTCCAAATATTACTTCTGGCAATATAAATGCCCCTGTAATGATGCTTGCTAATCTTGGAAGTAAATTTATTATTGAAGATCTAAAAAAGATTTAATTTATGAAAATAGTAAAACTTGAAACATTTACAAAACCATATGTAAGCTTTGTTAAAATTACAGTTGAAGATGGCTCAGTTGGTTTTGGTCAAATGTCAACTTATCATGCAGATATTACAGCTCAAATTTTTCATAAACAAGTAGCGCGTTGGGTCTTAGGAAAAGAATATTTTGATTTTGATGATTTAGAAGATTTTATCTTTGAAAGAGAACATAAATTTCCAGGATCATATCTTTTACGTGCAATTGCTGGTTTAGATACAGCATTATGGGATTTGAAAGGGAAAATCGAAAATAAACCTGTAGTTTCATTGATAGGAGGATCTCCAGGAAATTTAAGAATTTATGGTTCATCAATGAAAAGAGATATTACTCCAGAAGATGAAGCTGAAAGATTTAATAAACTCTATAATGAAAAGGGAGTCAATGCATTCAAATTTAGAGTTGGTTCTGAATGTGGAAGAGGGGTTGATGAATGGAAAGGAAGAACGCCTAGTATAGTAAAAACAATAAATTCGAGTTTAGATAAAAGTGTAATTAAAATGGTAGACGCAAACAGTTGTTATAGCTCTATTCAAGCAATAGAAATTGGAAAACTTTTAGAAGACAATAATATTACACATTTTGAAGAACCCTGTCCTTATTGGAAACCAGAAGAGACTAAAAAAGTGACAGATAGTTTAAAAATTGATGTAACTGGTGGAGAACAAGATTGTGATTTAAGAATTTGGAGGGATATGGTTAAAAGAAGAATTGTAAATATTTTCCAACCTGATGTTATGTATATGGGCGGTCTGACAAAAGCATTAAAGGCTGCTAAAATAATTGAAGATGGTGGTTTCTTTTGTACTCCACACACAGCCAATCTTTCTTTAGTGACAATATGTACGATGCATTTTTTAAAAGCAATTAACAATGCTGGTCCATATCTTGAATTTTCTATTGAAGGTGCCGATTATTATCCTTGGCAACAAAATTTATTTTTAGGTGATCCATTTAAAATATCAAATGGAAAGGTAGAAATTGATGATACACCAGGTTGGGGTGTAGATATTAATCCCGAATGGTTAAGTAAATCTGAATATAAAAAGTCAGAATTTGAAATATAATACTTTCAAATTTTCAAAACTAGAACTATAATATTCTTTAGGAGATTATAATGGCGACATATGAATGTAAAAGTTGTGGGATGTCAGTTAACGCAACATGTGCAAAATGTAATGCACCTTTAGTGAATGATACTTTAAATAAAGATGACGGAAGTGTAGTACAAATTTCAAGGTGTCCAAATGATCATGGCAAAATAAAATCTCCTTTGTGCTGCGGCGAAGACATGGTTTGTTCTACTTAAGAATAAATATAATACTCAAATAATTAAAACAAAAATACTCTGATGATTAATAACATAATTTTTGATTTTGATGGTGTTATTGTTGATAGTGAAGTTTTGGCTTCAAAAGCATTTGTAAAATATTTTAACAATTTAGGATATTCTTTAAAAGAAGATCAGTTTTATAATTATGCTGGAAATAAAACTGTTGAAGTAATAAATTTATTATCTGAAAAATATAAAATTGAAAATAAAGAAAAATTTGCAGAAGAAATATTCTCTATTGTTGCTGAAATATATTCTCAGGATTTAAAGCTTGTTGAAGGTGCTCAAGAATATATCAGTAATTCTAAAAGAAGACACTTCATTGGATCAAATAGTAACAAAGATAGAATTTTAGATGGATTAAGATTTGTTGGTTTAGATAAATTATTTTTAAAGGATCAAGTATATTCATTTGATATGGTTGAAAAACCTAAACCTCATCCAGATATTTATTTAAAAGTTTTAAATGATAACTCACTAAATATTGAGGAAACTATTATTATAGAGGATAGTGGAGTAGGGGTTAAAGCAGCCTTTTCTGCTGGGGTAAAGGTTTTTGGGATTACGGCTGGAAAACATTGGCATTCAAATAGAGATAAAAATGAATTATTTGACAACGGTGCTTTGAATGTATTTAGTGATTATGGAAGTCTAGGTAGGGCAATAGAGGAGCTTTAAATGGGGCCAGATGTAAAAGGAAATCCACTGTATATTTCAGTTTATCTTTTGATAGTTTCCTACATTTTAGGTGAATTTATTTTTCCTAAATATCCACTTCTATATATTTTTAATCTTTTTGGATTATTAATTATTATTTTAATGCCAATTGTTTTTTTTTCCTCAAGAAACGCATTTAATGCACATGAAGAAAAATTACTTCCTAAAACTGAAACAAATAAAATTATAAAAACTGGAATTTATGCTTATTCTAGAAATCCTATTTATCTATGTTTTGTTTTATTTCATTTCGGTATGTTTCTTACTTTCGAAAACATTATGTATTTTCTTTGTTCTATAGGATTATTTTTTTGGTTAAATAATTTTGTTATATATGAAGAGGAAAAATACTTACAAGATAAATTTGGGGATGAGTTTGAAAGATATTGTAATTCGGTTAAAAGATGGATTTTTTTTTAGTTAAAATTTATTGAAGAAATTTTATGATTTTTTTCAAATTTAATAACAATCTGGGCTTTTTTATTTAGATCCTTCATCATCCATTTTGATATCTTTTCATAATGTTGAATAAATACTTTAATTTCATTTGGAGTCATTCTTTTTAATTTTTTATTTTTTGATTGATTAGTTTTTTCCTGCTTTAACCGCCATTTAAAAACATTATCAAAAGAGGATGTTTTCAAAAAAATAAGTTCATCAAATAATTTAAATAATTTTTTATATTCAAATTTTAATTTATTATTATAGAAATTTCTCCATTGATATTTTGTATCTCTAATTTTTTCTAGATCATTTATATTTTTATGAAGAATTTCTTTTGGTATTCCTGAACTTCCACAACACCAACCTTCTAAAAAAAGAATATCACATTTTGTTTTAGTTATTTTTGTTGATTTAGATGTGTCATCAATCAATTTGTCAAATATGGGGGTTGTGATGGGGTATTTACCTTTACTGAATTGATTTATATTTTTAACCAATTTTTCAATATTATGTGTTCCTGGAACACCTCTAGTTATTAACAATTTATGTATTTTTTTTGATAATATTAATCGTTGTTTTTTTGATAAATAATAATTATCTAAACTAAGCAACAGTATTTTCTTGTTATAAAATTTTTCAATAGCTTTAGAGATAATATTAATAAAAGATGATTTTCCAATACCTTGCGAGCCTCCAAATAAGAATTTTTTTGATTTACTAGAACAAATATATTTTATTATTGGAACTAATTTATCTTCTATGTATTTTTTGGAATATTTTTTTTTATATGTATTGTGTATTTCTATTTGAATATAGTCTATTAATGAACTCATTTAAAATTTATTTATAAACAAAATACTTATACATGAAATTTCTTTTTGATTTAGGCGGCGTTTTTTTTGATTGGGATCCTCATTATTTTTATAAAGACGTATTTAAAGACAAAAAAGAAAGAGATTATTTCCTTAATTATATATGCAATGATAACTGGAATATCCAACAAGATGCTGGAAGACTCATAAAAGACGCAGAAACTGATCTAATAAAGAATTATCCTAATTACGAAGATAAAATAAAATTATATTATAAAAATCATCATAGGATGTTCAGGAAAATCTTTCAGCATTCGGTTAATGTTTTAGATGATTTGATAAGTAAAAAATATGAATGTTATGTTTTATCAAATTGGTCCTGGGAAACATTTCAAGGTATGGATAAAAAATATCCATTCTTAAATAAATTTGATGGTTTGATAATTTCTGGAAAAGAAAAATTAATCAAACCTGATGCTGAAATA
Source organism: uncultured Alphaproteobacteria bacterium (assembly GCA_902628835.1). Classification (GTDB taxonomy): domain Bacteria; phylum Pseudomonadota; class Alphaproteobacteria; order HIMB59; genus CACPNW01. Next base: position 167,606 of record CACOPD010000002.1, read on the forward strand.
TATAAATTAGCAATAAATCGTTTTAATCTAACTCCAGAAGAAACTGTATTTATAGATGATAAAAAAGAGAATATTGAGGCTGCAAAAAAACTTGGTCTTTTAACTATACATTTAACAGACCCTAAAATAATAACCAAAGAAATTAATAGGTTTATTTAATTTAAGAATGAATGAAACTTTTGATATTTTAGTTATTGGCGGTGGCATTAATGGTGCTGGAATTGTTAGAGATGCATCGGGAAGAAATTTAAAAGTCTGTTTGGTTGAAAAGAATAGAGTTGGCTCTGCAACTTCTTCTTGGTCTACAAAGTTAATACATGGAGGATTAAGGTACCTTGAAAATTATGAATTTCGCCTTGTACGTGAATCTTTAAAGGAAAGAGAAGTAATTAAAACAATTGCTAGTAACATCACAACTCCATTACCTTTTATTATACCTTATCAAAAATCTTTAAGACCCAAATGGTTAATTAAATTTGGATTGTTTTTATATGATAATATTGGTGGCAAAATGACTATACCAAAATCTTCAACTATAAATATAAAAGAAGAAATTCCTAATATTTTAAAAGATCAATTTAAAATTGGTTTTCAATATTATGATTTACAGGTTGATGATAAAAAACTTGTTGAGTTAAACGTGGAAGATGCAAAGAATAGAGGTGCTACAATTATTGAAAATAGAAAAGTTGTTAACGCAAAACGAAATAAAAATATTTGGGATGTAATTCTTGATGACGATACTATACTTAAATCTAAAATTCTTATAAATGCTGCTGGACCTTGGATAAATGATGTTTTAAGTAATGTAATTAAATTAAATACAAAAAAATCAATTCGACTAGTAAAAGGTAGTCATATAATTACTAAAAGACTTTACAATCAGAAAAAAGCTTTCACTTTACAAAATAAAGATAACAGAATAATTTTTGTAATACCATATAAAGATGAATATTCACTTATTGGCACTACTGAAACAGAAGTTTTTTCACCAGAAAATCCTAAAATTGATGAAAGTGAAATTGATTATTTACTAAATTCAGTAAATAAATATTTTGTTAAACAAATATCAAGAGATGATGTGGTAAGTTCTTATTCTGGAATTAGACCACTTATTGAAGATTTCAAAGAAGCTTCAAAAGTTACAAGAGACTATATATTTGATTTAAATGAAGATGGTTCACAAGCACCTTTACTAAGCATTTATGGGGGGAAATTAACGACATACAGGAAATTAGCTGAAAATGTTCTTTTAACTCTAAATAATCATATTCCTATAAAAAAGAAAAATTCTTGGACCGCTGAACAAAAACTATAATTGGTATCCCTCTTAAATAACTTTTCAAATTTTGTGGGCAGAAAAGTTTTATAAGAGGAATACTTCTTATAGGAGGAAATAATATGAACCCTCTGCCCATCCTTATAATAGTTTAAAATTATGATATTTATTGAAAATTTTTAAAAAAGGAATGTATTGCCCCTAATATAAGGGGCAATAATCAATACGATTCTATTATTTAAATGCTTGTTCTGAACTATCAAATAATTGACATCTACTGGCAGGGAAACCAACTTTTATAGTATCACCAACTTTTATTTCTGAATGTCCTTCAGTTTCAGCAACTAACGGTTCTCCATCTTTTTCTAGGTATAGATAAGTAACGTCACCAAGTTTTTCGACAACAAACACTTTACTTTCCCAAGATCCGTCTGAATCACCATTTACCACTAAGTGTTCAGGTCTAATACCTAAAGTTACTGCATCGCCTTCAGAAGATGACGCTGACATTTTAGGGATTGATATTTTTGACATTCCCATAATATCAACTTCAGTAGCATCAGAACTTTTACTTAATATCTTACTTGAAATAAAGTTCATTTTAGGTGATCCAATAAATCCACCTACAAACATATTATTTGGTTTATCATAAAGTTCTAAAGGGGATCCTTTTTGTGAAACGATACCTGTATCAAGAACAACAATATCATCAGCTAGAGTCATTGCTTCTGTTTGATCATGTGTAACGTAGATCATTGTTGCTTCTAATTCATTATGTAGTTTTGCTAATTCAACTCTCATTTGAACTCTTAATGCAGCATCAAGGTTTGAAAGTGGTTCATCAAATAAGAAAACCTTTGGCTTTCTTGTAATTGCTCTTCCAATAGCAACACGTTGTCTTTGACCACCTGAAAGTTGTTTAGGTTTTCTATGAAGATAATCTTCTATTTGAAGAATTCTTGCAGCTTCATTAACTCTTTCATTAATTTCATCTTTTGATCTTTTTTCTAATTTCAGACCAAAAGCCATATTATCAAACACAGTCATATGAGGGTACAATGCGTAAGATTGAAACACCATTGCAATATTTCTTTGCTTTGGTGGTAAATCATTAACTACTTGACCATCAATTGAGATTGTACCTGAGTTTATGTCTTCCAGTCCTGCTATCATTCTTAACATAGTTGATTTACCACAACCACTTGGTCCAACTAGAACTGTGAATGATTGACTTTTTATATCGAGAGAAACATCCTTGATTACATGAACGTCTCCAAAATATTTATTAACTGTATTTATATTTATATCTGCCACTTCATCCTCCTTTGAGCGATCTTTCAAGTGTATGAATACATCATCATACAAATATAATTTTTATTTAATGGTATATTTATTGAAAAATCAATACTTTTTAGTATTTACCCTTTAACTGATCCAGCTACCAAACCTCGTATAAAATATCTCTGTAAGGCAAAAAAGATAAACAAAGGTACGGTCATTGATACAAAAGCACCAGTAGTTAAAATTTCCCAATTTTCCCCCCGAGATCCCAGTAATTCTTTTAATTTTGCTGTTAATATTATTTCACTCGGAACCTGATCTAAAAATACTAATCCCACCAAGAGATCATTCCAACACCATAAAAATTGTAAAATAAATATTGAAGCAAAAGCTGGAATAGAAAGAGGAATTATTATGCGTAAAAAAATATCATAATGAGAAGCACCATCAACTTTAGCAGCTTCCATCATTTCATTAGGTAAGCTTTTTAAAAAATTTCTTAATAGAAAAGTAGTTGAAGCTAATCCAAAACCAGTATGTGCCATCCAAACACCGGGATAGGATTTTGCCGCTACTCCAAATAATGCTCCAAAATCATTATAGATTGTTAGTATTGGTATTAGAGACATTTGAAGAGGAACGACAAGTGACGCAATTATAATTGCTAATAAAGTATCTCTTCCATAAAACTTCATCCAAGTTAAAGAATATGCAAAGAAAGAGCATATTATTAATGGAATTAATGTTGAAGGTAATGCTACTGCCAATGTATTAATAAAAGCTCTCCCAATTCCCTCTTTGAATAAAACTTCTCTATAATTTTCAAAAGTAAATGCTGGAGGGCTTAATGATGTAGTAAATAATCTTTTACCTTTTTTCTTTTTAAATTCTGTTTTTGATCTCCATTCATAATTTCCATTTTCATCAAGAAGCACTTCGCTTTCATCTTTAAAAACTGCGACATCGCCAATATTAAATTCATTGATTTTTTTTGAAGTAATTCCAAAACTCTCAATTTTTTTTCCTGAATTTTCTTCAAATAACTTTCCTTTAATTTTGAAATAACCATCTTCTTCAATTTGGTTTTCCATTCCTGACATTCTATAAATTTCATTTACTTCTGTTGTAGTTAAAGAAGTCCACCAACCACTAATAGCTAATAAATCTTTGTCTCTTAACGAACTAATAAAAAGACCAAATGTAGGAATGATCCATATAATAACAAAGAACAGCAGTAATAATTGAGATAATATCGATGATATTGAAAATTTCTTCATTAAATTTTTTGCTCCTGCCTATGTTTGTATAAATTCCATGCTAAGATTGGTATGACGCCAATCATAATAACAATTGCTAAAACACTTCCTCTTCCCGAGTCACCACCACCTCTAAACATCCAATCATACATTAAGTTAGCTAAGACTCCAGTTTGCCATTCCCCATTAGTCATGGCAAAAATAATATCAAATATTCTTAAAACAATTATTGTAATCAAGGTCCAAATAACAAGTATCGTTTGCTCTAAATAAGGAATTATAATTGAAAAAAATATTTTTAACTCACTAGCTCCGTCAATTCTTGCTGCTTCAAGCATTTCCTTAGGTATACTTCTTAATGCAGCACTAAAAATAACCAGAGCTAGTCCAGTTTGTATCCAAATCATAATAGCCATCAAAAAGAAATTGTTCCACATAGGTATTGTTAACCATGCTTGTGGCTCATAACCAAGTGAAACAATTATTGCATTAAGTAGTCCGATTTGTGTATTCTCAGGTCCTCTATATTCATAAATAAATTTCCAAATTACACCTGCTCCTACAAATGATATTGCCATAGGCATAAATATTATAGATTTTGCAATTGAACCCCACCAAATTCTATCAGCTAAGTTAGCAATTACTAATCCAAAAAAAGTACTTAATGTTGGTACAACAAGTAACCATACTAAATTATTTAATATACTTCTTCTAAATTCAGGATCATTAATTGCCCATTTGTAATTATATAGTCCGACAAATTCTCTTCCAAATTTATCATAAAAGCTAAGCCTGATAGTTTCAAATACTGGATATAAAATAAAAATAAATAAAACAATAAATGCAGGTGTTATAAAAACTATGACTCTTATAGAATTTTCAAAATTATACCTTTTCAGCGTTTTATTGCCATAAATATCCAAAATATAATTTGAAATATGAAAGTACGCTATAAAAAATAATATTCCTAAAAAAACAATAAATATTAAATTCAGGATGGTCATTTATGATTAAATATATAAAAAAAACAGGCGAACAAGTTAATTGTTCGCCTGTTTAGAGAGGAATATTATTTAATTGCGTCCCAACTATCTTGGATCGCATCAGCTACATCTTGAGCAGATTTTCCGTTAGTATAATCAACCATACCTGTCCAGAAAGTTCCAGCACCAATAGCACCTGGCATTAAGTCTGACGCATCAAATCTAAAAGTTGTTGCGCCCGTTAAAATTTCACCTAGTTTTCTAAAAGTATCACTAGCATATTTACTTCCATCAACGCCTTTGTGAGGTGTTAGGAAACCACCTTTAGCCATCCAATATTCATGAGCTTCAGGATGCATTAAAAATTTAATGAACTCTATTGTTGCTTGGTTATCATTAGTAGCAGCTACTAATGTACCAGCTCCAAGTACAGGAGTTCCTAAATCTTTAGTTGCATATGCAGGGAAATAAAAGAAATCATAATCTACACCAGCTTCTACACCTTCAGGAAAGAATGCAGGTATAAAACTTGCTTGTCTGTGCATCATACATTCTGCCGGTGAAGTGAAAAGTCCATTTGGAGCATCTCTAAAATCAGTAGTTGCTACTGCCTTAGATCCACCATTAACAAACTTGTCATTCAGAGCAAAAGTTCCAAAGAAATTCATTGCTTCAATAACTCTTGGATCATTAAAAGGCATTTCATTGGATACCCACATGTCGTAAACATCTGGCGTATGTGTTCTTAGCATAATATCTTCCATCCAGTCAGTTGCAGGCCAACCAGTTGCTGCACCTGAACCTAGACCAATACACCATGGAGTATTTCCATCTGATGCCATTTGTCTTGTTAGTGCAATTAGTTCTTCCATAGTTCCTGGAACTTCATAACCATTATCTTCAAAGTTATCTGGTGAATACCAAACTAAACTTTTTACGTTTGTTCTGAAGAAAATTGCATTAAACTGATCATTACCGTTTTCATCTGCATAAGTCGAAAGATCAACCCATGATTGACCAGCAGCATAGTTATCTAAGACCATTTGCTTGATATCATCACCAAGAGGAACCAATCCTCCCATAGCTGCAGCATTAGCAGCAAGACCTGGTTGTGGAAATACAACTAAATCAGCAGCACTTCCTGCTTTTAGATCGATCATAACTTGTTGTTCAAAACTATCTGAACCACCATATTCAAATGTAGCTCCTGTAGCTTTTTCAAATATAGCTCCTACTTCTCTCATCGTTTCTTGTTCTGGTGACAACCAAGGACCAAACATAACTACTTTTTGTCCAGTTAAATCTGGACCACTATATTCGTGACCTCCAGCATAAGCTGAGAAACTTAGAAATAATGAAGAGAGTATAATAAATAAATTTTTTATTTTCATAATTCCTCCATAAATAATAATTTATAATTATCCAAAACGTTTTGGTTGTCAATTTATATTATCTGGTTTAAGGAAAAAATCATGAATATTAAAGAATTGGCAAAAAAGCTGAATTTATCAATAACTACAGTTTCTAGAGGTTTAGCTGACTACTCAGATGTCAGTGAAAAAACAAAGAAAAGAATTAAGAAATTTGCTGAAAAGTATAACTATAATCCTAATCCTTATGCTGCAAATTTAGCTTCACGTACCTCCAAGAACCTTGGCTTCATTCTGCCATTATATGGTTTAAATTCTTCTCCTCTAAATCAAATTTCATTTATTCAATTTTTATCAGGAATGTATTCTAATCTTTCAAAAAATAATATTCAGTTGTCAATGCTAATGGCAAGAAGTGAAAATGAAGAAAAATCTTTGTATGAAAAACTTATTGTTGAACAAAAGGTAAGGAATATCATCATAAATAATTTAAGAGTTAATGATAGTAGAATTCCTCTTTTAAAAAAAAATAAAGTTAATTTTGTAGCTTGGGGTAGAACACAAAATTTAAAAAATTATTCATGGGTAGATTTAGATAATCATAAAAGTATGCAAATTATTTTTGATCACTTAATAAAAAATAATCATAAAAAAATTGCATTCATAAATATTAATAAAAAATTTAATTTTGCTTATCAAAGAATGAAAACTTATTTTAGTGAAATTAAAAACTATAAAATTAATCTAGATAAAAATTTATACATTGAAATACCAAAGAATGATTCATCGTTAAGTGAAGCAGTTACAAAAAAATTATTAAAAAATAAAAAAATTACTGCTATTATATGTTGTACTGAGTATATTGCAGCAGGTGCAATTCGTGCGTGTAACGAGAAAAAAATTAAAATTGGCCAAGATATTTCACTTATTACTTATGACAGTTTAATTGTTAGTAATCTAATTACACCAAAAATAACTTCAATTTCTCATCCAACTGAGGATTTAGGTTATAACGCTGTTAAATTGTTAATGAGTAAGAATAATAATATTTCAAATAGTAACTTCTATATGGCTAAACCTACTATTATTGACAGAGGTTCAGTAAAAAAATTATAACTCTTTTTAATAAGCAATTTCTTTTTGTATAAAATAACTATTATCTTGATGTTGCTTAATTATTGCTGGGATTATTTCTTTGTAAGCGTCATATAAACTAGAATTTGCTTTTGGTAATTGATCTTTAATTAAATTATTTAATTTGGGTAAATTGTATGATGGAACGGAAGGAAACATGTGATGCTCTACATGGTATTCCATATGCCAATATAAAAAACTAAATACAGGATTGAAACGAACAGATCTTGTAGTAAACCGGTGATCTTTTATATTCTCTGGCAATCCGATATGTTGTGTCATATTAAATATAAGCACAATATTGCCCCAGTACCTAGGAAAGAATATTAATAATGCTGGAAGAGGATTTATTAAATAAAAAGATAAAGCAAACGACGCAATCCACAAACAAACATGAATTCTTGAAATAAGGCGACATTTCCAAATTTCACTCTCTGGAATACATTCCTTCATTACAGGTGTTGTAAAACCAAGCGCATGCTTAATAGTTTCAAACTTAAAGGAGTCTTTGAAATGAATAAGTTCATGAAATGGAGCAAAACTAAATAGGAAATTTTTCAAACTAGGATACTGATGAAATAAGGCTGCTTCAAAATCGTGAGGGTCTATAACGGATGACGTATTACTGTGATGTCTAAAGTGACTCCATGTCCATCTAGTCGGTTCAAAATCAGTCATGAAGGAACCAACTTGATAAAAAAATTCATTTAAAAATTTTGATTTAAATGCTGTGCCATGTCCACATTCATGCCAAATTGGGTTACTTGAATAAAAAAGTACACCATAAAGCCATAACCATAAAATCGTCCACCATGAACCCCATGTTACAACAGACATATATCCAAAAATGAAAAGCAAAATAAAATATATAGTTACATGCTGAAATCCTTTAAGATCACTTTTTTTTGATAATTCTTTAAGATCTTTTTTACTTATTTTGGCCCTAAACCATTTTTCATCAACGTTGTCCATTTTTTCAGACATATTTTAACTTACAAAACTATCATAAGAATTAAAAGATAAATATTAACTATTTTGTTCCACTAAACGTCAACCCATCTCCCAATTTCATTACTTTCTATACATTTATCGATAATATTTTGAATTTTTGCACCTTGATAAAAATCTGGCTGCATATTCAAATTTGTTTTGATTGATTCTATAAAATTTTGAAAATTACTTGGAGTTTTTGGACATTCAATTGTATCCCAAGACATTTTATTGATATTTTCATCAATACAAATATGCAATGTGGACCACTTAGTCCTTTCCTCATCTAGCTCAACTTTTACAGCACCTTTAGTACAAAAAACTTCTAGAATTAACGAGTTTGCATGTCCAGTTGCATATCTTGTATTAGTTATTGTTCCGATAGCTCCATTATCAAATCTGACTAAAGAATTGAAACCATCATTTGCATCTAAAGTATATTCTTTTATTCTATTTCCTTTGTCGAAGTATGTTTTTAAATCAGTACATATCTCTTTAATGTCACCTACTGCATTAACAGCAAAATCAAAAATATGAACACCTGTATCTCCTAACGCACCATTACTTCCATGTTTGGTTGAAAGTCTCCACAACCATTTGTCTTCTTCTCTCCAATCACCCCATTTGTTACTTGTAAGCCAAGACTGATAATAACAAGCGCTAACATGTCTAGGACTTCCTATTTCTCTAGATTTTAATATTTCAACTAATTTTTGATATGCACTTGATTCTCTATAAGTGAAATTAACCATATTAATTTTTTTAGATTTAATTGCAGCATTAACCATATCTTTTGCATCACTATAATTTTCAGCAAGTGGTTTTTCACAAAAAATATTATAACCACTTTTCAAAATTTGTAGTGAAGTTTCTTTATGGAACTTATCAGGTGTTGTATTACTAATACCGTCGAAAGTTTTTTCCTTTTCTAGCATTTCTTCTAAACTTAAATATCCTCTAATATTTGCAACTTTGTTATTTGATAAAAATATTTCTAAATTTTTTGGATTTGTGTCGCAGACAGCTTCAACATTTACATTTGACATGTTGTTAAATTCATTAAGATGCCTTGAAGAAATATTTCCTGTCCCAACAATACCAATTTTCATTTTATTTCTGTTCTGTTGGATGTCCTACACTAAGACCTTTCTTACTAATATTTTCAATAGGTTTTGGTCTATTACTTTTGGGAGTAGGAGAGTGTATGTCTTCCCACAAAACTTTGCTTTTCTGTTTTACAAAATGAATTGCATTTTTTATTACTTTTTGCACATTAACATTATGATAAGTCGGATAAGCTTCGTGACCTGGTCGAAAATAAAATATTTGCCCATTTCCTCTTGTGTACAATAATCCAGATCTAAACGTTTCTCCTCCTTCAAACCAACTAGTAAAAAGGGTTTCATCTGGAGAAGGAACCTGAAAAGGCTCTCCATACATTTCTTCCATTTCGAGTTCAAAATAAGGATCTAAACCCTCACAGATAGGATGGCCAGGATTACATATCCATAATCTTTCTTTTTCACCATACTCCCTCCAGGTTAAATTACAATTAGTACCCATTAATCTTTTAAATATTTTAGAATGGTGTCCAGAATGTAATACAATCAAACCCATTCCTTCAAGTACTCGTCGTTGAACTAAATCAACTGTCTTATCTAAAACCTCTCCATGTGCTTTATGCCCCCACCAAATAACAACATCACAATTTTTTAATAGTTCCTCACTTAATCCATTTTGATCATTTCTAAGTGTAGCAGTTTTAATATTTAAACTATTATCGCTAGATAAAAAATCTTTTATACAGTTATGTATACCTTTGGGATAAATTTTTTGAACTTCATCATTTTCAATTTCATGAATATTTTCATTCCATATTATAACATTAGTCATCTGGAACTATCTAACTCTTTCTCCATGTAGCCGATGTCCTAATAATGCTAGTAATATAATTAATCCATTAAAGAATTGCCTCCACTCACCACTCCAACCAATAGCAATAATTCCTATTTCCATATAGGCAATTATACCAACGCCAAATACTGCTCCAATAATAGTTCCTAACCCTCCCCAATAAGGAGTTCCCCCAACAAAAACTGCAGCAAGAGCAAGCAATAAATAACCAAATCCTTGAGTAGGAAAAAATGTATAAGTAATCATAGTAGTAAAAATTCCACCAATTGCAGAGCCAATACCTACAAACATGAAAGCTTTAATTTTCACAGAATTTACATTAATACCCATCTGTTCTGCACTTACAGAATTATCTCCAACATGCTGAATATGAATACCAAAAACATGTTTGTTAAAAAAATAATAACAAAAAATTATAAAGATTGCTGCCCAAAAAATTTGCATTGGAAAACCATAAAAATTTCCAACTAGAAGTGGGTAGATCCAATGATTTTCCACTTCCATAATCGTAATGGATCTGCTGTTTGTTAATAAGAGTATTACACCTCTCAGCAAAAATAACACTCCAAGAGAGGCAACAAGAGAAGAAAGTCGAAATACAACGATTAATGTCCCAACTAGTGCACCAATAGCAGCTCCAGTAAAAACACCTAAAACAAAACAAATTGCTGGATCGACACCATTCTTAACAAGTAATGCAAAAACGTAAGCTGCTACTGCATAAGTTGACGCAAAAGAAAGATCAATTTCTCCTGATGCAACTAAAAAAACTAATGGAATAGTTAAGAAAATTAAAGTTGGCATCATTACAAATACAGATTGATGAAGATTAGGTCTAATCCAAGCCTCAGGCGCACCAATAAAAAAAATTACCATTAACAAAACAAAGTATCCAATACTACCTAATGCTCTTCCATTTCTGTGAAAGTAGTTACTTAAATATGAATTATTATTACTCATTAGTGTGTCCTTATTGTTTCTCTCATTATTTTCATAAGTTCTTCTGGAGTAGAAATATCATTCTTATTTAGTTGATGAACAACTTCTCCTCTATCCAAAATTACAAATCTATCCGATATATCATAAACATGGTAAATGTTGTGTCCTATAAATAGAACTGATCTATTTGATTTTTTTACATTTAAAACAAAATCAAAAACTTTCTGTGTTTCGTTTAGAGATAAATTATTAGTTGGTTCATCAAGTACAATTAATTCTGCATTATTATAAATAGCTCTTGCTATAGCTACTCCTTGTCTTTCACCTCCAGATAAATTTCCTACAGGCGATTCAGCATTAATTAATTTTGAGGTAAAGCCTATTTCTCTTATTAACCTATTTGCTTCAAAAATTTGTTCTTTTTCTTTTATAAAACCAAATGGATATCTAAGTTCTTTGCCCATAAATATGTTTTTAACTATTGATTGTTGTGGAGTTAAAGCTCTATCTTGAAAAACTGTTTCAATACCAGACTCTCTAGCTTTAAGAGCATTCCAAGCATTCACTTTTTCTCCTCTTATAAGAATGTCACCTTCATCAGGACTATATACACCTACTAGTGTTTTAATTAATGTTGATTTACCAGCACCGTTATCGCCGATTAAACCAACAACTTCCCCTTTAGTTACTTTTATTGAAGCTTTGTTTAGAGCTGTAATACCTCCAAATCTTTTAGTGACTTCATTTAATTCTATAATATTTTCCATAAATTTTAATGCTAACCCATTAAAATGGGTTAGCAATATAAATTTTTTATCTTAGACCTGCATCAGCAAGAGCTTTAACAGCTTGATAATTATTTGTATCAACAAATCCTGCACCAGTATCTTGATTTATAGCACCAGTACCAAGCACAGCTGTTTGACAAAGTGATAAAACTGGAAGATACCCTTGGAGGAAAGGTTGTTGATCTGATGTCAGATGAACATAACCCTTCTCAAATGCTGACATAATTTGTGGACTTGTATCAAATCCAATTTGAAGTATCTCATTTGGTCCATAACCAGCAGCTTTTGCAATACCTTCAGCAACATTCATGATGTCACTTCCAGAGTGAACAATAACTTTTGTTTCAGGATTAGCATTAAGTGCTGCTGAAAAAATTGGAATTGTCATGTTAGGGTCTGAAGCATATTTTGGATCACCATCAAGAACAGTTACAGTCATACCATGTTCTTCAAAAATGATTCTTGCACCGTCTTCTCTTTGAGCCCTAGCATAATCTCCTAGAGGAACCATAACAATTGCATGATCTCCAGCTTTAAATCCAAATTGTCTAATAGCTTCTCTAGCGAGAGCTTTTCCTTGAGTTGCCAAATTTGCACCAACATATCCACCACCGTAAGTTGCTCTTACTTCAGATGGGTCAACGTTTTGATAGGTCATTAGGATACCTTTTTCAGCTGCTTGTTTTGCTAAAGGCATTAAAGCCTCATTACCTGGATGACCCATCATTGCGATAGCGTCCACACCAAGCCCAACTGATTCTCTAAGTTGACGAACCATTTTTTCAAAATCCCATTCAGAATATAAAATTTCAGCATCTGCACCAGTGTCTCTGATAGCATTCATAGCTCCTGCTGCAACTATTCCAGCAAAACCACCTGCCTCAGGACCACCCGCATAGAAATGCATCTTTACATCTGAGCACCACTTATCACCAAGATCTTGTCCAGTCGGAGCAGCGTATGCGTGCATAGAAACTGGAAGAAGAAATACGGTAATAAGAAATAATTTTATAATTTTCATAATTCCTCCTACTGAATTAATTAAAAGTATTATTAAGATATTGTTAAGATAATATTTACGAATGTCAACTAGTAGAGTCTTTTGCTAATACGCTTTGTTTGTCCATGGCTATAAACCCCATCAACACCACCATCTCTTCCATAACCTGATCTTTTGTATCCACCACCTGGAAGATTATTGCCATCAACAAACCAATCATTTTGCCATATTATTCCAGCTTGAATTCTATCAGCAGTCCATTTAGCCTTTTGATCATCTGCAGTAAATACACCAGAAGCTAGACCGTATTTAGTTGAATTTGCGATACTTATTGCTTCTTCTTCATCTTCGAAATCAAATATTGATGTTACTGGACCAAATATTTCTTCTTGTGCAATTGTTGCATCTACTTTTACATTATCAAAAATAGTTGGTTGGTAAAAATTCCCATCATCCCTTTCAGCTTTATCTCCACCTATAGTTAAAGTTGCGCCTGATTGTACTCCAGATTTTACATAGTTTGAAACTCTTTGCATTTGGTCAGTTGATATTAAGGGTGTAACTTCAGCCCCTTCTTCATCGCCTGCACCAATTTTTAATTTTTGTGTTTTTGCTACAAGTTTAGTCATATACTCATCTTTTACTTTTGGATGAACTATAACTCTGGACATTGCAACACATATCTGTCCTGCATTAGGTTTAAAAATACCTTTAACAGTACTATCAACAGCTTTATCAATATCAGCATCCGGGTAAATAATGGCAGCAGATTTTCCACCTAATTCAAAATGTGTAGGAATAATTCTATCAGCAGTCTCTTTTAAAATTTCTGATGCAACCTCTGGAGATCCTGTAAATACAATATAATCACTTCCTGGATGTTGAATTAATTTTCTACCAGTAGTTTCGCCATAACCATGTACAATATTAATTATACCTTTAGGTACTCCAACATCTTCAAATATTTGACCATAAAAATTAGAGGATATAGGGCAAAGCTCAGGAGGCTTAATTACAATTGTATTTCCTACAATCCAATTTTGAGCAACCATTCCAGAAAAAATAGAAACAGGATAATTCCAAGGAACAATTTGTAATGATACTCCAAATGGCTCTAATACAACATAATTAAAAGTGTCATGACCTGATGGTATTAATTTATTTTCAATTTTATCAGTTAATCCGGCATAAAAATCAAAAGTATCTGCTGCACCTTTAAATTCATCTATACATTGTTTGATAGTTTTACCATTTTCTTGACTTAAAAGTTTACCACCTTCTTCTTTTCTTTCCCTTAATTTTTGAGCAATTGTTCTCATCATTTTCGATTTATCTTTTGCATCCATATCTAATAATATTCTTTTATCGAATGCTCTTTTGGCTGCTTTAAAAGCTAAATCTATTTCTTCATCTAGGGCTTCATCAATATTACCTACAATTTTTTGGTTTGCAGGATTTAAAACAACAATATTTTTCTTAGAGAGTGAATCAATGAATTTACCATCAATAAAATTTCTTAACTCCATATAGAGTTATAGATAAAACTAAAGGTAGAGATGGTCAAGTATAGTTTAATTATTTGGGACTTGAACTGGAATAAAATATTCAGGATTTTTAGATTTCTTTATAACCGCTGGTATGATTTCTTTATAAGCCTGATATAAAGTTTGAGGTTCTGGCATTTGATCTTTTATAACTTCATATAATTTTGGAAGATTGTATGAAGGTATCATGGGAAACATATGATGTTCGATATGATATTCCATTTTCCAATAAATAAAACTAAAGATAGGATTTAATCTAACAGACCTAGTAGATAGTCGGTGATCCTTTACATTTTCCTGAAGACCCATATGCTGAGTCATACCCCATATTCCATTAAATGAAGCAAAGAATTTCGGGACTAAAAATAATAGGATTGGAAGTAATGATGTAAAGTAAATTGAAGAAGCAATTATTGAAATCCAAAGAAAAACAAAAAGTCTTGAGCTATAAATACAATCTTTAATTTTATCCTCTGGAATACAATCATTCATTACATCTGTTTTCATACCAATGGCATGTTTTATAATCTCAACATAAAGTGATTTATGTAAAGTTAAAAAGCTGATACCTGGAATAAAATTCAAAACAAAACTTAGAAATGTATGTTTTGCAAAAATACTTCCATCGACTTCATAATCATGAGGATCAATTGAAGCTGTATAACTGTGGTGAAGTGAGTGACTCCATTTCCACCTAACAGGTTCGAAGTTGTTCATAAAACTAGCAATTTTATAAAAAAAATTATTTAGTTTTCTTGTTTTAAATGCAGTCCCATGACCACATTCATGCCAAATAGCGTCTGCCCCTCCCCACATCATACAGTAAGCAAGATAAACCGGAAGAAACCAAATTGTTTGCCAGGAGTATAAGGACAATAAGCCTAAAGCAGTTAATGATAATGAAAAAATAATTATGTGTTTCCAACCCTCATAGTCAGATCTTTTAGATAGGTTTTTAAGTGTTTTTCTATCTATATTGGCTCTAAACCACTGATCTGAAATGTTATTAATTCCAGTTTGAATTTTTTCAGTTTTTGACATAATCTACATACAAATAATAAAAATTTGATATTTTTCCAGTATATATCTAATATTTATTTTATAACAAATGCTAAATATTTAGTTTATTGAGACAATAGTTTTAATAAATTCTATAGAAATATGAATCTTACAATAGTAGGTACTGGATACGTAGGCCTGGTAACAGGAGTTTGCTTTGCCGAATTTGGATATTCTGTAACATGTATCGATAAAGATACGAAGCGTCTTGAAAATCTCAAATCAGGTAAGTGTCCCTTTTACGAACCTGGAATGGATGAGCTTTTAGATAAGCACATTAAAAAAACAAAATTATTATCTTTTGCTTCAAGCATAAAAAATAATTCAGAAAATACAGATATTTTTTTTATAACTGTTGGAACTCCTGCAAGAAGGTTGGAAGATGAAGCTGATTTAAGTTTTGTATGGCAAGTTGCAGATGAAATTTCAGAGAGCATAAAAAAATATTGTTTAGTTGTAACTAAATCCACCGTACCAGTTGGAACGACAAGTGAAGTAAAAAAAATTATATCAAAAAAAATTGATCAAAAATTTTTTGATGTAGTTTCTAATCCAGAATTTTTGCGAGAGGGATCTGCTATTGATGATTTTATTAGACCAGATAGAATTGTAATAGGAACAGATAATAAAAAATCTGAAAATATAATGAGAGAACTTTATAGACCTCTATTTCTTAAAGAAACTCCAATTGTGGCTACATCTATAGAAACCTCAGAAATAATTAAATATGCATCCAATAGTTTTCTAGCAACTAAAATTGCATTTATTAATGAGGTTGCTGACTTATGTGAAGTAGTAGGAGGCGATGTTCAGCAAGTAGCACATGCAATGGGCATAGATAAACGTATTGGTTCTAAGTTTTTAAATGCGGGACCTGGATTTGGAGGTTCATGTTTTCCAAAAGATGTAAAAGCATTTGCTTCTACAGCTAAAAATAAAAATATCGATTTATCTATAATTAATGCAGTGAACAAATCTAATCAAGATCGTATAATTAAAATTTCTTATAAAATTAGTTCAAAAATAAAAAATAATTCTATAATCACTTTTCTAGGATTAAGTTTTAAGCCTAATACAGATGATGTAAGAGATTCTACATCGATGAAAATTGTATCATCACTTTTAGAACAAGGATTTAAAATACAATGTTATGATCCTGAGGCAATGGGTAATGCTAAAAAAGAAAATACTAATCTTGTTTTATTTAATTCTGCATACGAAGCTTGTGAGGGATCGTCTGCAATCATTATTGGAACAGAGTGGAACGAATTCAGAGCATTAAATTTTAAGAAAATATCTAAATTATTAAAAGACAAAATAATTTTTGATTTAAGAAACATTTATATTCCAAAAGATTTAAGAGAAATGGGCTATGAATACTATGGAACAGGTAAATGAATTGAAAATTGAAAATTTTGATAAAGAGGTTTTAAGAGAATATGATATCCGAGGTGTGGTTGGTAATAATATTAATCAAAACACCGCTTATACAATTGGAAGAACATTTGCCTATACGGTAATTAATCGATTAAAATCTAACATAATTGCTACAGGTTACGATGGAAGATTAACATCGCCAGATTTACATAAAGCATTATGTGAAGGTTTAAAAGATTCAGGTGCTAAAGTAATTAATATTGGTATGGGGCCTACACCTATGACTTATTTTGCTCATTACCATCTTAATGCAGATGCAGCTATTATGGTGACAGGCTCTCATAATCCTTCAGAATATAATGGCTTTAAAATGGTTTTAAATAAGCATTCTTTTTATGCAGAAGATATTCAAAGCCTTCAAAAATTAATTGATCAAAATGATTTAAAATTAAAAGATGGTGAGATCATTAATCAAGATATTAAAAAAGATTATACTGAAAGATTATTACAAAATATTAATCTCGATAAAAAAATAAAAGTTGCTTGGGATATTGGTAATGGTGCAATGGGAGCTGTCATTAAGGAAGTTACAAATAATTTAAATAATTCTGAAAATATATTAATTAATGAACAAGTTGATGGAAATTTCCCTAATCATCATCCAGATCCAACTGTTCCAAAAAATATGGAACAATTAATAAAGTCAGTCAAAGATAGCAGTTGTGACATAGGTCTAGCTTTTGATGGAGATGGAGATCGTTTGGGTGTTGTAGACAACTTAGGAAATTTAGTGTGGGCAGATCAGTACATGTTATTGCTATGCACAGAAATTGCTAACTTATACGACAACCCAAAAATAATTATGGATGTTAAATGTAGTAAAGTTTTTTTTGATGAAGCAAAAAAACTTAATTGCAATCCTATTATGTCTAAAACTGGTCACTCTCCAATAAAAGAAAAAATGAAAGAATTAAAATCACCTTTATCAGGAGAAATGAGCGGCCATGTATGTTATGCAGATGATTTTTATGGTTACGATGATGCAATGTATGTTGCGTTACGCTTATTGCGAATATTATGTAATCAAGAAAAATCCTTGAATGAATTAATTAATATATATCCAAAAACTTATTCAACTCCTGAAACAAGGTTTGATGTAGATGAAACAAAAAAATTTTTAATTATTAAAGAAATAAAAGAAAGAATAAAAAATACAGAAGGTAAAATAATAGATATTGATGGTATAAGAGTTGAAAATGATGATGGATGGTTTCTAATGAGAGCTAGTAATACCCAAAACCAACTAACTTGTAGAGCAGAGTCTACTTCTCAAGAAGGTCTTAAGTCTTTGATAGCAATTATCGAAAATCAGTTATCTCTAAGCGGTGTAAATTATAAGTTTACAATCTAACAAAACAATCACGATTATACTTTTTTAGTCTTTTACAGGCTGTATACGCTTCTTTTTTAGAAAAATTTTCAAATCTAGATTCATAAAGTTGTTTACCGCTAACTTTTATCAGCACAACATTTGAAATTTTATTTTTAGTAGAAACTGGATATTTACTTTTAATTAATTTGATTTGTTTTTCTGCATTATTTCTATACTTAAATGTTCCAACAACAATGGAATAAGCATTTTTTTTCTTTTCAATTTTTTGCTTTGGTGTCTCATTTTTTTTAACTATTTTTTTATTACTACTTTTTGTCTTAATATTTAATTCAGCAAATTCCTTATCCATTATTATTTTTAAAGATTTGTTTCGTTGACTTCCTGTATCACCTCCAAAAATAATTCCTATTAATCTCTTATCATCTCTAACAGCTGAAAAAGCTAACTGAAAACCAGATGCTTTTATATATCCAGTTTTAATTCCATCAGCACCATCGTAGCTTAACATTAATTTATTATGCGTTTTGTAAGTCTTACCCTTATAAGTAAATTTTGTTTTACTAAACAATTTATACTCTTCTGGAAAATTTGAAATTAGTGCATGTGAAAGTTTTGCTATATCTCTTGCAGTTGTTAATTGCGCTCTATTGGGCAGACCTGAAGCATTTTTAAATGTTGTATTATTCATGCCTAAATTTTTTGCATAGCTTGTCATAAGTTTGGCAAATTCTTTTTCACTACCCGATATATTTTCAGAAACTACAGTTGCCACATCATTTGCTGATTTAATTATGAGAGCATTAATAGCATCTCTAACTTTTATACTTGATCCTGCTTCTAAATAAAGTTTGCTTGGTGATCTTGAAGCGGCAATATTTGATACACTTAATTGACTATCATAAGTAAGCTTTCCTTTATTAATATAATCAAATACTATGTAGAGAGTCATTATTTTTGTTAAGGATGCTGGATAATTTCTTGTATCGGCGTTAACTTCGAATAGTACTTCTTCTGTGTCAAAATCAATAACAATTGCTGCTTTTTTAGCAAAAAGATTTGATGAAAAACCTAATATTAAAAAGCTATTTAAAATTATGAGTAATAATAAATTTTTTTTCATTTTTTCTTGATTAACATAAGATTTTCGATGCTTTCAAACAGAAAAATACTTTAAAATATTCTAAAACATATTATTTATGAAATATGGCAAATGAAGATCAAAATAATAACAATAATAAGGACGATTTTCAAAGAGGCCTTTTATTAGATACAAAGCCTAAGACAAAAAAACCATCTATGTATAATGTTCTGCTTCTAAATGATGACTATACCCCTATGGAGTTTGTTGTTATGGTATTAGAAAAAATATTTAATAAAAAACAGGAGGAGGCTACACAAATCATGCTTCATGTTCACAAAAATGGTATTGGTGTTTGTGGAACATTTACTTATGAAGTGGCTGAGTCTAAATGTAAATCAGTAATGGATATGGCAAAAAAAAATGAACATCCTTTACAATGCACAATGGAAAAAAGTTAATGCTGTCACAAAATTTAGAAAAAACATTAAGAGAAGCATATCAACTAGCGACTACTTATAAGCATGAGTATGTAACTCTAGAGCATTTATTATTTTCTCTTTTGGAAGACCAAGATGCAATTAGTGTTCTTAAGGCGTGCGCAGTAGATATTTCAAATTTAAAAGAAAGTGTTGAGAAATTTATTATTAATGATTTAGAAAATCTTAAAGAGAACTTTACTGGAGAGCCAAAATTAACAAATGGTTTTCAAAGAGTTTTACAAAGAGCTGCTATTCACGTGCAATCGAGTGGGAGAGAGAGTGTTACAGGAGCTAACATGATTGTAGCTTTATTTTCTGAGAAAGAAAGCCATGCAGTATATTTTCTTCATCAACAAAATATGAGCAGATTAGATGCTGTGCAATATATTTCACATGGTATTTCTAAAAGTAATGAAAGTTTTGAAAATGAAGAATTTGTAGACAGTCAAACAAATGACAATAATGAACAACAAAAACCTAAAAGTGCTTTAGGTCAGTTTTGTATTAACTTAAATGAAAAATCAAAAGATGGTAAAATTGACAAGCTAATCGGAAGAAGCAAAGAACTAGATAGAACAATTCAAATTTTATGCAGAAGACAAAAAAATAATCCTTTATTTGTTGGAGACCCTGGTGTTGGGAAAACAGCAATTGCTGAAGGATTGGCAAAAAGAATTACAGAAAAAAAAGTACCTAAAATTATGGAGGATGCAATTATATATTCACTGGATATGGGCGCTCTACTTGCAGGTACAAGATACAGAGGTGATTTTGAAGAGAGATTGAAAGCAGTTCTTAAAGAGTTACAAAAAAAAGACAAAGCTGTTTTATTTATAGATGAAATCCATACCGTTATTGGTGCAGGAGCAACCAGTGGAGGATCAATGGATGCCAGTAACTTATTAAAACCTTCTCTAGGCAATGGCACTCTTAAATGCATTGGGTCAACTACCTATAAGGAGTTTAAAAACTATTTTGAAAAAGATAGAGCTTTGGTTAGAAGGTTCCAAAAAATTGACGTTAAAGAACCATCAAAAGATGAGACAATCAAAATTCTTGAAGGTTTAAAAACTTACTATGAAGAACATCATAATATTAAATATTCACCTGAAGCAATTATTAGCGCTGTTGAATTATCAAATAAATATATAGGTGACAGGAAGCTTCCTGATAAAGCTATTGATGTCATTGACGAAGCAGGTGCATCACAATATTTATTGCCCGAAGAGAAAAGAAAGAAAATTATTCTATCAAAAGACATAGAAGCAGTTGTTGCCTTAATGGCAAGAATTCCAACAAAATCTGTTAATCAAAGTGATAAGAATAGTCTAAAAAATCTAGAAAGAGATTTGAAAAATTTCGTATTTGGTCAAGACAAAGCTATAGAAGAGCTTTCATCTTCCATAAAGTTAGCAAGAGCAGGGCTTAGAGAAGATGGTAAACCAATAGGCTCTTATTTGTTTTCCGGACCTACTGGAGTTGGAAAGACTGAGGTAGCTAAACAATTAAGTAATACACTTGGTATTAAACTTCTTAGATTTGATATGTCAGAATATATGGAGCGTCATACTGTGAGCAGATTGATTGGAGCTCCTCCAGGCTATGTTGGTTTTGATCAAGGGGGATTATTAACAGATGGTGTAGATCAAAATCCTCATTGTGTACTTCTTTTAGATGAAATTGAAAAAGCTCACTTTGATTTATTCAATATACTTCTTCAAGTAATGGATTATGGAAAATTGACTGATCACAATGGCAAGACTATAGATTTTAGAAATGTTATATTAATCATGACAACTAATGCTGGTGCAATTGATGTATCTAAAAACAAAATAGGATTTAATGCAAAAAGATCTAATGATGATAGTAGTGATGCAATTAATAGAATCTTTTCACCCGAATTTAGAAATCGAATTGATTCAATAATTCATTTTAATCATTTATCTAAAAATATAGTACTTTCTATCGTAGATAAGTTCATAATAGAAATTGAGGCTCAACTTGAAGACAAAGGTGTTTCATTATCAATTAATAAGGAAGCAAAAGAATTATTAGCTGAAGAAGGTTATGATGAGGTTTATGGTGCAAGAGAATTGGGAAGAGTAATACAAGAAAAAGTTAAAAAACCTATGGCTGAAGAACTAATTTTTGGAAAATTATCTAAGGGTGGTCACGTAGAAATAACATGCAAGGATAAAAAAATTAGTTTTGAATTTTCAAATAAGCAAGAAGTTAAAAAAGAACTTGCTTAATTTTTAAAAGGGAGAAAATCATCTAATCTTTCTTTCTGACTATCAATTAACTGACTTTCATTATCAAGAAAATTTTGAATTGCCTTGCTGAATTCTTGATCTTTAATCCAATGCGCACTCCATGTTTTAGTAGGAACATATCCTCTCTGTAACTTATGTTCGCCTTGAGCACCAGCCTCAACTATTTTAATGTTATTTCTAATGGCATATTCTATTGCTTGATAGTAACAGAGCTCAAAATGTAAAAAGGGAACTTCGTATTTTGACCCCCATAAACGACCATATAAATGAGTTTTACTTATAAAATTAATTGCAGAAGCAACCATTTTCTCTTCTTGGAAAGCCATTATAAGCAAAATGTTATTTTTGAAATTATCTAATATTTCAAAGAAAAATTCTTTAGTTAAATACGTAGATCCCCATTTTCTTCCAGTAGTATCTAAGTAACAATCGTAAAAAAATTTTATATGCTCTTCTTTAATATCATCTCCATTAAGTAATTTTACTTGTAAATTATTTTTTTCAATACATTGTCTTTCTCGTCTAATTATTTTTCTTTTTCTAGAAGATAAGTCATTTAAAAAATCATCAAATTTTTTATATTCATTATTTTTCCAATGAAACTGTATCCCTGATCTAATCATAATATTCTCAACATCATTCCAATTAGAAGCATCATTAACAAAATTAAAATGCAGGGAAGAAACATTTATTTTTTTAGCTTCTTCTATAATATTCTTAATTACTTGAACTTGTTTTTTCTTTTTATCTTTAACTGACTTATTTAAAACAATTCTATCACCAGTAACGGGTGTAAACGGAACTGCAGATTGAAGTTTTGGATAATAATTTATTCCATATCGATGATAAGCATCAGCCCAAGAATGATCAAAGATATATTCTCCAAACGAATGGTTCTTTATGTAAAGAGGACATAATGAAATAATTTTATCATTTTCTTTTTCTATGTAATGATATGGTTGCCAACCTGTTTTGGTATTTGCACTTTTACTTTCTTCTAATGCGTGAAGAAATTCATATTGCAAGAATGGATGATCATTTCCAACACATTCGTTCCAATCTGATTTTTTAATATCATTAAGCGAAGAGCAAAAAAAATATTTACTCATATTAAGTTTATTATTTTATTTTAATGATGGCGTCTATTTCAACAGAAATATTTAGAGGAAGTGCGTTTGAACCAACTGCAAATCTTGAGTGTCTCCCTTTGTCACCAAAAATATTGACTAATAAATCTGATGCTCCATTTATGATCTTTGGCTGATTGGTAAAGTTATCATTACAATTTACAAAACCTCCAAGTTTTAAAAAAGTATCTAGTCTATCCCAATCACCATCTATTGATGTTTTAAGAGCTGCAATAATATTAATGCAACAAGTTTCAGCAGCTTTTATTCCTTCTTCTTCAGTAATATCTACACCAACTTTACCACTATAAAGAATTTTACCATCAATTACGGGTCCTTGACCAGATACATAAACAGTATTATCTGCAACCTTAAAGGGTACGTAATTTGCAAGTGGAGTTGGCATATCTGGAATTTTTAGATCTAATTTCTTGATATTTTCTTCAAAGATGTGCATTACATATATATAAAACAATTTGAGTGAAGGTAAAGAAAACAAATATGAATAAACATAAAAAACTATTTATTTTCATTTTCATATTCTCAATATTCTTAAAAGGGGGGATTTCAATGGCTGATGAAAAGAAAGATACTATTCATATGACACTTAAGGATGGTGTAGTTGTAATAGAGACAAAACCAAACGTAGCACCAAAACATGTAAAACAAATCAAACAACTTATTGAAGAAGGACAATATAATGGAGTTGTTTTTCATAGAGTTATAGATGGCTTTATGGCTCAAACCGGTGATGTAGAATTTGGAAATTCAAGTAATGATAATTTCAACTTATCAAGAGCAGGCACAGGTGGATCAAAACTTCCAGATATTGAAGCAGAATTTTCTTCCGAGAATCATGGAAGAGGAGCAGTATCAATGGCAAGAGCTCAAAATCCAAATAGCGCCAATAGTCAATTTTTCATTTGTTTTAATGATTGCTCTTTTTTAGATGGTCAATATACAGTTTGGGCTCAAGTTACTGAAGGTATGGAATATGTTGATAATATCACAAGAGGTGAGCCACCTGCTGATCCAGATAAAATAATTAAAATGGAGATTGTAAAATAATTAAATGTTTGTAGCTGACTTGCATAATGATCTTGTGCAAAGAGTTATTGAAGGTGAAGATGTTACAAAGCTTACGTCGCATGGGCATACGGACATACCAAGGTTACTAAAATCTGAAATTGATTTAGAGATTTTAATTATTTGGGTCTCTAGCAATGCTAAAGAACCAAATTTTTTTAAGAGAGCTGATAAAATGTATGATGAGATTGAAAGAATTTCATTACATGAAGAAATTATCATTCCCAAAAAGTTCTCAGATATTAATGAAGCAATAGATAAAAATAAGACAATGCTTCCAATTTCAATGGAAGGTGGAGAAGGCTTAGAAAATGATATCAATAATTTATATCATTTTATTGAAAGAGGGCTTTTCTATTTTGGCCCAACCTGGAATCATTCTTTGGATTGGGTTTCATCAAATTATGATGAGAAATACAATTTGTCTAAACTTAAAAGCCATGGCTTAAATGAATTTGGGAAAGAGGTTATTTACATTTGCCAAGATAATAATGTGTTAGTCGATGTTTCTCACATTGGAGAAAAAAGTTTTTGGGACATTGCATCAATAAGTACCAAACCTTTTATTGCCTCACATTCTAGCGTGTATAATTTGTGCCCACATTTTCGTAATTTAAAAGATGATCAAATTGAAGCTATCAAAAAATCAAAAGGATTAATTGGTTTAAATCCATATCCTTTTTTTATTGATAAATCTTTTAAAGAAAGAGAATCAAAAGAAAGGAATAAATATCTTGATGAATTAAATTCTATTGAAAGAAAATATTCTAATAAAACTTCTCAATGGATAGCAAAACAACATTTTCTTCAAAAAAAATTAGCAGAAATATGCCCAAGTATAGAAGTATTTGTTGATCATATTGAATATGTAATTAATCAAATAGGAATTGATTATGTAGGTATAGGCAGTGACTACGATGGACTTGATTGTTTGCCCTATTCATGGAATGATTGTTTAGATCATATGATAATTCAAGAGTCTTTAGAAAAAAGAGGTTATAAATATTTAGAAATTGAAAAAATTATGGGAAAAAATATTTTAAGAGTTTTAGAAGAAATCTACAATTAACAAAATACCAATTAAAACTAAAATAAATCCTGATATTGTTTGTATTATACCCTGCCTTTTTTGGAAAAAATCATTCATTCCATAACTTGTCACAACAAGGGAAACAATAATGTACCAAATACCATCAATAACGGAAGCAGTTACAACAAGAATTGAATGAGAATAAAAGGAGGCATCAATTTTTACAAATTGAGAAAAGACAGCTGAAAACCATATAAGAATTTTGGGATTAAAAATTGCTATCAAAAATCCTTGTAGGAAAGAATTAATACTTTTTTGTTCCTTAATTTTATCTATTTCCTCATTTTTTTTTAATATAAATTGAAAACCTAAATATAATAAAAAAAGAATTCCAATTATTTGAATTAATTGAAATAATAATTCGTTTGCTGTTAAAATTATTGATAATCCAGTAACTGCAAATACAGCATAAACACCCATTCCTAATCCATGACCAACAGCAGTCATAAAGCCAGCAAATCGATTAATTGTAATACTATTTCTTATAATTAACGCTAAACTTGGACCTGGTGACATTGCTCCTGCAACACAGACAGTAGCAAACTGAAGCCAAAATATAAAAGTCACTTAATTATTTGTTAGGGTTAAATATTTTTTTATTGTTTCTTGTAAGCCAAATTCAAAAGTATCACAGATGAGAGCATGACCAATAGATACTTCTTTAACATTATTTATTTTATCTAAAAAAAACTTTAAATTTTCTAAATTTAAATCATGACCAGCATTTAATTCAATTTTCGGAAACTCTTTTTTTAGATAGTTTGTTACATCAATATAATCTTTAATTGCTTTTTCCTTATTTTCATTAAAGGTATGAGCATAATCAAAAGTATAAAGTTCTACTCTATCAGTTTGTATTATTTCTAAATTTTCCAGTGCTTTTATAGATGGGTTAATAAATATTGAAACGCGAATATCATTTTTTTTAAATTCACTAACTATGTCCGTTAATAAATTTTTATTAGTTTCACAGTCCCAACCAAAAGAAGAGGTTAATGCGCCAGGTGGATCTGGGACTAAAGTTACTTGATCTGGTTTAACTTCAATTACTTTTTTGACAAAAAAATCTGATGGATATCCCTCTATATTAAATTCCTTATTTTCAAAATTTGATAATAAATTTTTTAAGGGTTCAAGGTCAGAAAATTTTGCGTGTCTTTCATCCGGACGCGGATGAACTGTAATTCCATCAGCACCATAGTTTAAACATTTATCACTAATATCAATTAAGTTTGGTAAATCAGCACCTCTAGCATTTCTTACTAAAGCAAATTTGTTAACATTTACACTTAGTGCAGTCATTTTAATATCTAAATAATTTTTCCATATGTTTTCATCATCCATTCATTGACCTTTGGATGATTGTAGATTTCTTCCCTTAATTTTTTTAATCCTTCATAAGGCTCTAAAATATTCATTGGCACTCCATCTAAAAGGCCTGATGTTAGCCAACCTAGCAATCTCCAAATTGCTAGATCAGCAATAGAAATGTTTTTTCCAACAAAAAAACTAGACCCCTCATTTTTTTCAAGCAAGTTTTCAAGAAATTCAAACCATTTGGGCAGGTGTTTTGTAGATAATATTTTTCTTGCTAATTCTAATCGATCCTTTTCTTTATCTCTGCCAGATAGAGTTACAAGATAGTTAATGTCTTGTGCTGCACCAATAATTTGATCTATTTGAGCTGCTTCAAAATCATTATCTTTTGGATATAAACCTGATAATTTTCCACAATATCTTGCAATGGCACCTGTTTGAGCAATAATTTTACCATCAACATCTAATATTGGTAATTGTTTAAAAGGAGCAATTTGCTTATTGGGCAATAACCCTGTTGCTTTTAAGTCATCAATTTCTTTTCCTTCTACACGATAATCATTAAAAGGAATATCTCCTATAAATAAAGCCAGTCTTGTTACTTCTGCTCTCCAAAAAGGTATCTTAAAATAGTATAATGTTATTTCCATATTGATTATTTATTTTTTTTACATGATACACAGATATGTTCAAAAAAAATATAGATAATTTAATCATTATTATTAATATTATTTTCTTCTCCTACTATGCTATTCAACTTTTAGTATTTACTGATGAATTTGCTTTGAACAACTTAGGTTTCTTTAATCATGCAGTCGCAGGATTATCGGAGATTATTGGTATAATTTTTTTATCTTTCGCTTTATCTTTTATCACTATAATATTTCGAGGTCTAGAAAAACAATCCCCACTTATCTATTGTATTTTTATAATCCAATTTTTAGTATCAATTAATTTTTGGAGATATGTAATTACAAATAGTCAAGGAGAAACAAATTTGGATATTATTTCTATTAATGCTATCTTTTTTTCATTTGTTACATTTTTAAATTTACTATTAATAATCAAAAATTTTAAAAAGATTTAATATAATTTAATTTAAAAAAGAATATATGTTTGAATAATTTTTTTATGAATACAGAAATACTTAGTAATAAAATTGAAAATATTTTTAATAAACACAAGATACCTTGTTTATCTGTAATAATCACAAATAAGAATAAAAATATTTTTGAGCAATATCATGGTTACAATCATTTAGAAAAACAGATTCTTTTTACTGAAAATTCAATTGTAAGAATTGCATCTATGACCAAGCCAATTACATCGTTGTGTATTTTTCAATTAATTGAAAAAAACTTAATCAGTTTAGAAACTAATATAGAAGATATTGATAAACGTTTTTTAGATATAAAAATTGTTCAATTGATAGGCGATAAACCTCAGTATTCAAAAGCTAATACTAAAATTAAAATTAAACATTTATTAAATCATACTTCTGGATATGGGTATCAATTTCTAAATCCTGAAATTAAATTTCTAGTCGATCAAAAGATATTGCAAGACATACAAAATGATGGTGAAGATTTTCTAGATGCTCCTATTTTATTTGAACCTGGTACCAAATGGAATTATGGCATCAGTACGGATCTACTTGGTTACATAATTGAAAAATTAACTAATAAAAAATTAGATGAGTACATGAAAGAAAATTTATTTGATAAACTTGGTATGAAAAATACTTCATTTAGCTTAGATGAAAATAAATTTAATAATTTAGCTTATATCTATGACTATATTGATAATAAGATCGTCATCAATAAAAGCATCGCTAAATATCAAGATGATAGAGTAGGAAGATCTTTTCATTCGGGTGGAGGAGGATTAACCTCAACTACACAAGATTATGCTAAATTTATGCGTTTATTTTTAAACAATGACGATAGTGTTTTATCTGAAAACTCAAAAAATTTGATGAAAACCAATCAAATAGGTAAACTCAAAGTTGAAACTATCGCATCTGTTGATCAAGAATTGGCAACATCATTAGATAATGATGATAGTATTGAAAAAAAATTTGGATATGGTTTTATGATCAATAATGATACTACTCTTGAAGGTAGACCAAAGGGAAGTATTTCATGGTCAGGTATATTTAATAGTTTTTTTTGGATTGATTTTAAAAATCAAATTGGGTGTGCAATATTTATGCAAATGCTACCTTATATGAATACAGCATCTTTAAAAACATTTTCAGAAATAGAAACAAGTATCTACGAAACTATAAATAATTAGAATTCAATTTAGAAAATCTCAGAGAATCAAAAATTTATAGTTTATATTATTTTTAAATAAATAAGGGAGATTTTATGATTGAATCAGCTGGAGGCATGATACCTTTTATTTGTCATGTTTTTCTAATTTTATTTGGTGGTTTTTTTGGTTTAAGTTTTGCTTTTAACAAAAATTTTGTACAAAATAGTCTTGGTTTTACATCTAAGGATGCAATTTTTATGGGTCGACCTCTTGGATTTTTAATGATCGGTGTAGTTTTGATGTTAATTGCTACATTATTTCAAATTGGAAGTTTTACTTCACCAAATGAAGTTATAGGCATTATGTTTATTTTTACTATTTTTGCTTTTTGTTACAATCTTGGAACTACATTAAAAATTTTTGAGAGTTTTGATGGTAATGATTGGCCAATAAAAAATGCTATAAGACCACTAATACCAATGGTTGTGATTTTAATACGTTACTTTACTCTATAAAAAACAAATTTAGCACTCTTTAGAGAGTGCTAAAGCACTGGTGCTGATACCGAGAATCGAACTTGGGTCTGACCGTTACCAACGGCCTGTAATAACCATTATACTATATCAGCTTCTTATTATTTTTATTCATTAAGAATAATAATAATAGACCATTGATTGCCCATATTAAAGAAAGAACATACATATTAAATGTTAAGCCAAAATATTCTGCCATATACCCGACTATTACTGGTCCAAAAATAAAACCTGCAAATCCTAATGTTGCCAAATTTGATACAGTTAAATTGATTGGTTCATTAGAACTTTTGATTGCTTGTCTATAAACTACAGCAATAAAATTTGCTGTTCCAAAACCAAATAATATCATTCCGGGAATTATAAAATTAAGATTCATAGTAACAATTGATAATCCTAATATTATGCAAGAAAATAAACTAAAGTAACCTCCAACTATCTCTTCACTTAAAAAATTAATTAATTTACTTGCGAGTAATCTCGCAAATATTTCTCCCAGATTAAAAAATAAAATAATCATACCTCCTAAATATAATGGAGCTTCTAGATCCTTTGTGAGCCAAACAGGAGACCAATCTATAATTATGCCTAAAGTTGCAAAATTCATCATTAATAAAAAACCATAAATAAAAACATTGCTAGAAGGCATTTTAAACTTTATATTTTTTTGAATTGGTTCAATTTCTTTTTTCATTCCAAATAATAAAATGACTAAAATATAAATAAAGAAAACAGTACCAACTAAAATAAAAGTAATTCTTGGATCTGAAATATATTGAATAAAAAATGCTGCGCATAAAGCTCCAAAAAGTGATCCTGCACTAAAACAAGCTTGAAATAAAGGCGTGACTATTTTTGATGTTTTTTCTTCAATAACAGAAATTTGTGTTTGCATTGTTGGGAATAAGAGACCTATAGAAATCCCAAAGGGAATCCACGAAATTAAAAAAGTATCATAATTAGGAACACTTACCAAAAGTAGAGGACAGAAAGAAAAAATAATAATGCCTAATATAATGGTTCTAGTTGTTCCAATTCTAGGAACTACAACCCTTCCCGACATTTGATTAGAAAAGAAATTAAAAATTCCAAATATAAAAATACCAAAACCTAATTGAGATTCAGTAATGTTTAATCTTTCAATGTTCCAAGGAATATGAACAAAATATATTCCTATCATAAACATTAGCAAAAAAGCTACACCAAAACATGCATTTCGTTCTTTATTAAAACTATTCATTTAAAACTAAGATAATAAAACTTTTTAGATTTTATTTATAAAATTACTATGTTTATTTCAATCTTATTAAATTTTGATAGTTTAATAATTATTAATCAAAAAAACATTGAATAAATATAATTTTTTTATACACTAGTATAATGCATCATGTTGATTTTTGGTTTTCTATTGGAAGTACATATACATATTTGACAGTTAATAGATTACAGGAATTAGCAATTAAAGAAAATTTAAAATTTAATTGGCACCCTTTTAGTGTAAGAAAAATAATGATGGATATGGATAACATTCCATTCACTCCACCAGCAAAAAAGATAAAATCAGATTATATGTGGAGAGATATTAAAAGAAGAGCAAAGTTTTATGGTTTTGAAGCAAAAGTTCCAGCTCCTTATCCATTGAAGGAGTTTGATTTAGCCAACCAAATTGCGGTCCTTGGAATGAAAGAAGGTTGGGGGGTTGATTATGTTTTTAAAACTTATCAGCGTTGGTTTCAACAAGGTAAAGAGCCTGCAACAGAACCTAATTTGACTGAAATCTTTCAAGAGCTTAATTTAGATCATGAAGAAACTTTAGAAAAAGCCAATCAACAAGAAATAAAAGATAAATACTTAAGTAATACAGAATATGCTTATAAAAATGGAGTTTTTGGAAGTCCATCATTTATATATGATAGTGAAGTATTTTGGGGAGATGATAGACTTGAAGATTGTATTAAATGGATTAAGTTAGAAGGTAAGTAAATTAATATGAAGTTTCTAAATTTTATTTTTCCTAAAGGTCAATGGTCAATAACTAGAGTTGCAATACTATTTCTGATATTTATGATCCTTGATTTTATTGTTGTTTATTACAAAATTATATAATACTTAAATTAGTGGCTAGTGATTTATTATTTTCTCTAAGAGATGTAGAAATCAAATTTGGCAAAAAAGTAATTTTCCATGATCTAAACTTAAATTTACACAAGGGCGATATGATTGCTCTTGTTGGCAAAAATGGTGTTGGTAAAACTACCTTGATGAAGACTATTTATGGCGATCAAGATTTAGATGCAGGAGAATTATGGAATTACCCAAACCTTAAAGTTGGGTACTTCAATCAAAAATTTGAAAAATTAAATAACAAAACCATTGAAGAGAATTTTTCAGACTTACTAAATGAACAAAATAAACATTTTGTTGATATATTTTGTAATAAACTTAATTTAGATAAACTAGCTAATGTTGAAGATCTTTCAGGAGGTCAAAAAAGAAAAGTTTATTTAATTCGATCTTTGTTAAAAGACTCAGATGTTTTGTTGTTAGATGAGCCAACCAATCATTTAGATTTACAATGTATTGAATGGCTAGAAAGTTATTTACGAAATTTAAATAAGACAATTATATGTGTTAGTCATGATAGAACTTTTCTCAGTAATTTTACTAATAAAGTTTTTTGGATAGATAGAGGAAAATTACGAGTAAGCCCTAGAGGATTTAAAGATTTTGATAAATGGTCTGAGGAGTTACTCGATCAAGAATATAGAGAATTAAGAAATAGAAAACAATTTGTTAATATTGAACTAGAGTGGGCAAATAAAGGTGTTAAAGCTCGTGTAAAGAGGAATGAAAAAAGACTAAAGAGAGCAAAAGAGTTAAAATTGCAATTAGAAAAAGATGAAGCCTCTTATAGAAGTGCAATAAAATCTTTAAGGCCTCAAGTATCTAAAAAATCTACCGATCAATCTAAATTTATTGCTGAGCTCCAAGAAGTATTTGTAAAATATCCTAATCAGAGTGAATTTGTTTTTAAAAACCTATCAATAAAAATTTCAAAAAATGATCGCATAGGTCTGTTAGGGAATAATGGGAGTGGTAAATCAACTTTTCTTCGTACCATTCTTAATGAAATAAAAATTTCTAAAGGTAAAATAAAGCTCAAAAAAAATTTAGAATTTTCTTATTTTGATCAAATGCGTAATGATCTTAACGGCAGAAAATCTATAAAAGATATCTTAGTACCCTCTGGAGGAGATTATTTAAAAGTTCAAGGAAGAGATAGGCATGTTTGTAGTTATGTGAAAGATTTTCAGTTTGATCCTAAAAATGTCAATCATACGATACAAACATTATCAGGAGGAGAGCAAAATAGATTACTTTTAGCAAAAGTATTAGCTAATCCTAAGACTGGACTTATATTAGATGAGCCAACAAATGATCTAGATTTAGAAACACTAGATCTATTAACTGAAATGTTATCAAATTATAATGGAACGTTATTAATAGTATCACATGATCGAGATTTTTTAGATCAAACTGTAAATAAAATTCTACATTTCAAAGAAGATGGAAATGTATCATTGTTTTTTGGAGGATATAGTGATTTTTTAAAATCTGAAAATCAACAAGTTATAAAAAATAAAGAAACAAAAAAATCACATTCAGAAAATAACAAAGCAAAAAATTCTAAACCTAAACTCTCATATAAGTTTCAATATGAATTAGAGCAATTGCCAAACCAAATAAAAAATATTCAACAAGAATTAGAGGATATTAAAAATGAATTGAAGGATACAAACTTATATTTGGAAAATTATGAACGCTATCAAGAAATAACTTCTAAAATGGAAGTTCTTAATAGTGACCTCAATAAAAAAGAGAATAGATGGTATGAATTAATTAAAATGGAAGAGGATCTAGTTAGTAATTAAGCTACTATTAATAAGCACTAGTATTATCGGATTTAGTATCTACATCTTTCAATTCTTTTAATAAACTTTCAGCATGTGATGTCATCATTCTAAAATCAGAAAGTAAGGTCGTAAATTGAAAACCGTATTCCATCATTTCTTTCATATACTTAACTGATCCATTATGAATACCAGCAATCTTTCCTTTTTCTTTTGCTTTTTTTGCAATCATTTTAATGTTTGAAAAAACCGGATCTTCACGAACATCAAATTTAGGCGGTAAACCATAAGAGGAACTCATATCTGCGGGCCCAATATAAATACCTGTTAAGTTTGGAACTGAAAGAATGGCATCTAAATTTTCGACTGCCTCTTTTGTTTCAACCATTGCTAAACTCACTATATTTTTGTTCGCATGCTGGTGATAATCTGAACCATACGCAACCTGAGCTCTCATTGGACCAAAACTTCTTTGACCTATAGGAGGGTAATAACAATATGAAACAAACTTTTCACAGTCCTCTTTTGTATTAATCATTGGTGCAATAATACCCTGAACTCCAAGGTCTAACATCTTCATAATAATACCAGGCTCATTCCAAGGAACTCTTGTCATTGGCACAGTATCACTATTTGACAATCCTTGTACCATAGCAATAGCAGTTGAATAGTCATTTTGACCATGTTGCATATCAATTGTAACAGAATCCCATCCCATTTTTCCAAATGCTTCTGCTGTAAAAGAATTAGGTATAGACAACCAAGCATTTACTGAGGCTTCACCTTTCTTCCAGATATCAAACAACTTATTTTTCATTTTTTTATATTTATCTGTATTATTATATTTGTATAAAAATACTATTAAAATAAAATTAAATTACTTCTTAGTATAATAATGACTTACGAATTAGATAAAAATTTTGAAGAAAAAGTCTACGCAGGTGTTTTAGGTAAAATAATAGGTGTTTTTCTTGGAAGGCCATTTGAAGGTTGGAATTATGATAGAATAATTAAAGAATTGGGTCCTATAAATTATTACGTAAATGATAAATTAGACTGCCCATTACCTGTTTCAGATGATGACATTACTGGTACATTTACTTTTTTACGGGCATTTAGAGAATGTAACTATAATAAAAATATTACTGCTAAAGATATTGGTAAAACATGGTTAAATAATATTATTGAAGATAAGACTATACTGTGGTGGGGTGGAAAAGGGCATTCAACAGAGGATACTGCATTTCAAAATCTAAAACAGGGAATAGAAGCGCCTGATAGTGGTTCTATAAAAACAAACGGAAAAGTAATAGCAGAACAAATTGGAGCGCAAATTTTTATTGATGGTTGGGCTATGGTAGCACCTGGAGATCCAGACAAAGCAACATATTATGCCAAACTTGCTGCAAGTGTTAGTCATGATGGTGAGGCAATTTACGGCGCACAAGTTATAGCTGCTTTAGAGTCAATGGCTTTTGTAGAACATGATTTAACAAAGTTAGTTGATCAAGCAAAGAAATTCATCCCAAATAATTCAGTAATATACAAATTAATTTCTGACATACAAGAATGGCGATCTGAAAATTTAGACTGGGAACAAGCAAGAGAAAAAATTGTTGAGAAATATGGATATGATAAATTTTTAGGTAACTGTCATATTGTGCCTAATCATGCATTAATAATTATGGCCTTATTATTTGGCGATGATGATTTTAAAAAAACAATGATGATTGTAAATACATCTGGCTGGGATACAGATTGCAATTCAGGTAATGTAGGCTGTATTTTGGGAATAAAGAATGGGATTGAAGGACTCAAATCTGGTCCAGACTATCTATCACCTATAAACGATATTTTATATTGCCCCACAGCTTTAGGAGGAGAAACTCTTACTGATGCCTTAACTGAAGCCTATAAGATAATTAATACAACAAGAAAAATTAATGGTTTAAAAAAAAATTTACCTAAAAATGGTGCTAGATTTCATTTTAATATTAAAGAGTCAACACAAGGCTGGAAGGTTAGAAAAGGAAAAAATTATAGTAAAACAAAAATAAGTAATATCGAATATAAATCTTCACTAGGTGAAAGAGGTCTAAAAATTTCCTATTTTAATTCTTCAAAGGATTGTACTTCAGAGGTTTATGTAGAAACTTTTTTTCCAGAAGTTATTTTAGATTTACAAGGAAAAAAGAGAGATGACTTTTTTAGTTATGATTATATTTCATGTCCTATTATTTTTCCCGGTCAGAGAGTAACATTAGAATCACAAAATATATCTTCACATGAGATTTCAATTTCATTTTTTTTAAAACACTGGGGTAAAGACGATAAACTAATTAAAATTTCTTCAAACTTTTTTAAGTTCAGAGGAAATGAAAAAAAACAAATATCATGGGATATTCCTGAAACCGGATCAAATCCTGTTGGTCAAATTGGTGTAAATATTACTTCAAATAAAAATAGAGAAGGTGAAGTAATTTTAAATTCTGTAAATTTCGAGGGAGAGCCAAAACAAATATTTAAAAGGCCAGATCATTTACAGAATTATAAAAAAGGTAAAAAAATAAAAGAGGGTTACTATGGTGAAATTTGGAGAAATGCCTGGGTTCAATATTTAGATAAATGGGAGAGGAGTGGTAAGAATTTTAGGATTTGCCATAATAATGGTAGAGGCATTCTATATACTGGAACAGATTTATGGAAAAATTATTCAATATCATCAAATATTATGTTGCAGTCTAGTAACTCAGGAGGATTAGTTTCAAGAGTACAGGGTGTAAAAAAATATTATATATATGAAATTTGTAAAGATAATAAATTGCGAATTGGTAAAATGAATAATGAATATAAAATTTTAAAAGAAATAGAATTTCAAGTAGAATTTTTCAAAGAATATAATTTAAAAATGATGCTAGTAAATAATAAAATTATTGGATACATAGATAATAAAGTTATTATAGATGTCGACGATTTTGAATTTCCTTTTACAAAAGGTGGCGCAGGCTTGGGAGTTAACAACGGCACTTTGGTAACAGAACAAATAATTTTAAATTAAATTATGAAGTATAGAAAATTTGGCTCTTTAGATTGGAATGTATCTGAAATAGGTTTAGGCTGTTGGCAGATTGGCGCTGATTGGGGTAATGTAAGCGAAGAGAAGGCAAATGAAGTATTACAATCATCATTTGAAAATGGAGTAAATTTTTTTGATACAGCTGATGTTTATGGCGATGGAAGAAGTGAAAAATTTGTTGGAAATTTTATAAATTCTATTTCTGAGAGAATTTATGTAGCAACTAAAGCTGGTAGACGTATTAATCCACACGTTGCAAATGGTTATTATGATAGAGATTTAATGGAGTCTTTTGTAGACCGATCATTATCAAATCTAAATATTGAAACTATCGATCTTTTACAAATGCATTGTCCGCCAACAGAGGTTTATTCATCTGATCAGACATTCGAAATGTTAAATTATTTAGTAAGTAAAGGCAAAATACAAAATTATGGTTTTAGCGTTGAAACAGTTGATCAAGCTTTAGAATGCATTAAAAACCCTAATACAAAATCAATTCAAGTTATCTTTAATATTTTTAGACAAAAACCTGCAGAAGAATTATTTAAAATAGCAAATGAAAAAAAAGTAGCAATCATAGTTAGAGTCCCTCTTGCTAGCGGTTTGTTATCTGGAAAATTTGATAAAAATTCTTCCTTTGCCTCTGATGATCATCGAAATTATAATATTAACGGTGATGCATTTGATGTTGGTGAAACATTCTCCGGGGTCAATTATTCAAAAGCTCTGGAAGCAGTCGAAGAACTTAAAAATCTTATTCCAGATGAAGTAACTCTTTCTCAATTATCTCTTAAATGGATTTTAATGCATGAAGCTGTAAGTGTTATAATTCCAGGTGCAAAAAATAAAGACCAGGTAAATCTAAATGTTGCTTCTAGTGAAGTTAATGAGATCTCCTCTTTAATGAATGAGATAAATCATATCTATACAAAATATTTCTATGATGATGTACATCATCGTTGGTAGTAAATTTTGTGTTAGAAGAAACTAAGATATTTAGAAGAGCAACTCTTGCATCAATAATAACATCAACTTATCCTATGATTGTTGTTGGATGTTACTTTGGCATTACACCATGGAATATGAAGAGGTTAACAATTGATGAAACTGATTTAAGTTTTTCAATATTAATTTTTGGAATTTTTTTTGTATTATCAAATCAAATAGCTGGAAGAATATTAGTCCCAAAATATGGAACAAGACTAGTAATGTCTTTGGCTTTTCCACTAATTACCTTTTCTTCATTGTTATCGATAATATCTTCATCATATTTATATTTTTTATTAACTTTCATTCCAGCTGGGATCGGATGGGGCGCTTCTGGACCAATTGGAGGAATACATTCTCAACTAATTGAAAAACATTTTAAGAAAATTATTACTCCTTACTACGCTATGGGTTTCAATATTGGCATTCTTGCTGGTGGAAGTTTAGCTGGTATAATTATGCGGTATAACTTTGAGCCTTATATTTTCTTTGTTGTTTTGTCTTTTTCTTCAATTTTAGTTGCATTATTAGTTCTTCATCTAGGATTACCTAGTAATTTAGATTTTAAAGGCAAAGGTGAAAAATTTAAAATTCCCGAGTCAAATGTTCTTGTATTTGGTTTTTTATTATTTTTTGTTTTTGGTTCTGGTGGTATAGTTATGGATTGGTCGACATTATGGCTATCAAAAGATTTAAACACCCCTCTTTATCTCGCAAGTATGGGATTAATATTTTTTAGTATTGGAGCTATTTTAGCTAATTTATTCTCTAACACTTTAATTAACTTATTTACTGAAAAAGTTGTAGGATGTCATTTTGTGATGATTGGAGCGTCAATAATGTTTTTGTCTTTATTAACAAACAATTTCTATATTATACTAGTAGTTTTATCTATTTATGGATTTGCTATAGCAAACTTAGTTCCCATAGTTATTCGACAAGCTGTTAAGCAATCCAACGAGAGTATTCCTATGACTGTAACAAATCTTATAACTATTGGATTATCTTCTACAATGATTATGCCAGCAGCAGTTGGTTTTCTTGCGGAAACATTTTCACTTACTTTAAATATGTATTTACTATGTATTATAGTATTTACTTCTGGGTTTGTTTTTTTACTTAAGTTTAAATAAAATTATGAATAAATTAAAAATATCGCAAGTTCAATTTACTGCCAGTCATTTACCTAATGTAAACGCACACATTCTTGAGAGGTTATTTAAAAAAACATCAATATTTAACCCTCATCTTATTTGTACACCAGAATGTTCAAATATAATTACTAAAGACAAAAAATATTTACAATTACATGCACCATTTCAAAACCAATGTCCTGTTCTAAAAATGGCAAAAATTTTTGCAAAA
Source organism: uncultured Alphaproteobacteria bacterium (assembly GCA_902628835.1). GTDB lineage: Bacteria > Pseudomonadota > Alphaproteobacteria > HIMB59 > CACPNW01. The sequence goes on from CACOPD010000002.1 coordinate 206,497, forward strand.
AAAAATAAAGTGAATATAAATTTAGGTTCCTTACTTTTAAAAATCAAAAATAAAAGAAAACTTGTTAATAGATCTTTCTTAATTGGCGATAATGGAGTTATTATAAAAACGTATGATAAGATCCATATGTTTGATGTAAAAATTAATAATAGTGAAGTACATAAAGAATCTGCATCATTTACAGCTGGAAATAAAATAGTTTATGCAAAAATTAACAAAATCAAAATAGGAATGACTATTTGTTATGATTTAAGGTTTCCTTATTTATATAGAAAGCTTGCTAAAACAGGATCCGATATAATTTTAGTGCCTGCAGCTTTTACAAGACCTACAGGAAAGGATCATTGGCATGTTCTTAATAGATCAAGAGCAATAGAAAATAATGTTTTTATTATTGCAACAGGAATGTGTGGAGTTCATCATTTAAATAGAAAAACATATGGACATTCTCTCTTAGTTAATCCCTGGGGTCAAATAATAAATTCTGCTAAAAAAGATCCAAAAGTTTTGAATACAATAATTGATATTAAAGAAGTAAAAAATACTAGAAAAAAAATACCTTCATTAAGTTATGACTAATTTTAAATCTTTAGTATCTGGTGTTGGCAGTCTAAATAAAACTAAAAAGTATTATAACGATTGGTCGAAAAATTATGATAAGACTCTAAAAATATGGAATTACCAGGCTCCAAAAAAAAGTAGCCAATTTTTAAAAAAATTAAATAAAGTAAGGGCAAATAATATTTTAGATCTTGCATGTGGTACTGGTTTGTTTGGTCTGGAATTAAAAAAACTATATCCAAAAAGTATAATTTATGGGTCTGATATTTCAAAAGAAAGCTTGAAAATTGCACATACCAAAAATATTTATTATGATCTTAAAGTAAATAATTTTGAACAATTTAATTATCAAAAAATTAAATTTGATCTTATTTCTCTTATAGGTTCTATGACTTACTGTAAGAATGTTGATAAACTCTTCATAAATATTAATAAAAATATTAAAGAAAAAGGTTTTTTTATTTTTACACATAGAGTGGATTTATGGGAAAAACAGGACTTTAGTAATATTTTAAAAAAATTTAATAATTCTTTAAAAATAATTAAAATTTCTAGACCTATAAACTATTTACCTTTGAATAAAGATTTTAATAATAAGATAAAAATTAGAATGGTCTTGTTACAAAAATATTAAAAATAATAAATTTTTAATAAAAAATTGAGACAAAACTGAGAATCGGGTATTTATATATTAGGTTTATTTTCTATCCATAAACCAGAGAAAAAAAGAAGGGATCCTCGCCGTTTCCCTTCTTTTTTATTTTATACACTAATTAATTTTGATTTGACAACAGCTTAAATTTTATTTTTTGAATTAAAATAATCCATTTTTTTAAGGGTTTTATTACTTACATGATGTTCAATACCTTCAGCATCTTCAGCAGCTGTTTTCTTGTCTAGCCCGATACTTAGTAAAAAACTATAAACCGTATTGTGTCTCTTTTTAGAATAACTGGCTATTTTTTGACCTTTGAATGTTAAAAAAATGGATCGATATGGCTCTCTCTTAATATACCCTTGGGATTGTAGTCTTTGAATAGTTTTGTTAGCTGTTGCTTGAGCAATTCCTAAATTCTCAGCAATGTCGACTATACGTGCTTCTCCTTTAGTATTTAATAATTCCGCAATGAGCTCTAAATAATCCTCGGTATTTTCAGTTTTATGAGCATTTCTAACTTTGCTAAAAGACATCGATATTGTTTAACATAAATAAATAAAAAATAATATAAAAATATAGCCATAGCTATATTTATTAGCTATATATACATCTATGAATGCATTAATTAATGCCTTAAATGAAAAAACTAAAATAATTCTTCAAAATGATGGAAGATTATTAAAAAAATCTTTTTTTGGTCTTTTGCTTTTAACACTTGTTTTTCAAGGTGGTGAATTCGGAGAAGTAATTAGAACATCAATGGTAGATGCATACATTCAAGTATCAGTTTTCGTTGGATTTACATTATTTGTATTTATTGGCTTGGATAGTTTAACAAAATTTGATGTTAAACATTTTTTATCAAAGACTCAGAAATTTCATGTTGGTATATCTGCTTTTTTAGGAGCTATTCCTGGATGTGGAGGAGCAATCATTGTGGTAACTCAATACATACAAGGGAGAATTTCATTTGGTTCTTTAGTTGCTGTCCTAACAGCCACTATGGGTGATGCAGCATTCTTAATTCTTGCTGTCGAACCATCAACTGGTTTATTAATTTTTGTTCTAGGAATAATTGTGGGTTCAATATCTGGTTATATTATAGATTTTATCCATGGCATTAATTTTATGCAGAGTGAAACAAACTTAAAAGTTGAGTTTGAAAAAGTTAGTAAAACTTTTGTATCTAATTTTAATTATTTCTGGCTTTTCTTATTTATACCAGGTTTTGTAATGGGTATTTTAGTAGCTTTTCAAATTGAATTTAATTCTTCGGTTTATAATTCATTTTTACTTTTAATTGCATCAGCAGGCGCAATACTTTCAATCTTTATGTGGTCTTTAAACCCACTGAGTGATTTTCAATGTTCAACTGATAAGACTAGAGGATTTTTATCAAGAGTTGTAGATACAACAAATTTTGTAACTACTTGGGTAATTAGTGGGTTTTTAGTATTTGAAATTTTTATGTACTTTACAAGTTTAGATTTAAAGATTTTCTTTGATCTGTGGCTTCCATTTGTACCATTGGTTGCTATTTTATTTGGTTTCTTACCTGGATGCGGTCCACAAGTTGTTGTAGCTACGTTTTATCTAAATGGATATATTCCTCTTTCAGCTGAACTAGGAAATGCAATTTCAAATGATGGAGATGCGTTATTCCCAGCTATAGCTCTTGCTCCAAAAGCTGCAATTTTAGCAACACTTTATAGTGCTATACCCGCCTTGGTAGTTGCATACGGATATTTTTATCTATTTGAGTAAAATCTTGAAGAAAAATTTACCTTCTAAAATTTGCATTGTTTGCAATAAACCATTCAGTTGGAGAAAAAAATGGGAAAGAGATTGGAAAAATGTTTTATATTGTTCTAAGAAATGCTCTAAAAATGCATCAAAAAAAAATAATAGCTAAATCTTATTTGTGACAGATAAAATAAATAAAAAAAGAAATAATAATAATTCAAAAGATGATTCAAAAAAAAATATACGTTTAACAAGATTAAAAAGGTTAGAAAAAAAACTTAAATCAAATATTTTGAAAAGAAAAAAAGCTATAAATAAAAATGGATAAATTAATAATAAAAGGTGGTTATCAAATTTCTGGTTCAGTTAACGTTCATGGCTCAAAAAATGCTGCATTACCTATAATCGTATCTTCACTTTTATCAGATAAATCTCTAAAACTTTTGAATGTACCCAACGTTGTAGATGTGTCAAATTTAATTACGTTACTTAAAAACTATGGTGTTAAAATTCTACGTAATAAAAATACAGTTAATATTAATCCAAAAAAAATTAAAAATTTGTCAGCTGATTATGATGTTGTAAGAAAAATGAGAGCTTCTATCTTAATTTTAGGACCTTTGCTTTCTCGATTTGGTGAAGCTAAAATATCCTTACCTGGAGGATGTGCAATAGGGACCAGACCAATAGATATACATCTAAAAGGATTATCAAAACTGGGGGCTAATTTTGAAATTCAAAATGGTTTTGTTGTTGGTAATGTCAAATCACGATTAATAGGTAACAAAATTAATTTACCTTTTCCAAGTGTAGGTGCAACTGAAAATATTCTTATGGCTTCTGTATTGGCAAAAGGTGAAACTAAGATTTCAAATGCAGCAAGAGAACCAGAAATAGAAGATTTATCAAAATGTCTTATCAAAATGGGAGCAAAAATCGAAGGGCATGGATCTAAAAATATTTATATACAAGGTGTCACTAATTTAAAAAAAACTCAGCATAGAATTATTTCTGATAGAATTGTAGCAGGAACGTATATAATTGCTGCATTGATACTAAATTCAAACTTAGAAATAAAAAACTTTAATACTGAATATTTAAAATCTTTAATAAATGTTTTAAAAAAAATGGGTGCAAATTTGAAAATAAATAATAATTCGATTAGAGTTTTAAAGGGTCCAAAACTTAAATCCACTAATATATCTACCAGTCCATACCCTGGTTTCCCAACTGATTTACAGGCTCAATTAATGTCGCTAATGTGCATTTCAAATGGAAAATCTAAAATTAAAGAAACAATTTTTGAAAATAGATTTATGCATGTGCCTGAATTGAATCGATTAGGTGCACATATTACAGTAGAAAAAGATACTGCAACCATTCTAGGTAATCAAATATTTAAGGGAGCGCAGGTGATGGCTAGTGATTTACGAGCTAGTATTAGCTTAGTACTAGCAGCTATGAATGCAAATGGTCAAACTACATTAAATCGTGTTTATCATCTTGATAGAGGATACGAAAATATAGAAAAAACATTAGGTAGCTTAGGTGTAAAGATAAAAAGAGAGAAAAATTAACTTTTTCTAGTTTTTTCTTTGATCACAATATAAAAGCCTGCAATTTATGAGCAAAATAGTTATTGCAGTACCTAGAGGTAGAATTACTAAAGAATGTAAAAACTTGTTACTAAAAACAAGTTTTGCTCCTGATCCTTTATTATTCGATAAAGATACAAGAAAATTAACTTTTAAATCAATAAAAAGAAATATTGAGTACATCAAAGTTAGAGCTTTTGATGCTTGTACGTTTGTTGCATTCGGAGCTGCACAAATAGGTATAGCTGGTGAGGATGTAATTAACGAATTTGATTATTCTGAAATATATGCTCCACTTGATTTAAATATTGGTCATTGCCGTATTTCTGTAGCTGCACTCAAATCTTTATTAAAAAAAGAAGATCCAGAAACATGGAGTAATATAAGAATTGCTACGAAATACCCAAATATTACTAAAAAATTTTTTTATAATAAGGGGATACAAGTTGAAATAATAAAATTAAGTGGCTCAATGGAATTAGCACCTTCTCTAAATATGTGCAGGAGAATTGTAGATTTAGTTTCTACTGGCAAAACATTAAAAGAAAATGGTTTAACAGAAATTGAAGAAATTATGAAAATTCAATCCAAATTAATTGTTAATAGATCTGCTTATAAGACAAATATGAATGAGGTTTCAAAAATTATTTCTGAAATAGGTACATTCGTAAAATGAAAATAATAAAATTTAATAAAAATTTTTATAATCAACTTCAAATTAAGATAGAAAAAAGAAATTCATTTTCTAGGAAATCAATACAAGAAAATGTTAAAAAAATTATTAATGATGTAAAAAAAAATGGTGATAAAACACTAATTAAGTATGCAGCTAAATTTGATAAAGTTAAAATTAATAAAAAAGATCTTACTTTAGATTTATCTAAAATAAAAACCCAATCAAAAATTGAACCACAAATTTTTAATAGTTTTAAAAAAGCAATAAAAAATATTTCATCTTTTCATAAAAAACAATTACCTAAAAATATTATCTACAAAAATAATGGCACATTATTAAGATCTGTGTGGAAACCTATTGATTCTGTTGGCTTATATGTTCCTGGAGGAAAGGCTTTTTATCCCTCTTCATTAATTATGAATGCAGTCCCAGCAATTATAGCTGGAGTAAAAAGAATTGTATGTGTAACACCTCCAACTAAATCAATTAATCCATATTTTATAAAATTAGTTAAGGAGTTAGGCATTAAGGAAACATATTTTGTAGGTGGGGCTCAAGCAATTAGTGCACTAACATATGGTACTGAAACTATTAAACCAGTAAATAAAATATTTGGTCCTGGCAATGCTTATGTAGCAGAAGCAAAACAACAATTATATGGAAAAGTAGGGATAGATTTACTTGCAGGACCATCAGAAATAATTGTTGTTGCAAACAATAATAATAATCCAAATTGGGTTGCATCTGATTTAATTGCTCAAGCAGAACATGATGAAAATGCACAGTCAATTTTAATTACTGATAATAAAAACTTTGCTTCAAAAGTTATAAATTCAATTACAAATATTAAAAAAGATCTTCCAAAAAAGAAAATAATTGAGAAAAGTTTAAATAATAATGGTGTAATTGTTTTGGTTGACAATATAGTACATGCTGCAGAAATAATTAACTTTATTGCACCAGAACATTTACACTTACATATATCTAATTATAAAAAATTATTATCAAAGATAAATAATGCAGGCGGTATTTTTTTAGGCGAGTATTCAGTCGAGGCTTTTGGTGATTATATTGTAGGAACTAATCATGTATTGCCTACATCAGGAGCGGCTAAGTTTTCATCAGGATTGGGTGTTTTAGATTTTATGAAAAGAAACTCCGTTGTTGAGATGAATCAAAAATCTTTTAATACTCTTTCAGAGGATACTCAAAAAATGTCTGGACTAGAAGGACTAGATGGTCACAAATTGTCAGTTAAAATTAGACAAAAGAAATAATTTTTACTATAAGCGTTAAAAATATGCCAAAAGAAGGATCGATTGAATTTCAAGGAGTTGTGTTAGAACTTCTCCCAAATGCAATGTTTAAAGTAAAATTAGAAAATGATCATGAAATACTTGCTCACTCATCAGGTAAAATGAGAAAAAATAGAATAAGAGTATTAGCTGGCGATAAAGTTACAGTAGAAATGACGCCATATGATTTAACTAAAGGCAGAATTACTTTTAGATGGAAGTAAAAAAAACAAAAAAAAATAATATCATTTCTTTAAAAAAAAAATCTAAATGCCCAACTTGTAAAAAGATTTCTAAAGAACCTTTTATACCTTTTTGTTCAAAAAAATGTGCTAATCTTGATTTAATGAAATGGCTCACAGATGAACATGGCTTAGAAATAAAATCTGACTAATTATTCTATTTTTAATTGAATTTAATTATAAATACTTTATCTGATGTTTTGTGCCCAGGTAGCTCAGTTGGTAGAGCAAGGGACTGAAAATCCCTGTGTCGGTGGTTCGATTCCGCCCCTGGGCACCACTCATTTCAATTACTTACTATCAGATACAATTTTAAAAAAATCTTTAAAAATTTTTAAATGGAAGATATAAATTTCATATTATTAGATGGGAAATTATGAATTTTATTAAAAAATTATTTCTAGTCTTATCAGTATTATCTTTATTCAGCCTACACTCTTTTTATGCAAATGCTTGTTCAGTTAAGATTGGATCATTTGACTGGAACAGTGCAAACATACACTCGGCTATAGCATCATACATATTAGAAAATGGATATGGTTGTGATATTGAGGTCACCAAAGGTAGAACAAATCCTATCTTGAAAGCATTAATTGATAATGAAATTGATATAATATTTGAGCACTGGACTGATAATAATGTTGCCTTAATTGATCCTGAATTATCTTCTGGTAATTTAGTTGATTTAGGCGTTAATACACCAGCTTCTGAACAAGCTTTCTTTATTGATAGGAAAACTTCTGAAACTTATGGCATCACAAGAGTTGATGATCTTAAAAAATCTAAAATTTGGGAATTGTTTAAAGACCCTGAAGATTCTTCTAAAGGAAGAATTATCAGCTGCATCTATGGTTGGACTTGTTACACCATTAACTATGTTAAAATTATGGAGTATGGTCTTGGTGATCTTTACAACATGTATGATCCAGGTACTGCTTCAGGATTAGATAAAATAATTATAGATGCTTTTGCAAATGGCAAACCCATAATTACATATTATTATACTCCAACAAGCTTAATGGGAAAACCTGAAATTGATTTGGTTCGTTTATCTGAACCGTCCTACGATAAAGCATGCTGGGATAGTTTGATGAGTGTTGTAGACAACATAAAGATTTATGGCACTAATGCTTATGAGCCATCTTGTGCAAATGAATATAAAGATATGGCTCTGACAAAGTTAGCTACAGGTAATTTTTATAATAGCAATCCTGATATTATATCTTTTGTAAATGCTTATACAATCACAACTTCTGTTGTTAACAATCTTTTAGCATATTACGTTGATATTTCGGATGGCAATTTAGAACAAACTGCAAAGTATTATTTAAAAAATTATTCTGAATGGGAAACTTGGGTTACAAGCGATATAGTATCTAAAATAAAAAACACTCTGTAAATATAAAAATTAAAGAGATAAATCTTCTTTTGATAAATCCCAAGTAAGTGTAAAGACATCATCAACACTCACAACATCGTTACTAGCAGTTAAACGAATATCAAGGGAACCAAATGACTCAATAGGTATGCCAACAAAACTATTTGTAGATGGAAGAAGTGCTAACCAAGATGGTAAAGGATTTCCATCAGCAAGTTTTGCATGATAACGTGTTCTCCCTTTGCCTTCTAGATAAAATGTTTCATTACTGTATTTAAATATAAAACCACCACCACTAAGAGAAGAATAGGCCACTAAATTATCGTTTGATTTTAATTGCTTGAGTGTTGGGTTTTGTTCATTTAGTGGCTCCACGACTAAAGCTGTATATTTTTTAGTCCATCGATTAAGGTTATTTTCAATATTTTTTGCTAACTCCTGTTCATCCATTTCAAGTGCATTATTTGGTACAAAATTCATTCCTACAGATGAATATAATGATCCTAAACTGTACTGCAATTCTGCAAAAGCTATATCATTTCTTAATTTTGCAACAAGCAAACTTGCTTCTTCACGAATTATTTCAAGTTCTCCAAAGCGTGAAATTTTTTGTGCATTTGAGATAAGGTCATTAATTCGTTGTGAAACCTCTAAATACTGTCTCGCATTGCTATACTCTCTTAAAGTTTGTGCATAATTAATATTAGCAATATGGACTTGAGATAAAATTGTCATTGATAAAGCTAAGCGTTGTTCTTTTATAATTTTTTCATTTAGTTCATTTATCTCACTATTATTACCTAGCTGAAAAACATTTAAAAGGTTTACACCTAGTAAAGCGCCATATTCAAAATTATTTTTATTATATAAATATTTATTGGAGTCATAAGTCCAATTTGCATCAAATCTTAAAGAAGGAAAAAGAGATAACATACGAGCTCTTGCCTCTTTTGCATTAACACGTTCTTGATATGCAATTTCTAATAATTCTGGTCGAGAAAACAGTGCTGTCTCTTCTTGTCTCTTAAGATCCATTCGAAGTTCTGTAAGTGGTTGAGCTGTATGAACAAGAACATATTTTTCATCTGGAAGTAATCCCATTAAACCAGCTAACTCAACTCTTGCATCCATTAAAGCACGTTGTTGAGTGTCAAGTATCTGCGCTACATCAAGTAATTCTTTTTGATAGAGCAGAGCATCCATTGGAGAAGATAATAGAAGAGTTTCAATATACTCCATATCTTCTAATGCAGAATTAACTTTCTCCATTAAAGGATTGATTTGATCTAAAAGGTAATCTGCAGAAATTGTTTTCCAATATGCATAAATGATTTCTCTTGTTAAATTTTGAACAGCTTTTCTTTCTAACTCTTTAGAGATTAAATAACGATCTGCTTGTTGACCTGCACGAACATAGGACAAACCAAAATCAAGTGCATTCCAAGTAAAGCCGTATTCACCTGTTCGCTGTCTTCTTTCAGATGAAACAGTGTAAGAAGGATCATCTCCTAACTCACCTGGTCCCGTTTCTCTATCACTAATTGCTAAACTTGTTGAACCAGGAAATTGACTTAAATGTTTATATCCTGCATTAACTGCAAATTGAGGAAGCATATCAAACTTAACAACATCAATCTGACCTTGGCTAAGTGCAGACTCCATCATTTGAATACGAAGATTGCGATTATGTTTAATTCCAATTGCAATAGCTTGGTATAAATCTATTTCTTTAACAATATTTTCTGTTCCAGCTTTTAATTCATCATAATCTTTTTTTGATTGTGATTTTATAGTTTCTTGATCTAAGCCAGTAGGAGCTCTGCTTCCACAACTTGTAAGGAGTAGCAATAAAGGGATGGAAATAAGTAACTTTAAAAAGAAATTTAAATTAAAGTCATATTGCTTAGATTTATCTATAAAAACCGTCATAATTTTATCGAGAAAATGCATTATCACAAAATGAATCATTGAATAGAACTTTAAGACCCAAAATGGGTCATTACTCTGTTTCATTTATGTTAATTTTGTTTTATTGCTTCGAAAATGCACCAAAAAACACCAAAACAATTGGTAAACTCAGGTTTAAAGTTTCAAGCACTTGAGCCTAGAATTATGTTTGATGGAGCAGCAGTTTTTACTGGTGTAGAAGCTCTCGATCAAATTGAAAATCAAAATACATCACAAATTCAAAATGATATTAATCAAAATGATAGTGTTGAAGTATTATTAAAAAATAAAGATACAAAAAAAGAAATAGTTTTTATTGATAAAGGTGTTGATGACTATCAAAGTATAGTGAATTCTATTGATAGTTCAAAATCAATTTATCTAATAGATACTCAAGAAAATGGTTTTGAAAAAATTCAAGACGTATTAAGTAATCAGACTGATGTGGATGCAATTCATATTGTTGGTCACGCAAACGTAGGACAAGTCGTATTAGGAAACTCAGTATTAAATGCTGAAACAATTAATTCTTTTAAAAGCAATCTTGAATCAATTGGTGAAAGTTTAACAAAAGACGGCGATATACTTTTTTATGGTTGTAACTTAGCAAAAGGTGAACAAGGAAAACTTTTTGTTCAACAAATTGGAAATATAACGCAAGCTGACATTGCAGCATCTGATGATATTACAGGTGAGGGTGGTGATTGGGATTTAGAAAAAAAATATGGCATTGTTGAAACTAAAGGTATTCAAGTTGTTGATTATAAACATTCTCTTCTTCAAAATGGAATCTCATCCTTAACTGGTTTTGTAGAAAACACTGGAACAAATTTACGAGCTGGTACTAGTGATGGTGGACACGCAGCAGCTGCCTCTAACCACACTGATGGTAACAAACCTTTTGTTATCACTCTAGAGAGAGAAAATATAAATTCAGGTACTTTTAATTTCTATAAAGTTAATAGTTTATCTACTGGATTTGAGGAAAACAATAGTGGTGTTCAAACTGCAGGTCCTGATATAACTTCAAATACTACAACTGTTGATGCTTCATCAACACCTATGAACTCATACTATGTTTATGCAACAGAAAACTCAGGAAGAAATGATGTTAGAGAAGTAACTTTTGAAAACGAAATCTTGGGTGTGTGGTTCAATATGAGTAATGTTATTGAATATTCAGGAGTAGATAAAAGTAGCGGAAGCTATCATACTATAAGCGAACATGGAAGTGGCAGCCAAAATGCTTGGAGTACTGAAAAATTAAAATGGGAATGGGGTACAAGTGTAACCGATAGTAGTAAGCCTTCAGGTCACAAAAGTGATTGGTTTGGTGTCGATACCGATTCAAATACACTTTATGTTGGATTTAATAATGGAAGTCAGCATGGTGATATTATTAGAGTATTTACTGCAGCAGCATCCAATCAAGCACCTGTAGCTGTTAACGATACAGATAGTGTTAATGAAGATGCAACTGTAACTAAAACAGGCTCTCAAAATGATGTTTTAAATGATGATAGTGACCCTGATGGCGATACAATCACAGTTACTCAAATAAAACATAGTACAACTTCAAACTCTGCTGTTAGCGGAAGTACTACTTATAGTAATGGTACATCAGTAACTGGAACTTATGGTACATTAACTATTGGTGCTGATGGTTCTTACACCTATGTTGCTGATCAATCAGCTGCTGATGATTTGGATGCGGGTGATACAGCCACTGATGTTTTTACATATACAATATCTGATACTGTAGACACTGCTACAGCTACTTTAACTATAACTGTAACAGGTATCAATGATGCACCAGTTGCAGTTGATGATACAGACTCAGTTGCTGAAGATGCAACAGTTACAAAAACTGAATCGCAAAATGATGTTTTAAATGATGATACAGATGCGGATGATTCAGCATCTCTAACTGTAACGCAAATTAAGAAAGATGGTGGATCAAATTCTGCTGTAAGTTCAGGAAGTACTTATAATTCTAGCGGTACATCAGTAACTGGAACTTATGGTACATTAACAATTGGTGCTGATGGTTCTTACACCTATGTTGCTGATCAATCAGCTGCTGATGATTTGGATGCGGGTGATACTGAAACAGATACATTTGTTTATACACTTTCCGATGGAACAGATACTGATACTGCAAATTTAGTTATTACTGTTACAGGAGTCAATGATACGCCAAGTGCACAAAATGATGTTGGTGTAATTAATGAAGGAGAAACTCTAACGGTTACAAATGGTTCTAACCCTGTACTTTCAGGTTCTTACGATGCAACAGGTGAAAACTCAGGTGATTTGATGGATACAAATTCTAGTTCACATAAAGATAGTGACCCTGATGATTCTCCAACACTGAGAATTTCCGCAATACAACCTAGCGGTGGCTCATCATCTTCTGTTGCTAGTGGTAGTTCTTATAATAGTAGTGCTACTTCAGTAACTGGTTCTTATGGTACTCTTACAATTGGAGCAGATGGATCATACGCATATGCCGCTAATGATAGTATATCTGGTTTTGATGCTAATGAGACTTTAACAGATACTTTTACCTATACTTTATCTGATGAACATGATGCTACAGATACCGCAACTTTAACGATCACACTTTTAGGTCAAGATAATGAGGGTCCCACTGGTGTAAATAATACCAATGCTGTTAATGAAGATGCAACAGTTACAGTTACAAATGGAACAAGTGGTGTAACAGGTGATGTTTTAATTAATGATACTGATCCAGAAGGCGATGGACTTACAGTTACAAAAATTAAAAAGAGTGGAGGATCTGATTCTAATGTCTCTTCAGGTAGCTCATACAATAGTAGTGGAACATCAGTAACAGGAACTTATGGTACATTAACAATTGGTGCTGATGGATCATATACTTATGTTGCTGATCAAGCAGCAGCTGATGCATTAGACGCTGGTGATACTGAAGATGATGTTTTTGTTTATACATTATCAGATGGTAATGGTGGAACTGATACAGCTAATATCACAATTACAGTTACGGGTATTAATGATGATCCTGTTGCAGTAAATGATACTGACTCAGTTAATGAAGATGCAACTGTTACAAAAACAGGTGCTCAAGATGATGTGTTAAATGATGATACCGATGCTGATGCTTCTGCATCATTAACTGTAACTAAGATTAGACCAAATGGTGGATCAGACTCTACTGTAAGTTCTGGCAGTACGTATAATTCAAGTGGCAGGTCAGTTACCGGTACTTATGGAACATTAACTATAGGTGCAGATGGTTCATATACCTATGTTGCTGATCAAGATGCTGCAGATGAATTAGATGCTAGTGATGCTGTTACAGATGTTTTTGTTTATACAGTATCAGATGGAACGACTCCTGTTACTGCAACATTGACAATTACAGTTACTGGTGTGAATGATGCGCCTGTTGCGGTAAATGATACTGATGCTGTGAATGAAGATGCAACCGTTACAAAAACTGGATCGCAAAATGATGTTCTAAATGATGATACAGATGCCGATGATTCAGCATCACTTTCAGTTACAGCAATTCAACCAAGTGGTGGTTCAAGTTCAAATGTTTCTTCTGGTAGTTCCTATAATAGTAGTGGAACATCAGTAACAGGAACTTATGGTACTCTTGTAATTGGTGCTGATGGTTCATATACATACACGGCAGATCAATCAGCTGCTGATGCACTAGATGCAGGTGATACAGCTACTGATGTTTTTACTTATACTCTATCTGACGGCACAGCAACAGACACGGCAACTTTAACAATTACTGTTACTGGAATTAATGATGCGCCTGATGCCATAGATGATACTGATAGTGTTAACGAAGATGCAACTGTTACAAAAACTGGATCGCAAAATGATGTTTTAAATGACGATACTGATGCCGATGACTCAGCTTCTTTAACTGTTACACAAATAAAGAAAGATGGAGGATCTAACTCAGCTGTATCTTCAAGTAGTACATATAATAGTAACTTCACATCTGTAACAGGAACTTATGGTACTCTTAAAATTGGCGCTGATGGTTCGTATACTTATGTTGCGGATCAAGCTGCAGCCGATGCATTAGATGCAAGTGATACTGTTACAGATGTGTTTGTCTACACAATAAGTGACGGGACTGATACAGACTCAGCAAACTTAACAATTACTGTTACAGGTGTAAATGATGATCCAGTGGCAGTAGATGATACCGATGCTGTGGATGAAAATGAAACTGTTACTAAAACAAATTCTCAAGATGATGTTTTAAATGATGATACTGATGCCGATGACTCAGCATCTTTAACTGTTACACAAATCAAAAAAAATGGCGGATCTAATTCTGCAGTTTCTTCAGGAAGTTCTTATAATAGTAGTGGTACTTCAGTAACAGGAACATATGGAACATTAACTATTGGGGCTGATGGTTCATATACCTATGTTGCTGATCAAGCAGCCGCAGATGCATTAGATGCTGGTGATACAGAAACTGATGTGTTTGTGTATACAGTTAGTGACGGGACTTCTACAGACACTGCCAACTTAACTATTACTGTAACTGGAGTAAATAATACACCTATTGCACAAAATGATGTTGGTGTAATAACTGAAGACAGTACTCTGACCGTTGCTAATGGAGCTAATGCAAATGAGACTAATGATGCTGGCAGTACATTTAATGCGTCAGGTGAGCATTCTGGTGATGTTTTAGATACATCTTCTAGTTCTCATCAGGATAGTGATGCAGATGAGTCAGCAGTTTTAGTTGTTTCACAAATAAAAAAAACTGAAGGAGATAATTCAACCGTTTCCTCAGGCAGTTCCTATAATAGTAATGGAACATCAGTAACTGGAACTTATGGTACTCTTACAATCGGTGCTGATGGTTCTTATACGTATGTTGCTGATCAAGCTGCTGCAGATAGTATTGCATTAAATGAGTCTCAAGATGATGTTTTTGTATACACTATGACAGATGGCACTGAAACTGTAAGCGCAAATCTTACAATTACAGTTTTGGGTACAAATGATAATCCTACTGCACAAGATGATGTCGGTGTTATTAATGAAGGAGGAACTTTAACTGTTCAAAATGGAGATAATGCAAATGTTTCTGGAAGCTATGATGCTAATGGTGAAAATTCAGGAGATGTAATCGATACAACATCTAGTTCTCACAAAGATACTGATCTTGATACAAGTGATACTCTTTCTATTACAAAAATTAAAAAAAGTGGAGGATCTGATTCAAATGTTTCTTCTGGAAGTTCGTATAATAGTAGTGGAACTGCAGTAACTGGAACATATGGTACTCTTACAATCGGTGCTGATGGATCATATAAATACGTTGCTCAGTCAGATATCGCAGGACTTAATGATGGAGCCACAGTTACGGATACGTTCACTTACACATTATCTGACGGAACAGCAACGACGACAGCTGATATTACAATAACGGTTATTGGTGGTGCTGCATCAAATAATTCTCCAAGTGCTGTAAATGATACTGATGCTGTCAATGAAGATGCTACAATTACAAAAACAGGTGCGCAAGATGATGTTCTAAATGATGATAGTGACTCCGATGGGGATACAATTACAGTTAATCAGATTCAACCAAGTGGTGGATCTGCTTCATCCGTAAGTGCTGGCAGTACTTATGATTCTAGTGGTACATCAGTAACTGGTACTTATGGTACTCTTACAATCGGTGCTGATGGTTCATATACCTATGTTGCTGATCAAAGTGCTGCTGATGATTTAGACGCTAGTGATACTGCAACTGATACTTTTACATATAGAATTACTGATGGGACCGCTACAGATACTGCAACATTAACTATTACTGTTACTGGAGTAAATGACACTCCTTCTGCAGTCGATGATACCGATGCAGTTAATGAAGATGCAACTATTACTAAAACAGGATCTCAAGATGATGTTTTAAATGATGATACCGATGCAGATGATGATGACACATTTTCTGTAACTGCAATACAACCAAGTGGCGGCTCTTCCTCTTCAGTAAGCTCTGGTAGTTCTTATAATTCAAGTGGTACATCAGTAACCGGAACTTATGGTACTCTTACAATCGGTGCTGACGGTTCATATACCTACGTTGCTGATCAAAGTGCTGCCGATGCATTAGATGCAAGTGATACAGCTACAGATGTCTTTACTTATACAATTTCAGATGGTGATGCCACTGATACTGCAACACTAACTATAACAGTAACTGGAATAAATGATGATCCAGTTGCAGTAGATGATACTGATAGTGTGAATGAAGACGCAACTGTTACCAAAACTGGATCGCAAAATGATGTTTTAAATGATGATACAGATGCGGATGATTCATCATCTGTAACTGTCACACAAATCAAAAAGGATGGCGGATCAAATTCTGCTGTGAATTCTGGTAGTACTTATGATTCTAGTGGCACTTCAGTAACTGGTACTTATGGTACATTAACAATTGGTGCTGATGGATCTTATACCTATGTAGCTGATCAATCTGCTGCAGACGATTTGGATGCAGGTGATACAGCCACTGATGTTTTTGTGTATACAGTTAGTGACGGGACTTCTACAGACACTGCCAACTTAACTATTACTGTTACAGGTATAAATGATGATCCTGCGGCAGTAAATGATACTGATAGTGTGAACGAAGATGCAACAGTTACAAAAACTGGATCGCAAGATGATGTATTAAATGATGATACGGATGCTGATGACTCAGCTTCTTTAGTTGTTACAAATATTCAACCAAGTGGAGGATCAAGTTCAACAGTTTCTTCTAGTACTACTTATAGTAATGGTACATCAGTAACCGGAACTTATGGTACGTTAACAATTGGCGCAGATGGTTCTTATACCTACGTTGCTGATCAAGATGCTGCTGATGCATTAGATGCAAGTGATACAGCCACTGATGTCTTTACGTATACTTTGTCGGATGGAACAGCGACAGATACAGCAACGCTAACAATAACGGTAACTGGTATCAATGACGATCCTGTAGCAGTAAATGATACTGATGCTGTCAATGAAGATGCTACAATTACAAAAACAGGATCAGAAGATGATGTTTTAAATGATGATACAGATGCGGATGATTCATCATCTGTAACTGTAACGCAAATTAAGAAAGATGGCGGATCAAATTCTGCTGTAAGTTCAGGAAGTACTTATAATTCTAGTGGTACTTCAGTAACTGGTACCTATGGTACGCTTACAATCGGTGCTGATGGTTCTTATACTTATGTTGCAGATCAATCAGCTGCAGATGATTTAGATGCAGGTGATACTGAAACAGATGTGTTTGTTTATACTGTCAGTGATGGAACTACAACTCAAACAGCAAATTTAACTATAACCGTAACTGGTGTGAATGATACACCTACCGCAGTCGATGATACCGATGCCGTTAATGAAGATGCTACAATTACTAAAACTGGATCTCAAGATGATGTTTTAAATGATGATACCGATGCTGACGACTCAGCTTCTCTTAATGTGTCAGCAATTCAACCAAGTGGAGGATCGAGTTCAACAGTTTCTTCTGGTACAACTTATAGCAATGGTACCTCTGTCACAGGTACTTATGGTACATTAACAATTGGTGCTGATGGTTCTTATACGTATGTTGCTGATCAAGCAGCCGCAGATGCACTAGATGCAAGTGATACAGCAACTGATGTCTTTACGTATACTTTGTCGGATGGCACAGCAACAGACACAGCAACTCTAACTATTACAGTTACTGGTGTAAATGATACACCTGTTGCAGTCGATGATACTGATAGTGTTAATGAAGATGCAACTGTTACAAAAACAAGTTCTGAAGATGATGTTTTAAATGATGATACAGATGCGGACGATTCATCTTCTGTCACTGTAACACAAATTAAAAAAGATGGCGGATCTAATTCTGCAGTTTCTTCAGGTAGCTCTTATAATAGTAGTGGGACATCTGTAACTGGAACTTATGGTACATTAACTATTGGTGCCGATGGTTCGTACACCTATGTTGCTGATCAATCAGCTGCTGATGATTTGGATGCTGGAGATCAAGTAACAGATGTGTTCACTTACACGGTTTCTGATGGTTCAGTTACAGATACTGCAAATATAACAATCACTGTAACTGGGGTAAATGACACACCTTCTGCAACTAATGATACTGATAGCGTTAATGAAGATGAAACTGTTACTAAAACAGGTGCGCAAGATGATTTATTAAATGATGATTCAGATGCAGATGATAGTGCTAGTTTATCTATAACAAATATATCTCACTCCAATGGAAATACAGGTACTGTTGCATCAAGTTCAACTTATGCAAGTAATGGCACACAAATTGTTGGAACATACGGAACATTAACAGTAGGAGCTGATGGTTCTTATACGTACACTGCTGACCAAGATGCTGCAGATAGTATTGCCGATGGCTCAAGTGAAACAGATGTTTTCACTTATACACTTTCAGATGGTTCAGCGACAGATACAGCTACAATAACAATTACTGTTAGTGGAGCTGACAATGAAGTTTCCGGCGTCAATGACACTGGAGCTGTCGATGATGATAGCACTTTAAGTGTTGGAAATCAAAGCGCTGGTGTTCTATCCAATGATACCGATAATGGTAGTGCTGCATTATCTGTAGGAGAAGCTTCCGTCAGTGCAATTCGAACAGGTAGAGAAAGTGCCAGTGGCACTGATGGAACTATTGGATCAGCACTTGTTGGAACTTATGGATCACTTACACTTAATTCAGATGGTACATATGATTATACCGCTAATACTGATGCTGCTGAAGCACTTGCTCCAACGCAAACAGCAGTCGATTACTTTACTTATACTATTTCAGATGGAACGAGTACCGATACAGCTGAATTACAAATAACTGTTACAGGTATTAATGATGCGCCAACATCTACTACACCTGCAACTATATTCGCAACAGAAAATCAATCAGTAATTATTCAGACAAAAACCTTCTTTAGCGATCCAGACCCAAGTTCTAATTCTTTTGGTCAATTAACTTACTCAGTGAGTGGTTTACCAGCTGGATTAACTATAAATTCTAATGGTAAGGTTACCGGTATTGTTACTCAAGGTACTTATACATTTACTGTTACAGCTACTGATGGTGGTAATCTATCTACTCAACAAACATTTACTCTAGAAGTGGCTAAAAGTAATGACGTTGATGCAGTTCCTGAAAAACTAAAAATTAATAAGAAAAATATTGAGAAAAAAGTAAAAAATAAAACTGTTGTATTTAAAGAAAGATCAGTTGTAGAAGTTGCTAATCTTGAAGTTGCCAAAGATTATTCATTTAATGGAGGAATGCGTGTAGTTGATGTAGCAGTTGAAGATTTAAGTAATAATAATACTGATGATCCTACACCAATGAGTAAAAGTTTTCTTAACGAAGGGACTATTTTAGGTTTTGCTATTGGTGATGATTACAAAATTAATGTTAAGCAATATACAGCAACAATGGAAAATGGTTCAGCTGTTCCTGATTGGGTAAAAGTAGATCCAAAAACTGGTCAAACTCTAGTTCAGTTTCCTGACAATATATATTCAATTGATATAAAAATTATTGCAATTGATAAAGATAATACAACAAGAGAAATAGATCTTACTCTTGATCAATCATCAATAAAGCCAGATAAAAGTTTGAAAAGAAGTTTAGAAAACTTTATTGATAGAAGTTCCACACTAAAATCAGAAGTATTTATTGATAATAATGGAAAGATGCAATTAAATGCTCTTAATAAAAATCAAATTGATCTAAACAGAACAGCTAATCTTAATAATAGTGAAATTGTAGATATCGAGAACAATTCTAATAACAATTCTTCTCTATCGACTTTAAAATTAGCATCAATTGATAAAAATTTAGATAAAATTACAGTTAAGATAGCTGATGATAAAAGAAATCAAGTTGTAAAGTATTCATTAAGTATACCTGAACAAGGTTTGACTATAGGTAATCAAATACCAAACTGGCTTAAGATTAATGCTGAAACTGGTGAAATAGAAGCTACACCTCCACAAGGTTTAGATAATATTAAGTTACAAATTATTGCTGAAGATGAAGATGGTACTTTACGAACATTAGAAGTAGATCTAGATTTATCGTCTAATGATCAATCAAAATTACCTAATAAAACTATAATAGATAACGAATTAGAAAAGTTTGCTTCTCTACAGGACCAAATTCATGTTAAATACAATGATTATGAAAATTATGGAGATAAAATTGTTAAAGTTGCTAGCTAGTTTTATTTTAATATTTTCTTTATTTACCAGCTATGCTTTTGCTGAAGAGAGAGAATCACGAGCATTAGTTGTAGCCTCACAACAAGCAGTTCTATCAAGCGAATTAG
Source organism: uncultured Alphaproteobacteria bacterium (assembly GCA_902628835.1). Taxonomy (GTDB): domain Bacteria; phylum Pseudomonadota; class Alphaproteobacteria; order HIMB59; genus CACPNW01. Next base: position 226,998 of record CACOPD010000002.1, read on the forward strand.
CGGCAAAAATTGATAATATTCCTGTTAAAGAAATGCAGCGTTTTAAAAAGGGTGATCTCTTAATTCAATTTGATTGTAGTTTATACGAAGCACAAAAAGATGTTGTAAGTGCAAACGCGAATAGTGCTTTAATTAAAGTGGAAAGTGATGAGCAAATGTTTCAAATGCGTACAATAGGTAAATATGACCTTGAGCTTTCCAAATCAGAATATGAAAAAGCAAAAGCAGAATTACTGATCGCCGAACTAAATTTAAAAAGATGTAAGATTTCTGCACCATTTGATGGAGCGGTAGAAGAAATTCTTGTCAATACATTTGAAACAATTCAGCCTCAAGTTGAGTTAATGAAAATAATTCAAACAGATGTTTTAGAATTAGAAATGGTTGTATCAAGTGAATGGATTTCATGGCTCACTATTGGACACCCAATAGTTGTATATATTGATGAAATTCAAAAAGAATTTAATGCTACCGTAAGCGGTATAGGTGCAAACGTAGATCCGGTAAGTCAAACAATACAGTTAAAAGGTACAATTACCGATGCTAGTCCTGCTCTTCTTGCTGGAATGAGTGGTCGAGTTTTATTTTGAGCGAAGACAAGTTAACTCGTCTTTCTCGTATTTTTTCATTCGAAAAAAAATTACGTGAAGCCAAAAATATGTTTGAGCTTCGATACATCATAACAAATGAATTAAGAACAATTAGCCCATATGTATTTGCTTTTTTTGGAGAATGGAAAAGCAAAAATAAATTCAAAATAGAGACTGTATCTGATGTCACCGTTGTTGAAAGAACTTCGCCAACAGTTGCTTTAATCCAGAAATTAATGAGAAAAAAAATAAGTGACACTTCTTATGAAGTGCACAATTTTACATCTGACCCAAAAACTCTATCACCAGCAAAGGGAGAAAAACCGATGCCTTCAAATTTTTTATGGGTCCCATGTTTCTCGGCTCAAAAAGGACCTGAAGCTGCAATGTTGCTGTGTCGTGAAGATGAATGGAATGAAGAAGAAATAGAATTTATAAAACATTTAAGTTCGACAATAGGGCATGCTTTTGGCTCTCTATCAAAAAACAATAGTTTTATTAGCTTTAAATTTTTGCGTAGTTCATTTTTACAAACTGTTATATTTTTTGCTCTAATTGCAAGTATGTTTATACCTGTTGAAATATCAACAATTGGAAAAATGGAAATAATCCCTAAAGAACCAAATTATATTAACTCACCTTTAAACGCTGTAGCCCAAAAAGTTTTGATTGAAAACAACGAAGCTATTGAAATCAATCAACCAATTATACAACTTGAAAAAACAGAGTTGCAAAATGATTATGAATTATCAATTCAAGAATTAAGAATAATTGAGACTGAATTGTTACAGGCTCAACAGTCTTCTTTTAATAGTTCGGAAGATAAAGCGTTGCTCGCAAGACTACAGGGGCAAATAAAATTAGCAAAAGAAAAAACTCTTTATCAAAAAATTTTACTTGATAAAACTTTGGTTACTTCACCTGCTAATGGTATAGCTATTCTAAAAGATAAATCTCTCATTATTGGTAAGCCTTTTCAAATTGGAGAGACAATAATGATGATAGCAGATCCAAATAAAATTTTAGTAGAGATTATGGTTCCTGTAAAAGACTCTATTACCATTAAAAGAGATGCAAGAGTGAATATCTATTTAGATTCAGATCCACTTAATGTTTTAGAGGCAAGAGTAATTAAATTTTCTTACGAACCAGAAATGACATCCCAGAATATATTAGCTTACCGTGTTACAGCTAAGCTTATTGCAGATAATATAAATCCAAGAATTGGATTAAGAGGTTCAGCAAAAATTTATGGTGATCAAGTTAGACTCTATTTTTATCTTTTTCGAAAACCAATTATTTTCCTTCGACAAACATTTGGTCTATAAATGTTAACACCATCTATTAGAGAAGATTTACAATTATTTGAGGGTACACCATTGGAAGATGGCTCTCCAACTTGGTTACTATTTGATACTTTAACAAATAAATATTTTACAATAGGATTAAATGCATTCCGATTACTCAATTATTGGAATGCCGATGTAGATACTAAAACTTTTATAAAAAATGTTGAACAAAAAGGAGTTAATTTAAAAGAAGAAGAATTGAGTGATTTTATTTCTTTTTTAAAAGTAAATGATCTTATATCTCATCATAATTCTGAAGATACAAAATTCTTAATTGAAAAATATAAAAATCAGAAAAAACATTTCATTTTATCAATAATTCATAATTACTTATTCTTTAAAATCCCTCTATTAAAACCAGATACTTTTTTAGATAGCACTTTAATGTTAGCGAAAATAATTGGTTCAAAATTAGTTCGTTATATTGTCTATGTTTTAGGTTTAATTGGTATTTATTTTGTAATTCAAAATTGGGATCAATTTATAAATACTTTTCTTTATTTTTTTAATTGGAATGGATTTATATTTTATGCTTTTTCACTTGTATTAGTAAAAGCAATTCATGAATTTGGTCATGCATATGTTGCTAAGAACTATGGATGCAATGTAAACTCTATGGGCATTGCATTCCTTGTCTTTTTTCCTTTTTTATATACGGATAACACTAATGCCTGGAGGTTGAGAGATTATAGTAACAGATTACGTATTAATTTTGCAGGGATTTCAACAGAATTACACCTTGCTTTATTGGCAACTTTTTTTTGGTCTATTTTAGAGCCAGGCACATTAAAAAGTATAGCATTTTTTATTGCTACTACAAGCTGGGTTTCTTCTTTATTGATAAACATAAGCCCTTTTATGAGGTTTGATGGATATTACGTTTTGGCAGATTTTTTAAGAGTAGAAAATTTACAACCACGTGCTTTCTCGCTTGCTAAATGGAAATTAAGACAAATTATTTTTGGTCTTAATCACGAACAACCAGAGAAAATGAATGCTAATAAAATAAATTTTTTAATTTTTTATGCTTGGTCAACATGGATATACCGTTTCTTTTTATTTATTGGGATCGCAATATTAGTTTACCATTACACATTTAAAGTATTAGGAATTATTTTATTTGTTGTAGAAATAATATGGTTTATTTGTCTTCCTATTTACAGAGAAATGGCTTTATGGTGGAAAATGCGCAGCGATATTGGCCTCTCTTTTAATTTTATTAGAACTATATTATTTATTTTAGTCTTATTTTTCCTATTCTTTTATCCTTGGAAAAATTATCAAAAAATTCCAGCTATTCTCCAATCAGAAAATTTTATATCAATATATGCTCCTGAAGAAGCACAAATAAAAAGAGTGCATATTAAAGAGGGTGACAAGGTCCAAAAAGATCAACTTCTTATTGAGTTAATTTCACCATTACTAAATTACAAAATTAATCAAACAATTGGAAATCTTGAATTAGCTGACTTACAAATTAATAATGCATTAAAAAGTAAAACAAATAGAGAGCAATTATTATCACTTAGAAGTAAAAAAAATAAATTAGAAACTGAAATTTTGAATCATAATAAAATAAAATCATCTTTAAACATTAGAGCGCCTTTCAATGCTGAAATTACCTTTTTAGAAAAGTTTAAGAAAGACCAATGGGTTAATCAAGAAGATCCTTTGCTATCTCTAGTTGATAAAGATACACAAACAATTTTTGCTTTTATTTCTGAAAAAAATATTGCAAAAATAGATCAAACAAAAGATTTATTTTTTATTAGTTCACACATAGATAGTCCTAAAATTCCATTATCAATTAAATCTATAAGTAAATCACCAGTAAATAATTTTAATCTCTATCCAATTGTAACATCATTGTATAGCGGCCCTATTGCTGCAAGAGAAAATTCTAGTTCAGACATAATATCTGAACAAGCCTATTATCTAATAAGTATGAACTTAGTAGGGGATATAACTAAAGTGGATCAGAAAATGCTAGGTTCAGTGAATATAGCAATTTATCCAACTAGTTTTGCAGAACGAATTTATAAGTATGTTTATGCTGTCTTAATTAGAGAATTAAGTTTTTGATTTTAAATTATTATAACTAACCCCAATCATTAGAAATAATCCTAAACTTAATAACAGTATTGAAAAACCAAAACCAACTCGCTGAGATATTAAAAATGTTAAAGCAGAAGCCAAAATTGGACCTAAAAAAGCTGTAATTTTACCAGATAGAGTAAATATTCCAAAACTAAAACTTTGTCTGTTATTATCAGTTAAATTAGCCATAACAACTCTGCTTGAGCTTTGAAGTGGACCCGTAAAAAAAGTAGCTATTATCACATATAATATAAACATTGATTGATTTGTATTTATGGAAATTAATAAGATTAAAAAAATTACAATAGTCAAAGTTAAAATTATCGTTAATTTATCATTTTTAATTAAATATCCAAATAAGTAACAACCTATTGCACCACTGATGTTAGCTTGTAGTCCAAGAACTAATATTTGTTGTAAAGATAAGCCCATTACAGAAGTTCCAAAAATACCTATCGTAGTAGTAATAATAACTAAACCATCAATATAAAAAAGCCTCGCTAATAAAAAACGCCCAGTGTTAGTTAATTTATCTTTCCAAATTAAAGATTTAATTTCAACAAAGGTATGGTGTGTGTATTTTTCAGCAATATTATTAATTTTAGACAAAAACAATAATGGCAAAGCAAAAAGTAAAAACCAGAAAGCTAATACTATATGCACAAAACGAATATGATCAAAATTTTCTTTATTCAAATTAAAAATATTTTTTTCAGGTAAAATAAAAAATTGTAAAAGTAAGAAAAAAATTATGACTCCACCAATAAATCCAGAGCCAAAACCAACTCCTGAACCTAAAGTAAGATTAGTAGGATAGCAGTCTTTTAGAGTAGCATTATAAAAACTATTAGAAATCTCGTAAGTAATTCCACTAATAAATAAAACTAATAAGGCATAGTAAGTGTAACTTGATGAAGGTTTTATTAGAAAAAAGCTACCAATTGCAATAACACAAAATATTGAAAATAATCTTAAAAAAAATACTTTTCCATTTTCTCTACTATCTGCAATTTTTCCAAGGTATGGCATTACTATACCAACTATTATACCGGTAATACCAATTGTGAATTGCCATAGAGCTGTACCATATTGAGGATCATCAACTACGTTGTTTACAAAATAACTTGATGTTAGGGCTGCGATGACAATCATTGGAAATACGGAGTTTCCAACATCATATAATGAAAATGATAATAATTTGTTCATCAAAATATTTTAATTTTTATTTTCTATACTTGAGATAGCTGAACTTTTTTTGTTCATATCTTTCATAAGCTCTTGTAAGAAACCTATGCTCTCCATATCTTGAATTAAGAAAGATAACTGTTTAAGTGTATGCACTGAAAAACTCTTAAGTATTTCTGAATATTTTTCAGTAAGCATAATTCCTCCAGTATTATCTTTAACAAGTAGATTTAATGAAATTAATCTATTCACTCTACGTCTCACACTTTCTTTTGGTTGTTCTAATATATTAGCAATACTTAAAATTGATAATTTGGATCGTTTAAAAATTTTTGTAATTTTTTCATCTTTTAGATTTGATAAATCTTTAATTGAAAGTGACTCAGAAAATTTTAAGTTATAGCCTAATTGCGCAGCTACAGTATTTAGAACCATCATTTCATCAAAAGTTAGTTTTAATTTACCCACTCTTTTGTAATAATCAGTTAAAAACATTAAAAACGCATAACCTACGTTTGAAAATTCTTGGTTTGAGTCAATTCTCATAATATAATTCTAACAATAAACCCAAAATGGGTTTGTATAAAGCACAACTAATAAAACGTTATAAATTATGGAAAATTTTGTATGTCTAAATTCATAAGTGTAGTTAAGTTTAAAGTTAAAACAGAAGAAGAAAATAATTTTATTGAAGCGATGCAAAAATATAATTTACCAGATGGTTTAATTTATAGGAAATTAATTAAAACAGGTGAGCATTCTTATTGCAGCATTATTGAATGGGCAAACGAGGCTGCTTTGGAAGATGCAAGGCCTCATATGATAGCTTTTCTTGATACAATTAGAAATATGTTAATAGAGTTTAGTCAAGAATTAGGTGTTACTGATCCAGCATCTGGTCCTGTTGTAATTGATCAAAGTGGCCCAGTAGCAGAATCTGGAAAAACTATTACTGGGAAATTAAAGCTATAAATCTTAAAAGATTTGTTCATAAAACTTTTCTCTAAATGATAAATTCTAAAATAATACAAATATGGATAAAAAAATTCTAGTCTTTTCAAATGGTGAAAAAATTGGGGATGGAATAATAAAATTACAACTCCTTCACGAAATTAAATCAAGACTTCCAGATTATAAATTATATTGGCTAACTAATAAGGGTAAAACTGTCTATTCAAGCGCTCTTAAATTCATAGCATGCAATTATATTGATGAGATACTTGACCAAGCAGACCTTAGTCCATTATTTTGGAATAAAATATCTAAAAGATATAAATTAGAAAATGAATTTTTTGATTATATCTTAGATACACAAAAATCGGTAATTAGAACTGTAGCATTAAAAAGAATAAAACATAAAAATTTTATTTCTGGATCTGCTAATGGTTTTCTTTCTACTAAAAAATTTAAAAATAATAAGAAAAGAAAGTATTATTTAGAATATATTTTAGATTTATTAGATTTAATAGTTAATAAAAAAAATAGAAGTGATTTTAAAATTCCAATAAGTGAAAAACTCGAAGAATTAATAAGTAAGATTTTACCAAAACAAAAAAGCTATGTAGGTATTGCACCTGGTGCAGGTGAAAAAAATAAAATTTGGTCTTTAGATAACTATATCGAGCTATGTAATTATCTTGAAAGAAATAATAAAACTATAGTTTTTTTTATTGGACCTGATGAATTATATTTAAAAGAAAAATTAAAAAATCTTTATCCTCATTCAATATTTATTGAGGATCATATTAAAAGATATCAAAATATAGAAATTATTATGGCTTCTACCAAATATTTACAATTAGCCATTTCAAATGATAGCGGTGTTAGTCATATGTTATCAACTGGATATTGCCCATTAATTAAGCTTTTTGGTCCCAAAGATTCTAAAAAATTTACTCCTGAAAATCCAAATCTATTTTCTATATCCTCAACTGATTTTAATTCAAAAAATATCAACAAAATACCTGTCTCTAGGGTGATCAAAGAAATAGAAAAAGTTCTGATTAAAATTTCATATATTAGAAGGTAGACAAGTATATTTTTCATCATTACTTGTTTTATTTTATATGTTCAAATTTGATAAACTTGTATTTGGAGACGCAGGGTGGGGTGATGAATTTCTTATAGCGACACTCATGACTCTACTTGTAAGTATTTTATCAATGGGTTTAGGGCTTTTTTTAGCAATTATTACAGTTTGGGCAAAGATAATACAAAATGGAATAACAAGATTTATTGCAAATTTTTATACAACAGTAATTAGGGGTGTTCCTGAATTATTAGTCATTTATTTAATTTTCTTTGGCGGTAATGCTGTTGTTATGAGTATTGCTAAAGTATTTGGTTATAATAAGTATATAGAACTAAATGCACTTACAATTGCAACAATTGCCATTGCAGTAATATCAGCAACATATTCTAGTGAAGTTCTAAGAGCTGCCTATTTATCTATATCTAAAGGTCAAATAGAAGCTGCAAAAGCATTAGGTATGAACAAATTCAGTATTTTTTTCAAAGTTATTACACCACAAGTAATTAGACATGCTTTACCAGGAATTGGGAATGTATGGCAAATAACGCTTAAAGACACATCTCTAATTTCTGTAACTGGCCTTGTTGAAATTATGCGTCAATCTAGAATATCTTCTAATGTCGAGCATTCACCTTTAACTTTTTTAATAACAGCTGCAATATTGTATTTATGCCTAACGACAATCTCTGGAAGGGTTTTTAAAACTTTAGAAGTAAATTATTCAAAAGGATTTTCAGCATGAATGAATTTTTAAGTATTATTCAAAATTCACTAATTTTTAAAAATTTCTTTTTGGTCCTATCTGGCTTAGATAATACGATTTTATTATTATCAATTTCATTACCACTTGGTTTTGTTCTAGCATTATTATTTGCTCTAGGAAGAGTTTCAAAAATTGTATTATTATCAAGAACAATTGCTAGCTATATTTTTATAATTAGAGGGACACCTTTACTTGTACAAATATATTTAATTTATTTTGGTCTAGGTTCTGTAAAGTTTATTAGAGAAAGTTTTTTATGGTATGCATTAAAAGAACCTTTCTGGTGTGGGGTAATAGCACTTACTATTAATACTGTTGCATATGGTGCAGAAATTTTCCGTGGCGGTATTCAATCAATTGAGAAAAGTCAGGTTGAATCAGGTTTATCATTAGGTTTTGGAAAATTTTTAATTTTACGAAAGATTATATTACCGATTGCTATAAGAAAAGTTCTACCATCTTATGGTAATGAATTAATCTTGATGGTTAAAGCAACTTCATTAGTTAGTCTTACAACATATATGGAAATGACAGGTATTGCGAGAAAGATAATGGCAAAAACATTTGCACCAGTAGAAGCATTTATTGCCGCAGGCATCCTTTATCTTTTTTTAAATTTTCTAATGGTTCAGTTTGTTAAATATTTAGAATGGAAATATAATCCACACCTAAGATTAAATAATTAATTTCTAAATTTTTTATGACATGATCCACAATTTGCTGCCATTACTTTAAAAGCATCATTTAACATCTCGTTATCTTCAAGCTCAACACTAAGTGAAATCATTTCAATATCACTAATGAATTTGTCATTGAATTCATTAAAAGTTTCTCTATCATTCCATATTTCTTCACTAGCTCCTTTGTGCTGACTTCCTTCGGGATAGTGATCTTTAAATTCTGTTGCTGCATGTAACAAAGTTTCATTTAATTCAAGAATTGCTTCATAGTCGTTGGTTTTTAATAATCTAAATATTTGAGAAGATGTACTTTTAACCTTTTGCATTAAAGCCATTCTGTTATTAACTATTTCTTCAAGAGATTTATCTTCCAAAGAAACTTTATGAGCCATCAAAATTGTAGGTGTAATTAAGAATAGTAATATTAGTATAATTTTAGAGTGCATAGCCATTTTCTTTTAATATATTTGAAAGATATTTATATCCAATTTTTGCGTATTCAAGAGGATTAGCTTTTTTTGGATCCTGTTCAGCTTCAATAATTAGCCATTCTTGATACTTTTCTTCAAATAATATTTTAATCAATGGTCCGTAATCGATGCATCCATCTCCTGGAACAGTGAAAACACCATCTAAAAAAGACTCTCTAAAACTTAGGTCATCTTTAATTGATTTTAAAAAAACATCTTTTCTAATATCTTTACAATGAACATGGTTAATTCGAGAAATATAATTTTTTAATACTCTTTCGTAATTTGCTTCGGCAAACATCAAGTGTCCAGTATCATAAAGCAAAAATGTATTTTGACTTGTCTTATCCATAAATCGATCTACATCTTCCTCAGATTGTATAATGGTTCCCATATGCTCATGATACGACATTGGCATTCCTTCATTCATTAGCATATCTGATAATTCACTAATTTTTTTGCAATAGCTATCCCATTCATCTTTTTCAAGTTTTGGTCTTTCACTAAGAGCTTTTGATTGATCTCCTTGAATTGATCCAGATATATCAGCAAAAACAAAAACATCTGCTTCTATTAATTTTAATAAATTTAAATGATCTTGAAGTGCTATCCATTCTTCTTTTACACTTCTTTTTCTAAGTATTGCCCCATACCAACCACCTGGCATTTTTAAATTAAATTTTTCCAAAAGATATTTTGTAATACCTGGATTTCTTGGAAATTTTCCACCTAATTCTATACCTGTAAATCCAGATGAGCTTGCATCCTCTAAACATTTCTCAATAGGAGTGTCACCTCCAAGTTCTGGCATATCATCATTGCTCCATGCAATAGGCGCAATGCCAAGTTTAATTTTCATGAAGTTTTACATATTTCATGATAAATAAAAAATAAAGATAAATATGAACATATTATTAGTTGATGGAAACGAAAAAGAAGCCTCAGATCGATATACAAAATTGGGTATGGATACTCAATTTCAAATATATGAAAAAATTTTAAAAAAAAAATCTAATTTACATATCAATACCACAACAATTCATCCTGCAGTTCATGATAAATATCTTCCTCTAGGTATAAGTCTTGATGACTTCAATGCGGTTGCTTGGACTGGAAGTTTGTTAAATATATATAATGAGACAAAGTCCATAACTAATCAAATAGAGCTAGCTAAAGAATTATTTAAAAGAAAAAATAAAATATTTGGAAGTTGTTGGGGGCTTCAGGTTTTAGTTACTGCTGCAGGAGGTAAAGTAAGAAAAAATCCAAATGGTCTTGAAGCAGTTTTAGCCAAAAATATTACATTAAATCAAAATGGTAAAGTTCACCCTATGTATAAGAATAAAAAAAAATCATTTAATGCACTTTGTTGGCATTATGATGAAGCAGAAAATCTTCCAAAGGAAACCAAAGTCCTAGCTTCAAATAAGATCAGTAAATTTCAATCTATAAGCTTTGAAGTAAACCAATCAAGTGTTTGGGCAGTGCAATATCATCCAGAATTTAATCCAAGATGGATGGCTGGGCTTATGGAAATGAGAAGAGATATTTTGTTAGAACAAAAAGTATATGAAAATTTATCAGAATTTGAAAACGAAAAGAAGATTTTGCAAAACTCTAATAATCTTGAGAAAAAAGAATTACAAATATATGATGATATTGTTAATGAGGAGGCTCATTCTTTAGAGATTTCAAATTGGTTAAATCTTAATAAAAATTATTGACAGTATTAATAATTAATTTCCATTTAATAATATTAGAAGTTGAAATAGATTTGCTAATCTTTGCTTTAATTGTTTTATCTTTTTTCCAAAGTTTATTTATTTGGTTTGTGTTTTTTAAATATCCAGATTGAATTGCTGTAAGATATGCTGCACCAAGTGAAGTAGTCTCAATATTACTTGGTCTAATAATTTTAATTTGAGAAACATTTGCTAAACTTTGAAGAAAGCTATTATTTTTAACCATACCTCCATCAACTCTAATTTCGCTAATCTTTGTTTTAGAATCTTTTTCCATACACTCAATTAATTCATAAGTTTGAAAGGATAGGCTATCCAAAGTTGCTTTGATGATATCTTCTTTAGATGTGTTTCTCGTGATACCAAAAAATGTTCCTCTCGCATTCGGGTTCCAGTATGGTGCACCAAGTCCTGTTAAGGCTGGAACAAAAAATAAATTTTCATCTTTATTAGCTTTTTTATACAGTTTATCAGTTTCACTAGAATCTTTTATAAATTTTAAATTATCTCGAAGCCATTGTATTGCAGAACCTGCCACAAAAATACTTCCTTCATAGCAAAACATTTTTTTACCATTTATTTTAAAAGCAACAGTTGTTAGTAATCTATTCTTAGATAATTTAAATTTTTCTCCAATATTCATAAGAAGAAAACAGCCTGTACCATAGGTACTTTTTGATTGTCCTTTTTTAAAACACGCTTGACCAATTGTTGCTGACTGTTGGTCTCCAGCCATGCCACCAATTGTTATTGCATCACCAAATAATTTAGTAGAGCCAAAATCATATGCATTTTCAACTACAGTTGGTAATATATTTTTTGGAATATTAAATATTTTTAAAATTTTGTCAGACCATTTCTCTTTTTGAGAATCAAAAATCATTGTTCTTGATGCATTTGATATATCTGTCAGATGAGATTTTCCATTGGTTAAATTCCATAAAAGCCAGGTGTCTATTGTTCCAAAAAGTAAATTTTTATTCTTTAAATTTTTATTTACTTCCTTAACATTATCAATAATCCATTTAATTTTAGTTGCAGAAAAATAAGGATCAAGTTCTAAACCAGTTATTTTTTGAATTTTTTTATCAGTCCCTTTTCTTTTTAACTTTTCACAAAGATTAGCTGTTCTTCTATCTTGCCAGACAATTGCTCTATAAATTGGTTTCCCAGTTTTTTTATTCCATAAAACTGTTGTTTCTCGCTGATTGGTAATTCCAATTGAAATTATATTTTTTGAATTTAACTTATTTTTTTTTAAAATTTTTGAAATTAAATTTCTAACATCCTCCCAAATTTCTGTTGCATTATGCTCTACCCATCCTTCATTTGGAAAATATTGTTTAAATTCTTTTTGGACAATATCAAATATTTTAAATTTTTTATCATACAGTACAATTCTTGAACTTGTTGTTCCTTGATCAATCACTAAAAAATATTTTCTCATATATTAAACGTCTAAATTTTTAATGAAGTTTGCATTATTTTGAATAAATTTAAAACGTAACTCTGCTTGTTTTCCCATTAAAGTTTCAAATAAAATTTCCGTAGTTTTTAAATCTTTTTTAGCTTTTTCTGAATTTATTAATATAAGATTTCTTTTCTTTTGATCCATTGTTGTCTCTTTGAGTTGATCAGCAGGCATTTCACCCAATCCTTTAAATCTTGTAATATTATAATTGTCAGATTTAAATTCTTTTTCAATTAATTTATTTTTCTCTTTTTCATCATAGGCATAAAAAGATTTGCTATTATTATAAATTTTAAAAAGAGGAGGCATTGCTAGATAGAGTTTATTTTCATCAATTAACCTTTTCATATATTTATAAAAAAAAGTAATAAGTAGAGTCGCTATATGTGAGCCATCCACATCTGCGTCAGTCATTAATATTATTTTTTCATAACGAAGTTTTGAAATTTCAAAGTTTTTTCCTATCCCACAACCTAAGGATTGAATAAGATTTTGTATTTCATTGTTATCTGCAATTTTAGATAATCCAACATTATAAACATTTAAAATTTTTCCTCTTAAGGGAAGTATTGCCTGAAATTCTCTATTCCTTGCTTGTTTAGCCGAACCTCCAGCACTATCACCTTCAACAATAAATATCTCTGAGTCTTTTATTGATTTGCTTGAGCAATCTACTAATTTACCTGGAAGACGATTTCTTTCTTTAATACTTTTTCTATCTAACTCTTTAATTTTTGATAAATCAGTTCTCTGAAGAGCTCTTTCAATTAAATTATCTAAAAGTATTTTTGAATTTTTCTTATTAGCATTTAACCATAATAAAAATTCTTGTTGTGTTTTTGTTTCAATCTCTTTTTGTAAATTTGGCATTATTATTCTTTTTTTAGTTTGTCCTTCAAAACTTGGATCATTTATAAAAATAGAAACAATAACGTTAGAGTAATCAAAAATATCACTGTGATTGATATTACTTATTTTAGAAAATTGATTTTTCTGACCATAAAGTTTAACTGCTTTTAAAATTCCATTCCGAATACCATTTTCATGTGATCCTCCATCTGGCGTTTCAATGGTATTACAATATGACATTAAACTTGATGATTCATTTGTATTAAATGATATTAATGTTTCAAAATTTTCATTATCTTTAATTTTTGATTTTAATAAAAAGTTTTTTTCAAACAATTTTGAATTATTTGCGTATTCCAATTGAAAATAATCTTCAATCCCTTTCTTGTAAAAAAAACTTTTATTGCCTGGTGTATTATCTTTAATTAATTCTTTATCAATCTCAAAGTTTATAGTTGTTCCTCCAACTAATACTGATTTCATATTTATAAAATTATATAATTTTTTTGGAACAAATTGCGTTTCTTCAAAAATTGTTTCATCTGGGACAAAAGAGATTTCTGTACCTTTTAATTTCTTGCTACATTTTTCAATTTTAATTTTTGTTTTAACTTTACCCTTTGAGTAATCCTGTCGATATACTTTTCCATCTTTGAATACTTGAACTTGAAGTAAAGAGCTTAATGCATTTACAACAGAAATCCCAACTCCATGCAGTCCACCAGAAGTTTTGTATGCATTACTATTAAATTTACCACCTGCATGAAGTGTTGTTAAAACTACCTCAAGAGCTCTTTTATTTTTATATTTTGGATGAAAATCTATAGGAATACCTCTTCCATTATCTTTTATTTTGATCGAACCATCTTTTTTATAATGAAAACTTATATCGGTAGCGTGACCTGCCAAAACTTCATCTATACTATTATCCAATACCTCATTAACTAAATGATGAAGCCCATCTTGGTTTGTGCTTCCTATATACATCCCTGGTCTTTTACGAACAGGTTCAAGACCCTCAAGAACTTCAATATCTTTAGCGTTATAAGTAGATTTTTTTACCACAATTATTTTTATCAAAAGTGTTAATATAAAAAAATAAAAAAACCGCCCGTAGGCGGTTTTAATATTAAATATTTATAAAAATTTATAAATTTTTTTATACGTCGTAGTAAAGATTGAACTCATGTGGATGTGGTCTTAGATCCATTGGGCTTACTTCATTATCTCTTTTATATGAAATATAAGTTTCAATATTATCTTTTGTAAACACATTACCTTGTAGTAAATATTTGTGATCTTTTTCAAGTGCATTAAGTGATTCAGCTAATGATCCTGGAGTTGAAGGTATTTTAGCTAATACACTAGCTGGTGCTTCATAAATATTAATATCGGTTGGTTTACCTGGGTTAATTTTATTTTTAACACCATCAAGGCCAGCCATTAATATAGCAGAAAATGCTAGATACGGATTAGCAGAAGGGTCTGGACATCTAAATTCAACTCTTTTTGCTTTTGGACTCGCCGTATAATTATTTGGAATTCTAACAGAAGCTGTTCTATTTGCTTGAGAATAAGCAATATTAACTGGCGCTTCAAAACCAGGAACAAGTCTCTTATATGAGTTTGTTGTTGGTGCGCAGAAAGCTAATAAGGAAGGAGCATGCTTTAAAATTCCTCCGATGTAATGTAATGCAAAATCACTTAGATCTGCATAATTACCTTTTTTGTACATAAGAGTTTTATTTTTTTTCCAAATACTAGAGTGTACATGCATACCAGATCCATTATCCTCAAAAAGTGGCTTTGGCATAAAAGTTGCGGTTAATCCATGTTGTCTAGCAACATTTTTTACTACGTATTTATAACGTAGTAGATCATCAGCCATTGAAAGTAACGGAGAAAACTGTAAATCAATTTCGCATTGACCACCAGTTGCAACTTCGTGATGGGATGCTTCAACATCAATTCCTATTTCTTCCATTGTGAGTACCATTTCAGTTCTAACGTCTTGTAAGCTATCTGAGGGAGGTAAAGGAAAGTATCCACCTTTATGTCTAGGTTTATGTCCTAAATTAGGATTTTCATCTCTACCAGTATTCCATGCACCCTCAGAAGAATCAACTTCATGAAAAGCAAAATTAGAACCAGAATCATATTTAACATCATTAAATACAAAAAATTCCGCTTCTGGTCCGAAGTAAGCAGTATCTCCAAGACCTGAAGATTTTAAATATTTCTCTGCTTTTTTTGCAACGTATCTTGGATCTCTTTCATAGCTTTTGTATGTTACAGGATCTACGACATCACAATAAAAAGCTATAGTTTTTTCAGAATAAAAGGGGTCTATATATCCAGTTGATACATCTGGTACCATTGCCATATCACTGTTCTCTATTGATTGAAAACCTCTAACTGAGGATCCATCAAATCCTACACCATCTGAGAATAAATCTTCAGTTAAATATTTAATAGGTATTGATATATGGTGAGTAGATCCTGGCATATCAGTAAACCTTAGATCTACCATTTTAATATTTTGATTTTTAACTTTTTTTAAAAGTTCTTTTGGTGTCTTGCAGTCGAATTTCATAATTACCTCACACATTAAAAAAATATACCCATAAAATGAGGATATTTATTTATTATTCATGCTCTAGTTATGAAATCTGCTTTGTCTGCGCGTTCCTTCAGCAAGAAGCTTACTTCCGATCTACATAGTAGATTGAACGATTTATAACTTTTGCATGCGTTCCTTCAGCACAATGCCTACTTCCGACTCATATTGAGTTGAACGATTAAGGTGTAATTACTAACTTTTAAATAAAAGTAAAGAAGATTTAGACAGCATCACTGTCTTTTTCTCCAGTTCTTATTCTAATCACTTGCTCTATATTTGAGACGAAAATCTTACCATCTCCAATTTTTCCAGAATATGCAGTGGATTTTATTGATTCTATAACGTCATTGACTTGATTATCTTCTACTATCACCTCAAGTTTCATTTTAGCTAAAAATTCATCATCATACGTATCATCAGCATCCATGCCTCCAGTTGAACCTCTTTGTCTTCCAAAACCTTTTACATCAATTAAAGTCATTCCGGATATTCCAATTTCATGAAGTGCTTCTTTGACCTGAGAAAGTTTAAAAGGTTTAATAATTGCTTCTATTTTTTTCATATTGTAGATAATCTTTTGATAGCCTCTTTAATATTTTCTAGAGAATTAGCAAAACTTATTCTAATAAATTCATTTGCATTATCACCAAAACTTGAACCCGGAACTAAAGCAACACCTTTTTCCTCAAGAGCTACTTCAGAAAATTTATTTCCACTTAATCCAGTTTTTGAAATATTTGGAAATGCATAAAAAGCACCACCTGGTTCAAAACATGAAATTTTATCAAGTTTATTCAATTCATTGAAAACGTATTCTTTCCTTTTTTCAAATTCATGGACAATTTTTAATAATTCTTTTTGCGAACCTTTTATTGCTTCCAAACCAGCATACTGAGAAATAGATGTAGCGCATGAATTATAATTTACACAAATTTTATTTGCATGTTCAATTAGATTATCTGGCCATATACTCCAACCTAGTCTCCATCCAGTCATACAATATGTTTTGCTCCAACCTTCTAGAACAACTAATCTATTCTTTAAGCTTTCATATTCTAAAAATGAGGGCATTTGCTCATTATTAAAAATTATATTACTATAAATTTCATCACTTAAAATGCAGACATTAGGATACTCATGTAGTAGATTAACAAGATCAGATATTTTTTTTTTATTCATATATGATCCTGTTGGATTATTGGGATTATTTATTATAATTAAACTCGTTTTATCTGAAATTAATTCCTTAAGTTGATCCACATTAATTTCAAAATTATCTTTTTCTGAAAGTTTTAAAGGAACTGCTTTTGCACCACTGTATTTAATCATTGATCTGTAAATTGGAAAACCTGGGTCTGGATAAATTATTTCTTTATCTTCACTACCTAATAATAAAGCAGAAATAAAAATTACAGGTTTACCTCCTGGAGTTATTAAGACATTTTCTGGTTTGATATTTGCTTTATATTTATTGAATACTAGTTCTGAAATTGATTCTCGTAATTCTGGTATGCCATTCGATGGAGTATACCCATGATGACCGTCTTTGATTGCTTTAATTGCAGCTTCTTGAATATTGATAGGTGTAGGAAAATCAGGTTGTCCAATTCCTAAATTAATAATATCTTTACCTTTTGTTGCAAGATTATTAGCCTTAGCAAGAATAGAAAATGCTGTTTCTGTTTCTAAGCTAAATATTCTTTTTGAAACTTCCATATTTTTGATATAGCGAATTTAAATTAAAATAAAACTTTTAATTAAACTATATGGCGAGCGTAGCTCAGTTGGTTAGAGCGCAGGCTTGTGGTGCCTGATGCCGTGGGTTCGAATCCCATCGTTCGCCCCATTTTTTATTTAGTTAATTTTCTCTATTGTTTTTTAATTTATTGTACATAAAAGGCTAATAATAATAGGGCCGGTGGTGGAATTGGTAGACACGCTAGATTTAGGTTCTAGTGCCGCGAGGTGTGAAGGTTCAAGTCCTTTCCGGCCTACCATTGGGTTTAAAAATTATGAATGCAAAAGAATTAAAATCTAAAAAACTTTATAAAGAATACTCATTAGAGATTCCCTATGAAGAAGTTGACATTGAAGTAGATAATAAAATAAATCAAATACTCCCTACTGTAAATATTCCTGGTTTCAGAAAAGGAAAAGCGCCACTTAATATTGTAAAAAAAAAATATGAAGATAATGTATTAAATGAAGTAATTCAAAAATTAATAGATACAAATACAAAAAAATTAATTGATGAAAAAAAATTTTCTCTTTTTAGAGCTCCTAAAGTTGAGCTTAGTAACTATGAAAAAAATAAGCCAATAACTATAAATCTAAAATTTGATTTAAAACCTGAAATTAAACTCAAAGATTTTAAAGATTTTAAAATAAATAAATATAAAATTGAGTTAAGTAAAAAAGCAGAGGAAAATCAGCTTAAAAGTTTTATTGCTTCACAAAAAAATTATAAAAAAATTGAAAGTTCTCGACAAGTTAAAAATACTGATAAGGTTATTGTTAATTTTGGATCCTCTCAAGAAGGCCTTCCAGAATATTTAAAATCTCAAAAAAATTTTCCTATTGATTTAGAGTTTGATGAAGGAATACTTCCAAATTTAAATAAGGAATTAATCTCAAAAAAAGTAAAAGTCGGAGATAAGTTTGAGCTAGAAATTAATTTATCAAAAATTTTGAAAGACGATAAATTTAAAAAAACGACTTTTAATTTTGAAATAATGTCTATTGAAGAAAAAATTAAATTTGAACTTACTAAAGAATTCTTAGATAAAAATGGATTTGAAAAAGAAAAAGATTTTAAAAATTTCTTAGTAAACAATATCAAAAATCAATATGAGCAAGGAATAAAACAAATAGAAAAAAAAGAATTAATGGATCTTTTAGATAATAGTTACAAATTTGATTTACCTGAAGGAGTTTTAGAAGATGATTTTAATCAAATATGGCATCGTTTAGAGCACGCAAAGAAAGAAGGTAACTTAGATGAGGATGATAAGCTATTAAAAGATGAAGATCTTAAAAAAAGATATAAAAAAATATCAGAAAGAAGAGTTAAACTCGGTCTATTAATGCAACATATTGCCTCAGAAGAAAAAATAATTATTTCTGAGGAGGAAATTAAAAAAGGAATTTTAGATTATAGCAGTCAATATCCAGGTCAAGAAAAGCAAATTATGGAATATTTTGAAAAAAATCCTTCATCACTAGATACTATTAGAGCCCCACTTATTGAACAAAAAGTTATTGATTCAATTATATCCAAATCGAAAACAAATGTTATAAAATTAGATGAACATGAATATAAAAAACTTGAAGTTAAAACATTTGATATTAAAGATACAAAAAAATGAAAGACCCGATAGAAAAGATTACAAATAACCTTATTCCAATGGTTGTTGAACAATCATCAAGAGGTGAAAGGTCTTATGACATTTATTCAAGATTATTAAAAGAAAGAATAATTTTTCTAACAGGTCCTATTGATGATAATGTTGCAAGTCTTATATGTGCTCAAATATTATTTCTAGAATCTGAAAATCCAAAAAAAGAAATTTCTTTTTATATTAATTCACCAGGTGGTATCGTTTGGTCTGGATTGGCCATTTACGATACTATGCAATACGTTTCTTCAAAAATTATGACTATTTGCATTGGTCAGGCAGCTTCTGCTGGATCATTACTTTTGACTGCTGGAGAAAAAGGAATGAGATTTTCTTTGCCTAACTCAAGAATCATGGTTCATCAACCTAGCGGAGGTTATCAAGGTCAAGTAACAGATATTGAAATTCAAACAAATGAAATAAAAAAAACAAAGTTAAAATTAAATGAAATTTATTCAAAACATACTGGAAAAAAAATATCAGAAATATCAACCATAATGGAACGAGATAAGTATTTTTCTGCTGATGAAGCAATTAAATTTGGTCTTATTGATAAAGTTGTAAAAGGTAGAAAATAATGAATAAAAAAAATGATAAAGATTCACTATTTTGCTCTTTTTGTGGAAAAAATCAGAAAGAAGTAAAAAAACTAATAGCAGGCCCAACTGTTTTTGTATGTGATGAATGTGTTGAACTATGTATGGATATTATTAAAGAAGATAATAAAAATAATAAATTCAAAATTAAAAAAGATATACCTAAACCTTCAGAAATAAATAAATTTTTAAACGAATACGTAATTGGCCAGAAAGATTCAAAAAAAATACTCTCAGTAGCCGTTTATAATCACTATAAAAGATTATCATCCAATTTAGAAAACGATAATATAGAAATTTCTAAATCAAATATTCTTTTAGTCGGACCCACTGGCACTGGAAAAACATTATTAGCACAGACTCTAGCAAAAATACTAGATGTTCCTTTTACAGTTGCTGATGCCACAAGTCTTACTGAAGCAGGATATGTCGGAGAAGATGTAGAAAATATAATTCTTAAATTATTGCAAGCATCAGATTATAATGTTGAACGAGCACAAAAGGGAATAGTTTATATTGACGAAATTGATAAAATCGGAAGAAAAAGTGATAATCCATCTATAACAAGAGATGTGTCCGGAGAAGGTGTGCAACAAGCATTACTAAAAATTATGGAAGGTACAATAGCTAGCGTCCCACCGCAGGGAGGAAGAAAACATCCACAACAAGAATTTTTACAAGTTGATACTTCAAATATACTTTTTATATGTGGCGGAGCATTTTCAGGATTAGAAGAAATCATAAATTATCGTTTAAAAGGAACTGCGATAGGTTTTAATTCTAAATTAGATATAGAAACAAAAAAATCTATTGGCTCATCACTTAAAAAATTAGAAAATCAAGATTTATTAAAATTTGGAATGATACCAGAATTTATTGGAAGGCTTCCAGTAATCACTACTTTGAGTGAATTAGATGAGGATATGCTAATTCGAATAATGACTCAGCCTAAAAATGCAATAGTAAAGCAATTTGAATCTCTTATGAAAATGGATGGTGTTAAATTAGAAATTAAAGAAGATGCTTTAAAAGAAATTGCAAAGTTAGCAGTTTCTCAAAATACTGGTGCAAGAGGTCTTAGGTCTATAATAGAGGATTCTTTAATGGATTTAATGTATAGAGTACCTGATCAAAAAGATTTATATAAAGTAGTAATAAATAAAGATGTGATTTCTAAAAAATCTGATCCGATTTTAATTTATTCTAACAAAGAAAGTGGTCAAAAATTAATGTCTAATAACTCTTGATTTTAATCAATATATAGACATTTATATATTATGGCAAAAAATCTAATACCTGTTCTTCCTCTGAGAGATATAGTAGTATTTCCTAACATGGTTGCACCACTATTTGTTGGTAGAGAACAATCAGTAAATGCTCTTAACCATGTAATGACAGGTGACAAAAAAATTTTCTTACTTTCACAAAAGAACTCAAAAATTGATAATCCTGACATAGAAAACCTCTATTCTTTTGGAACTGTTGCCAAAATTATACAACTATTGAAACTACCTGATGGTACTCTTAAAGTTTTAGTTGAGGGGATTCAAAGGGCAAAAGTAAAAAAGATAAATTTCAATAAAGAATTTATTACTGCATCAATTACTGAAATCAATCAAAAAAATAAAAAAAATTCAAATATAAGAGCTTTGCAAAAACTTATAATTGAACAGTTTGTTGAGTTCCAAAAAATTAATAAAAAAGTCTCACTAGATGTAATCAATAATATCAAAACGTTAAATGATCCCGATAAAATAGTTGATACAATAGTATCAAATATTTCAATTTCATTATTCCAGAAACAAGAAATATTAGAGATAATAAATACAGAAGAAAGACTTAACAAAATCTATGGTTATTTAGTATCTGAAATTGACTCTTTTCAAGTTGAGAAAAAAATAAAGGGTCGTGTAAAAAGACAAATGGAGAAAACACAAAAGGAATATTACTTGAACGAACAAATGAAAGCTATTCAGAAGGAATTAGGAGAAAATGAAGACTTGGATGAAATTGCTGAATTAGAGAAAAAGTTAAACCAGTACAATTTATCTAAAGAAGCTAAAGACAAATGTGGTTCAGAGATTAAAAAATTAAAAAACATGAGTCCTATGTCTGCTGAGGCAACTGTAATTAGAAATTATCTAGATTGGGTAATGTCTATACCATGGAATAACCCTGATCAAATCTCTCAAAATATTAATAAAGCTTCAACTATCTTAGAGAATGATCACTATGGTTTACAGAGAGTTAAAGAAAGAATCCTTGAATACCTAGCAGTTCAAAAAAGAACTAATAAGCTTAAGGGCCCTATATTATGCTTGGTTGGACCGCCTGGTGTAGGAAAGACATCTCTTGGCAAATCAATAGCAAATTCTACAGGAAGAAGTTTTGTTAGGATGTCTCTGGGAGGTGTTAGAGATGAAGCTGAAATAAGAGGACATAGAAAAACATATATTGGGTCAATGCCTGGTAGATTCATACAAGCAATGAAAAAATCAAAATCATCGAACCCTCTTATCCTGTTAGATGAAATCGATAAACTAGGTTCTGATTGGAGAGGCGATCCATCCTCTGCACTTCTAGAAGTTCTAGATCCTGAACAAAATAGTAAATTTAACGATCATTACTTAGAATTGGATTATGATCTTTCAGATGTGATGTTCGTATGTACAGCAAATACACTTAACATTCCTCCGGCTCTTCTTGATCGAATGGAGGTAATTAGAATACCTGGCTATACAGAAAAAGAAAAAAATCAAATTGCAAAAAGATATCTAGTTCCAAAACAAATCAAAAATCATGGAATAAAAAAAACTGAAATTTCATTTAACTCTAAAGTTTTAAATTCAATAATTAGAAATTATACTAAAGAAGCAGGAGTGAGAAATCTTGAGAAAGAAATTTCTAAAGTTTGTAGAAAAACAGTAAAAAAATTAGAAACTTCAAGACTTAAAAAAATTAAACTAAATGAAAAATCACTTCAAGATCTTCTTGGAATTGCAAAATTTAGGTCAAATGAAATTGAAAAAAAGAATTTAGTAGGTGTAACAAATGGTTTGGCCTGGACTGAAGTAGGAGGAGAGATTCTGTCAGTGGAGGTAATTTTATCCTTTGGAAAGGGAAAACTTACTATTACTGGAAAGTTAGGTGAAGTTATGAGAGAATCAATTCAAGCTGCTACTTCATACGTAAAGTCAAAATCAATAAGTTTAGGAATTAACCCAAAAGATTTTGAAAATTACGATATTCATATACATGTTCCCGAAGGTGCTACACCAAAGGACGGCCCAAGTGCTGGTATTGCTATTTTTAATTCTCTAGTTTCTTCTTTGACAAATAATAAGATTAGAAGAGATGTAGCAATGACTGGAGAAATTACACTCAGAGGGCGAGTACTCCCAATTGGAGGTTTGAAAGAAAAAATATATGCAGCTAGCAGAGCAGGTATAAAAAAGGTTCTTATACCTCAAGAAAATTTCAGAGAAGTTTCTGAATTTGATAAAGAAGTTATTAAAGGAATAAAAATTATTCCAGTTTCTGATGCTTTTTCAATACTTGAACATACGTTAACAAAATCAATAATTCCATTAAATTTAACCGAATCTCAGCTAAAAAATAATCAAAACACTACTAGTACCCACTAATATTTAATATTAAATAATTCAGTAAATTAGCCATTTATTTGTTAAATTCCCTTATTTCTGGGAAAATTTTTATAATAATGTTGACTTGTTTAGAAAACAGACAATTATTAGAAAAATTTAATAAAGGAGATTAAAAGTGAATAAAAATGATCTTATCGCATCTGTAGCATCTTCCGCTGGACTATCAAAATCTGACGCAACTAGAGCAATTGAAAGCTTTCTTGATGCAATAACCAACTCTTTAAAAAGAGATGAAAAGGTTAGTATAGTTGGTTTTGGTAATTTTAGTGTTAGTCATAGAAAAGCTACTACTGGGAGAAATCCTAGAACAGGGGAATCAATTCAAATACCAGCGTCTAAAAGACCTAAATTTACTGTAGGAAAAGCGTTAAAAGACTCAGTAAACAATTAATTATCTTTTTTTCTTGCACCGGCTGTTAAATAAATTTAACAGCCGATTTTATTTGGGTGTTTAGCTCAGTTGGTAGAGCATCTCGTTTACACCGAGAGGGTCGGGAGTTCAAGTCTCTCAACACCCACCATGCGCGGGAGTAGTTCAGCTGGTTAGAACGCTGCCCTGTCACGGCAGAGGCCGCGGGTTCGAATCCCGTCTCTCGCGCCACTTTTAAAAGCTTTTTTTGTGTATTAAAGTCGCAACTACATACGTTGTTATTATTGAATATTTCGTTAAATACATTAGTAATTTAACTGTGAGATTATAGTGGCTAATTTTCTTTTTGAGTACCTACCAATTTTGATTTTCATCTTCATTGCTTTAGGTTTAGCAATAGGGATGACTGTACTTTCATTCGTTATAGGTGATTCAAACCCTGACCCAGAAAAATTGTCAGCATACGAGTGTGGTTTTGAAGCCTTTGATGATGCAAGAGGTAGGTTTGATGTAAGATTTTATCTTGTTGCAATATTATTTATTATATTTGATCTAGAAGTAGCTTTTCTTTTTCCCTGGGCAATAACACTTGGAAAAATTGGTTTATTTGGATTTTGGTCAATGATGATTTTTCTTTCTGTACTGACTATAGGTTTTATTTATGAATGGAAAAAAGGTGCATTAGAATGGGAGTAGATCAAGCAAAAAAAATAGTTGATGAAACACTTAATTCAGAATTATCTTCAAAAGGTTTCCTTGTTGCAAGTTATGATAAAATTCTAACTTGGGCAAGAACTGGATCATTGTGGCCTATGACTTTTGGATTAGCATGCTGTGGTGTTGAGATGATACATTCTTATATGGCAAGATATGATCTAGATAGGTATGGTGTAATACCTAGAGGGAGCCCAAGACAATCAGATGTTATGATTGTTGCTGGAACATTAACAAATAAAATGGCACCTGCTTTGAGAAAAGTTTATGATCAAATGCCTGAACCCAGATGGGTTATATCAATGGGCTCATGCGCAAATGGAGGAGGATATTATCACTATTCATACTCAGTGGTAAGAGGTTGTGATAGAGTAGTTCCCGTTGATGTTTATGTACCAGGATGTCCTCCAACTGCAGAAGCATTAGTTTACGGTATTCTTCAATTACAAAAAAAAATCAGAAGAGAAAATAAATTTAAAAGATAATTCAAAATGCTAGAAAAGCTTAAGAAAAATAAAGATATTACAAATATTAAAGAACATGAAAAACTTATAGAAATAGAATGTGATAAAAATAATATTTTATCTCTTTTAAAAAAACTAAAAGAAAACAATGATTTTATTTTTAACCAATTATTAGACATAACTGCTGTTGACAATCCATCAAGAGAACGCAGATTTGATTTAATATACATTATTCAAAGCTTGAAAAAAAATAAAAAACTAATTTTAAAAACATCTCTAAAAGAAAATGACTCAATAGAAACAATAACTTCAGTTTACAAGGCTGCTGATTGGTATGAAAGAGAGTGTTACGATCTGTTTGGTATTGAGTTTACTAATCATCCTGACTTAAGAAGAATTATGACAGATTATAATTTTGAAGGACATCCTTTAAGAAAAGATTTTCCTCTAACTGGTCATACAGAAGTTAGATACGATGATCTTGAAAAAAAAGTCATTTATGAGCCAGTAAAGCTCTCTCAAGAGTTTAGAGACTTTGATAGTGAGTCACCTTGGGAGGGTATGAAAAATAACCTAATCGGTGACGAGAAATCAGAAATTCAAAAAGACTAATATGAAAGAAGTTGAATTAAATACAACGACCATAAATTTTGGACCACAACATCCAGCAGCTCACGGTGTTTTAAGATTAGTTGTAGAATTAGAGGGAGAGGTTGTCAAAAGAGCAGAACCCCATATTGGTTTACTTCATAGGGGTACTGAAAAATTAATAGAGTATAAAACATATCTTCAGGCCGTACCTTATTTTGATAGATTAGATTATGTCTCTCCAATGTGTCAGGAGCATGCCTTTGCTCTTGCAACAGAGAATCTTCTGAATATTGAAGTGCCACAGAGAGCTAAATTTATAAGAGTAATTTTTGCAGAAGTTACAAGAATCTTAAATCATCTTCTTAATATACCTGCATATGCTGCTGATATTGGTGCAGTGACTCCATTTCTTTGGTGTTTTGAGGAAAGAGAAAAACTTCTAGAGTTTCATGAAGCTGTTTCTGGTGCTAGGTTTCATGCAGCCTATTTTAGACCCGGTGGAGTACATCAGGATATGCCAGAAGGTATGGAAGAAAAATTATTTGAGCACTTTAAGACACTTCCAAAATTTATAGATGACTTAGAAGATTTACTTACGAATAATAGAATTTTACGACAAAGATCAGTTGATATAGGCATCATTTCTAAAAAAGAGGCTATTGAATGGGGATGCTCAGGACCTGTTCTAAGAAGTTCTGGTGTTGCTTGGGACTTAAGAAGATCACAACCTTATGATGCTTATGATCAAGTTGAATTTGATATCCCTGTTGGCAAAAAAGGAGATTGTTTTGATAGATATTTAGTTAGAATTGAGGAAATGAGACAAAGCATTTCAATAATTAATCAATGCCTTAATAAAATTAAACCTGGAGCAATTTCTGTAGAAGATAATAAAATTACACCCCCAAAAAGAAACCAAATGAAAAAATCGATGGAGGCATTAATTCACCATTTTAAATTGTTTACTGAGGGATATAGGGTTCCAGAAGGACAAACCTATGCAGCTGTTGAAGCACCAAAAGGTGAGTTTGGTGTTTTTCTTGTTTCTGATGGATCAAGTAAACCTTATAGATGCAAAATAAGAGCTCCTGGATTTGCTCACCTTCAAATATTAGATAATTTATCAAAAGGTCATTTAATGGCTGACATTGCAGCTATATTAGGCAGTCTTGATATTGTTTTTGGAGAGATTGATAGATAATGCATCATCCTGGAACAAATAACAAGGTTTATAAAAAAATTAATGATAATTTTGAATGGTCAAAAGTTAATTTTGAAAAAATATCAAATATATTAAAAAAATATCCATCAAATAAAATTCAAAGCGCGGTAATACCACTCTTGGATTTGGCTCAGAGACAAAACAAAGGTTGGTTAAGTAAAAATTCAATGGAGAAAGTAGCTGAGACTTTAAGTATGTCTTATATAAGAGTTTTGGAGGTAGCTACATTTTATTCAATGTTTAATCTTGAGCCAATTGGAAAGAATTTTGTCCAGATTTGTAGAACTACACCATGCTGGTTAAGAGGAAGTGATAAGCTTTCAAAAGTTGCTCAAGAAGTTTGTAATACTCAAATTGGAGGTACAAGTGATGATAAAAAATTCACAGTTGTTGAAGTAGAATGTTTAGGAGCTTGTTGCAATGCACCTATGATACAAATTAATGATGAATATTATGAAGATTTAGATGAAGAAAACTTTAGACAACTTCTAAATGATTTAAAAAGTAATAAACCAATTAAAATTGGTTCTCAAATTGGAAGAAAATCATCTCAACCAGAAAGAGAATTTTGATGCTGAAACAAGAAGACAAAATATTTAAAAATCTGTATGGATTTGATGATTGGAAACTTAAAGGAGCTTTAAAAAGAGGAATATGGTCGAATACTAAAGATTTGATAAAATTAGGAAGTGATAAAATAGTTGATGAAATAAAAAAAAGTCAGCTTAGAGGACGCGGAGGCGCAGGATTTCCGGCAGGTCTTAAATGGTCATTTATGCCTAAGAACTCAGGTAAAGAACATTATTTAGTTGTTAATGCAGATGAATCTGAGCCTGGTACATGCAAAGATCGGGAAATTTTAAGAAATGATCCCCATTTACTATTGGAAGGTTGTTTAGTTGCTGGATTTGCAATGCATGCACATACTTGCTACATATATATTAGAGGTGAATATTATTCAGAGTCATCAAATTTACAAAAAGCAATTGATGAGGCTTATGAAAACAAATTAATTGGAAAAAATGCTTGTGGTTCAGGATGGGACTTTGATATTTTTTTACATAGGGGAGCTGGAGCTTATATTTGTGGAGAAGAAACAGCTCTACTTGAAAGTTTAGAGGGAAAGAAAGGACAGCCTCGACTAAAACCACCTTTTCCTGCTGGAGCAGGTTTATATGGTTGTCCCACAACAGTAACAAATGTTGAAACTATAGCTGTATCACCTACAATTTTAAGGAGAGGTGGTGATTGGTTTGCAGGTCTAGGTAGTGCTAATAATACTGGAACAAAAATATTTAGTATTTCTGGGCATGTAAACAATCCTTGTAATGTTGAAGAAGAAATGGGCATTCCATTGAAAGAGCTTATAGAAAAGCATGCTGGTGGAGTTATAGGAGGCTGGGACAATCTTTTAGCGATTATTCCTGGTGGAGCCAGTGTGCCACTTCTTCCTAAATCCATTTGTGATACAGTAAAAATGGATTTTGATAGCCTTAAAGAAGTTAAAAGTGGTCTTGGTACTGCAGCAGTAATTGTCATGAATAAATCAACAGATATTGTTGAAGCAATAGCAAGGTTATCTCATTTCTATAAACATGAAAGTTGTGGTCAATGTACACCTTGTAGAGAAGGTACTGGATGGATGTACAGAATGATGGAAAAGATGATCCATGGAGATGTTTTAAATCAAGACATAGACAAATTACTCGATGTAACAAAACAAATTGAAGGGCACACTATATGCGCATTAGGTGATGCAGCTGCTTGGCCTATTCAAGGTTTATTTAGACATTTTAGACCTGAAATTGAAAAAAGAATTGAAGAAAGAAATAGAAGAGTAGCTTAATGCCAAAAATAACAATTGATAATAAAGAACATGAATTTGAAAACGGTATGACCGTAATGCAAGCTTGTGAACAAGTAGGCACTGAAATTCCAAGATTTTGTTACCATGAAAAATTATCAATAGCAGGAAACTGTAGGATGTGCTTAGTAGAAATGGAAAAAGCTCCAAAACCTATTGCATCATGTGCCATGCCAGCTGCAGATGGAATGGTTATAAAAACTAATACTGAAACAGTTAAAAAAGCTCGTAAAGGTGTGATGGAGTTTCTTCTTATTAATCATCCATTGGATTGTCCTATTTGTGATCAAGGAGGAGAATGCGATCTTCAGGATCAAGCAATGTATTATGGTTTTGATAAAACTAGATATGAAGAAAATAAAAGAGCAGTTCACAATAAAAATATGGGACCACTTGTCAAAACAATTATGACAAGATGTATACATTGTACAAGATGCGTAAGGTTCTCTACAGAAGTTGCTGGTGTTGATGATATAGGATTACTAGGAAGAGGTGAAAATGCTGAGATCACGACATACTTAGAAAAAACTATTGAATCAGAATTATCAGGTAATGTAATTGATTTATGTCCTGTAGGTGCTTTAACAAGTAAACCATATGCATTTAAATCTAGACCATGGGAACTAACTAAAACAGAAACATTTGATGTATTCGATGGTATAGGTTCAAGTATAAGAATTGATACAAGAGGAAAAAAAGTTTTAAGAGCTCTTCCTAGAATAAATGAAGAAACCAACGAAGAATGGATAAGTGATAAATCTAGATTTGCTGTTGATGGACTTTCAAGTCAAAGATTAGACACTGTTTATTCTAAATCAAATAAAAAACTCCAAAAATCATCATGGGACGATGCATTTGAATTAATACAAAAAGAAATTAAAAAAAGAGGTAAAGAAAATACAGTATTTTTATCTGGTAAGTTCACAGATATTGAAACTTTATATTCTGCACAAAAATTTAGCCATTCACTTAAATCAAAAAACTATGATTGCAGATTTGATAATGCACAAATTATCGATAATTCATCTTCAAGTTATAAATTTAATTCGACAATTCAAGAAATTGAAAAGGCTGATGCTATTCTTTTAATCGGATCTAATCCTAGATGGGAAGCTGCAGTACTAAACGCAAGAATTCGAAAGGCATATATTGAAAATAACTGCAAAATTGGTCTAGTAGGTCCTAAACTAGATCTTACTTATAATTATCATCATTTATCAGATACTTTAGATTATCTTAATAAATTATCTAATAATAAATCTGACTTTAATAAAGTTTTAAAATCTGCAAAAAACCCACTTATAATATTAGGCACCTCAGCAATAAATAATGATCATGGAAAAAAAATATTAGAAACTGCAGGATTAATTGCAAAAAATATTCAAAAAAATAAAAATATAAATCCATTAAATATTCTTCACCAAGATATTTCCAGAGTAGGTGCATTAGATTTGAAATTTTATAATAAAAAATTTGATGTTGATTATAACAAACAATTAAAAAAACATATTGATAAAACTAAACCTGTAGTTTTCTTAATGGGATTAGATGAGATAAATTTTTCAACACTTGAAAATGCTTTTGTTGTTTATCTCGGTCATCATGGAGATATTTCAGCATCTATAGCTGATATAATTTTACCAACCCCTGCATATACTGAGAAAAGTTCTACTTTTATGAATATAGAAGGTAGAGTTATTCAAACAACCAAGTGTCATAACCCACTAGGTGAAGCTAGAGAGGAGTGGAAAATTTTTAGAGTTTTAAGTGACTTATTTGAAAAAGATTTAAATTTTAACAATCTTGGAGAGCTTCGAAATGATCTTACATGTAACTATGGTCAATTTGCTCTCTTAAATGAAGTCAATTCTATTGGTGAAATTACTTTTGCTAAAAAAAATAAAATTGAGGATATTAAAATTAATTATAATATTGTGAATTTTTATATGAATGACTCTATTTCTAGATCTTCTGAAACAATGGCTAGATGCACTAAAGATATTTTAAATAAGGCAGCATAATAATTAAATGACCTATGATATAATAATTACTGGTTTAATAATTGTTGCCCAAATATTTGCTGTTGTTGTACCAGTTTTAATATCTGTAGCTTTTTTGGTTTACGCTGAAAGAAAAGTTTTAGCCCTAATTCAATTAAGAAGAGGTCCAAATATAGTAGGCCCTTTTGGTATATTACAAAGCTTTGCAGATGCACTAAAACTTATTACCAAAGAAAATATTATACCTAGTGGATCAAATAAAATTGTGTTTATCTTAGCACCTATAATAACAATGGTACTTAGCTTAGCGGGTTGGGCAGTAATACCCTTTGCACCAGGATGGGTAGTCTCTGATATTAACGTTGGTATCATGTATCTGTTTGCAGTGTCATCTCTTGGAGTATACGGAGTAATAATGGCTGGTTGGGCTAGTAACTCTCAATATCCTTTTTTAGGAGCATTAAGATCAGCTGCTCAAATGGTTTCATATGAAGTATCTATTGGATTTGTAATAATTACAGTATTATTATGTGTAGGTTCTTTAAATTTATCAAAGATAGTTTTAGCTCAGCAGACTGTATGGTTTGCAATTCCATTATTGCCTATGTTCATTATCTTTTTTATTTCTGCTTTAGCTGAAACAAATAGATTACCTTTTGATCTTCCTGAAGATGAATCAACACTTGTTGCAGGATTTTTTACTGAATATTCATCTGCTTCATTTGTATTATTTTTTTTAGGTGAATACGCAAGTATGATTTTAATGTCTTCTATGACTGTCATTCTTTTTCTAGGCGGATGGCTTCCTCCATTTGATGTATACCCATTTAATGTTGTTCCTGGAGTAATCTGGTTTACTGTGAAAGTAATATTTATATTGTTTTTATTTATCTGGGTTAGAGGAACTTTCCCAAGATATAGATATGATCAATTAATGAGACTTGGATGGAAAGTTTTTCTTCCTTTTTCTTTATTTTGGGTTGTAGCAACTTCAGGTTTTTTAGTATATTTTGAAATGCTTCCAAATTAATATGTATAAATTAATTAAATCTTTTACTTTATTTGAATTACTTCAAGGTTTATTTTTAACTTTCAAATATATATTTAAGTCTAAAGTTACAATAAATTATCCTCATGAAAAAGGACCATTAAGTCCACGTTTTAGGGGTGAGCATGCATTAAGAAGATATCCAAGTGGAGAAGAAAGATGTATAGCATGTAAGCTTTGTGAAGCAGTTTGTCCTGCTCAGGCAATTACAATTGAAGCTGAGCCAAGAGAGGATGGAAGCAGAAGAACAACAAGATATGATATAGATATGACCAAGTGTATTTACTGCGGTTTATGTCAAGAATCTTGTCCAGTTGATGCAATAGTCGAAGGACCAAATTTTGAATTTGCCACTGAAACCAGAGAAGAATTAATTTATAATAAAGGTAAACTTTTAGAAAATGGAGATAGATGGGAACAAGAAATTGCCCAAAATATTCATCTCGATAGAAAATATAGATAAGAATGGTTCTTTATTCATTAACATTTTATCTGTTTTCATCTGTAGCAGTTCTTTCAGCTCTGATGGTTATAAGTGCAAAAAATCCTGTTCATTCAGTTTTGTTCTTAATTTTAAGCTTTGTTAATGCATCAGGACTCTTTGTTTTGTTAGGGGCTGAATTTTTGGCAATGATACTTGTCGTTGTATATGTTGGTGCTGTTGCAGTCCTTTTTCTTTTTGTTGTAATGATGCTTGATATAAATTTTGTAAAATTGAGAGAAGGTTTTTTGCAATATTTACCTTTTGGAGCATTATTAGGCATAGTTCTAGTTATAGAACTTGGGATACTTTTTCTAACAGATAGATCTTCTAATATTTATAACAATCAAACTCCATTACAACCTATAATTAATGAAGTGGAGAATACAAAAATGATTGGACAAATACTCTACACTGAATATTTTTATTTATTTCAAATATGTGGGATAATTTTATTAGTCGCAATGATTGGATCCATTACACTTACATTAAGAGATAAAGGTGGAGTTAAAAGACAGAATATAAATTCTCAAAATACAGTTGATGCATCAATAGCTATAGAAAAGAAAAAAGTAAAATTAGGTGAAGGAATTTAATTTATGATTACCCTCGAACACTATCTTTTTCTTGGCGCAATTATTTTTACCTTAGGTGTACTAGGAATATTTTTAAATAAGAAAAATTTAATTATAATTTTAATGTCTATAGAACTCATCTTGCTATCAGTAAATATCAATTTTATTGCTTTCTCAGCATATATTAATGATATTTCAGGACAAATTTTTGCAATGCTTACACTTACTGTTGCAGCAGCTGAAGCAGCAATTGGACTGGCCATACTTGTAGTATTTTTTAGAAATTTAGGATCAATAGAAGTAAATAAAATTAATCAACTTAAGGGATAGTAGATGGCAACATCAATTATATTTTTACCTCTACTTGGTTTTCTTTTTTGTTTTTTACTAGGTAAACAGTTTAACTATAAATTTTATCAAATATCAACAACTTCAATTCTTTTTCTTTGTGCTTTTTTTTCTTGGATAATATTCATTCAGTTTATTAATAATAAGGAAACTGAAATAATCTTTATTCTTAACTGGATTACTTCTGGAAACTTTATTGTTGATTGGTCAATAAGATTAGACACATTAACTGCTGTGATGTTCATTGTGGTTACAACTGTTTCTGCTTGTGTGCATTTATATTCAATAGGTTATATGGAAGAAGATCCATCAAAAATTAGATTTATGGGCTATCTAAGCTTATTTACCTTTTTTATGCTTGTTCTTGTATCAAGTAATAACTTGTTGCAAATGTTTTTTGGTTGGGAAGGTGTTGGACTAGCTTCATATTTATTAATTGGTTTTTGGCACCATAAAGATTCAGCAAATAAAGCTGCTATAAAAGCATTTGTTGTAAACAGAGTTGGAGATTTTGGATATGCAATTGGAATTGCTGGAATTTTTTACATTTTTGGTACCATAAGTTTCGACAGTATATTTTCACAAGTAGATCAATTTAGTGAGCATCAAATTCAATTCCTTTCATTTAGTTTTCCAACTTTAGATTTTTTATGCTTTCTTTTATTTATAGGAGCAATGGGTAAATCTGCTCAATTGGGTTTACACACGTGGCTACCAGATGCTATGGAAGGACCTACCCCTGTTTCTGCACTAATACATGCTGCAACAATGGTAACAGCTGGCGTATTTTTAGTTGCAAGAATGAGTCCTCTTTATGAGTTTGCTACATTTACTAATTTTTTCATCACTTTTGTAGGCGCGGCTACAGCTATTTTTGCCGCCTCTATAGCCTTAACACAAAATGATATTAAACGAGTCATTGCATATTCAACATGTAGTCAATTAGGATATATGTTTTTTGCAGCAGGTGTCGGTGCTTATAATGCATCAATATTTCACTTAACAACTCATGCTTTTTTTAAAGCTCTTCTATTTCTTTCTGCAGGTTCTGTAATTCATGCAATGCATCATGAACAGGATATGAGAAAAATGGGCGGACTTTTCAAAAAAATACCTTTTACTGCTACAATGATGTGGATTGGATCTCTTGCAATTATTGGTTTTCCTTATCTCTCTGGCTACTATTCAAAAGAAAGTATTTTAGAAAATGCTTTCTACGCATCAAATGGAATAGCATACTTTGCATATTTAGTAGGTATTTTAACTGCTCTACTTACGGCTTTTTATTCATGGAGATTATTATTCCTAACATTTCATGGTGAAAATAGATCAGAAAATAAAACATATGATCACGCCCATGAATCACCTTTAGTTATGATAGCTCCATTATTTATTCTTGCAATTGGTTCTATTTTTTCTGGAATATTCTTTGCTGATTATTTTATTGGATATTACAAAAAAGAGTTTTGGGATAATGCAATATTATTAACAGAGAGTTCTATTAAATATCTTCCTCTTACACAATCCTTAATATCTAAATCAGCTGTTGCAATTGGAATTCTTGTTTGTGTGTTGATATATTCAAATAATTTAAACAGAGCAAAAAATCTTTCCCATAATTTAGATCCTTTATATTCTCTTTCTAAAAATAAATGGTATGTGGATGAGCTATATCATAAAGTATTTGTTTTAACTTTTTTCAAACTAGCAAACTTTTTCTGGAAAAGAGGAGATGAAAAAACTATCGATGGTTTGGGGCCAAACGGTGTCTCCTGGATTATTTCAAAATCTTCATCTTATATAAGTTTATTTCAATCAGGCTATTTATTTCATTATGCTTTTGCTATGCTTGGTGGCTTAGTAATAATTTTAACATGGTTTTTATATTACTAAATGATTGACTGGCCACTAGTATCAGTAATAATTTTTTTACCTTTAATTGGTGCTTTAATTATTCTTTTTATTAAAGAAGATGAATTAACATCAATTAATATTAAATGGGCTGCTTTACTAACAACGTTAGGAACATTTATTTTAAGTTTAATACTCTGGTTACAATTTGATTATTCCAATCCATCTTATCAATATGAAGAAAAATTTAGATGGTTTGATGATTTTAATTTCTTCTACCATGTTGGAGTTGACGGTATCTCACTTTTTATGATTTTATTAAGTACATTTTTGACTCCACTTTGTATTTTAGCTAGTTGGAATAATATTAAAAAAAGAGTCAAGGAATACATGCTTTCTTTTTTATTTTTAGAGACTGTAATGATTGGAATGTTTGCTTCTATAGACATACTTTTATTTTATATTTTTTTTGAAGCAGTATTAATACCAATGTATCTAATAATAGGTATATGGGGAGGTAATAGAAGAATCTATGCTTCTTTCAAATTCTTTCTCTACACTCTTTTGGGTTCAGTACTCATGTTGATTGCTATTATTGTGATGTATAGAAACACAAATTCAATGAGTATTGATTTCTTACAAGGTAATTATTTTTCCTATAATACTCAGTTGTTTTTATGGCTCGCCTTCTTTGCTTCCTTTGCAGTTAAAATTCCTATGTGGCCGTTTCATACATGGTTGCCCGATGCCCATGTTGAAGCTCCAACGGCTGGATCTGTTATTTTAGCCGGAGTACTTTTAAAAATGGGCGGGTATGGTTTTATTCGTTTTTCTCTAGGTATGCTTCCAGAAGCAACAGAGTTTTTTATTCCTTTAATTATGACATTAAGTATAGTTGCCATAGTATACACTTCCTTAGTAGCACTAGCACAAACTGATATTAAAAAACTAATTGCATATTCATCTGTTGCTCATATGGGAATTGTAACAATTGGAATTTTCTTAGTTAATCAACAAGGTTTAGAAGGAGCAATGATGCAAATGATTAGTCATGGACTAGTTTCAGCAGCCTTATTTTTATGTGTTGGTGTTATTTATGATCGAATGCATACTAGAGAAATTGAATTTTACGGAGGATTAGTTCAAAGAATGCCACTTTATGCAACAGTATTTATGATTTTTATGCTGGGATCAGTTGGATTACCTGGGACTAGTGGCTTTATTGGAGAATTTTTAGTTATTGTTGGCGCATTTAAATTTTCAAGTTACGTTGTTATTGGCGCGGCTTTTGGAATAATATTATCCGCTGTTTACATGCTATACCTTTATAAAAGAATTATTTTTGGCACCATAACTAATAATAAACTTGCAGATATTTTAGATATAAACACAAGAGAGAAAATCATATTAATTCCTTTAGCAATTTCAGTAATATTACTAGGTATATTTCCAAATCTATTTTTAGATCCTATGAGATTATCACTTGAACTAATTATAACAAACTATGAAATAGCCAATGCTAAATAATATTTACAATATTTTTTTTATACCTGAAATTTTTTTAGCATGCTCTTCTTTTGTTTGCTTACTTTTTGGCCTTTTTTTAAAAAAGAATGCATTTAGACAAACTTCCAATCTAGCAGTTTTCATTTTATTATTAACGATTTTGCTTGTTTACTATGATAGTGAATCAAATTTTGCAAACTATAAAAGTTTATTTAGCCACTCTTCTTTTATAAATTTTTTTAAAATTTTAGCTCTATTAGGATCTATAGCTAGTATCATCATTTCTAAAGATTATTTCTTAGGCATTAAGCTAAAAAATTTTGAAATTCCTATTTTATTTTTATTTTCAACACTTGGGATGATGTTAATGATTGCTTCAAATAATCTTATGTCCATGTATCTAGCAATAGAACTTCAAAGTTTATCTCTTTATGTTGCTGCAGCAATAAAAAGAGATTCAATCTCATCAGCTGAGTCAGGAGTAAAATACTTTATTTTAGGAGCATTATCTTCTGGTATACTCTTGTATGGTTTCTCCTTAATTTATGGATTTACTGGTTCAATGAATTTTGAAGATATAAGCTTCTATTTATCAAAATATGATAATTTAAACTTAGGTCTAATATTTGGGCTTGTATTTGTGATGGTAGGCTTGGCTTTTAAGGTTTCAGCCGTACCTTTCCATATGTGGACTCCCGATGTTTATGAAGGAGCTCCAAACTCAATTACAGGTTTTTTTGCTATTGTCCCTAAGATTGCTGCAGTAGCTTTAATTTATCGTTTTTGCTTAGTTCCATTTGAAAATTTTTACTTAGAATGGAGTCAAATAATTTTATTTTTATCAATAGCCTCAATGTTTCTTGGAGCTATAGCGGCTATAGCACAGTCAAATATTAAAAGATTATTAGCTTATAGTTCTATCGGACATATAGGCTATATCTTAATAGGCTTAGTTGCCGCAAATGATGATGGAATTAAAGCAGCATCAATTTATATGTTTTCATACATGATAATGAATGTTGCTATTTTCACTATTTTACTTTCGTTAAAAGTTAAAAATGAATATTTAATTAATATAAGTGATTTAAAAGGGTTAAGTAAAAGTAATCCAATCGTAAGTCTTTCTATTTCAATAATAATGCTATCTATGGCTGGAATCCCTCCATTTATAGGATTTTTTGGAAAGTTTTATGTTTTCATTGCTGCAATTGAACAAGAATTATACGTACTTTCAGTTCTTGGTGTCCTAGCTAGTGTAATTTCTGCTTTTTATTATTTAAGAATTATTAAGATAATGTATTTTGATGAAAGTAAAAGTGAAGGAATAATTAATTTTCAAATTTCTTTTCAATCAAAAATTATTTTATCCTTAAGTTTATTTTTAATTATTTGTTTTATATTTTACCCGTCTTTATTGATTAATATATCAGCAAGTTTGACCATTTGATTAATGTCATTAGATAAAATTAAAAATCTATTAGATAAAAACAATTTTGATTTTCATTTTATTGAATCTGTAGATTCTACAATGTCAGAGGTTAAAAAACTTATTTATAATAGAAATATATGTTTGATGGCAAATGAACAAAAAAAAGGATTTGGAAGACGAGGAACAACTTGGGAAAGTCCAAAAAATAATGTCTATATTTCTATTTTATCTAAAAATATATTGCCAATAGAAAATCATTTTTTAAATAATGCTTTTATTACTAATATGATCTGTTCTGTGATTGAAAATATTTGTAATGTTAAAACTCAAATTAAATGGCCAAATGACATTTTAATTAATAAAGAAAAAATTTCTGGAATAATTTCTGAAATATTTAGTATCAAAAGTGATAAATATATAAATACTGGTTTTGGAGTTAACATAGTATCTTCTCCAAAAATTAAAAATTATCCAACAACTAATATTAATAAATACAATAAAGAAATTAACAATTTTTATTTTGTATATGAAATTATGGAAGAGTATTTTAACAATTTTAAACAACTTTTAAATAATCATGAAAAAATTATATTTAGGAAGCAATATTAAATTAAAAATTGATGAACAAAATGTAAAACAAGGAATATTTCATAATCTTAATCCTGATGGTTCAATCACTTTAAAAAATAATATTAATTTTGAAAATATTTATAATGCTAGAATAATTTAATGATTGTTATAGATGCAGGTAATACGAATATAGTTATAGGTTTTTATACAAAAAACAAATTAATTAAAATTATTAGATTAAAAACGGAAAAAAAAGTCAATATTACACAAAAAGAAATAAATAAATTTTTTAAATCTAACAAAAAATTGACTAATAATCTTAAAGATAGATATTGTATCTTGTCCTCTGTTGTACCTTCTTTAAATTTAATTTTTAAAAATATTTTTCAAAAAAATAAATTCAAATTTTATGTAATTAATCCAAAAAAAATATCATTTAGAAAGAGTATCAATTATAATCTAAATCAAATTGGAAGTGATCGAATAGCAAACTATGCCTATGTGTATAGTAAGAAAATCAAAAACTGTATAATTATTGACTTTGGTACAGCTACTACTTTTGATATCATTAAAAACAATCAATACTCTGGTGGATTAATTTTTCCAGGTATAAATCTTTCAATGGATACACTTTTAAAAAATGCTGAATTATTAAAAACTTCAAAAATCTCAAAATCAAATAGAATTGTTAATAATAATACATCAGCTTCTATTCAATCAGGTTTCTATTTTGGTTATTTGCATGCAGTTAATGGCATATTAAAGCAAATTATTAAGGAGAATAACTTTAAGCCCAAAGTCTATATTACGGGTGGTCTAGGTAAAATATTTAGGGATAAAATTATTTATAAACCTATATATATGGAACATTTGACATTAGAAGGAATAAAAGAAATCGGTAACAAACATTTTTATGAGTAATAATTTACAACTTAATGATTTTAGTGAAGGGCTACATTTTTTATCTCTTGGGGGTATTGGTGAAATAGGTGCAAATTGTTATCTCTATGGATGTGATGGAAAATGGATAATGATAGATTTAGGCCTTTCATTTGCAGATGAAAAGTTTCCAGGTGTAGATTTATTGGTACCAAAAATAGATCATATTGAAAGTTTAGAAGATAATCTCGAGGCTATTATTATCAGCCATGGTCATGAAGATCATGCAGGAGCTGTTGCTTTCTTAGCAAATAAAATTAAATGTCCAGTATATGCTAGTAAATTTGCAAAATTTCTTATCGAAAATAGGCTAAAAGAATTCAATAAAGTAGAAGGATTTTCTTTGAAAGAGATAAATCTAGACAATAAATTAATACTCAATAATTTTGATATAAGTTTTATTCCAACTACACACTCAATTCCTGAACCAACTGCAATAGTAATTAAAACAACATATGGATCATTACTTCACACTGCTGATTGGAAAATAGATTTTTCACCTACTTTAGGAGACTCATTTTCAAAAGAAAAATTTGAAAAATTAGGAAATGATGGATTACTTGCCTTAATAGGTGACTCTACTAACGCAAATGTGCCTGGTAAATCAGAATCTGAAAGTGATGTTAGAGATGAACTGACAAGTATATTTTCAAGATTTTCTAATAGAATTGTTGTTACCTGTTTTTCTTCAAATATTGCACGAATGAAAAATATTATTCAAGCAGCAAAAAAAAATAAAAGAAAGGTCGCTCTTGTTGGTAGGAGTATGAAAAAAAATATCGAAGTAGCAAGAAAATGTGGTTATGTTGCAGATGATGAAATTTTTATTAGTGAAGATGAAGCTTCTTATATACCTAGAGAAAATTTAGTCATAATTTGTACTGGAAGTCAGGGTGAAAAAAGATCTGCACTTTTCAGAATAGCTTATAATTCTCATCAACATTTACATTTAGAGCCTGAAGATGTAGTAATTTTTAGCTCTAGAGATATTCCTGGTAATGAAAAATCAATAAATAATTTAAAGAACTTACTTATTAGACAAAGAGTTGAGATAGTAACTGCTGATGATGATTTAGTACATGTTTCAGGTCATGGTTATGCAGATGAAATAAAACAAATGTATAATTGGACAAAACCTTACTTATCTATTCCTGTGCATGGTGAACCCATGCATCTAGAGGCTCATAAACAATTATCTTACTCATCTCAAGTACCATTTACTAAAATTTTAGAAAATGGAAAATGTCTCAAAATTGCACCAGGTGAACCTAAAATTGTAGAAAAATTTGAAACTGGAAAGTTAATTGTTGAGGGTAAAAATCTTTACGACTCTGAATCTGCATTTATTAAAGAGAGAAGGAAATATTCATTTGAGGGGCTAGTTTTAATTTCTTTAATTATCAATGATGATGATTATTCAATTAATAAAAATATGTTACTTACCTTAAAAGGATTGCCAGGAATAGATGAAGAAAATATTAAAAATAGTTTTAAAATACTTTTTATAGAAAACTATACAAAACTTAACAAAGATCAAAAATCATCAGATCTTATAGTATCTGATTTAGTTAAAAGTAGTTTTAGAAAGATTATAAAAAATTCAATTCAAAAAAAACCAGAAATTGAAGTTCATTTAATACGATCTTAATGGCACTATTTACTCATGTTCTAATTTTTATCCTTGTTTGGTGGATTTTATTTTTCATACTCCTACCGATTAAGATAAAAGTACCCCAAAAAGTAGAATCTGGACATGCAAAAAGTGCACCAAGTAAGCCGTATCTTCTGATAAAATTTATAGCAACTTCATTAATATCAGCTTTAATTTTATTTTTTTTGATTTTATTTGGATTTGATTTATCAAATATATTTAATAAATGAAATATTCTAATTTTTTTCTTCCCACTATTAAAGATGCGCCATC
The DNA here is from genome assembly GCA_902628835.1 of uncultured Alphaproteobacteria bacterium. Classification (GTDB taxonomy): domain Bacteria; phylum Pseudomonadota; class Alphaproteobacteria; order HIMB59; genus CACPNW01. The sequence goes on from CACOPD010000002.1 coordinate 268,398, forward strand.
AGATGCTGAAATAATTTCACATAAATTAATGATCAGAGCTGGCATGATTAAACAATCTAGTGCCGGTATTTATTCGTGGTTACCCCTAGGTCTACTTGTATTAAAAAAAATTGAACAGATTGTTAGAGAGGAACAAAATAATGCAGGAGCAGTAGAACTTCTTATGCCTACGATTCAATCTTCTGATTTATGGATTAAATCAGGAAGATACGATGATTATGGAAAAGAAATGTTAAGGATTACAGATAGAAGTGGAAGGGAAATGCTTTACGGTCCAACAAATGAAGAATTAATTACAGATATATTTCAATCACATATAAATTCTTACAAAGATCTTCCAAAAAATCTTTATCATATTCAATGGAAATTCCGAGATGAAGTTAGGCCTAGGTTTGGAGTTATGCGAGGAAGAGAATTCTTAATGAAGGATAATTATTCATTTGATCTTGATGAAAGCGAAGCAAAAAAATCTTATGACAATATGTTTAAAGCATACATAAAAACTTTTATTAGAATGGGTTTAACACCAATTTCTTTAAGAGCAGAAACTGGACCAATTGGGGGTAACTTAAGTCATGAATTTCAAATACTAGCTAAGACTGGCGAAAGTACACTTTATTATGATAAAAAATTAGAAACACTAAACCCTGAAACTATAGACCCAAATGAGTTGCAGTCATTTTATGCTGCAGTTGATGATCAACATGATGAAAAAAATTGCCCAATTTCAAATGAAGATTTAAAAATTTCTAAGGGTATTGAAGTGGGTCATATATTTTATTTTGGAACAAAATATTCTGAGAAATTAAACGCATTTGTTCAAGATAAAAGTGGAAAAAATGTTCCAGTGCATATGGGATCATATGGCATTGGTGTTTCAAGACTTGTGGGTGCAATTATAGAAGCTTATCATGATGAAAAAGGAATTAGGTGGCCTTTAGAGGTTGCTCCATTTAAGGTTTCCATAGTTAATTTAATGCAAGAAGATCAAGATTGTGCCACAAAATCATCAGAATATTATGAATATTTTATGAAAAATAATATTGAAGTCATTTTAGATGATAGAGTCTGCAGTATAGGAAAAAAATTATCTGATAATGAGTTAATTGGGACACCATATCAAATTATTATTGGCAAAAGAGATTTAAAAGATAATTTAGTAGAAATAAAAAATCGCCAAAATAATGAAAGTGAAAAAATTTCATCCAGTAGTGTATTTGATTTTATTAATAATAAGTTAAAAAAATAGATGATTTCTAAATCAGAACGATTACTGATTTTTAGGTTTTTATTCTCTAAGAAATCTGATGGCTATGTGTCTATTTTTGCTTGGTTTTCAATTATAGGCATCAGCTTAGGAGTATCAGCAATTATTATAGTAATGTCTGTTATGAATGGTTTTCGAATTGATTTGACCAATAGAATAATTGGACTTAATTCACACCTCAATATCTATAGTTTTGATGAGGAGATTACAAATAAGCAAGCTGATGAACTTGTATTAAATATTGATAATTCTTTTTTTTATCAATACCACAAATCTATTGAAACAAATGGCTTAATCATAAAATCAAATAACTCAAAAGGTGTTATGATCAAAGGCTATGACAAATATGATAAGAATCATTATTTGTTTAATTCTATTATAAGGGGCAAAATAATTCAAAATCCAAAAAATCAAATATTAATTGGAGACTCCTTAGCGAATGAAATGAATTTAAGAGTGGGAGATAAGGTTAAAATTGCAATTCCAAAGACTGATAAAACAATATTAGGAAATATTCCAAGATTTAAGACATTGGAAGTGGTAGGTATATTTGATCTAGGTTTATATGAGTATGATTCCAATTTAATTTTTTTATCTTCAGGTCTTGTTAGAAAATTACTTTTATATGATGAAGATATATATAATAAAATTGAATTTTTTACATCATCTCCAAATGAAATCGAATTATTTAAAAATAACGTTGAAATAGAAACATCTAATCTTCTATTAAATTTTTATTCAATATCTTGGAAAGACCAGAACAAAACTCTAATTAATGCACTTAAAGTAGAAAAAAATGTTATGTTTATTATTCTTTCTTTGATTATCTTAGTTGCATCATTAAATATTATTTCCGGTTTAATTATTTTTGTAAAAGAAAAAAACAAAGATATTGGAATTTTAAAAACTATTGGAATGAGTAATAAAAGTATTATAAAAATATTTTTTACTATCGGAATATCAATTGGTTTAATAGGATCTTTAATTGGATTGATAATTGGAATACTTTTCACAATAAATATTAAATCAATTCAAATTTTTTTAGAAAATTTACTCGGAACAAAACTTTTTTCTGAAGAAGTATATTATTTATCATCTTTACCTTCAAAAATTAGCTTTAATGAAGTACTCTATGTACTTTGTGTTGCAATAATCATATCAATAATCTCAACTATTTTCCCAGCTTTAAGTTCAGCCAGAATAGATCCTATTAAAAGTTTAAGAAGTGAATAATAAATATTTATTAGAGATATCCAATTTAAGTAAATATTATACAATTGAAAATAATTCAAAAATTGAGATAATTAAAAATTTAAACTTTAAATTAAAGCATAATAAAAAAGTTTCAATTGTTGGACCTTCTGGTTCAGGAAAAACTACTTTTCTTAATATTATCGGATTGCTAGATTCAGAATTTGATGGAAACTTTTATTTTAATAATAAAAATATTTCTTTATGTACTAAGGATGAAACAAATAAAATTAGAGGGTTATCAATTGGTTTTATTCATCAATTTTTTCATTTGATTCCTGAACTTAATGTTATTGAAAATGTTATGTTACCATTATTAATTAACAAAGATGAACAGAAAAGTTATGAAATTTCACAAAAACTTCTAGTTGAATTTGGTTTGAATGAAAGAATCAAATATAAACCTTTAAAGTTATCAGGAGGGGAGCAGCAAAGAGTAGCAATTGCAAGATCTCTTGTAAATAATCCAGATTTAATTTTAGCTGATGAAATGACTGGTAACCTTGATGAAGATACTGCTAACAATATTTTTAAATTTTTTATTAATTATATTGAACAAACTAAAAAAACTTTAGTATATGTAACTCATAACAAATCTTACTCATTATTAGCAGATGAAATTTATTATTTTAAAAATAAAAAAAATACATTTAACAAATGAATAAACCTTTTGTTCATTTAAGGTCATTATCTTCATATTCTTTATCTGAAAGTACATTAAAAATTAATAATCTAGTAGATCTTGCAAAAAAAAATGGAATGCCTGCAATTGCTATTACTGATAATAACAATATGTTTGGAGTATTTGAATTTTCTAAAGAATGTGTAAAAAATAATATACAACCTATAATAGGAACTTCAATAAATTTACTAGATATTATTGTAAATAATCAAATATCCCAAATTACATTTTTAGTCAAAAATGAAATTGGATATAGGAATCTTTTAGAATTAAGTTCACTTTCTCATCTTAATGAAGGCAATAATGTAGGTGTATATTTTTCTCAATTAGATAAATACTCAGAAGGTTTATTTTGTTATATAGGAGGGGAATTTAATCCTTTACTTTTATTAAATAAAGAAAATAGAAAAAAAGATATTATTAATTTTATTAATAATTTTAAAGAAATATTTAAAGAAAATTTCCTCTTTGAAATTCAGAGAATTAATGATCAAAACATAGATATTTTTGAAAAAGAATTTATCAATTTATCAAAAGAATTTGATGTTCCTCTTATTGGTTCAAATAATATAAAGTACTCTGATAAAGACGATTATTCAGCACATGATGCATTGCTATGTATTGCTCAAAAATCTACAATAAATAATTCTCAAAGAAATACTTCAAATGAAAATATTTATTTTAAGTCAAGTGAAGAAATGTATTCAACTTTTGAAGATATCCCAGAAATAATACAAAATAATTTAAATATTTCTATATCTTGTAACTATTTTCCTGAAACAACGAAACCACAACTACCTGAATTCAAGAATCATCTAAATTTATCAGCTGAAGATTTTCTATTAAAATCATCAGAAAGAGGACTCGGCAAAAAAATAAATGAAAAAAATATAAAAAGTAAAAAAATTTATACTGATAGATTAAAATATGAAAATGAAATAATTATTAGAATGGGATTTGCAGGATACTTTTTAATAGTAGCAGATTTTGTTAATTGGGCTAAAGATCAGCATATTCCTGTTGGCCCAGGTAGAGGATCAGGTGCAGGAAGTTTGGTAGCTTGGTGTTTAGGAATAACCGATTTAGATCCATTAGAATACGATTTATTATTTGAACGATTTCTTAATCCAGAAAGAGTATCAATGCCAGATTTTGATATAGATTTTTGTCAAACTAGAAGAGATGAAGTTATTGAATATGTAAATAAAAAATACGGAAGCGAATGTGTTGCTCATATAATTACTTTTGGTACCCTAGCTTCAAGGGCCGCAGTAAGAGATATTGGTAGGGTATTAGAAGTTCCGTATGGAGAGGTTGATTCTTTTGCTAAACTCATACCTTTTAATCCATCAAATCCTCTCACTTTAAGTGAGTCAATTAAATCTGAAAAAAGTTTGCAAGAAAGGATCAGTAGTGATGAAAGAATTTCAAATATTATTGATGTAAGTCTTAAAATTGAAGGAACTCATAGACATGCTTCGACACACGCTGCTGGAGTTGTTATCGGTCATGAAAAGTTATCTAAAGTAGTTCCTTTGTACAAAGATCAAAATACAAACACAAATGCAACACAATTTTCTATGAAATATGTTGAGGAAGCTGGTTTAATAAAATTTGATTTTCTTGGTTTAACAACATTATCAATTATTGATGATAGTGTAAAATTAATCACAAAAGAAAATAAGAATTTTTTAATTAATAAAATTCCCCTAAATGATCTAAAAACCTATGAACAGTTAAGTAAAGGTGACACAGTTGGAATTTTTCAATTGGAAAGTAATGGTATGGGAAGTGTTCTTCGTCAACTACAACCTGATAAATTTGAAGAAATAATTGCTGTAGTGGCCTTGTTTAGACCAGGTCCGATGGATAACATTCCCTCTTTTTGTAATAGAAAACATGGACGTGAAGAAATTAAATATCTTCATTCCATGTTGGAGGAAGTATTAAAAGAAACTTACGGAATTATCGTTTACCAAGAACAAGTAATGCAAATTGCACAGGTTTTATCAAATTATTCTTTAGGCGAAGCAGATTTATTAAGAAGAGCAATGGGAAAAAAAATTCAAAAAGAAATGGATATGCAAAAATCAAGATTTATTGAAGGAGCAGTTCAAAACAATATTGAAAAAAAAGAAGCTTCAAAAATTTTTGATTTAGTTGATAAATTTGCAGGATATGGTTTTAATAAAAGTCATGCCGCAGCATATGCCTTAATATCTTATCAAACAGCTTATTTAAAAGCTAATTTTCCACATGAATTCCTTACAGCAACACTAAATTATTCTATTGATAGAACAGAAAAAATTATTTTACTTAAACAAGAAATAGAAAGATTAAATATAAATTTTCTAAAACCAGATATAAATTTTTCAAATGCTTTATTTTCAATTGAAATAAATGAAAATTCAAAATCAATTAGATTCGGCCTGGCTGCAATTAAAGGAGTAGGGCTTAAATCTATTTCAAGCATGGTAGAAGAAAGAATTAAAAATGGAAAATTTAAGAATATTATTGACTTTATGAATAGAGTTTCCAAGGAAGTAATAAATAAAAGACAGCTTGAAAAACTTATACAAGCTGGTGCATTCGATAGTATTGAGTCTAATAGATCAAAACTATTTAATAACGTAACAAAATTTGTTGATTTATATGGAGTAGAAAAAGATCCTAATCAAGATATGCTTTTCGAAGATAAAGAGGTTTCTTTTGATGATAAAAATCTATTTAATCAAAATTATAAAAATTGGAATAATTCAGAAATTTTATCAAATGAATTAGATGTTATTGGATTTTATTTTTCTGATCATCCACTTAATCATTATCCAAGAAAATTTTTTGAATTAGAAAATATTAATTCACTTAGAGATTATTCGCAAAGTAATGACAATAAATCAATGAAGGTTTGTGGAGCAGTATTGGATATTAAGGAAAGATCAAATAAAGATGGAAAAAAATATGCCTTTATTACTGTTTCTGAAATTAACTATCAATTTGAATTGACAATCTTTAGCGAAAATTTGTACAAATATCGATCCATTTTAAAAGAAGGTAATCTATTAATATTCACTATAGACATTGTCAAAAATAATACAGATACACGTTTTATAATAAGAGATTTATTAACTCTAGATTCTATTTTTTCTAAAAATAGATACAAATTCAATATTTATTCAAATATGAGCAATATTATTGAAATGAAGGATAATATTTTTGAGAAAAAACAGAATAGCAATTTAAATAGTAATATAGATCTCTTTATTACTGTAGATCAAAAACTAATTAACTTTGATTTCGACAAATATTCTATCAAATCATATAAAAAACTTGATGAACTAAATAAATCAAAAATTTTAGATTATTCATTAGAAATATCTTGAAAAATTAACTTATTATAATAATAGACGTTCAAATTAAATCTAGCACACAGAAAAAACCGGTGTTTTTATTTCTGTGGAGGTTAAACCGGGAGTTATTATGAATCTACCAGAAGTTAAAATTGAAGATCTTCTAGAATCTGGTGTCCACTTTGGGCATAATGTAAGAAGATGGAATCCAAAAATGAAAGAGTATATTTATGGAGTTAGAAATAATATACATGTATTTGATCTAAGAATTACTTTAGAATTACTAAATACTGCTTTAACGAAAATTCATGAAACTGTTTCAAAATCTGGAAAAATACTTTTCGTAGGTACAAAAAAGCAGTGTAGCGATGTTGTAAAAGATTTAGCAATGTTAAACAACAATTTTTATGTAAACAAAAGATGGCTTGGGGGCACTTTAACTAATTGGAAAACAATTTCAAATTCTATAAAAAGATTGGATGAGATTGAGTTATTTTTAAAAGATAATGATTTATCAAAAAATTTATCAAAAAAAGAATTATTAGATATTTCAAGAGAAAAGCAAAAACTTGAATTAAATATAGGTGGAATTAGAACGCTAAATGGGAAACCAGATCTATTAGTTGTCTTTGATGTTATAAAAGATAAAATTGCTATTAAAGAAGCTACAAAACTTAAAATTCCTGTTGTAGCTATAGTAGACTCTAATGCAGATCCTGAAAATATTGATTATATTATTCCTGGAAATGATGATGCTCTTCGTTCAATAAACTTATATAAAAATTATTTCTCAGAAACTATTAAAGATGCTACAAATTTTCAAAATGATACTAATGATAAAAATAAAGAAAACACAGATGAAATTTTAAAAGAGGAAAATTAATTATGGAAAGTATGACTGATCTTATTAAACAGCTTAGGATAAAAACAGGTGCTGGCTTCTTAGATTGTAAAAAATCTTTAGAAGAAAATAATAATAATATTGAAAAATCAGTTGAAGCACTAAGAAAAAAAGGACTAGCAAAAGCATCAAAGAAAAGTGACCGTAAGGCTATTGAAGGCGCAGTAGGTGTATATTCAAATGAAAAAATTACTGCATTAATTAAGATCAATAGTGAAACTGATTTTGCTGCTAAAAGTGATACCTTTTTAGACTTTATTGATAGCTTAGGAAAGTTAGTATTAGCAAATAACACTTTTTTAGATAAAGAACAATTTCTTAACTTTAAGTATGAAAATGGAACTGTGAATGATTATTTTAATTCAATGATTGCTAAAATAGGAGAAAATTTAATCTTAAATGACTTATTGATTAAAGAAAATAAAAATTTAAATACCTCATTTTATATCCATAACAGTTATAGAAAGAATATTGGGAAAATAATATCCTTAATACAGTATACTGCTAGTGATAATAATATTGAAATTGAAAATTTCTCAAAAAATTTATGTATGCATATTGCTGCAATGAAACCAGAATCCATTGATATTGAAGATTTAGATAAAAACTTAGTAAATAATGAAGAAAAAATTCAAAAAGAGCTAATTTTAAATTCTGGAAAACCATCAAATATAGTAGAAAAAATATTAGGAGGTAAAATGAAAAAATTCTTCAGTGAGGTAACTCTACTAAAT
>CACOPD010000003.1 GCA_902628835.1 uncultured Alphaproteobacteria bacterium
TTGAAGCACGGGTACTTTTTTATTTTTATAAGGAGTTATTTTATTATTAAAATTATTGAATTGATATTTCCAAATATAATTACCAGCTTGTAACATTCTACCTTTTAAACAATGTCTTATAGTACCTCTTGGTATGCTAGTAGCACGTGATGCTAATGCCGTTGATTCAAAAGTTTTTAAGTAGTTACCTCTTAAATCGTACATCAAAATTGGTTTTTTATTATGTAGATCTTTTGCTAATGAGCTGATGTTTTTCTTAGATCCAGAGTCTTTTTTAAATTGCAGCACTTTCCCGTCTTTAAACCTATGCGCTCTTTTCTTTTCTAGAATACATTTAGATATTTCTGAAGGATCACAACCATACTTCTTTGCAGCTAAAGTTATGCTCTCTAAAGTTTCGATATATTTACCAATATTAGAATAAACATTTACTTTTATTTTTCTTACTTGATTATTTCCACCGATAACTAGTTTTTTTTTTCTTATATTATTTTTTCCTCTATCTTTGCTCCAATGGAAACCTTTAGAAAATATATTTACTCCCTTTAAAACTCTACCTATATCAGCAGTAGAGCTCCCAGTAGCCTTAGAAGCTTCATTTATACTATTAAATTTTTTTATAAAAATACCTTTTCTATCCCATTGGAATACCTGTGTAGTTTTAGATTTAGTTTTAATGTAGACTGTAATTTTTTTTAAAGGAATATTATTTTCGTACTTTCTCCATTGATAGCCTGCAGACTGTCTGTTTTTCTTATTTATAACTTTTTGTATAGCGCCTTTAGAAACAGAATTTTTATCACTAGCTTCTTTTAAATTCGTATAGATTTTTTTTAATTTTCCGTCGAAATCGTAAGCATAAATTTCTTTGGAAGTGGGTTGTGATTTACTTGATTTAGATTTATGTACTTTTGTTACTATTCTGCCTACATTAACATTTCCACCTAATGATCTATTGTAACCAATAGTATTTTTTGTAGACTTAAATTTTGATATATAAAATATTTCTCTATTTTCTAAAAATTTTATTCCTTTTAAAAAAGGTACTTTTTCTATTACTTCATATTTAAAATTTTGTTCCCCATATTTTTTTATTGCTCTATCAATACTTTGCTTTGGTTTTCTTCTTGAATCACTTAAATGTTTCAACCATCTTTCTTTACTATCAACTGTAGATATTCCAATGTAAATTTTATTATTGACCTTGTTTGTAATTTTATAAACAATCATTTTGGACCTATAATAAATATAGATTTAAAAAAAACACAGCTTTTAGAAAATAAAAACCATAAAAAAGTGCGCCAAAAAAGTGTCAAGAGAGTGCCAAAAGTATAAATTAAAAATATATTATTAGGAAATTTGGCTGGGGCGGTAGGATTCGAACCTACGAATGCCGACTCCAAAAACCGGTGCCTTACCGCTTGGCGACGCCCCAAATTATGATTACTCTCTAGTATTTAGCACAAAATAAGTCAAATTCTTCGAGTGCGACATTACCATAAAAAGGAATAAAAAGCAGAAAAAGTGATCCGTATTGATTCAAGATTGATTCAAAACATGGGATTTACATTTTGAAAGCTAAAACTATTTAAATTTTATGAGAAAATTAGTAACTTTGATTTTATTCTTATCTATTTTTATATCCATTTCTCAAGCAAGCGCAAATACAGAAAAATTGTATGAGAAACTTGTTAATGATTGGTCCATTATTTTTCCTGATGGTAATAGAAATGCAGCTGGCCCAAGATTTTTTAAATATATTTTAGATCAAAACTTAGAATATGAAGAGTTTATTTAATTTAATAAGTTATATTGTGCTGTTTCAGGTTCTCTGATTCCTCCAGATACTCAACCAGATGAAATTTTTCTTACTAATTTAGAAAATGATGAGAAAATTTGCGGTCAATATTATAAATGTTGTTGGCCTTGTTTGTGTGATGTAATGAAATATTCAGAAACAAAAAAAATAAACATCAACTTTAAAGATCAACCAAAAGATATTTATGCAATTGTTATTGATAATCCTTGTAATAAAAATGACTTTCCTGAACTTGTTAACCGAAATTATTTTTGTGAAGGTAATGAATTAAATAAAGAATATACGTATTCAGTAGACAATAAACTTGTCATTGGACTGCTACATAATGCAAAAAAATGTGATGCTTACGATACAGATTATATAAATAATGATCAAATAACCGGACCTATGTGTGAAGCTCGAAATAGCATGCCCCTAGAAGAACTAAATTTTGGCATGGGTGACATTTTTATCAGATTGGCAAATTGAAAACACTTGAAATGAGTAAGGTAATTTTTATTTTTATAATATTAATATCTAGTATGGCTAAGGCGGAATTTTTCTCTAACATTTCAAATATAATTGAAAATAACAACAATAGATTAAGTTATGGGATTTCAGTAACTGATTTTGATAAAGATGGAAATTATGAATTTATTGTTGCAGGCTTTGGTTACTCCAATCTAGCTCTTAGTTATAAAAATGGAAAACTAATTAATACAATAGAAGATCCTATATTCATTGATGAAGATAGAAATACTATTGGTGTATCTGCTTGCGATATAGATCAGGATGGTTTTGAAGAAATTTATTTTTTAAATACTGATACTTTTAGTGGAGAAAAAAAATACTCTGATAGATTACTAGACAACAATAATAATATTTTCGATTATTTTGAGTTAGAAAAAAATTTAGAAAATTTAAATTTAACTGCAGGTAGATCTGTTGTCTGTGTAGATAGAAATGGATCAGGAAAATATGGTATATATGTTGCTAATTATGGGGGCCCTACTAGATTTTATGAAATTGAACAGAGTGAAGTTCAAGATTTAGCTCCATTTTTAGGAATTGATCAAATCACTGGAGGAAGAGCTGTAATCTCAGGACATATAGTTTCTGATAATATGGATATATTTGCAGCTAATGAGAGGGGTCCAAATTTTTTATATAAAAATATTAATGGTAATTTTAACGATATTGCTATTGAAAAAAATGTCCAAGATACTTTTCAAAATGGTCGTGGAACAGCATTAACAGATTTTTTATATAGAGGTGAACTTGATATCATAACTAGTAACTGGGAAGGTTATCATCGTATTTTTGTAAAACAAAAAGAATCTTTTCTTGATATGTCTTCATTGGAATTCAGATCTCCAAGTAAAATACGAACTGTAATATCAGCTGATTTTGACAATGATGGTTATGATGAAATTTTTTTAAATAATATAGGTGAACCAAATAAACTTTTTCGTATTCTTGATGAAGGAAACTTAGAAGAAATTGAATTAGATGAAGCACTCGAAGCTCAGGGGTTAGGAACAGGTGCTGCTGTTGCTGACATTGATGGAGATGGAATCTTAGAGTTACTTATTTCTCATGGTGAATCAGGAGCTCAACCACTGAGTTTATTTAAGGCAAACGTATCAAATACAAATTATGTTAGAATTAAACCTCTCAACAAACTTGGGGCTCCCGCTAGAGGAGCAACAGTTACTTTACACACAAATTTAAGGAGTCATGCAAAGACTATTGATGCTGGTTCAGGATATCTATGTCAAATGGAACCAGTAGCTCATTATGGTTTGCGTCAAGATGAAGTAATTAAAAATATATCTATAAAATGGACCAATGGGAGAATTGATAGTTATGAAATTAATGATATAAATAATACATTTGAATTTAAACAAGAAATATAATTTAAATGTCTATTGCTGAAACATTAAAAAAACCAGCCCCACGTTTTCACTGGAAATGTAAACATACGTGGAGAAGAAGTGCCAAAAATACCCTTTGGTGTTTACTTGGATGCTCGATTGGTGATTTTGGAACTATCTTATATTTTCAGCTTAATGCAATAAATTGGCCTACTCTATCAATTATGATTTTAGCTATCATAAATGGATTAATCACAAGTATTATTTTAGAAACAATAATTTTATCAAGACAAATGGCAATTAAGATTGCTTTTCAAACAGCTTTAACGATGAGTTTTATTTCTATGCTAGCCATGGAAATTGCAATGAATTCTGTTGATTGGTTAATTTTAGGAGAGGCAAAACTCGTATGGTGGGTAGTACCAATAATGCTTGTTGTTGGCTTTTTGACACCATGGCCTTACAATTATTATAGATTGAAAAAATACAATATTGCCTGCCACTAAAGGAAAACTACTACTTTTTTTAAGTATTTAACTGATCTTTTCTAACAAATTTTACAACCGGTATTGAAAAATAATTGATTAAACATAATTAAATCTCATGATTAGAATATTTTTATTTACACTATTATTTAGCACAAGTGTGTTTGCTGCAGCATCAAAATCAAATGATGACACAAGTGCTTCAGCTTCCGAACAAATTCAAAATCTTTACGATAAAGCATATGATTTAGTCTATGCAAAAGATTTTGATAAATCACTAAAACTTCTTAAAAAAATTGCAAAAAGAAATGATTTAGGTGACATGAAAGCAGATGTATATAATTTACTAGGCTTTAGTTACCGAAAAAATGACAATCCAGATTTAGATAAAGCATTTGAGTCATATCAAATAGCATTAGAAGCGAACCCGGAGCATGCTGGTGCACATGAATACTTAGGCGAATTGTATATAAAAATGGGTAAAAAATCCATGGCAGAAGAAATGCTTGCAAAACTTGAAACAATTGCAGGTACAAATTCAGATGAATACAAAAAACTTAAGAAAGCTATCGCTAATTCATAATTAGAATTACTATAAACCATACAACTAAGCCCTTTATTTAAGGGCTTTTTTAATTTTTATTTGAAAGAATAATATTATTAACTACATATTTGATATGTCTAATTTTGTAGATTTAGTATCAAGAATTTTCCTATCCCTTGTGTTTCTTGTTAACGGTTATTCTAAAATAACAAACATTGATGGCACTATAGGTTGGATGGAAATGTACGGACTCCCTGGCATTTTTATTTATCCAGCAATTGTTTTAGAACTTGTAGCACCAATTTTATTAATAATTGGCTACTACGTGAGATTGTCATCTGTTGCACTAGGATTATTTTGCCTAGCAACAGCAGTAATATTTTTAAATGATTTTGCTGATCCGATGACACTTACTAATTTTCTAAAAAATATAGCACTTGCTGGTGGCTTTTTTATTTTAGCAATTAATGGTCCAAAAGAATTTAGTTTAGATCATCGTAGATCTAAGTAATCTACATTGATCATTTTTATAACCAATATATTAATCGCTTTTTTAATTGGATCTATGATTTTTTTCTCAGCAGTTGTGTCACCATCAGTGTTTGCCTCACTTAATAGTAAAGGAAGTAGTAAATTTTTAAGAACGATTTTTCCTAGAATGTTTTTATTTGGATTTGTTATTTCTTTATTAGCTTTTATCCTAACAATTTTATCGAATGATTTATTTAATTCAATTGTATTAGTTATAATTGGTTTATCTTTTCTTTTAAATAGAAATTATTTAACACCTTTAATCAATAAATTTAGAGATCAAGAATTAGAAGGTAATTCAAAAGCTGCTAAAAATTTTAAGATGATGCATCTTCTGTCTGTTTTACTTTTTATGATTAATTTTTTCTTATTAATTTTAGTAATTGTACTAAATTTTATTAATCATAATTTATAAACCTTATCTTTCCCCACTGGAAATATGTTTATTTTTTTTCCTAAAAGATCTTTTATTGGATCCTGATCAATATTTAAACCACCTGTTAGAACACCAAAACTTGGTAAAATAAAAATTTTATTATTATGAACAAATGTTGATTTGTATATTGATTTACCTCTATGAGTAATTTTTACTTTTGGATGAAAATGACCACAGATTTGATACTTTGATGTATTGATTGGTATATGATTAAAAATAATTTCATCAATCGTATAATCTAATACTTTTTGCAATCCACTAATCTCAATTTGAGAGTCATGATTTCCCTTAATCCAAATAAAATCTATTTTTTTTGCATATTCGATAAAATCAAGATGATCTTTTTTTTCTAGACTTTTTATTGATAATAAATCATGAATTAAATCACCAACAATTATCAGTTTAGTTGGTTTGAATTCATTAATGCAATCAAATAATCTATTTAATGTTTCTTTGGTATCATAGGGTGGTAGAAACTGTTTGTGTCTAGCAAAACTAACTGATTTACCTAAATGAAGATCTGCAACTATTATTGTATTTAATCTTTTCCAAAATAAAATTTTACTAGGATAGGCAAAAAAATCTTCGTTCGCAAATTTAATTAATTGACTTGACATTAGCTTCTTCTAAGATTTCTTTTTCTAGATCTTCTAGAATATATTCATCAGTGTCTTTTTTAGAGAGATTTTCTCTATTTATTTCTAATATGATTGGAACAGCCAATGGTGAAATTGTTTTTAATTTTTTTAAGATAATTTTGTTATTATCAATCATTAATATTTTACACAGTCTATCATAATCAATCATATTTTTCTTGGCATCATCGTATGAAGATTTTAAAAGAATATGATCAGGCTCATTTTTCTTCAGTACAGTATAAATCAGGTCTGAACTAAATAATACTTGCTTACCAGTTTTAATCATTCCCGGCAGTCTTCTCTCAATCAAGCATGAAATAATAGCATTATCACGAAATAACCTTTTAACTATCGATGTTTCTTCTAAATAATTGTCAAGATGGTTGTTGATTAATTTTATATTTAACAGTTTGTTAATTTCTTTTGCTTCATTTAAAGACCATAAAACAATTGCATAATCGTTTGCAACAAAGCCTAATGGTTTGTAGTTAAGTTCTTTCATTCCACGAAGAAGAAGAAAGCCTAATGTCTGATTAGAATGCCATCCTGCAAAAGTATAAATAACAGAGTAATAATTTTTTTTTCGCGGAAATTGCTCAATTAAAAATTCATCTTTTTTTGGAAGGAGAGAAAATGATTCTTGTCTATAAAGCCATTCTCTAATTTGGTTAGGATATTTTTTCCAATTATGCTTTGATGAAATTAGTTTGCGAACAGATTTAGCTAAATTTGTTGATAGAGGCATTCTGCCTCCAGAGTATGAAGGGATTTTAGATATTTGAGATTTACTTTTTTTGACTTGGACTAAATTATTTTTCATTGATTGGAATTCAAGAACCTGTCCTGCAAAAATAAAAGAGTCACCTTGTGATAAATTTTGAATAAAATTTTCTTCAATATTACCAAGTGTTTTTGTACCCAATTTAATTTTTAACATGGGATTTTCAATAATAGTTCCAACATTCATGCGGTATTTTCTTGTTTCTCTTTTATTTACTAAACGATAAATATTTTTGTTATTTCTTTCTTGCTGTATCCGCTTAAATTGATCATAATTTTTTAAGACATAACCCCCATCTTGAATTAGCTCTACCAGCTGAATAAAATCTTTTTTTAGTAAATTATGGTAAGGGTAAGCATTCTTTATCTCTTTATACAATTCATTAATGTTAAAGTTACTTGAGCAAGCTGTCGCGAATATATGTTGTGCAACTACATCTAGACTACCTTCTTTTAATTCTATCTTATCTAAATTACCTTTATTAATTTCTTCTATTGCAGCTTGTGACTCAATGAATTCAAAGCGATTGGTTGGAATAAGAATAGCTTTTGATGGTGTGGCAAGATTGTGATTTGAACGACCTACTCTTTGCAACAGTCTATTGATACCTTTTGGAGCTCCCACTTGAATTATTTTTTCTACATCACCATAATCTAATCCAAGTTCTAATGATGAGGTAGCAACTACACAATCAACAAGACCACTACTTAGATTTTTTTCAACTTTTAAACGTAGGTTTTGTTCAAGTGAACCATGATGAACAGCAATCTTTAGTTTTTTATTATTGATAAGCCATAGATTTTTAAACATGTATTCTGCTTGAGCTCGGGTATTTACAAAAATAATTGTTAGTTTTGATTTAAGTATCTCTTTATAGATTTCTTTAATTGCATACGTTGCCATATGACCAGACCAAGGAATACGTTCTTTTGATTCTAGTATTTTAATTTTAGGTAAAACTGAATTTTCATAAGAAACTATTTTTGATTTTTTGCGACAAAGCCATTTTTTGGCATCTTGTTGATTTTTGAGAGTTGCAGATAGCCCTATTCGTTGTAAATTTGGAGAAAAAGTTTGTAGTCTTTCAATATTTAAACTGAGAAGATCAGCTCTCTTATTATCTAAAAAAGTATGTATCTCATCGATAATTATATACTTTAGATTTTGAAAAAATTCTTTTGCATTCTCATACGAATTTAACAATGCAAGCGACTCTGGAGTTGTAATAAGAATATTAGGAGGTTTTTGTTTTTGTCTTTGTTTTTTATATGGAGTTGTATCTCCAGTTCTTACTTGAAATGAAATATTTAAATTAAGCTCTTTAATAGGTTTTTCTAAATTTCTCACAATATCATTTGCAAGAGATTTTAATGGAGAAATATAGATAGTATGAAGACCTTTAAATTTTTTTAATTTTATTAAATCATCTATTGGATTAATAAATCCTGTTAACGTTTTACCAGCACCAGTCGGAGCAAATACCACAACATCAGATCCACTTCGAACATGCTGAAACGTTTCAATTTGATGGGGAAACCAGGACCATTTTTTTTTCTTCATCCACTTGTTTAGGGGGTGTAATAATAAGGGATTCGATTTATTTATATTCATATGGATTTCATTAATCATCAACTATTTATCAAAGATATAAATGTACATATAGATCCAATATTACCGAAAAAAACAGCTATTATTACACATGGTCATGCAGATCATGCCCGATTTGGACATGATCATGTTATTGCAACTAGGCAGACAATAGACATAATGAAAATTCGCTACGGAGATAAATGTGCGAAGAAATTTACTCCTCTTAGATATGGCCAGAGATATTCCATTAAAAATTTTGATTTTACTCTTTACCCTGCAGGACATATTTTAGGTAGTGCTCAAGTTTTGATTGAGAAAGATAATCATCGTTTAGTGATAACAGGTGATTATAAAGTAGGAAAAGATGAAACATGTAAAAATTTCAAACTAGTTAAATGTGATACCTTAATTACAGAAGCAACATTTGGATTACCCATATTTCAACATCCAGATCCAAAAGATGAAATTCAAAAACTTATTCGATCTGTAAAGATGAATAAAAATAATTGTCATATCGTTGGTGCTTATGCACTTGGCAAAGCACAAAGAGTTATGAACCTTTTACGCCAGCAGAATTATAATGAAACAATTTATATTCATGGATCTCTAGAAAAATTGTGTGAATATTATTCAAAAGAAAAAATTAATATTGGAAAATTTGAAAAAGTTTCTTCAAAAGATAAAAATTTTTATGAGGGTAAAATAATTATTGCTCCTCCATCAGCGTTAAAGGACCGTTGGTCAAGACGATTTCCTAATCCTATTATTTGCATGGCAAGCGGATGGATGACAGTTAAGCAAAGAGCAAAACAACAAGGTATTGAACTTCCATTAGTTATTAGTGATCATAGTGATTGGAATGAATTACTAGATACAATTAATAAATCAAAAGCAAAAAATATTCTAATTACACACGGGCAAGAAGACGCTTTAGTATATTACTGTAAAAAACAAAATCTTTTATCTAAACCACTTTCTATTCAAGGAAGAAGTGATGAGGAAATAGAATGAAAAAATTTTCTTCCTTACTTCATAATTTAATTTTAACACCAAGTCGAAATATCAAAATTAAATTACTTCAAGATTATTTTAAAACACTAGATATCAACCGTGCATATGCTCTTGCAATTTTATCTAACCAACTTTCATTTCAATTCATTAAAGCTTCTAAACTGAGAGAGCTTGTTTATGAAAAAGTGGATCAACATTTATTTGATTACTCATATGACTATGTTGGAGATTTAGCAGAAACTATATCATTAATTTGGCCGACAAAAAAAGAGGGTAAATCAGAAAATTTATCTACTTTAATAGAAAATATAAAAAAAATTAAAAAGTCTGAAATTAATATAGAGTTTAGTAAAATTTTGAGTCAACTATCTAATAACGAAAGGTGGACTTTAATTAAAATATGCACGGGTGGGTTGAGAATTGGAGTATCTGAAAGATTAGTAAAAACTGCTTTAGCTGATCTATATCACAAATCTGTAAATGAGATTGAAGAAATTTGGCATGGTCTAGAATTTCCATATGAAAATTTATTTCAATGGCTAAAGAATGAAACATCAAAACCAAAAATAGATTTTAAAAAATTATTTCACCCCATGATGCTTGCTAACCCTATTGATGAGGAGAAAGATTTTAAAAGATTGAACGCTAGTGAATTTCAAGCAGAATTTAAATGGGATGGAATTAGAGTTCAACTTATGGTTTCTTCAAAAAGTGTGTCACTATACTCAAGAACAGGTGATAATATATCATCCGCATTCCCAGAAATAATTGAAAATACTAAAGGTGATGCGGTTATTGATGGAGAATTACTTGTGGGAAGAAATTTTAAACCCTCTAGCTTTAATGATCTACAACAAAGGATAAATAGAAAAAAAGCATCAAGAGATCTTCAAAAAAAGTTTCCTGTTTTCATACGCGCCTATGATATACTTTTTTACAAAGGGAAAGATCTTCGAAAATTATTTCTTTGTGAAAGAAGAAAATATTTAGAAAAATTTCAAAAAGAAAATAAAACTAATCAAATTGATTTGTCATCAATTATAAAATTCAAAACTTGGAAAGAATTAACTAAATATAAAAATAATTCTTATGATGATTTAAATGAAGGCGTAATGATTAAACTTAATAATAGTGAATATTTACCGGGGAGAAAAAAAGGGTATTGGTACAAATGGAAAAAAAATCCAAAACTAGTTGATGCTATTTTAATGTATGCTCAACGAGGACATGGTAAAAGATCATCATATTATTCAGATTTTACGTTTGGTGTTTGGAAAGAAAATGAATTAGTGCCAATTGGAAAAGCGTATTCAGGTTACACAGACAAAGAGCTATTAGTTTTAGATAAATTTATTAGAAATAATACTACCAATAAATTTGGCCCTGTTAGAGAAGTTAAAAAAGAAATTATTTTTGAAGTAGCCTTTGACGATGTCTTCCCCAGTAGTAGACATAAATCAGGTGTCGCTATGCGTTTTCCTCGAATTCATAGAATTAGGTGGGACAAGCCAACAAATGAAGTACTTTCAATTGAAGAATTTAAGAAAGAATTTAAAATAGGTTAACTAAGTTATTTTCGCTTAAATATGTCCATAAATTTGAAAAGCTTTGTTGAAATTTTTTTTGTGCATTTACAGCATGCTCTCTTTTTTCAAATACACTATAAATACAAGAACCACTCCCGGTTAGTCTTGAAAATATAACATCATCAAAATCTTCTAAGAAATCTATTATGGATAAAAATTCAGGTTCATTTATTTTAAGAATTTTTTCAAAATCATTTCCAGAATCTTGGTCATTAATTTCTTCTAGATCAAAGTCGGTATTATAATCAAAATCTGAAGGTTGAAATGTATCATACATTTTTTTTGTAGAACATTTAAAAGATGGTCTAATTAGTAAGAAATAATATTTTGGAAAATGAACATTAGCAATTAAATCGCCCCTACCTCTAACTAGAGCATCTTTTTGATTCAAAAAAAAAGGTACATCGGAACCGAGATCAACATAATCAAAAATATTTCTCTTTTTTATTAACTCAAGATTTTCTAAAATTTTTATAACACTTGCAACATTAGATGAAGCAGAACCTAAGCCAGCTTCATAAGGAAAATTTTTTGATATAGTAAAAAGAAGTTTGGGTTTATCCTCATGTATATAAGTAAATAACTTATTAATAATACAATCCTCAAACAGATTATTTTTTGGAGCGAATTTACCTGTATAGATTACTTCAAATTTATTGTTAGGTTGAACAGTTATCTCATCGTAAAGATCAATGAACGTTATACCAGTGCGAATATTATGATAACCGTCATCCCTTCTATTTATAATCTTTAGAAATAAATTTATTTTGGCAGGTGATTTTTCAATTATTTTATCCGGCATTAATATTATCTAATTTGCTTTGAACATCTTCAGTTATTTCATCTTCTGGTTCAGCCAATTCTAGCGCTTGTTGCCAAAAATGAATTGCTTCTCTTTTTCTATTCATAGCATAATAAATATCCCCAAGATGGTCTAGAGATATTGCTTCGCCAGGAGCAATATCTATTACCTTTTCCATTAATCTTGCAGCTTCTGAAAGATTATTTTTTTTAAAATGGGCCCAGGCTAAACTATCTATAATATAAAAACTATCAGGATTAGCTTTATACGCTTCCTCTAACATTTTTAACGAACGATCTAGTTTTATATTTCTTTCAACCCAACCATATGCAAGATAATTTAATACATTTGGTGTACCTGGTTGCAGTTCTAGTGATTTTAAAAAATCTTTTTCTGCAAGTTTCCAGTTATCTTTTCTTTCATAACAAATACCCCTCATATAATATATGTTCCAAACATCATTTTGATTTTCTTTAATCATTTCATTATAAACTTCTAATGCTAGATCAAACTTTTTATTGTAGCGATAAAAATCACCAAGAACTCGTTTAAGTGAATAATTATTGTTATTATTTTTAACTATAGATTTGATTTGATCTTCCGCTTCTTCATAAGGGCTATTAAACAAGTAATGCCGAGCAAGATTGTTTTGTGCATCGAGATAAAAAATATTATTTTTATTCACTTGTTTGTATATATCTACTGCAACCTCATGTTGGCCAACCTGATCAAATAACTCAGCTTTTATTATGATTGCTCTATCATTTTCAGGATCAATAATTTTTGCAAGAGATATATAAAATAACAAAAAATTATAATTTAAACGTCTTTGATCATTATTCGAATAAGAAGAAGATACAATCTCAACAAGTGAACTGCTTATAGTATCGGTATTTTTAAGTGAATTATTTGAAAAAAAAATAAATTCTAGTACTTCACTTGGTTGTTCTAAATTTTTTCTAAGCTCGATAATTTTATTAAATTTTTTTTCTTTATATAATGATGCAGCTGTAATTATAAGAGCTTCGGCATTGTTTGTATCTTTGGTTAAAATATTTTCAGCGATTTTTGATGCCAAATTGATATCTTCGGTAATTATAGCTGCGATAGCTTTATCCAAAAGACTATCTTCTGATAGATTAACTTCATCTATAGCAAAATTAAAGAGAGACGAGTTATAATCATAATTTTCATAAGCAGATTGAGAAATTAGAAAAGATGAGCTAGTTAGTGCAAAAGCGCTGGAGTTAATTATTAAAATAATTGAGATAAATTGCAGTTTTTTAATTAAATTAATCATTTCAAAAATTGTAGAGTTACACTATGAATAGATAATTGTAATTTTCCATGAATCAATCAAATAAAAAAAATTTAGAATTTATTATTAATTCTGGGGTGAACTACTTCCTCCAGGATCCCCCTAGAAACTGGTTTCAAAATGAGAAAAAATTAGAGCAGTCTGATTTTAACAAAGATACTGGGGATAAAAAAACACAAATTGATGAAGTTGTAAAAGATTTAAAGAAACATAAATCTTCTCTTCAAAAAATGGCAACGAAATTAGTAGTTTATGATGGTAACTTAAACGCAAAAGTAATGTTAATTGGTGAAGCGCCAGGTAGAGATGAGGATCAACAGGGAATTCCATTCGTTGGAAGAGCCGGTCAACTATTAAATAAAATGCTTTTGGCCATTAATTTACAAAGAGAAGAGGTTTATATTACTAATGTGGTTAATTGGCGGCCACCCGATAATAGAACGCCTAATGACAATGAAATTTTAGAATTTTTACCCTTTTTACAAAGACAAATTGATATTATTAAACCTAAATTTATTTTCTTATTAGGTGGAGTTGCAGCAAAAGCTATTTTATCAACGCCTCTTGCACTTGGAAAACTCAGAGGTAAATGGCATGAATACAAATCTCTTAATTTAGAAGAAGGTATTCCTACAATAGCGTCTTATCATCCAGCTTTTTTACTTCGATCTCCTCAATACAAAAAACATTCTTGGGAGGATTTACAAATGTTACGAGAAAAAATGAAAAATGAATAATAGTAAATTTTCCATTATTTATTTTTTAATATTCTTTGTAATTTTTTCCAAGCAGGTCTATGCTTACCAGCAAGATATTGTTATCAAATACGATAATATATTTACATCAAAGGTTCTTAGTGAAGAAGATGTGTATAATTATCAACAAGCTTACAAGTTTCAAGAAATATGCAAATGGAAAAGTGCAAATAATTTTATTTTAAAAATAAAAAATAAATCTTTGCTTGGACACATTTATGCTCAGAAATTTTTGCATCCTAACTGTTATCGATCAAAGTATTTAGAATTATATTATTGGCTCAAAAAATATAACGATCATCCTCAAGCTAAACAAATTTATAAATTAGCTATTAGACGAATGCCAGCTGGTTATAAAAGTCCAACAAAACCTTCTAATCCTATTGGTATTGAATCAGAGCAGATAACAAGTAAAAAAACTGGTAAATATAAAAGTTCCAAAAAACTATCGAATAGCCAGAAGGCTGAGAAAAGAAAATTAATTAATGGAATCAAATCAAGAGTTAATAAGGGATGGCCAACTGGTGCAGTACAATTATTAAACCAAAGAGATGTAGATCTATTATTAGATCAAGTTGAAATAGATCAGCAAAAGGATTTGATCGCCAAAGGATATTTTTTAGCAAATAAAAATGAATTGGCGATCCAATATGCCTCCGAGGCTCTTGTTAATTCAGCTAAATATGTTCCTTATGCAGCTTGGACAGCCGGTCTATGCTCTTGGAGACTAGAAAAATATGAAGATGCTGCGAAATATTTTTCTCTCTTTTCTATTAGTTTAAAAGATGATGCATGGCATCAAACGTCAGGTAGTTTTTGGACAGCTAGATCATATGCAAAACTTGGAAGGTATGATGATATTAATTTTTGGCTAAAAAGAGCATCAAATAATCCTAATAGTTTTTATGGAATGCTTGCACTAGAGATATTAGGTGTAAATAAAAAAATAGAATGGGTAGAGCATACTGATCTTAATAAAAATAATAGTACTATTCTAAATATACCAGCAGGAAAAAGAATACAGACATTGATACAAGTTGGATTTGCCGATGAATTAGAAAAGGAAATTATTCATATTAATTCGATTTTAAATAGAGAAATAGCAAAGGAGTCTATTCAAATTGCTGAAAATTTTGATCTTGCTTATACACAATTAAAAATTGTCAATAAGCTAGAAAATTTTGGTATGGATGTGCCAACCTACCTCTATTATCCAACAAGTATCTGGAAACCTAGAGATGGTTTCAAATTAGAAAAAGAATTACTCCACGCCTTTATGCATCAGGAATCTATGTTTAATATAAAGGCAAAAAGTAAAGATGGCGCCATAGGTTTAATGCAGGTTTTACCTTCGACAGCAAAATTTATCACTAAAAGTAAAGACGTAAAAAGAAGCAATAGTAATATTCTTAAAAATCCAGAAATAAATCTAGAGGTAGGACAAGAATACATTACGTATCTTCTTGATCTAGAACAAGTTTCAAGAAATCTTATATTTTTAGCAGCAGCTTATAATGGTGGCCCAGGAAATTTACAAAAATGGAAAAATGAAACAAACTATATGGAAGACTCACTTTTTTTTATGGAAAGTATTCCTTCAAGGGAAACACGGTGGTTCATTGAAAAGATCTTAACAAAATATTGGATTTACCAAAATAAAAATAATAAGGAAATGCGTTCTCTAAAAATGCTGGCAAATGGAAATGATCCACTTTATTAATAGGTTATGCCAATTGATAATTCTCTAGATTTTGTTTCCATAAATATCGCTGTTATTACAATTTCAGATTCAAGAACTAAAGAAAATGATACATCTGGTGATACATTAGAAAAACGTATTAATGATGCTGGCCATAAAATGATTAAACGTACAATTATCCCAGATGATGTCTCTAAAATAAAAAATACGTTAGATACAATGTCAAAAGAAGAAGAGATTGATTGCATTATTACAACAGGTGGTACTGGGTTAACAGGAAGAGATACAACACCAGAAGCTGTTAAGGCTATTGCCAGCAAACATATTGATGGGTTTGGGGAACTATTTCGACAAGTAAGTTTTGAAAAAATTGGTACATCGGCGATTCAATCACGAGCAGTGGCAGCCTTAATAAATAGTACGTATGTTTTTTGTTTACCTGGATCGACGGGTGCGTGCAAAGATGGTTGGGATGAAATTTTACAATATCAATTAGACATTAGACATAAGCCATGTAATTTTGTTGAGATCATGCCAAGATTAAATGAAAAATAGTGACTGATTTTTCTATAGAGAGATCAATAGATGGCCCTGTAATTGGTTTAGATGAAGTTGGCAGAGGTCCATTAGCAGGTCCTGTTGTGAGTTGCGGATGCTATTTTGCTAGTTATGATGATTTAGGATCAGAAATACCGATTAATGATTCAAAAAAACATACAGCAAAACAAAGAGAAAAATTATTTGTATTTTTCAAAAAATTACAAAAAGAAAAAAAACTTCAATATCATTTAGGTTATGCAAGTGTAGAAGAAATAGATTCAATTAATATTTTGGAAGCAACAAAATTATCGATGAAAAGAGTAATAGATAAATTTAATCTTGAAAATCCACATTTTATTATTGATGGAAACTTTTCATTAAATTATCAAAATGAAAAATCTATTATAGGTGGAGATAAAAAATCTTTATCAATTGCAAGTGCATCTATTATTGCAAAAGTTCACCGTGATCGACTGATGAGTATACTTGATTATAAGTTTAATTTTTATGGTTGGAAAAAAAATGCTGGATATGGAACTAAAAAACATATTGATGCAATACATGAACACGGTATTACTCAGTTTCACCGAAAATCTTTTGAACCTATTAAGTCATTATTAAAAAAATAAATTACTCAAATTTTTCCATGCAAAGAATGCATATCAAATATCATAATATTATGCTTTAAAAAGATGCGGCAAACACTATTTAATTATCAATTCATCATTCCTCCCATTTGATGAACCTATTTGAGGGGTCTACGGACCCCTTTTTTTATGATTTTAGCCAAATTTTAAGGTTATCCCTACCTAAAGATTCCACCTGTTGATAACTCAATTGACCTGATTCCATATCTGCTTAAAGATTCTTTTTATCAAATATGAAGAAAAATCAGATCATTTTAGGGAATTCAATTAAAGAAATGGAAAAAATGAAGGATCATTCTGTTGATCTTATATTTGCTGATCCACCATATAATCTTCAATTAAAAGATACTTTATACAGACCTGATCAAACAACTGTTGAAGCTGTTACACAAGATTGGGATAAATTTAGTACGTATAAAGAATATGATCAATTTACCAATGCATGGCTGAGTGAATGTAAGCGTGTTTTAAAAAAAGGTGGAGCTCTTTGGGTCATAGGAAGTTATCATAATATTTTACGTGTAGGTTCCACAATTCAAGATGAGGGTTTATGGATTTTAAATGATATCATTTGGCATAAAACAAATCCTATGCCAAATTTTCGCGGTACACGTTTTACAAATGCACATGAAACGCTATTATGGTGCACGACATCAAGAGAAGCAAAGTACACATTCAACTATCAAAACCTAAAAGAATTAAATGAAGGAAAACAAATGCGCAGTGACTGGTATATTCCTATTTGTTCAGGCAAAGAAAGATTGCGTAAAGATAACAACCAACGTTCACATCCTACACAAAAACCAGAAGCTTTGCTCTATCGAATTCTATTAGCTTCAACAAACAAAGGTGATCTTGTTCTTGATCCATTTTCAGGAAGTGGAACAACTGCGGTTGTTGCAAAAAAATTACAACGTAACTTTATTGGTATAGAAAAAGATAAAGATTACGTTAAACTTTCAAAAGAACGATTAAAGAATACAAAAGTATTAAAAGAAGATGTTGTCACTATTGCTAAAAGTAGAAAAGAATTACCAAAAGTTCCTTTTGGTGAATTAGTCGAGCAAGGAATTATTCCACCAGGTGCAGTACTAACTGATAAAAAAGAACGCTTTAAAGCAACGGTCAGTATTGATGGAACACTTAAAATAAAAGACTTAACAGGTTCCATTCATCAAATGGGAGCAAAGATACAAGGACTACCAAGCTGTAATGGATGGGATTTTTGGCATGTAAAAGATAAATCTAAATCTATCCTTCTTGATGAAATACGATCTAATTACCGTAAAGATAAACTAAATTAATCTATAATAATTCTAGGTTCAAAAGGGTGAAGTTTTTCAAGAGGTTTAACACTCCATAAATTATCTTCTGTGACTTGATTTAAAGAATATAGACCTTCTACATCGCCATTAATATCAAAATCGAGGGAACCAGATACTCCCTCATAATTTATTTCAATTCCTCTTAATAATAATGCTCTTGCAGCTTCCCAACTGCCAGGACCAATAGCTATCCCAGGTGGATTGGCAACACTGACTAAACTTTTTGATAAATCATCTTTAGAATAATTATTATGCGCTTGATGTTGTAAGGCTAATGCTGCAAGCATCATAGTATCAAAACTTATTGCAGAATAAGGTGAGTTGGGATCTACCCCTGCATTTAACATAATATTGGCGTAACTTTGAAACTCCTCTGAGCTTTGTGATGTAGCCTGTGCAACAATTGTTGTTCTTTCATTTAATTGAATTGGTATATAAGAATAAATCAAATCTTTCACTTCATTAGTCAACATACTATCTGAACCATATTGATGTTTAAAAATATTTGAAGTTTGTAATTCTTGTAGTCTACTCAGTACCGTATTAGTAAATTGTTCGAGTAAATTAACTGTTCTTTCATTACCATGAAGAAACATGACTAATCCTGGTTGATCATTAGCAATAGCGATATCAACAAAAGTGTTTATAAAACTTTGATTGATAACTGTTTTATCTGTCAGTAAAGTATTAAAAAGAACTAAACCGCCTTCCTCTGTAAAGACTTTTAGAAAATTCTGTGCGAGAGTAGAATTGTAACTATCATCACCGTATAACAATATTATTTGCCTAATATTTTTTGAAATAAGATAGTTAGCAATAGAAGTTGATTGTTGAATATCAGATGGTATCGTCCTAAAGAATAAATCATTATCTTCAATATTTGATAATAATGGATAACTAGCCGATGAAGACATAGTCAGAATTTTTTTGGGAATAGTTACATCTTCAATTACTTTTAGAGCACTTGATGAACAAGTTGGGCCTAAAAGAATTTCAGGATTATTTTTTTTCAAATAGTCTCTTAAATTTGTTTTGGCCTTTACTGGATCACAGGCTGTATCAACTTTATCTATCGTAATAAGCCCTCTTCCCACAATACCTATTCCATCAGCATTAATGGTTTCAACAACAACCCTTTTTGCTTCCGCAATTGCTTCTGCAATTTCACTAACCGGTCCACTTTCAGCATAAAGTCCAGTTACCTTGACTTCAGCGCTAATAACATTTGAATAGAAAAATATAATTTTAAATATAATTAAAATAAAAGTTTTCATTATTAATTGTGAGTTTAGCATAAAAATTTAGAATGAAAATGTTGTATTAAGTAAATATATTGGTCTAGAGGTAGTACCTTTAATACTTTTATCAGCTTCTGCTACTTCAAAACTTATATCAAGACTATTCGAATTTAGTGGAATTTTTATTTTAATTCCGTATCCTCCACTTGCAGCTTCTACACGACTAAATTCACCAGAGGCTGGTCTTTTATAGTAAGTAGCACCAACGCCTAGATGAATGTATGGCTCTATGCGAATAGAATCTTCTTTTTTATCATCTTGATTGTCAATAAATGGATAGAAAGATCTACCGAAATCACCTCTAAAAAAAAATCCTTGGTCACCAGACATATTACCTGACTCAAACCCAGATATTTGACCAGGACCTGTGATATTAATTTGTTCAGAATTAACTAAACCTCGATCACTCACAAGTTTTTGAAAAACAAATCTTGTATTAAGTGAGTAGTCTCTAAGTATTTGCCTATTTAAATTTATATCACCATTCCATTTAATGAAATTTAAGGTTGAGCCAACACGAGAAGGTGTATTTGTTTCAGATGTTTTATTTGTATACATTGGTGTGCCAAACTTTAGAGAAGAGTTGCCTTTAAGGGAAAAAGAATCCAAAAAAGATAAATTTATTGTTATATATTTTAACTCTAGTGCATTATATTCATCATTAAATGTATCAGTAGTATAGTAAGAAAGAGTTGAATATTCTCTTTCTCTAATCCATTGCCAATCAAGCAAAATATTATTCTTCACTAAGCGCGTATTTTTGAGTTGATATTCAACTCCAAAATTTATTTGTTTAAATTCACCTCTTTTTTCTAAACCATTTGGCTCAGAATAAGATTCATTAATGGCACCAGAAATAGAAAAATCAGATGCAAGAATAGGGACTTTACCACCAACTAGATATGCATTACGAAAATCAGTTCGTTTAATTATCTCTGTATTATCAATTGGAACATTCACATTATTTTCTGGATCTAAAACATATGCTGCATAGATATTTTCACCATAACCAAATGGACTATTAAGACTATAATAGGAAGTAAACTGATCTTTTCCTGCTGTTTCAGATAATCCATTTGAATAAGTGAGATAGCCACTGAACAAATCATGTTCTGCATTAAGTTGAAGGGATGATGTACCTGGCTCTTCACCAGCTTTAATAGTGGTCTCCAACTCTACTCCAGGTAGTTCTCTAGATTTAATAATTGATTTTTCAATGATAGGATATTCTAAGCCTTTTATACCAATTAATTTTTGGAAATAATTTTTGATAGGCTTTGAAATACGCTTATCTAACTGAGAATAATCAACTGACTCAATTTTACCGGGAAAAACAATAGCTTTAATCTTAGCATTTTGTTCAATTGTTTGCGGTGGAACAATAAAACGAGTTAAAAAGTATCCATTCAAAACATATAATTGTTCCAAGGCTATTAAGAGATTGTAAAAATCTTTTAGACTTATTGTTTTAAATTTTTTTGATTTAAATAAGTTCTTTCGGAGTTCAATCATATCTTCAATTTCATTATCAATTTCTATTCCAACAAAATTAAAAGAAATATTTTCTGCTCCTGGTGGCACAACTAGTCCAGTTTCATAAACAATATAATTCCCAGTGTTAGTATAAGAAGGGTATGTAATAAATGAAGTACAGAAAAAAATAATTATAGAAAGGACATACCTCATTTATAGTCGTTGTAAACTCAATGCATCAACTTGAGGAAATGAAGTAATGAATTCATTTTGAATTAATGCAGCATTGGATGCGCCATCAACAGAGATGAAAGATATAATTCGCGATACATCATCAAAAACATCCTTATTTATTTTTTCCTGTACAACAATTTTTTCTTTTTCTTCATCAGGAGCAACACCTGGAAGAGGCGGCGTCGAAGCACCTGCTGTTATATTTGCAGTTGGAAGTGATTCTAATGATCCAGTAGTATCATCTATTGAAATAGTGCTTGTTGTAAATCCAGATAGTTCATAACTAATAGGTACATCTTTATTATCACCCACATCTGGATCTAAGAAACTACCAGAAGAACTTATAGCAAGATCAGAACCAGTTAAATTTAATCCTGATATAGTGCCACCACTAACCGTAGCTGTTGTTGTTCCATCATAAGTTTTATTATCCGCACTAGCACCAGAAACTGAAAAATTAGAAGACATTAAGGATCCAGTTGTAGCTGTGACTGTAGAGAGATTAATATCCCCCATACTCGCATTAGTAAGAGTACCTCCATCTAAGAGTTCTATATTAAGATCTGTCGCTGTTAAACTTGCTGAACTTGCATCGATATCTGCTTGACCAGCATCTCTATCACTATCAGAAACATTATGATTATCTGTATCACTTGCAATAATACCTAAATTAGCTGCTGTATTAATATTGCTATTAATATTAACATCTCTACCTGCATGAAGATTCAAATTTCCTGTTCCTGTAACTGTTATGGCAGAGTCAATAGTAATATCAGTATTTGCCTGAAGGGTTACATCCACCCCATTATTTAGAAATTCCTCTAATTCAGTTTTATTAATGACCACGTCATCACTTGAAAAATCCGTGTACGAGGTAGCCCCTCTCATGATAGTGTCAGACCATAAATATACTGCTCCTGTATTTGTAGCACCATTACTAAGACCATCATCAAGTGTAGATCCTGCAGCCATTAAAGTTCCAGTATCGTCTAATGCAATGTAATTTGGAAAAGTATCACCATCTTCAAATCCATGGTCACTAATATCTACTGAATTAGTTCCTGACTGGTCAAAACCAATAGTAAATTGCAGACTTGCTTCATTTAAGGAAGTATCTTCAAATCCAAATATTCGAATATCACCGTCATTAAAATCACCCGTTGCTAATCTATTTCCATCACCATCAATAGCTACCTGGGCAACTCCCCAATCAGAAATTCCTGATGTGTCATAATTTTTACCACCTGTGTAATTATTCCCTATTGATGCTTCATATTTTGGGTTAGTAAAATCTGAGTCATCAAAAGTAAATAAATGCACCGCTCCTTTATTAGAAGTAGTTCCGTTCGCTCCATCATCATTTGTTGAACTAACAGCTAAAATCTTTCCATCTTTTGTTAATGCAAGTGAGTTTGCAAACTGATCATTATTATCCAAAAGGTCGTTAGTTGCACCTGATCCTATGTCTAAACTCTTAGTGCCTGAGTAACCTACTCCAATTGTTCCTACATGTGTAGGGTTGGAAAAATTAGTATCATCAAATGTAATTAAATAAACAGCTCCTGCATTTGAGCTATTATTATCAGATCCATCATCCTTTATTGCTCCAACAACAAGACGTGATCCATCATCAGTTAGAGCTACAGCAGTAAAATCATCACCTGATCCTAAGTTTGCGATTGATAAATCATGAGTCCCTGAATAGCCTTTTCCAATAGTTCCAATATGAGTTGGATTTGTAAAGTTTGTATCATCAAATTTTATTGTAAAAACTGATCCTGAGTCAACGCTACCTGCACCTGAATCAGTATCTTTTTGAGATAAAACTAATCTATCTGCATCCCCATCAAGAGCTACTCGCCAGACTTTATCTCCATCAACTAAACTACTTAGATCTAAACTGTAAGTCCCTGAATACCCTTTTCCAATAGTCCCTTTAAGTGTTGGGTTGGAGAAATTTGTATCATCAAATGTAAATAAATGAACTGCGCCAGCATCTGAATTACTTCCTCCATTTCCATCATCTTGACTTGTTGCAACAGCCAATCTATCACCATCACTGTCTAATGATACAGCGCGACCAAAATTATCATTATCATCAAGATTAGCATCAATATCTAATGAATTACCTCCTGCACTACCATAACCAGCTCCAATATTTGCATAAAGAGATCCACCTGAAAAATTGTCATCAGTAAACTTAATTAGCATGACCTCTCCACTGTTAGATTTTGCATTACTATTACCATCGGCATACATTCCTGAAACAACAAGACGACTACCCGTCTCATTTAAATCGACACCTTCTCCATAAATATCCTTTGCTTCAATGGAAGAACTGAGATTTACATCTTTAGATTTAGTGCTATAGCCATTTCCAATTGTTCCAACCAATGTTGCTGATGCAAGGTTACTTGTTAAAGTATACAAGTTTACTGCTCCCGGCTTTCTTTTAGAGCCTGAGTCTTGTGTTTGATCATAAAATCCTACAACCAAACGATCTGCGTCTTTATCAAATGCTACTGAGTTACCAAACTTATCACTTCTAGCCAGTGGAACTGAGTGTTCACTTGCATCACTTGTATCTAAATAGTCATAACCTTCTCCAATTGTTCCAACGTATGTTGGTGTTCCTGTTGATCCTGAAATAAGATCTCCATTACCATCAACAAATTTAAATAAATGGACTGCTCCAGAATCTCTATTTGTACTTGCTACAAGAGAACTATCATTACCATCGTTAAGTTCATTACCTATAGCTAATAAAGAACCATCATGGTTTAAAGATACTGATTTACCAAGTTTATCATCTACCCTTGGTGTCCAGCCTCCCAATCGTGTATTGTAATCATTTTCGAATGTTGCACATTTACCATTATCAACACATCCTCCAACTTTATATCTATAACCATAACCAATACGTGAAACTACTTTTCCTCCAGTAAAATCAGAGTCATCAAAACTAATCATGTAAACTGAACCTGTATTATCTAGTGTGTTAACAGAACCTTTTCCTCTTCTCTCCCAACCATTATCACCATATAATCCAACAGCTAAAACATCGGCATCACCATCAAGAGCTACACCCATACCAAATAGATCATAATCACTAATTACCGGTCCACCTTTCCTGCCATTAATATTGCCCTGTTTGGCTAAGTTAACGTCTTTATCCATTGAAGTATATCTGTGACCAATTCTTCCTACTACTTGCCCATTTGAGTAAGAAGTATCATCAAAGGTGATAAGGTAAACTGCACCTGCATTGGTCAAATTATTGCTAACTGCTCCACTGTCTCCTGATGCTCCAACAGCTAATCGAGTACCATCGCTATTAAAAGATAATGAACGGCCAAATTTATCAGCTTTACCAAGAGTATTTACATTAATATTTTTACCTCCAGTATAACCTTTTCCTATTCGACCCATTAGTGTGGCATTCGTAAAATCACCATCATCAAATTTATACAAATATACTTCTCCAGAATCTTGACTTGAATTTGAAGATCCATCACCGTGTCTTGCACCAACTGCCATTAAAGTAGCATCATCACTAATCGTAACATCTGATCCAAAATGATCATTTTTTTCCAAGTTTCCTTCACCAACATTATTTGTTGATGCCACTATATAATCATGTCCAATCAGACCTCGATAGATCCAATTTTGAGATGTTACACCTGTTCCAACAGTAATATTTTTTGGATCAAGTAATAATTGGCCACCTTCTGATATATTGACATTAGATAATCCCACATGACGTAAGGTATCTTTGGAAGAAATTTCGACTGCGCCACCTATTGTTCCTGTTGCATCAATATTACCAAGCATTGTTGTTTCCTGATCACTCCAAATAATTACTGTACCTGCTTTCCCATTTAAAGATGATATATCGATACTAGAACCATCAGAGACTAAAACTGTTTTTGCATTTGTGAGTGATCGTCTTTCATTCCATCTATCAACAAAAACCTCTTGCTGCTCTGAAGTTCTTGTTAAGTTATTATTGCCTTGAAATTCTCCACCAATACGAACTAAACCTCCTTGGGTATTACCTGCAACATCAATCTTAGAAGATAATAAACGAATGAAGCCTTCTGATTCTATGTCAATGTATCCACCTTGTTGATTTCCTTTTGCGGAAACTGAGCCAGAAGACATAATATTTGGTGCGGATAAAAGAATATCACCACCATTGGTATTTCCTGATGAATTAATATCACTGCCATAACTTTGAACAATTTTATACTGAGATTTAATATTTATATCACCACCATTATTGCTGGTAGAAGAAGCATTTAAAATTCCTCCCAAAGAAATTTCTCCAGTGCTATTTAAATTTATTGCACCTGCATTTGTTCCAGATACATCAACTTCTCCTCCAAAAGATAAAAAGTCTCCTTCAACATTAATGTTGCCACCCTCTTTTGCCGTTAAGTTTCCTGCAACAACAATATCACTTCCACTTCCAAGAGTAATGACACCGTTTTGTTGCGAAGCCGTAGTTGCAACAAGATTACCTGGAATATTAACAGCACGCTGAACAACATTTTTGGCAGCACCAACATCAATATCTATTATATTTGCCGTTGATGTTCCTGTATTATTGATAATGGTATTTAATTCTTCTGCATTTTGATCGAGCAAGGTTATAGCTTCAGTAAAAGGGATGCTTACTTGTAAAAATTTATCACCGCTTAAGTCTAACGTAATTTCTTTTCCAGCCCCCATTCCAATTTTACCAAGATTAGCGTTAAGTGTACCGTCATTATCAACGGCACCGCCTAATAAGGCAGTAAAACCTCCATCTAATGTTGTAATAGAACCTTTATGAATAATAGAAGAAAAAATATTATCTACATCATCTAATTTAAATAATAATTTATTGTTAAGAAAATCATCATTGGATAAAGCAAGCGTTGATGCAGCAAAAGAATGAGCAGAAATAGTTGAGGTTGGTGTAAAATACACACCATTTTCATTGACAACAAAAACTTTACCATTTGCATTTAATGAACCAGCAAGTGTAGTTGGATTACCTGAGATAACGCGGTTTAAAGCACTGGCATTAATAGAGGGTTGATTAAAAGTTACACTATTTTCCGCACCAATATCAAAACTATTCCATTCAATTATAGACTGTTGGGAAGACTGAGTAATGGTCATAGCATTATCAGATGAACTAATGGAAATATTACCCGCAACTACATTTTCTCCACTTGGAAGATCTGCCGCATATAAAAATTGATGTTCTAAAAAAAGAAAAGAAATAAAAAAACTAATAATATTTTTCATGATCTTAGTATCTGATTTTAAATTAAAAAAATTTAGTAACTATATCGAGCAAAATAAAGATTTCAACAAATCAGAATAAAAAAACCCCCGTAGTTTGGGGGTTTTATAAATTCGGCTCATCACCTAATGCGAGGCCTTTTAAAAAAAGGTCTGCTTAATTTGCAAAGTTGGCTTTGGTTGTGGACACCACCCTTAAAGTGTTGGCGGATTCATTTTTGTAACTCCTTTTTGTTAAAGAGCACGATAACAATTTTAATGTATGAGATTCTGCGGTTCTAATCAAACAGAATATTGGTAAAATCTAATACTAAAGTGTTTGTCAAATCAATTAAAAAAAGTAAAATTCACTATCTTTATTTCCCATTTCTTATAAATACCCCATCATAATATTTTCAACAATGCAGATAGGCAAATACAAATACGAATTTGATTTCTTTAGTTGGATTAAAAAAACTGAACTAGTTGAACTAGACAGTGTTAATCCAGAAGACGACCCCGTTCGTCCAGAATTGGATAATGATTTTAGGACGGCTAAGGGAAGAAAAATTTTTGGTCTTAAATATAAAGACGATATTGAAGGTGTAGCTTGCTTTGCATTTACAAAAGAAATACCAGCAACCATAAAAGAAATGGATCTGATGAGTGTAGAAGAAGATGAAGCGTCAATTCCAATCGCCTACACATTATGGTCTTTCAAAAAAGGTGCTGGTAAAAAAATTATGAAAGAGCTTCAAAAATATATTAAATCAAAAAAACAATTTGAAAGCATTATAACTATCTCACCTTTAACTCCAGTAGCTACTCATTATCATATTAGGAATGGTGCAAGATTAATAAAAATTAATCCAACAACTCAAAATTTCGAATATAAAATTTAAGTTCAAGGGGTTCAAAAATTATTATTTGAACTATTTATCTTACAAATCAAAAATAAATATTGTTAGAAATGACCTACCAAATAAATACTAATTATTACGTTACTTTTGATGATATTCTGCTTTCACCAGCGTATTCTGAGATTAAACCTAAAGACGTTGATACATCTATTACACTAGGAAAGTTAAAATTACATATTCCCATACTCTCCTCTGCTATGGACACAGTGACAGAGAATAAAATGGCTATCAATCTAGCACTTAATGGTGGTCTTGGTGTTATTCACCGCAATATGCCTATTGATAAACAAGCAAGTGAAGTTAAAAAAGTTCATGACTTTAAAGTTAACATCAAAAAATTTCAGAATGCTGTAATTAATTCTAATAAACAGATTGCAGTTGGAGCTGCAATCGGTGTTGAAAATAATGCCTATTTAAGATTACTAGAATTGTTAAAAGTCGGTGTTGATATAGTCTTTATTGATGTTGCTCATGCACATACAAAAACAACTTTACAGTTTATTGAAAAAGCAAAAAAAGTTTTAAAGAAAACTCCTCTTATTGTTGGCAACATTGCAACAAAAAAAGCTGCATCAGATTTAATTAGCGCAGGTGTTGATGCGATTAAAGTAGGTATTGGGCCTGGATCAATTTGCACAACAAGGGTTGTAACAGGTGTTGGTATTCCTCAGCTTTCAGCTGTGATGGATACATTTCAAATAGCAAAAAAATTTAAAATTCCTGTGATTGCCGATGGTGGAATTAAAACCTCAGGTGATATTGCAAAAGCTATAGCAGGTGGTGCAAGTGCTTGCATGATAGGTTCTTTATTTGCTGGAACAGAAGAATCACCAGGAAAATTATTAACGATCAAAGGTAAAAAATATAAATCATATAGAGGTATGGGTTCTGTAGGGGCAATGCAAAAAGGGTCTTTTGATCGATACTCTCAGGAAGAAACAAAGAATGCAAAAAAATTAGTGGCAGAAGGTGTTGAGGGGATGGTTCCTTATAAAGGTAAAATAGAAGATGTGGCTTATCAACTTGTTGGTGGTTTAAAATCTTCTATGGGTTACACAGGACATAAAACAATTAAAAAAATGCAGGGCAATTGTGAATTTGTATTTATATCTAAAGCAGGAGCCCGCGAAAGTAATGTCCATGATGTCATTATGTAATGATTCATTTAAACATCCTGTAATTATTAAATTAAATTATACTGCTAATTCTACTATTTTTTTCATAACAGTTGGTAAACCAGATTTAGAGTAAGTAGATTTTTTAATCCAATTAGCATTTGATAAACGAGCCTTTTTTATATTGCCATAAAAAATTTCTGTTTCTAAATCAAAGTGACTAAAGGAATATTCAAGCGACCCTTTAGATTTTAATTTAGTCTTTATATTTTGGATATCCTGATCGGCAATTAATAAGTTTTTATTTTTAACCCAGTTATCATTTGGTACTTCAAGCATTGACGCTAACATACCTTTATTAGGTCTATTCCTTACAAGTATTTCATTTTTTTTCATTAACTATTACATATGCACGGGTATATTTTATTTGCTTAATTGTTTTCTTTTTAAATTTTACAGGGATGTTGAGTTGTAAGTTCTTTTTATATGATTGGCAAAATTTATTCATACCACAAATAGCACATCTGGGGTTTCTAGGAAGGCATATTGCTGATCCATAATCCATAAAAGACTGGATTAGGTTAGAAGAATATTTATCTGATATGAATTTATTTGCTAAATCTTTCAATTCATTTTTTACTTTAATAATTGGTTGATCAATGGCGTGCAACCTAACTAAAATTCTTTCTATATTTGCATCAAGAGGCATTACTGATTTATTGAATCCTATTCCTAGTATTGCTTTTGCAGTATAATCTCCAATACCAGGAAGTTGGATAAGCTCATCATAAGTTCGTGGTATTTTATTTTTAAAACTTTTATTAATTATTTTTGCCGTCTTTAATAAGTTTCTCGCTCTAGAATAATATCCAAGGCCTGACCAAAATTTTAAAATTTCAGGCTCTGTAATTCGGGCAAGTTTATTTACCGAAGGCCACTTAAGAATGAAATCACTAAATTTATTTTTAACTGTATTTACTGTTGTTTGTTGTAGCATATATTCACTAACAAATACAAAATATGGATTGGCTAATGTTTTATTAGCTTTTTTCCTCCACGGCAGAATTCTAGCATTTACAGAATACCATTTTAGTAAAAATTTTTTTACTTGTGTTTCGTGTTTAAACATATTGCTTTCATAATTAGGTATTATAAATTATTTATGTATATGGACAAAAAAAATATAAAACAAAAAAGAACATTTGTTCCACAATCTATCGGCGATACTCTTAGAAAGGTTAATAGAAAATTTTCCTCTAAATATAATCGAACTGAATTTATTATTCATTCAAAATGGCCGGAAATTGTAGGTAAATATTTTTTAGCCTACTCAGAGCCGTTAAATGTTTCAAGAGTGCGGGATTTTGAAAATGACTTAGGTGAAACAGTATATAAAAATTACTTAAATGTCAGTGTCGCTCCAGCTGCGGCAATAGAATTTCAGCACTTCAAAGATACTATAATCGAAAAAATTAATACATATTTTGGTTATAAAGCTATAATTGACTTGAGAATTCAGCAAAATTACATACCTAAATATAATATTATGAAAAAGACTAAATCTCAGAAAATCAATAATGTTGAAAAAGAGTTTATTGAAAAAAATATTGAAGAGTTTCAAAATAATGAATTAAAAAAATCACTATTAAATTTAGGTAATAAAATTACAACTGAGGACAAATAATGAAAATTAAAATCACCCTTATTTCTATAATATTTTCACTGCTTTTAGTTAATGCCAGAGCAGATGATAACTCGATACTAGATATCAAAGATAATGATTTTTATATTGGAGAAGAAAATGCTCCAATAACAATTATCGAGTATGCTTCTATGTCTTGTAGTCACTGTGCAGATTTTCACAATGATACTCTTGAAGAGTTAAAAAACGAGTACATTGATACAGGTAAAGTAAAGTTTGTTTTCCGTGATTTTCCTTTCAACTATCCTGCCCTTGCTGGAAGTATGATTTTGAGATGTGTGCCAGAAGATGTGAGATACGATTACATGAATGGTCTTTACAAATTACAAAAAAGTTGGGTTAATAGAGATCATACTAAAACAAAATCTGAGTTATATAAAATTATGCAAAGTGGCGGTATGCAACAAGACGATTTTGATGCATGTATAAGCAATGTTGATTTAGAGAATCAATTACTTGAAGGTGTAATGGAAGCTCAGAGAGAATATAAAATAGGTTCAACTCCATCATTCATTATTAATGGAGTGCTATATTCAGGTAATAAAAATATAAAAGAGTTTAGACAAATCATCGAGAAAATATTATCACAATAGGTGATGATAAATTTTAGGACTCTTAAGGTCAAAGGCTTTAAGTCTTTTGTGGAGCCAACGGAAATTTTGATTGAAAATGGCTTAACAGGGATTGTTGGACCAAATGGATGTGGCAAATCCAATCTTGTAGAAGCTTTTAGATTCGTAATGGGAGAACTTTCTCCAAAACAGATGAGAGGAAGTGAATTAGATGATGTTATATTTAATGGAACAGATGATAGGCCAGCATGGGATATTGCTGAAGTTACGATAGATTTAGATAATAAAGCAAGGAAAGCGCCTAGTATTTTTAATGAAAGTGATACTATTGAGGTAACAAGAAGAATTTGGCGGGGTGAAGGCTCCGAATATAGAGTAAATGGTAAAGAGGTGCGATTAAAGGATGTCCAATTATTATTTGCAGATGCTGCAACTGGTGCCAGGTCTACCTCAATGGTCAGTCAAGGCAGAGTTGGTGCTATTATTGCAGCCAAGCCTGAACAAAGAAGAACATTGCTCGAAGAAGCAGCAGGAATTACGGGTCTACATTCTAGGCGACATGAAGCTGAATTACGATTAAATGCCACTGAAAATAATTTAGAGCGAGTAAAGGATGTATTAAAAGCACAAGATGAACAACTTACAATTCTTAAAAAGCAATCAAAACAAGCTGAAAGATATAAATACATTCAAAAAGATATTACTAAAGCAAGAGCAAGGTTATTTTATAAAAAATGGATAGATGAAAAAGATAAGTTAAAAAATGCAAATGAAAAAATTCAATCTGAGACTAATGTTGTAAATAATCAAACACAAGTTGTAGCTCAATTAAATGTGGAATATGAAAAAGTCCAAGAAAGTCTTCCAAATCTTCGCACAGAAGAAGGAAGAGTAGCAGCTGAACTTCAAAAATATTCAATAAGTTTAGAAAATCAAGAAAAAGAAATTGAGAGAGCAAATATTGCACTTGACGAAACAAAAGTAAGAATAGAGCAAATTAAGAATGATATTAAAAGAGAAAAGTTTTTGTTTGAAGATGCAAAACAAAATTTAGAAAGAGTTAGAGAAGAAAAATCAATACTTTTAAAACAACAAGGTGATTTATTTATTCAAGCAGATGATCAAACAAATGATGATGTTGCGCAAAACAAAAAAAATAATAATCCAATAATTGATTATATAGATTTTGAAGATGGTCTTGAGCAAGCAATAGCTGCAGTGTTTTCTGATGAATTAATTGCGTCTATTGATGACGAACAAAGCAGTTTCTGGAGAAAGTTAGATCCTGTAGATTCGAATTTTAGTTCAGAAATTACAAAATTTTCTTCTTTGATAAAAGCACCAGATAATTTGCAAAAAAAACTAGGATTTGTTGGATTGATTGAAAACAAAGAAAACATTTCAGAAATTCAAAAAAATTTAAAACCAGGACAAATTATTGTAAGCAAAATGGGAGAAATTTGGCGATGGGACGGATATGTTTCTAAAGGTAAACAAAATAACTCAACAAGGGCCATATTAGACCAATTAAAAAATAGAAGAATTAAACAACTAAGCGCAGAAGAAAAACAGTGGAATGATATTTCAATAAAAGCAAAACAAAGAATAGATGAACTTAATTCTAGAGAAGGTTCACTTGCAAATGAATTATCAAACTTACAATCAGTTCCTCAAGATGTATCAAGTGAAAAAATAAAAATTCAAAAATTAATAGATGAAAATAAAAACTCTTATGAAAAAATAGCTGATCAACTTCGTCAAACTGAACAAACTGCTAACGAGATAAACAAGAAATTAAAACTAGAAGAAATTAAATTAAATGAGTTAAGAGAAGAAAGAATTAGAACTGAAGGTCACATTAATACAATTAATGAAGCAATTAAATTACTATCTACTCAAGTAAAAGAAAGATTAAGTATAGAGCTTGAAGAACTTTATAATATTGGAGAAATAGACCCAAATAAAGTTTTGGGTGAGATAGATAATTTAGAAAAAAAATTAGAAAGACTAATTTCTGAGCAAGAACGCTTAGGTGGGGTTAATCTTCTAGCAGAACAAGAGGCGAAAGATTTAGAGGAAAAAGTAAATACAATAAAAAAAGATCAAAGCGACCTTTTGAGTGCTATTACAAAACTAAGAGAAGCGATTGACTCACTCAATACAGAAGGAAGACAACGCCTACTTGCAGCTTATGGTATCGTTAATGAAAATTTTCAAAAATTATTTACAAGATTATTTGGTGGTGGGAAAGCTTATCTAAAGTTTACTGATGAATCAGATCCGCTTCAAGCTGGATTAGAAATATTTGCAAGTCCACCAGGTAAGAAATTGCAAAATCTCAATTTGCTATCTGGTGGCGAGCAAGCTCTTACAGCGTTATCATTGTTATTTGCTGTATTTTTATCTAACCCAGCACCAATTTGTGTTCTTGATGAAGTTGATGCCCCGTTAGATGACACTAATGTTGATAGGTTTTGTTCATTAGTTGAGGAAATAGCAAAAAGTTCTTCAACAAAATTTTTAGTAATAACTCACCATAGAATGACAATGGCTAGAGTAAATAGATTATTTGGTGTTACTATGCCTGAGAAAGGTGTATCACAATTAGTCTCTGTTGATCTTGAAAAAGCAATCGAGATAAAAGAGCAGGATGCAACAAATGAATTATAAAAATAAGAATTTAGAAGAATTAGGAAAAAAAATTGATAATCTAGATAATCAAAATAAAGAACCAAATATAAAAAAAAAAGAGAGTGGTGCTGGATTTGGTTTTAAAATTAGTACTGAGATAATCGCTGCATTAGTTGTTGGAGTGGGAATTGGGCTTATTGTGGATAATTATTTTAATACTAAACCAATAGGATTAATTATTTTCTTCATATTTGGGGCATTAGCTGGATTTTTGAACGTTTATCGTGTAATGCGTCGCATTGAAAAACAAAAGTAATTTTATTAATCGATAAATATTATGGCCGCAAAAGATAGTCCACTTAAACAATTTGAAATAGATCCAATATCTAACATAGAACTTGGTGGATATAATATTTCATTTACAAATTCATCATTTGCAATGCTGATTACCGTTTTAGTGATTACTATATTTTTAACTGTAACTGTAAATACAAGATCAATTATACCTTCAAGAATGCAACTTATTTCAGAATTGATGTATAATTTTATTGCCCAACTACTCTCAGATACAGTTGGAGATAACGGAAAAAGATATTTTCCATTCGTCTTCTCTCTATTTATGTTTGTTTTAATTGGCAATATGGTTGGTATGATACCATACCAATTTACTTTTACGAGTCACATTATAGTTACATTTGCTCTAGCAGCAGTTGTATTCATAGGTGTAACTATTCTTGGATTTATTAATCATGGTATTAAATTTTTTACTTTCTTCTATATACCAGGTGTGCCATTTTACATGCATCCACTTCTAATTCCAATTGAAGTAATTTCTTATTTATCAAGACCTATCAGTTTATCAGTAAGACTATTTGCAAACATGCTGGCGGGACACACACTACTAAAAGTATTTGCGGGGTTTGTTGTTTCAATGCCATTTTTTACGGGAGTTTTTCCTTTAGCTTTCATTGTAGCTTTAACAGGATTAGAAATTTTAATTGCTTTTTTGCAAGCATATGTGTTTGCAATACTGACGTGTTTATATATTAACGATGCTTATCATTTACATTAATTTAAAATAGGAGGACTTATGGAAATTGAAGCAGCAAAAGTAATCGGAGCGGGTTTAGCCGTGATCGGTGTTATTGGATCAGGTATTGGAATTGGGAATATTTTCTCTTCTTTTATTCAAGCAGTTGGAAGAAATCCAGCGGCAAGAGGTGAAGTTTTCACAATGACAATGTTAGGTTTCGCATTAGTTGAAGCGATTGCGCTATTCGCACTAGTTATTGCGTTGGTTATTTTGTTTGGATAGAACTTAATTATTATTTAATGCCTCAATTAAATCCTGAGTTTTTTGTTTCGCAGCTCTTTTGGTTAGCTGTATTCTTTACTTTTTTATTTGTATTTTTATGGAGAGTATCTCTTCCAAGAATAACTACAGTTTTAGAGAAAAGACAAAATAAGATAGATGAAAACTTATCTTCAGCAAAAGAGCTTCAAGAACAAGCAATGGAAATTGAAAAAAAAATAAATGATCAAATCAATAAGGCTAAACTAGAAACAGATGGTAAAATAAAAGATACTATCAATGCTTTACAAGAAGGTGTTTCTTCTCAG
The DNA here is from genome assembly GCA_902628835.1 of uncultured Alphaproteobacteria bacterium. Lineage (GTDB taxonomy): Bacteria > Pseudomonadota > Alphaproteobacteria > HIMB59 > CACPNW01. The sequence continues at coordinate 35,197 of CACOPD010000003.1, forward strand.
CTTTCTTCACTTGATAAAGATTTAGAAAAAAAAGTTTCTGATGCAGAAAGAGAAATTATAAAAAATAAAAATGATCAAATGAAAAATATTAATAATGAAATAGCTAATATTACAAAACTGACTGTCGGAAAAATTGCTAAAATAGAGTTATCAGATAATGAGATCAATAAAGTTATTGAAACTCATAAAGGTAGTTATAACTAATGTTTTCTGATCCTCAATTTTGGGTAGCAGTATCTTTTATTTTATTTATTGCTGCTATTTTTAATCCTGTACGGAAAATTCTAACCTCTAGTCTAGACGCTCAAATAAATGATATAAAAAATAAAATAGATGAAGTAGAAAATATAAAAAATGAAGCTCAAAAAGCTTTGGATGAACTAAAAGATAGAGAAACTAAAGTAGAAAAAGAAATAGAAAATCTAAAGTTAGAATCTGAAAAAAGAATTTCAGACTTAAAAGATATCTCTACCTCAAAATTAGCAGACCAAATTGAAAAAAGAAAGGTATTAGCTGAAAATAAGATTGAGCAACTAGTGAGAGATACTAATAACTCCATAAAAAATTATATATCAAGTGTTGCAATAGAGTCTACGAGAAATATCCTTCTTCAAAATCTAAGTAAAAATAAAAAGTCTGATTTAATTGAAGAATCAATTTCTGAATTTAACTCTGTTTTAAAGAATTAGAAGTTGTTCTAGTCATTCCAAATATTTGTCCAAAAATATTAAGAAATTAACATTAAAAGATTTTCAAAATCTATAGTATTACTAATAAATAAATATTAACAAATTAAATGACAAAAAAACTTAATATCTATCTAGCAGGTCCGAGAGGATTTTGTGCAGGAGTAGATAGAGCTATTGAAATGGTTAAGGGAGCTCTTAAAAAATACGGTTCACCTGTATATGTTCGTCATGAAATAGTTCATAATAAATTTGTTGTTGAAAATCTTAAATCGCAGGGGGCTATTTTTGTAGAAGAGCTAGATGAGATTAAAGATAAAAGTAGACCTGTCATCTTCTCTGCACATGGTGTACCAAAGGCAGTGCCAGAAGAGGCTTTAAATTTAAATTTGATATATTATGATGCAACTTGTCCTCTTGTTAGCAAAATACATAAAGAGGTTGAGAATTTTGATAAAAAAAATTTTCCAGTAATTTTAATTGGTCATAGAAATCATCCTGAAGTTATTGGTACTATGGGTCAGACTAATAATGAAGTCCATCTAGTAGAAAACGTTGAAGATGTTAAGAATTTACCTTTTGATAAAGATGATAAGATTGCATATGTAACTCAAACAACTCTATCAGTAGATGATACAAAGGATATTATAAACGAAATAAAACAACACTTTAGTAATATTATAGAGCCAAAAAAAAATGATATTTGTTATGCCACAACAAATAGACAAGAAGCAGTAAAAAAGATAGCTGATCAATGCGATTATTTTTTAGTAATTGGTGCAAGTAATTCATCAAATTCCTTGAGATTAGTTGAAGTAGCAAAAAATTATGGTTCAAAAAAAGCTATTCTAGTTGAAGATGTTGATTCCTTAAATTTAAATATATTTCAGGAATCTGAAAATATCGGAATAACAGCTAGCGCATCATCACCGGAGATTCTTGTTAAAAGACTTCTTGATAATTTGAAAAAGAATTTTGAATTAAAAGTAAATGAGGCTCACTATCAAAAAGAGGATGTATTTTTTAAAGTTCCACAAAAACTAAATGTGTAAAAATGGCTGTTTTTACTAAATTACTAAAAGAAGATATTGAAAAATTTATTTCTGATTACTCAATAGGTGATTTGGATAATTTTGAAGAAATTGTTGATGGGATAGAAAATTCTAATTTCAAAATAATTTGCAATAATCAAACATATATTTTAACAATTTTTGAAAAAAGAGTTACTGAAGAAGAATTACCTTTTTTTATAAATTTAAAAAATTTTTTAAATAAAAATGATTTTAATTGTCCAAAAGCGATCTCAGATAAAAATGGAAAAATATTAAAAAAAATAAAAAATAAAACAGCTGTTATTATATCCTTTCTAGAAGGTAAAAGTGTTGAAAAACCAAATGTTAAAATGTGTGGAGAAGTTGGGAAAATGATTGCTAATTTACACAATCTAACGTCTAAATTTGAGGAGAAAAGACCTAACAGTTTAGATTTAAAGCATTGGAAAGAAATTTACAAAAAATGCCTTAATAATGAGTCTGAAACATTTAACGAGACGATGCATTTGTTAAAAAATGAAATAGATTATTTAGAAAATAATTGGCCAAATAATATTCCTCGTGGTGTAATACATGCTGATCTGTTTAGAGATAATATTTTTTTTAAAAATGAAAAAATTTCTGGAGTAATAGATTTTTATTTTTCATGTTATTATTTTTATGTTTACGACATTGCTATTGTAATTAATGATTGGTGCTTTAGTGAAAATGGTGAAATTTTTCACAAAAAAAACTTCTTAATAATTCTTGAGGAATATCAAAAACTAAGAAAATTAAGTGTTGTAGAAAAGAAATCTTTTAATATTTTACTAAGAGCTGCAGCAGTTAGAATACTATCTACAAGAGTACACGATTATATTTTTCATCCACCAAATGCAATGGTTGTAAAAAAAGATCCGTTTGAATATTTGAATATTTTAAAATGGCATCAACAAAATGAAATTTTTGAATAATGATTAATATTTATACTGATGGTGCATGTTCTGGAAACCCAGGTATTGGTGGATGGGGTGTGGTAATATTAGATAATGGTGAAGAAATTCAGTTAAACGGAGGCAATCATAATACGACAAATAACAAAATGGAGCTTACTGCAGCTATTAAAGCTTTAGAGTATTTTGAACAAAAAAAGGATTTAATTATCTATACGGATAGTAAATACGTAAAAGATGGAATTGAGTCATGGATAATAAATTGGAAACAAAATGGATGGAAAACTTCAACAAAAAAACCTGTAAAAAATAAAGAAATGTGGATAGCACTAGATGATTTAATAAGAAAACATAATATAAACTGGAAATGGGTAAAGGGTCATGCTGGGCATAAATATAATGAAAAAGCTGATTATTTGGCAAGGCGCTTTATTGAAGAAAATTAAATTATTTTTTATAATTACAAGTTTATTAATTTTTTCAAATATTTCTTTAGCTTCAGAAAAATGGATTTTAGATAGATCTATTTCATCAATTGAATTTGAATTACCTGTTCTTTTTGCAAAAAATGTTAAAGGTAAATTTAATACAATAGAAGGATTTGTTGAAATTGATTTAGATAAGAAAGAAAATAATAAAGCAATATTTTCAGTTGCAATAGCTGATATTGAAATAAATTATAAAAAATATAAAAATTTACTATTAGGTGAAATTTTTTTTGATGAAAAAAAATTTCCAATAGCTTTAGTTGATACAAGAAAATTTTCATACTCTGATGAAAAAGAAATTGTAATTGATGTTGAATTCACAATAAAAGGAAAAAGTCAAATTATTCCACTAACAATTAAAATTACTCAATTAGCAGAAGAAGTAGTACAAATACAAAGTGATTTACAATTTTCAAGAACTGACTTCAAAATTGGAATAGGTAATTGGAAAAATACATCAATTTTAAAAGATAAAGTTAAAATTAAAACTAATTTATTTTTATTTAAAGAATAAAATTAAACGATGCCAGAAGAACTTCCTTTTGAAGATTTTCTGACTTTAGATTTATTTTGTTTATAGTTTAACGAACGATAGATAGAAATTGGATCTATAGCATTTGAGTTTTCATACCTAGCCATTGACACAATTGGGTTTACGTCAGTATTAAAAGCTGTTTTTAGTAATTGCATTGCTCCAGTTGTGTCATTTGCATCCTGTAATTCATTTAAATGGTCGTAGTCAACTAACAATGATTTTGTAAAGCATAATGCAATCTCATTAGAACTTAGAATTAAACTTTCTATCGGATCTGTAACGTTATGAGATTGATCAATCATATAAGATATCTCTTTCAATTTACCATTCTTATTAGCCAATGTTAATTCATTAAAAATTAAAAACAATTCAAATGGGTTTATTGATCCAGCATCAAGATCATCATCTCCAAATTTACTATCATTAAAATGAAAGCCGCCAAGTTTATTTAAATCAATTAATCTAGAAACAATCATCTCAATATTCGTATTTGGTAAATGATGACCTAAATCAACTAAACACATTGCTTTTTCTCCAAGTTCTTTTGCACAAATATAGCTTGTCCCCCAATCACTAATAACAGTTGAATAAAACGCTGGTTCATAAGGTTTGTGCTCAAGATATACTTTCCAATCTTCAGGTAAATTACTGTAAATTTTCTTCATTGATTCAATATATCTCTCTAAAGATTTTGAAAAACTAATTTGTCCTGGAAAATTTCCTCCATCTCCAACCCATACCGTTAAACCTTTGGATCCAAGAGTCATGCCTGCTTCTATAGCTTCTTTATTTACTTGAATTGCTTTTTCTCTAACAGATTGATCAGCATTAGTTAAACTTCCATACTTAAAACTTAAGTTGTCTTCACCTTGATCTTGGAAAGTATTTGAATTAACGACATCATAACCTATTCCAAAACTATCTGAAAATTCTTTGAGTTCTTTAAAATCACTTACATTATCCCATGGAAAATGCGGGGATACTTTTTGTGTTATTCCCACTAAATCATTTATGACTGCACAATCTTCAATTTTTTCATAGATATTTTGTGGTTCACCAATTCCTGGAAATCTGGCAAAACGCGTACCTCCTGTACCTACCCCCCATGTGGGAACTGCCACTTGAAAATTTTTAATTTTATTTTTAATATCATTTATATTTACTTTGTTTCTTTCTAATTTTTTTCTAAGATGATCAAAATCACTATTAAGATCAGATATTAATTTTAAATTATGATTATTTATTATTTCTTTATCAACAGCTTTAAACATTTATTCCCCATCCTAAAGAAGTCATAAAAGAGTTATACTCAGATGATGTATCAAGTCTAGATAATTGAGCAACAACATTAATATCACTTTTTAAAACGATCGAATATGGCTTTTCTCTTAATAATTTACTTCCTTGCACTTCAATTTTATCTAAACGAAGATGTAAACTTCTTCTTGCATCAACTTTAGTTTCATAATTTTCAATTGGTTCATCATTTTCATATAAAAAATCTATTTTAAGATTTGCAATTATTTGTGAGGTATTAACAATACACAAGGATTCATGTCCAAATTGATCACCACTTTTAGAGGTTTTATATGGCTTGCCTTTAAGTGGAAGAAATGCGTCAGGAAATATCCATATTTTTTTTCCTAAGTCATTCATTTTTGCTCCTAAAATATTTAACAAATGATGGAAAACCTATGCTCAATATTAATAAAAGTCCTGTAAAAATAATTATACCTACACCTGGTACATTGAGTAAACCAAGTCCAAAGGATAGCATGCCTAAAATAAAGATTGATATAACCACTCCTAGTATTGATCCAGATCCTCCATAAATATAAACACCACCTAAAACAACCATAGTGATTATTTCAAGTTCCCATCCAAAAGCAATATTGGGTCTTACACTTGATAATCTACCTGAAAGAAATATAGCTGCAACTGCTGAAAAGAGTCCATTTAAAGTAAAAAGAATAAATGTATATCTATCAACATCTATTCCTGTGTATTGTGCAGAGTCTGGATTATTGCCAATAGAGTAAATTCTTTTTCCAATTATTGTTCTATGTAAAATAAATGCAAATATTAATGACATTATTATAAAAGTTAAAAAGGCATAAGGGATGTAACCAAATAAATAATCACTACCCAGTGAAACTACGAATTTTGGAAATTTATTATAATATTGATCTTCAAGGAAAGAATAAGCTAAACCTCTAAACAGTGACATAGTTCCTATAGTGACAATTATTGATGGAATAGCAAACCTGGTTATAATTAATCCATTAAATGCACCACATAATATTCCACTTAGTAATGTAAATGAAATTACTAGATAAGTATCAAAACCTACGCTTGTTGTATATCCAAGTACACATGAGGACACGGCAATTATAGATGCAACAGATAAGTCAATTTGTCTTGCAATGATAACAAAGGTCATACTTAAAGCTATAATTGCTTTTTCGCTAAACAAAAAAGTACTATCAATCAAATTGTAAAGATCTAAAAAATAAGGTGAGATATTTGAATTAATTATAATTATAGAAAGAAAAACCATAAAAAGAATAAATTCTTTTTTGTAAAGAATATTAATTAATTTAAATGGTGGATTATCTGGAATTAAATTTTTCATCATTCTACCATAATTGTTTTTTCTTTTCTTTGTTCTGTCTTAGTATTGATGATTATAGCTATTAATATTATAGCTCCTGAAATAGCCAACTGCCAAAACTGAGATATATCTACAGCGGGTAATGCATTTCTAATAAATCCTATTAACAGAGCTCCAAGTGTACATCCAATTACTGTTCCCACACCACCCATGACACTTATCCCGCCAACAACACATGCAGAAATGACTGTTAATTCAAATCCTATTGCTATTTGAGTTGATGCAACTGAGTATCTTGCAACCCATAAATATCCACATAAGCCAGCAAAAAAACCTGATAAAGAATAAGCTAAAATAATATATTTGTTTTCGTTTATACCTATATATTTTGCTGCATCTGGGTTCCCACCAAGAGAATAAAGATTTCGTCCAAACCGGGTGTGATTTAATAAAATATACATCAATATAAATACTGCAACCGCTATCCAAAATAAAAAGGAAAGAGATAAAAATTTATAGTGAATTAAAGCAAGAAAATCTTCTGAGAATTCAGAGGAATATACTTGTTTACCATCACTTACAAAATAAATTAATCCCCTATAAATACTTAGTGTTCCAAGAGTTGTAACAATAAATGGAACCTTAAGAATAGCAATAGATACACCATTTAGAACTCCTAAAAAAGTTCCGATTGAACAAGAAAGTAAAATAAAAAAAATAACAGGTAATTCTGGATAAATTGTAGATAATAGAGATATTAGCATTCCTGATAAAGCTAAATTTGAAGCAACCGATAAATCGATTGCCCTTATTAAAATTACTAGCATTTGACTTAAAGCTAAAATAATTAAAATTGAAGTATCAGTTAATACATCTGATAGACTAGATGGCTTTACAAAAAATGGGTTTGCTATGCCAACAACCACTACTCCAAAAACAATTATTGCAAATAAAATAAAATCTCTACTAGTTATAATTTTTTTGATCATTTATTCTCCACTTGCTAGCTTAACAATTTCTTCTGAAGTTGTATTTGATACATCTAATATATTTTTTACTAAACCTTTATACATAACAACTACACGATCACACATACCAAGAATTTCTGTTAATTCAGATGAAATCATTATGATAGACATTCCAGTGTCAACAAGTTCACCCATAAATTCATGAACTGCTGATTTAGATTTTACGTCTATACCTTTTGTAGGTTCATCTAAAATTAATATTTCAGGTTTAGTAGATAACCATTTTGCAATAACTGTCTTCTGCTGATTACCACCTGATAAACTTTGTGCTAATTGACTCCAATAAGAAACTTTTATATTTAATTTATCTTGCAGTTCCTCAGCGTTTCTTATTTCTTTTAATTGATTAATTATCAAATAATCAGAATTTTTATCCATAACTGCCATGTTAATATTATCTTTAACGGACATTAGACCTGTCATTCCTAAATTTTGTCTTTCTTCAGAAAGGTAAACTATTCCATTTTGAATAGCATCATTTGGCTTTCTTATTTTTAATTTTTTTCCTTTAAAAAAAACTTCTCCTTCATCATATTTATTTATTCCAAAAATAGTTTTCATTATTTCTGTTCTTCCAGATCCAACTAGTCCATAAAAACCAAGAATCTCTTTTTTTCTTAAATTAAAATTGATATTTTTAAATTGTGTTTTCTTATATAAATTTTTTACATTAAATATTTCTTGCTCAATTTTAACTTGTTTTTTTGGAAAGATTTGATCAATTTCTCTACCAACCATATATGTTACTAATTTATCTTTATTAGTATTTGTAATTAAATCAGTATTAATAAACTCTCCATCTCTTAACACTGTAAACTCATCACAGACTTCCATAATTTCATCAAGTTTATGTGATATAAAAATAATTGACTTATTTTGTTTTTTTAAATTTCTTATTATTGAATACAATTCGTCAATTTCTTTTTGAGAAAGAGAAGCTGTTGGCTCATCCATAATCACAATATCAGCATCATGAATTAAAGATCTTGAAATTTGAACAATATGTCTTTGCGCAATACTAAGATCTTTAATTTTCTCATTTGGCCTAATATCAGCTTCTAAATTTCCAAGAAGTTCTTTTGTTTTTCTTTCCATTTGTTGCCAATCAACTAGGTTATTTGGTTTTGTAATATGATTTCCAATAAAAATATTTTCCGTTACGCTCAATTCATCGAACATAACAGACTCTTGATGAATTGCAGATATGCCTAAGGATAATGATTCTAATGGATTAGTTATGTTATGCTCAATATTATTTAAAAAAATTTTACCTTCATCAGGTTGATAAACTCCACATAGTATTTTTACTAATGTTGACTTTCCAGCACCGTTTTCTCCAAGAAGAGCATGTATGCTATTGTCTTTAAGTTTAAAATCAACTTTTTGAAGAGCCTTTATTCCAGGAAAAAATTTAGATATTTTTTTTAACTCAAGTTTCATAATTTAACATATGACCATTTTAAAATGGTCATATGTTTTAAGATTTATTTAGAATATTTCTGCAAATTTATCGATATTTGACGCATCAAAAATAAATGGATCAGCCATAGCCGCAGAATTACCTGCCCCTATACAAATCTCACCCATTCTACCTGTAGGAATACATTCGCCTTCTTGACCTTTGAATGCACCGCTAGCTATTTGATGTGATAAGTAAACAGCTGAGTATCCTAAATCAATAGGATTCCAAATTCCAAATTGGATTGCAGCACCACTTTTTACATGAGCTTTCATTTCACTAGGGAGTCCAAGACCTGTAACAAATACCTTGCCAACTAAGCCCTGATCTTCTACTGCCTTTGCAGCTGCAACAATACCTACTGAAGTTGGAGCTATAATACCTTTTAAGTTTGGATGTTTTTTAAATAGACCCAAAGCTTCTTGATAACTTTTATCAAATAAGTCATCACCATAAACAGTATCAACCCATTTCATTTTTGAGTATTCAGGTTTAGCAAATTCTTTTTTCATTTCTTCAATCCAAGCATTTTGATTTGTTGCTTGACTTGTTGCACTTAGAATAGCAAATTCACCTTCATCACCCATAGAATTTTTCATCCACTTAATGTTAGATGATCCAATTAATGCAGTATTTGAAGGATCTAAATTCATCACTCTTCCATCTTCACCAATACCAGAATCCCAAGAAATTACTGTAATACCTCTTTGCATTGCTTTTTTCCCTATTGGAACAAGAGCATCTCTGTCATTTGCAGAAATTGCAATTGCATCAACCTTTTGAGCAATTAAAGAATTTATTACTTCAATTTGAGCTTCAGCTGTAGTTGTAGCTGGGCCTGTGTAAATTACTTCTATACCTCCAATTTCTTTTGCAGCTTCTTCGCCACCTTCAGCAGCAGCTTCAAAGAAACCAATACCAAGTCCTTTAACCACAAGTGCAATGCGCATATCATCTGCATATGTGTTAAAGGAAATTAAAAGAAATGAAGATAAAACTAATAGTATTTTTTTCATTTTATTCCTCCTATAAATAATAATCATAATAGAAATGAATAACATTAAATAATCAAGGAAAAAATATAATTAACTTTGATTTCTTAATCAATTAAATGTAAATCATTGCATAAGAGCATAATTTATGAAAAATAGATATCAAATACCTGTTAAAAATAATTGGAATAAAAATTTTAATAAACTTAGTAAACTTCAACAATTAATTATCAGATCAAATTTATTAGGTAGAGATTTGAAAATAACTAATTTTGGAGGTGGAAATACCTCTTCTAAAATTAATCTTAAAGATCCCTTAGATAAAGTAAGTCAAAATATTCTCTATGTTAAGGGTTCGGGTGGAGATCTTGGGTCAATTAAAGAAGATGGATTTGCAAGTCTCTATATGGATAAGCTAAATAATTTAAAAAATATTTACAAAGGATTTAACTTTGAAGATGAAATGGTTGGTTATTATCCTATGTGTACTTTTAACAATAATCCAAGAGCAGCCAGCATAGATACTCCTCTTCATGCTTATGTTCCATATCCAGAAGTTGATCACACGCATCCTGATTCAATAATAGCATTGGCAACAATGAAGAATGGAAGAGATATTGTAAATAAAGTTTATGAAAATAAATTAGGATGGTTAAATTGGCAACGTCCAGGTTTTGACCTTGGTCTTAAAATGGAAAAACTAATAAAAAGTAATAAAAATATTATAGGAATTGTTTTAGGGCACCATGGTTTATTTACTTGGGCTAATACAAGTGAGCAATGTTATAAAAATTCAATTGACATAATTAAAAAAGCTCAGATTTATCTCAATGACTCAATAAAAAAATATTCGTTTGGCAAATCTATTTATAAAATAAAATCTAATAGTGAATTCGAAAATAAATTAATTTCAACTTTGAGAGGACAATTATCTAAAGAAAATTTTAAAATATTACATATAGATAAATCTAAGGTAACATTAGAATTTGTAAATTCACAAAATATGAAAAAAGTATCGGCAATAGGTACATCATGTCCTGATCATTTTTTGAGGACAAAAAGATTGCCTTTAGTTCTTCCTTCATTAAGTGATTTAATGAAAAAAGAAAATGAATTGAAAAAAAATATAGAAAAATATCTTAAAAAATACAAAGATGAATATGGCAAATATTATAAAAGAAATAAAAATAAAAATTCTCCAAATTTAAGAGACCCTTATCCTGTAATTGTTCTAATACCTGAATATGGAATGATGTCATTTGCTAAAAATAAATCTACTGCTAGAATTTCTAGTGAATTTTTCTGTAATGCAATAAATGTTATGAAGGGTGCAGAAGGTGTAAGTAAATATACAGGTTTAACAGAAAAGGAAGCCTTTAGAATAGAATACTGGGAACTTGAAGAGGCAAAATTAAGAAGAATGCCTCCTGAAAAAGAATTAGCGGGAAAAGTTGCGTTAATTACAGGTGCCGCTGGTGGAATAGGTTCTGCAACTGCAAATAAGTTTTTAAAAGAGGGATGTTGTGTAATCTTAACTGATATTGACAGTAAAGCGCTTCAACAAACTAAAAAGAGTTTTCAAAATAAATTTGGTACTGATGTTGTTAAGTCTATTGTAATGGATGTAACTAAAGAAAATGATGTAAAAAAAGCAGTTGATGAGAGTGTTAATAAATTTGGTGGAATTGATATTTTAGTCGCGAATGCTGGTTTTGCTTCAGCCGCGCCATTTGACAAAACTTCATCTAAATTGTGGGATAAAAATATGGCTGTACTTTCCAAAGGTTGTTTCCTTATTAGTCGGGAAGTATATTCACAAATGATGAGACAGAATATTGGTGGCTCTATAATATTTATTTCTAGCAAAAATAGCTTAAGTGCCTCCAAGGGAGCATCTGCGTATAGTGTCGCAAAAAGCTCTTTACTTCATCTATCTAGATCAATAGCCTTGGAAGGTGCAGAACATAAAATTAGATCAAATATTATAAATCCTGATGCCGTAATACAAAACTCAAGAATTTGGAGTGGGGATTGGAAAAAACAACGTGCAGCAGGTAATAATATTCCAATAAATAAAGTTGAAGAATTTTATAAGAATAGAAGTCTGTTAAAAGTTAGTGTTTTGCCAGAGGACATAGCTGAAGGTATTTATTTTTTTGCAAGTTCCAAATCTAAAAAGTCTACTGGTAATATAATTAATATTGATGGAGGGAACATAACATCTTTCACTAGATGATTAAAAAACAAACAAATATAATCTTAGATATTGGTAAAACAAATGTCAAACTTGTCTTAATAAGCCTACAGGGAAAAATAATAAAAGAAATTAGGACAAGACAAACATTAAAAAAATATAAAAATAAAATTATATATTTAAATTCACAAAAAATTTTTGATTGGCTTATAGTAAATTTAAAAAGATTAACTGCAAATTATAAAATTTATAAGTTTGTTTGTGCAACACACGGTGCAACAATTGCATTCATAGATAAAGATAATAAAGAAATTATTGCGAGTACTGATTATGAGTATTCTTATGATAAATTTATTAAAGAATTTAAAAAAATAGCACCAAGTTTCCATACCTCATTAACACCTCACTTAGAAGTAGGATTAAATACTGGACAACAAATATATTACTTAAATAGAATGTTTCCTGAAGTAATTAAAAGAACTAAATTTATTTTATCCTATCCACAATACATCTCTTGGAAACTTTCAGGTAATTTCTCAAGTGAGATTTCTTACATTGGATGTCATAGTTTTCTATGGAACTTTAATAAGAACACATACTCTTCACTTGTAAAAAAATTAAAAATTTATGATAAATTTCCTAAAATTCAAAGAGCGTGGAAAAGTATTGGTTATTTCAAAATTAATGATAGCAAAATAAGCATCTTAAATGGAATACATGATAGCAATGCTTCGTATTTGTATTTTAAAAATTCAAAACTCAAAAATTTCACTCTAGTTTCAACTGGAACTTGGTACATAATTTTTAATCAACAAACCAAATTGAAAAAATTAAATCCAAAATTAGATATGCTGTCGAACATTGATGTTTTTGGTAATCATGTGCCAACAATGCGGTTTATGGGTGGAAGAGAATATGATGTTCTTTGTAAATCATTAAAAATAAAAAATAAAACATCAGCTAAAATAAGTGAAGAAGATTTAATTAATAATCTAATTTATCCTAGTTTTGCAAGTGCTGGGCCTTTTAAACTTAATAAAACAATTAAAAAAATAAAACTATCTAACAATCAAAAATATTCTTTAATTTGTATATATATGGCTTTTACATTAAATTTTTGTCTTGATTATATGGAATCATCAGCTGATATAATTTTAGATGGTCCAGTTACAAAAAATAATTACATAATGAAAATTGTAGCAAATTTAAGAAATACTCAAAAAATCTTTAAAAATAAAAAAGAAGTAGGGACAAGCCTAGGTGCAAGTTTATTATTTAATATAAATAAGAAAAGTAATATTGATTTAAGAAAAATTAATTCAATTAATGATCTAGATTATAAATATATATATTCAATTTGGTTGAAAAATTTAAAAAAGAAAAAATTAATTAATTAATATTAGTTTCACTTAAAAAATCACCACATCTTAAACCTAGCATCATTGCTGGTGCAGATGTATTGCCTGAATTAATATTTGGCATTGCTGATAAATCACAAACTCTTAAATTTTCAATACCTCTTACTCTTAATTTAGAATCTAATACTGACATTTTATCATTATCAGCTCCCATTTTAGCCGTACCAGATGGATGATAATTTGTTCTTACAAATCGTCTACAATGTTTTTCTAGATTTTCATCATTTAAATTTTCAGTATTTGGAACAATTATTTTTTTTACTTTTTTTGATAATGGTCCATTTGTAAGAGCCTGTAAAAAAAATCGTTGTCCCGCCATCATCATTCTTAAATCATCTTCATGTTTTAATAAATTTAATTCAATTTCTGGATTATCTTTAAAATTAGATGATTTTAGTTTTACATAACCTCTTGATTTTGGTTTTGTCATTACAGTTGTAATTGACATTCCGTAATCATCATCAATAACACCAATAGTATCTGAATTCATATAAATACTTGGAACAAAAAAAGCTTGTATATATGCTAAATCATCACTGTTTATAGGATTAACAAATGCTCCAGCTTCAACTCCAGTCGAATTTACTCTGCCTGTTCCAAATAAGAGAAACTCAATGCCATTTTTTAACATTCTCCAACCTTCACCTTGTTTGTAATAACCATATTTGCCATTAGCGGATGCAATTAAAGGACATTCAGGATGATCCATTAAGTTTTTACCAACTCCTGGAAGATTATTTTTGCATTTTATAGACAGTATTTCTAATTCTTCTTCATTTCCGATTCCAGATAACATTAATATTTTTGGCGTAATAAATGAACCAGCGGCTAATATTACTTCTTTATTAGCAAATACTTTTTCTTCTTCACCACTAGAGTTTTCAATAATCACTCCAATAGCTTTATTGTTTTCAATTATAATTTTTTTCACTTTTGTTTTTAGTAATAAATTGAGTAAAGGATTATTGTTCTGCTTCTCTATAAAAGCGTATGCAGCTGATGATCTTTTTCCTTTACGATTCATAAATTGATATAGACCAACACCTTTTTGTTGCTGACCGTTAAAATCATCAGTTTTACTTACGCCAAGAGAAGCAACGGATTCGATAAAATCATATGACAATTGATCAACATGCGATGAATCGGAAACGTTTAAATTGCCTTTTTTACTATGATATTCATTTTCAAGACGAGAATTATTTTCCATTTCTTTAAAATATGGAAGTACTGTTTCCCAATCCCACTTAACATTATCATTGTTGACTCTGAGTATTTCATTCCATTCATTATAATCCTCTGCCCTACCTCTCATATAAACTTGAGCATTAATTGAAGTTCCTCCTCCTAAAACATTACCCTGAGGTATAATATTAACTCTATTGTTTAAATGTTTTTGAGGATTAGTTTTGTGATAAGTTGCATACTTAGAATCATTAACTAATTTAAAAAAACCTGCGGGTACATCAAGTAAAAAATTATGATGAGAGTAGCCTGCCTCAATAAGTACAACTGACTTATTGGAGTTTAAAAGTTTATGTGTCAGAGCGCAGCCTGAAGCTCCACCGCCTATCACTATATAATCAGAATATTTCTCCATTAATTATCTTGTGGTATAACCTCCATCTACAACTAACACTTCACCAGTCACATAGCTTGAGGCTGGGCTACATAAAAAAAGTGCTGCAGCTCCAATTTCTTCTGTTTCGGCCATTCTACCTAAAGGTGTCATCTTATCCCAAGTAGGATACCAGTGTTCATTTTCTTTTGGAAGAGAAGTCATTTCAGTTCTAAAATAACCAGGAGCTATAGCATTAACACGAATATTTTGATCTGCAAAATCACTGGCTAAACTTTTAGTAATCATGTGAACTGCTGCTTTAGAAGCATTATAAGCAACTTGTGGTTGAGGAATGTTAGAAACAAGTCCTGAAATTGAACCAATATTTAATATAACTCCTTCACCTTGTTTTTTCATAGGTGTAATTGCTGATCTACACATTCTAAAAAGAGCATCAACATTAATGTTCATTATTTTATCTAAGAGATCATCATTAAATTCTTCCATTTCACCATGTTGTGCTACACCTGCATTATTTACTAAAATATCAATCGACCCATGTTTGTCTAAAGTATAATCTACTATTTTTTGTGGAACTTGCTTATCAGTTATGTCTGCTTCAAAAAAAGAGACGTTATAATTTGCTTTTTGTAAACTTTCTAAACCTCCAAATTTATCTGTCCTACTGGTTACAACAAGTTTTGCTCCAGCTTCTCCTAAAGCATGTGCTATTGATAAACCAATACCTCTAGTACCACCTGTGACAACTGCTATTTTATCTGTTACTTTGAATCGTTCTAATATCATCACTCCCCCATTTTTGATATTATAGTTATAATATCTCCAAAATTTAAGAAAAAACAACAACTTAATAGTTCAAAAAGTTTTAAAAAAAATAGTTGATAAAAATCTTTATCTGCATAATGTAAAATTGTTTAAAACATTTGTTTTATAACTATTCATAATAGGAGGAAATATGAAAAAATTACTAATTACCCTTCTAGTTTCAACTTTTTCATTCTCAGCTATGGCTGACGGTCATGCTGAATGGTGGAAAAAAGCTGGTGCCCCTTATGCGGGAACTGTTCTTCAAGGTGTTGCTGAGAACACACCTCCAGGTCAATTTGCTGGAGAAGTTTTAGCAAAAGAATTTGAAGCATTAACTGGCATTAAAGTACAACTAGAAAATACTTCTTGGGATTCTATGTATGATAAAGCAATCAAAGATATGGAAGCTAATTCTGGTATCTATGATTTTGTATATATTGAACAAGATATAGTTTATGACTACTTAAATAGAGATTTCTTGGTTAATATAACAGAAGGTCTTGCTAATAACCCTGATCTTCAAGCTCCTGGTGTAAGCCTTGATGACTTCACAACTTTCATTGATTATTTTAAAGATGGATCTGGTGATGTTTTTGGTGTTCCTATGGAAGCTTTCATAAAAGTTTATCTATATAGAAAAGATCTATTTGAAGCTGCTGATGCAAAAGCTGCATTTAGAGCACAATATGGATATGGTTTATCTCCTGCAACATCATTTGATCAGTACAGAGATAACGCAGAATTCTTTACACATTACTGTGCTGATAATGGTATGGAATGTTGGGGAACAACTGTTCAGGGACATACTGGACATCCAGCTTCTACTTATGAGTTCCTAGAGTCCATTGGACCATCTTTTGGTTTATATAACTGGGGTGTTAATATGGATAGCTATCAGTCATGTGTAGAAAATGGTGGTCAATTAAATGGTGGAAGAGCAAAAGCTGCTCTAAACTTCTGGACACAACTTCTACCTTTTGCTCCACCTGAAGCACTTCAAAGTACTTGGAGTGAAGTTGGTGCATCTTTTGCTGCAGGACGAGCTGCACAAGGTTGGGTATATGGTGAAAACGCTGCATGGATTGCAACTGACTCTGAAAAATCAGCAGTTGTAGGAAATGTTGGTGTTATGTTACCTCCAACAGCACCTGGTGTTATGACTCAAGCTGCATCAGGAAATGGTTACATTGGCTATTTTGATGGTGGTGCTTATGGTATTCCACACTCATCAAAAAATATTGAAGCTACAATGCTTTGGCTTCAATTCATTGCTCAAAATGAAGTTCAAGCTGATTGGGCAATTGCTGGTGGACGTATTACTCATAAAGCAACATATGCTGATCCAAAAGTAATGGCTGTTGACGAACAAGCTGACGGATACTTTACTTTAATGAGAGATACTGGCTTCTTATATGCTGGTGCGCCTCCATTCCCATTCCACGGAGCGGGAAGAGCTGCAATAGACCCTTTCATTTATAAAGCTCTTGCAGGAGAAATGACTCCGGAAGAAGCTTTAGATGGAGCATGTCAAGCTCTTGATAAAGTAATGAGTGATCTTGGTTATCAAGGTTAATTAATCTTTAAATGGGAGGCTCTATAGCCTCCCTTTTTTATGTTTTCTAATAATCGAACAGGTTGGTTACTTTTATCACCAACAATTCTTATACTTTTTTTAGTTGGACTAGTTCCTTTCTTTTATGTTTTATATGTTGGTTTTTTTAAATGGAATCCTCTTGCTGTTGATCCTTCAATGCAATTTGAGGGCTTTGGATACAATTACAGACAGCTGATATTTGATGAAGTTTTTTTGAGTTCAATTTGGCGTTCAATTAGATTTGCTGTTGTCACATTATTTTTTGAATTAAGTTTAGGATTTTTGTTAGCTTTATCTTTGCTTAGTTCTTTTCCTTTAAAATCTTTTTTCAGAGGTGTGCATACTTTGCCTCTAGTAATTGCACCGATTGTTGTTGGTTCAATATTTAAGTTGTTTAGTGTTCAAGGATTAGGACCTTTACCTCATTTTTTAAAAGATTTTTTTGGATATACGTTAAATTATGGATTAAATGCTGATCAAGCTTTTTGGATGATTGTTATAATGGATATTTGGCATTGGACTCCGTTTGTTACTTTAACCTTACTTGCTGGGCTAAGTGCTCTCCCTCAAGATCCTTATGAGTCAGCCAAAATTGATGGAGCAAATAATTTCCAAATATTTATCTATATAACTATCCCTATGATGGTGCCAGTTTTGATAGTTGTTATTTTTATTAGATTAATGGACTCACTTAAGATTGTTGATGAAGTATGGATGCTCACTGGAGGTGGACCAGGTTATGCAACGAGATTTACAGGCATTCATATATGGAAAGAAGTTTTTGAAAAAAGATTTTATGGTTTTGGATCAGCTATGTCGATTTTATATTTATATATAACAATTGTCATTTGTTGGCTGCTTTATAGTGTAATGGTCTCGAGGGGGAAAAGTGAAGATTAGAAAAGTTATTGGAAAAATTAGCACAACAATTCTTTGGACTATATTAACATTAATTACCTTATTCCCAATTTATTGGATGGTTTTAGTCTCAACAAGAACACCGGTTGAATTATTTGGTAAGCCAGATTTAAGCCCTACATTTTTTCAAAAAATACATTGGAAAAACTTTACTAAACCTTTTATTGATGGCATTTATTCTGATTATCTTTTTAATTCAATTATAGTAGCTACTTCAAATGCTGCCTTAGTAACTGTATTAGCATTAATGGCTACTTATGCTCTATCTAGATTTAAGTTACCTGGATCAGAAAGTATATTTTTTTGGACTATGACAAATAGAATGGCTCCACCTGCTGCATTTATGTTGCCTTTGTTTTTATTGTTCTCTACTGTTTTTAAATTTGGCGATTCTACTCTATTTGATACAAAAATTGGATTAATATTATTATACTGTGTCTTTAATTTACCTTTTGCTATTTGGCTTTTAAAAGGAATTATTGATGGCATTCCAAAAGAATTGGATGAAGCCATGATAGTTGATGGTGCCAATTTATTTACAGTACTTTGGAAGTTAATAATACCTCTTGCAGCTCCTGGAATTGCTGTAACATCACTACTCAGTTTTTTATTCGCATGGAATGAATATTTATTAGCTTCAACCTTAACAAGTGTTTATGCGAGAACGATCCCGACTGGTTTATCTGAGTTTGTAACCACAACAGGAACAAACTGGGGAACTATGGCAGCTGTAGCTTTAGTGTCAATGATACCAGCTTTAATCTTTTTATTTTTAGTACAGAGGTATATTGTTGCCGGATTAACTTTTGGAGCTGTTAAAGGATAATATGAAAAAGAAAGGTTTCATTCCTATTGATACAAACTGGTTTGATAGACTATTTATTGGTGTAATTAGTTTCGTTGCTTTACAATTATTTTGGATGAGATTTTTAGAAAATATTTTATCAATTAATTTTGCTATTGGAATTGGTATAGCTTGGATAATATTTGTTATTTGGAAAGGATAGAAAATGAAAGCTTTAGTACTAGAAAAACAATTAGAATTAAACTTACGTGATATTGATCTTCCTACAGAGGTAGGTCCAGATGATGTTAAAATCAAAATGCATACTGTTGGTATCTGTGGATCAGATATACATTATTATGAACATGGAAAAATTGGTCAATGGCACGTTAATGCTCCAATGGTTTTAGGTCATGAAGGATCTGGTACTGTAATAGCTGTTGGAAAAAATGAAAAAATTTTAAAAGAAGGAGATAGAGTTTGTATAGAGCCACAAGTAGTAAGTAAAAAATCTAAAGAATATAAACTTGGTATGTATAATTATGATCAACAAGTAAAATTTTGGGCAACACCTCCTGTGCATGGCTGTCTAGCACCTGAAGTAATTTTTCCTGGAGACATGGTATTTAGGATTCCTGATAATATGTCCTACGCAGAAGGTGCAATGGTTGAGCCGTTAGCTGTTGGAATGCAAGGAGTTACAAAAGCTAAAATAAAACCAGGGCAAATTGGACTTGTTATGGGATGTGGGCCTATTGGCTTAGTTACTGGATTAGCTGCATTAGCTGGTGGTTGTTCAAAAGTTTACATCGCAGATATTTTAGCAGAAAAACTAAAAATGTGTGATCATTATCCAGATTTAATACCTGTTGATTTATCTAAAGAAAATTTATCAGAAAGAATTATGGATAATACTGGAGGTTGGGGGGTTGATCGTTTTTTTGAGTGTAGCGGAGCAGTTAAAGCTTATGAAGCTATATTTAGTTGTTGTTCTCCAGGTGCACATGTAGTCCTCATTGGTAATAATGCAGAACCAGTTCCAATGAATTGGGCAATTCTATTTGCTAAAGGTCTAGAATATCAAACTGTTCATAGATATTCACATCAATATGAACCATCAATAAGATTATTAGGAAGTGGAAAAATTAATGTAAAACCAATGATTACTCATACTTTTAAATTTGAAGAAAGTGTTGCCGCTTTTGAAAGAGCTGCAGAACACAGACCTACAGATGTAAAACTTCAAATTAAAATAGATGAAGAAAAATGATCTAAAAATACCTTCTTTTAATAGAGAAGACTGTAAAATTGGATTTGTTCATTTAGGTACCGGTAATTTTCACAGAGCTCATCAAGCTTTCTATATAAACAATTATCTTAACCAAACAGATGATCTTAACTGGGGAATTTGTGCTATAAATTTAAGAAAGGAAGAGCGAGAAAATTTTGATTTTTTACAGGATAGAAACGGCAAATATGTATTAAAAACTATCTCTACATCGGGTGATAAAGAATATCATGAAATACACTCAATACTAAACTTAATTGATTGGAGTAAAGATAAAGAAGATGCTGAAAATATCTTAAGTAATCCTGATATTGAATTAGTAACTATAACAGTTACAGAAAGTGGTTATTATATTAGTGAAAATAATAAACTAAACCTTAATTTAGAAATTGTAAAAAATAATATTGAAAAAAAAGAAAGCACAATCATCTTTTCATATCTTTTAAATGCATTAAAAAAAAGAATGAAGTCGATTGATAAAGAAATAACTCTTCTGTGTTGTGATAACATTAGAGAAAATGGAGTTATGCTTAAGAATGCTCTAAAAGATTATTTAAAAAATTCAAAGGAATTAGAACTTTTAGAATGGGTAAATAAAAAAGTAAGTTTTCCTTCATGTGTTGTTGATAGAATTACACCTAGACCTCCAAGTGATCTTAAAAAAGAAATAGCAGATAATTTCAATATAAATGAAAATTGTAGTGTGATGGCGGAGACTTTTATTCAATGGGTAATTGAAGATAATTTTATTGGAAAAAGGCCAGAACTTGAAAAGGTTGGTGTGCAATTTGTACAGAATGTTTTTCCTTATGAAGAAGCTAAAATAAGAATTTTAAATGGTGCCCATGTGGCTCTAAGCTATTTCGGAGCCTTAAAAAAATATGTTACATATGATGCTGCTATTTTAGATAAAGAATTGCAACAATATTTTTTTGAACTAGAAAGGAAGGAAATCATACCAGCATTAGGAAATGAAGCTCCCTTTGATCTTGAAGAATATATGATGATTATTTTTGATAGATTTAAAAATAAAAATATAGGTGATAAACTTGAAAGAATTGCTATGGATGGAGTAGGAAAATTTCCTATATTTATTTTGCCAACAATAAACAAGTGTTTTCAAAAAAATATAATTCCAGAAAATTCAATAGACGCAATAGCAGGTTGGTACGTTTTTATGTGTAAAATATTATCAAAAGATCTTATATTTAATTATTATGAACCAAGTTGGGATTGGATTAAAAATTATTTATCTGATGACAAAGTAGAGGATTTTGCATGTTGTAAAGAATTATGGGGTGATACACCTAAAAAATATATTAAATTTTCTAACTTGTTGATTAAGAAAATTAAATTTCTACAAACTATTTACTCTAATGAAAATATTTGATTTTATTATTGTTGGTGGGGGAACTTCAGGAACAGTAACTGCTGAAAAATTAATTAAAAACGGTCACACAGTTTTAATTCTTGAAGAAGGTAAAAAAAATAGCAATCCTTTTTTAAGTATGCCTGCTGGATGGATACCAATGCTTGAAGGTAGTCCTTATTTAAAATTTTATAAATCTTCTCCACAACCGCAGCTAGGTAATAGACAACATGATATAGCTCAAGCTAAAGTATTTGGAGGAGGATCAAGTGTAAATGGAATGGTTTATATGAGAGGCAAACCGTCTGATTATGAAAATTGGGTTAGAGAAACAGGAGATGAAAGATGGGGATGGGATTCTTTAATTCAAAATTTTAAACAACTAGAAAATAATCAAAGACTAGGTGGAGAGTTTCATGGGAATGAGGGGCCGATAAAAGTATCAGATCCGGGATACGTAGCTGAAGGATCAAATTTATATATTAAGTCAATGCAAAATTTAGGTTTACCATACAATAGAGATTTTAATAATGGTAAACAATATGGTGTAGGTCTAATGCAGTACACTATAGGTGATGGAAAAAGATGTGACACTATTTCATCAATTATAAAACCAATTATAAAAAATAAGAAACTTAAAATAAAACTTAATACAACAGTAACAAAAGTAATTATAGAAAATAAAAAGGCAACTGGTGTAGAAACAATATCTAATGGTATCAATGAAAAATTTTTTGGAAAAGAAATAATACTTACTGCTGGAGCTTTAATTACACCAAAAATATTGATGCATTCTGGTATTGGTGAGGAGACTCAATTAAGAAAATTTAACATTAATGTAAAAGAAGATTTACCCGGAGTTGGTAAAAACTTACAAGATCATCACGAGATTCCTTTTGTGACAAGGGCAAAACCAGGATACGGTTATTTTAAGCAAAATAAAGGTTGGAGGATGATTAGAAATGGTATCCAATATTTATTATTTAAATCAGGACCAGTAACATCAAATGGCGTAGATTGTTGTTCATTTCTTAATCCAGAGGATCTGCAAGACAGCACTGATCCAAAGATTAAATTGTATTGTGTTCAAATAATGTACACCGATAGAGACACTAAAGGTATTAAACCGGATCATGGCGTGACATTAACATCTTGCATTATGAATCCAAAATCAAGAGGTGATGTTACTTTAAATTCTTCGAACCCATTAGATCTTCCAAATATCAACCCTAATTTTTTGAGTAATCAAGATGATATTAAAACTTTGTTAGAAAGTGTAAAATTGGCTAGAAAAGTTATTAAAACTAAACCCTTATCAGATATTATTTTAGATGAAATACTGCCAGGTGAAAAAATTATTGATGATGATTCTTTAATTAATTACTGTAAAAAAATGATTAAAACAAATTGGCATCCCGTTGGAACTTGTAAAATGGGTAATGATAATGATCGTTTAGCAGTTTTAAATTCAAAACTTCAAGTCAAAGGAATTGAAAATTTAAGAGTTTTTGATGTTTCAATGATGCCAAATATTGTATCAGCAAACACAAACGCACCTGCAATGGCAATAGCAGATAACGCGACTAATATTATGTTAAAAGGCTAGGTGCTATATCCTTATTTGAAGAGTATAAATCTTTCCAGATAGAATATCGTTTTAAAAGTAGATCAATTTTATTGTCTATAGGATTAAAAGTTTCACTAATTTTTATTTCTTTTATTATACTAACATCACTATTAATATTTTTATCGACATGCATTGCTAATCTAGCAACTCCAAGAGCAGCTCCAAATTCACTTTGATTACAAACACTGAGATTTCTATTTAGAAGTGAGGCTATTAATTCAATCCAAAATTTACTTTTTGAACCTCCTCCAACCATAAAGATTTTTTCAAAGTTTTTATTTACTTTAAGTATAGAGTTTACACCGTCAAGAATTCCAAAACTTACACCTTCTACAACAGCATATTGTAAATTAGTTGAACTTGTAGTTGTTTTCATTGAGTGAAAAGAACCGCGAATATATGGATCATTGTGAGGTGTTCTTTCTCCAGATAAATATGGTAAAAAAAATGGAGAATTTATAAGATTGTTTGTATTAGAAAAATATTTTTCTATATTAGTTAAAGTTTCTGTAATAGATGAATTAGTTATTGAACATATCCAATCTAGACAATTACTAGCACTCAACATTACGGACATTAAGTGCCATTTATTTGGTAAACAATGACAAAATGAATGTACAGCATCTCCAGTATTACTCAAAAAATTGTCTGTTGGAGTGAAAAAGACTCCAGATGTTCCAAGAGATATAAATGATTGATTTTCATTTGTTATGCCCATCCCAGTAGCAGCAGCCGCATTATCTCCAGCACCACCAACAACTTTTACATTATTATTAAAATTAAATTTATCTTTTAATTCATTTTTTAGAATTCCTGTTTCCTCATTTCCTTCTACAAGATTTGGCATTTGCTTCTCTTGTAGAAACGAACATGATAACAATTCGTCAGACCATTTTCTTTGTTTTATGTCTAACCATAATGTTCCTGAAGCATCTGACATTTCAGAAAAAAATTCACCAGTAAGAACAAATCGTAAGAAATCTTTAGGAAGTAAAACTTTGAAAATTTTTTTAAAATTATCTATTTCGTTATTTTTTATCCAATTTATTTTTGGTGCTGTAAAACCAGGCATGGTAATATTTCCTGAAATTGATCGTACATCAAAATTTTGTTTTTCAAATTCTTCACATTCTTGATGAGATCTTGTATCATTCCAAAGAATACATGGTCTAATGACCTTTCCATCCTTATCTATTAAAGTAGCTCCGTGCATATGACCGGATATGCCAATAGAAATAGTTTGTGAAAATTCTTTTGGTTTTTTTAGCTTTAAAATTTCAAAGCATTCCATTGTTGAGTCAATCCATTCTTGTGGATTTTGCTCACTAAAGCCATCTTTTGGAGTTTGTACTGTGAGACTTGAATTAGCCGTAGCAAGAATGTTTTGACTTTGATCAATTAAAATCATTTTGATTGATGAAGTTCCAAGATCAATACCAATAAACATAGCATAAATTTATAACATTAATATTTTAATTGATACAAAGAAATTAAAGTTACTTATAAGAATACCGAAATATAAATATTCCTGATGAAACAATAATAATTGCTCCAATAATTGTAAATATATCTGGAATCTCTTTATAAACGACTAATCCAAAAAATATTCCCCAAAGTATAATAGTATATTGGTATGGAGCTAAAATACTTGCTGGAGTAATACTTAAGGCCTTTATCTGTAAATATAAGCCTGTACAAAAAAATATACCCAAAAAAATAAAAAAAATAAAAGAAAATGAATGCAAAGGTTGCCAGAAAAAAAGTGATAGTACAAATGTAATAATAGCGCCTATAAGACCATTGTAGAACAACATAGTTTCATTATCATCATACTTAGCATTCAATCTTGTTGCAATTTGAAATAGTGAATAGAAAAATGCAGCACATAATGGAATAATTAAATAAGGATTAAATATAGTCATTCCAGGTCGCATAATTAGAATAACTCCAAAAAAACTTAAACTGATAGCTAACCAAGTAGCAAAGTTAACTTTTTCTTTTAATATGAAATAAGAAAAAACTAAGACAAGAACGGGTGCTAAAGATCCTATCGTATGAGCATCCGCTAGAGCTAAATGTCTAAAAGATAGTACAAAAAAACACGACTCACAAACAGATAGAACACATCTAGTTATTTGTATCCTATAATTATTTGAAAAGTAAAATTTCTTAACTTTATTTTTTTTCGCAATAAAAAAAGAAAAAATAAAACAAAAACTAAACTTAACAAATAATAATACAAAAACTGAATGATATTGAACTGCTGTTTTTTGAATAGTATCTAAGATACCAAAAGATAAATAAGTTAAAAGGGTTAAAATTATTCCATAGGTATATGGATTTGATTTCATATTTGTTAGATATTTTTAAAAATATTATTATAAAAATCTTTTTTGATATTTTTATCTGCATCTAAAATTTGCATCATTAAAACTGCAGATAAATCATTAATTGGATCAACCAAAAAATATGTGGCTGCGTAACCTGACCAACCAAATTCACCAATAACACCATATTTGTTTTGTTGTGTATTATTCATCAATACTCTAAATCCTAAGCCCCATCCATAACCATCTAAATCATTTTCATAATTTTCATCTTTAATTGTATTTGTTGATGTTATTTCGATAGGCAATAAGCTTGTGTCTAATGAATTACAGCGTATAGATTGAAGGGTTTCCTTATTTACTAAAGGTTTAGAATTTTTATCTTCACCATTAATAAGCATTGTAGCAAATTTTATATAATCTGCAGCAGTTGAAAATAAACCGTGTCCACCCCTAGAGTAATTTTCATTATTTAAGGGATATCCATACAAAATTAGTTTTCTTGTACCTAAAGTTAAGTCGGTTAACTTTGATTTAACAATATTATATTCAAAAGTTTCAACTAAATTTTTATCTTTATCTTTACTAATAAAAAAATTTGTTTCATTCATTTCTAATGGATAAAAAATATTTTCTTTTAAAATATTTAATAGCTTATCTTTTGTTACAACTTCTAAAATTCTAGCTAAAATATCTATAGAAATAGAATAATGCCATTCTGATCCTGGCTCGTAAAGTAGTGGCAAACTCGAAATACTTTCAATTTCCTCTTCTAAACTTCTAGAAGATGAATGAAACAACTTCTTTTCTTCATAAGCTTCAGCCAAAAAATTATTGCTACTATTGTAAGTAAAGCCTGCTGTATGTTGCAAAAGTTGTCTTACTGTAGGAGTATTATCTACTTTAATAGTATCGTCTAGTTTACTTGTTAAAGATTTTAGTTTTTTTAGATTTCTAAAATTTGGTAAATATTTATCTATAGTATCATCAAGAGATAAAAAGTTTTTTTCTATTAGTTGCATCGCCGCAAAACCAACAATTGGTTTAGTCATGGACCAAATTCTATAATAGGAATTTTTATTAAGTTTATTATTTTTTACTAGATCATTATATCCAATTACCTCATGATAAATATTATTTTTATGATTTATTATCCATTCAGCGCCATTACATCTTCCTGCATCAATATGTTTTTGAAAATCTAATCTAATATTATCCATAAATGGATTAGATTAAACTCTTTATTTTTTCTATTAGCTCTGTATTGATATGTCTCGGACCTTTATCTTCTCTATTAGTATGTCTTCTTTGACCAGGTAACCGCACTCCGTCTAAGGATGTCATTTGTTCAAAAAATTTTTCAGCATGTTCATTCCAATTTTTTCCTGCAATAAGCTCAGGGGATAAAGCCATAATAAACTCACCTCCCCGTGCTGGACCTCCATCGTTATTATCCTCTACTTTTGCTTCAAAACTAAAAAGATCTCCAACTAGACCAGCAGCTAGTAATTCAATCATCATAGCTATAGCAGAACCTTTATAATCACCAAATGTCAAAAGCACTCCACCATTTGCTATTTGATTTGGATCATCAGTTTTTTCACCATCTTTATTTAGTCCTGTTCCAAATGGTACTTTGTGACCATCTCTAGCTGCAACCTGAACTTCACCCATTGCCATCGTAGAAGTTGCCATGTCATAAACAACAGGAGTATTATTTTTTCTAGGCCATGCAAATGAAATTGGATTGGTTCCAAATAATGGTTTTTTTGCACCAGCCGGAGCTACACTTGGCTTATATGCTGTACAAGCGATACCGATTAAATTATTTTCAGCAAGAGCTTCAGTCTCATGCCACAAAGCAGCAAAGTGGTGAGTATTAGCAATTGTTAATACGCCAACTCCATGTTTATTTGAAGTTTTAATTAATTCAGGTAAACCAACTTTTATTCCTACTGGAGCAAAGCCATAATCTCCATCAACACGAATAGTATTTTGTGTGAGATAATTACTAGTAGGCCGAGAAACAGCATTTACTTTTTTACTCTTTAAAGAAGCTACATATCCTGGAATTCTAAATAAACCATGAGAAACACTTCCATCTCTCTCAGCGTGAGTTACAGTTGTTGCAACACAATCAGCATTTAGATGATCACAACCATTTTTTGTAAGTGCTTCAAAAGCTAATTCATATATTTTTTCTAATTCTAAAGGAGTTGTATTCATTTACTTTTCTTAAATATTTAATATTATTAGTGAATGGATAGAGGATTATTAGACAATTTGAAAGACCTTTTACAAGAAAGAATTTCATTTTCAGAAAGTGTTCGAAATAATCACGCCAAAGGTGAAGATGCCTATGATCCTATATTACCGAGAGCTGTTTTATTTCCAAAAAATAATGAGGAGCTCTCAAAAATACTAAAAATTTGTAACGAATTCAAGGTACCTGTAACTGCTTATGGAACTGGGACATCACTGGAAGGTCATGTAGTTGGCAACGAAGAAGGTTTTACAATTTCAATGGAAAATTTTAATAAAATAATTTCAATCAATGAACAAGATTTTGACTGTCGGGTTCAAGCTAATGTATCACGTGAACAACTTAATGAAGTACTTAAAGATAAAGGGGTATTCTTTCCTATTGATCCTGGTGCAAATGCATCTTTAGGTGGTATGACTGCTTGTTCTGCATCAGGAACAATGGCTGTAAGATACGGAACAATGAGAACAACTGTTTTAGGTCTAACTGTAGTTTTAGCGAATGGTAATATAATAAAAACTGGCACAAGAGCAAAAAAAACTTCTGCAGGATATAATTTGACCAATCTTTTTGTTGGTTCTGAAGGTACACTTGGAATAATCACTGAGATTCATCTTAGATTATCACCAATACCAGAAAGTATAATGAGCGCTGTATGTCAATTTCCAGATCTTGACTCAGCTGTATTAACTGCACAAGAAATTATCCAATATGGCGTACCAATTGCAAGAGTGGAATTGTTAAATAAAGATCAGATGGATATCAGTATAAAGTATTCAAAACTAGAGAATTTAGACAGTTTACCGACACTTTTTTATGAATTTCATGGAAGTGAAATTGCAAATAAAGAATCAATTGAAATAGTTGAGGAGATCTCTAAAAACAACCATGGCAGTGAATTTAAATGGGCAGTAAACACAGAGGAAAGAAATAAAATTTGGAAAGCAAGACACAATGTTTATTATTCAGTTAAAGCAGAAGGAGATAATGTAAGGGTTTACGCTACTGATGTTTGTGTACCTATTTCAAATATTGTTGAGTGTATTAAATTTGCGGAAAATGAACTTCAGGGCACTGGGCTAAAAGCACCTATGGTTGGCCACGTAGGTGATGGAAATTTTCATGTAACTATTGTCTATGATCCTAACAAAGATAATGAATATCAATATATAAGAGAGTTTAGCGATAAATTAATTGATAAAGCACTTAAAATGGACGGGACAATAACAGGAGAACATGGAATTGGTCTTCAGAAAAAGGAGTATTTATTAAGACAACACCCAGATAATATTCCTTTAATGAAATTAATTAAGAAAAGTTTTGATCCAAATAATATTTTAAACCCAGGTAAAATATTTGATATTTGAAGTTTAAAAATCAGTCTATATTTATGTAAATCATAATATAATTATTTTAAGTTTTTTATATCTTCATTATATGCAAATACAGCTGGACTTCCTCCAGTATAAACAAAAATTACGTTATCTCCTTTTTTAATAATACCCTTTTGAACATAATCTATTAGAGCTGCAAAACCCTTAGAAGTGTATACAGGATCAAGAATTATAGATTCCTTTTTTGCTAAAAGCTTCATAGCATCAATTCCTTCTTTTGTAGTAGCTCCATATTTTTCACCTACATAAGTATTGTCATGATTAATCATTTCATGACTAAATTTCATATTTATATCAAGTAGCTTAGCTCCTTCATTACAAATGCGAGCAATATCCTTTTTGATATCCATTTCCCAATAAACAGGAGAGATACCTTGGATCCGAGTTGGCCAATTTAATATTTTTGCCCCTAACTCACAGCCAGCTTGTGTCATATTAGCAGCCGTAACAAATAAGTGATCTGCCATAAAATTTTGTTCTCTCATTTGTAAATCAATTTCAGCCATAGCATTTGTATAACTAATTCCAGCAAGAGTTGTATCCTCTTTTCCAAATCCACCGTATATAAGTAGAGGTTTTCGACCCTGTTTTATTAGTTCTTTATATTTTCTATCTAGATGCTTTGGTATTTCTTCTAAATTCTCTCCATCAACTACATCAACGTTAGCTCCTAAAATATTATATAATAAAAAATTGCCTTGCATTAACTTACCTTTTATTCCGTGCATTAATACTAAGTAACTATCTAAATTTAATTTATTTGCTGCTGCTACAGCTTGACGACAAAAATTTGATTGAGAAGAAGCTCCAGTTAAAATACAATCATACTCTCCAGATAGAGTTTTAGCCATTATAAATTCTAGATGTCTTGTTTTGTTCCCTCCAAAAGCAAGGGCTGTGCAATCATCTCTTTTTATATATAGATTTATATTTAGCTCTTTAGAAATATTAGGGGCATATTCAAGAACAGTTGGTAGTTGAGCTAATTGAATTCTTGGAATTTTATTTATTCTTGAAACTAATTCTTTAGCTGATAACGGATTAAAATTAATATTCATTTTTACAACTACACTCTCTAATTTTTAAAATTAATGACTATGTCTTTTAACTTCTGATCCTCTTTTACCAATTAGAAAGTCTAAATCTGCACCTTTATCAGCTTGCATTACGTGATCAACATACATTTTTTGATAACCCCCAGTAATTTCAGGTAAGACTGGAGAATAATTTTCTAAACGATTTTTAATAGTGTAATCGTCAACTTTAAGGTTCATCATACCTTGATTAACATCAATTTCAATTTGATCTCCATTTTGAACAGCAGCTAAAGGCCCCTTTACCGCTGCTTCAGGTGCAGTATGTAGAATTACAGTACCATAAGCTGTACCACTCATCCTCGCATCTGAAATCCTAATCATATCTCTAACTCCTTTTTTTAGAATCTTTTGAGGCAGCCTCATGTTACCAACTTCTGCCATACCTGGATAACCTCTAGGACCACAATTTTTTAAAACTAAAATACAAGTCTCATCCACATCAAGTTTTGGATCATCTATTTTATCGTGAAATTCTTCAACACTTTCAAAAACCACTGCTCTTCCCGTATGCTTCATTAATTCTGGTGATGCAGCAGAAGGTTTAATTATTGCACCATTAGGTGCAATATTTCCCCAAAGAATTTTTATTCCTCCATTTTCAGTTAAAGGTTTTTCAAATTCTTTAATAACTTCGTTATTCCAACATTTAGCATCTTTATTATTCTCTCCAATAGTTTTCCCATTTACTGTCATTTCATTTTCATCTAGTAATTTTTTTTCAAGCAATCTTTTGATAACTACTGGTACCCCTCCAGCGTAGTAAAAATCTTCCATTAAATATTTTCCAGATGGTTGTAAATTAACTAATGTAGGAATACCTTCTCCACACTTATTCCAATCATCTAATTCTAGGTCAATTTCTAATCGTCCTGCAATAGCAGCTAAATGAATTACTGCATTGGTTGATCCTCCTATAGCTCCATTGACTTTTATTGCATTTTCAAAAGATTTTTTTGTTACAATTTTTGACATTGTCATATTTTCTTTGACCATTTCAACAATTCTTTTTCCAGACATATGAGATAAAGCATATCGTCTAGAGTCAACAGCAGGTATTGCTGCATTGCCTGGTAATGACATTCCAAGTGCTTCAACCATTGATCCCATTGTAGATGCAGTGCCCATTGTCATACAATTACCTTTTGATCTGCTCATTGATATTTCAGCATTTATAAAATCTTCCTCTGTTATTATTCCTGCATTTAAATCAGCATCAAGTTTCCAAACACCTGTGCCCGAACCAATAATTTCACCTTGATGATGACCATTTAACATTGGTCCTCCAGAAATACCTATAGTCGGCAAGTCTACACTAGCAGCGCCCATCATCAGTGAAGGAGTTGTTTTATCACATCCCATTAAAAGTACGACTCCATCTATTGGGTTTCCTCTTATAGCTTCTTCAACGTCCATACTTGCTAAGTTTCTAAATAACATTGCGGTTGGTCTAAGATTTGATTCACTTGCAGAAAAAACAGGGAACTCTAAAGGAAAACCACCAGCTTCATACACGCCTTTTTTTACTGACTCTGCTATCTCTCTAAAATGTCCATTACAAGGAGTTAATTCAGACCAAGTATTACAAATTCCAATAACTGGACGACCATCAAATAAATGGTTTGGGTGTCCTTGATTTCTCATCCACCCTCTATGTATGAAAGTATCTCTTCTATGTAATTTAGAGTTGTACCAATCCGATGATCTAAATTTGTTTTTTTTATTCACTAATAAAAGTTTTATCTAATTAAAGTAAAAAATCAAATTTTAAATTTATTATCTTCTAAACCAGGAGTATTTAGATTTAATGCAAATAAACCACCGTCATAGTTATGTTTACCTTCATTGAACGCAGTAGTTATATAGAGAGTTTTTAGATCACTTCCTCCAAATACGCAATTTGTAACATTTTCTACAGGCAATTCATAAATCTGATCAATATTCCCATTGGGATCAATTCTTACCACACATGACCCACCCCAACGACAGTTCCATATATATCCCTCACTATCAATCGTAGAGCCATCTGGTAATCCACGTTCAAAATCAAAAAAAACTTTTTTATCTGATAAAGAGCCATCATCTAAATTAAAATTATATTCAAGCAATGAACCGTCTGTTGTATCAGCGAAATAAAATTTTAAATTGTCAGGACTCCAAATAAATGTGTTAGGAATACCAAGGTTTTTTTCTACAATATTTAATTGATTATCTGATAAGCAATATAAACTTCCAGATTTAGTATTTAAAGGTTTAGGACTGCCATCTGAATTGAAATTGTTTTGCATTGTACCAAACCACAATCTACCTTTAGCATCAGAACCTCCATCGTTAGATCTATTTGTAGAAATATCATTTTCTACATTTATTAATCTTTCATATTTTTTTGTTTGAAGATTAAATTTGTTAACACCATTGTTTGACACTAAAGCAATTTCATTGTTTGAAATTATAGATGATGCTGTAACAAATTCTGGTAGATCATAAGTTTCTAATTTTTCAGTTTGTAGGTTTAATCTGAATAATACCGATTTTGGTTTAATATCAACCCAAAATAGGCTTCCATCAAATGAAGACCAAGTTATTCCTTCTCCTAAACTATTTTTAACATCCAGGAATAATTCAACATTACTCATAGTTAACAGTAATATTATAAAATTAGAAATATATGAAGTTAAGATTAAAGATAATGAGCTTTATCTTTAATACGAGCCATTACTTCTTTTGTAGCTTCTTCTGAGCCATCATGAAAAGTTCCCATAAGTTTATCTAAAAAACTTGTGTTGCCGCCAGAGTAATTACATTCAAAATATTTGTGATGGATATAATGCATATAGTCTCCTGTTGGTATTGCTACACCATTTTTAAAAGTCATTTTTTCATATCCTGTATGTCCTGGTGTTGGAGCTAAACCTGCATGAAAAACATGATACATTGCAACTAAAGGATGAGAGGGAATAATCCAATGAATAAGAATACCTGAGAAATAAAGTATATGTTCTATTGGATGCATAGACATACCCGACCAGGCTCCTGTGTTGGTATTACGATGATGAACTTTATGAGCTATTTTATAAAGAGGTCCCCAATGTAATAATCTATGTGTTAAATAAAAATGTGCATCTCTGATAAAAGGAACAAGAAAAAACATGAAACAACAATATATTGGATAAATTTCCCAACTAACGTAGGGAATTAATTGATTTGCAAATGCCCAAAATGTAACTACTTCATAAGCGGTCCAAAATGGGATAGCGCTACAAAAAGTATAGAATAAATTATCTTTTGTTTGATCGTTAAATAAAAACTTTTTATGCTTTTCTAAGGGTCTGGGATTATATTTAAAAGAAGTTCCTTGGGTTTTTAATTTTAGGTGAAAAAAACCTGTCCATACAAGTATAATTGCTGCATTTCTGAAAAAAATATAAGATATCCAGCCAACTTCAAAAGTCTTCATAGTTTCCAATGAAGGTGTTAAAAATAAATAGGTTGCTACTGTTATTGCACCAAAAACAAATGTCCATGGAAAGAAAATTCCTGGAAATTTAAAAAAATATTTAAACAATTTTATTGGATTATAAAAAATTTCTCTAGGTGGGTTTATGCTTATAGTACCGAAAGGTTTCCAATGCCCTCTCTTGTCTCTAGTACCATAATTTTCATCATTTAATTTATCTTTGCTCACAACCTAGCCTCTTTTTTCTAAATTATTTAAAAATATATCTAATTCATTTTCTTTAATCTCTACAATATTTTTTTTCTCAGGAAAAGTGCCAGAATGTACATCGTCATAAAACTCTTGGAAAGCTGTCTCTCTTTCTTTTTGAAGTCTAGCGAATTCTTGTTGAAAATCCCTATATTTTTTTGCATGACGCGGTATTTTACCTTTTGTGGTTCCTAATATGTCGCATCCGAAAACATACTCTACATCACAACCAGGTCCACTTCCCATTGACATAACTGTTGGTTGTACTTTTTTTGAAATAACCTCTGCGATTTTGTAGGGCACACACTCCATCTCTATAGCAACTCCTCCGGCATCTTGAATTTTTAAACACTGGTCATACACCCACATAGCTTCATCGGCAGTTTTACCAACTGCTACAAATCCACCAGTCCATGTTCTTTTTGGAGGAACTAAACCAACATGTCCCAGACAAGGGATACCCTCTCTATATAATTCTTTTATGAGATCAAAACGCGTATTACAATAAAGCATATCAAAACCGTGTTCTAATATCTTAAAAGAAAATTTTTTTGCCTCATCAATTGTAGGGATAAAACTATCAGGGGCACCACAGTGCATAAATGCAGTTGGGGCGGCTTCTCTCATTTTTACTAATTGATCAAAATTTGGATGACCATCTTCATTTTTATACTTGCCTGCTAAACCAGTAGCAAGCATTTCAAAACCAACTTTATCAGCTGCTAATGCCTCCTCTTCATTTTTAATTAATATACAAACTAATTTTTTTTTACTTTTAAAGTTTTGCAAATCTTTAACCGTTATTTTTTTTATCATAATTAATTTGTACCTGGTACCTCAACATCCAAATAATAGTTTTTATCTTTTGCTTGTCTGAAAATAGCAGGAATAATTTCTTTATAAGCGTTTATTACTCCTTTTTTTGGAAGTGGCATTTGTTCTTTTACTACTTGATGAAAAGCTTTGAGATTATGACAAGGGATTTTAGGAAAAATATGATGCTCAATATGATATTCCATACTTGAATATAAAAAACTAAAAAAAGGATTCATAATTACTGTTCTTGTACTTTTCCTATGATCTTTAATATTATCTGCTAATCCAGCATGTTGGGTCATTCCACATATCATAAGAATTGTATTTCCATAAAATGGAGGAAGAATTAACATAATTATTGGCAGCCAAGTTTTAAAAAGGATTGAAGCAGCAATTATAATTAACCAAAAACCAACATACAGCCTTGAACTATTTATGATTTTTATAATTTCTTTTTCAGGTACTGTGATTTTTACAACAGGTGTGATTATTCCTAATGAATGTTTTATTATTTCAAAATGTGTAAAATGTCTTATTTTTTGAATATTAATTAAAGGACCTAGTGGTAAAAAATTTAAAAGAAATCTTATAGGTTCAGTGGGTTTAGGACTATTGTTTTCATAATCATATACTTCCTCATGAGTAAAAATTGTGTAGGTGTGGTGATGAAAATGACTCCATTTCCATCTGACTGCTTCAAAACCTCCTAATAATGAAGTGATGTGGTAGAAAAATTTATTTAAACCTCTTGTCTTAAAATATGTTTCATGGTTAGTTTCATGCTGAATACTGATAATTTTACAATAAAAAATGTTTCCATAAAGAAGAAGCGCAGGTATTGACCACAATGTTCCCCAAGTAAATATGCATAAATATCCACTTATTAATAACATAATGATGAAAATGGATATATCTACGATACCTTTAAAGTCTGATCGTTTAGATAATTTTTTTAGAATTTTTTTATCTATATTTGGCTTATACCAAGTTTTTAAATCAACCTCGCCTGCGTACATTAATTAAAAATTTTCTGAAAGCTTTAAAAATTTATCAAATTCACTTTGATCAATATTAACAGTAATTTTTGGATCATCAAATTTTTTATTTACTGTGTCGTCATGAAACTCTTTAAATGCATTTATTCTTTCAGATTGAAGTTTTTCAAATTCTTTTTTAAAATCTCTGTAAATACGAGCATGTCTTGGTATTTTCCCTTGTGTATATCCAAGCACATCATTTGCAAATAAATATTGTCCATCACATCCTGAACCACTACCCATTGAAAGGGTCATGATATCAACTTTTTTTGTTATTACTTCAGCAACTTTTGGAGGAACTACTTCAAGCTCAACACCGACTGCACCGGCTTCTTGTAATTTCAAAGTATGTTCTAAGATTCTAATAGCTTTATCTGCTGTTTTACCTTGAGCGACAAAACCACCGATCCATGTTGCATTTCCAGGAACTAATCCGACATGACTATTAATTGGGACATATTCATCTCTTAATGCACGTATCCATTTATAACTCCAATTGCCTCCGTAAATAACATCTGCGCCAATATCTAAATATTTATGAGATAACTTCATTGCCTCGTATTCAGAAGCAACTCTTACAGCACCTCCTGACTGCATAAAGCAAGTTGGTGCAGCTTCACGAATTCTTTTTAATTCATCAAAAGAATTATAAATTCCAAATTGTGGAGCATCATGAGAAGTGCATATCATATCTATACCTGCTTCTTCTGCTGCAGCAGCTTCGTCTGCATTATGGACAAACATGACGCTTAGTTGTCTTTTACCTTTACATTGTAAATAGTCATAGACCGTTAGTTTTTTTCTACTCATAAAATCTCCAGTTTACTTAATCTATCTTAATGAAAATTTTATCATTATCAACTTTTACTGGATATGTCTTTAAATCCTCACAAGCAGGAGGGCTAAGAGCTTCTCCAGATTTAATGTTAAATACACCTTGATGCATTGGACATTCTATTTCGTCATCCATCACTAAACCATCTTCAAGATGAACTACTTCATGAGTGCAGTAGCCATCAGTTGCATAAAATCCATCGGTTAATCTGTACACACAAAATGTTTTATCACCATGATCAAATCTTATAAGGTCTTCTTCTTCTATACTGTCTATAGAGCCGACTTCTATCCAATTTTCTTCCGCCATAATGATATATATATTAGTAAAATTAGTAAAATAAATAGTTATTTAGATATAAGTTTATTAAGTTTTTGGCTTTCATCGCCTAAAATTCTTTTATCAACCATTACATTTTTTTCTGCTAATTTTGTAGTAATACGAATATCTCGTCCAACTTTTCCAGCGACACCTAAACCACATGCACCTTTGATCGATTTATTTTTGAGAAAAAAATAAATAATTCCATTTTCAATATTTTTTCCTCTTTCAATAATTTCATCAAAGTTTTCACAAATACCAGTCAACTGAAGATTTAAATTAAATTGATCAGACCACATCCATGGAATTGAGGTGTATTCTGTTTTAAGTCCAGATATATTTTTACCTGCACAAATACCATGGTTCTGAGCATGCTGATAAGACTCTAAGCGTATATACTGCTTATATAAAGGGTGATAAAAATTAGATACATCACCAGCAGCGTAAACATCTTTAATTGATGTTTCACAAAATTCATTTGTTACAATTCCGTTATCTAATTTCAAGTCTGTATTTTCAAATAATGAAACACTTGGCTTTGATCCTATGCCTGCGATAATAAAGTCTGCTTCTAGTTCGGAATTATCACTTAATAAAATCTTATAGTTTTCATTAAATTTGGATATTTGTAAAATTTGTTTGTTTAAAATTATTTTGTTACCTGCAGCTTCATGCGTATGTTTAACCAAATCAGCAATTGGTTTAGGTATAATTCTGCCCATAAGCTGATTTCCTATCTCAATTAGAGTTACTTTTTTATTAAGCTGAGAAAGAGATGATGCTATTTCAAGTCCAATAAAACCACCGCCAATAATTACAATATTATTTTTGTTTTCAATTTTCTTTTTAATTATCTTTGCTTCTTCTAAATTTCTAAGATAATGAATCTCATTTTCTAAATTATTATCTAATTTAAGTTTATTATTTTCAGAACCTGTAGCAATCAACAAAATGTCATACCTATATTCTTTCTCATTATTAGAAACTAAAGTTTTTGTGTTAAAATCTACTTTTTCTATATTTGTATTTATATAAAAAATTTTTTTATCATCTAATATCTTTGAATTATTGAAGACTAAATCCTCTTCATTTTTTTTATTTAACAAATAGTCTTTAGATAAAGGTGGTCTCTCATAAGGAAGTTGCTTTTCTTCACCTAAAATAGTAATTGATACTTTTTCATCATTTCTTCGTGTTTCTCTTGCTGCATATAAAGCGGATTGGCCTCCGCCTAAAATAAGTATTTTCTTTTTCACAAGTTTAAATTTTACTTGGAATTAAAAGTTCAATTTTATAATCAGGATTTTTTGATTGTTTATATAATGCCGGAATAATTTCTTTGTAAGCACCCCACAAACCCTTTCTTATTGGTGGCATTTGATCCTTAATCATATCATGTAATTTTGGTAAGTTGTAGGAAGGAACCTGTGGAAACATATGGTGCTCAATATGATATTCCATTTGCCAATATAGAAAACTAAATATTGGATTTAAAAGAACGGTTCTAGTGCTATGTCTGTGATCTTTAACATCTTCCTTAAGACCAGCATGCTGAGTTGCTCCAAAAAGAGTTATCAATGTTTTTCCATAAAAATTTGGTAAAACGATAAATAATAAAGGAAGCCATGATTGGAAGTATATAGATGCTGCAAGTGTAGCTACCCATATAAAAACATGACTTCTTGCTGACCATCTGCATTTATTTCTTTCCTTTTCAGGAATACAAACTTTCATAACATCTGTTGTTACACCACAAGCATGCTTAATTGTTTCCCAGTGAAGTGAATTATGTATGTAAAGGAAACTTGAGAAAGGTATAAATAGAGAAAAAAACCATATTAGGTCTGTTGGTTTTTTCACAAGTATTTCAAAATCATAAGGATCGTTGAATATTGTATAAGAGTGATGATGAAAATGGGAGTAGCGCCATCTTACTGGCTCAAAGTTATCCATGAAGCCAGCAATATAATAAAAAAAATCATTCCAAAACTTACTTTTAAATGCAGTTCTGTGTCCAGTTTCATGCCACAGCGCGTCTGAACAACCCCAGATATTACCATATATAAAAAAGAAAAGTACACACCACCATGTGCCCCATGTTAAATAAGCGAGGTATCCAGAAATAAATAATGCTGAGAAATATATAATCATGTGTTTAAAACCTTGCCAGTCAGATTTTTTACACAGTTTTTTAAATTCTTTTTTATCTATATCAGCTCGATACCATTTACCTAAATCAACTTCCATGACTTAAAATATCACTTTTTGGAAAAGGATTAAATATAAAATTAAAAATTTAATATCAAATATGTCGCATTTTCTCTTATTTTGGCTCATGTTTAAATTTAAAATTTTAGTAAATAAATGTATTTGTATTATTCTTTTTTATACTTATAAATTAAAGCATAAATTATTTGGAGGAATTATGAAAAAAATCTTTGCCGTCATTGCTCTATTTTTTGCTTTTGTATCTACTTCAGCAGTAGCAAAAAATGATTACAGCTGTGATAAGAAATTTATATTTTTCCCAGGTGGTCCTGAAGGTGGTCCATTTGGAACTATCGTTTACAATGGTGCAGTAGCTGCTGCTGAACACACTGGTTGCGATGTAGATTACTACTGGTCACAATGGAACTCAGAAATAATGATTAAGCAGTTTAAAGAAGCTGTTGCCTTACAACCTGATGGAATTGCAATCTATGGTTTTCCAGGTGATGCTGCTATGAGACCAATTATTCAAGAAGCTAGAGAAATGGGAATAGTAATTACTACTATGAACACACCTCTTCCTGATCTTGAAGCAGAATATAAAACTGAAGGTTTTGGTTATGCTGGAGCAGATCTATTTGATGCTGGATTTAATCTAGGTAAAAAAGCTGTTGAGGTTTGTGGTTTACAAGCTGGAGACAAAGCTTTTATCTGGGGTCTAGCAAGTATGCCAAATAGAGGAGAAAGAACAAAAGGTGCAATAGCTGGTGTTGAAGCAGCTGGTGTCGAAGTTGTTTATCAAGAAATTCCTGATAACGTAAACTCAGATGCATCTCAGGGAACTCCTATGTACGTTGCTACTTACAGTGCAAATCCTGATATAAAAATGGCTATTACAGATCATGGAGGATTAACTGCAAGTTTACCAACATACATGAAAGCTGCAGGTCATGGTACTGAAGAAGTATGTGGTGCTGGATTTGATTTATCAGCTCCAATTGTTGACGGAATTAATTCTGGATACATTGATGTAGTAATTGATC
Organism: uncultured Alphaproteobacteria bacterium; assembly: GCA_902628835.1. Taxonomy (GTDB): domain Bacteria; phylum Pseudomonadota; class Alphaproteobacteria; order HIMB59; genus CACPNW01. The sequence continues at coordinate 75,602 of CACOPD010000003.1, forward strand.
AGCAACCATTTATCCAAGGATATATGCCAATTGTTCAGTTATTCCTGAGCACTAAATACGGAATGGCTGGATTAGCAATGGATACTGGTGCTGCATTTGTTACAGCTGATAACGTAGGTGCTGTTGCTCCATTAGCTGCAGTACAAATCAGATAAATAAAATTATATAACCTGCCTTATTTTAAGGCAGGTTTTTTTTTATGGCAGAAGAACTCTTAAAATTAGAAAATATTTATAAAAACTTTGGAAACGTAAAAGTTTTAAAAGATGTAAACATCAAAATAAATAAAGGTGAAGTGGTAGCTTTAATTGGTGATAACGGAGCTGGAAAATCAACACTTATAAAAGTCATAACGGGAGTCCATACGCCAAACTCAGGAAAAGTTTTTTTCAAACAAGAAGAAGTTCAAATAAAATCAGTTGCTCAATCAAGAAAAATGGGGATTGAAGCCGTATATCAAGAAAGAGCATTATGTGATCAACAAGAATTATACAGAAATATTTTTGCTGGAAGAGAAATTACAAATTCATTTGGTTTTTTAGATATAAAAAAACAAAGAAAAGAAGCTGAAAAGATTTTACGTGACTATATAGGGTTTACTTCAAAAGCCATAACAGTTGACTCTCAAGTAATGGGACTTTCTGGTGGAGAAAAACAGGGTGTAGCTTTTGGTAGATCATTATATTTTAATTCTGATTTAATCGTATTAGATGAACCAACTATGGGTTTATCGATTCAAGAAACTGAAAAAGTTCTTAATTTTGTAAAAGGTTTAAAAAATGAAAATAAATCTGCAATTTTTATCGATCATAATATAATACACGTTTACGGAGCTGCAGATAGATTTATTATCTTAGATAGAGGTGAAGTAGTTGGTGAATTTAATAAAGAAGATATTTCTAGAGAAGAACTTGTTCAAAAAATGATTCAACTCCATGAATCAGGAAAAATAAAAGTGGAAGATTAAATGAATAATTTAATAAATAGTTATTTTGTAAAAACTCACAAACTTGAAATTAGTATTACAATAATTGCTTTAGTACTTTTCTTAATTTACTTTTTGGGTGCACCACATGTATTTACAAGATTTCCTATTTATAGAGCTTTTATGCAATCAATGCCTTTTTTTGGAATTATTGCTATATCAGCAACATTTGTTGTTACACTTGGTGAAATTGATTTATCATTTCCATCTATAGTTGGAATTACTTCTCTCATATTTGGAATCATAATGACATCAACTGATGGTAATTTTTTTATAGCATTTATCTTAGCAACTTCACTTGGAATGTTTGCTGGATTAGTAAATGGATTACTTGTTACTAAAATTGGGATACCTTCAATAGTTGCCACTATAGGTACATTGTTTTTTTGGCGTGGATTGGTTAATGTAATTTCTCAAGGTAGTGGTATTGCGATAGTTGATGTAGCAGATGGAACCTGGCATCATATGATTTTTGTTGAAAAACTATTTGGAAAAATTCCAATGCAATTTATTTGGTTTATTGTATTAACTGGATTGATGCAATGGGTTTATCGATACCATAAATTTGGAAATCACATTCACTTTGTAGGTGATAACAAAGCAAGTGCTCAAATGATGGGAATTAATGTTGATAATGTAAAAATAATCGCTTTTGTTCAATTAGGCTTTTTCTCTGCTTTAGCAGGAATTTTTACAATGTATGAAATGTTATATTTCTGGCCTACACAAGGTGAAGGTTTAATGTTAACCACACTAGCAGCTGTCTTTGTTGGCGGTACTTCAGTCTTTGGTGGCAAGGGTACTATTTTTGGGACATTTATTGGAGTGTTAATAATTGGCTCTTTAGAATCAGGAATAGTTGCTCTAGGCTTATCGGGTTTTTATGTAAAATTTATTAATGGACTCATGATTACAGTTGCTGTTACAGTTTACGCTCTAATACAAAGAAGAAAAAATTAATAAGTAGCTCGACCTCCACTCAAATCAAAAGTTGATCCTGTCGTATAAGAATTTTCTTCAGAAGACATCCATGCAACTAAGGAAGCTAATTCTTCAACCAACACAAATCTATTTCTAGGAATTTTTGATAACATATAATCAATATGTTCTTGAGTAATTTGATCGAAAATACGCGTCTTAGCAGGTGCAGGGGTAACACAATTCACTGCAATGTTATTTTCAGCTAATTCTTTTCCTAATGATTTAGTAAGCGCAATAACTCCTGCTTTTGCTGCACTATAAGGCATTGCATTAGGATTGCCTTCCTTTCCTGCTATTGAGGAAATATTAACAATGCGTCCATAATTATGCTTCATAAAATGAGGGACAACAGTTTTACAACAAAAAAATACTCCACTAAGATCTATGTCTATAACTTTTTGCCACTCCTCAAGAGGATAATCCCATGTCTTAAAGTTTGGTCCAGCTATTCCTGCATTATTTACTAGAATATCAATTTTATTTTCGTATGTAAGACTTTTGGCGAATGCATTCTTCACACTTTTATAGTTTGAAACATCAACTTCAATTTTTTGAGTATTTTTTAAATCAACCTTGTTCAGATACTCTACATCTTTATCCCATATTAAAACTTTAGCACCTGAGTCTATAAATCTTTTCGTGATTGCTAAACCAAAACCTTGTGCTCCTCCAGTAACGATAGCTACTCTATTTTCTAAATTAATTTTGTTCATTAAATTTGTTCTAAAATATATTCAGCTGAACTTACACGGTATTCACCATTATTTTCAACAAACTTATTAATAATTGTATTATCATCAATTATCATAGCAAACCTTAGACACCTAAAACCCATATAGTTTTTAGTTTTATCAGATACTAAGTCAAAATACTTTGTGATCTCAGCATTTCCATCTGCAATTCCGTTAATCATTTCACCATCTGTATAGCTCACTAACCAAGATTTCATAACATGTTCATCGTTTACAGAAAGACAATAAATGTCATCAATTTTTTTATTTATAAATGAATTGTATAATTTTATATAACCCGGAAGATGTTTCTCAGAACAAGTTGGTGTAAATGCTCCAGGAACACCAAAAAGGATAATTTTTTTATTTTTAAATTCGTATTTTAAAGAAGATACTGATGATACACCTTTTTTAATAATAGGTACTTTAAAGTCATTAATAATCATGTTTTTATTTAACTTTATTATATGTTTCAAATATTTGTTTTTCAGTCAATATTTCATTCATTATTATACCTTCTGGAAACTTTGATGAGTAAAAAGCATTAAATGGTATGCCAAATTTATTATATTTTTTTAAAAATTTAGTTATCTTTTCATTTGGTTTTGTCCAATCAGCTTTTATTAATGTCACTTCTTCTGTATTAAAAAATTTTGAAACAGTTTCTGAATTTAAAACATTAATTTTATTAAACTTACAGGTAATGCACCAATCGGCAGTTATGTCTAGGAAAACAACTTCATTATTTGCTATTATTTCAGGAATACTTTTTGAATTAAAATCTAACCAGTTAATACTTTTATAATTTTCTTCATTGTTTTTTTGAAAAGAATTAAACATTGGTAATAAAAAGAAAACAATTATTAAAGGAGCAATTAAAGATATTTGATAAAATCTAAATTTTAAAATTGCTGATATTAAAACTAATAGAATAGTAAAAATAATTAAAAAATAATAATTAAAATAGTTATTTAGGATACTCAAAAGCCATACTATTGTTATTAAAAGTAAAAGAGATAAAAAATATTTAATATAAATCATCCATTTTCCAGATCGAGGTAAAAAGGAAATTAAACTAGGAAAAGAAGCTATAGCTAAATAAGGCAGACTCATTCCTATACCCATAAATAAGAATATTAAAAATAGATAAGTGGTTGATTGAGTAAATGCAGCTGTTACAGCTGTTCCCAAATAAGGTGCAGAGCAAGGTGTAGCAAGTAACGTAGCAAAAAAACCATTAAAGAAGTTTTTTGTATAAAAATTATTTCCTGAATTTAAAATTTTTGATGAATATAAAAAATCTGGTAAATTTATTTGGAAGAGACCAAGTGTATTCAAAAAAAACATAGATATAATTATTAAAATGAACATTAAAAAATAAGGTTCTTGAAATTGCATGCCCCAGGCTATTGAAATATTGATTTGTTTCAGGATAGCAAAAAATGCACCAAGTATTAGAAAAGAAGTGATAATTCCGAATACAGTTATAAAAAAACTACTTTTTATCTTTTTATCTTCAGTATTAATTACAGATAATAATTTTAAGGATAATACCGGAAAAACACATGGCATAAGATTTAAAATAAAACCACCTAATAGTGAAATTAAGAGTAAGTATATAAGACTAGTGTTTATAGAAATATTTTTATTTACATTTTCAATTTCTACATTTTTTTCAACTTTGAAACTGTAGTTGTTATCATAAAAAAATATTTCTATTGGAAATTTTTTTTCATTAAATTGATCGGCACTATAATATAAAGATGTGTTCAATTTTTGGAAATCAAGGGAATAATTATTTATTGGTTCTACAACTGGCAATCCAAATGGTGTGTGAATAAAAATTTTTGGATCATCAAAAAAAGAGTTAGTTGATATTTCTATATCAAATATAACGTTATTACTATTTTCAATAGCCTCAATTGAGAAATTAGAAATGGGTGTGAAATCAATATTATTGTTTAAAGTAGTAGATAAAACTTTTTCAATTTCAAAAAAATAATCTGTGTAAGCACCATCTCCAGATGGTAAGTTTAAAAATATATTCGCATTACCTGGTATACAAACATCTCTACAAACCAAATAATTAATATTTAAATTTAAATTTGTTTGTTTTTGATTGTCTTCAATATCTACAATCAAAGGAAATATAACTTTATCTTTATATCCAATTGATTTTAAGCCTAGTATTTCAAATTCTATTGGCTCTGGCCATAATATTTTAATATCTTTCACATTTGATGAATTATTCCATATAATTTTTTGAGGGAAACCACCTCCGCCTGGAGATTTCCAATATGTTTTCCATTCCTCTTCTAGTTCATATTCTAATGCTAAAATTAATTGATTATTATTATTTGTTGTGGTCATTGGTGAAATTAATCTAACTTTTGATTTTTCACTAATTGCCCAATCTGAAGATAAGGAATAGCCAGCTGTGCTAAATAGTCCAAGAGCAAGTATTATTGCAATTTTTAACAAATTTACGATTTTTATTACCTTGTTCATATAAAATAAATCAATACAATATTGAAAAATATAAATTAACGCGAATATATACTATATGAATTTAACTGGTCAGTTTTTAATTTCAATGCCTTCATTAGAAGATGATAGATTTGAAAAAACGGTAATTTATATGTGTGCACACTCAAAAGATGGGGCAATGGGTATAATAATCAACAAAAAAATTGATTATGATCTCTACCCTGATTTGCTTGAACAACTGGGTATAGACAAGCCATTAGAAGGTAAAAAACTTTATATTCGCTATGGTGGACCTGTTGAAAGTGGAAGAGGATTTGTTTTACATTCTGATGAAGTTATTCAAAAAGAAACGCTAACAATAGATAACGGCGTTGCATTAACTAGTACTTCAGAGTTTTTTGAAGACCTTTCTAAAGGAAATGGACCTAAAAATAGCATCCTAGCTCTTGGATACGCAGGATGGGGTCCAGGACAAATTGAAAAAGAATTAGCGTCAAATAGTTGGATGACACTTAAAGCAAACAGTGATTTTATTTTTGATGAAAAAGTTAACAATAAATGGAAAGATGCATTTAACTTATTAGGAATTGATGCGAGCAAACTTTCATTGTTTTCTGGAAATTGTTAACTAAAGATTTATCTCAAAAATTCTTTCTTTGTCCTTCTCAATAATTTTTTTTATTTTGAACTTTGATGTCTTGCTAAGTTTTTCTCCTTTATTAGTCATGAATGATTTCATTTTAATCACCTCTTTTTCAGGCATTTTTCTTTCGTATTTTAAAATATTTTTTTTTCCAGAAATTACAAAAACAGTTTTCATTTTTTTCTCCATTAAATTTTAGAATTACACTATTTTTATTACTTGTAGAAATTATTAAATCAATCAAAAAGGGAAATCCAATTTATTGTTTTTTTTTGAAATTTGTTTTTGATAATATTTAAGGGGGAGATAATCTCCCCCAAAAAAATAGCAGCTAACTATTGGAAGGTATTGTGTTAACTACTAAACCTAATTTAATCACGAATAGAATAAGCGATTACACCGACTTCAGCTTTGTCAGTTCCTAGTTTTTCTGCCTCTTCACTAATGCGAAGACCCATTGTATTTTTAATTATATAAATAACTATGTATGATGTAATAAATACAAATAAACATATAGATACTACGCCAAGTAATTGAGTAGCGTAAGAAGCATCAGGATTTGTAAATGGAACAACTAAAGTGCCCCATATACCTGCAAACATGTGAACAGGAATTGCTCCAACTACATCATCAAGTTTTAGTGAATTTAAAAGCTGAGTTCCATAATACATAATTACTCCACCGATAGCTCCAATAAAAATTGCTAGAAGTGGTGACGGCATTAAAGGTTCTGCTGTAATAGAAACTAATCCTGCAAGAGCTCCATTGAGCATCATAACAATATCTGTTTTTCCACCAATTAATCTAGTTATTGCTGCACCTGCCATACATCCTCCACATGCGGCTAGCTGTGTGTTCATAAATATTTGTGACATGGCTGTTGCATCCTCATATGACCCTAATGCTAATTGTGATCCTCCATTAAAACCATACCAACCCATCCATAAAATGAATGTTCCAAGTGTTACGAGAGGTATCGAAGAAGGAGCAAATGGTGCCATGTTAGCAGGTTCACCTGACTCAGTAAATCTTCCAAGTCTAGGGCCTAATAATATAACACCGGCTAAAGCAGCAGATCCTCCACATGCGTGAACTAATGTAGATCCAGCAAAATCAGAAAAGCCAATAGCATCAAGCCAACCGCCTCCCCATTCCCATCCCATTTGTATAGGATAAATAAAACCTCCAAGTATTGCAGCAAAAACAAAAAATGGCCAAATTTTTATCCTTTCAGCAACAGCACCGGAAACAATTGAAACAGTAGCACAAACGAATAATGCTTGAAAAAACCAATCAGAAGCATCTGAATATCCAGTTTCTATTGAAGTATTATCAGTCCATAAAGAAGGGAAGCCTAAATAACCTCCCTCTGGAACTCCGTATCCTAAATTGTAACCAAACAAATAAAACACTATGGAAACAATTGCAAATTTGCCAATATTTTTTGCAGCAATTGTTGAAACACTTCTAGTTGTAACAAGACCAGATTCTAAAAATAAAAAACCAGCAGCCATCCACATTACTAAAAAACCGCAGACTAAAAATGAAAATGTATTTAAAATATATGCAACCTCTGCATCTACTTCTGCATTTGCATATGAACTAAAAAATAAAGTTGGAATTATTATTCCTAATAAATAAAGAGATTTTCTAAACATCAATCCTCCATTATAATTTTCACAACACCAGCCCACCTCGAGCGATGTTTAATTCATGCGTAGCTATGGAAATTATAATATAAGATCCGCGTTCCTTCGGTTTAACCTACTTCCGATCTGCTTTCACAGATTGAACGATTTGATAACTTAGCATGCGTTCCTTCGACTTTCGTCTACTTCCGTCACTCAAAAGAGTGATGAACGTAAAAAATCATATAGATTTTTATAATTTAATTTTTAAGCTTAAATTTGTAAATGTAAATATGCAAAAAATGCATATCAAAAAATATATTACTTTATTGTTGATAAATCAGTCCACACAGAATTATTATTACTAGAATTTACACTGGCATTAATAAACTTCATAATATGTAATCCATCATTTATGTTTGGAAGAATCTTTAACAATTCTTCTTTATTTTCTTTATTTTGAATAACATCTGCAGCATCTGAATAAATTTGTGCAAATGCTTCAAGATAACCTTCTGGATGACCAGCAGGGATTCGCACGTTAACTTCGGTTCCCTCAACTTTAATTAAACCACCTCTAGTTATTGTTTGACTGGGTTTTCCTACTTGACTAAAAGTTGCATAATTTGGATTTTCTTGACTCCATTTTAATGCTCCCTTGTCTCCATATATAGCTATAGTAAAATTATTTTCTTCACCTGTTGCAACTTGAGAAATAGATAATGAACCCTTAGCTCCGTTATTTAATCTTATCATTATTGAAGCATCGTCATCTAATTTTCTTCCCTTAACAAAAGTTGTAAGATCTGCACTAACTGATTGTAATTTTAATTGAGTTATAAATTCTAACAAATGCATAGTATGACTGCCAATATCACCTACACTTCCTGCAGCTCCACTTCTTGAGGGATCAGTTCTCCATTCTGCTTGTTTATTTGATCCTGAGTCTTCTTCTTTTGAGCCAAGCCAACCTTGAAGATAAGATCCTTTAATAATTCTTATTTCGCCTAATGCTCCATTTTCAATAAGTGATCTCATAACTCTAACAACTGGATAACCAGAATAATTATGAGTTAAGAAAAAATGAGCATTTGATTTTGAAACCGCTTCAACTAAATTATGAGCATCTTTCATTGTAGAGGTCATAGGTTTGTCACAAATGACATGAATATTTTTATTAAGAAATTCTATTGCTGGTTCAGCATGCATATGATTTGGCGTAACAATGGATACTACGTCAATGCCATCATCTCTTTTTGATTCTTTCTCGGCCATAGTTTTAAAATCTGGGTAACTTCTTGAAGGATCAAGACCAATTTCTTCAGCAGATTTAGCTGCTTTTTCTGGGGTTGAAGATAAGCAACCAGCAACAAATTCATACTTATCATCCATCCTGGCACATAGACGATGTACAGCTCCTATAAATGCTCCTTGGCCACCACCTACCATTCCAAGTTTTAATCTTCTTCCCATAATAACTCCTTATATACCTAAAATCTTTTTATTAGCTTGCTCATCAGTTCCAGAGCTTGCAAAATCATCAAATGCTTTTTCTGTGACTTCAATAATGTGATTTTGAATAAATGGAGCTCCTTCAGCTGCACCTTGTTCAGGGCTTTTAATACAGCATTCCCATTCTAAAACTGCCCATCCATCAAAATTATAACCAGAGAGTTTTGAAAAAATTGATTTAAAATCAACCTGACCATCACCAAGTGATCTGAATCTTCCTGCTCTGTTTATCCATGATTGATAACCTCCGTAAACTCCTTGTCTGCCAGACGGATTAAATTCTGCATCTTTAACATGAAACATTTTTATTCTTTCATGGTAAATATCAATGTGATCAAGATAGTTTAAACACTGGAGAACATAATGACTTGGATCATACAACATATTACAACGTTTATGATTATTTACCTTGTCTAAAAACATTTCGAAAGTTGAACCATCGTGTAAATCCTCACTAGGATGAATTTCGTAACATAGATCCACCCCACAATCATCAAATTTATCTAAAATTGGATGCCACCTTTTTGCTAATTCACCAAAAGCTTCATCTTCTAAACCTGCAGGTCTTTGAGGAAATGGATAAAGAAAGGGCCAACATAAAGCACCAGAAAATGTAGCTGCAGTTTTTAAATTTAAGTTTTTTGATGCTTGAGCGACATTCATCATCCTTTTTACAGCCCATTCTTGTCTAGCTTTTGGATTACCCTTTACCTCATCAGCAGCAAAACCATCAAAGAGTGTGTCATAGGCAGGATGGACTGCAACCAATTGACCGGTTAGATGAGATGCAATATCAGTTATTTCAAGATTAAAATTTTTTGCTATTCCCTTTATTTCATCACAGTAATCTTTACTCGAAGCTGCTTTGTCTAAATCAAAAACTGCTAAATTTTCTGCTGGTAATTGAATTCCTTTATATCCAAGATCAGATACCCATTTACAGATACTGGGTAGTGAATTAAATGGCTCTTTATCTCCTATAAACTGTGCTAAAAATATAGCAGGTCCTTTAATTTTTTTCATACATTTTCTCCAAACTATTTAAACATGAAACTTTTAGGTAGTCATTAAATTTTTAAAATTTTCGTACAATATTTTAGTATTATTGTTCATTTCTTGAATATTAATTCTAAGCAATTTATCAAGTTCATCAATAGAGTTTTTTCCTAGATATTTTTCTAAAGCATTTTTTAATTCAGGGACTTTGGACCATTTATTAATTGTGTTTTCATCTACTTCCATATGAAATTGAATGCCATAAGCGTGATTTTTGTACTTAAAAATTTGAAATTTTGTAATATCTGATGAACCTAAAATAGTAACATCAGAATTATTTAGTTCACTTACTTCATAACTATGCCATTGCAATGCTTTAATCTCATTATCAAAATTATGAAAAAGTAGATCTTTTTTTTTATTATCTAAAATATCTATATTTAGAACTCCGATTTCTGGGGGATTAGATTTAATTACTTTACCGCCAAGAATTTCTCCTAAAAATTGACAGCCTAAACAAATTCCAAGATATGGTTTTTGATTATTTAGGACAAATTCCTTTATCTTATTTTTTTCTTCAATCATCCACGGATATTGTTCTTCCATCCAAGTATCCATTGGCCCACCTAGACATATCATTCCATCAAATATATTAAGATTAACAGGAATCTTTTCCCCTTCATCCAATCGAATAATAGTTGTTTCAACTAAGTCTTCATTCATTAACTTTGTAAAGTATCCAGGTGTTACTAGTGGAGTATGTTGAAGAATAATTATTTTATGAGACATTTTGTTCTAAGTTGAGTAATCTTTTTTTTAATTTGATCCCGCCTCTTCCAGAGAATCCTCCGAGTTTACCATCACTACGTATTACTCGGTGACAAGGTATAAGAAGTAAAAGTTTATTTTGTCCGCAAACATTACCTACATATCTTGGTGATGTACCAACTTTTTTTGCTATTTCTCCATATGTTGAAACTTTACCATATTTAATTTTAGATAATTCTTTCCAAATTTTTTTTTGCAATGGGGAGCCTTCAAAAGAATAGCTAATTCTGAAATTTTTAAGTTTTCCAGAGGCATATAAATTAATCTGATTCTTAATATTAATTAAATCAATCGTTTTATTTGTTTTTCCAAATCTAAGTGAAAAAACACTGCCACTCTTTTTTTTTACTGTAATCCAACCAAGTTTGGTTTCAAAAGAAGCAGTTTCCATATAAAATTAATATCATTATTGAATGAATCTATCAAAATAATTTATAGTAACTTATGGATGAAGATAATTTAAATTTAGAAATTAGAAAATTTCTTAAACAAGTTGGTATAAGTTCTCAACGTGAAATAGAAAATTACATACGAAAAAAATTTACTGAAGGAAGTGTAAAAATAGGTGAAACCATAAAAGTATCTATGAATTTGTCATCAAAAGATGGGGAGCTTAATCATTCAATTATAGAAGATTTAAAAATAAAGTAACTTTTTTAAATTTATTGAAAGGTTAATTAATACGATTTTGTATTTTATCAATATTTTCAAGTTTAGATAATGGTCCTATACTTGATATGGTAATTGGCCCTTTTACAATTTCATTAGCGATCTTTTGAACTGTTTCTTTAGATACCTTATCTATATTTTTAATAGTTTCTGAGGGTTCAATTATTCTATTGAAGACCAGGAGTTGTCTAGCAGCACTCTCACATCTTCTAAATGCACTTTCTCTTCCCATCATTAAACTTGCCTTTAACTGAGCCTTACCTCTATTTATTTCCTTTTCTGTAATTGAATTAGGACTTTCATTTAATTGATCACATAAAACAGGTATGAGTTCTTGAATTTGATTTTCTCCTGTTCCACAATAGATACCAAAAACACCTGTATCTGTGTAAGACGAGCTGAAAGAGGAAATTCCATAGACAAGACCGCGTTTCTCTCTAATCTCTTGAAATAGTCTTGATGACATACCTCCACCTAATAACGATGAGTAAACTAGTAAAGAATAGTAATCATCGTGGTGGTAATCTATACCTTCAAAACCAAGTAGTAGATGTATCTGTTCTAATTTTTTATCTTCTCTGTATTCACCTGATTTATAATCTGCTTTTTCTCTTTGAGTAGATAATCCAGCTGGTAAGTTAGTGCATGATTTTTTAATTGATTCAACAAATTGATCATGGTCAATTTTTCCAGCTGCACTTATAATCATTTTTTTAGGGTTATAATGATTCATCATAAAATCTTTAACTTCGTCTCTTGAAATATTTTTAATAATATCAGTTTTACCCAAAATGGAACGACCCATTGGCTGGTCTGGGTATGCTTTTTCTTGCCAATAATCAAAAATCATATCATCTGGGGTATCAAGATACATTCCAATTTCTTGAATTATAACTCCCCTTTCTCGATTAAGTTCATCTTCAGCAAATGTAGAATTTTGCAAAATATCTGTCAAAATATCTATTCCATAATGAAGATCATCAGCTAGTAGTTTAACATAATAAGCTGTTATTTCCTTTGAAGTATAAGCATTGATGTCTCCACCAACATTTTCAATTGTTTCAGCAATTTGAAGAGCATTTTTAGTTGATGTACCTTTAAAAGCCATATGCTCTAAAAGGTGAGCAACACCGTTTATGTCTTTTGTTTCATCTCTACCCCCAACATAATTCCAAATACCCATTGATACTGTTTCTAGCCCTGGCATATTCTGGGTTACTATTCTTAATCCGTTTTCTAGTGTTGTAATTTTATGCATTACTTATTTTTTCTAAGATGAAGTTTTTTATATCTATAGTACTATTAGGTAATATAGTCATCTTTTCCTCTTTATCAAAGAGATTGCTCAATTCTTTCGGTATATCAATTTCTTTATTAATTGCTTTATTCACAGCATTGTCAAATTTTGCAGGATGTGCACAAACCAAAGATACCCAGGCTTCATGATCTTTTTTATCTAGTAATACTTTTAGTCCTGTTGCAGTATGTGGATCAGCAATATAATTAAATTTTTCATAAACATGTTTAATTGTTTCCAGAGTCTGACTATCATCAATTGAGGAAGCCTTATATGTTTGCTGAAACTTAGCTAAAACAGAGTCATCAAATCGATAAAAGCCTTTTGATGAAAAGCTTTCGAATACTTCATTTACTCTTTTGCTATCTCTATTTACGCTTTCAAAAATTTGCCTCTCAAAGTTACTTGAAACTTGTATATCCATACTAGGACTATATGTTTGAGAAACAGATTTTTTTTTCATTTCTCCATTATCTACTATGGACTTCAAAATATCATTAGAATTAGTTGCAATATGTAAATGACCAATAGGTAATCCCATTTGTTTAGCAACAAAGGCAGAAAAAATATTACCAAAATTTCCTGAAGGAACAATAAAATTAATTTGCTGCTTATCAGTTTGCAAGTAAGCCCAAAAATAATAAACAACTTGCGCAATTAATCGTGCCCAATTTATAGAGTTTACAGCAGTTAAAGAAGTAGACTGTTGTATTTCATTATCAACAAATAATTCTTTGACAATTTTTTGACAATCATCGAAATTACCATCTATAGCAATATTAAAAATATTCTTATCAATTACTGTGGTCATTTGTTTTTGTTGAATAGGTGATACTTTATTATGAGGATGTAGAATAAATACATTTATATCTTTTTTTGATTTAAAAGAATGAATTGCAGCTGAGCCAGTATCACCAGAAGTTGCGCCTAAAATAGTAATTTTTTTTGGAGAAATCTCTAAACTTGTAGAAAATAGGTTACCAAGAAATTGTAAAGCATAATCTTTAAAAGCATAAGTAGGCCCATAAATTAATTCTAATAAAAATTTATTATTTTCTAATTCTACTAATGGCGCAATTTTTTCATGATTAAAATTTGAATAAGTTTCATATAAAATTTTTTGTAATTCTAATTTCTCTATATTTTCTTTTACATAAGGAAAAATAATTTCGCATGCTACTTCTTCATACGATTTATTTTTTAAACTTAGTAAGTCTATTTTGGGCCAGCTTTGTGGTAAATATAGACCACCATCTCTCGATAATCCTTGATAAAGAATGTCATTAAATGATCTACTTAGAGAATCATCTCTTGTGCTTAAATATTTCATTAAAGATAGCGATAAGTTATATATTCTTTGAAATATTTAGCATTTAAAGGTGACTTTGTAACCTGTTCTAAAACCTCATTAGTTGAAAAAAAACTAGCTTTTTCATGGATATTTTTTTTAAGCCAGTTTACTAAATTTGAAAATTCACCGTTTTCTATTTCCTTATCTAATTCTTTTTGATCTGCTCTCAATTGAGATGCAAACTGAGCAGCAGTGAGTGCTCCTAGTGAATATGTTGGAAAGTATCCAAATAATCCAGCAAACCAGTGAATATCTTGTAAACATCCATCAGTATCTTTTTTTATCGATAAATTAAATAATTTATTAAATTCATCATTCCAAGCATCTGGAATGTCTGCAATTTTTATTTCATTGTTAAAAATTTTTCTTTCTAAATTAAATCTTAAAATAATATGCAGGGGATAGGTGACTTCATCCGACTCAACTCTTATGAAAGATTTATTGACTCGAGTACCTAATTTGTAAAGATTTTCTGGATTTGTAGCTTTATCTTTAACATTAAATTTTTTATTTAAAGTATTAGATAAAAACTTTTTAAAAGCTAAAGATCGAGTAATTTGCATTTCAATTAATAGAGATTGACTTTCATGCATGGCCATCCCTCTAGATTTACCTGCTGGCTGATGCATCCAATCTTTTGGAAGGTTTAGCTCATATAATGCATGTCCAGTTTCATGCATAACACCATCTAAAGATGAAAATGGATTGTCATTATTATATCTAGTAGTGATTCTTACATCATTTGTGGATCCTCCACAAAAAGGGTGAACACTTTTATCAAGTCTTCCTCTTGTAAAATCAAAACCAATTTGTTTCATTATATACTCAGAAATATTTTTTTGCTTTTGTTCATCTATACTTGTTTCAAATTGAAGCGTTTCTTCTTTTTTTTGCTTATCTATAATTTCATCAATAAGTGGTGTAAGAAATTTTTGTAAATCATCAAATACTTTAGATATTTTATTTTCTTCCGAAGAAGGTTCAAATTTATTTATTAGTGCTTCATACGGAGAAACTTTAAAAGTTTCCCCTAATATATTTGCTTCTTCTTTTGTTAAATTTATAAGTTCTTCTAAATCTTTTTTTACTAAATTAAAATCAGACTTTTCTCTTGCCTCTTGCCAAACACCTTCACATTTAGCTGAAGATTTTGAAATTTTTTCTACAAGTTTAGTTGGTATAGCAGAAGCTAATTTATATTCTCTATCCATTTCATTTAAGTTTTTCTGATCACTATTATTTAGATTAAGATTCTTTGATTCTTCAATTAAATCACCAACCTCAGAAGAGGAAATTTTACTATGACTGAGTTTAGATAAATAAGCTAATTGTTCTGATCTTTGATCTCTTGAGCTACTCGGCATCATCGTTGACATATCCCAATGTAGAATACCTGCAATATCTGATGTCAATGAAACTTCATTAAAGATTTCTTTAAGTCTTAAATATGTTTTCATTTTTTTTTCCTAAATAAATAAATTATAAAAATAATCAAAAAAGAAAAACTCATCAAAAACCATGTAATTGCATACTGCAAATGATTATTTGAAAAGTTGTGATTTTGCGATGATGGTATTAGAAAATTCTCAGCATACTTGCTCATATTTTTTATAAAAAATTTCTCATTTATCTTAATATTAAAAAAAGTTTGGATTTGCTGCAAATCATAATAATACCATTCATTTGAAGAAATAGAATTCTCGGGTGTAAACATTTTCTTTTGAGTTGGATATCGAATATATCCAAGAATTTCAGTTTTTATTATTTCTTTATTATCTTTAAAATAATTGTATCTACTTTGTTCGAACCAACCCTCATCTATTAAATAATTGTTACCATGATTATCAGTTAATAAACTAGCTATTCTAACTCCAGATATACCATTTAGTGTTTTAGCAGGAAAAAAAATTTTTTTACTTCTATCAACAGTTCCTAAAGTAATAACTTTTGTAAACTCGTCAATGTTTGGATACTTCATTTTTCCCATTGAAAGTGAAAGTGGTTTTTGATCTTTTAGTTCATTAAATTCAGCTATTAACTTTTCTTTCCACTCAAGTCTTTGTATCTGCCAAATTCCTAAAAATATTGTCAACGCAATACAAAATAAACTAAATAAAAAAAATTTTATTGGAAAGTTTTTAATTTATGCACCCCAAACATATACGCAAACAAACAAAAATAGCCAAACTACATCAACAAAATGCCAATACCATGCTGCAGCTTCTAATCCGAAGTGTCTGTCTGGAGTAAAATGATTTTTATAAACTCGGTATAAGCAAACAGACAGAAATGCTGTTCCAACCATTACATGAAAACCATGAAAACCAGTTGCCATATAAAAAACTGATGGATAAATACCATCAGTGAAGCTAAAATAATGATGAGCTGCTTCGTAATATTCTACACCTTGCATAAAAGAAAAGAAAACGCCAAGGCCAACTGTGCACCACAAAGCTTGTATTGCTTGATCTCTGTGACCTTCTCTAACAGCGTGGTGAGCCCAAGTGCAAGTAGTTCCTGACATTAATAATATTAATGTATTTAAAAAAGGAACATCAAGAGGATCAAATGTTTTAATCCCCTCAGGTGGCCAAATTCCCACGGCACCATTACTATCAAAGGTTTCTGAGAATTCTTCTATAGGTAATTTAGGTGTCAAACTTGCATCAAAGAAAGCCCAAAAGAAGGCCACAAAAAACATAACTTCTGAAGCAATAAACAGTGCCATTCCATATCTTAATCCAAGCTCTACAACAGGTGTGTGTACATTTTGAAATGTTGATTCTTTAATAACATCTCTCCACCACAAAAACATTACGGTTAATAAGCCAATTGTTCCAAGAATTAAGAGCCACGAAGTTCCATAATGCATATAAAATACAAGACCAGCTGCCATTGCAAGTCCCGCAACTGAGGATAAAAATGGAAGTGGACTTGGGTCCACTAAATGGTATGGATGTTTTTGTCCTGTTGTTGATTTATTAGCCATTATTTATTCTATATATTTAAAAAATGTATATGACAATGTAATCTCCTCTACATCTTTCATAGTTGGATCTTCGTTAATTGAAGGATCAATATAAAATACAACTGGCATTTCAACCGTTTCTCCAGGTTTCAAAGCTTGTTTTTCAAAACAGAAACACTGTGTTTTAATAAAATAAGGACCAACCTTTTCTGGTAAAACGTTAAATGTGGCAGTTCCAATAGTTTCAACGTCCGATTGATTAGTCGCTTTATAGTTTACAAGTTTATTTTCACCAACTTTAAATTTGATATTTTCTGGTGCAGTAAAAGTCCAATTTATACTATCATTTACATCAGCATTAAATTTAAGGTCTATATCTCTTTCCAAAATTGATGATGAAAGAAACTCGGATGTACTTGTCTTTCCACCATAACCAGTAACACGACAAAACAAGTCATATAAGGGAACAGAAAAAGCTACCAAAGTAATCATTGTTAAAACAATAACTGATAGTCCTAAGGCTGTTTTAGTATTTGTCATTATACTCCAAAAATATTAGCCTTAAATAAAGTCCACAAATAAAAAAAAGCAACGATACAAAGTAGGATTATTAAAGTTATAATATTTTTTCTTCTTCTGTTTTTCATCTTAAGACCACATAATCAATCAACAATGCTGAAAATAGACTGAATAAATAAAGGATTGAAATAGCAAAGAATTTTAATCCTTCAGAGTTTGGTTCTGATTTTTTTTCTTTAGATTTTTTTAATCTTAAAGAACTATTAAATAATAATAAGTTTAATATAGTAACAATAGATGGATATATTATTCCAACATTACTATCTAAACATGGAAGGTAACTGGATAAAATTAATACTACAGCATAAAAAACAATCTGTTTTTTTGTATCTTCAATACTACTTACATTAGGCAGCATAGGAACTTTAGCATTTTTGTAATCATTATATCTATAAACTGATAAGGCCCAAAAATGTGGCGGAGTCCAAAAAAATATAATTATAAAAAGGCTAACCGGTAAAAAACTTAATTCAGGCGTAACTGCTGTCCAGCCAATAATTGGAGGTATTGCTCCAGCAGCTCCTCCAATAACAATATTTAATGAAGTTGTTCGTTTAAGCCAAAATGTATAAATAAATACGTAGAAAAGAATTGTAAAAAGAAGTAAACTTGTTGCTAGAGAATTTGAGAACCATTGCATTAAAATTAAAGCAATAGTACCTGTTAATATACCTATTACTAAGGCCTCATTTTTTGAAACAATTCCAAGAGGAATTGGTCTTAATTTAGTTCTCTCCATAGTTTTATCTATGTCCTCATCAAACCACATATTAATTGCAGCAGAAGAACCAGCTCCAAGTGCGATAGCAATTATTATAAGAAAACTATTTAATAAAGATATCTGTCCTGGCGCCATGAACATTCCAACGAATGCTGTAAAAATAACCAAAGACATAACTCTTGGTTTCATTAGTTCATAGTAACCTTTTAATTTTCTCAAAAGAAAATTATTGCTATAACCAGCTTCTAAGGATTTAGCATCCACTCAAATTACCCTTTGAATTTTGGTAGAGTCTCAAACTGATGGAATGGTGGAGGTGATGATAATGTCCACTCTAGCGTATCAGCTCCCTCTCCCCAAGGGTTAGCAACCTCTTTTTTTCCAAAAAATAAAGCGTAAATAATTGCAAAAAGAAATATCAAAGTCGCAGCAAAAGAAATGTAAGAACCATAAGTTGATACAAGATTCCATCCAGCATATGCATCTGGGTAATCTGGAATTCTTCTAGGCATGCCAGCAAGTCCCAAGAAATGTTGTGGGAAAAATGTTACATTTACCCCTATAAAAAATAACCAAAAATGTAGTTTACCTAAAAATTCATTATATTTTCTTCCAGACATTTTACCAAACCAATAATATATACCTGCAAAAATTCCAAACATAGCTCCCATACTTAAGACATAATGAAAGTGTGCAACGACATAATAAGTATCATGCATTACGGTATCTATTCCAGCATTAGCTAGAATAACTCCTGTTACACCTCCGAGTGTAAATAAGAAAACAAATCCAATGGCAAATAGCATTGGGGTTTCAAATGTAAGTGACCCTCCCCACATAGTTGCAATCCAACTAAATATTTTAATTCCTGTCGGGACAGCGATAATAATTGTGGCTAACATAAAATATGCTCTTAAATCAGCACTTAATCCAACTGTAAACATATGGTGAGCCCAAACAATAAAACCTATAAATCCTATTGATATCATTGCATACACCATTCCTAGATATCCAAATACTGGTTTTCTTGAGAAAGTAGAAATAACCTGACTTACAATTCCAAAGGCCGGTAATATCATAATATAAACTTCTGGATGACCAAAGAACCAAAACAAGTGTTGGAAAAGTACTGGATCTCCACCACCTGCAGGATTGAAGAATGTTGTACCAAAGTTTCTATCAGTTAGTAGCATTGTAATTGCTCCAGCTAAAACAGGAACCGCCAATAAGAGTAAGAATGCTGTAATTAACATTGCCCATACAAAAAGTGGCATTTTATGAAGTGTCATTCCAGGAGTTCTCATATTGAGAATTGTTGTTATGAAATTAACAGCACCTAAGATTGAAGAAGCGCCAGCTAAATGAAGAGCAAAAATCGCCATATCAACTGAGGGTCCTGCGTGTCCAAGTTTATTGGATAGCGGAGGATAAATCGTCCATCCTGTACCAGCACCAGTTCCAATTGTTGCTGAAACAACCAATAAAACTAAGGCGGGAACAAGTATCCAAAAACTAAAATTATTCATTCTAGGAAAAGCCATATCAGGTGCACCAATCATTAAAGGAACAAACCAGTTTCCAAAACCACCTATTAGTGCAGGCATAACAACGAAGAATACCATTAACAAACCATGTGCTGTGATAATTACATTCCAAACTTGTCCATCTGCAACAAAATCTAAACCTGGAGCAGCTAATTCAGCTCTCATTATTAATGAGAAGAAACCTCCTACTAATCCAGCTAGTATAGCAAATATTATATATAGAGTTCCAATATCTTTATGATTAGTAGAAAAAAACCATCTCTTTATAAATCCTGGTTTGTGATCATGGTGGTCGTGACTTGCTGAATCTGCGTAACTCATTTTTCTCCTATTCTATGATACTCTCTTTTGTGGTTATTTCGTTTGCCAAAGCTAATTTACTTTTTTGTTCAATTACCCAATTTTTGAAATCTTTTTCACTAAGCGCTTCTATTACAATAGGCATATAGCCATGACCAGTTCCACATAATTCAGAA
Organism: uncultured Alphaproteobacteria bacterium; assembly: GCA_902628835.1. Classification (GTDB taxonomy): domain Bacteria; phylum Pseudomonadota; class Alphaproteobacteria; order HIMB59; genus CACPNW01. Next base: position 95,998 of record CACOPD010000003.1, read on the forward strand.
CATTGACCTCTGTATATTCCTGGCTCATCTATATTCAACCATGTTTCATTTAGCCTTCCAGGAACTGCGTCTTTTTTTACTCCTAAAGAAGGCATTGCAAAACTGTGAAGCACATCGCCGGCAGTCACTAAGACATGAATATTTTTATTTGCTGGTAGAACTAAGTTATTGTCTACTGTTAATAATCTTATATCACCTGGCTCTAGTTCATCATCAGGTATCATGAAGCTCTCGTAAGAAATATTATCATGTTCAGGATATTGATATTCCCAATACCACTGATGGCCTATCACTTTAATAGTCATATCTGTTTCAGGTATAACATCTTGCTGATATACTAACTTAAAAGAAGGGATTGCCATAAAAATTAATATTATAACTGGTATCCCAGTCCAAAGTATTTCTATAAATGTGTTATGAGTTGTTTTGGAAGCAACGGGATTTACTTTTCTTCTAAATCTAAATACAACATAAAAAATTAGAAATAGCACAAATATTGTAATTCCAGTCATCATAATTAATACAAAGTTATGAAGATCATAAACATTTCTCATAACGTCACTTGCTGGTTTTTGGAAACCAAGCTGCCAATCTGAAATACCATTTGCAGAAGAAGCAAAGGTAATAAATATAGCGGTAATAAAGGGTAAAATGCGCATCTTAGTTAAGTATTGTATACACTAATAAATAAATTATTCAGTAAATTAACCAGTAATTTAGAGGCAAAATTCTAGGACAGGTTGTCGCTCATTATTATTTTTTCAATAACCGATTGGATAGAAAAAATTGCGGCTGTTGTTGCAGTGTCTGATCGAAGGATTCTTCTTCCCAAAGACACAGAAATACAAGAATTCAAAGATGAAATAGTGCTTCGTTCTTTTTTAGAAAAACCACCTTCAGGTCCAATGATAACAGCCCATTTTTTATATTTTTCAGTTTTGTTGATTAATGCATCGTAAATAATTGGTAAATTTTCATTTCCTTCATCACAAAAAACTAAGCCTCTTTCAGATGGAAAATTATTAACTAAATCATCAAATTTAATTGTTTTATCTAAAGTTGGAATAGACAATCTTTCAGATTGTTCTGATGCTTCAATCATATTCAATTCAAAATTTTTAAAATTTATTTTTGATTGATTAGTATGTTCTGTCATAATAGGAATAAATCTGGAGATGCCTAACTCAGTTGCTTTTTGAATAGTAATATTCATTCTATGAGATTTAATTGGCGCAAATATCAACCATAGATCAGTTTCTTGAGACATATCTCTCAATTTGTTTTGTATTTGTAAAACAATGTTATCTCTATTAATAGAAATTACTCTAGATAACCATTCACCTGTAATACCATCAAACAATTTTATGTTATCTTCTTTTTTGATCCTAAGAACATTTTTCAAAAAGTGATGCTGCTTATTTTTTATGTAAATTAAAATATTAGCCGATAATTTTTTCGAGACAAATAATCGTGTTTTAGACATTTTCATGACAATAGTTTAGAATTATAACATTATATTCATTTATGTGGGATAACTTAGTTACAAAAAAAATATTTGATTACTTTGAATTAATCAGATTTAACAAGCCTATTGGTTTCCTTCTATTAATGTGGCCTTGTTGGTTTGGTTTAGCATTACTAGAAATAGAAACTTCCAAACTATTATTTTGGTATTTTCTTTTTTTTATTGGTTCTTTTTTAATGAGAAGTGCAGGTTGTATAATTAATGACATCATTGATATTGATTTTGATCAAAAAGTTACACGTACTAAATTTAGACCTTTAGCATCAAAAAAGATTTCTATAACTGAAGCAATATTATTATTAATAATATTATTGGTAATTAGTTTTTTCATTCTTCTCGAGTTTAATTCTAAATCAATTGTATTAGGTTTGTTAAGTGTGCCATTTGTTATTTTATATCCATTTATGAAAAGAATAACTTTCTTCCCACAGTTGTTCCTTGGAATTATTTTTAGTTGGGGTGTGCTGATAGTATCAATGCAATTTAATACACGAATTACATTTGATTTTCTTTTATTGTATTTTGTATGTATATTTTGGACATTAGCATATGATACTATTTATGCCTACCAAGATAAGACAGATGATATTTTAAATAAAATCAAATCTACAGCAGTTTATTTTGATAAAAATGGAAAAAGATTTGTTCAATCATGCTATCTTATTATCTTAATTATATTGTCTTATTTTGTATGGAATTCCTCAAATTTTTTACTAAGTTCAATTATTATAGCAACTATCGCAATTTGTACGTATATAGCAATTCAGAAATGGGATATAACATCACCGTTAAGTTCAAATTATTATTTTAAACAAAATAATATTTTTGCAATTATGTTGTTTTTACTTTTACAAACTTTTTAATGTCTTCAGATAAAAAACAATCAGTTACTTCAAGAATAGTTTTTGATTATTTAATGAGTCATAAACTCAAAATAATATTAGCTTTATTGATGATGGTTATCTCAGCAGGAGCAACAGGTCTACATGCTTGGTTAGTAAGACCTGCACTTGATGAAGTCTTAATAAAAGGGAATAAAGAAATGTTATTTTTAATTCCAATTGCAATTATTATAGTGACACTCTGTAAAGGATTGGCAACATATACTCACTCTTATCAAATGAGTAAAGTTGCACATTCTATTATTGCAAAACTTCAAACTCAGATGTTTGAAAAACTCATGTATTTGAATATGAAATTTTATAATGATTCTAAGTCAGGTAATTTAATTTCAAGACTCATCAATGATACTTACTACTTAAGACTTGCAATAGTTAAATCTGTAACAGGAATTATAAAAGATGTTTTAGTTATTATTTTTTTACTAGGTAATATGTTTTACCAAAGTTGGACCCTAACTCTTTTTGCTTTTTTTGCATTTCCTTTAGCGATCTGGCCCATAAGAAAAATTGGGAAGAGTATAAGAAAAATTACTTACACTATCCAAAACGAAATAGCGATTTTTTCCAATGTGTTAGCTGAGAGCATTAAAGGTATCAGACAAGTAAAAGCATACTCAAGAGAAAACTATGAAAAACAAAGAGCTTTTGAAACAATTAGTTTCATTCAAAAATATTTCACAAAATCTGCTTTTATTAGCAATCGCTTAAGTCCTTTAATGGAATTTATTGGAAGTTTAGCTGTAGCACTCTCAATTTATGCTGGGGGTGTTTTTGTCTTAAACGAAAGTATGACAACAGGTCAATTTATGAGTTTTTTAGTAAGTCTTCTTCTGGCTTATCAACCAGTAAAGGCACTTGGAAATCTAAATATTAGTGTCCAGGAAGGCCTAGCTGGAGCTGAGAGAATATTTAAACTTTTAGATACAAGCGAAAAAAATATGGAAAATATTTCTCCAAAAAAAACTATAGATCTAGATGGAGACATTATTTTTAAAGATGTTTCATTTGCATATAACGATAATACAGTACTTGATAAAATAAGTTTAAGAATACCAAAAGGAAAAAAAGTTGCGTTAGTTGGCTTATCTGGATCTGGTAAATCAACGATAGCAAATATAATTTTGCGATTATATGATAATTATTCAGGCTCTATATTAATTAATTCTAAAGATATAAAAGAACTAGATCTGACAGATGTAAGAAATAGTGTTGCAATAGTAACTCAAGAAACAATTTTATTTAATGAAAGTATTTTTAACAATATTAAATATGGAAACCTTAAAGCAACTGATGAAGAGATTAGTTTAGTCGCTAAAAATGCTGGGGTGAGTAGTTTTTCAGAAGAATTGGGTCAAAAACTAGACACTGTTATTGGAGAAAACGGCGTAAAATTATCAGGTGGACAGCGACAAAGAATTGCTATTGCCCGAGCTCTAATAAAAGATGCGCCACTTTTAATTATGGATGAAGCTACATCTTCTTTAGATAACATAACTGAAAATAAAATTCATGAAACAATAAATAGTCTGATGAATAATAAAACCAAATTAATAATTGCACATAGATTAAGCACAATAGAAGACGCAGACATTATCTACGTTTTAGATAAAGGCAAAATTGAAAGTCAAGGAAAACATGAAGAGTTAATTTCTAAATCAACGATTTATAAAAAATTACAACTAAGAGAACAGTTGGAAAATGAGTTTTAAAAAAAAAATTTTTAAATTTTCTATATCTCAAAAAATTTTTGCATTTATAGGTTACCTATATATCTTATTTGTATGTTACACCTCTAAAATACAGATTATAAACTCTGAGTTACCAGAAAAATTGTGGAGAGAAAATAAACCTTTTATTTTAGCATTTTGGCATGGTCAATTGATGATGATAGGACATGTATGGAAAAGTAAAGCTGTGTTAAATATGTTAGCATCTAGTCATAGTGATGGTCGATTTGGTGCATATATTGCAGGTCATTTTAATTTAAAAAATGTTTCTATAATGTCAAAAAATAAATCACCTTCACTAAGGAAAGTATTTAAAATTTTAAAAGATAGAAATTATATTGGTATTACTCCTGATGGACCAAGAGGACCAAATAAGAAAGTCTCAGAAGGAATTATAAAAATTGCAATTCATTCTCAAGTCCCAATAATACCACTTGGTTTTGCCTCAAATAAAAATCTTAAACTTAAATCTTGGGACTCATTTTTAATAACATATCCATTTTCAAAATGTAGATTTGTCTGGGGTGAGCCAATTATTATTCCTTCTTCTACTAAAGATGATGATTTAGATAGATATAAGAATTTCTTGGAAGAAAAAATTAATGATTGCATGGAATCAGCAGAAAAAAATCTAAATGTTTAGAATATATCAAGTACTCAGTACTCTTCTCATACCATTAATTATTTTTAATATATTTATTCGTATTTATAGAAATAAAGAGGATAGGCTAAGATTTATTGAAAGGTTTGGAAAACCAACAGTAAAAAAAAATACTGAGAAAAAAACTTTATGGATACATGCTGCAAGTATTGGCGAATTTAAATCTTCAGATTTAATTATAGAACGATATCATAAAGTATTTGATATTTTAGTTACTACAACAACAAAATCATCAGCAGAATATATTGAGGAGTTTTATAAAAATAAAATTATCCATCAGTACATTCCATTTGATGTGCCTCTGTGGTGTTCAAGATTTTTAAACTTTTGGAAACCAAATCTAATTCTATGGATAGAGTCAGATATTTGGCCAAATATGCTTAAAAAAATTAGAGTCAAAAATATCAATTGTTTATATTTAAATGCAAGGATTTCTCCAAAATCTTTTAAAAAATGGAAAAGTACAAAAAATTTCTACAGAAATTCATTAAAGAGTTTTAATAAAATTTTTGCGCAAAGCAAAGACGACAAAAAAAGAATTCAAGAATTAACAAACTTACAAATTGACTATCTTGGAAATTTAAAATTAGCTAATAACAAAAACAATTCTTCAATAAATAAAGATCAATCGAAAACAATTATGATTGCAAGTACTCATTCTAATGAGGAAAAAGAGATAATTAAATGTATTAAAAAAACAATTCGCGAATTTAATTTAAAAATTTATCTTGCACCAAGGCATCCAGAAAGAATTAGTACAATTAAGCAAGAATTAAATAAAGAAGGATTTAATATTTCTTTAGAATCTAAAAAAGAATTTGAAGAAAATAATATCGTAATAATTGATAGTTTTGGAAAATTAGATCGATATTTTAAAATTAGTAATTTAGTTATTTTAGGCGGTTCTTTTTTAAAAAATATTGGCGGACATAATCCAATAGAGCCCGCAAGTTATGGATGTGCTATTATTAGCGGTAATTATGTTGATAATTGGACTAATATTTATGAAGATATGGTAAAAGCGAAATCATGTATAATGGTAAATAAGTTTGAAGATATTGATATAAAGATGAAAGAATTACTAAATAATAATTTGGAAATAAAAAAAATTCAAGCAAATGCACTTAAGTTTTCTAATAGATCTTTCTTTGAAAAAGAAAAGCTTTTCAAAGACATCGAAAAGTACATAAATTAAAATGCTTAAAGCTCCTAAATTTTGGTATAAAAAAAATGATACATATTTATCTAATTCTTTATACCCACTCTCATTACTATTTAGATTTGGAACAAAAATAAGAAATTTTGTAAGCAGAAAAACATCTTCCGCAATTCCTGTGATTTGTATTGGTAATATAGTGGTGGGAGGTGCTGGTAAAACACCTGTTGCATTAAAAATTGGAAATTTATTAAAACTTAATGGATACAATCCTCACTTTGTTTCAAGGGGTTATGGAGGAGTTGAAACATCTAATGTTCTTGTTAAAGAGTGGCATTCAGCAAAAAGTGTTGGGGATGAGTCTTTATTATTAGCTGAAGTTGCACCAACCTGGATTGGACAAGATAGAAATAGATCCTTTTTCTTAGCTAAGGAAAAAGGTGCTGACTGCATAATTATGGATGATGGCTTTCAAAATCCAGCTCTGCAGAAAGATTTTTCAATTATAGTAATTAATGGTGAACAAGGATTTGGAAATAAACGAGTAATTCCATCTGGACCTCTTAGAGAAAGCATATCTAGAGGTATTTCTAGAGCAAATTTAGTAATTGTAATTGGTGAAATTGCTCAAGATGTTAAAGATAAAATACCTAGTACTGTTCCAATTATTCATGCTAAGTTTCAAATTAGTTCAGATAATAAAATTTATAAAAATCAAAAAGTGACAGCTTTTGCAGGCATTGCTTATCCTGAAAAATTTTATAATTCACTAACTGAACAAGGCGCTATTTTAGAAAAAAAAATTAGCTATCCAGATCATCATATATTTGATGAAAATGATATGTTAAATCTTGCAGAAAATGCTAATCTTACAAAATCTGTATTGGTTACTACAAAAAAAGATTTTGTAAGAATACCAAAATCATATCGTTCTTTAGTTAGCACACTTAATGGTGAAATAAAATTTGAAGATGAAAATTTACTCAAAGAAATTTTGAGCAATGTACTGGAAAATAAAATTAATGATTTAGCAATATGAAACAAGTTATTTACTTTATACAGTATATTGGATTTATTTTAATTTATTTTTTATATAAAATTTTACCACTCAATCTATCTTTGAAAGTTTCATCATTTTTATTTAGAACTTTTGGTAAATTTTCACGAGCCAATAAAATAGCTATAAATAATTGTAAGCATGTTTTCCCAAATCTTAAAGATGAAGAAATACAAAATATTATAAAAAAAAGTTGGAATAATCTTGGAATTACAATTTGTGAGCTTCTAAGAATAAATGATATTTTTATTAAAAATAAAATTAAATATATAAATCTAGAAAATATAGAAGATTTTATTAAAAATAAAAAACAAGCAATTTTTATAAGTATTCACCAATCTAATTGGGAAGTATTAGTTCCAGGTTTAGATAGAATTGGAATTAATATTGGTGGCATTTATAGGCATATAAACAATAATTTTATTGATAAACTAATTCTTAATATTAGACAAAATTCTCTTGTATCTAAGAATAGCTTTTACACTCCCAAAGGTAAAAAAAGCGCCAAAGATGTTGTTGACGCAATAAATAATTCTTTATCAATTGTATTATTAATAGATCAAAAAGATTCTTCAGGAGAAGAAGTTATGTTTTTTAATAAAAAAGTTAAAACACAAACAGGTTTTTTAAAAATAGCTAGAAAATATAACTTACCAATAATTCCAATACAAAATAAAAGAATTACTAATGGAAATATTGAGCTAACATTTTTAGAGCCACTTTATCATAATAATTTAGAAATTAATGATACTCAGATGATGGAAGAAATTCATTATAAGATTGAACAGTGGATTAAGGCAGAACCTAGTCAATGGTTCTGGCAGCATAAAAGATTTAGTTAATTTTTGTTACTTTTATATCAATTGTACCATCAATAAGTTTCACTGATAATTGATCGTCAGTAGTAATTTTTTTACTTGTCTTAACAATTTTCTTTTTATCCATCAAAATTGAGTATCCTTTTTTAAGATTTGAAGAAATAGAATTTGAATTGAGCAATCTTATATTAGACTTATATTTTTCAAGCTTATCTTTGTAATTATTGGCTATATTCAAATTAAGATTTTTTGAAAGATTGTTAATCTTTGTTTGTTTTAAGTTTATTGATGAATCTGGTGAAACAATAGATTTTCCCAGGTTAAGAAGATTCAATTTAGATATACTAAATTTATTTTGAATTGATAATGTTAAATTTTTGAAATCGTCTAAAAGCTTCTCTTTATAATTATTAACTATCAAGCTTGGAGATTTAAGAAATTTATTTAAATATTCATAATTTTCTTTTTTAGATTGAATTTGTGAATTTACTTTTGTGTTTAATCTAAGTTGTAAATTTTTAATTTTTTCTATCAATTCAAATCTAACTGGGGTAGCTTTTTCAGCTGCTGCAGTTGGTGTAGACGCTCTTAAATCTGATACTAAATCAATGATTGTTGTATCTGTTTCATGACCTATTGCTGAAATAATTGGTATTTTTGAATCAAAAACACTTGTTGCAAGATTTTCATCATTAAATGCCATTAAGTCTTCAGTACTACCTCCACCTCTAGCAACAATAAGAATATCTGGTTTACTAGATTTAAGTTTATTGAAACCTTCGATAGCATTTATAATACTATCTGCTGCATCAATACCCTGAACAGAAACAGGCCATATATCTAATGGCATTGGAAAACGATCATTAACCCTATTAATTATGTCATGTACTACAGAGCCAGTAGGAGAAGTAATAATACCTAATCTCTCAGGCAAAAAAGGTAATGGGATTTTTTTATCCTCATCAAAATAGCCTTTTTTTTGTAGTCTTTTTTTTCTTTCTTCAATAAGTTTTAAAAGTGCTCCCTCTCCTGCAATTTCAATTTTATCAATATCTATTTGGTAAGTAGTTTTATAGCGTGACCAAGTAGTGATTCTCCCAGTTGCTATTATTTCTAGTCCTATTTCTGGAGTAATATCTAAATATTTTTTTTTCTGATCCCATATAACTCCACTTAAAATAGAGTCCTCATCTTTAAGTGTTAAATAGATTTGGCCTCTTGTTGCAGTTTTAACCTCTGAAATCTCTCCTTTAATTCTTACATAATTAAAGTTGGACTCAATTACTTCTTTAAACGCTTGATTAAATTCTGAAACTTCAAACTCGGGTATATTAATTTTATCTATCACTTTTATTTTTAAAAAATTTTTTTAATAAATTACTACATTCTTTTTCCATAATGCCGCCATAAATAGTTGGCATAAATATATTTTCTCTTTGAAAAGCAACTCGAAGTTTTTCAATTCCTCCATTTTTTTCATCATAAGCACCAAAATAAACATTTTTAATATGTACTTCACTTATAGCACTAGCGCACATAGTGCATGGTTCTAAGGTTACAAACAATGTCATATTCTCTAAATATTTAAGCTTTAGTCTCTCACAAGTCTTTTGAATAAGATTTAATTCACAATGTTTAATAGCATTTTTATCTTTATTTACCGTATTATAACTTCTGGCTAAAATTTTGTTCGTTCTATTATCAACAAGTATTCCCCCAACTGGAACTTCATTTAAAATATAAGCTTTGTCTGCTTCAATAATTGCTTCTTTCATAAAAAAATCAACGTTCATTCTGGAACACACTTATGTTGTACATTATAGTTGAATTATAATGAAAAAACCAATTATTGGAATAACTCTTGATAGTGAAAAAAAGAAAACATACTCAAAATTTCCATGGTATGCATTAAGAGAAAATTACTTAACTTCTTTAACAAAATTTAACGCTATCCCATTTCCTTTATTACATGAAAAACAATATATTGATGATTTTTGTCATTTAATTGATGGTCTCATTATCACTGGAGGAGATTTTGATATTGATCCCAAATTATATAAAACAAGTAATACTCAATCTAAAAATATAAAAAATAAGAGAACGAATTTTGAATTAAATATTTTCAAAAAATTTTTTAAATATAACAAACCTATATTGGGAATTTGTGGTGGTGCACAACTTATTAATGTTGCATGTGGTGGAACATTAATACAAGATTTAAAAAAAGATCCAATAAACCATGAACAAGTAAATCCAAGAAATCATACTAGTCATAGTGTTAATATTTCAAAAAATACTCAACTACATAAAATATGTGGGACTGAAAAAATAAATGTTAATAGTGCACATCATCAGTCAGTAAAAAAAATAGGTAAGGACTTAAATGTTTCAAGTAAAGCAAATGATGGTGTTATTGAAGGAATAGAACATAAAAAACACAAATGGTGTATTGGCTTACAATGGCATCCTGAATTTTTAATTACAAAATATGATATAAAAATAATTAAAAATTTTATTAGTGAAACAAAGTGAATATTAGAATTTCAAAATATCTATCAAGTGCTGGAATTTGTTCACGAAGAGATGCAGAAAAATTAATTGTAGAAAAAAAAATTAAAATTAATAATCAACTATGCGTTCATCCAAGTCATAAAGTAAGTAATTTAGATATAATTAAAGTTAATAATAAAATTATTAAAAAAGCAAATAAAGTTGAAGTATGGAAGTTATACAAACCAATAAAATATATTTGTAGTACAAAAGATAACTTGGGTAGAAAAAAAATTTTTGATTTATTACCAAAAAATATCGGCCAATTGATTAGTGTTGGAAGATTGGATTATATGAGTGAAGGATTGATCTTACTAACTAATAATGGTGATTATTCAAGATATTTAGAACATCCATCTTCAAACATCGAGCGGATTTATAGAGTTTGTATAAATAGCAATATACAAAATACTGATTTACAAAAAATAAATAAAGGTATTACAATTAAAGAAATAAGTTATAAAAAAATTAAAGTTGCCTTTGAAAAAAAATTAAAAAATCATAGTTGGTTAATTTTTAAACTTAAAGAAGGAAAAAATAGAGAAATTAGAAATATTTGTAATTATTTTTCATGGAATATTGTTAAATTAATAAGAATTGGATATGGCCCTTATAAGCTCGGTAGACTCAAAGAAGGACAATTTCAAAAATTAAATTCAATTAGCAAATGATACGGATTACAGGAGGAAAGTTTAAGCAAAAAAAATTAGCTAGCATTAATGATTTTGTAAGACCAACTTCTTCTCTAAAAAGAGAAGCGTTTTTTTCAATTATTGAAAGTTATGCAATCAAAAATTCTATCGAATTATATAAAAATAAAATTTTTTTAGATCTTTTCGCAGGTATTGGCACAATGGGCTTAGAAGCAATTTCTAGAGGCATGATTGAAGTAATTTTTTTTGAGAATAATATTGAAGTTCTTAAAATTTTAAGAAAAAATTGTTTAAGTATTTGTAAAAATAATCAATTTAAAATTTATGAAGAAGACCTTATTCATTCTAAATTAGAAATAGAATTTCAAAATATTTCAGTTGTTTATATTGATCCACCATATGCAAAATATAATTTAACAAAACTTTTAGAAAATTTATCAAATAAAATTAAAGGTACTACTTTGATTGGTTTGGAAACTAGTGCAAAAGATAATATTGTTGTACCAGAAAATTTAAAGCAGCTTCAAAAAAAGAATTACGGTAAAACAACAATTTATTTTTTTAAATTATCTTAAATAAGTTTTAGTTAGTTTTTTACCCTGTTCAACAGCAGGTTGATCAAAAGGATCAACATCTAAATACATACAGGAAGCAATTGTTTCTATTATACTAAACGATAATAATTTACCTAAGTTTTGCTCATCTATTTTTGGAATATAGATTTCTCTAAAACTAAAATTATTTAATTTAAAAGTTTCAATGGTTGCGCGCTGTTCAGCTTCCATTAAATCTCCCATTGTTTTATCTTTAAAATAGTCAATAGCAGTACCTTCAAACATAGCATTATTAATTTTTATGCCCTTATTTGAATGATCTGTAGTTATAAAGGTGAAATATTTATCTTTAGGTCCATCTAAATACAGTTGTAATTGACTATGCTGATCAGTGGTCCCTACTGAATGAATTGCTGTAATACCTTTATTATTTTTTCCAATACTTTCTGCCCAAAGTTGCAGATACCATTTTCCAAAAAAATAAAGTGAATCAGAATATGTCATTAAAACATTATTAGTAAATTTTACATTTTCTTTTTGAGTTAAATATCTCCCAAGATCGTACGGTTTGTAATTATCAATATTATTAATTACTTCAGATGCTCCATCAAAAAGTGCATCTATATTTAATCCAGAAATGATTGCAGGAACTATACCAACATTGGTAAATATAGAATATCTGCCTCCAACATCTTTATGATGCTCTAATAGTAAACAATTATTATCTTTCGCAATTTTAAATAGTGGTGATTCTTTAAATTCAGTTATGATTAGAGTATTTGAAAAAAAATCTTCAACTTTGTTAGCTTCTATTGCCTTTTGATAGAGACATGAAAATTGAGATAATGTCTCTGGTGTAGTACCCGATTTTGAAATAACCAAGAAGCCAGTTAGTTCAAAATTAATATTTTGAAAATTTTTTTCAAAATTAATAGGGTCAACATTATCATAAAATTCTAAGATAATTTTATTATTGGAAATAATATTATTTAATGCTCTAGCTCCTAAATTTGAACCCCCTGTACCAAATACAATTATTTTTTCCTTTTTCTCTTTAAATTGATTTGAAATTTTTATGGTTTCTTCTAATAAATTTTTATCTGAAACAATATTCAGAGAAGGAAGTTTTTCTATTACATTAGTTATACTTTGTTCAGTATCTTTATTTTGAGTGATTTTGTCAAAATTTGAATTAAAGTATTTTATTTCCATTTATAAAATTAAAAGAAGAAAAATCTTTTTTTCTTTTTAGATTCACCTTCTTCGTCATCTTCATTTTCTTCTTTACTGTTGAAAAAGAAAAATCTTTTCTTCTTTTTTGGCTCTTCTATATTTTCACTTTCAACATCTGTATTATCTTGGCTTATTTCATCTTCTGAGTTTCCATCAAGATCTTCCCTGATACTATTATCTACTTGATCTGCTTCAGTTTCTTTTAAAATATTGTCAATAACAGAATTTTCAGAAGGTGTTTCATCACTTTCTTCATCCAGACCAAAAAGAATTTCCTTTGCAAGCTCACTATCGGTATCATCAATATCTTTTGATTCAATTTGATCGGGTGGTAGTAAATTAAAATTTGGTGGAATTACTAATGGAGGATTTTCAACTACATTGTACTCATCTATTACTTTTCTTTCTACACCCGCACTACTTCTTATAGTATTACAAGAAGATAGAAAGATTGATGAAATGACTGTTATAAAGATAACTTTTTTCATTTTACTGTTTTTGATTTTATAAAAAAACTCGTTATTAACATGATAATTCCAATTGTAATATAGATATCTGCTAGATTAAATGCTGGCCAATAAAAATTTTCATAATGTAGTAAGATAAAGTCTACTACATATTTATTTATCAATCTATCAATTATATTTGATAATGCGCCAATTATAACAAAAAAGTAAGCCAGTTTTTCAAGTTGTTTATCTGATTTAATAAATAAATAAAGAATCAATATAACAACTATTAACGCTATAAATATTAGTATCCAATGAGAAACATACCCTGAAAATAAACCAAAAGAGACACCAAAGTTTTGAACATAAACTAGATCAAAATATTCATTGATTTTTATTGATTGATTTAAAAACAAATTATCTTGAATTAAATACTTAGTTAGAAGATCAAAAAAAATTAATGATACTAGTATAGCTATCTTAATCACTTAACTTATTGCATCATTACAACGATTGCAAATTTCATTATTCACTAATTCTTGTTCATATTTCCAGCATCTTTGACATTTTTGACCACTAACTTTTGATGCTTGTACCTTTATATTTTCAATTTCATCTATTGAAAAGCCCTGGCTATTTTCATCAAGTACATGCAGTTTATATGATGAAGTAATAGCAATTTCATCAAACATGACTTCATTAACTTTATCAAAATTTTCTTTTGAAATAAATATATCCAAATGAGTTTCTAAACTTGAACGTATAATTTTTTCTTCTCTAATTTTCTCAATTGATCCAGTAGCAACTTTTCTAATATTTTTAATTAAATTCCATTTTTCATTTAATTTATCATTTTTGTATTCTTTTTTACAATTTAAAAAATCTTGTAGGTGTATACTTTCAGTATTACCCATAGCTTTCCATGCTTCTTCAGTAGTGAAAGAGATAGATGGTGCAAACCACCTTACTAAATGATTAAATATTATATTTAATAGAGTTCTAGTAGATCTTCTTTTAATCGACTGTTTACTATCACAGTATATAGTGTCCTTTCTGATATCAAAATAAAAAGCTGAAAGATCACTTGAGCAAAAATTTAAAAGTGTAGTGAACATCAAATGGAAATTAAAAGTTTTCACACATCTTTGTACAGTTTGATCAACTTCCCACAATCGATGAAGTAGATATTTTTCTAACTCTGGAAACTCACTCTCATCAATAGCTTCCTCTTTAGTAAAATCATTTAAATTGCCAATTAAAAAACGAAAGGTGTTTCTTATTCTTCTATAAGACTCTGCTTGTGATTGGAGGATAGCATTATCAAGTTTAAGATCATCATAATAATCAGAAGCAACGACCCACAATCTTAAAATGTCTACTCCATATTTTTTTAATATATCATCTGGAGAAATAACGTTACCTAGAGATTTAGACATTTTACGCCCTCTTCCATCAACAACAAATCCGTGTGTAAGAACACTTTCATATGGCGCTTTACCTCTAGTGCCCGAAGATTCTAAAAGAGATGAATGAAACCATCCTCTATGTTGATCACTTCCTTCTAAGTACATTGATGCAGGCCATTTCAAATCTTCTCTTTGTTCTAAACAAAAAGCATGTGTAGAACCGCTATCAAACCATACTTCAACTACATCTTTTACCTGTTCATAATCATCAATTGAATATTCATCCCCTAAAAATCTTTGTGGATCTTCAGTAAACCAGGTATTACTTCCTTCTTTTTCATATATGTCAGCTATTCTATTGATAATATTTTCATCTCTTAAAGGTTGACCCGTTTTTTTATTTATAAATAATGGTAAAGGTACACCCCACACCCTTTGTCTAGATACACACCAATCTGGTCTAGTTTCAATCATTGATCTAAGCCTTGTTTGGCCTTGAGGAGGATAGAAAATAGTTTCATCAATTGATTTAAGAGCAATGTCTCTTAAATTATTTTTTTCCATAGAAATGAACCATTGTGGAGTATTTCTATAAATAAGAGGAGCTTTAGACCTCCACGAATGTGGGTAACTATGACGAAGCGTACCTTTAAATAATAATTTTGAAAATTCTTCTAATTTATCTGCAATTTTGTGATCTACTTTATAAATATGTTCACCTTCAAAACCAACGGCATGTTGATTATATTTTCCATCATCTTGAACTGTCTGGATAATATCAACATTATTTTCTATCCCTAAAACATAGTCGTCATCTCCGTGTCCAGGAGCTATATGTACAACTCCTGTACCCTGCTCTAAATTTACGAAGTCTCCATGAAATGGTTTTACAATAAAATCATATCCTAGTTCTTTAAATGGATGCTCACATTCACAAGAAGATAAATTATCTCCTTTAAACTTCTTTTTTGTAGTAAATTTTTTTACACCAATTTCTTTAGTTACAGTCTCTAAAAGTTCTGACGCAAATATTAATTTATCATTTTTTTTGACTAAACTATCCTCTTCTAATTCTTCAACTACGATAAGTGAATAATCTAATTCTTTACCATAAGCCAAAGCCCTGTTTCCTGGAATAGTCCACGGAGTTGTAGTCCAGATGACAATATTAGAATCAATTAAATCTTTATCGTTAGAGTTTTTAATTAAAAATTTAACATATATGGTGTTGGACGTATGATCTTCATATTCAACTTCAGCGTCAGCTAAAGCTGTTTTTTCTACAACTGACCATAGAACTGGTTTTGCTCCTTTATACAAACTTTCATCAAGAAGAAATTTTCCAAGCTCTCGAACAATTTGTGCTTCTGCTTGATTTGACATTGTGAGGTAAGGATTTTCCCAATCACCTTCAACACCAAGTCGCCTAAACTCTTTTTTTTGTATATCGATCCATTTTTCTGCAAATTCCCTGCATTCATTTCTAAATTGAACAGTTGGGACATCATCCTTATTCTTTCCTTTTTTTCTATATTCTTCTTCTATTTTCCATTCAATTGGTAAACCGTGACAATCCCACCCAGGAACATAAATGGAGTCTTTACCCGCCATTTGTTGTGTTCGCACAATTACATCTTTTAAAATTTTATTAAGAGCTGTCCCCATATGAATATGTCCATTTGCATATGGTGGACCATCATGAAGAATAAACTTTTCTCTACCTTTAGACTTATCTCTTAGCTTTTTAAAAATATTTTCTTTATCCCATTCCTCTATTATCGCAGGCTCTTTGGAAGGAAGGTTAGCTCTCATTTCAAAAGATGTTTTGGGAAGAAAAATTGTATCTTTATATTCCATTATAGTTGATGATATTCTTTGGCTTTATTTATATCTTTATTGATTTGATTGGTTAATTCTTCAAAATTATTAAATTTTTGTTCAGACCTAATAAATGTAAGGAATTCAACAGTCAATTCTTTACCATATATTTCTTCACTAAAATTAAACATATGTGTCTCTAGAAGGAGTTTACTTCCGTCTACTGTTGGTCTTAAACCAAAATTAGAAATACCTTTGTATTTTTTACCTTCTAATTTCACTTCTACACAGTAAACACCTCTTTTTGGTAATATGTGTTGATCTGGTATCATATTTGCAGTTGGAAAATTGATTTCTCTAGCTCTTTTATCACCTTCAATTATTGTACCGCACATATGCCAGGGCCTACCTAAAGACTCTGTAACATCTTCCATATAACCATCTTTTATTTGTGATCGAATTATTGAAGATGAATATTTATCTGATTTATCGGCAAGCATAATAGGATCAATTAAATAAATATTAAAATTATTTTTTTCAGCATACTTTTCTAATGTTTTAAAATTACCTTTTCTGTCTTTTCCAAACTTAAAGTCAGTACCTATAACTAAGTATTTAATGTTTAATTTATTCATAAGAATTTTAGTTACAAAATCATCAGCTGATAATATTGATAGATTATTATCAAAAGAAAAATCTATAAATATATCTAAACCTAATCGTTCTAGAAAACTTATCTTATCAGTTTGAGTATAAATATTAAAAGGCTCATTAATTTGATTAAAGAAAATACGAGGATGAGGATTAAAACTCATTATAGAAGATAATAAATTATTGTTTGATGCAATCTCCTTAATTTTATTTATTATTTCTTGGTGCCCTTTATGTATTCCATCAAAGTTACCTATAGCGAGACATAGATCTAATTTTTCAAAATCTGATGCTGTATCTAATTTATAAATTTTCATAATATTTATAAATCAATTAGTATAGAAAATTATGATTAGTAACTACAAATATTTATTTAAGATATTTTCCAGATATTCTTGTCTTCCTGAACGAGGTTTTGGCTCAATATTATCATCGATTACTTTTTTATTTATATCATCTAATCCAGTATCTTTATTATGAATAAACTGCCCCAAATTTTTATTCCAGTCGTCGTATCTATCTTCAATAAATTTAGGAATCACATCATCGTTCATTAACTTTTCAACAGCTATAAGAGTTTTTGCGCAAACATCCATTCCACCAATATGCGCATGAAATAAATCTTCAGCATCAATAGATTGTCTTCTTATTTTTGCATCAAAATTCATGCCTCCTTGGCCTAAACCACCATTCTTAAAAATAAAATAAAATGACATTATTAAGTCTGCAGGATTATTTGGGAACTGATCTGTGTCCCATCCTAGTAAAGTATCACCTCTATTAATATCGATACTTCCTAAAGCATTATTTGAAGTTGCATAAGCAATCTCATGTTCAAAATTATGCCCAGATAAAGTTGCATGATTAACTTCAACATTTAATTTAATCTCATTTTGTAAACCTGCCTTTCGTAAAAACGCTAAGCAGGTTGCAGAGTCAAAATCATATTGATGTTTAGTTGGTTCATGAGGTTTTGGTTCCAATAAAATTTGACCTTTAAATCCTATCTTGTGTTTATAATTAACAACTAATTCTAAAAATCTTTGAAGATTAGCTGTTTCCTTAGTCATGTCAGTATTAAGAATAGTTTCGTATCCTTCTCTTCCTCCCCAAAGAACATAGTTTTGACCACCTAATCTCATAGTTGCATCCATACAGTCTTTTACTTGTGCCGCTTTGTATGCAAAAACTTCAGGGTCTGGATTTGTGGAAGCACCACTCATATATCTTTTATGAGAAAAAGCATTTGCTGTTCCCCAAAGTAATTTCATACCTGAGTCATTAATTTTTTGTTCCATTAAATCTATAATATGAAAGAAATTTTTTTGCGTTTCAGCATAATTTGAACCTTCAGGAGAAATATCTCTATCGTGAAAGCAGAAAAAGGGTGTTTTTATTTTAGTAAAAAAATCGAATGCAGCATCAAGTTTCATTTCAGCCATTTTGATTTCATCTCCTGCTTGCATCCAAGGCCTATCAAACGTTTGACCCCCAAATGGATCTAGACCAGGCCAAGTAAATGTATGCCAATAACAAGTAGCAAATCTTAAATGCTCTTTCATAGACTTGCCTAAAACTTTTTTATTTTCATCATAAAACTTAAAAGCAAATGGATTATTGCTTTCTTCACCTTCAAATTTAATTTCGGGTATTCTTCTAAAATATTCTGACATATGATTTCTTTGCTTATATTACTCTATCTTGATGCCCAAAGTAAACCACGTTTGTAAATTTTATTCATTTGTGGATGGTTTATTTCATCTGCAAAATGACCAAGAGAAATATAAAAAATTTTTCCTTTACCTATTCGTCTTTTCCAAGCAACAGGCATTTCAACACCTTTTAACCATTCTGTAGTATATGCATCACCACTCGATGAACCAGGTTCTTGTTCAAGTTTCCAAACTTCATTTCCTTTAAAAGTTGTAGTTGCTAAAACCTCATTCATTGGATCAACATGCATGTAATATTGTTCAGAATGATAATCAAAATCTTCAATACCTTCCATTATTGGATCATTTCTATTTGTAATATTAACTTTATAATCATGAATACCATTTGGGTGACTTACCCATTGGCCGCCAGTTAAAAATTGCCAATCAATTGATTGTCTAAAAGCATCGCACATTCCACCATGATGACCAGCAAGACCACAGCCATTATGAACAGCTTTAATAATATTATTCACAGCATTTTTTTTTATTTCCCCTTTAGGATCAAAATGAAAGGCCATAGTGACAATAGGTATAAGCAAATCCATTTCGTGAACATAATCCTCTGCGAATGCTGATGTCTCATTTTCTGCTCTTACTTCGTATCCTTCCGGCTCAAGCATATTCTTAATTATTTCTGAACATTTTTCTGGCTCATGTCCTGGCCATCCTCCGTAAACTATAAGAGCTTTTTTCATTTTCTTACTTTCAATTTAATTAATTACTAATGTTATTGATGATCTACAATATGCTTCAGAACTTAAGCAAACTAAAGGATAAAATGCTTTCATAGAATCAGGAAGCTTACCATTCTGTTCTTTTAAAAGGCGAAAAAAGTGATCCCCATTAATATAATTCGTTTTCAATTCTTGTAAGCCAATAGTCAACATCCATTTTCTTATGGCCCGTCAACAACCTCCAAAACTTGACAACATTTATTTTATCAAGTCTATTTGTATCTGCTTCTTGCCAAGGATAGGATCTCATTAAAATATCATTGATAGTTTGATCTTTTGTTTCATCTGTCCAAAAGAGAGCACGGTTTGGAAGTGGTTGATATTTTTTTTCAGGATCCCATAGTAATTCTTGTTTCTCTGTAGGTTGAAGTCTAACTTTAAACATATAACGAATGTTTTCTGAAAAGTTAACTCCAGCACCGTGCCAAAGCCCGCTATGAAAAATACCTATGGTGCCAGGTTTACACACAATACTTTTTTGACCAAGAATATTTTGATATTTTGCAATGGCATTTTCATTAACAATACGTAAGTGTGTGCCTGGATGATATCTTGTTCCACCCATTTCTTTCGTTACTTCAGTTGGAAAATAAAATAACTGAACATCAAAGGTACTTCTTGGATCTATTGTACTATCTTGATGGTTTGCTTGAGACATTTGCCGTTGATTTGCTTGATTAAAATATTTTGTTGGAAATGTTATATGAAGAAACTGGTGATCAACAATTGTTTTACTTCCAACTAAACTTGTAATAGCACCTTCAACAACTTCGTTTTTGAAAATTTTATCAAGAGGTGAATTTTTGGGAAATGCTTCTTTAAGTGGTGTTCCCGCTGGTATTCTTGGTATGCTACTAGTAGCTTTGATATTCTTATAAAAATCTTGAACACTGTCAACTTCATCAATATTTGTATGACCAATATCATCTAAAAATTCTTTATTAGTTTGTTCATCAATTAATTCATCAAAAAATAAACATCCACTGCTGGCAAATTCTGCCATTTGCTCCGTTGTTAATAATTTTGGCATACTAAAAATCTCCTTCTTCTAATTTTTCAAAAAAAAATTCATGTTTTAAATACGATGTTCTAAATTCTTCACCAGGATGTTCTGGTATAGCTTGACTTGCTTGAAACAATCTCCACCCATCTAGTAATGCGTCAAGACCCGTAGGATATGGTGGAGTGTCAGTATCTCCAGTCATATGTAATTTTTTTCCTGTACCATCAAAAGTTGCCCAGGAAATAACTTCAGCCTCTAAACTTGGAAACTTTAAATAAAGAACTAAAACTTTTTGTCTTTTTGCCATGTAATAAACTTATACTATTTTCCTAATCCTGCCAATGATCTAACAAAGTACTTTTGGAATATTAGGAATACTATTAATACAGGAATTACCGCTATTGTAAGTCCTGCCATAATCGCCCCCCAATCAGATGTCCACTCTCCCCTTAGTTTTAATAGACCTATAGGCAAAGTTTTAAAATCATCTGAAGTTAGCATTATTAATGCTAATAAAAACTCATTCCAAATCCAAACTGTTTGAAAAATTGCAGCACTTGCAATAACTGGTCCTGATAGAGGTACAATAATTCTGAAAAATATTTGAAGCTTTGTACATCCATCAATAGTAGCAGCCTCTTCTACTTCTTTTGGAAAATCTAGAAAGAAAGCATAAAAAAGTATAACTGTGAAAGGAATCCCAAATGCAGTAAGAGGCATAATAACCCCGAATAAACTGTTTAGCAGGTTTAAGTTTGAAACCATTGTATATAAAGGAACAAGCACTGCAGCAGGTGGAATTGCAAAACCTGCTACTATCAATAGATAAACAAATTTATTAATTTTAAAATCGATTCTTGATAGTACATATGCTGCCATTCCTGAAATGGTAACAATTAAAAAGACAGCAAAAAAAGATACTATGAAAGAATTCAACATAAAACTTCCCAGTCCAACACTTAGGGCTTTTTCAAAAGAAGAAATTCCAAATTGACTAGGAATACCTAAAGGTTCTAAAAAAATTTCTCGTTTAGATTTGAATGTTGTTAATACCATTACTAAAATTGGCATTAAAACATAAATGCTAAACAGTGTTACAAAACCGTAAGCTATTATGTTTGCTAATTTAAATCTACTCATTAAGCTTTCCTACTAGACTTAAGTTGTAACCATCCTAAAAATAATGCGATGATAAGAAGTATTACAGATAATGCATTGGCGTATCCCATATGAAGTAAATTGAATGCTTGTAAATAAATGTAAGTACCTAAAACCTGGGTTGCATTGGATGGCCCCCCTTGGGTAAATACAAAAATAAATTCAAAAACTTTAAATGCACCTATCGTTGTAATCAAGATTGCAACTATCAAAACATTTCTAATCATTGGAAGCGTAATGTACCAAAAAGCTTTAACTCCAGTCGCACCATCTATTTCAGCTGCATCATAAACCTCTTTTGAGACTCCTTGCAGTCCAGCAAGAATTAAGACCATCATAAATCCTGTATTTTGCCATGCAGCGGTTATCATTATCATCCAGATTGAAATATCAGGATCTCCTAACCACCCTTTAGAAGGTGTTGATAAACCAACAGATTTAAAAATGGCATTTAATATTCCAACATTTGGATCATAAATTATTAACCAAATTAAACTGACTGCAACTGATGATATAACCATTGGTGTAAAAATAATTGTACGAAAAATTATTTTTCCATGTGTTATTCCTCGATCAAGGATTGCTGCTAAAATTGTTCCAACACCCACCTGAAGAACAATAGAAGCAAAAACTATTATAAAATTATTTTTCAACGCTACCCAAAAATACTCATCTTGCGTTGCTTTAACGTAATTACCAAAGCCAACCCATTTCCAGTTGTTCATAGAGGTAAGACTGTAGCTATAAAATGATCCTACGATGGTACCAATTGCAGGAATAAATATAAAAATTGTACAAAATATTAAGGCCGGTACAAGAAGTATAGTGGCTGATACTTTGTCATTTGACAAAGAAAAACTATTTGTTTGTGTATTATTTTTATTCATAAAAAACTTCGGCTATTAAAAAATAGCCGAAATTTATAAAATATTTACATCGCTGCTTTAGCTTCTAAAGCAACCTGTCTAATGAAGTCCATTGCTTCTTGTGGAGTCTTAGTTCTATTTAGAATTTCAGTACCCATATCAAGATAAGCATTTGATACATTTGCTTCTAATAAAACATCCAAAACATTTACGTGACCTGTTTTGTCTGCAATATCATTAACATAAAAATTGAACCAATGAGTTGGATTACTCATTTCGCCAATTTTTGATGGATTTGATGGCATAAAGCCCATCAATTCAGCAGCTTGTAAAGCCATATCATCCGAGACCATAAACGATGCAACATGTGCTGCAATTTCAGGATGTGCAGTTTTCGCTGATACCATCATACCAGATGGAACAAGGAAGCCTACAGTTCCAGCACCAGCACCACCAACTACTTCTGGGAATCTAAAATAACTAAAGTCTGAAAAACCCTCACTATCAAAGATGCCTCCACACCAAGTACCACAATAAATCATTGGCGAAATTTGTGATGCAAACATTGATCTTGTTAGATCAGGATGTGTAGCATTTGGAGCATCTTGGAAGCAACCTGCATCTTGCAGATCTACAACTTTTTGCCAAGCCTCAACATAAGCTGGGTTAGTAAATAACTCATCTTCTGATGCAGATAGATTATAATCAGCTGCAGTATTGTCTTCACCAACAACTCTTTGGTTTAACATAGTTATAACGTGATTAAGTTTCCATCTTTCTGAGTTTCCTAGAGGCCATGGAACAATAGAAGAATCAATTGCTCTAATATCTCTACAAAGATTTAATAAATCATCAAATGTCTTTGGAACTGCTAGATTATTTGCTTCAAAAAAAGCAGGGTCATAGTGAAAATATTTTGAAACTGAAGTATTTGGAACTCCATATATTTTACCATTAACTGCAGTTGTATTTGATAATCCTTCACTAATATAATTACCATATCCACCCTCAACATTTGCATATGGAGTTATATCTAATGCTAATCCTGCTCTTGCTAAACGAGCACTATCTTCTCCAAACCAGTTAAAGAATACGTCTGGTCCATCATTACCATTTAAGGCCACTTGAATTTGAGTTTTGTAAGCTTCATTTTCAAATGTTTGTAGAATAATATTTACATCAGGATTAATTTTTTTGTATTCTTTATTCAGATTATCATAAAACTCATCCTGACCGTTTCTACCACTTAAATCCCATATTGTTATATCAATCGCATAACTAGT
>CACOPD010000004.1 GCA_902628835.1 uncultured Alphaproteobacteria bacterium
GTAACCTAGTTGCAATTACTATTGGTGATATGAATGGTATAGGAATTGATATCCTAATAAAAACTTGGAATGAAAAAAAAATAAAAAATTTAATTTTAATTTCAAATATTGATTTATTAAAAAAAAATTTAAAAAGTAGAAAAATAAAATTAAAATCTAAATTTAATATTATTAGAAATTTGGATCAGGAAATTATTTTTTTAAAAGACAGAATTAATGTTTTTACTTATGATGCCTTATCTGTTGAGGATAATACTTATAAATCAATAAAATATGCTTATGAATTATGTATTAATAAGAAATGCATAGGTATTATTACATTACCAATTCGTAAAGATATAATTAAAAATAAAATTGATAAAAATTTTATAGGTCATACTGAATTTTTTCAAAAATTAGATAATAAAAATTATGCAAATATGATCTTATATCATAAGAAAATAATTATATCCCCTTTAACTACGCATATAAAAATAAAACAAATATCTAAATTTATTTCAAATAAATCATTTTTGTATAATCAAATTTATAATTTAAATAATAGTTTAAGAGTTGATTTTAATATTCTTAAACCTAGAATAATTGTTTCTGGATTAAACCCACATGCAGGTGAAAATGGTGAGATTGGGAATGAAGAGAAAAAAATAATAACTCCTATAATTAAAAAGTTACAAAAAAAAGGAATTGATGTAAAAGGTCCATATTCTGCAGATAGTATTTTAATAAATAAAAATTTGGATAAGTTCGATTGTTTTGTTTTTATTTATCATGATCAAGCATTAATTCCTTTCAAATATATTAGTCAATTTTCAGGAGTTAACTATACAGGAAATTTAAATGTTATAAGAACATCTCCAGATCATGGCACTGCATATAATCTTACTGGAACTAAAGAAATTTCAGATAAATCTTTTATTAATTGTTACAAATTGATTAAAAAAATATTTAATAATAGAATTATTAATGCAAAAACCTAAAAAATCTTTAAGTCAAAATTTTCTTATTGATAAAAATATTTCTAAAAAAATATTAGCTCAAACAAATATTAAATATAAGAATGTACTAGAAATTGGTCCTGGTTATGGTTTTTTGACAGATAGTATTTTGGAAAAAAATCCAAAAAGAATTTTTCTAATTGAAAAAGATAATAATTTAAAAAAAAAATTATATCTTAAATATAAAAATAATAGAAAAATTAAAATTATTGGAGATGATATTCTAAAAACAAATTTAGAAGAATTTGAAAATTTAATTATTATATCAAATCTACCTTATAATATAAGTTCAAAAATAATTTTATATTTATTCAGTTTTTATAAAAATATTCAAGAAATGATTTTAATGATACAGAAAGAAATGTCTCTAAAATTTGATTATAACTTACCAAATATGAACAAATATAAATTTTTGACAAAATTATCATCAGATTATGATAGATGTTTTGATGTTTCATCAAATGTTTTTTTCCCGAAACCTAAAGTAAAATCAGCAATTGTTAAATTTAAATTTCACAAAAAAAATATTGATTTTAATAAAGCTAATAAATTTTCAAGAATTATTTTTAAAAATATTAGAAAAAAAATAAATAATAATATTAAAATTAATTTGGATAATCAAATATTAAATAAAAGAGTAGATAAACTTACTATTGATGAATTATTAATTATTTATAATCTTTTTCAATCTTGATTTAAGAATTTTTTTTTGATTTAAAATTAATTGATGATAGTCAATTATTTTTTCTATTTGATTAACGGTTTTATGAACCTTTTCATTAATAAGGACGTATTTATATTCATTATAATGTTTCATTTCCTCAATTGCATATGATAATCTTAATTTAATTTCTTTTTGATTATCCCTACCTCTTTTAATCAGTCTCCTTTGTAATTCTGATTTAGAAGGTGGTAGAATAAAAAAATCTATAATATCTTCTTTATTATAATTCCTTCTAATTTTTCTTGCACCTTTCCAATCTATATCAAATAATATATGTTGATTTCTTTTTTTTGATGAAATTATATTTTTAAATGGAGATCCATATAAATTATTAAAATTAGTTGCTGTTTCTATAAAAAAATTTTGTTTTTTTAATGATTGAAATTTTTTCTTGGTTATGAAAAAATAATCTTTACCATTAATTTCATTTAATCTTTTGCTTCTCGAAGTATATGAAATTGATAAATTAATATTTTTCATTTTTTTTATTAATAATTTACATAAAGTTGTCTTACCAGCACCAGATGGGGAAGAAATGATTACTAATTTAGTCTTTTTTTCTATACTCATTTAACTTTTCTCTATGTTCCTTAAATGTTTTTGAAAATATATGTCTATTTAAAGAATAATTAAAAAAATAAAACAAAAAATCAGAATTATTGTTTTCAAATAAAATATCTAAAGTTTTTTTTCCAACATATGAAATGGGTTCAGGAGGTAAACCATTGTAAATATACGTATTAAAGGGATGAATAATTTTTAAATCACGTCTTAACAATTTTCTTTCTAGATCATAATTACCATTTGTGATTGCATACAAGACTGTAGCATCTATTTGTAATTTCATCTTTCTTTCTAATCTATTGAAAATAACAGAGGATATTTTTCTTTTATCCTCAACATCTAAACCTTCCTTTTCAAGTAGTGAGCCAATAATAATTATTTCGTTTTCAGAATACTTATCTAATAATTTATTTTTTTTATATTTGTTAAAATAATTATTTTTTATTTTTTTTATATTTTCTACGAAGTCAGTAAAATTGCTATTTTTTTGAATAAAATATGTATCAGCAATAATATCTTGATAAGGTATTGATTTAAAATCTGAAAAATATTTTGATAATTTTAAATCTAATTGTTTTTGAGACCAACCCTCAACTATTGTGAATTTAATATATATATCACTGGGTTGTGAAATAATACTTATGAGATCAATTAATGAAGAACCACTGTTAATATTGAAATCCCCATAGTGAAAATACATTTTATTAAAAATATTGTTTATTTTAAAATATATTTTAATTAATTGAATTTCTAAAATTGATAAATTAAGAATATTTTTTTCTAAAACATCTTCTATATTTGCCCCCTTATTAATGCTTATTAAATTATTTTTTAATACTAAATGTTTATTTAGAATATAAAAAGAATACAAAAAAATTGTAATTAAAGAAATTATTATAGTTAAACTAAATACTCTTAAATAATAGTGCAGTGTTTGTTCCCCCAAAACCAAATGAATTGCTTAAAGCATATGAAATATTTTTTTCTAGAGGTATTTTTGGAATTAAATTTATATTACTTGTTTCAATTGGATCGTTTAAATTAAGTGTTGCTGGTAATATGTTGTTATTTAATGACATGATTGAAAAAATAGCCTCCACACTTCCAGCAGCTCCCAATAGATGTCCTATTGAGGATTTAGTTGAACTAACAAATATGTTATGTTTAAACAATCTTGAGATAGCATTAAGCTCAATCTCATCACCTTTTATTGTAGAGGTTCCATGAGCATTTATATAATCGATTTTGTCTGATTGGATTTTAGCCATATTAAGTGCTTCCGTCATAGCTCTATACCCTCCATCACCATCTTCTGCTGGAGCAGTTATATGGTGTGCATCTCCAGACATACCATAACCTACTAATTCGGCATAAATATGCGCTCCTCTTTTTTTTGCATATTCCATTTCTTCAAGAACCACTATTCCGGATCCCTCACCCATCACAAAACCATCTCTATTTTTGTCCCAAGGTCGTGAAGCTTTTTCTGGTTGTTCGTTAAATGATGTGCTTAAACTCCTAGCAGCACAAAAGCCAGCAATACCTAGTTTACATACAGCAGCTTCTGAACCCCCAGCTACCATAACATCAGCAGCTCCTCGTTTAATCATTTCACCAGAGTCACCAATAGAATGAGCTCCTGTAGCACATGCAGTTACCACTGCGTGATTTGGCCCCTTGAAACCATATTTTATTGATATTTGACCAGATAATAGGTTCACTAAAGATGAAGGAATAAAAAATGGAGATAGTTTTTTTGGTTCTTTGTTATTGATTGTTAAAGATCCCTCATAAATTGTTTCAAGCCCTCCAATACCTGATCCAACAGAAACACCAATACTTAATTTATCTTCATCAGTTATATTTTTTAAACCTGCATCTTCTATTGCCATTTCAGCTGCAATTAGACCATATTGGATAAATCTATCGTTTCTATTTAAATCTCTTGGTTCTAAAAAAGCATTTTTATTAAAATAGTTTTCGTCATCAGGATTGTTATCTAAATATCCAGCAATTTTTGCAGGTAAATTTGAAACGTCAAAATGATTAATTTTTTTAATTCCTGATTTTTTGTTAATTAGATTTTTCCAAGATGTTTCTTTATCGTTACCTAAGGATGTGAGTAAACCCATTCCTGTAACAACAACTCTTCTCATAAATTATTTTAAAGGTTATTTCTTACTTTCAATATAATCTATAGCATTTTGAACTGTTTGAATGGTTTCAGCAGCATCATCGGGTATTTCAATTCCAAATTTTTCCTCAAAAGCCATAACTAATTCAACTGTATCTAAACTATCAGCTCCCAGATCATCAATAAACTTGGCCTCTGGAACAACTTTTGTTTCATCGATTCCTAGATGATCCACTACAATTTTTTTTACCTGATCTTGAATTTCACTCATATTTTTCTCCTTAAAACTTCTTTTAGATTATTATTTGAAGGTATGTCAACAAATTAAACCATTAACATTCCACCATTAATATGAAAATTTTGTCCTGTTATGTATGAAGAATCGTCTGAGGATAAAAAAAATACTAGATTAGCTATGTCATCAGGATGGCCAAACTTCATCATAGGAATTCTAGACAAATAATTTTTCTTTTGCTCTTCATTCAAGTTATCAGTCATAGAAGTAGAAATAAATCCAGGTGATATTATATTTACATTTATATTCCTTCTTGCAACCTCTAATGCGATCGATTTATAAAGGCCCACAAGACCTGATTTAGAAGCTACATAATTAGCTTGCCCAGGGTTTCCAGTTGATCCAACAATTGAAGATATCCCAATAATTTTTCCATATTTATTTGAAAGCATATTAGGTAATAAAGTTTTAATAATTTGAAAATTAGAATTAAGATTAGTTTGTATTACATCGGACCATTGCTCATTTTTCATTCTAAAAATTAGATTGTCATAAGTTTTTCCTGCATTGTTTACTATAATAGAAATATCTTTGTGATCTTTTGATATTTCACTTAAGCAAGATTGTAAATCATCAGCATCTGAAAAGTTAACTTTGTAATAATAATGGTCATTGCCATATTTTTGTTTTAGTTTTAAAATTTTTTCATCCGATGATGATGTTAATACAAGTGTAAATTTTTTATTATTAAATTTTTCGCAGATAGCTTTTCCAATTCCACCTGATGCACCAGTAATAAATATTTTTTTATTTTCACTCATATTTATTTAAATCTGTTATTTCATTTATTGATATAATATCAAAGTTATTAGAGATTCTCTTTATTAAACCGCTTAAAACTTTTCCAGGGCCTATTTCAATTATTTTTTTTTCACCTATGTTTTCAAGTGTTTGAATGCTTTGTGTCCAATTAACTTTATTTGCCATCTGATTTTGAAGATTTTTTTTAATTTTTAAATTATTGGTATATGCACTAGCATCATAATTAGAAATAATTTTAATATTATTTTCTTTAAAATTTAAATTTTCGATATCGTTTGATAATACATTTTGGGCTTCAACCATAACTTTACTGTGAAATGCTGCTGATACATTGAGGTTCACAAATTTTTTAATTTGATTATTTAAAAAAATATCCTTACTTTTTTTTATTTCATCAATACCTCCTGAAATAACAATTTGTATATTTGAATTATCATTTGCTATTTCTAAGTCTAATTTATTTTTATCTATAATATTTTGTATCGTATTTGAGTCTTTTCCAATTAAAGCAGCCATACCCGTTTTATTTGGGGCGACTGCGTTGTTCATAAGCTCACCTCTTTTTTTAAGTATCAAACTACAATCTTTTAAGGAAATTTTATTACTACAGGCTAAAGCTGTATATTCACCAAGTGAATGCCCCATCATCACATTAATATAATTTTCATTAAATCCTTTTTCGGAGCATAATGTTTTGTAAATTGCATATGAAGCAACAAATATTGAAATTTGTGTATATTGAGTAAGATTTAATTTATTATTTTCATTGTCAAATATAATTTTTTTTAAATCAATATTTATAATATCTTCTATTTCTTCAAAGATTGATCTAACTATTTTAAAATTATCATAAAAATCCTTTACCATGCCGGTTGTTTGGCTGCCTTGGCCAGGAAATACAAATGATGTCATTAATCCTTGATTTATTTTAAAAATTTAATATATGCAAGTTCAACTTCTCTTATATTATTAAATATAAGATTAACCATGGAGTTTTATGAATAAATTCGAAGTAGTACTTATTTTAAATCCAGATTTAGCTACAAACTCTATTAATAGTGAAGTTAATGACTTCAAAAAAAAGCTGGAAACACACTCTGCAAAAGTTGTGTACGAAGAAGATTGGGGTCTTAGAGATTTAAGTTATTCAATTAATAAATTTAAGAAAGCTTTTTATAGATTTTTTCAAGTAGAAACAACTAATTCTATTGTAAAAGATATTAGTAAAGAACTTAACCAGTCAGAAAATTTAATTAGGTATATTTTTATTAAAGTAAATAAGCATCAAGAACTCCCAACAAAATTAAGCAATGAAAAAAAATAAATATAATAACAAAAAAGACGAAAGATCAAATTCACCTTTTGAAATCAGAAAAAAGTTTTGTCCATTTAGTCAACCAGGATCACCTGAAATAGATTATAAAGATATTAGACTATTATCTAGGTACATAACTGAGAAAGGAAAAATAATACCTAGTAGAATTACCGGTGTTTCGAGAAAAAAACAAAAAGAGTTGGCCAGAGCAATAAAAAGAGCACGCTTTTTGTCATTAATTTCATATACTAATAAAACACTATCATCATGAAGATTATATTAACAACAAATATAAAAAAATTAGGTAAGATAGGTGATAAAGTATCTGTAAAACCTGGTTATGCAAGAAATTTTCTATTTCCAAACAACATGGCTCTAAGGGACAATCAAAAAAATACGGAATATTACGATACAATTAAAGATGAAATGAAAAAAAATGAAGAAGTTAAGTTAAATGATGCAAAGAAAATGATTGATGAAATTAAAAAACTAAAAATAGTTTTTAAAAAAGAAGCTGATGAAAAAGATCAATTATACGGATCAATATCTAAAAAAGAAATAATAGATTATCTTTTAGAAAATAACTTAAAAGTAAAATCTGATGATATTATTTTAAAAAATCAAATCAAATCTATTGGAGAACATTTCATTGAAATAAATCCGTATGAGGGAATAAGTGAAGAGTTTAAAGTAATTGTCAATAAAAACTAATTTATACACACAATTAATATCTTATTAACTAAATATTTCCACTTGTACTTGTTGATCATTTTGAGATAGTTTATTTAATATTAATGTCATTTGAATTAATAAATTCAAGCCAAAAAATCTCAAAAGAAGAAAATATCTTTTCAAATACTGACGCAGAATTAGCACTAATTGGATGTATACTTTGGGATAATAGAAATTATGAAAAAATATCAGATTTTTTAGATGAAAATCACTTCGTAGATGAAACAAATAAAATAATATTTACTACTATAAAAAATCTATTAGACAAAAATATTCTTGTTTCCCCAATAACTTTAAAAAATTATCTACCAGAAGATAAAAACAATAAAAATAAAGTTAGTTATTTAAATCAATTAAAAGATAGCGCTCCATCAACACAAAATACTTATAATTATGCCAAAATTATTTATGATTTATATGTAAAAAGAAATTTAGTTGGTATAGCTCATAACATTATACAAGAGACCAATGCAAATAATAATAGTCTTGCAGAAAATTTAATAGAAAATGCAGAAAATGACTTATATAATTTATCTCAAACTGGAAATACAGATAGATCATTTATAAATTTTGGCAATGCACTTAAGGGTGCTGTTGATATAATAAGTGAAGCCTATAAAAGAGAAGGAAAAATTGCAGGAGTACCAACTGGTTTTAAAGATTTAGATAAAAAATTAGGTGGTCTCCACAAATCTGATTTAATTATTATTGCAGGCAGGCCATCAATGGGAAAAACCGCCTTGGGTACTAATATAGCTTTTAATTGTGCTATTAAATATTTAGAAGAAAAAGATGAATTTAATAATAAGAAAATCATTGATGGTGGTAAGGTAGCATTTTTTTCATTAGAAATGTCTTCAGAACAATTAGCAACACGAATCTTGGCTGAGCAAACTAAGATTTCTGGAGACAAAATGCGTAAAGCTGAGCTTAATAAAGAAGATTTTAATAAAATTGCTAAAAAATCGTCCGAATTGGAAAAACTAAACTTTATAATTGATGATAACCCGGTACTTACAATTCCAATTTTAAGAGCAAGAGCAAGGAGATTAAAAAGATTACATGATATAAATTTGATAATCATAGATTATTTACAACTAATGTCATCTTCTTCAAATAATAGAAATGATGGAAGAGTTCAGGAAATATCAGAAATAACAAGAGGATTAAAATCAATTGCAAAAGAATTAAATATTCCTATTGTTGCATTGTCTCAACTGTCAAGACAAGTCGAGCAAAGAGAAGATAAGAGACCGCAATTATCAGATTTAAGAGAAAGTGGAACTATTGAACAAGATTCAGATGTTGTTATGTTCATTTATAGAGAGAGTTATTATTTAGAAAGATTAGAACCTATTAGAAAATCAGAAGAAGATGATATCAAATACAGCGAAAGAGTATCAAGGTGGCAGCAGCTAACTAATGAAAATTATAACAAAGCGGAAATAATTATTGCAAAACAAAGGCATGGGCCAATTGGGTCAATAAAAATGCACTTTGATGCAAATTATACAAAATTCAGTGACTTAACATCGAAAGATTATGATAATATTATTGAGTGATTAAAGAAAGCGGTATCTTAATAATAAATACAAAAAACTTAATTTATAATTATAATTTTTTTAAAAAACTAAAAAAAAACTTAATTGTTGCACCTACAATAAAAGCTAATGCATATGGATTAGGATATAAAAGTATATTTAATCTCTTATTAAAGCGTAACTGTAAGCATTTTTTTGTTGCTACACTAGATGAGGGCTTAAAATTAAAAAATTCAAACAAACTCATAAATATTTTTGTTTTAAATGGATTACAAGATTATAATTTAAAAAGATTTAGTAGTTCAAATCTTATTCCAGTTATTAATAGTATAGAAGAATATGAAAAGGTAAAAAAATCTGGATTAAAATTTGCTATTCATATCGATACAGGGATAAATAGATTAGGAATTCCAATAGAGAAAACAAAGGAAATAGATTTTAAAAATAAAAATATACAACTAATATTAAGCCACTTATCCAGCGCTGATGAGTATAAAAATAATTATAATTCAAAACAAAGAAAAATTTTTAATAGATTTAAATTTAAATTTGCTAATGAAATCATCTTTAGTTTGGCTAATTCTCATGGTGCAATTTTAAATAAATCATATTTATATGATATGATTAGACCAGGAATAGGTCTTTATGGAGGTTTTGAAAATAAAAAATTAGGTAAAAGTATTAAAAATGTAATAATTTTAAAAGGTAAAATTATACAAATTAAAAATATTCAAAAAAACCAATATGTTGGATACAACAGAACATATAAAACAAAAACCAAAATCAAGGTTGCTATTATTGGTATTGGATATGAAGACGGTATACCAAGATCATTAAGTAATAATGGATATGTTTATTTTAAGAAAAATAAATTTAAAATAGTTGGAAGAATTTCAATGGATACATTTACTGTAGATATTTCAAAATCTAGTCATGTTTTGAATATAGGAATGTATTTAGATATTATTAATGATGAACACAAAATAGATAAATTTGCAAAAATATGCAAAACCATACCCAACGAAGTTTTGACATCTATTGGTAAAAGAGTTTATAGAAAATATGAGTAAAAAATTACAAATCATTTTATTAATCTTTCTTTTCATATCTTTATTATTTACTAGTTTCTATATAAGAGATTTCAGAATTGATGCGTCATCTGATAGTTTGGTATCACAAAATGATGAAGATTTTCAATATTTCTCTTATTACCAAGATTTGTTTCCAACAAAAAATAGCCTAGTAATAGCTATCAAAAGTAATTCTAAAATCGACAGAGATTTAATAGAAGAAATTGAAAAAATAAGTAAAAAATTGTCTGATTTACCAGAAGTTTATTCTGTTTTTACAATTAATAAAGCACCTATCCTTCTTTTAAACAATACTAGTCTTATTGATTTAGCAAATGATAATTATGAAACAATACTCAATTCAAGTTTGGCATTTGAAGATGTATTGAATGAATTTGCAAAAAGTCCAATTTACAGTGATCAAATCATTAATAAAACTAAAAATATAACTTCTATTGTAATATTTCTTAATGAAAATATTAAAGAAATTGATCTTAAAAATAATAAAGATTTATACTTAACTCAGGGAAAATATTACAAAATAAAAACAGAATTAGACCAAGAAAGAAACGAATTAATAAAAAGAATAAGAAATATTATTATTAATAGTGATCAAAAATTTACATATTATTTAGGTGGAGTAGAAATGATATCTAGCGATGTAATTTCTTATGTAAAAAATGATATTTTCACATTCAGTTTAATTGTTCTTTTAGTTATAATATTAATTCTTTTCTTAATTTTTAGAAGAGTCAAATGGGTATTTGCTATTTTATTTACTTCAATTAGTGCAGTATATTTGTCAATAGGATTAGCCGGTTTTATTAATTTTGAAATTACAGCAGTTTCAGCAAACTTCATATCTTTAATGTTTGTTCTGTCTATTTCTATGAATGTTCACATAATGAATAATTATTTACAAAGGGATATTAAAATTATTGAAAATTTTAGTATGATGTTTTGGCCTTGTTTTTATACCTTTCTCACTACATTTGTTGCTTTTGTATCACTTTTAATATCAGATATTAAACCAGTAATTGATTTTGGAATTATAATGATAATAGCATTATTAATAGTTTTAATTTCATCATTTATAATTTTACCTCTAATTTTATCTTTTTTTTCAAAAGATGAAAAAAACTATTCTCTAAATTTGAATTTTTTAAAATCATTTTATCCTTTTGCAAATAAGAATGGTAAATATATTCTTGGATTAAACATTCTAATATTTTTTATATCTTTATATGGGATTTCCAATCTGAACGTTGAAAACTCATTTGTAAAATATTTTAAAAAAAATACAGATATTTATAAAGGAATGTATCTTATAGATAATGAATTAGGAGGAACTACACCGTTAGACATTGTTCTTAAATTCAAAAATGATAAAAAAATATTGGATACAAAAATTAATGCTGAGGAAGAAGATGACTTAGAAATAGAAGATGATTTTTTCTCTGGTGATCTATTTGAAGATGAAAATAATATTTGGTTCACAAATGAAAAAATTGAAACAATTAAATCTATTCATCAATATTTAGAAAGTAGAATAGAAATTGGAAAAGTTACTTCAATTTATTCACTTATAGACACTGCAAATCAAGTCAACAAAAGTGATTTATCAATGTTTGAATTATCAATATTGTATAATGAAATACCTATTGATTACAAAACTGACTTAATTGATCCTTATCTAAATGTTGAAAACAATATGATAAAAATATCTACAAGAGTGAAAGATTCCAAAGATATTAAAAGAAATGATCTTATAAATGACATAAATTCTTTTTTATTGAATGAATTCGATAATTTAGAAGTATTTAAAGTTAATGGCCTATTAGTATTATATAACAATATGTTAAAATCTTTATTTAGCTCTCAAATAAAGTCTTTAGGTTTTGTAATTTTAGCTATTTTTATAATGTTTGTAATATTATTTAGATCTTTAAAATTAAGTATTATTGGAATAATTCCAAATATTTTAGCATCAACTTTTATTCTTGGTTTAATTGGATTACTGAAAATACCACTAGATATAATGACAATTACAATTGCTGCAATATCCATAGGTATAGCTGTTGATAATACAATACATTATATTTATCGTTACAAGGAAAATCTAAAATTAGGAAGAAATAATAGTGAAATGATTGAAAAAACACATTTAACCGTAGGTAATGCAGTTTTAATTACATCTATAGCCATCACTGCAGGATTTCTTACTCTTTGTTTATCTAACTTTGTTCCCACAGTTTATTTTGGGCTATTTACTAGTTTAGCAATGATATTTGCTATGATAGGAGTGCTAATTACTTTACCGTCAATATTGAAATATCAAAAATGACCTTTTTAAACTTTGAATTAATTTATTTCGATTATGTAATATTAATTTTAACTGCAGTAATTATTATTTTAAGTTTCTGGAAAGGATTTATTAATTCTATATTAGGGTTATTAACATGGGTTGGTTCTGTTTTTGTAACTATATATAGTTATCGATATTTTTCTGATTTTTTAAGTGAACAACTATTAAATATAAATTTTTTACAAAGATTTGAACAATTTGTTAGTGTTATAAGTACAATTATTTCAATACCAATCATATTTTTAATTAGTTTATTTATATTAAAAAAAATAAGAAAATTTTTAAATAGTGACTTAGATAAACAAATTTTAGGAATAATATTCGATAAATTTTTTGGTACTTTATATGGTATTATATTTTCATATATAATTTATAGTAGTGTCTTGTTCTTAACTAATAATAATGATGTTGAGATATTTAAAAATTTTCATTTATATTTAGTAGAAAATTCCAATATACTTAATCAAATTTCTGAACAAAATAATAATATTATTAAGAGTTATACGAATACAAGTCAATAATTTCTAATCAAAAGGATTTTTAGATTTAGAAAATAAAATTTTTAAATTTCTACTTTTAATTTTAAAGAAATTGTAAAAATTGTTAAGCATATATCTTTTATATGAATTTGATATTTCTTTAGAAAAATTTGAAAAAATTTTAATTGTTAAAGGATTGCTTGAAACTTGAGTAGCATATTTAAACTTTACTTCTTTTCCGTTTATTCTTGGATGGGAATTATTTTCAACAACATGATTTAACCATTTATTAATTTGAGAAGTCGATATGTTTTTATTTAATATTAAAATATTTTCACGGATCTTATTTTTTAAAAACAAAATATCTTTTTTATAAAGTGTTGAAATTGGAATAATAATTATATTTTTTGATTGCGAAAATTGATAATTAATATCTTTAACTAATTCATTAATTATTTTTTTTTTACTTTTTTTAATTAAATCAATTTTATTAATCACAAATAATATAATATTAGACTTTTGATATATTAAATTAAATATTTTTTTAGACTGAGTATCAAAGCCTTGTTCAATATCAATAAGGAAAATATTTAAATTGATTTCATTGATAATCGATAAAGTTTTTTTAGTGACATAATAATCAAGACTATTTTTATTAATTTTATTTTTTTTTATTAAACCTGCAGTATCTCTAATTGAATATATATTACCCTTATATTTATATAAAGAAGAAACAATATCAGTAGTAGTTTTTGGTTGATTACTAACTGTTGATCTCTCAAATCCTACTAATTTGTTTAATAGAGTGCTTTTCCCAACATTTGTTTTACCAAATAGACCCAAAGAAAAATCATATTGTTGTGAATTATTTTCTATAACTTCATATTTTAATAAAAAATTTAAAAAATTATCAATGCCTATATTATGTGAACAAGATATAAAAAAAATATTTTTAATACCAAGGTTATTAATATTCTTGTCTTTTTTTAGATTGTCATCCTTATTAATAATAAGTATTATATCTTTATTAAATTTTCTTAATTTATTAATTAATTCTTTGTCTTTAAAATAACTTTCTTCTTTGTAATCAATGACATAAACAAAAATATTTATTTTTTTTATTATTTTACTTACACTTTCATTTGCAAAGCTTTGTTCATCAATTATTCCTGGTGTATCATATACATTAATATTAATATTTGATTTAAGTGGTGAAACATGCCAATCTCTTGTTGTTCCTATTGTATCATGAATTATATTACTGTTACGTGTAATTAAATTATACAGTGATGATTTACCTACATTTGGCATGCCTAAAATTAATATATTCATTTTAATAAATATAAGTAATACCTTTTTCTGTACTTATAAAAATTTTATTTTGATAATTATAAACTTTATTTATATTTTTAATTTTAAGATTTACAATTTCTTGAATTTCAAGATTTTGATCAAGGATAATTATTTCACCTTTATCTGTAAATAGATGCAATTTCATATCTATAATCAACACATTTATTATTTTTGATTTTTTATTTAGTATTTTTTTTATATTAACTCTTGAGAATAAATTTCCATTCTTAATATTATAGAATTCAATAAAATTATCATTTTTTGAAATTAATGAGTTATTAAATAAAAATGTTGAAGATGATTTATTTATTCTTGAATCAACTAATATCAACTTATTATTATTTATGTCATATGTGTTGATAATATTACCATTATCTAAATAAACTAGAAAATTTTTGTAAACGTGTATTAGGTCATTAAGATTGTTTAATGATGTATTTAATTCAATTTTTCCAAGATTTAAATTATGCTCCTCAAATAGATATGTATCTAATGTATTAAATTCACTGTTAGGAAGTAAAAAGAAAACAATATTATAATAATTTTCAATTTTACCTCCTGAAGATTGAATTATATTACTCGATTTATAAATTTTCTCATAAATTATATCTCCATTTAAGTTAGATAAAAATATTATTTTTTCTGGATATAATATTATTAGATAATCTTCATATATTTTAATAGGAGTATTTAATAAATCATAATTTTTAAATATCCAAATAACTTGTCCTAATTTATTTATTCTAACAACTTCACCTGATATAAAAGCAATAATAAAATCATTTTTATAAAGAGAAAAAGATATAGGAATTTTTTTTACTAAATCTAACTCAATATTAATTCTTTGAAGTAGCTTTCCATTACTCAAGTCAAATTTTAGAAGTTCTCCATTTTTATTAATAGAATAAATACTATCTTCAAGATATATTACATTGATTGGATTATTATTTTGATATTTTGATTCGTAGTTATTAATTTTTAATTTAGTTATATCTTTATCAAAAAAATTGTAAGATGATGCTTTGTATGTATAGTAATCAATAACATTATTATCAAAGCTTTCAAAAAAGCTAAAATCTAAAAATTCTTCTGTTTCAAATTTAAATTTATAATTATCAGTATCTATTTTATCATTCTTACTTAAAGATGAAATTGTATCTTGACATGAAAATATAAATATTAGAGATAAATATAGCGATATTTTACTTATAGAGTTGAAACTCATGAATCTTTTTCACTCTTTCTTTTATAGAGGCAGAAACAAAACTTGAATTAAATATTTCATTATATTTATTCAAAGCTTTTGAATTATTATTATATTCTGATTTATTTAAATCAATTTCTGTAACGATTAATAAATATTCTAATTCTTTTTTTATCGAAAAATAACCATCTAACTCGTCATTAATATTATTTATATAAATTGATATATCATTTAAATAATTTATTGTATTGTCTTCATAAGATGCATTAATCATTGTGTATGAGGCATTTGAAGCAATAGCAGTTTTATATAAATTATCTAAGTTTGGTGAAGAAAGTAATTCTTTGTATAATTCGTTTGAGTAACTATAGTTTTTATTATTATTATTTTTCTGAATTAATTTTAATTTTGATAAAATAGAGAAAATATTATCATCATCTATTAAATTTTCTAAGCTTATTAAATATTCTTGATCATCTTGAATAACATCAAAGAAAATTATACTAGATTTTTTGATATTTTGAATCTTAAAATAACTATATGATTGGTGTCCAATAAATACAACAAACAAGATTACTAATAAAATTAATATTTTTATGTAGTTTGTAAAAATAAAATTTTGTATTTTTTTAAATAAATTAATATTTTTGTTGTCTTGACTCATACTATTTCCACTTTATTGAACAGCCAATACTGTTTTTTTGATTAGATGGCCCTACTCCTTCATTTTTAATTTTAATCATTGCAGTAAAAAGTTCTCTATCAATTTCAAAATTTTGATTTGAATTCATTACGCCTGAGTCAATTCTGCCTCTATATTTTAATCTAAGATCTTTATCAAAACCAAAAAAATCTGGAGTGCAAACAGCATTATAATTTTTTGCTATTTCTTGTGTTTCATCATAAAGATATGGAAATTTAAACTTATATTTTGCTGAAAATATTTTCATATTATCAAATGAATCTTCTGGATAATTAATTACATCGTTTGACATAATAGCAATTGTATTAATTGAGTGTTCTAGTAGTTCATCAGCTTCTTTTTTTAATCTACTTGCAATTGCTTTAACATATGGACAATGATTACATATAAAAACAATAACTGTGCCATTTAACCCCCTTGCATTATCTAAAGAAACCATTTTATCATTAATGTTTTTAAGATTAAATGATGGTGCTAATACATCTAAATTATCATTAGGAGCATTTACAGGCATATATTTTTGTTATATTCTTTTAATTTATGAGCTTACTAACATCTAGTGCATCAACTAACAATCACAATCTCTACTTTTCTAAAGACGAACTTGCCAAAATCTTAAATCTTTATTCTAAGGGAGTTTCAAATGGAGAATGGAAAGATTATGCTATTGATTTTAATAAAAATAATGCATTTTTTTATATATTTAAACACAGTTTAGCAGCTCCAGAATGTATACTAAATAAATCATTAGAGAAAAAGAAAAGAAAAATTTTTTATAATTTAAAATCTAAAAATCAAAATAAGAAATATGAAAACTTAGATTTACTATTGTCTTCATTGAATAGAAAAATATTTAAAATTATGGATTAATTTTTACTCCCACTCTATTGTACCAGGAGGTTTTGAAGTAAAGTCATATAAGACCCTATTTATGCCGTTGACATTATTAATTAAACGAGTGGATATTTCTTTTAGTTGATTACTAGTAAACATATAAAAATCTGCTGTCATTCCATCAACGGAAGTAATCGCTCTAAGTGAAACAGTATAGTTGTATGTTCTTTCGTCTCCCATTACACCTACCGATTTAACTGGAAGTAGTACTACAAAAGCTTGCCAAATTTTATTATACAGTTTTTTCTCTTTTAAATACTGAATAAAAATATAATCTGCTTCTTGTAGAATTAAAATCTTTTTTTTATCAATTACTCCTGGTATTCGTATTGCTAAACCTGGACCTGGAAATGGATGTCTTAAAAGTAGATTCTTATCTATTTTTAATTGTTTTCCAACATTTCTTACTTCGTCTTTAAATAATTCTCTTAAAGGTTCTAAAACTTTAAGTTTCATTTTTTTTGGTAAACCACCGACATTATGGTGGCTTTTAATTTTAGCTGTAGGACCACCAAAAAATGGAATACTTTCTATTATGTCAGGATAAAGAGTTCCTTGGCCTAAGTAATTTACATTGGATATTTTTTTAGCAGCTTTATTAAAAACATCTATGAATGTTTTACCGATAATTTTTCTTTTTTTCTCAGGATCAGATACTTTTTTTAAATTTTTTAAAAAAATTTTCGAAGCATTGATTTTAATAAAGTTATTTCCAAATTTTTTAGAAAATATTTTTGAAACCTCATTTGCTTCATTTTTTCTTAAAAGACCGTGATCAACAAAAATACAATAAAGATTTTTATTGATAGCTTTGCTTAATAAATATGCAGTAACTGTAGAATCTACTCCTCCTGATAAACCACAAATTATTTTTTGATTTTTAATTTCATTTTTTAATTCTGAAACTTTATTTTCGATAAATTCTTTAATTTTAAATTTATTTTTTATTTTTACTATATTGAAAATAAAATTATAAATTATTTTTGAACCAAAATCTGTATGATAAACTTCAGGATGAAATTGAAGGCAAAAAATTTTATTTCGTAAATTTTCAATAGAAGAGATTATATTATTATTTGATAAAGATGTTATTGAAAAAAGTTTTGGTATTTTATTGATATTATCTCCATGAGACATCCATACTGTAAATTTTTGTTTATTAATTCCTTTAAAAATTTGTGATTTTTTCTTAATATTTATTATAGTGTGACCATACTCTCTATGCGTGGAGCGTTTTACTGAACCCTTCAAATTTTTTGTTACTAATTGCATACCATAACAGATTGCTAAAATTGGTTTTTTTAATTTTAAAAATTCTTGATTTAATTTTGGTGAATTTTTATCAAGTACTGATCTAGGACCTCCAGATAATATTAATGCTGATGGTTTGATTTCATTTAAAATTTTATTTGTAATTTTATTGAAGGGATATACAAGACAGAAGACTTCTAACTCTCTGATTCTTCTTGCAATTAATTGCGTATATTGTGATCCATAATCTACAATTAAAATAGTTTCTATTTTACTCATCACTTAATCTAAATCCTCTTGATACTATAAATATTTCACTTGATTCTTGTCTTGATGATTTTGGCTTAAAATATTCAACTTTATCAAATATTTTTTTTAATTTTTTAATAATTTCTTTTTCTTCCTCACCTTTCCAAATTTTAAATATAAATGACCCATTAATTTTTAATATTATTTCTAATCTCTCTATAACTTCATATATTAATTGACTTATTCTCAAATGATCTGTTGATTGATGTCCAGTGGTATTAGGTGCTACATCAGATAAAACTAAATCAAATTTATTGCTCAGATTGATAAAATTATATTTTAAAAAATCTTCTTTATAAAAAGTTATATTTTGGACATTTATTTTCATATCTAATAAATCAAAACAGGTTATATTAATTTTTGGGTTGTAGTTTAAAATAACTTGCGTCCAACCCCCTGGGGAAGATCCTAGTTCTAATGTTTCGCTAGACTTTTCAATTATTTTATATTTTTGCTCAATCTCTTCTAGTTTAAATGCAGCTCGATTTACATACCCTAGTTGTTTGGCTTTCTTTACAAATTGATCATTTTTTTGTCTATAAACCCAGTTTTTTGATTTCATAAAAATAATAAAAACTAACAAAAAATTGTTTTTTAGTTTCTTTAATATATATGACATGTACGATATTTAATGAAAAGATCAATATTTATAGCTTTCATAATACTTGCCGCTGTAGTTGGCTGGATTGGCTCTGGTCAATTTTCAAACAATGTTGTTGCACAAGATGATAGTACAGAAACTAATTCTGAAACAGAAACTTCATATTCTGAGGATATAGAAAACAATGATAATGATGAATTTACATTTTCTGTTGAAACAAAAGTATTTACTTCCAGTTTAATTGATCAATCTATCGAATTACAAGGTCAAACTATTCATAACAAAAAAATTGATGTTAAATCTGAAACATCTGGCAACATAGATAATATTGAATTTGCAAGAGGAGATAAAGTATCTCAAAATGCTGAAATGATTACAATCTCACTAGAGGATAGAAATGAAAAGCTTTTTAGTGCAAAAAAAGATTTAGAAAGACTTAATAAAGAACTAATTTTAAATGAAAAAAACAGAGATAATCTACTTAGACAGAATGTTGAAAGAATTGAACTGTATGAAATTGAATATGCATCTGCAAAACAACTTATTGATAAAGGTTTAAGTTCAAAATCAAAATTAAGTTTAGCATCTTTTAATCTTGCTAATGCTCAAGCTGATAGAGAAGATATTAAAATAAAATTTGAATCTACCTTAGCAAACCTTGAAGCCCAAATTTCTAATGTAAAATCAATTTTAAAGAATATAAAACTTGATATAGAAAAAACTACTATCAAGGCACCATTTGATGGAATTATTTCAGAAAAAATGGTTGAGGAAACTGAATTCATCTCAATAGGTACTCCCCTATTTACTATAATTGATTTAGACCCTATCAAAATTGAAGGTTATTTATCTGAATTTGATGTAAATAAAGTGAGTGTTGGTACTAAAGCTTTAATTGAAGATAGTAATGGTATTAAAAAAAATGGAATAATATCTTTTATTTCTCCATCAGCTGAAACTAGTACTAGAACATTCGAAATTACTATTGAAGCTGATAATAAAGATCTCTCTTATAAAAGTGGCATAACAACTAAAATTGTTATCAAAGGTTCAGAGCTTAAAGCGCACAAAATACCACCTTCTATATTAACTTTATTAGACGATGGGACTGTAG
The DNA here is from genome assembly GCA_902628835.1 of uncultured Alphaproteobacteria bacterium. Classification (GTDB taxonomy): domain Bacteria; phylum Pseudomonadota; class Alphaproteobacteria; order HIMB59; genus CACPNW01. The sequence goes on from CACOPD010000004.1 coordinate 20,406, forward strand.
GTGTTAAAGCTGTAGATAATGATAATAAAGTTACTTTCTATCCAACCAAAACAATTAAGGATACAATTGACGGAATGTGGGTTTCTGGATTACCCGAGACGGTTAATTTAATAGTCAGTGGTCAAGAATATATAAGTATTGGTGAAACAATAAAATAATCTAAATGAAAATTAATATTATAGACTACGCAATTAGCCATTCTCGAGTTTTTATGGGAATTCTTTTGTTTATTATTTTTTCTGGGGCATCTACTTATATAACAATGCCTAAAGAATCATCTCCTGATGTTAGCATTCCAATAGTTTATATTTCCCTTCATCAAAATGGTATTTCTGCACAAGACTCTGAAAGACTTTTAGTTAAACCAATAGAAGATGAAGTAAAAACTGTTGAAGGAGTAAAAGAAGTAAGATCAACGGCTTATTCAGGTGGAGGTAATGTTTTACTAGAATTTGATGCTGGATTTGATTCTGATCAGGCGATGGTAGATATAAGAGACAAAGTTGATAGAGCTAAAGGAGATCTTCCTAGTGAAGCAGATGAACCAACAGTAAACGAAGTTAATATAAGTACATTTCCTATTCTTTCCATTTCATTAAGTGGAGATGTACCGAATAGAACTCTTCAAGACTTAGCTGATATTTTACAAGATGATATTGAAACAATTCCAAGTGTTTTAGAAGCTAAAATAGGTGGTAAAAGAAATGAGCAGGTTGACATATTGATTAATCCAACTGCAGTTGATAGCTATGGCATCAATCTTGAGAGCCTTATTAATATTGTTAGGGAAAATAATATGATGGTATCTGCTGGTGGTCAAGATACTGGTGATGGAAGTTTTGATATTAAAGTTCCAGGTTTATATGAAACTATTGAAGATGTTTTAAATACACCTGTAAAAACTAGTGGAGACTCAGTAATAACTTTCCGAGATATTGCTGAAGTAAAAAGAACATTCGAAGATAGACAATCTTATGCAAATGTAAATGGATCGAATTCAATAACTATTGATGTTTCAAAAAGAATTGGTGAAAATATCATTAATACAATTGATGAAGTAAAAAAAGTTACATCAAAAACCCAAAAAACCTTTCCGGAAAATGTTGAAATTTCTTTTGGTAATGATCAATCAAAAGGTATTAAAACTATGTTAAATAGTCTGCAAAATAATGTCATTGCAGCTATAATCCTTGTTTTAATTATAATCTTAGGAGCATTAGGGGTTAGATCAGGTTTATTAGTTGGTGTATCTATACCAGGGTCATTTTTATCAGGTTTGTTGGCACTTTCTGTAATGGGTTTTACTATTAATATAGTAGTATTATTTGCACTTATTTTATCTGTTGGACTTTTGGTTGATGGGGCCATTGTTGTTGTGGAATATGCTGATAGAAAAATGAAAGAAGGCTTAAGTGTAAAAGAAGCTTTTGCTAATGCATCAAAAAAGATGTCACTCCCAATAATATCATCAACTGCAACTACCCTTGCAGCTTTTCTACCACTAATATTCTGGCCAGGAATTGCTGGTGAGTTTATGAAATACCTACCAATAACACTTATATGCGTTCTTATTTCTTCTTTGTTTATGGCACTACTTTTTGTTCCAGTTTTAGGATCAATTTTAAACACAGTATCAAGAATACTACTTCAATTTATTGTACCATTATTGATATCACTAATTTTTTATAATCTAATATCTTTTGGATTTGGATTATTAGATCTTCAGAGTTTTAGTTTATTTATTACAATTGGAAAATATTTACTCAGCTTTGCTTTATTTATATTTGTATTTATAAGAATAATACCAAGAGTTTATAAAATTTCAGAAAGTGTAAATTCCACAGATAAATTAGTTAGTAAAAATGCTAAAATCTTATCTTCAGAGTCAAATGAACCTGTTTTAAATGTAACTGGTTTCGTAGGTTTTTATGCTAAATTATTAAACTTTTTATTATTTCATCCTCTAAAGGTGATGATTAGTGCCTTAGTGATACTAGTTGCAGTAAATTATACCTATACTCAAGTAGGAGAAGGTGTTGAGTTTTTCCCAGATGTTGAACCAGATCTTGCAAAAATTGTTGTTTTTGCAAGAGGTAATCTTTCTGTTGAAGAAAAAAAAGATTATGTGTCAAGAGTTGAGAATATAATTTTAAAATTACAATCAGAAAGACAGGAATTTAAAAATATTTACTCTTTAAGTGGAAATGTCAGTGAACAATCAGAAGCCTCTGAAGACTTTATTGGATCAATAAGTTTGGAATATACAGATTGGGATAAAAGAAGAAAATCCAAAGTTATACTTGCTGAAATTTTAGAAGCAACGAAAAGTATTAATGGTATAAAAGTAGAGTCAAGAGAACAACAAGGTGGGCCTGGTGAAGGTAAGCCAATTAATATTAAATTAACTAGTGATAATAAAAAACTTTTAATTACTGAAGGTATTAAGCTTAAAAAATTCATGGATAATTATCCTAAATTAATGAACGTCGAAGATAATTTACCAGCTCCTGGAATAGAATGGGAAATAAATGTAGATAGAAAACAAGCTTCTAAATTTGGAGCTAACATCTCATCTATAGGAAATGTTATAAAACTTGCAACTAATGGTCTTAAACTTGGAGAATACAGACCAGATGATAGTAATGAAAGTATTCCACTTTTTCTTCGCTACCCTAATGAAGGAAGAACACTTGATAGAATTGATAATTTAAGAGTAACTACTTCAAATGGTTTAGTTCCAATATCCAATTTTGTTGAAATTGTTCCAAATAACAGAACAGGAAATATAATCAGAGTAGATTCAAAAAATGCTATAAATATTCAGGCAGATGTAGAGCCTGGAACTTATCCTGATGGAAAAGTTAAAGAACTTGAGTATGTATTAGGAATTTCAGATACTGCTCCGTCTTGGAGGGGAAGAACACTAGATTTACCTCGTTATGAATTAGACAACAAAGTACGGGCTGAACTTATTGGAGAAAATGAAGACCAAAAAGAAGCTCAAGAATTTTTAACAGGAGCTTTTGGTGTGGCTTTATTTTTAATGCTAATGATACTTCTTTTACAGTTTAACAGTTTTTACAGTGCGTTTTTAATTCTTTTTGCAGTTGTAATGTCAACTGCTGGTGTATTTATAGGCTTAATAGTTACAGCACAACCATTTGGTATTGTGATGTCAGGAGTTGGTGTAATTGCCCTCGCTGGTATAGTTGTAAATAACAATATCATATTGATTGATACATTTGATTTTTTAAAGACTAAAACATCAAATATAAGAGAAGCTATTATTAAAACAGGTGCACAGAGACTTAGACCAGTTTTACTTACAACAACTACAACAGTACTAGGTTTATTACCTATGGTAACAATGACAAATGTTGACTTTATATCAAGAGAAATAACAAGAGGGTCACCAGATACTCAGTGGTGGGTTCAATTATCAACAGCTATAGTATTTGGACTACTATTTGCAACATTTCTTACATTAGTTGTAACACCATCAGCTTTAATGTTTAGAGAAAATATTAAAAATTGGTATAAGAAAAAAATTTCTAGTTAAATTTTTTCTAATTATATTTTAAATATATGATTGTTAATTCTATTACTGTCTATTGCTCATCTTCAGATAAATTGAGTCACAAATATTATAAAGATGCTAAAGAAATTAGCAAACTAATATCATCATTTAAAATAAATATTGTCTATGGTGGAGCAAAAGTTGGTATTATGGGTGTAGTTGCTAAGACTGCAATAGAGTCTGGAAATAAAGTAACTGGTGTAATACCAAATTTTTTATCTGAGAGAGAAATAATTTTTGAAAATATAGATGAATTAAAAATAGTTGATGATATGTCTGAAAGAAAAAAATTACTCTTTGAGCTAGGTGATGCCTATTTAGCCTTACCAGGAGGAACAGGAACTTTAGAAGAAATAGTAGAAGTTGTATCTTGGAAAATAATGGGGATTCATAATAAGCCAATAATATTTTTTAATAAAAATAATTTCTGGGATAATCTATTTAAACAATTTAAATTTTTTGAAGATGAAAAATTTTCAAATAAAAATTTACAAAACAGTTTTCACATTATAGATACGGTTGATCAATTAAAAAATATATTTATTAAATGGCAAAAATAAAAGTTAAAAATCCTGTAGTTGAAATGGATGGAGATGAAATGACCAGAATCATCTGGGAGTACATCAAGGAACAACTAATTTTGCCCTATCTTGATATAGATATCAAATATTTTGATCTTGGAGTGATTAAAAGAGATGAAACCAATGATCAAATTACAATAGACGCAGCTGAAGCAGTAAAAAAATATGGTGTAGGAATAAAATGTGCAACAATTACACCGGATGAAAATCGAGTTGAAGAATTCAAATTAAAGCAAATGTGGCGATCACCAAATGGAACAATAAGAAATATACTTGGGGGAACTATATTTAGGCAGCCAATTATATGTAAGAATGTTCCACGAATAATCACGAACTGGAATCATCCAATTGTAGTTGCTAGACATGCCTTTGGTGATCAATATAGAGCGACTGACACATTAATTAATAAACCAGGAACACTTAAAATGGTTTTTGAACCTAAAGATGGATCTGAAGGATTTACACAAGATGTTTATGAATTTGAAAAATCTGGTGTAGCCCTATCAATGTATAATTTAGATAATTCAATTAAAGACTTTGCTAGAGCTTGTTTTAACTATGGACTTAATCTTGGTTGGCCAGTTTACCTTTCTACTAAAAATACTATTTTAAAAGTTTACGATGGAAGATTTAAAGATTTATTTCAGGATGTATTTGATACTGAATTTAAAAATAAGTTTAAAGAAAAAGACATAGTTTATGAACACAGATTAATCGATGATATGGTGGCATCAGCATTAAAATGGGAAGGTAATTTTATTTGGGCTTGTAAAAATTATGATGGAGATGTTCAATCAGACTCTGTTGCTCAAGGATTTGGATCACTAGGTTTAATGACAAGTGTTTTAATGACACCAGATGGTAAAACAGTAGAGGCTGAAGCTGCACATGGCACTGTTACTAGACATTATAGAAATCATCAAAAAGGTATAGAAACTTCAACTAATCCAATTGCATCAATTTTTGCTTGGACAAGAGGTTTAAGTTTTAGAGGAGAATTTGATGGTAATAATGAATTGATAAATTTTGCTAAAAAATTAGAAGAAACGTGCATCAAAACTGTAGAAAATGGTGAAATGACAAAAGATTTAGCAATATTAATTAACGAAGATCAGAAATGGTTAAACACTCAAGATTTTTTAAGCGCGATAAAAAACAATTTTCAAATTAACTAATAGAATTTAATTTATCTTCTATGTATTTTATACTTTCATTAATTTGACTAAGATCTGATCCTCCTCCTTGAGCAAGATCTTTTCTACCTCCCCCGCCCTTGCCACCTAGAATAATCGAAATTTCTCTTATTTCTTTTGAAGCATCAAAAAGATCTGTAATATCTTCTGTAACTCCTAGCACTATAGATAGTTTGTTATCATTATTTGAAATTATTAGCGAAACACTATTTTTGTTATATTGTTTTTTTTGCTCATCAATAAATGTTTTCAAAGATTTATTAGGATAGTCTTCAGCAATCAAGTATATAAAATTTAAATCTTTGATTTTTTTCACAACAATATTATCAATATTTTTCGATATAGACATATTTTGTTTTAATTTTTCGTGTATCTGAATCAATTCTTTAATTAACAAACCTTTGTCTTCAGATTGATTTTTAAAATTATAATCAGCATTAATATTTTTAATTTTACTCTTTAAATCTTCAATTTGATTATCTTGGTTTTTATTTTTTTCTAATAAATTTATTTCTATTTCTTTAATATATTTATCCACTGCAACATTAGATACAGCCTCTATTCTTCTTATTCCAGACGCAACACTAGATTGATTAGTTATTTTAAATTTACTTATTTCCCCTAATTTAATAACATGAGTTCCTCCGCACAATTCTTTTGAAAAGAATGATTCATTTTCTTGACCCATTGTTACTACTCTTACTTCATCGCTATATTTTTCCCCAAACAATGCCATCGCACCTTCTTCAATAGCTTTTTTTTGATCTACAACTTTAATTTCAACAACACCATTTTTTTGAATTTGATCATTTACAATTTCTTCAATATTCTTGAGTTGATCTTTTTCAATTGGATTATTGTGACTAAAATCAAATCTAAGTTTTTCTGAATTTACAAGTGAGCCCTTCTGCGTGACATGCTTGCCCAGTATTTTTCTTAGAGCAGCATGTAATAAATGAGTTGAAGAATGATTATATTTAATAAAATCTCTATTCACTGTATTAATGCTTGCTTTAATAGTATCTTCAATTTCGCATTCACCACTAATTACTTTACCTTTGTGAAGAAAATAGTTTCCAAATATTTTTGTAGTATTCATAACTTCAAACTTAAAGTTATCATTTTCAAAAAAACCCTGATCTCCCACCTGGCCACCACTTTCTCCATAAAAAGGTGTTTGATTTAATATTATAATTGCTTCTTGATCTTTTTTAATTTTATCTACTGACTTACTTTCTGATATGATTGAAATTATTTTACAATCAGCTTCCATATCAGAATATCCTAAAAATTCTGTTGGGTCTATTTTAGAAGTTATTTCAAACCAAATACCATCGTCCTCGATGTCTCCTGTACCTTTCCAACTTTGTCTCGCTCTTTCCTTTTGATCTAACATTTTTTGTTCAAATGTTTTTATATCGACTTCAATATTTTTACTTTTCAAATAATCTTGTGTTAAATCTAATGGAAATCCATAAGTGTCGTATAATTTAAATGCTACTTCTCCATTAAATATATTTGTTGAGTTAGACATTTCCTCATCTAAAATTTTTATTCCTTTTTCAACAGTTTCCTTGAATTTAGTTTCTTCATTAATTAATGTATTCATAATGAGATCTTTTGCTCTATCTAATTCAGGATATGAATTTTTAATTCCATCTAAAAAAATAGGGAATAGCTTATGAAAAACAGGCTCTTTATTACCTAAAGAATGAGCGTGTCGCATTCCCCTTCTCATTATTCTTCGTAAGACATATCCTCTACCTTCATTTGAAGGCATAACCCCATCTGCAATTAAAAAAGAGGAGGATTTTAAGTGATCTGCAATTACTCTATGACTAGGATTTGTTATTGAACTTTCATCACCACATAGTTTCGTTGATTCATTTATAATCGGTTGAAATAAATCTGTTGAATAATTATCATTGGATCCATCTAGAAGAGCTGTCATTCTCTCTAATCCCATTCCAGTATCAATGGAGGGTTTTGGTAGATTTATTCTCTCAGATTTAGATATCTGCTCATATTGCATAAATACTAAATTCCATATTTCTATAAATCTATCACCATCTTCGTTTGGAGAACCTGGAGGGCCCCCTTCGTATTTATCACCATGATCATAAAATATTTCAGAACATGGACCACAAGGACCAGTTTCACCCATTGACCAAAAATTATCAGATGTACTAATTTTAATAATTTTATTTTCAGATAATCCAGCTATTTTTTTCCATAAATCAAAAGCTTCCTGATCATCAGAATAAATAGTTACTAATAATCTGTCTTTGTTTATTGAATATTCTTTGGTAATCAGATTCCAAGCTAGTTCTATGGCCAACTCTTTAAAATAATCTCCAAAAGAGAAATTACCTAACATTTCAAAAAAAGTATGGTGTCTTGTTGTATATCCTACATTTTCTAAATCATTGTGCTTACCGCCTGCTCTTACACATTTTTGAGCTGTAGTCGCTCTGTTGTAATCTCTAGTCTCTTTACCTGTAAAAATATTTTTAAATTGCACCATTCCAGAATTAGCAAACATTAGGGTAGGATCATTATCTGGTACTAGAGAGCTAGAATGAATAACCTCATGTCCATTTTTTTTAAAATAATTGAGAAATGTCGACCTAATCTGATTAGAATTCATGAAAAGGTAATATAACTTGAAAACTCTATTGTCTAAATAAAAAAGCGCCTATTTTGAAATAGGCGCTAAACGAAAATAATATTTACTATTCTTTTATTTCTTCAGCTTCTTTATCTTTATCTTTTTCTTTATTCTCTACTTTTCCTTCCATCATAGCTTTTTCAACTATTCCAGCATTTTGTAGAATTTGATTTTCAATTTCATTAGCTATAGTAGGATTGTCATTTAGAAAGTTTTTAACATTTTCTCTACCCTGCCCTATTTTAGTATTTTTGTAAGCAAACCAAGATCCTGATTTATCAATGATTTCTGCTTTGACACCTAAATCAACTAATTCACCTAATTTAGATATACCTTCTCCGTACATTATATCAAATTCTACAACTTTAAATGGAGGTGCAACTTTATTTTTAACTATTTTTACTCTAGTTTGATTTCCAATGATCTCATCCTTATCTTTTATTGCGCCAATTCTTCTAATGTCCATTCTTACTGAAGAATAAAATTTTAGAGCATTTCCACCTGTAGTTGTCTCAGGACTACCAAACATAACGCCTATTTTCATTCTAAGTTGATTTATGAATACAACTAAAGTATTTGATTGTGCGATAGAGCTTGTAAGTTTTCTTAAAGCCTGACTCATCAATCTAGCTTGCAAACCAGGTAATGAATCTCCCATATCGCCTTCTAGTTCAGCTCTTGGTACTAATGCGGCAACTGAATCAATAATTAGAACATCAATACCACCGGATTTAATTAAAGAATCAGCAATTTCTAAACCCTGTTCACCTGTATCAGGCTGGGAAATTAATAATTCTTCTAAATTTACACCTAATTTTTTTGCATATGCGGGATCTAGAGCATGCTCTGCATCTATAAATGCGCAGTTGCCACCTTTTTTTTGTGACTCTGCAACAATATGAGTAGCTAACGTAGTTTTTCCTGAACTTTCAGGTCCATAAATTTCAATAATTCTCCCTTTTGGAACTCCGCCGATACCAAGGGCGATATCAAGGCCTAATGAACCAGTGGATATTGCTTCAATATCTACATTTGTTTTTGAACCCAATTTCATTATTGAGCCTTTTCCATAATTTTTCTCTATTAGACTTACAGCGGCTTCTAGAGATTTACTTCTGTTTTCTTTATCCATTGAATTTTCGTTATTTACTACTTTTAATTTAGCTTGAGACATTACATTTCTCCATTAATTTCCTATGTTTTTATTAAGATTCTTGCAAATCATGTTTACTTGTACATGTTTTGTTCTATTTTTAAAAGTTCTATTTTTGTTCTTTTATGAAAATTAAGTTAATTTATTGAAAAATAATAATTATTTATATTTAAGAAAATTTTAATATTGCTTGAATTAATAAAATCATTTGATAAATCAGCACCGTTTTAAAATTATGACTAAATTACCTAAAAATTATAAACCAACGCAGAAAGAAAAATTCATGAATGCCAAAATGAAAGAATATTTTAGGCAAAAATTAGTAAGTTGGAAAAAAGATTTACTAAGGGAGTCATCTCAAACTCTAAATAACCTTCAGAGTGAGAATGAAGCTAAACCAGATATAACTGATAGAGCGTCTGAAGAAATAGATAGATCTTTTGAACTTAGAACAAGAGATAGAGAAAGAAAGCTTATTAATAAGATTGATGCAGCCCTTCAAAGAATTGAAGATGGTTCATATGGATATTGTGATGAAACGGGCGATCCGATTAGTATTAAAAGATTAGAAGCAAGACCTGTAGCAACTTTGAGTTTAGAAGCTCAAGAAATGCATGAAAAAGCTGAAAAAAGAATTAACTAATTTTTAAAATTATGTCTGATATTTATATAGGGGACCTTACTCCAGGTACGTTTGTTATAAATGTAGATAAAGAAAAAGAATGGGGTATTGGACAAGTTCAATCGTCAATAGATAATAAGATAACTATTAATTTTGAAAATGTTGGAAAAAAAACTATCAACTCAAAAGAAGTTGAATTAAAATTGATAAATATTAATGGAACTGATTGATCAGTATTTAAGAAAAGTTAATTATCTCAGAGTTTCTGTAACTGACAGATGTGATCTAAGATGTGTTTATTGCATGAAAGAAAAAATGCAATTTCTACCTAGAAAAGATATTTTAACTTTAGAAGAGATTGAGAGAATTTGTGATAATTTTATTGATTTAGGTGTAGAAAAAATTAGACTTACAGGTGGTGAGCCTTTGGTAAGAAGTGATATACTAAAATTAATTGAGAAACTTAATAATAAAAAAAATTTTACAAATTTAAAAGAAATTACTCTTACAACTAATGGCACACTCTTAAAAAAATATGCAAAAGAATTAAAATTAAATGGCGTGAATAGAATTAATGTATCCTTAGATACAATTAATTCTGAAAAATATAATAAAATAACTAGATTTGGAAATATCGAAAAAGTATTTGATGGAATAAATGAAGCTCTTGATACTAATATCAACATTAAAATCAATACAGTTGTTATAAAAAATTTTAATGAAAATGAAATAGAAGATTTAATAGAATGGTCAGATAAAAAAAAGATTGATCTTACTTTTATTGAAGTAATGCCAATGGAAGAAACAGATATTTCTAGAGAATATCAATTTGTATCACTTTCTGAAACTTTTGAAAAATTAAATCAAAAGTATAATTTTTTAATAAATAATCATAATACTGGTGGGCCAGCAAGATATTACACAAGTAATTTATTATCTAACAAAATAGGTTTTATCAGCCCCTTAACAAACAACTTTTGTGCGACATGTAATAGAGTAAGAATATCAAGTACTGGGAAACTATTTATGTGTCTTGGTCAAAACGATTATGTTGATTTTAGAGAAATTATGCGAAAAGATTTCAGTGATGATTATATTAAAGAAAAAATTAGATTTGCTTTAAATATAAAACCTAAAAATCACGATTTTATGGTTGGAACAAAAATTAATAAATATATGAAAAGACACATGAACGTTACAGGTGGATAATGAAATTTCATTTTTTATCTTCAAATAACCCAGAGGCTAAAGAAGCCGAAAAAAAACTAGTAAATATACATGGTCAAAATTCAGTTGATGAAGCTGATTATATTATACCAATTGGAGGAGATGGTTTACTTTTAAGATCTTTACATAGTTTTAATGAACTAAATAAACCTTTTTTTGGAATAAATTTTGGTTCAATTGGGTTTTTAATGAATAATATTAGTGATGAAGACTTAAAAGATATGATTACGAATGCTAAAAAATCAACTTTTAAACCTTTGAAGATGTCAGCTTTAAGTAATAATAACGAAAAATTTGAGGCATATGCCTATAATGAAGTTTCACTAATGAGACAAACTCATTTAGCATCTAAAATTAAGATTAAAATTAACAACCAAGTAAAAATGGAAGAATTAATTTGTGATGGTGTTTTGTTATCTACATCTGCAGGTAGTACGGCCTATAATTTATCAGCTCACGGAAGTATCTTACCCTTAGATTCTAATATATTAGCCTTAACACCTATTAGCGCATTTAGACCGCGAAGATGGAGAGGAGCGCTTCTCTCAGAAATAAGTAAAATAGAATTTGAAGTTCTTGAAAATAATGATCGTTCTTCAAGTGTAACTGCAGATAATGTAGAATTTAGAAATATAAATAAAGTAAATATTTCATCTTCTGATGAAAATAAATGTACTGTATTGTTTGATAGTAAGCATTCTATTGAAGATAAAATTTTAAATGAGCAATTTAATTTTTAAATCAAATTTTTTTAAAAATACAAATCTTGTTACCATCTAAATCTCTTAAATATGCATAGTAATCTTTCCCATGTCTTGGTCCTGGCATACCTTCATTTTTTGCTCCAAGTCTAATTCCAATTTTATAAAATTCATTAACAGTTTTTTTTGAATTAGCTTTAAAAGTAACCATAGTACCATTTCCTATAGTTGCTTTTTTTTTATTGTGAGGTTTAATTAAGTAGAGTTCTATTTTTTTAGGAGACTCTTTTTTAGCATAACCAAAATAACGATTATGAGACAATACTTTTTTAATTTTTAGAGGTTTTAATATCTTACTGTAAAATTCTGATGATTTTTTTAAATTATTTGTTCCAATTGTAATAAATGCAAACATAATTTAAAGCTTGGTAGCCTCGGCCGGACTTGAACCGGCACTCCCAAAAGGGCAAGGATTTTAAGTCCTTTGTGTCTACCATTCCACCACGAGGCCTATTTTTGGACTATTATCAAACTATAGAACTTTTTCCACCATTTAATTCAATCATATTAGTTATATCATCAACTATAGGTTTAATAGTTGTCATTTCCCATGATGAAACAACTATGTTGACTCCTCCAGTTTTAGCAGCAAGATTAAAATATGGATAACTGCCAATTGATGCACTTTTATAATTGTTTTGAATATTTTTTAAATTTTTTGCTATTTTGCTCTCGTATAAATTAGTATTAATTGTTGTTACAAGTTTTGGTTTACCTTTTTTTATTTTCTTTATTAATTCTTCAAACATAACTTGCATTATTTCTGGGACACCAGGTAAAACATAAACATTTTTAATGATAAATCCTGGAGCAGCAGTCATTGGATTTAAAATAAGCTCTGAACCAAATGGCATTTTGGCCATTCTCTGCCTACTTTCATTAAATTCACCTTTTGGATAATAATTTTTAAGAATTTCAAAAGCTGTTTTATTTGTTTCATATTGTAAGTTAAAAGCTTCAGATATACTTTCTGAAGTTATATCATCGTGAGTTGGTCCTATTCCACCAGTTGTAAAAATGTAAGAGCATTTTGAGCTATATTTTAATACATTATCTATTATTGTTTTTTTATCATCTTGAATAACAATAATTTCCTCTAATTTAATACCAGCTTGTAATAATTTTTTTGCAATATAATTTGAGTTTGTATCTTGAGTTCTGCCAGAAAGTATTTCATCTCCAATAACAATAACAGCCGCTGTAAAAGAACTCATATGATTAATTGATATTTTCTATATATTATTTATTAATCGTAAGTAATTATTTTTTAAATGAGAAACAACAATATCCCAATTCATACGAAAAAAGATTTTGAAGGAATGAGGGACGCTGGATCTTTAGCTGCAGAAGTCCTTGATACTTTACATGAAAAAATTGTACCAGGTATAAGTACGCAAGAAATAAATGACATATGTCATGAAAAAATTATTAAGAGTAAAGCTGTGCCAGCACCTTTGAACTACAAAGGTTTTCCAAAATCTGTTTGCACATCTGTTAATCATGTTGTTTGTCATGGAATTCCTTCTGAAAAAAAAATACTTTCTGATGGCGATATTATAAATGTCGATGTTACGGTTATATTGAATGGCTGGCATGGTGATAGTTCAAGAATGTTTGTTGCAGGAAAAACAAACAAAAAAAATTATGAATTTTTGAAAATAACTTATGAGTCTTTATTGATTGGTATTAGTGAAGCAAAACCAGGAAAACATCTTGGAGATATAGGAAATAAAATCCAGACACTTGCTGAAGAAAAAGGTTATTCTGTAGTAAGAGATTTTTGTGGTCATGGAATTGGGAAAGAATTTCATACTCCGCCTAGTGTTTTACACTTTGGTGAACCGGGAGAAGGGCCAATACTGGAACCTGGGATGTTTTTAACAATTGAACCAATGATAAACTTAGGTGGATGGCAAACCAAAATACTTAATGATGGATGGACGGCTGTAACAAAAGATAAATCTTTATCAGCTCAATTCGAGCATACAATTGGAATAACAGAAGAAGGAAATGAAATATTTACATTATCTAAAAATAATACAGCTTTTCCAATAAAGGATGTATAAGTAAAAAAAATGATACCTAGATATAATAGGCCTGAAATTGAAAAAATTTGGTCTTTAGAAAATAAATTTACAATTTGGACAGAGATTGAGTGTTTAATTGCAGAAAAACAAGCTATGCTCGGTATAATTCCAAAAAAAGCAGCAAAAGATATAAGAAAAAAAGCAAAATTTAATGTCAAAGAAATAGAAAAAATTGAAAAAGAAACCAAACATGATGTTGTTGCCTATATAAATAATGTAAGCAAATATATTGGCGACTCATCGAAATATTTTCATTTTGGTGTAACATCAAGTGATATTATTGATACTTCATTTTCTTTACAACTTAAGCAAACTTCTGAAATAGTAAGAAAAATTTTAGTGGAATGTATTAAAAGTCTAAAAATAAAATCTAAAAAATATAAAGACACATTAATGATTGGAAGAAGTCATGGAATACATGCTGAACCGATTACTTTTGGATTAAAATTATCTTCATTTTATTTTGAATTTAAAAGAAATTTAGAAAGATTTGACCATGCAATAAATGAAATATCAGTTTGTGCAATTTCTGGACCTGTTGGTACATTTAATTCTATAGACCCACGAATTCAGGATTATGTAGCAAAGAAACTAAAATTAAATTCTGAAGATATATCAACTCAAGTAATACCAAGAGATAGGCATGCATATTTTTTCTCAGTATTAGGAATTTTAGCCTCCTCTATCGAGAGATTTGCTGTGGAAATTCGAAACTTACAAAAAACAGAAGTATTAGAAGTAGAAGAAAGTTTTTCTTCTAATCAAAAGGGTTCTTCTGCAATGCCTCACAAGCGTAACCCAGTACTCAGTGAAAACTTAACAGGTATCTCAAGATATATTAGAAGTGGTATAATTCCTTCATTAGAAAATATTGTACTTTGGCACGAAAGAGACATCAGTCATTCAAGTGTTGAAAGAATTATGGCACCAGATATTACAATTGCTACCGATTTTGCACTTAATCGTCTAAATGGCATAATAAAAAATTTAAAAGTCTATCCACAAAATATGTTAAAAAATTTGAATATGCTTGGAGGCTTACATAGAACTCACAGTATTATGTTAAAATTGATTGAAAAAGGATTGAAAAGACAACATGCATATAAAATTGTTCAAGAAAGTGCCATGGAAACATGGAATAATAATAAGAATTTTTCCCAAGTTTTACAAAAGAATAAAGAATTAAACAAAATATTGAATTCAAAAGATATCAAAAAAATCATAAAAGATGATAACGAACTAAAGAATATAGATTTGATTTTTAAAAATAAAATTAAATAGTCTTTATTTTTTTTAATATCTGAACTATTTTATACCTATGGCAATGACTGCTGAACAAATTGAACAATTTATTAAAGATGCTATACCAGATGCAACTGTTGAGATTGTAGATCTTAAAGGAGATGGTGACCATTACAGCGCTACCGTAACATCAAAATCTTTTTCTGGAAAAACAAGAGTAGAACAACATAAGATGGTTTATGATGCTTTTAATGGTAAAATGGGTAGTGATTTGCACGCACTTAAGCTAAAAACTGTATCGGAGTAATAATGAATAATAATGACCATGTATCTCAAAATATAGAAAATGAAATTAACTCAAATGATGTAATTCTTTTCATGAAGGGAACCCCAGTATTTCCAATGTGTGGATTTTCTGCAAGAGTAGTTGAAATATTAAATAAAGTAGGTGTTAAATTTGGAAGTGTGAATGTGTTAGAGAGTGATGAAATGAGAGAAGGTATTAAAAAATATTCTAATTGGCCAACCATACCTCAACTTTATGTTAAAAAGGAATTCATAGGTGGTTGTGATATTATAACTGAAATGTTTGAAAGTGGTGAATTATTAGAATTATTAAACACAAATGGAATAGACGTAAACCCATCTTAGTTTGTTAAATAATAATTATTCCAAAGGTGTAATATTCTCCTGTATTGCAGCAATTTTTTGGGGTCTCCCACAACCTCTTTTTTTTAATGAATTAAATCACGTTAAGACTATTGAAGTAGTAGCCCATAGAGGATTCTGGTCATTTATTTTTCTTTTTTCATTATTAATTCTAATTTCAAATTTATATGAATTTATTGAAATATTTAAATCAAGAAAAAGAATTTTTATTTTAACAATTACAGCCTTTCTTATTGCAGGTAACTGGGCAGGCTTTATTTATTCTGTAGGACAAGAAAGAGTTCAGGATGCATCAATGGGTTATTTTATTACCCCAATGATAAGTATTATTCTTGGTTATTTTTTTTTAAATGAGAAAATAACTAAGCCTAAACTTGTGTCTGTATGTCTTATGTTTTCAGGAATATTATTCTTATTTATTAATTTAAATCAATTTCCATTTCTTATAATTTGGATTGGCACATCTTGGGCAATCTATGGATTATTAAGAAAACAAGTTAATGTTAATCCTTCAATTGGTTTACTTTATGAGACATTCATAATATCTTTAATATCTATCCCATATTTGGTTTATTTATTTTTGCAGAACGAAAACAGTATTTTTAGCATTGATATTAAAACTTCAGTATTTTTAATTCTAACAGGAGCAGTAACGATTTTTCCATTATTTTTTTTTAATTTGGGCTTAAAATTTATTCAATTAGGTCTTGCTGGGGTTTTATTTTATCTAGCACCATCATTTCATTTTATAACTTCAGTATTTATTCTTAATGAAGAAATCTTACAAATTAAGTTAATATCATTTATAATTATTTGGATAGCTATAATAATTTATATTTATGATAGTTATAAAAAAGAAATTATCTTGAATAATACTCAATAACTAGATTAGGTTCCATTGTTACAGGATAAGGAACATCGTTAATTAGAGGAGCTCTTAAAAAACGACCCTTCAATTCTTTAACATCCACTTCTAAATATTCTGGTATTTCTCTTTCTTGAGAGCTAACTGATTCTACAATTAAATTAATTTCTTTACTTTTATCTCTTATGGAGATTTCATCTCCATCACTTACACTATATGAGGGAATATTAACTCTTTTTCCATTAACTTTTACATGACCATGATTAACTAATTGTCTTGCCGAAAAAATTGTAGGTACAAATTTCATTCTATAGACTGTAGCATCTAGTCTTCTTTCAAGAAGCTCAATTAAAATCTGACTTGTATCACCTTTAATATTTGAGGCTTTCTTAAATATATTTCTAAATTGTCTTTCAGTTAAATCACCATAATAAAATTTAAGTTTTTGCTTAGCAAATAGCTGGTTACCATAATCTGAAAGCTTTTTACGTTGGCCTTGTACACCATGCTGACCAGGCTTAGAGTTTCTTCTGTTAAATGGGCTTTTAGGCCTGCCCCATAAGTTAACACCTAACCTTCTGTCAATTTTGTATTTAGCGTTATGTCTTTTTGTCATTAATATGTTGGCTATATAGTGATTTAAAGAACTATGTCAAATTTAATATATTCAATTTTTGGCTTATTTATTAAGTTTTTTTGTAATTCCCCATAAAGTCTGCAATTCTTTCTTTGTAAGAGGAATTTTTGTAAAAATACTATAAATATTATTTTTCATACTTTCTTTTTTTTCTCTTGGTGTAAAAAATTTCTTTTTTTCAAGATTTTCAAATAAATAATTTAAGAATTTAGATAATTGATATTTTCGAATATTATCTTTTTCAATGACAGTTTTGTTAGTAAATTTTAAATTATTCAATTCAAATAATTTGTAGCATAGAACAGTAACTGCATGAGAAAGATTTAATGAATTACTTTTACTATTTGTTTCTATTGTAAAAATAATATCAGATAATCTTAAGTCTTCATTCGAAAGACCAGAATTTTCTGGGCCAAAAAGTATTGCAGATTTTTTATTAGAAATAATTTTTCTTTTAATAAGTTTGAAATCATTAGTAAAATTTTTTTCCAAATATCTCAATCTATTTGTAGTAGCCACAACAAATGAAAAGTTAGAAAGTGCACTTTCTAAATCGTTATAAACTTTAATATTATTAATAATTCTTTCAGCTTTTTTTGCTGCATTTATTGACTTGCTGTTTAACCAATTATCTCTTGGTGAAACTATAATTAGTTCTTTTAATCCAAAATTGTGCATAACACGCGCAACCATTCCAATATTTTCAGGAAGTTGAGGTCTGACTAAAATAATACTTGGATTTTTTGTGATCAATTTTTATTCTTTAAATCATTAAATAACTTGAAAGTAATACTATCAAAAATAGCACTATAAGAAGCATCAATAATATTTGGAGATACACCAATAGTTGTCCAGTGAGTATTAGTTGAGTCAGATGATTCAATTAAAACTCTAGTAATTGCACCAGTTCCTTTTTCGGATGAAAGAATCATAACTTTGTAATCAGTTAATTTTAGATCTTTTAGACTAGGATAAAAATCAATGAGAGCTTTTCTTAAAGCACTATCAATAGCATTTACTGGACCATTTCCTGTTCCCACTGTCATCATGTTTGAGTCTTTAACATTTAAAAATACTGTAGCCTCTGCTTCTGTAACAATTTCACCTTTAGCATTCCATCTTCTTTCATCTGTAACCCTAAATTTTTCTAAATTATAGAAATCCTCAAAATGACCAAGTTGACGTCTTACTAGTAATTCAAAACTAGCTAAAGCTGTATCAAAAGAGTAACCTTCTGATTCTTTTTCTTTGATAATCTCTAAAATATTATTGATTTCGTTTTTAGGAAGATCAATGTTAATCTTATTTAATTGATTTAATATATTAGATCTTCCTGCTTGATTAGAAATTACAACGTTTCTAGAATTTCCAACTATTTCAGGGTCAATATGTTCATAAGTTGAAGAATTTTTTTCAATAGCAGAGGCGTGCAATCCACCTTTGTGAGAAAAGGCATGATCTCCAACATAAGGAGCATTTTTTCTTGAAGACATATTTAGAATATCATTTAAAGATCTAGAAACATGAATTAAGTTTTTTAATTTATCTTTTGAGATATTAGTTTTATATTTTGTTTTTAAAACCAAAGATGGAATTAAAGAAATTAAATTGGTATTTCCACATCTTTCTCCTAAACCATTAATTGTTCCCTGTATTTGTCTTGCGCCAGCGTTAACAGCTGCCAATGCATTTGCAACTGCATTATCAGTATCATTGTGAGCATGTATACCAACATTTTGACCTGGTATAATTTTTACTACTTCTGAAACAATATTATAAATTTCATCTGGTAGTGTTCCTCCATTTGTATCACAGAGAACAACCCATCGTGCACCAGATTCATAAGCTGCTTTAATACAGCTCAATGCAAAATCTTTATTTTCTTTAAATCCATCAAAAAAATGTTCTGCATCAAAAATTGGCTCCTTGTTTTTGTTTTTTATTGAGTGAATACTGTCACTTATCATTTTTAAATTTTCATCTTCTGATATTTCTAAGGCATTTTTTACTTGAAATAATGATGATTTACCTACGATACAAACACAACTTGCACTTGAATTAATAAGTGCATTTAATCCTGGATCATTATCGGTACTTCTTCCTGGTCTTCTTGTCATACCAAAAGCTGTCAATTTACTTTTAGAAAATTTTGTATTTCTTGAAAAAAAATCATTGTCAGTAGGATTTGCTCCTGGCCACCCACCTTCAATATAGTCTATTCCTAAGTCATCAAGATGTTGAGAAATATTCATTTTATCACTAACAGAAAAATTTACTCCTGTAGTTTGCTGCCCATCTCTAAGAGTGGTATCAAATAAATATACTTTGTCATCCATAAATATTAGATCGCTAATAAAGTATAAATTAAAATTTACTAGATTTTTCCAAGTTTTTGCAAAATTCCGTTTCTATTGAATAGAGGTAATAGATATTTTAATTCGGGTCCATGAGATTTTCCTGTTAAAATTAACCTCAATGGCATAAATAAATCTTTTCCTTTAAGTCCAGTTTTACTTTTAATTTTTGAAGTCCAATTATCCCATGTATTTTCATCAAAAGGATCTTCAGGTAATTCATCTACTGCTGTAGTAATAAAATTTTCATCAATATTTAAATCTTTAGCATTATTTATTTTTGTAATTATTTTTTCCCACTCTTTAGCCTCTTTAACAAATGAAATGTTGTTTTTTATAAAACGCCAAAAACTTTCTTTTTGGAAATCAGTATTTATATTTTTTAATTTATGATTAATATCATCGTAATTAAATAATTTAATAGTATTTTCATTCAAGTTTCTAAGGGAATCAATTGAAAATTTTGCGGAAGATTTTGATAAGGTTTGAATATTAAATTTTTTTACTATTTCGTCTATATTTTTTATAGGATCAATATTACTACTGGATCCAATAAAGAGAAAATAATTAAGTAATGTAATATTTTCATATCCTTCATTTCTAAAATTTTCTATTGAAAGACTGCCGAGTCTTTTACTGAAACCCTTACCAGTTTCATCAACTAAGAATGGGTGATGAGCAAATGATGGAATAGAAGCTTCTAGAGCCTTAAAAATTTGAATATGATAAGCAGTGTTAGCGATGTGATCCTCTCCTCTAATAATATGTGTAATCTCTTCCTCAATATCATCAATGACTGATGGTAAATGGTATAGTAAAGTTCCATCTGCTCTAATTAAAACAGGATCACTTAAATTTTTAGCATCAAATGAAACATCTCCTTTAATAATATCTTCCCAACTTATATTTTCATGATCTAATTTAAATCTCCAATGGGGTTTAATTCCTGATTGTATTTTTTGTTTTATATCTTCATCGCTTAGATTTAATGAAGATCTATCATAAATAGGTGGTTTCCCAGATGATAACAAAGATTTTTTCTTTAAAGCTAATTCCTCTTCTGATTCAAAACATGGATAAAGTCTTTTCTTTTGTTTTAGAATTTGTATTTTTTCATTGTAAATATTTTGTCTAGAGGATTGATTAAAAGTATAGCTCCAAGTTAATCCAAGCCATTCAAGATCATCTTTGATACTTTTCTCAAATTCTTTAGAACTTCTAATTGCATCAGTATCATCAATTCTTAATACAAACTCACCTTGATTTTTTTTACAATAAATCCAATTTAAAATTGCTGATCTAGCATTACCGATATGTATTTTTCCTGTAGGGCTGGGAGCAAACCTACACTTCATATTATTCTTTAGGAATTTCGCAAACTGGAATAGGCTTCATCTTATGAAGATTTGGCTTTCTAATTTCTTCATATTTACTGTAATATTCACTAGACTTATTTTCCATTGCTTCTTCTAATTGCTTATACGAAAGACCAAGCTGGCTTTCATCATTTCTGCTATCATCCCATAAACCATCTGTTGGTGCAGCGCTAATAATATCTTTTATAACCCCAATTTCTTCAGCTAATTCCCATACATCAGATTTAGTACAATCTGCTATTGGTGATATGTCAACACCACCATCACCATATTTGGTGTAAAATCCAACACCAAAATCCTCAACTTTATTTCCAGTACCAACAACTATTCCGTTATTACTTTGAGCAATCTGGTATAGAGTCACCATTCTAAGTCTAGATCTTGAGTTAGCAAAGGCTAGCTCACTATCAAAGTTTTGCATTGCAACTTGAAAAGTTTTAAAAACATTATCCAGATCGACTACTTTTGTTTCTACATTTCGAAATTTATTCTTTAAAAAATCTAAATGTCTTAAACTCAAATCATGTTGTGAAGAATTTTGTTTAATAGGCATTGAGACAGCGATAGTTTTTAAACCAGTAAGAGCACATAATGTACTTGTAAGAGCTGAGTCTACTCCTCCAGACACCCCAATTACTAAAGTGGTTGGATTTTTACTTATAGACAAAGTGTAGTCTTTAATCCAATTAGAAATGTAAGTGATTTTGTCTTTTGAATTCATGAATATATATATAAATATAAAATTATAAATTTGAAGATTGCTTTGAGAGCAATTTTTCTTCTTTTAAAAAATCTGATAACAAAAAAGCCAATTCTAAAGACTGCGAGGCATTTAGTCTCGGATCACAATATGTATGGTATCTATTTTTTAAATCTTCAGCTGTTATTTCTTGAAGACCTCCCATACACTCAGTAACATCTTGACCAGTCATTTCTAAATGAACACCGCCAGGATATGTTCCTTCACTTCTATGAATTTGAAAAAACTGCTGAATTTCAGAAATTATATCCTTTAGTGGTCTAGTTTTAAAACCAGTGTTAGATTTTATAGTATTTCCATGCATCGGATCACAAGTCCAAACAACGTTTTTTCCAGCTGAGTTAACTGATTTTATTATATTTGGAAGTATTCCACTAACTTTTTCATGACCCATTCTGCATATGAGGGTTATTTTTCCTGCTTCATTATTTGGATTTAACACATCTAAAATCTTTAGAAGTTCTTCTGACTTTGTGCTTGGACCAACTTTAATCCCAATAGGGTTTTCAATACCTCTTAAAAATTCAATATGTGCTCCGTCAAGTTGTCGTGTTCTGTCACCAACCCATAACATATGAGCTGAAACATCGTACCACTTACCTGAAGTACTATCTACTCTTGTTAAAGCTTCCTCATATTGAAGAAGTAAAGCTTCATGACTTGTAAAGAAGTCTGTTTCATTTAATTGTCTTACACTGTTTCCGTTAATTCCACAGGCTTCCATAAAAGATAAACATTCATCAATTCTTGAAGATATCTCTGTAAATTTAGCAGCGTTCTCGCCTTTAACAAAATTTAGGTTCCATTGATGAATTTTATTTAAATTAGCAAACCCACCTTGTGAAAAAGCTCTTAATAAATTCAATGTTGATGCAGACTGATTATAAGCTTGAATCAATCTATCTGGGTCAGGATCTCTATCTTTTTGATTAAAGTCAATCCCATTAATTATATCTCCTTTGTATGACTCAAGTTCTAAATCATTAATAACTTCTGTAGCTGACGATCTTGGTTTTGCAAACTGCCCTGCAATTCTTCCTACTTTTACGATTGGACATGAAGCACCAAATGTCAAAACAACAGCCATTTGTAAAATTACCTTAAATGTATCCCTGATATTATCTGGATGAAAGTCTGCAAAACTTTCTGCACAATCACCGCCTTGCAATAAAAATGCATTTCCATTTGCTACATCACCAAGTTTTTGTTTTAATAATCTTGCTTCTCCAGCAAAAACTAAAGGTGGATATTTAGAAATTTCATTTAGAGTTTTATTTAGATGATCTTCATTCCGATAGTTTGGCATATGAAGAGCATCTTTATTTCTCCAACTTTTTGGTGACCATTTTTCGCTCATAATTTGAAAAGGGTCATAAACCCTAATATATCTTGAAACAAGGAATATTATTAAGACCTTTTGTTTCTTAGAATTTTTAAGGGTGATCTTTCTATAGCAAGTGAATTTTTGGGAATATTCTTTGTAACAACACTACCCGCACCAATTCTAGATTTAGATTCAATTACAACTGGTGCAATTAGTGAAGTATTAGATCCAATAAATACATTATCTTTGATTATTGTTTTGTATTTTTTCTCTCCGTCATAGTTACAAGTTATTGTTCCAGCACCTATATTCACATTGTTTCCTATTTCTGAATCACCAACATAAGAAAGATGAGCAATAGAAACATTATTTCCAATTTTTGAATTTTTAATTTCTACAAAGTTACCAATTTTAGATTTTTTACCAATTTTAGTTTTTGGCCTTAATCTGGCACTTGGACCAATGTGTGAATTTTCATCTATTATAACTTCTTCTAAGTATGAATTACTTTTAATTATTGAACCTTTTTTAATAATTGTTTTTTCCTTAATTGTAACATTACTTTCAATCGTAACAGTAGGTTCAATCTTAGTGTCATAGCTTAAATAACAAGTATTAGGTTTTAAAAAATTGACTCCATTTTTTATAAAATTTTTAACATATTTTTTTTGTAAGATATTTTGCACAATATTAAAATCATCCAAAGTATTTACACCCAACATTGTTTCTTTATTACACTCAATATAATTGATAGGAATATTTTTTTTTGAAAAGATTTTGCAAATATCAGGAAGATATCTTTCTTTTTTGATTTTATTTTCTTTAATATTTTTTAAATTATCAAATAATAATTTTGTATTTGCTATTAAAATACCTGAATTACATAAATTAATTTTTTTTTGATCAGGTTTTAAATTTATTTGCTCAATTATTTCTTGCACATAATTATTATTTAATAATAATCTACCGTAACCGTATGGTTTTAACGTCTTAAATGCGATTAATGAAGCTTTGGCTTTACTTAATTTAAATTTACTTACTAGTTTTTTAATATCTTTAACCTCAACTAAGGGTGTATCACCAAATAAAATTAAAACATTTTTTGATTTAACATATTTTTTAACTTGCTCAATTGCATCTGCAGTTCCTTTTTGTTTTTTTTGAACAACTAACTTAGAGGTATTTAATAATAACTTTAACTCTTCTTTATTTTTATCATTACATACAATTAATATATTTTTACCTGATATTTTTTTTGCAATATTAAAAATATGTGAAACAATTGGTAACCCACACAAAGGATAAACTAGCTTTGATTTACTTGCTTTAAATCTAGTACTGTTGCCTGCAGCAAGTATAACAGTTGTAATATCAGACATTAAATTAGAAATTTCTTAAAATTTCGTTTCCAACATTAATTATTTCTTTTGATGCATCTGATGTAACACTTATATCAACTACACCCCTTCCAACTGAGAATGTTTCTGCAAATAATACTTTGCTAGATATTCGGGATCGAGCAATTTTAGCACCAGCATATCTTAAACGCAAAATCATTGCGTCAGTTAATTTTGCTCTTGGCATAACTCTATTAAGAATAATTATTGGATTTTTTCTCTCTTGTTTTGCAATTTTTAAAAAAGGCAGTGTAGCCATTAAGTCTACTGGACTTGGTTGTACTGGGACAAAAACCCTATCAGAAGCTTTTACAACCTGCATTGTTTCAAAAGTTATAGATGGAGGACTATCAATTATTATAAAATCATATTTTCTTTTTATTGCTTTAATCTCGTCTATTAAATTCCTTATATCAAAATGTAATTGAGTTATTCCAATATCATCTTCACCATAATATGCTTTTCTAGCATCAAGCCAATATGATAGACTTTTTTGTGCATCAGCATCAATAACAGCTACTTTATAACCGCTGTTACTCCACAAAACTGATAAATTTGCTGAAAGAGTTGATTTACCTGAACCACCTTTTTGATTCGAAAATGCTATAACTTTTCCCATATACAAGTATTGATAATAACTATTTTAAAGATAGATGGAAACATTTTATAAAAAAATATGAAAAAAAATAAGTTAGATTTTGCAAAAAAATTATTAAGCAGTGGAGAACTTGTAATATTTCCCACAGAAACAGTATTTGGTCTTGGTGCAGATGCAACAAATGATAGAGCTGTAAAATCTATTTTTAAAGTAAAAAAAAGACCAGCAAACAATCCTATTATCTGTCATTTTAAAGATATAAATCAAATTGAAAAATATTTTGATTTAAGCAAATTTGAAAAAAAATTAGGTTCAAAATTTTGGCCTGGTCCGTTAACAATAATATTAAAGAAAAAGAAAAACTCTAAAATTTCAAAATTAGTTTCAAATAAATCAAATTTAGTTGGTTGTAGAATTCCTAGTAATAAATTGGCCAATAAATTGATTACTTCATTTGATATGCCTATTGCTGCCCCTAGTGCTAATCTTTCTGAGAGAACCTCAGTAACAAATATAATGGATATTGACCCAATTTTAGAAAAAAAAATTTTTGTTTTAAAAGATAAACAAACAACTCACGGGCTAGAATCTACAGTTGTAAGAATTGATAAAAATAATAGAATTGAAGTATTAAGATATGGAAGCATTACTGTTGAAGATTTAAACAAATTTGCAAAAGTAAAAATCAAAAAAAACTCCTCAATTTCACCTGGTAATTTAAAAAAACACTATTCGACCATAAAGCCAATAAGAATGAATGCAAAGAAAATACTAGAAGATGAAGGTTTATTAAATTTTGGAAATAATAAATTAAAGTCTAATATAATTAATTTAAATTTGAGTAATAAAAAAAATTTAAATGAAGCAGCAAAAAATTTTTACCATTTTCTTCATAAATTAGATCAAAGTAAATGCAAAAAAATTGCTGTGGCAGAAATACCTGATAAAGGACTTGGCAAAACTATAAATGACAGATTAAGAAGAGCAGTTAAGTAAACTATAGTCTATTTAAATAATCCATTAATCTATAATAAATAATAGCTGATGAATACAAAGGCCTTCTAAACATATTCCCACCCGGAATTTTAAAATGATTAATTTGCTCAAATATATCAAAATTATTTGATTTATTTAAAATTTTTTCAGCAACCATTTTTCCTCCCATAATACTCATCGCTAGTCCATGTCCAGAGTAAGCATGGGCATAATATAACTTTTGATTCATTATAGTTCCAAAAATAGGCAATCTATTAATTGATATTGCCAAGGTGCCTCCCCATGAAAACTCAATTTTAAATTTTTTTAATTCGGGAAAAACCTTATACATTCGTTTAGATACAAAATTCTTTGCATCTTTTACAAAATGAGATGTAATTGTTTCAGGTCCTCCAAAAAGAAGTCTGTAGTCTTCTGAAAATCTATAATAATCAATCATAAATCTAGAATCTATTACTCCACAATTTCTTTTGATTAATTTACTTGATAGATCTTTTCCGAGAGGTTCAGTTGCAATAATATAATTATTTATAGGCATAAAATAATTTCTTTTTGATCCTAAAAGATTATCAAGATAACCATTACAACCAATAATTACTTTCTTCGCTTTAATAATATTTTTTCCAGAATGAATTATAACTTCTTTTTGATTATCAACAATTTTATCAGCTGGAGAATTTTCATATATATTTACACCATTTGCTAAACACTGCTCTGCTAAGCCATATGTCAGTTTTAATGGGTTTAAATGATAAGAATCCTTTAAAAGCATTCCAGAAAAATATCTGTCACTATTAACTTCATCTCTTATTGAACTGTGGTCAAAGTATTCATAGTTATTATAATTATAATTCTTCTGCATATGCTCAATTTCATCTTGAAAATATTTATAATCTTTTTTTGTGTTGCCTACATGAAGTACACCTTGTCTAAGCGCACAATCAATTTTGTATTTTTCAATTAAATTAACTACATTTGAAACAGCATCTAATCCAATTTTCCAAAAAAATTTTGCTTTTTCAATACCAAATTTTTTTTCTAAGTAGAATTGATCTTTTCTCATTCCAATTCCTAGTTGACCACCATTCCTGCCAGAAGCACCAGATCCAACTTTATTTGCTTCCAAAATCGTTATTGATAAACCTTGATTAGATAAATTTAATGCTGAGGAAATACCTGTTAAACCACCTCCAATAATACATACATCAGTTGAAATATTCTCATTTAATTTAATTTGATTAGGAAAATTAGGTGCTGAAAATTTATAAAAACTCTCATTTTCATTATCATGTTGATTAAAGGTCCTTTTTTTTGTAGTAAACATTAACTTATCTTTAATGGTTTAATAATAATTAGTAAACAAACAGTCTCAATATGATTGAAAAATTTCAAAATTGGTTTCATGAAAACTCTATTACAGAAGTTGAATGTTTAGTTCCAGATCTTGGAGGTATAGCAAGGGGAAAAATTTTACCAACTAATAAATTTTTAAAAGGACTAGAAGATGAAAGTCACAGATTACCACAGTCAACTTTTATTCAAACGATATCAGGAGATTATGCAACTGAGGACTCTGCGGGTGCTTTACCAAGAAGTGTTTACAATCCAACTGACATTGATGTAATTTTAAAACCAGATTTTGATACAATGAGAGTTGTGCCATGGTACGACGACCCTACTGCACAAATTATCTGTGATGCAATAAATCTTAACGGAGATGATGTTATAAATTCTAGTAGGAATGCTCTAAAAAATATTCTTAAACTTTATAAAAAAGATAAATTAACTCCAATTGTTTCACCAGAATTAGAATTTTATTTAGTGAAACCTAATGCTGACTCAGATTACCCCCTAGAAGTGCCAGTGGGTCAATCAGGTAGACAAGAAACAGGTAAGCAAGCCTTGGGTATAGATGCTGTTAACGAATTTGATCATCTTTTTGAGGATGTATATAATTATTGTGAAGCACAAAATATTGAAATTGATACTATTAATCATGAATCAGGTTCAGCTCAAATGGAAATTAATTTTCAACATGGCA
The DNA here is from genome assembly GCA_902628835.1 of uncultured Alphaproteobacteria bacterium. Lineage (GTDB taxonomy): Bacteria > Pseudomonadota > Alphaproteobacteria > HIMB59 > CACPNW01. Next base: position 48,534 of record CACOPD010000004.1, read on the forward strand.
ATCCATTAGATCTGGCAGATCAGGTATTCCTATTTAAACGAACTCTAAGGCAGTCAGCTTTGAAACATAAACTTCATGCAACATTTATGGCAAAACCTATGGAAAACCAGCCTGGGAGTGCAATGCATATACATCAATCGATATATAATGAAAAAAATAAAAATATTTTTTTTAATCAATCATCTAAAATTTCAAAAAAAATGAAAAACTATTTAGGTGGGTTGGAAAAATATACTCCCTTATTAATGCCAATATATGCTCCAAATATAAATTCATTTAGAAGGTTGTTCGCAACTTGGGGAGCTCCTAAAAATGTTAAATGGGGAATAGGTAATAGAAGTTGTGGTTTTAGAATTCCCTCAATTGAGGAAAGGAATATACGTATTGAAAACAGAATTCCTGGATCTGATACAAATCCTTATCTAGTTTTTGCAGCGAATCTAGCTTCAGGATATTTAGGAATGAAAAATAATTTAAAACCAAATCCAGAAACAAAAGATAGTGCATTTAAAGATAAAAATTCTAATTTACCTAAAAATATAGATGAATCATTAACACTCTTTGAAAATGATGAAGATATAAAATCGATATTTAATGAAAAATTTGTAAGGTCAATTGCTGCAATAAGAAGAGTTGAATATCAAGCGTATTTATCAGTAATAAGTTCTTGGGAGCGAGAATATTTATTGCTTAATGTTTAAATTTTTTATTAAAATAAAAATAAAATAAACCAATTATTATCAAAGCAAACATCAAAATTGCTGATAGTGCGTTTACTTCAGGACTCAATCCTAATCTGACTTTAGAAAAAACCACAATTGGCAACGTATTAGCTCCGGGCCCAGTAGTAAAACTTGCAACAACTAGATCATCTAAAGAAATTGTAAAGGCTAATAACCAACCAGCAATTATAGAAGGTAAAATTATAGGTAATGTTATTTTATAAAGCACCTTGGTATAATTATAACCAAGATCCATAGCAGCTTCCTCTATATTTTTATTGAAGTCAGTTAATCTAGCTTGAATAATAATTGCTACAAATGCAATACAAAAAGTAACGTGTGATATAAAAATAGTTAATTGTCCTCTAGATGATGGAAATCCAATTACATTGTTTAAGCTTATAAAAAAAAGTAGCATTGAAAGACCTAAAATTAATTCTGGTAAAACCAAAGGTGTTGAAGAAAGAAAAATATAGAATGATTTAAAAGGAATTTTTCTAATCCTCACAAGTGAATAGCCAATCATGACTCCTAAAATTGTAGCAAAAGTTGCAGACAAAGCTGCAATTTTTATACTGATAATAAATGCTTCAATTATTTGCTCATTATTAAATAATTCATTATACCATCTTAAAGAAAATCCTTTCCAAACCATTACTCTCTTATTTTCATTAAATGAGTAAAAAATTAAAACTAAAATTGGGAAATATAAAAAAAATAAACCCAAAAAAATAACTATACTTTTGAATAAACTAGATTTCATTTTTTTGACTCCAACGAGAATAAAGTATTTGAAAAATCACAATTGGTAAAACTAAAATAATAATTCCACTAAAAGCTAAAGCACTGGCACCAGGCCAATTTCTATTAACAAAGAATTCCTCCCATAATATTTTTCCATAATACAATCTATCACTACCACCTAACATTTCAGGTATAATAAATTCTCCAACAACAGGTATAAAAACTAACAAAGATCCAGCAACAATTCCTGGAACAGACAGAGGAAGTATAACTTTAAAAAAGGTTTTAAAACGATTTAGACCCAAATCTTTTGATGCTTCAATTAAATTTAAATCAAATTTATTTAAGTATCCATAAAGTGGTAAAATCATCAAAGGTAAATAAGTGTATACTATTCCCATGATGACAGCATATTGATTGTATAATAATTGAAGTGGCTCTGATGTTATGCCTAGGTTTAAAAGTATCACATTTAAGATTCCATTATTCTGTAAAATTATTTTCCATGCATATACTCTTAATAGAAATGATGACCAAAATGGAATAACTACTAAAACTAGTAGGATATTTCTTAATCTTACATTTGAAGTCGCAATATAGAAAGCTAATGGGAACCCGATAAGTAAACAAAAAAAAGTAGATATTAGAGCTAGAAACAAAGAGTTTACAAAAGATCCAATGTAGTAATAATCACTAAATATATAAATATAGTTTTCAAATGTAGTATTGATCTTAAATCCATTATCAAAAAGAAAAATATCTTGATAAGGAGGCATTCCCCATTCTGATACCGAAATTGATATTTTAAAAATTATAGCTAATGGAATAAAAAAAAATAGAACAAGCCAAAAGTAAGGACTAAAAACAAAATATTTTTCAAATAATTTATTTTTCAATTAATCCTCTAAAATCTTAATTGATTCACTTTCCCAACTACAAATGACTTTCTCCCCTTTTGGGAAATTATAATTTGAGTTGGAGTTAAAATTCTGATCTAAAACTGAAATTATCATATTATTAATTTTAATTTCATAACGTGTAAAGCTTCCCAAATATGATTTTTCTAAAATTTCTCCACTAAAGGAATTAAATGAACTTGTTTTCAAATTATTTATTGATTGTATTTTTATTTTCTCTGGTCTTAGTAAAATATTAGTTTTTGTATCTATTAATTCTTTGTTTAATTTAAAATTTATACCTAAGTCATCAGAATAAAAAAATTTATCTTTCTTATAAATCTCAATTATATTTGCAATTCCTATAAAATTGGCAGTATAAAGACTTTTAGGATTTTCATAAATCTCTTCAGGGCTAGAACACTCCAAAATAAGACCATTCTTCATTATTGCCATTCTATCAGACAAGGACATTGCCTCTTCCTGATCATGGGTAACAAAAACAAAAGTAATTTTCAGTTTCTTTTGGAGTGTTGTTAACTCTAGTTGTGTTTTTGATCTTAGTTTTTTATCTAGTGCTGCAAGAGGTTCATCTAATAATAATAGCTTTGGTTTTTTTATTAGACACCTTCCAAGGGCAACTCTTTGTTGCTCTCCACCTGATAGTTGCTTGATCCTTCTATTTAATAAATGTTCAATAGATAAAAGCTCAGCAATATCTCTTACATTTATTTCAATTTCTTTTTTGGTAAAATTTTCTTTTATTCCAAAAGCTAAATTATTAAATACATTTAAGTGAGGAAATAGAGCATACGATTGAAACATATAGTTTAATGGCCTATCAAAAGGTTCAAGATTTGTTATGTCTGTTCCATCGAGGATTACGCGTCCCGTATCCGGTTTCTCAAATCCACCTAATATTCTTAGTAAGGTAGTTTTTCCTGAACCAGAGGAACCTAAGAGACCAAAAAATTCAGATTTTGAAATATTTAAATTAATATTTTCTAAAACTTTGTTATCCCCAAAGGATTTAGAAATATTTTCAATTACAAGAAAATTATTATCCATCTTAAATCAGCACTAATATTAATATATTAGTGCTGAAATGAAGTATATTTTTTAATTTGATTTAAATTTATTAAAATATTTAGTTGATAATTGTGCTTTTTTAGGTGAGTCTGCAGTATCAGCAAATAGCATACTTAAAGTTGCTTCATCTGGATAAATAGCTGGATCTCCTAAAATTTCTGGATCAACTAGCTCATTAGCTGCTTTGTTTGGATTTGAATACCAAACATAGTTTGTGATATCTGCAGCAACTTCTGGGCGCAAAATATAATTTATAAACTTATGTGCATTTAAAACATTTTTTGCATCAGCTGGAATTGCCATCATATCAAACCAAATTACAGTTCCCTCTGAAGGAATAGAATACCAAACTGGTTCTATTTCTTCGTAAGCAGCAATAAAAACATCACCTGACCATCCCATAGCTAGACAAATTTCACCGTTAGCAAGATCATCAATATATTGAGAGGAATCAAAATACCTAATGAAAGGTCTAATTTCCTGCAGCATTGAAAGAGCAGCCTTATAATCATTTTCGTCTTCAGTGTTAGGATCTTTACCTACATATTTTAAGGCAATTTCCATTACTTCAGATGGTGCATCTAACATTGCTATACCACAATCTTCATATTTAGATGCTATAGCTGGATCAAATAAAACACTCCAACTAGTAACCTCATCTTCATCAACCTTATCAGTATTGTAACCAATACCAGTAGTGCCATACATATAATTTACTGAATATTGACCGCCCGGATCATGTGCGTCTATCTTTGATAAAACTTCTGGATCTAAATTTCCTAAGTTCGATAATTCAGATTTATCAAGTTTTTGAAAAACTCCAGCCTTGATTTGGTTTTCTAAAAAAGAACCTGAAGGCACCACAATATCATAGCCAGAACCACCAGCTAAAAGTTTAGCTTCAAGAACTTCGTTTGAATCAAAAACATCATAAGTTACATCAATGCCAAATTCATTTTCGAAATTTTCAATTGTATCTTCAGCAATATAGTCAGACCAATTGTAAATAAATAATTCTTCTTTAGCCTGAGCTGAAAAAGAAATTAAAACTAATAGAGATATAAAATACTTAAGCATTATTCCCCTCCTAAATAAAAATTACATTAAATAAAATAAATTAAAAATCGAGAATTTTTTTATATAGATCGGGCCTTCTGTCTCTAAAATTACCCCATAATTTTCTATATTCTCTTGAAATTAATAAATCTAAAGTCGCAGTTATTATTCCCTCATCCTTATCATTCATACGATTTATAACATTTCCAAGATGATCCAATATAAAAGAATTACCATAAAAATTTAATTCAATATCAGCTTCGACCTCCTTCCCTATTCTATTTGAAGTTATTATAGGGATTTGATTTGCTGCAGCATGTCCTACCATTGTATTAATCCAATGATCCCTTGAATTTAATTCAGGCATGTGTGGTTCAGAACCAATTGCTGATGGATATAAAATTAAATCTGCACCCTTTAATGTTAATATTCTTGCACATTCAGGAAACCACTGATCCCAACAAATTGCACAACCAACTTTTGCTTGAGGGGTATCAAATACCATAAAGCCTGTATTACCTTTTTCAAAATAATACTTCTCATTATATCCAGGCCCTTCAGGGATATGAGATTTATTATATACTTCACTTATTTTACCCAAAGAATCAATCATAACTAAAGAATTAAAAAAATTATTTTCTTTCTTTTGAAAAAAACTAATCGGTAATGAAATCTTTTTTTCTTTACAAATATTAGATAATTTTTCAAACATTGGATTAGAAGGAAAATCAATTGCAAGATCAAAAAATTTATCATTTTTTGTTGAACAAAAATAATGATCTTGAAATAATTCCTGTAGAAGTAATATATCTACATTTTCTTTAGAAGCTTTTTCAACTAAACTAATTGCTTTATTTAAATTAGCATCAAAATTTCCCTTAACAGTTTTGAATTGTGATGTTGCTACTTTTACTTTCATATTTTGGGAACATTCATTGTTATACAATGAATATTGCCTCCACCATAATTTATATTTTCAGTTTCCAACATGATAATTTCTCGATTTGGGAATAACTTTTGGAAAGTTAATTTAACTTCATTGTCTTCTCTAACATTGAATTGAGGTAGTATAATTTTATTTTTACTAAAATAGAAGTTTATATATGAGCTAACAATATACTTATTATTTATTTTTTTTCGTGTAGGTAAAGGAATTTCAATTAATTCAAATATCTGATTAGTATCTTTAAAAAAATTAATAAGATCAGCTTTATTTTTTTCTAATATTTCATAGTTAGGGTCTAATTTGTTCGTAGTAGCAATTAAATATTTATTTTTTCCAATAGGACATAACAAATTATCTACATGACCGTCAGTGTCGTCATCTATTAATCCATTTTCAAATAAAAAAATATGATTTAAATCAAATAAAAGTTTTAATTCTTTAATAATATATTCACTACTGTATTTCTGTTTTCTATTTTTATTAAATAATACATTTTTAGTGCTAAACAAATTTTTTCTATCATCATAAGTAATTGCTCCACCCTCAATAACTAGATCAGAATTTTTTGTTGGAATATTTAAATGGTTTGAAATGAATTTTGATATTTTATTATCGTTAAAATAATCTGGATACTTTCCATAACCATTAAATTCAAAACTAATTGATTTTAATTTTTTATCTTTATTATAAAATATTGGTGCTATATCTCGCATCCAAGAGTCATCTAACTTACACTCTACAATATCTATATTTTCATGATTGGTTTTATTTTCAATTTCATTAATGTCTTCTTTATTTGATAAGACAATTACATGTTCAGTTTTTGCGATTTCATTAATTACGTTAGCAACCTCATCTTTAGCATTATTGATAATATCTCCATAAAGATCTTTGTTGCATGGCCAAGCAATAAGACAATATTGGTGCTCATACCATTCAGGAATTAGTTTCATAAAATATAAAAATATGTATAATTATTTCATGTCTAAAGATGAAGTAAAATTCACTGAAATGAAACACGGTGATAAGGAAGATTATGATCTTTTAGCAAATTTTGAAGACAAATATATTGAAGGAACAGCAGATAGAATTGTTAGAGTACTTCAAGGTTTAGATAAATCAATGGGTGGATATAAGGTTTCAAGATTAGAACATTCTCTTCAAACAGCTTCACGAGCACTAAGGGAAAAGGCTTCTGAAGAAATGGTAGTTGCTGCACTATTACATGATATTGGCGATGAAATAGCTCCATTAAATCATTCCGAACTAGCTGCAGCTGTCTTAAAACCATTTGTTTCAGAAAAAACTAGATGGATAGTTGAACAACATGGTTTATTTCAAGCATATTATTATAATCACCACTATGGCAAAGATAGAAATCTTCGCGATAAATTTGTTGGACATGAATTCTTTAATGATACTATAAATTTTTGTGAAAGATGGGATCAATCTTCATTTGACCCAAATTATGATACTGTACCTTTAAAAGAATTTGTTCCTATGGTTCAAAGAATATTTAATAGAACACCTTATAGAAACTTATAATTACTTCTTGAGCTTTTGTATTAGTGTAAGGTTTCCTGGATCAAAATTATTTTTATTTTCTTGAATAAATTTATCTATATCTTGTTGCTTTTCTAATTCTAATTCTGAAACTTTTCTAATATTTAAATCAACATATAAAGAACAAACTTCAGTTGTTGCTGCTCTATAACCTTCAAGCTTATGTGTCATTTCCAATTTATAAATTAATCTTTTTTTATCCCGATCAAGAAATAATAAATTAATATCTACTTCATCACCCTCTTTCACTTCTTTGTCATAAGTTGTGTGTGATTCTACGGCAAAAGTAGTTTTCTTCTCTGTTTTAGCAGAATTTTCTCCCATATTAAATTTTTGTAAAAGAACTTCCCATCCAGCATCGAAAAGATGAATATAAAATGCCAAATTCATATGACCGTTGTAATCAGTCCACTCCTTTTTAACTCTTCCTGAATTCAAATATATCTTCATTGTTTTTCTTTATTAATTCAAAAAATATAGTAGTTTAAAATAATGAATAATGAAGTAATAATTTCATGTGCGGTAACTGGATCTGGAGATACAGCAGGTAAACATCCTGAATTACCTGTAACACCAAAACAAATTGCTGATGCTTCAATTGAAGCCGCTAAAGCAGGTGCAGCAATCGCTCATGTACATGTAAGGGAACCTGATGGCAAACCTTCTAGAAATTTAAATTATTATAAAGAAGTAGCAGACAGAATTCGTTCATCTGACACTGATGTAGTTTTAAATTTTACAACAGGCATGGGTGGTGATTTTGAAGTAGGAACAGGTAAAGATCCTTTAAATCCAGTGGGAGCAAATACAGATATGATCGATGCATTAAGCAGATTAGAGCATGTTGAAGAGTTATTACCTGAAATTTGTACTTTAGATTGCGGATCACTTAATTTTGGTGACTCAAACATGACGTTTATTCATACACCGATACAACTAAGAACTGCTGCAAAAAAAATGCAGGAGCTTGGAGTAAAACCGGAAATGGAAGCTTTTGAAATGGGCCATTTATGGTTTGCTAATCAACTTTATAAAGAAGGTTTAATTGACGGCCCTCCTTTTTATCAAATATGCCTTGGTATACCTTGGGGATCACCAGCAACAACAAGCGCAATGAAAGCAATGGCTGAAATGGTGCCTTCTGAAGGTATTTGGTCTGGATTTGGAATAGGAAGATCTCAAATGCCAATGGCTGCACAAGCAGTTATTTTGGGAGGAAATGTTCGTGTAGGACTGGAAGATAATCTTTATTTAAAGAGAGGAGTTTTTGCATCAAATGCACAGTTAGTAGAAAAGGCAAGATGCATTGTTGAAGATATGGGGGCATCTATTTTATCCCCACAACAGACAAGAGAGAAATTAAAACTAAAAAAACATTTTTAATTTGAAAAATATTGCTGTCATTGGAACTGGTGTAATTGGTACTGGCTGGATACTTAGATTTCTCGCAAATGATATAAAAGTCAAAGCATTTGATAAAAATTCGCAACAAATAAATTTTCTAAAAGAAGAAATAAGAAGAACAAAGTTAATTATAAAAAAATTATATAATACAAAAATAAATATTAAAAATTTGGAAATCGTGAACAATATTGAGGAAGCAGTTAAAAATGCAGATTTAATTCAGGAAAATGTACCCGAAAGATTAATTCTAAAAAAAGATGTTATAAATAATATAAGTAAATACTCACCTTCAAACTCAATAATTGCTTCAAGTTCATCTGGCTTACTTCCATCTGATTTACAATTGAAATGTATTAATCCAAAAAGATTAATCATAGCTCATCCTTTTAACCCTGTATATATTCTCCCTTTGGTTGAAATTGTAAAAGGTAAAAAAACTACAAATTTATATCTTAATAAAGCAAAAAAATTTTATCAAAAAATTAAAATGAAAACATTATTAGTAGAAAAAGAACTACCAGGCTTTTTATCTGATAGATTACAAGAAGCTTTGTGGAGAGAAGGATTACATATTGTAAATGATGGATTTGCCTCAACAAAAGATTTAGACGATGCGATCACTTATGGACCAGGTATGAGGTGGGCTCTAATGGGAACTTTTCTTACATTTCATTTAGCTGGAGGAGAAATGGGTATGAAACACATGTTAGATCAATTTGGACCAGCATTGAAACTTCCATGGACTAAACTCAAATCTCCAAAATTAACAAAAAAACTTAAAGAAAAAATTATTAAAGGAACAAAAAAACAATCAAATAATCATTCTATTAAAGATTTAAGTAACATAAGAGATAATTTCTTAATAGATTTGCTAGAATTAAAGAAAAAATATAAATTATAATTATGAGAATAATATCAAAATATGTAGCTCTAAAGAATTATATACCAACTGGTTTGCCCAAAGAGGATGATTTTGAAATTAAATCTAAAACTTTAGAATTAAATGAAACAAATAATATTCATGTTCTTAATTCATGGATATCTGTTGATCCGTATATGAGAGCAAGAATGACAGAACGTAAAAACTATAAACCACCCTTTTTGCTAGGTGAGGAAATGGAAGGTTATGCCATTGGTTCAATCCAAAAATCAAAAGATTCACAATTTAAAGAAGGAGATATCGTATTCAGTAATTTTGGAATGAGAGATCACTTCACTTGTAAAGGCAGCGATTTAAAAAAAATTAAAAATTCTGATCTTCCATTACAAACTTATCTAGGTCCTTTAGGAATGACTGGACAAACTGCATATATTGGTCTTTTTAGTCATGGAAAAATAAAAAGGGGACAAAGTATTCTTGTATCTTCAGCAGGTGGAAGTGTTGGATCAACAGTTTGTCAAATTGCTAAAAATTTAGGATGTAAAGTTTATGCTAGTACTGGATCAGATGAAAAAGTTAATTGGTTAAAAAATGAATTAAATGTTGATGCGGCGTTTAATTATAAAAAAATTGACAACCTTGTTCTCCACTTAAAAGAAATTTGCCCTGAAGGATTTGATTTATACTTTGATAATGTTGGTGGTGATTTTTTAGAGTCTGCAATTTTTCGAATGAAAAATTTTGGGAGGATTATTATTTGCGGAAGAATATCTCAAATGAATTCAACGTCCACTCCTAGCGGACTAAAAAATATGGCTCATGTATTAGTAAAAAGATTAACAATAAAAGGTTTTTTAATTTTTGATCATGAGAATGATAATGAGCCATTTGAAACTGATATGCGAAATTGGCTTTTAGATGGAAAAATAAAATTTAAAGAAACAATTTATGAAAAAATAGAAAATGCTCCAAAAGCATTTATAGATCTACTTAATGGTAAAAATTTAGGTAAAATGTTAGTTAAAATCTAATTAAATTGTAACATAAGGAGAAGTGCCTCTATATTTAATATCTAAACGTAACTCCTTATCTATTGGAGGAAACGCTCTTTGCTGACATTCAGTTCTAGGACAAATACGACACGAAACACCAATTGGCATTTGAAGTTTCTTATTATCTAAATCTATACCTTCAGAATAAACTAAATCTTTTGCATATTGCATATCACATCCGAGACCTATGGAAACGAAACTCTTAGGCATACCGTGTTTTTCAACTCCTTTTTCAAATGCTCTAGCTATACAAAAATAAACTTTTCCATCTGGCATTTTTGAGATTTGGGGATGAATTTTTCCAGGATTTAAAAAAGCAGTGTATACATTCCATCTAGGACATGATCCACCATGTCTAGGAATATGAATGCCAGATAATGAAAATCTTTTTGAAACATTGCCAGCAATATCAGTTTTTAAAAAATGAAATGGTACACCTTCATTGCCAGGTCTTTGAAGATTTGTTAATCGATGAGTTACTTGTTCAAAGCTACATGCATAATGATGCATTAAAATTTCAACATCGTATTTATGCTGTTTAGCACTTTTTAAAAAATCATCATATGGCATCATAAATGCAGCAGCATAATAATTAATTAATGATAATTTAAGGAGAGGTACAACTTCTTCAGATTCAATGTTATTATTTTGAATTACTTTTTCAATTACATCATTAGCTTCAAGATAAGCTACTTGCGAAGCTAAATGAAAATTTCTCGAGGTATATGTTAACATTTCTGAAAGATAAAAAATTTTTGATTTTTCATCAAATCTTTTGACAATTTTTTCATCTTCACTAACGGTTACAATTTTGACCTTAATTTTATGTTTTGTCTCAAGAAATTTTGTTAATTTAGAACCAGATCCTATATTTGGTCCATTTTCTAATCCAATTTCATCTCTTAATTTTTCAGAACTCAATTCAAGTTCGTGAAAGTAATTTTTATTTTCCTGAAGTATATCTGATACTATTTCTACTGGAAGTCTAGTTGGTTTACTTATATCACCTGAGGTAATATCCATTGTTTCTAAACGATTTTGCATATCTTCTTTAAAGCTTTTAAAAGTATCGTTAATGGCTAATAAAGCTTTTGCAATGTTTGGGTTAGAACCAATAAAATTACTTGTATCGTGATTTGTAATTTTTAAATCATCAAAAATTTCATTACTTAAAACATCCATTACATCTGATAAGAGTCTTTTATTAGATTCTGCTGAGAAATCTTTTATGGATAAATCTAGTTCATCAACAGCTTTTATTAACAGTGAAACAGGTATTTTTCTTTTTCCACTCTCTATTAAGTTAAGATAACTAGGTGATATTCCAATTGATTTAGATAATTTAGCTTGTGAAAAACCCTTATCAATCCTTTGTTTTTTTAGTCTTGGCCCTAAATTTATTTCTGTATTAGTATGCATTTACAAAATTTACAAAATATGTTTTTTAAAAGTAATTTTGTTTACATGAAAATCAAGATAAATGCTAGTTTTTTTGAACTTTTTTCTGTAAATGTAAATATTGTAAATTATGAATAGTAAATTAACTGAAAATATTAATAATCATAAAGAAGGTTTAGAACAGAGTTCTATTGAGAAAAAGGTTCTTGAGGGATCTATTGACTCTAACTACGATCTTAACTTGGCTGAAGGCATAGAAGCTTATTATAGTGAAAGATATGGTTGGACACTCAGAAGAAAGTCTCTGTAACTCCAAATTTATTTAAGGCCTACTTCCCTCCTTAAATTTAAATATTTCCTACCTTCCTATAAGATAAAATTAAAATCTTAGGTTTTAACCTAAGATTTTTCTTATTTAATTAATTAAGTAAAAGATCAGCAGCTCTTTCAGCCATCATAACAACATTAGCATTAAGATTTGCACTCACAATATCAGGCATTATAGATGCATCAATTACTCTTAGATTCTGAATACCGTGAACCTTGGTATCTTGATCTACTACAGCGTCCTTATCAAATCCCATTTTGTTTGAACATGATGGATGATAAGCTGACTCGGCAGTATTTCGTATAATTTCATCTAACTCTTCTTGAGTGGAAATGTTTTTTCCTGGCCTTAATTCATAATCTACGTACTCAGATAATGATTTTTGAGAGCAAATATTTTGAATAATTTTTACACTTTCACGCATTTGGTCTAAATCATCTTCGTGTTGCAAATAATTAAATTTAATTTCTGGATGTTCTATAAAATCTTTAGATGATATTTTGACATAACCTCTACTTTTGGGTCTATTAGGACAGGCATGAAATTGAAAAGCATCAAACTTAGGATTTTCTAATCCATGATTAATTACAAGAGAAGGAAAAAAATGAAATTGAAGATTTGGATGTTTATAATTATTATTTGATTTTACAAAACCACCAAATTCTAAATGAGAGTGAGAGAGCTTTCCTTTTTTAAACAAAAACCATTTAGCTCCTTCAGCGACTTGAGATATTAAATTAGTAGATAAATTGTAAAGTGTTTCTTTTTGTTTAGATTTATACTGTATATAAATTTCTAAATGATCCTGGAGATTTTTTCCGACTCCGCTTAAATTATGGATTATCTCTATTCCTAAATCTTTTAAGTGGTCCTCATCTCCAATACCTGAAAGTTGTAAAATTTTAGGCGAGTTAATAGAGCCAGCACATAAAATTATTTCTTTATTGCAAAAATATTTTTCATTTTTGTTATTGCGAATAATTTCTATTCCAATAGCTGTTTTATTTTTAAACAATATTTTCTTTACATAAGTATTTTTAATTATTTTTAGATTTTTTCTTTTCTTAATTGGGTCTAGATATGCCTTAGCTACACTTTGCCTAACTCCTCTATCAATTGACACATCAAAAGTTCCAAAACCCTCATTATCATTACTATTAGAGTCATTGAATAATTTAAACCCTGCTTCTCTGGTAGCTTTTGAGACTGCATCAAACAATGGGAATTTCTTATCAATTATTGATTTGTTAATCTTTAATGGACCGTCTGTTCCTCTAAAACTGTTTTTACCAGACCATGTTTCAGATTTTTTAAAGAAAGGGAGTACTTTGTCATAACTCCATTTATCTAAACCATATGAAGCCCATCTATTAAAATCTTCTTTGTGACCTCTAGCAAAAACCATTCCATTATGTGAAGAACATCCACCAATCATTTTACCTCTTGGGCAATACAATCTTCTGTTATTCAGATAAGGTTCAGGCTCAGAGAAATATTTCCAATTATACTTTTCATCGTGCATTACATATAAAAGTGCACTTGGCATATCGACTTTCCATGTATTATTTGATGGTCCTGCTTCAAATATAGTGACCGTGTTTTTAGAGTGTGATGATAATCTATTAGCTAAAACACATCCAGCTGATCCTGCTCCAATTATTATGTAATCAGCTTGATTATTCACTAGTTCATTCTTTCAGTATTCCCATCAACTGTCATAACTTGTCCTGAAACATTATGTGAAGCATCGCTTAATAAAAAAAGAGCCATTGATGCAATATCTTCTTTTTCAACAAATGTATTTAAAGAAACCATAGACTCTAAATCTTTTCTAACTTTTTTATTTGAAGAATTTATTAATTTTGCTTTAGCACTAACAACTCTATCCATTCTATCTCCGTTAACTGATCCAGGACAAATTGCATTAACTCTTATTTTGAATTTTCCAAGTTCCATGGCTAATGTTTTAGTCAAACCTATAATTGCCCATTTACTAGATGCATATGGGGAACGCTGAGCAAAACCATATAAGCCTGCTGTTGATGATAAATTTATTATTGATGCTTTCTTTGATTTTTTTAAAAATGGAATAGCATATTTACTAAAATAAAAATGTGAACTTAGATTAGTTTTTATTGTGCTATCCCATTCATCAATTGAAATATTGTGAAGGTACTTTGTAGGTCCTGCAACCCCTATATTATTAATTAATCCATCTATTTTTTTTAATTTCGATAATGAATTAAAATACTCTTTTATATCCTTTGGATTTGTACAGTCCAAATGTTGAGCAAATATTTTATTATGGTATTTTTTATTTAATTTTATTTTATCAATTTTTGATTTGTTTATGTCCGATACATATACTTTACCACCAGAATTAACTATTTTATTTGCTATAGCAAAACCTAATCCATCTGCGCCAGCAGATATAACATAATTTTTTTTACTCAAATTAATTTTCATTTTTACTGATATTATCTATCTCTTTTTTAGAAATATATCCAATAGTTTTACCTTTATTGTCCGTGACTACTATTGTTAAGTTATCTTTAATTATTTTATTTTTAAAATTTTTTAATTTTATATTTTGATTTACTTTAAAAATAGAACCTAATGTTAAACTATCTTTATTAAAATTGTTTTCACTAATCATTATATTATTAGCTTCAAGATCATCTATTGTATTTTCTTTGCTTAAAAAAAAATTAAATAAAAATTTAAACATATTCATTATTAAAAATATTGATTGACTAAGAAGATCTCTTATTCAAGAGATTAGTGAGCCAATCAGGATCCATTTCTGGAACTGAAGACAATAATAATTCTGTGTAATCAGGATGTGGAGGATTTAAAATTTTACTTTTTAATCCCTGCTCGACTACCTCTCCTTGATACATAACTACTATTTCATCTGAGATTGCTTTAACTGTTGCTATATCATGGGTTATAAAAATATAAGTTACACCAAGATCTTTTTGTAATTTTTGAAGTAATTTTAATATTCCCTCTTGAACTATTTGATCAAGTGCTGATGTCACTTCATCGCAAATAATTAAATCTGGATTAGCGGCTAAAGCTCTTGCAATGCATATTCTCTGTTTTTGACCTCCAGATAATTCAGATGGTAACCTATCTAAAAAAGTTTCATCTAGCTCAATCATTTTTAATAATTCTATAACTTTTTTTTCTCTTCCTTTGCCTTTTATACCTTGATAAAATTCTATTGGTCTTCCTATTATTTCATCAACAGTTTGACGAGGGTTCATTGCAGTATCAGGCATTTGAAAAATTATTTGAATTCTTCTTAATTCTTCTTTTGATCTTTGCTCAAGTTTTGGAGACAATTTTTTTCCATCAAATATTATTTCTCCTTTTAATTGAGGAAGTAAACCTGTTATTACTCTTGCTGTTGTTGATTTTCCTGATCCACTTTCACCAACAATAGCTACAGTTTTACCCTTAGGAATATCTATAGAAACATTGTGTAAGACCTTTGACGAACCATATGCTGCATCAATATTTTTAATGGACAACATATAATCTGAATTTGTTTCTTCTGGCTTGATAAGTGATCTTACTGACCATAGAGATTTAGTATATTCTTCTTTCGGGTTAGATAGCATATCTTTTGTTTCAGCTTCTTCAACTTCTTCACCGTATCGTAAAACTTTTATTCTATCAGCCATTTGTGCAACTACTGCTAAATCATGGGTAATGTAAATTGCTGCTGTATTAAATTTATCTACTATAGATCTCATAGCAGATAATACTTCAACTTGTGTTGTTACATCTAGAGCTGTTGTAGGTTCATCAAATATAATTAACTCTGGTCTTGGTGACATAGCCATTGCAGTCATTATTCTTTGTAGTTGCCCTCCAGATACTTGATGAGGGTATCTATCTCCTATATTTTCCGCATCTGGAAGCTGTAGTGATTCATAAAGTTGAACAGCGTCTTTTTTTAGTACATCCGTCGGATTTATCTTTAATCTATTAGCAGCACTTATTGTTTGATCCATTAATCTATGAGCAGGATTAAAAGATGCAGCTGCTGATTGAGCAACATAAGAAATTTTAGTTCCCCAAATTTTTCTTTTTTCAAACTCAGTTAGTTTTGCGAGGTCTATGCCGTTAAAATTAATTTCTCCCTTTATAATCTTACAACCTGGTTGTGTATAGCCCATAGCAGCTTTACCCATAGTTGATTTTCCAGCACCACTCTCTCCTATTAATCCTAATATCTCTCCTCTGTGTAATGTCAAATCTACACCTTTTAAAATTTTATGCCATCTCTCGTCTGAAAATCCATCTATGTGAATATTTTTCATTTCAAGTAAAAGTTCTTTTGATTTATTTGACGTCATCTTTTAATCCACTAGTAATATAAAGATACCAATCAACAACAAAATTAATTGATACACAAAGTAAAGCAATTGCAGCAGCTGGAATCAATGGTGTTAAACCTGCTGTTATATCATATTGAGCATATTGTATAAGTATTGCATTTTCTCTTACCATTGATGCCCAATCCGCAGAAGGCGGTTGGATTCCAATTCCTAAAAAACTTAAACTAGATATTGTAAAAATTATAAATATAAATCTCAAGCCAAATTCAATAATTAGTGGTGAAGCAATATTAGGAAGTATTTCTTTAAAAATAATATAAGATAAATTTTCTCCTCTTAATCTCGCTACTTCAACATATTCTAAAACAACCTGACCTACTGCAACTGATCTTGATATTCTAAAAAATCTAGTAGATTCTAAAATTCCCAAAATAATAATTAAATTGAAATTTGTAGGACCAAAAACTGATAGAAGAATAAAAGTAAAAATCATTACAGGTATAGCCATAAGCGTGTCGACTATTCTACTTAATAACTGATCTAAATACCTTCTATCTAAAGCAGCTATAATTCCAAATACTGTTCCAATTCCTAATGCAATAAAAGTAGCCAATAAACATATACCAATTGTATTTCTTGCAGCATAAATAATGCGAGAGAAAATATCTCTTCCAATTTGATCAGTGCCAAATATGTGGCCATCACCCCAAGGGGCATAAGCAACGGGAAATATTTCTGCTTCTCCGTGTGGAGCAATTATAGGAGCAAATATTGCGGCAAAAAAATATATAGATAGTACAATCATTCCAAACCAAGCCGAGATTGGAGCTTTTGATAGAGCTATTTTTAATCTCTCTAATCTAGTTCTTCTTTTAATTAAATTAGCAACTTCATTTTTTGCAGAATAAGATAAATTTTCGCTCATTTTGGATATAACAACCTCGGATTGGAAATAATACCAATTAAGTCAGCAATTAAGTTTAATATTACATATGTTGATGCAAAAATTAATGCACAAGCCTGTACAACGGGTAGATCTCGATTATACACTGAGCCAACCATCAGCCTACCGATACCTTGATAATTAAAAACATATTCAACAACAACTGAACCAATCAACATGTAAGCTAAGTTTATAGCAATTACCTGAGAAATAGGTGCCCAAGCATTTGGAAGTGCGTGCTTAACAATTACCTCGTATCTTGAGGCTCCTGATAATTTTGCCATTTCAATATATTCACTTGATAAAATATTTATTATCGCTGACCTTGTCATTCTCATCATGTGACCCATTGTAATTAATGTTAATGTGAAAACTGGAAGTGCAGTCCTGTAAAATCTTTCAGCCAAAGATGTAGCTTCATCAACATTCGAAATAGTTGGAAAAACTGGAAACAGAGTCGCTAGTAGAAGAATGAAAATATATGCAGTAAAAAATTCTGGTGATGATACGGTTACTAAACTGACTCCAGTTGCTGATCTATCATAATAAGAGTTTCTATATAAAGCTGCAGAAATACCTAAAATTAAAGACAGAGGAATAGCTAACATGGCGGCAACTCCTGTTAAAAATAAAGTATTCTTCAGCCTGGGAATAATTAATCCAACAACTTCCCTAGATCTATCGCCTTGATCTCCTTGTACTTTAGATCTTCCAGAAAAAGAGCTGCCAAAATCTCCTTGAAATACATTCCCTAACCAATCAAAATATCTTGTTACAGGAGGTTTATCTAAACCTAATTCTGCTCTAAGAGCTTTTACTGCAGATTTTGTAGCACTTTGACCTAATATTTCTGTAGCAAAGTCTCCTGGCAAAAAAGAGAATGTGCTAAATATTA
This sequence comes from uncultured Alphaproteobacteria bacterium, assembly GCA_902628835.1. Lineage (GTDB taxonomy): Bacteria > Pseudomonadota > Alphaproteobacteria > HIMB59 > CACPNW01. The sequence goes on from CACOPD010000004.1 coordinate 66,799, forward strand.
TTACTGAGAATGCAAAAACCGTAATAAGTCCAAGACTGAGTCTCAATAAAATCGTTCGAAATATTGGATGAATTCTAGAAATATTTCCCTCCTTAAAGATACAATCTTGATTATTAAAGTTTTGTATAAATTAGGTCAAGATACAAGCTAAAATAATAATTTATACGTTGAATTAAAACGTTATATATGTTTTTATATACTAACTTAAGTTTGTTTTTTGTTAAATTTCTAGAAATTATGAACAAAAATCTTAGGTTTTTGTTCAATTATAAGGGAGGACAAATGAAAAATAAGAAAATAGACAAATACATTGAGGAACAGTCTTCTAAGCTAACAAAAGGGCTTATTGACAGAAGACAGTTCATGATGTCTGTCCTTGCTACAGGGGTTACGCTACCGGTTGCATTATCATTAGCAGATAAAGCAGTTGCAGCTACACCAAAGAAAGGTGGACATTTAAGATGGGGTAATAGTGCAGCAGATGCCACAGATACCCTTGATCCAGCAACTTACCAGAGCTCATTTATGCAAGCTACTGCTTGGTCATATCAAAACTGTCTAACAGTTGTTGATTCAGACCATACTATTGTTGGAGAACTTGCTGAGTCAATTGAGTCTGATGATGCTCAAACTTGGGTATACAATCTTCGTAAAGGAGTTGAATTCCATAATGGTAAATCAATGACTGCAGAAGATGTTGTACTCAATTATCAGTATCACATGAATCCAGATACTGCTTCAGCAGCAGGAGGATTGTTATCTCAAATTGAAACAGTTTCTGCTGATGGAAATGACAGAGTTATTTTTAAGCTAAAAGGAGCAAACGCTGACTGGCCCGCAATAACTACCGATTATCACATCATGATTAAACCAACAAAAGATGGAGTTGTTGATGCTCAATCAACTATTGGAACTGGTCCATATATTATGGATGAATTCAATCCAGGTGTTGGTGCAAAATTTGGAAAGAGAAATCCAAATTATTTCAAAGGTGATAGTGTTGCACACTTTGATTCAGTAGAAGTCATTGGAATTAATGATCCTGCTACTAGACAAGCAGCATTATTAAACGGTGAAATCGATTGGATGAATGGTGTTGATCTTAGAACTGCAAATCTACTAACTAGAAATCCTAGTGTAGAAATAACAGCAGCTTCTGGATACGCTCACTATACGGCGCCAATGAGATTAAACGTTCCACCGTTTGATAACTTTGATGTTCGTATGGCTATGAAGTTTGCAATCAAAAGACAGGAAATTGTTGATAAGATTATGCTTGGATATGGTACTGTTGGTAACGATCATCCGATCTCTACTGCTCACCCATACCACAACAGCGCTTTAGAGCAGAGAGAGTTCGATGCTGATAAAGCTGCTTATCACTGGAAAAAGTCTGGTGTAAGTGGACCAATTGAAATTAGTACTTCAGAGGTTCCTTATGCGGGATGCACAGATGCAACTAACTTGATAGCAGCATCTGCTCAAGAATGTGGTATCGATCTTCGAGTTAAAAAAGAGCCTGAAGATGGTTACTGGAGTAACGTATGGAACACTAAAGGTTTCAGTATGAGTTCTTGGGGTGGAAGACCAACAGAAGATATGATGTGGTCTGCTGCATTCACAGATGACACTGAGTGGAACGAAGCTGCTTGGGGTAATCTAGTTCAGACTGATTCAACTGTTCGTTTCAATGAACTTGTTAGATCTGCTAGATCAGAACTTGATGCAGAAAAAAGAAAATCAATGTACTGGGAAGCACAAGCTCTTTGTAACTACGATGGTGGTGCAATTGTTTATGCATTTAACCAATATGTTGGTGCTGGTTCTAAAAAACTTGCTCATGGTGAAGATGTTGCTGGTAACTGGGAAAGTGACGGTAATAAACTATCTGAGCGTTGGTGGTTTGCATAAAATTTAAATTTCAAGTGGCGCATTTAGCGCCACTTTCTATATCCAAAAAAATTATCTTCTTCTTTGTTTACTAAAATTTAGTTTTTGATTAAATATTATTATGTTTCAAAAAGATAAAAAGTACATTCTTGATGGTGGTTCAGGTCAAACATTATTAGAAATGGGCTTAGAAACAACTGGTGATCTTTGGTCAGCTCAAGCACTAATTGACAGTAAATATCATTCTCTAGTTTTAAAAATGCATCAAGATTTTATTAATGCCGGATCTGAAGTAATTGTTACTTCAAATTTTTCAGTTAGAAAAAGAATGTTTGCAAAACATAATTTACTAAATCATTTTGAAGAAGGATTAAAATATGCAGGACAAATTGCACAAAAAGCAAAGAAAGAATCAAATAAAAATATTATTGTAGCTGGTTCTTTACCAAATCAAGGTAATACTTATTCTCCAATTCAATTTGAAACAGACAAAACAATTTATGATAATTTTTTAGAAATTTGCATTATACTGAATGAATATGTAGATATATTCTATTTAGATGTACTAAGTTCAATAAAAGAAATCAAGTTAGGATTAGAGGCAACAAAAAATTTTAATAAACAAACTTTAGTTGGTGTTCATTTAAGATACGATGCAAGGCTTCCATCTGGCGAAACCCTATATGAAGTTTTTAATGTAATAAAAAATTATAATTGTTGTGGAATTATTTCAGCTTGTGTATCACCTGAAATTGTTGAATTAAGTTTACAAGATTTACAAAAGCAAAAATTACCTTTTGGTTACAAAATGAATTTATTTAAAGATATGCCAACTAATAATAAAAAAACTTTTTCAAAAGAAGGTTTTGATGGTGATAATAAATATGAATATACAGATCCAGTAGAATTACTTGGCTCTAGAGCTAATGAATATAACGAAGATAAATTCAAAAATTTTGTTATTAAAACACTACAGGATAACGTGTCATTGATAGGTGGGTGTTGTGAAATCAAACCGAGACATATTAACAAGCTTAAAAATATCTTTTGATTTTTTATGTTTTAAGTGGATATTGTAAATTAATAAAATGAATAATAATTCAAATAATTATCGCTTTGTAATTAAAGCTGTCCCAGTTGGTACTGGAAGATCAGTTGATTTAGCTAGACCGATGAAAATTCATCCTCTAAGCTACCAAGAATTACATTTAGATCCAGAATATACAAACTATGCAGATGGAAGGTTCACACTTGAAAAATTATCTCATGCATCTGCAGATCAAATGTATTGGAAGGCTAGGCAAGAAATTATATTAAGGCATACTGGAGAGCATCCTTATCAAATATCTGGTCGAGATGCAGAGAAATTATTACAAAGAATATTTCCAAGAGATATCTCTAAGGTAAAAGTTGGAAGATGTTCATATCAATTTGCATGCTATCACGATGGGGGAATGATTTCAGATGGATTACTCCTCAAACTAGAAAATAATAAATTTTGGTTTGCCCAAGGTGATGGTCATCTTTTTGGTTGGTATAAAGCTCATTCCACAGATTTAGATGTTGAAATTAAAGATCCTGATGTTTGGGTTAGCCAAATACAAGGTCCAAAATCTCTGGAGTTGTTAAATAAAATTATTGATAAGCCATTTAAAGGAAATTTTAAATATTTTGATTGGGAGGAAGTTTCAATTGCTTCTCAAAAAGTCATTGTAAGTAGAACAGGTTTTACAAATGAATTAGGATGGGAAATTTATATATCTCCAGATAATGATGCCCGAAAGATAGGAGATTTACTCTTAGAAGAAGGAACAAAAATGGGAATGCTTCTAACAGCATCACCTGGATTTAGAGGAAGAAGAATTGAGGCAGGATTATTATCAGCTGGTAGAGATTTTACTAAAGATAGAAATCCATTTTCAGTAGGTTTAGGAAAATTTATAGATTTTGATAAAGGTGATTTTATAGGAAGAGATTTTTTACTAAATGCAGATAAAAAATGTTTAACTTGGGGTATGAGAGTGGAAAATAGTTTTGCACTAGTTGATAGTGATATAGTTTTAAATGGAAAAAAAATTGGTATTGTTACATCAAGTACTTGGTCGCCTTACCAAGTATGTGGAGTTTCAATTGTTCATTTGAATGATCCAAATTTTGGACCTGGTACAATAGTTGATGTATTATGTGATGATGGTCAAAATAATAAAGGCGAAATATGTAAGCTACCCATGTATGATGTAAATGGAGATATTCCACGAGGTATAAAAGTTGATATACCAAAAGGTTCAGTGCCTTGGAGAGGAATCAATTAAAACTAAAGTATTTTACAATAGAATTATAATTTATATTAGAATACTAGTAGATTAATGAATTACAATATCAATCCCAGTACAAAAATTCATACTATTCAAGATGCAATAAAATTATCAAAAAAAAGATTACCAAAATTAGTTTTTGATTTTATTGATGGAGCGTCAGGTGATGATAAGCTTGCAGAAATAAATAGTGCAGCATTAGACCAAATCAGATTAGAGCCCAAAGTTTTTAGAAATGTTGAAAATAGAAATTTAACAAAAAAAATATTAAATTTTCAATTTGATTATCCTTTTGGGTTTGCTCCAATGGGTATGACTAATTTATCATGGCCTGAAGCAGATAAAATGATAGCTAAGGAGAGTGCATATCAAAATGTGCCTACATGTGTTTCTATGGCATCAAGTACTACATTGGAAGATATGTATAGTTTTTCAGAGGGACATTCCTGGATGCAAATATATATTTTTCAAAGTGAAGAATTTATTATGGAACTTTTAAAAAGAGCTCAAAATATAGGATACAAAGTTTTAATTTTAACAGTAGATGTTCCAATTTTATCACGAAGAGCAAGAGATGATAGAAATGGATTTGGTTATCCATTTAAAATTGGTCCAAAACAATTTTTTGATTTTGCCCTACATCCAAGATGGAGTTTAACAACTTTATTAAAAGGCGCTCCTAAACCAATGAATTATGTTACTTCAAAGTCTGGAGAAAAAGTTTTTAGAAGAAAAGAAAGTAGAGGCGCAACTGATTGGGAAACACTAAAAAGAATTAGAAATGCATGGAAAGATAAATTAATAATTAAAGGGGTTATGAACACAGAAGATGCAATAAAAATTAAAGAAGCAGGTGCAGATGCTATTCAGGTATCAAATCATGGTGGAAGACAATTAGATAGTGCCACAGCTGCCATTAACGCCCTACCGTTAATACGAAAAGCAGTAGGAGATAATTTTCCATTAATATTTGATAGTGGAATTAGAAGTGGAAGTGATATTTTACGAGCTTTAGCGTTAGGGGCTGATTTTACTATGTTTGGTAGACCACTAATGTACGCTATTGGTGCTGATGGAGCTAGAGGTTTAAGAAGAATAATTAACCTAATTAAAGAAGAACTAAGTACAAACCTTGGTTTGGTGGGGTTAACGGATATAAATGAAGTAGACAAAAAAATTATAGCAGAGAAAATTTTTAAGGATATAAATTATTAAAATGGGAGATAAAAAAATAAGAGGTGGTGCCTTAGTAGCAAGAGCATTAAAAGATAAAGGAATAGAAAATGTATTTACTCTTTCTGGTGGTTTTTGTAATCCAGCACTAGAAGGTTTCATGGAGTGTCAAATTAATGTTATTAATTGTCCTCATGAACAAATAGCTGGTCATTTAGCTGATGGTCATACAAGGATAAAAAGAAAACCTTCTGTTTGTATTGTTGGTCCAGAGGGTTTTGCAAATGCTGTACCCTCTATGATGGAGGCATGGGGTGAAAGATCCCCTGTAATCTTTATAACAGGTTCCAGTAGTTTAAAAAGACAAGGTGCTGGTGGCTTCAAAGAGATTGATGATGTTACTATTGCAGCACCTTTAACGAAGTATAGTGCAAGTATAACTGATGGTACTAGAATAAGGGAATTTGTAGATAAAGCATATAGAATTGCAACAAATGGCTATCCAGGTGCAGTACATTTAAGTGTACCTGTAGATATAATGTTTTCATCATTTGCAGATGATGCAGGTTTAGAAGAAAGACCATTTTCTTATCAAAAGAAACCTTTAGCAAAAGCTTGGCCCGATCCTGAGAGTTTAAATGAAATATTTAATCTGGCAATTAGTGCTCAAAAACCTGTTTTTATTGGAGGGCATGGTATTTGGTGGTCTAATGCAGAAAAAAAATTAGAGCAAGCTGGCTTTGAATTAAACATTCCAATATTTAATATACCATACCATCAAAAGCTTTTAGGCGAAGAAGTAGATACATACATGGGCCTTGCAGATATTCATCAATACCCTCCATCACAAATGGCGCTTAATGAATCAGATTTGGTTCTTATGATTGGTGCACGTCTTGATAATCAAATGAATTTTGGTAATCCACCGCTTTTTCCAAAAAGTACTAAGCTTGTTTGTATTAATGGATCGCATGAAGAAATAGAATTAAATAGAGCTGCGGATATCAACTTACTTTGTGATCCTGGCGTTTTTTTTGATAAACTCATAGAGTTAAAGAAAAACAATAAATGGAAATTAAACAAAGAATGGCATAATAAGAATAAAAAAGAGAAAAAAAATTGGATCAATAAAACATTAGATGATTTAAATAAAGAAACTGAAGAGGCTAAAAAAGATGGTGGAAAAATTCACCCTCTTCAATTAGCTTTAGATGTTCAAGAAGTATTAACTGAAAATGATTGGTTAGTTATTGATGGTGGTAACACGCATTTCTGGTCCGAGATTGCAATTAATATTGCTGGATCAAAAGGTAAAAAACTCGGAGGCATATTGCATCCAGGCACTTTCAGTATGTTAGGTGTTGGAGTTCCTTTTGCAGTATCAGCAAAAAATCTTAATCCTAAATCTAATGTTGTTTTAATTAGTGGAGATGGTGCATTTTTATCTGGCGGATTATCAATTGAAGCTGCATTTCAAGAAAAAAAACCTATTGTTGTAGTTATCGATAACAATGGAGGTCTTGACTGTATTTCTCAACAACAAGAAAGGTTGTTTGAAAGTGGGAAACACTTTGCAACTGATTTTAGAGATATTCCATTTCATTCAATTTTTGAGGGTTTTGGAGGACATGGAGAATTAGTTACTAAAAGAGAAGATTTAGGCCCCGCTTTAAAAAGAGCTTTAGAAAGTGGTAAAACTGCATGTGTAAATGTAAAGGCTAAAGGTGTTATAAGTCCAATAGTTGCTGCAGTTAGTGATAAAAGAGATAAAGCGTCTATAGAGTAGGTTATGGCAATTTTTTCTACACATTTACTAAACTCAATAGATGGTACGCATGCAAGTGATGTAGAAATTGTTATTTATAAAGTAAATAATAATAACAAAGTCGTATTTCTAGAAGATAAAACAGATAGTTCTGGAAGAATGCTTAAAGAATTTGAATTAACGAAAGAGGATTGTGAAAGTGATTATGAAATGATAATTAATTCTGGTAAATATTTTAGAAATACTAGTGAAATAATTAATTCAATCAGTGTTAAATTTAAAATGAAAGATCCTCTTAAAAAATATCACATACCTTTAATTGTTTCTCCAAATGGATACTCAATATGGTGGTCTAAATAAAATGAGTAATTCAGGATTAAACATGTCTAGACGTATTAGGAGGACTCCCTATACCGAGAAAGTAATTGAGGCTGGTGTTAGTGGTTTTACTGTAGTTAATCATATGCTTCTTCCAAAATCATATAAAGCAACAGTTGAAGAAGATTATTGGCACTTATCTAAAAATACTCAAATTTGGGATGTTTCATGTCAACGACAGGTTCAAATAATGGGAGAAGATGCTACAGAGTTAATACAACTCATGTCTCCAAGGTCAATAAAAGATATGCCTATTGGTAAATGTTACTATTATCCAATGATTGATGAAAATGCAGGGATGATAAATGATCCTATACTTTTAAAATTAAGTGAAAATAAATATTGGCTATCAGTTGCAGACTCAGATGTTCTTCTTTGGGCAAAAGGATTGGCTGTAGGAAGAAATTTTAAAGTTGATATTATAGAGCCAGATATTTACCCTCTAGCAGTTCAGGGGCCAAAATCTGAAAAATTAATGTCATCAATATTTGGAGAAAAAATTAAAAAATTAAAATTCTTTCATTTTTCTTTTTTTGAATTTGAAGGAACAAAACAGATAATTGCAAGATCAGGATATAGTAAACAAGATGGTTTTGAGATTTATCTTAAAGGTTTTAGTTTAGGAAAAAAACTTTGGGAAACTATTTGGGAAGCAGGAAAAGATTTTAATATTTCACCTGGATGTCCAAATTTAATTGATAGAATAGAAGGTGGTTTATTATCCTATGGTAATGAATTTACTTTAGAAAATAATCCAATTGAATGTGGATTTGATAATTATTGTAACAATTTATCTCATGACTTCATTGGAAAAAATGAACTAAAAAAAATATTAAAAAATGGAATAGAAAAAAAAATAAAAGGAATTACTTTTGATGGGTCGCCGACTCCTTCATGTACAATACCTTTTCCTGTATACTCAAAAAATAGATTTCAAATTGGTAATATAACCTCTGGTATTTATTCACCATTTTTAAAAACAAATATTGGGCTTTCAATGGTTGATAGAGACTATTGGAGTGATGGTCAGGATGTTATCGTATTAACACCAGACAACATTGAGAGAAAAGGTAAAGTGTGCTCACTACCTTTTAATTATTCTTAAATGAGTCATTCAATCGAACTAAAGTGGGAATTAGGAGATCAAAAACTCGAATTTGGTAAATACTTAACTGATCACACAGTAATGCTTAACGAAAATGTATCTATTGATGCTGGATCATCTCCAGATTATGGAGGAAGCGAAAGTAATATTAATCCAGAGCAAAAACTAGCTGCAGCTGTAAGTAGTTGTTTTATGATGACGTTTTTAGCTTTAGCTGCAAAAATGAAATGGCCAGTTATTAATTACAAAGATAAAGCAATTTCGTATTTAGGAAAAAATGCAGAAGGAAGAATGTTCGTCAACAAAATAGAGTTAAATCCAGCTATAGTATTTGAAGATAATTTCAATATTTCTGATGAAGAAATGAAAAAGATGAAAGAGAGATCACATAAGTATTGTTTTATCGCTAATTCACTATCTAAAGATGTTGAAATTCAAATTAATTAAATGAATTTTAATCTAATATTGTTCGAAAAAAATAATTACATTTCTAATATTATTCTTAATGATCAGAAAAACCAAAATACTTTAAGTGAAAGCATGATCAATGAATTAACATCAGCGCTAGACATTGCTGATAAAGATAATGATGTCAAAGTAATTATTTTGTCATCAAAAGGTAATATTTTTTGTGCAGGACATAATTTAAAAGATTTAAATTCACAAAGATTGCAAAATGACAGAGGTGAAAGCTATTTTAAAAAAATATTTCAAATGTGCTCTCAACTTATGCTAAAAATTAATAAAAATAATAAACCAGTTATAGCTATGGTTGATGGTATCGCTACTGCAGCAGGCTGCCAGTTAATTTCTAGCTGTGATTTAGCTTACTCAAGTAGTAGAGCAAAATACGCAACCCCTGGTGTTAATATCGGATTATTTTGTTCTACACCAATGGTTCCATTATCAAGAACTGTAGGGAAAAAGCAAGCAATGGAAATGCTTCTCACTGGAGATCTTATAGATGCAAATAAAGCATTAAGGATTGGTTTAATAAATGATGTCTTTGAAGAAGATAGTTTGAAAGAAAATGTATTTCAAATTGCTAAAAAAATATCATCTAAATCTTCTAATACTATTAAAATTGGTAAAGAAGCTTTTTACAAACAAAAAGATATGAATTTAGAAGACGCATATAGTTTTACTTCAGAGGTAATGACAGAAAATATGTTACATGATGATTCCAAGGAAGGTATTGAAGCTTTTTTAGAAAAAAGAGAACCAAACTGGAAAGAATAATTACTTCTTAAAATGGGTTTGGTTGAGAAGGATTGGTAGCTAGCCAAGTAGATTTAGTCTGCATGTAACTTTGCATTCCCTCCCATCCATTTTCACGACCGTATCCTGATTGCTTGAAGCCTCCAACCGGAGATTGAGTAGAAGCATTAAAATAATTATTTATATAAACAGTTCCAGCCTCTATCTTATCCGCTAACCGTATAGCTTTATTAGTATCCTTAGTCCAAATACCTGCTGCAAGCCCATAAATAGTATCATTTGCAATTTTAATTACTTCATCTTCATCCTCCCAAGTTTGTATTGAGGCTACAGGTCCAAATACTTCATTTTGAGCTAAATCATCTTCATTTGGAACATTATCAAAAATAGTTGGTCCAATATAGTACCCTTCAGATTTTTGTTCTTTTCTTCCATCAATTAATAATTTTAAACCTCTTTTTTCAGCCGCTTCAATCTTAGATAAAATAAATTCATATTGCTCTTTATTTGCTATAGGTCCTATTTGTGTTGCAACATCATTTGGGTGACCAACTTTAGCCTTTTTAACAACTTCTAATAAATTATGAGTAAATTTATCTTTTATATCTTTATGCACTAGTATCCTTGATCCTGAAATACAACTATGGCCTGAAACTGGAAATATACCCGACACAACTCCATTTACTGATAAACTTAAATCAGCATCTTTGAATATAATTTGTGGTGATTTACCCCCTAACTCCATAATAATAGGTTTAACATTTTTGGATGCACTTAAACTTGCTGCACTCCCCCCTTTTGTTCCACCTGTAAAACTTATCATCCTAACATCTTGGTGTTCAATAAGAGGTGCTCCAGTTGTAGGACCAAAACCAGTAACAACATTTATCAAACCTTCTGGAAGATCAGCTTCTTCTAAAATTTTCATTAACTCTAATGTAGAGCATGATGCTCTTTCTGAAGGTTTAATTACAACAGTATTGCCTGCTGCTATTGCCGGTGCTAATTTCCAGATTAATGTTCCAATTGGTGAATTCCAAGGAAGAATAAGTGCAACAACTCCAAATGGTTCCCATTTTAAATAATTATGCATATTCGGAACCTCTGAAGGTATCAATCTTCCTTCATACTTATCACACATGCCTGCATAATAATAAAAACTCTCAGTCTGCCAGCTGGTTAAAGAAGGAGTGATATTTTTTGGAAGTTTGCCGTTATCTTTAGTTTCTATTTGCCCAATGCGTTCTGCATTTTTAGCAATAATATCTCCAATTCTTGTTAATGTTCTCCCTCTTTCTGCTGGATGCATTTTACCATAAGGACCTTCATAATAAGCCTGTTTAGCAGATGATACTGCAAGATTAATATCTTTTTCATTACAATCAGGGACCTTTGCCCATACTTTTCCTATAGATGGATCATCACTTTCAAAATATTTTCCAGAGGAAGGCTCATACCATCTATTTCCTGCATAAAATTTGTATGTTTGAACTTCAGACATAATTTATTTAAACTTAAATATTTTCATTGGTCAACTTATTTGTGATTAATTAATTTTTTAATATCATATCTGATGCTTTTTCTGCTAACATAATTACAGACGCATTTATATTTCCACTTATCATATCCGGGAAAGAAGAAGCATCTACTACTCTCAGATTGTCTATTCCTCTAACTTTAAGCTGATTATCAAGTACAGCCATTTTGTTATTACTTGAACCCATTGCGCAAGTAGATGCAGGATGATGACCTGTTTGTACATGGTTTCGAACTGACTCTTTTAAATCTTGGTCACTTTTGATTTTTTTTCCTGGGAGTAATTCTTCAGAAACAATTTTATTTATACTAGGCTTAGATAAAACTTGTCTTGTATGCTTCATACCTTCTATCATATCTTCCATATCAGATGGATCGATGAACCAATTTGGATTTATATTAAGATCATCATTTGGATTTGAACTTTTAAGTTTTACACTTCCAGTGCTCTTTGGTCTTAATAAATTAATTTGAAAATGTAATCCTGGAAAAGCTTTTTTACCTCTAGAAAAAAATAATGAACCAAAATTTAATAAATTATCTAGACTAATAGACCAGTTATCTTTTTCTTCTTTAAAACACATAGGTGTCATAAATACTTGTATTTCAGGCATATCTTTTTCTCTTATTGCATGAAATAGATTTGTTGACCAAAAAGGAGCTGCGGCTAATCCCTGTTTAAATAAAATATATCTTAATCCCACTATTATAGCTCTATCGATCCTTTGATATTTAGAGAAACTTAAATTGTTATTTTGAAATCCCCAATTCATTGGCATAACAGGGTGATCGTGAAGGTTTTCACCTACCCCAGGTAAGTTAATTAATAATTCTATATTTTTTTCTTTTAAATGTTCTTCTGGGCCAATTCCTGACAACATTAGACATTTGGGACTACCGAATGCACCTAAAGATAATATTACCTCTGATGATGCATAAACTTCACCATTTGATAAAAGTAATCCTTTAGCTTTATTTTTCTCAATTAAAATTTTTATTACAGATGTATTTTTATAAATTGTTAAGTTGCTAGGTTTAAATTTCAAATAAGCTTCTGCAGATGATTGTCTTTTTCCATTCCATACTTTAACATCATACCGGCCTACTCCATTTAAATTACCATTATAAAAATCATTATTAATTTCTGCCCCAGCTTCAACACATGCATCAATAAATGCTTTATCGATTGAATTGTAATTACCAGCTGGTGTAAGCTTTAAGGGGCCTGAGTGAGAGTGATATTCGTTTGTTTCTCTGTGGAATGCAGAGGCAGATTTTTTGAAATATGGTAATACATCATTATACGACCAACCTTCTAAACCTTTTTGTCTCCATCTATTAAAATCACCTGGAGCACCTCTCATGTAAATCATTCCATTTAATAGAGAAGATCCTCCTAATCCTTTACCTCTAGGGTATAATATTTTTCTATTATTTAAAGAAGGTTGAGGTATTGATTCAAAACCCCAATCAAATTTAGGGTTTCCAAATATATATCCATTTCCACCAGGCATTTGAGTAAATAAACTTTTGCCTGAACCTCCAGCTTCTATTAGCAATACCTTCATATCTTTATTTTCAGATAATCTTGAGGCTAATGTACATCCAGCAGAACCTCCTCCAGCTATTATATAGTCAAATGTTTTTTTCATTTATTTAAAATTAAAAAGAAATAATTTTTTATTAGCTATTTTTTCTTTCTCTATAAGCTATAAAAATTCCTGTACTAATTATTATTGCTCCTCCTAGATAAATACTTAAAGTTGGTACTTCTGAATAGATTAAATAACCCATTACCCCAACAAAAATAAAAGATGAGTATTCGAATGGAGAAGTAATTGCAACATCAGCATATTTAGCTGCCTGTGACATAAACAAATGCCCAAGTGAACCCATTACGCCTAAACTCATAGCTAAAATTAATTGCACCGTACTAGGCATAATAAAATTATCAGGGAAAAATATAATTGAAGTAATTAATAATGCAAAAGAATAATAAAATACAATTGCAACACTAGAATCAGTACTCATTACCGATCTAGTTGATAAATAAACAGAAGCCATAAAAGCAGCAGATATTAAAGGATAGAGTGTTTCTAATTTGAACAAGTCAGTACCAGGCTTAACAATAATTAATACACCTATGAAGCCAATTAATATTGCAGTAGTTCTAAAAATCCCAATTCTCTCACCAAGTATTGGTACAGCAAGAAATGCTGCAATAATGGGGGCAGAATGTGCAATAGCAATATTTTCAGATAACATTAAATTATTAATTCCATATATATAAAATACAACACATGCTGATGCAGATAGAGCTCTAACAGCGTGTCCAACTGGTTTTTTAGTTTTTAATTTATCAAACCCAAAATACATTGCCATGAATGTTGCAATGATACTTCCGCTTAGTGCTCGAAAGAATATTGATTCCCATACAGGAAAATGAAAGCTTAAATATTTATAAGTGATATCATTTATACTAAGAGAAAACATGGACAACAACATGAAAGAAATTCCTAATAGATTATTATTTTTCGATTTCATTAATTAATTAAATATACTAAGTTAATTTATTCAGATATAAATATTTCAAAATGAGTAGCAAATATCATGTAAAAAAATTAGAAAAAAAGAATGATCACCTAAGTATTGTATGGAAAGATAATTTTAAAAGTAAATATCACTTTATGTGGTTAAGAGATAATTGCCCAACAGCAATACATCCTACTGCGAATATGAGAGTATTTAATATTTTAACTGTAAGTAAAAATATATTTCCTAAAAAGTATAAAATTGAAAAAAATATACTCAATATTGATTGGAGTGAAGGTGATCATACTAGTAAATTTAATTTAAAATGGTTAAGAGACCATTGTTATACTGAGATAAATAAACAAAAATATAAATCACCTTATGTTTTTTGGGATGGTAAATTAAAAAAAAATTTAAAGAAAATTATTATTGATCATAATAGTGTAATTAAGAGTGATAAACATTTAAATAAATGGCTAAATTTACTTCATACTTATGGTTTTGCATTAATCAAAAATGCACCAACTAGCAAAAAATCAGCATTCAAAATACTAAATAGAATAAGTCATCATAGAGAAACATTTTTTGGTACACCATTTGAAGTAATTAATATCCCAAAACCAAATAACACTGCTTACACGGCAGATGCATTAAGAAATCACACAGATTTACCTTATTTTGAATATGCACCTGGTTATCAGTTTCTTCATTGTTTAGTAAATGAAGCTAATGGGGGATTATCATCTGTTGTAGATGGTTTTGCAGTTGCAAATTATTTAAAAAAAAATGAAAAAGATGTTTTTAAAATTTTAACACAAACGTATGTAAAATTTAATGATACAGATTATACTCAAAAAGCAGTAAGAATTCTTCATTCACCAATAATTACATTAACAAAAAATAATGATTATAACGATATTAGATTTAGTATGGCTGCAATGGGTGCTATTGATGTTGAACCCAAGAATATGAAAAAGTTTTATGATGCATATCAATATTTTGCATCACTACTTCAAAACAAAAAATTTAAAATTGATTTTAGATTAGAAGAAGGTGATATTTTTTGTTTTAACAATAGAAGAGTATTACATGGTAGAACTGAATTTGATCCAAATTCTGGTAATAGACATCTTCAAGGATATTATATAGAAAGAGATGAAATAATAGGAAGATTAAATTATTTTAATAATATTAAAGTTTAAATTATTCCCATCCACATATTGTTTTAATTTCTAAATATTCTTCTAAACCCCAATCACCACCTTCTCTTCCATTCCCAGATTGTCTATAACCTCCGAAAGGAGTTCCTGGATCAGCAGTATTTCCATTTATATAGACACCACCAGATCTAAATTTTCTTGCTACTCTTTTTGCCTTATCTTTATCTTGGGTTTGAACATAGTTTCCTAAACCATAGGATGTATCATTTACAATTGATATTGCCTCATCCTCACTCTCAAATGGTATTATTGAAAGTACAGGACCAAAAATTTCTTCTTTTGCAATTCTCATATCATTAGTTACATCTGTGAAAATTGTTGGCTTAACAAAATAACCCTTTTCTAGACCATTTGGTTTTTCAGGACCTCCTGCTATGAGTGTAGCACCCTCTTTTATTCCACTTTTAATTAGATCAATAATTTTATCATACTGGGTTTGTGAAATAACTGGCCCGATATGATTTCCTTTTTTTGAAGCTATATTAACTTTAATTTTATTTGCTTCATCTGCAGCTTCTTCTATTGCTCTTTTATATATTGATTTTTCAACTAACATTCTAGTTGGCGCATCACAAGATTGTCCAGAATTACTCATTATATTTCTAACACCTTCTCTTACTGCATCTGGAAATGAGTCACTAAAAATAATATTACCCCCCTTACCTCCTAATTCTAAGCAAACTCTTTTAATAGTACCTGCTGCATTTTTAGAAATAAGTTTTCCTGCTCTAGTTGATCCAGTAAACGATATCATATCAATACCTTCATGAGAGGATATATCCGTGCCTACACCATCTCCGTCACCATTTACTAAATTAAAAACACCTGGAGGGAATCCTGCTTCATGAATTATTTCCGCAAAAATGATTCCTGACATAGGTGCTATTTCAGAAGGTTTTAATATCATAGTGCAGCCAGTTGCTAAGGCAGGAATTACTTTTAATGCGATTTGATTGATAGGCCAATTCCACGGTGTAATTAAACCACATACTCCAATAGGTTCATAAACAATATAATTATTTGAGTTTTCATTAAATTTTTTTTCAAATTCAAAATTTTTTAATCTTAAAATAAAATCATTGATATGATCAGCTCCAGATGCCGTTTGCGCTGAAGAAGCCCAATCTAAAGGAGCTCCCATTTCTTCTGACATTGTTTTTGTAATTTCATCCCATCTATTTTTATAAATAATCAATAAATTTTCTAGTAATGTAATTTTTTCTTTTTTCTCTATCTGACTCCATGTAAAAAAAGCTTTTTTAGCTGCAGATACAGCTAAATCTAAATCATTTTTACTTCCTAAAGAAATCACTGCATAAGATTGCTCATTAGAAGGATTAATAACTTCAAAATCATTATTAATAATGGGGTTGACCCATTTTCCATTAATATAAAAATTACGCCTATCAATCATATTTAAAGAAAAAAATATTTATTTCTTTTTTTTTATATTAGAATAAAAGAATACACAATAAGAGGTAATATTGACACTAGAAAATATTAAACTTGATATAGATTACGTAAGGTCACAATTTCCAGCATTTAAAGATCCCTTATCAAAAGATTGGTCTTTTTTTGAAAATGCTGGAGGCAGTTATGTTCCAAAAAATGTAATAGAAAAGTTAAATGAATTTATGACATCAACAAAAGTCCAGCCTTATGCAGAATATCCTATGTCAAAAATTGCTGGTGAAAATATGGACAAAGCAACAGAATTATTTGCGAAAATGATCAATGCAAAAAAAAATGAAATACTAATTGGTGGATCTACTTCAATAAATTTATATGTTTTATCAAACGCACTTAAAAAATATATAAAACCCGGGGATGAAATAATTGTAACAAATCAAGACCATGAAGCGAATATAAGTCCTTGGAGAAGATTAAAAGATAATGGAGCAAAAATAATTGAGTGGAGGTTTAATCTTGAAAATCAAGAATTAGAATTAAATGAATTACAAAAATTAATTTCCACTAAAACTAAAATTTTAGCTGTTACGCATTGCTCTAACATTGTAGGATCAATAAATAAGTTGAAACAAATATCTGATTTAGCTCATAAAAAGGATATTATAGTAATTGGCGATGGTGTATCTTTTGCTCCACACGGTTTTCCAGATGTAAAAGATTTAAATGTGGATTTTTATACCTTTAGTTTATATAAAACATATGGTCCTCATTTAGGACTTATGTATGGTAGGGAAGAAATTCTAAAAGATTTACCAAACCAGAATCATGAGTTCTTAAATGGACAATACCCATATACTATAAATCCTGGAGGGCCTAACCATGAAGAATTAGTATCTCTATTAGGAATATACGAATATTTTGAAAATCTATACAATCATCATTTTAAAAACAAGAAACTACAAATTAGAGAAAAGATAAATAAAATTAATACACTTATATCTGACCACGAAGAAATAATCTCTAATCCTATTTTAGAATATTTGAATTCAAGAAAAGATATTAATTTAATTGGTAAAAGTAAAATTATCAATAAAAATAGAGCTCCAACTATTTCATTTACCTCAACTAAAAAGTCATCAAAAAATATATCTGATCAGCTAATCAAAAATAAAATTGCTACTAGAAATGATAATTTTTATGCGTGGAGATGTTTAGAGGCTCTGGGTATAGATAAGAAAGATGGAGTAGTTAGATTAAGTATGACTCATTATAATTCTTTAGAAGATACAAATAAATTAATTAATTCGCTTGATAAAATTTAAATAATATTTTTTACCTGTCTTATAAAATAATAAAAACCAATTGGTAAAAAATAAATGCAAGAAAGCCAATTATTAAAAAAATTTCCAGTTGGCACTATTGGAAACAAAGTTATAAAAAAGCAAAAAATAATTATATAATTAATTTCATTTAATTGATTAACTCTTTCTTTTTTAAAATTATATTTAATCAAAAAATTAATTAATTTAAGTAATAAAAATAAAAATATACTAAAAATAAATATGAAACCAATTATTCCTGTTTCAGAAAGTAATTGAAAATAAGTATTATGTGGATGAGTTAAACATTCGATTGGAGTTTTGCCAATATAATGAAAATATCCTTCATTTGCACAAACATATCTATAGTTTTTTGGCCCAACACCAAAAACGATATTATCTTTAAAAATTGCGAAAGCTGATTGATACGTTGAATTAAGAATTTTCGAAAAAACAAATATTTCTGAAGTTTTATTAATGATGTCAGGATCGGAATTATCATAAAAATTAAAATTCTTCATAGTTTGATCTATAATTCTATTACTTATTGAATTTGTATTTGAAAGAATAAAAATTATCATTGTAATTAAAACTATAAAAAAAATAGAAAGAAATTTTCTAAATGAACGTGCGCAAAGTAATAGAAAAAGATCAAATGCTAAAATATAAAAAAAAGCTACTCTTTCACCAGATAATAACACTAGAAGATTAGAAATTAATAAGATAAAGCAAATTATAAAATATTTTTCTTTTGTTTTAAATGAATATAAAATTAAACCTATTAATAAAGGTGTTAATCTAGAAACATAGCTACCCATAACAAGTTCATCTCTAAAAAAACTAGATATTCTATATTTAGAAATATATTCCCATCCAAGTAAATTTTTAATATTAAAAAATTGATACACTGAGTCGATAAAAAGAATAATAAAACTTATTAATAAAATATAAGTAAAGTATTTAATAAAAATTTCAGAATTTGAACAACAGTGATAAACTACTAAGACAAGAAATCCAAATCTAAAGTAGAAAAGAGATGATTCAAGTGAAAGAACTATATTTGTCGAAATTAATGAAGAGAATAAAATATATAAACACCATGTTATAAATATTATTATTAAATTTTTATCAAATATTTTAAATTGATTATTTTTGGAAAAATAAACTATAAGAAGAATGATGCCACTTAAACAAATAAATAAATCTGGTAAGAAAGGCCCTGAAATAAGTGCAACAGGTAATAATAAAATAAAAAAATAAATAATATAATTAAAATAATTTATAAATTTATTATTCATTTTTATTTTTAATTAACATATTTCCTTCAACAAAATCATTTAAAACCAACTTTATTTTTTCAATATTATTTTCATTTAGAAGATTAGTGAAAGTCTTTTTGATAATTTGAGCTTCTATAATATGATTTGAATTTGATTTAATAGAAAATATATCTGGATGAGATGTACTATAAAATTGAGAATTAATCTTTAGTTTTTCATGCATTTTTTCACCCTGACTTAATCCTATATATTTTATTTCAATATCACCTCTGTTATTATTAGGTTCTTTAATTGTTAATCCAGAGAGTTTGATCATTTTTTTTGCAAGATCTAATATTTTTATTGGCTCTCCCATGTTTAAAACAAACACAACATCATCAGTCTCTATCAAACTAGCTTCAATGACAAGTCCGACGGCTTCCTGAATTGACATGAAGTATCTTGTTACATCTTTGTGTGTTATTGTAATTGGACTTAAGGATTGTATTTGAGATTTAAAAAGGTGAAAAACTGAACCAGAAGAACCAATCACATTGCCAAATCTCACAATAGAAAAATTTGTATTGTGTTGCAAATTAAGAGATTCTATATATTTTTCTCCTATTCTTTTTGTTGCGCCCATTATACTTGATGGGGAAACAGCTTTGTCAGATGAAATAAACACAAATCTTGGTAGGTTATTTTTAATTGATTTATCTACTAATTTAATAGTTCCTAATATATTATTTTTGACTCCTGATTTTGGATTTAATTCAAGCATATTAACATGTTTGTAGGCAGCAGCATGGAATATTGAAGTTGGTTTAAAAGAGAATATTTTATCTAAGATTTCATCATCTAAAATTGAACCTAAAATTTTAATGATTTCAATATTTGAATTTGAAGATGACAAATTTTTTTTTAAGAAATTATCAATATTAAACAAATTAAGCTCACTATGATCTACAATTATAATTTTTTTTACATTTGAATTAAAAAGCTGTTTAGTAATTTCAGAACCAATAGATCCGCCAGCCCCAGTAATACAAACAATTGAATCCTTATAAAAATTATTAATTTTATATTTATCCCATACAACTGTTCTTTCTATGAGTTCTTCAGGATTAATATTATTAAAGTCAGACAAAGTAATATTATCAAAATTATTATTATTCACAAATGGAAGAAACTTGATTGCAACATTAAAAGAATTGAATTGATTTATAATTTTCTTTCTTTCAAATAGATCTAAATTTTTAATGGCAACTAGAATAGTATCAATTACATATTTATTTAGTAAATTTTTAATTTCCCTTGGATTAAAAACCCTAATATTATTTAATTTTGTATTTTCTTTATTAAGATCATCATCTAAATAAGCAATGACTTTAAAATCTTTGAAATTATTTAAAATTTGAAAACCAATCTCTCCTGCTCCATATATTATAACATTCTTTTTAATTATTTTATTTTGAATAAAATTTTTTGAAAAAATTATTAGAAGCCTAAAAGATAAAATTAATAAAAAAAAGATTAAAATATAAATATAAATTGTATTTAATGAGTAGTCTTCTATATCTGAAAAATTATATAAAACTATTAGTAAAAAAGAATATATAATTGTAGCGTATAATATTTTTAAAACTTCTTTAAAATTTAAAAATCTAAAGATAATGTTATATGTGTCAAATAGAATAAATAAAGGAATAAAAAATAGTGAATAGACAAGTAAAATAAAATATTCTAAATCGTATCCTATATGAAGACTTTTCTTTAAAATAATTATAGATAAATTAATTGATATAACTGAAATAAATATATCTATACATAAAATAATAATTTTTTTATAAAATCTTGATAATGAAAAAAAATATTTAAAAAAAAAAATTATCATTTGTTTAGATTATAAATAAATAAATTTTTATTTAATTTATTTTTTAATATTTTTTTAAAAATATCATGATTAGCACCAATTATAATAGCGGAGTATTCTTTAAGATTAATATGTATCTTTGGTTTAATCAAAGTTTTTATTAATTTATCTTTAGGATTCATTAGCGGATCATATGCATCTATTTTGTATAATTTTTTTAATAATTTATAAATATCTATATATTTCGAATTTCGATAGTCATTTGTGTTTTTTTTAAATGATAAACCTAAAAAAAGAATTTTTTTTGAATTAAGATTATTTTTTCTTAAATAATTATTATATTTTTTATTAAAAAATTTATAATGATATTCTATCATTTTTTCATTTAGTTTACGAGCAGGTAAAATTATTTTTGTCTTATAATTATATTTTTCAGCATAAAAGTTTAAATAATGAGGATCTACTCCTATACAATGACCTCCTACTAAACCTGGAAAGAAATTAAGAAAATTCCATTTTGTCTTTGCAGCCTCTATAATACTATTAAAATCTAAACCTGATTTTTCAAATATTAATTTTAATTCATTTATATATGCAATATTTATATCCCTCTGAGCATTTTCAATTACTTTTGCTGCTTCTGCTATTTTAATAGAAGGAGCTTTATATATACCAGCTTTTATAATTTTATGATAAATTTTATAAATAATTTCTAAGCTATATTTGTTTGATCCAGAAACTATTTTTTTTATGTTTTTTAGAGTATTTTTATTATCACCAGGATTTATTCTTTCAGGTGAATATCCTAAATAAAAATCTTTGTTAAGAATTAATTTAGTTCTTTTTGAAATTAAATTACCACAAACATTTTCTGTTACACCTGGATATACTGTTGATTCATAAATAATGATATCACCTTTTTTTATAAATTTTGATATACTTATAGTAGATTTTTTTATCATACTTAAATCTGGTTTTTTATTTATTAATATAGGTGTTGGAACTGTTATAATAAAAATATTACAATTTTGTAATTTAGATATTTGCCATGTTAATTTAAATTTATTATTTCTTTTAAATTTAACTTCATTATTTTTGTCAAAATTTTTTGATAATTCATTAATTCTATTTTTATTAATATCGTAACCAATAGTATTAAAGTACTTTGAAAACTCTAAAGCTAATGGTAAACCAACATATCCCAAACCGATAACAGCAATATTTAATTTGCTTATATCTTTTTTATACATTTTTTTAGAATTGATAAAATTTTATCTAAATCATTATTACTTAGATAATTACCACTGGGCAAACAAATTCCTGATTTAAAAAGATTAGCGCTTACACCGTTAGAGTATACTTTCAATTTTTTAAAAATAGGCTGTAAATGCATTGGTTTCCAAAGAGGCCTTACTTCAATATTATTTTTTGCCATAGATTTAATTAATGAATTTATAAATTTATTAGAATTTTTTATATTAAAATTAAATGTTGATAGCCACCTATTGGAATAAGATTTATAATTTTTCTCATGGAATTCTTTTTGATAATCTATAAAATCATATTCTTGTAAAAAATTTTTATAGATTTCGAAATTAGATCTTCTTTTATTTACAAAGTTTTCAAGTTTTTGTATTTGCCCAAATCCTATTGATGCTGAAACATTACTTAACCTATAGTTATAACCTATATGTTTATGTTCATAATATATTTTTTTTTCTCTAGATTGTTGAGATAAAAATTTTGCTTTATTAATATATGAATTATTCTTACTAATTAAAGCGCCGCCACCTCCTGTTGTTATTATTTTATTACCATTAAAGCTTAAAACTCCAAATTTTCCAAAAGTGCCACAGCTTTTATTATTAAAAGTTGATCCTAAAGCTTCTGCTGCATCTTCAATTAAAGGTATAGAATATTTTTTTGAAATTTTGTTTAATTCTATATAATTAGCAGGCATTCCATAGAGATCAACAACAATGATTGCTTTGGGTTTTATTCTTTTTTTCTTTAAATCCAATATTGTTTTTTCTAACAATATGGGGTCAATATTCCAAGAAAAAGGATCGGAGTCTACAAATACAGGAATTGCTTTTTCATAAATAATTGGGAAAACTGATCCGGCAAAAGTAAAACTTTGACAGATAATATAATCATTTTGTTTTATATTTAATAATTTTAAAGCTAGATGTAAAGCTGAGGTTCCTGAATTTAGTGCAACAGATCCATAATTATTCATTTTTTGTGATAAATACTTTTCAAATCTATTAATATCAGGTCCAACTGGAGCAATCCAATTTGATTGCATAGCATTTTGAACAGAATTTTTTTCTAAACTTGATATTGAAGGGGGAGATAATAAAATGGTATTTTGTCTACTTCTTCCATAATGATTTAAAACTTTTTTGCCTTTTATATTCAATTCATTTTCAAAAAAAGAAAGAATATCATATTTTAAATTAATATTTAATTTTTTGAGTAAAGTAGTATTGGCTATGGATACATCACTAATTAAATTTTGAGACACTTTATCATATTCAAGATTCAATTTTTCTCTTCCAATAAACTTAATTAATTCCTTTAATGAGTATGCAATACCTGAACCAACGTCAATCTTACCATTTATTTTTGATATTAATAATTTTTTATAAATTAATACGACATCTTTAACATTTATATAATCTCTGACTGAATTGCCTCTATTATTTATAAAAACTTTTGATTTTTTTTTATAAGAATTTATTAATTTAGCAATTATAGAAAATTGATCTTTACCACCATAAATATTAAAGATTCTAGCAATTATAAGATCAATTTTAAAATTTTTACAAAAATTAGTAAAAGTTTTTTCATTCAATTGTTTAATTGAAGCATAGTAACTTCTATCTGAAGTAGTATCTGAATAATCATCTAATTGATATATTGAAGCACTACTTGAAAGTATTATTTTATTAATTTTTAATTTTTTATTTTTCTTAATTCCTTTTTTGATATTATCTATAAAAACTAATGGAACTAAATGGGATTTTTCAATAAAAGTTTTAGGATTAAAATTATTCATTAAAAAAAGCGGAAAAAAAGAATTGAAAATAATATTTATTGGCTCATTTGCATTTTTTAAATAATTAAAAAATTTATTTGATAGAATGTCATTTGATGAAAATATTTTATTGATTTTTATTTGTTGCTTTAAATTAAAAGTCAAATTAGAACGTTTACCTATGATAATATTTTGCATAATTTATTTTATTTTAGTTAGTGTAGAATAAATGAGTATTTTTAATATCATATTTGTAGGTATTTTATATAGAAGCATAATACTTATTATTCTTATTTTCTTTCCTTTGTATCATGAAATTTATGGATATGTTAGCCCTCTAAGTTACTACAATTCGTTATCAGATTTGCAACTTCATAAAGATATTATTTATTTATTTAAAATTAATGAATGTGGTAATATATATTTTTTACAGTTTTATAAAGATTTATTTAGCTTAATATTTAATTTTGATAACAATTTATTTTTATCAAATGATAATTGCTCAAAAGTATTCCCTGGTCCTTTTTTTGGAATCATTTTATTGATTACAAATTATAATGAAAATAATGTTTTTATTTTAGCAGGCTTTATATTTATAATTGAAATAGTTAATTTAATTATCTGGGTAAATATATTCAAAAAGAAAATAAATGATTTATATGTTTTATTTTATGTTTTTTTACCGATACCACTTTGTTTCGCATTTATGCACATACCTGATATTTTTGCTTTCACAGCATTCTCTCTTCTTAGTTTTTTAATTTATAATAAATATAATAATTTTTTGATAATAGTCGCTCTATTTTTAGGCATATTATCACACCCTCTATTTTTTATTGTATTTTTTTATTTAATTTTTGAACTAAAAGAAAAAAAAATATATTTAAGTAAATTACAAATTTACTTGTTTTGCATTTTAATTTTTATTAGTGCCATATACTATTTACAATACTTCACTGTAGATATTTTAAAAAATAGCGGTTTAAATAACATAACTGATAAAGATAATAATTTTAATTTCTTTTTTATTATTACTTTATTAAAAAAAATTCTTTATATTTTAGGTTACCAAGAAAGTTTAAGTAATAATTATTTTATCATTATTGCTAAATATTTTAGTGGTATATTTTATTTAATTGGTTTTATATATGCTTTGTTTAACTTAAGACATGCAGCAAACAAAATGATTATATTCTATATTTTATGCATTGCATTATTTTTTGCACCTAACTGGAGATATATCTTAATTATAAGTCCCTTACTATATCTCAATGCAATATTTTTCATTAATTTCATATATCATAAATTTTTTTTAAGAACTGAATATTAATGTTGTAATTCTATACTTTATAATTTCAATAATAATGTTTACTGAATCTTTGTAAGGTTTAAATCTTGAGTGAGTATTACCTTTTAAGTAAATTGTTTTAATATAAACAAAATCGTAAAAATTTCTAAGCGATATCAATGAAATTAATTGAAAATCAAATTTATTATTTTTAATTTTTAAAAGGTTAGCAAAAGTATCTCTATGATAAAATCTTAAACCTGATGTTGCATCTTGAAATTTATAATTAAATAAGATGCTTATTATTATTAATGTTAACTTATTTCCAAAAAAACTTCTTTTTGGTATATTTTTTGTGAATTTGCGGACACCGATTACAAAAAAAGATTTATTAGTATTAGCGTGCTCAATAACCTTAATAATATCATCAATATGGTGCTGTCCATCATCATCAACACAAATAACGGAGTCAAAGTTATTGTCATTTGCATACTTTATAGATTTTTTTATTGAATAACCTTGCCCCATGTTAGATTTATTTTTAATAATTTTTAAAGATTCTTTTTTTGCAATTTGTTTTAAAATAGATGTATGTTTAATATCATAATTACCATCATCAATAATTAAAATTTTAATTTTATTATTTGTAATTAAAAAATTAAAATATTTATTTAGGTATATTTTATCAATTAATTTAACTAGTTCATGTGTTGGTCTATATGTTGGTATGGATAAGCCAATCATTTTATTTTAAATTTATCAGAAATCATATTTTTTTTTGATCTCATATTTTTTTTTACAATAATATGAAACAGAGTCACTATAATAATTTTAAAATCAAAAAATATACTCTGTTTTTCAATATAAATGAGGTCTAGATTAAATCTTTTTTCCCAACTTATTGTATTTCTTCCCCGTATTTGTGCTAAGCCTGTAATTCCTGGTAAAACATTGTGTCTTTTTAGTTGTTTTTTTGAATAAAGCTCTAGATATTCTTTTAATAATGGTCTTGGACCAACTAGAGACATTTCACGTTTTATTACATTTAATATTTCTGGAATCTCATCTAAGCTTGTAGATCTTAAAAATTTTCCAAGTAGTGTGATACGTTGTAAGTCCATAGAAGTATCAACATATTTAAAATTAGTATTTTTAATTTCAGTCATGGTTCTGAATTTAATAATTTTAAAAATTTTTTTGTTTAATCCCACTCTTTCCTGAAAATAAAATATTGGCGTACCCATAAAGATTACTATTAATAAAGAAATAAAAAATATCATAATGATTATTATTGGAGAAAATATTAAAATTAAAAAATAATCAAAAAAAAGCTTAGCCATTTAATTAATTTAATTCAATTTAGATAATATTATTTGATTTACAATTTTATAATCAAATTTCCTTATTGCTAAATTTCTACTTTCTTTTGACATTTTTAATAAATATTTATCATTTTTTATTAATTTTACCATTGCCTTCAGTAAGCTAAATAAGTTCTTTTCCTTTACTAAATAACCATTTAAATTATTTAATACTGTTTCTCTACATCCGGGCACATCAGTTGTAATTATAGGTTTACCCAAAGCAAGTGCTTCAATTGAAGTTCTTGGCAATCCCTCGTGATATGATGGAAGTACAAAAACATGACATTTACTCATTATATCTCTAATATCTTTTACACTTTGATATATTTCAATATGTTTATTTGAGTTTAGACTGTCTAAATTTGCTAAATCAATACTATCTTTTGAGAATTTATCTAATGAATACTGAAAAATAAATCTAATATGACTATATTTTTTTTTAATTATATTAGCGCATTTAAAATACTCTATTACTCCTTTTTCATTTAATAGTCTGCTTGACATAAGAAATACTAATGGGAAATTAGGAAATTTTTGTGGTAAAAAAAATTTTAAATCAATACCTGATCCTGGAATTAAAATACTTTTTTTTAAATTACATAATTTATTATCTATAAAAAATTTTTGATTATCTTTATTTTGAAAAAAAATATAATTAGATGATGTAAAAGAATAAAAAAGAAATTTTTTTACAATATGTCTAGTAAGTATTATAAATGTTTTATTACTATAAAAAAGATGACCAAGTCCTGTAACGATAGGAAAAAATTTAATTTTTTTATGTTTAAATAATTTTAAAATTAATCCAATATATAAATTTGGTTTAATTGTATAAGAAATTATTATATCAGGTTCAGATTTAAAGATGGTATATATTAAACTCAAGATAGTGAATAATTCTTTAAAAATATTTAATGAATGGCGATTTAAAAAAAAATATTTGTGCTCTATTTTCTTTTCATTTAAATTTATATAATTAATATTTGTATCTCCGGAAGAAGTTATTACTTTGTAGTTGTTTAAAGTAAGATCATTAATTAAATGACCTCTAAAATTTGTAAGAGAATTATAAGTTGAGCCTATTATTAGTACTCTTTTCTTTAAATGTTTTTCTTGATCCATAACTGAAATACTAACAAACTCCAAATTTTATATGCATCTTCGTTATTTTTAATATTTGACAACTTATTTATATCTAGCAATTTATAACCGAACATTTCATTTAGATTATTTATTTGATTAGATAAATTATCATGTAAAAAATTTTTTAAAGTAGTGTTTAGCCATTTTTTTACGGGAATTCCAAATCCTTTTTTAGGTTGATAAATCAATTTATTGGGTAGAAATTTTTCTAATATTTTTTTTGATATGTTCTTAGATAAATATTGTTCTCTAACCTCTAATGGAATTGAATGATAAAAATTTATGAAATTTATGTCAACATAAGGAGCTCTTGTTTCAAGTGAGTAATACATTGACGCTCTATCAACTTTGCAAAAAATATCATTAGGAAGATAATTTAATGTATCGTTAAAAATAAATTTATCATTATTTTTAATATTTTGATTGTTATTAATTGAAAGATCATATGTATCAATGTTATATTTTTCTGGCCAAATTGAAATTATTTTATGATATGCTTCATCAAGAGTATTTGAGTTCAATATATGTAAAATTTTTTTAATATGTGTTTCTGGTAAAGAAGATCTAATAGATATCGGAAGGTAATGTGATAAATTATTGTATAATTTATAAAAACCATGATTATTTAATAAATATAAAAAATATTTTATCATTATTTTTATCATAAAGTTTAATTTGAAAAACCTATTTATTTGGGTATGTCTATTATATCCTCCCAATATCTCATCTCCACCATCTCCAGACAAAAAAACTTTTTTTATTTTAACTGCATTTTCACACAACAACAAAGTGGGTATCTGAGAGGAATCAGCAAAAGGTTCATCATACACATCTGATAAAATATATATTTTGTCTAATAAATTTTTATGACTAATTTCTCTTACATTGAAGTTAGTACCAAGTATTTTGGATATTTCCTCTGCTTCATTAGATTCATTGTATTCTTGATCTTCGACTTTGATGGTAAATGTATCTATTTTTTCATTTGAATTTTGAGATAATAAACTTGCTATAAGTGTTGAATCTATGCCACTAGATAGAAAAACTCCATAACCAACATCAGATATTGTTTGAGATTTAATAACATCTATCATTTTATTTTCAAATTTAGAAATTACATTTTTTTTATTAATTGATAGGTCTGGTTTAATGTTAGTTATTTTTTCTATAAAATTATAATATTTTGTTTTATTAATTTTATAATTATTTAAATTTATTTCAATAACTTGACCTGGTTCAACCTTTTCTATTTCATTATAGATAGAATATGGAGATGGTATATATCCATATTTTAAATATAAATTTAATGCATTTTTATTTAAAGTTTTTTTAAAATTTGAATTTTTAAGAATTTTAAGTTCAGATGAAAAAAAAATAATATTATCTTTTAGGCCGTAATAAAGTGGTTTTTCTCCAAAACGATCTCTACATAAAACCAAATTATTTTCCTTAATATCATAAATTGAAAATGAGAACATTCCATTTAATAAAGTTAATGTTTCTAGTAATCCTAGTCTTTCATATGTTTCTAAGATAGTTTCAGTATCAGAATTACTTTTCCAATTAATATTATATATTTTTAATTTATTTCTAATTTGAAAATGATTATAAATTTCCCCATTAAAAACTATAACATATCTTCTAGATTGTGAAATCATTGGCTGATTTCCATTTTGAGATAAATCTTGAATGGACAATCTTTTATGGCCCATTAAGAGTCCATTAAATTTATTTTGCCAAATACCAGTGTTATCAGGACCTCTATGGTTTAATGTATCAAGCATTTTTTTAAAAGAGTTTATAGAAATTCTATTTGGATCGTAAACTCCAAGAATGCCACACATTTATTTTTTATACCCTAAACTAACCCAAAATGGTGAACCCGAATTAAATGTAATATTTTGTAAACCTGCATCTTCCATTAACTTTTTGATATCATTTTTAGAATATCTTTTTTCTAATTTAGTTCCAAATCTATCTAGTGAATCATTTCTCATTATATATAAACTTTTATCTGAATAATAATTTAAGGGAATAAAAGATGTAGGAATTTTTATTATTTTTAATAGTTTTGAAATTCTAGATAATGGAAAATAAATAAATATAGCAATAATATTACATATTAATTTTTTATATTTAAACGGAAATTTTGAAATTAATAATCTAAGTTTATTAACAAAATAAAATATTAATTTAAAGTGGAATGGTTTATTTTCAAAATTGTAATACAAATATAGAAGAAAGGGTGCATTTTTTTTTAATTTACTAACTATAATTTTTAAAGCATTTTCAGTATCATTTATATGATGTAAAACGCCTAGAGAATAACCAAAATCCATTGAATTTTTTTTTAAACTTAGTTCAGATATTTTTTCTTTTAAATAAACAACATTATTAAATTTACTAAGGTTACTTTTAGCGACATTAATTGCATTTGAGGGCTCTATACAATATATTTTTTTTACTTTTGGAGCGAAAAAAAATGCCCATCGGCCAGTGCCGCAGCCTATATCACATCCAACACTATCTTTATTTATTAATTTGAAAGGAAACTTGTAAAAATAATCATCAAAGATCTCTTTTTTTTCATTTATTTTTATAATATCTTGATCATATAGTGTCCATTCATTTCCAAAATCATTAATTACTTCATCTTCTAATTTTTTATTTTCCATCTAGAAAATAGATCTTTCTAACTTGTATGCTTCAGCTAATTCTAATCCTGATTGCAAACCTCTGTAATGAGCAATCGTTTGCAATGATTTAATAGATCTTGGAAAAGGAAAGGGGCGAATTTCATCTTTATAAATTTTCCAAGCTTCTATTTTGTCTTTCCATACACTTTTAATATTCAGATAAGTATTTGGTAAAAATTTTTTATTTAATGTCCAATTTCCACTACAAGGAATTTCAAAAGAGTATACTTGTTCAATTGTACTCTCTTTAACTGGCCTAACAGCTGTCTCAACTGCTTGATGAGTTATTTTATGATCAATATTTACCTCAAATTCGTTGTGTGTAAGTATAATATTAGGCTTAAATTTCTTTATTGCTATTTCTATTGATTTTACTATCGATAAAAGACTTACATTATCAAATTGATTACATAATCTATCTTCTAAAATATAATCATTTATTTTTAATCTTTTAATGCATGATTTAAATTGACTAATTCTTTTATTATGAGCTTTTAATCTGTTTATACTATCAAAATTCTTAAATCTTGATGAAACACCTTCTCCCAGGCAAATAACATTAACTTCACAACCAGTTTTTTTTGCAACCAATATAGCTCCACCGCATCCCAAAACCTCATCATCAGGGTGCGCAACTACAACTAAAATTTTATCTTTTTTTTTAAACATAATTAAATCATCCTTGAAGTAAGATATCTTGTATATTTTCCATATTTTATATTTTTTGGCAATATGACTTCGTCATTTTTGGCTTCATTTATTGCCATTGTTATAGGATTAAATCCACTAAGGATGGAAAAAATAACTCCTCCAGATAATCTAGGGTTAATTTCTAGTAAATAAGGAATATTTGATTTATCTTCAATTATAAATTGGAAATTTATAGGACCTTTAAAATTGAACAAATTAGAAACTTGAGAACAAATATTGCTAAAAACTTTATTTTTTTGTATTTTATTTGTAAGACTAATATTTGATTTTACTACTCTTTCTCTTGTTAAAGAATAAACTAATTTAAACTTATTATTAAAATAGCAATCCACTGTGTATTCTGTTCCTGATATAAATTTTTGAGTAATATATTTATTAGACTGAACAAAGGGTTTTAAAATATTATTACTATTCGTATAAAAACAGTTTTTACTACCTCTCCCATAAATTGGTTTTATAAAAGCTGGTGCACTTACTTTAATTTTAGGAGTAAAAACTTTATTTTTATATAGAATATCATAAAATTTTTTTTTATTAAGACATTTATTTATGCTGTCTGGTCTAGATATTACAATCTTGTCTAAAACTTTTTTATTTTTTAAATTGTTGGATATATTAAGAAGTTCTTCATCAACATAAAAGAACATTAGATCTACTTCATTAGATAATTTTTCTATAAATTTTATAAAATTTTTAGTATTACCCTTTGGAGAAACAATAAAACGATTTGCAATTTTTTTAGCAATGCCATTTTCTTCATTATCAATTGCAATAACAAAATATTTTTTTTTTAAATATTTTATTAACTCATAACCAATAATACCATTCATTGCAGAAATTAATATTTTAGTCATATATTTTCTTTATTGAAATAAAAAAATGAATAAATGAAAATATAAAAATATCAATAATGAATAAAAATATATTTTTTTTAAATAATTTTACAAAATAATACTGCATTGGCAATGATTTATAATAGGATGTTATTCCAGTAGAAATGTTATGATCTATTTTTACTTTTGATTTTTTTTCCATTACTAATTCATATCCTAATTTATATAATTTATGTGTAAAAATAATATCTTCATAATAACCTTTTCCTAAGTTAAAATGCACATCAGATAGATAATAGGTTTTTTTTGTATACATTAAAAAGCTTGATAACCATTCCTTATTTTTATTTGAATCTTCCATCAAAGGGAATATTCTACCAGATTTTAAAATGGACATTTGGTTTGGTTTTTTAAAAAGATTTAAAATAAAGTATATTAATTTTAGCAAAGAACTACTTTTATAATATTTAGTAAATCTTTTTGAAACGTGTTCATTATTTGGATAAATGAGATATCCTCCAACAATTATTTTTTTATCTATATTATCAAAATACTTTTGCATATAATTTATTGCTTTAGGAAAAATTATAACATCATCATCAATTTGCAAAATAAGTTCATTTTTTGCTTTTTTAATTGCAAGACTTCGTTGATAAGTTTGGCTTTTAATTTTAGATAATACAAAAACTAGATTTATCGATTCTTTGAATATATTTAATAGTTTTTTATAATCATTTGAATCTGTTGAACAAATTATAATTTCATCTGGTATCTGATTAGTCTCTATAATATTTTTTATTGTATTTAAAAGATTATTAATGTTATTATGAGTAGCACATACTATAGATAATTTATTCATATATATAATTAATATTTTCTTTTATAAATTTATTAAAATAAAGGTTTGAAATTTTCTTATTTTTTATATTTTTTTCCTTTAATATTTCAAATTTTAAATTACGAATTATATAATTAACTAAATCTTCTGGTTCTTGAACATATTTAATGTTGTCCTTAAATGAATTAATAGGATCAATATTAAATTCACTTATTAAATCTAAATATATTGGCAATAATCCATAATTCATTGCTTCAAATATTCCACTTGTGCCCCTATATAGACAAAAGGTGGATCTTTTAAAATCTTCTTTAAGTGGTGATTTAGAAAATATTATATTTTTTCTTGAAAGATATTTTTTATTATTCTGCAAAAAATAGTCTGTATCAAATTGGTCATGAAATCTAATTATAAAATTTATTTTATTGTTAATAATACTTGCAGCATATACAAAATCATACATAAGTACACACTCAGACATTATGCCCTCAGGCATGACTAAACAATTTGTATTTAATTTTTTATTTTTAAAATCTATACTTGGTATTTCTCCTATTCTATTTCCGATATTAATAACCTGAGATTTAAAGTTATTTTTCATAATTTTTTTACCAAATTCTCCAGATACACATATGATATCTGGATCATAATTGTTACCTAATGATTTTGTAAGCATTCCTTTTTGGTTAATAATTACAGAGAATTGATATCCGACACATATAATATTCTTATTATAAGCTTTAGCAGCATTAACTATATATCTTTCCCATGTATGACCTTCAAAAGTGAAGAAAATTTTTTCAAAATTATTTTTATTTAGTATTTTTTTAATAACTGAATAGTATTGTAAATTTAATATATTTTGAGAAATATTTTTAAGCTTACAAAAATCAAATAGTATTTTTTTTTGAGTCTCATCTTTAATAAATATAATTTTACTTAATACTATAAAATAAGTAAATATTAGCTCTTTAATAAATAGTAATTTTAAAAAAAAATTATAACCTTTAGGCATTAAAATCCTAGGTATTTTTGAATTATTAAAATATTGTTCTATTTTGTTATTTTCATAATTAGTATGATTTCTTAATAAAATTATAGACTTATCTTCTTGATAATTAATGATTTTATTAAAATAGTAATCTTCATTGATATGATTCTTATTAATAAAATGGGATACAAATAAATATTTCTTTTGAGTAATATTTTTATTCCTTAAATTCATTTTTCCTGAATTAAATATAAAATTAAAAATTTTTGATGATTTTGAATTATATTTGTTAAAGTTTATTTTAGAATTGTAATAATTGTAATTAATATTGTTAGGATGAAATTTATTAGGATACAACCAAGGAGATAAAAAAATGTTTTTGTTAGAGATAAATAAATTTCTTATATTTTTAAGATTATCCTCAATTTTAATGTTTTGATGATTATTTAAATTCATTTTTTTTAAACTTTAACAATTTTTTTACCTTAGTAAGATCAGTATAAGTATTTACTGATATATAATCTTCATCACCAACAATTGCTTTAATTTTATATTTTGAAAGAATAATTCTTAATTGTTCTATTTTTTCATTTTTTTGTCTTTTATTATTAGTTATATTATGCAGATTTAGCAAAAAATTTTTTTCAAAAGCAAAGACACCTTGTAATTTATATATTTTTTTATATTTTTTTTTATTAAGTCTGAATGCATCTTTAATAATATCATTTTTACTAATAGTACATTTTACTGTATTCTCGTCATCTAATTCTCTTTTATTATTTAGTACTGAAATGTAATTCCAGCACTTAATCTTAGGATTATTTTTTATTTTACTTTTAAAGACTTTTAATAATTTTGCTGAAATAAATGGTTCATCACCCTGAACTATAATTACATGGCTATAATCTAATTTTTCTATTGCTTCAGAAACTCTGGAGGTGCCATCTCTATGACTTTTATTAGTTGTAATCAAATTACCATTATTTTTTTTTATAATTTTAAAAATCTCTTTGTCAGCTGTAGCCACAAAAACATGTTTGTTATTTATTGCTTTAAGAACCCTCTTTCTTACATATTCAATAAGATATTCTCCATTAATTCTTTTTAAAAGCTTTTTATTAAGTCTACTTGAATTAACTCTTGCTGGTATTACACAGCAAATTTTAATCATTTTTTATTAATTTTTTTAATATTCTATGCAAATGACAGAGTCCTACCAAATTTAAATTTTTATCAATAACAGGCAGGTCCCAGATTTTCTTTTTCTCCATCGTTTTTACTATCTTAGACAAAGTATAATTTTCATTAACAGTAAATGGTTTTTTATTCATATACTTTTCTATGTTTTCGCTAAGAAATGCAGCGAGAGGCTTATTCATTGAAATTATAAACCTTCTTAAATCACCATCAGTAATTATACCTTTAAGTTTTCTTTTTTTATTAATTATACAAACAATTCCAATTCCAGTTTTATTCATTTGTAAGATTGAATTATAAACAGAATCAGTAGAATCAATTTTTGGCGTATCTTTATAACTGATAATTAGATCTTTGATTTTTTTATTATTTAATTTTTTCATATAATTTTTTATTTTTTTCAAATTTTTTTTGCAATTTATGAAACTCTTTTATTTCTTTTAATATTGGTTCTAAAAATTTAATGTTTAATACAGTTCCTGGATCAGATTTTGCTTTATCAGGATTATCATGAATTTCCATAAAAAGTGCATCTATTCCAAATGCCACAGCAGCTCTTGCTAAGTATGGTATAAATTCCCTTTGTCCACCAGAAATTTCCCCCATTGATGTTGGCATCTGAATTGAATGTGTTGCATCATAGCAGACTGGTTGATTCATTTCTTTCATTATCTTAAAAGCTCTAAAATCGTTAACAAGCATATTGTATCCAAAAAATGTACCTCTATCTGTTAATAAAATTTTTGAATTTCCAAAAGATTTTAATTTATTAAGAGAATTTCTTAAATTCCATGGACTCATGAATTGGCCTTTTTTTAATAAAATTGGTCTATTTGTGATTGCAGCTGCTCTTAATATTGATGTTTGTCTGCATAAATATGCAGGTATTTGTATGATATCACAAACAGAAGCAGTTTGCTTTGCTAGATGAGACTCTGAAAAATCTGAGAGTACAGGAATTTTAAATTTATCTCTTACCTCCGCAAGAATATCGAGACCCTCATTAATGCCAATCCCATGAAAACTTTTTATTGAAGACCTGCAATCCTTATCATAACACGATTTATAAATCCATTGAACATTAAGTTTTTTACATATTTTATTTATTTTATAAGCCATACTTAAAGCATGTTCTCTACTTTCTATTGCGCATGGTCCACCTATAAATGTAATCTTATTTTGATCACCAATTGTAACTTTTTTTACTGAACCATAACCAACTGTAAATTTTTTCATAATTTATTTTCCATAAAAATTATATTCATATTTACATCTGAGAAAAAAATTTAAACCACTTTTTATTACCTAAAATTGAATTAGCATAAACCCAATTATTATGAGTAGGCTTGAAATGATTAGATATTAATTTTAGTATAAAATAAATATATCTATTTCTTAAAAACGGTATGTTAAGAATTCTTTTGCCTTTAATCATTTTATTCATTTGTTGAATTTGAAGGTTATCAAAGTTTAATTTATAAATTGGTGATGCCAATAAAGCATAACAATAATCTAAATATCCATAAATGAGACTGATTTTAAAAAGAGCAGTAAGTTTCTCTTTTGCAAAATTACTTTTATTTTTACCTAACCAATTAGGGAGATTTTCAATAGATCTAAGGTATAAAGCATTAGCATAAATTAACCTGCCTTTAGAATTAGTTTGCTTATTAACTCCTTCTCGATACTTAAAATACCTTAAATCAAGATCCCAAATAGATAGCCCGATATTATTTTGAACAAAATTATCAACGTCATAAAATAAAGGTTGTTTTTTGTACATTTTTTCAAATTCAACTTCGACTTGTAATCCAATAAGGTTTTGATGCAAAAAATTTTCGCCACCCTTGAGAATGTCTAATTCAGAACCTTGAGTATCTAGTTTTATAAAATCAATATTCTTGATTTGATTACTTGAGACCATATTTTTTATTGTAACTGCTTTAAACTTTTCCTTTTTTACTGTTTCAAATCTGTCAGATTCAGGAAAAAAAGAGAGAAAATTTAAATTTGCTTCATATAAAGATGAGGTTTCAGTTTGTTTTAATATATTCATATGAATATTTTCATTATTTTTCCATAATACATATCGATGCATATTATTTTCAATTGCTATATCTTTTTTTGAAAATTGAGGATCAATTTTTATTAAATTTATATTTTTTTTGTTTGAACTAAATGGCCAATCTAAATTACCAATTGCACCAACATCGAGGATATCAATTTTTTTACTTAACATTTTTAGATATAGTATTCTTTATTACATTAATTAATAGAAAAATAAATAATATAAAAATAATAATTGATAAGTAATTATCTGCAAAAAAATTTAAATAAAAATTTGTATCTTCAGAAAATTTTGTTTTACCTTTATTAGCTAGTAATACTATAAGAAATTTTGAAGGAGCAGACCCAACTAATGAGCACATAAAATAACTCGTAATCGACATCCTGAAAAATAAAGGAATCACGCTTACTATTTGATAAGGTAGGCCTGGGATCATACGTAAAAAAATTAATCCAATAATTTTATTTTTATCCATAAATTTGAAGAAAAATTTGTTTTTATATTTATGAATTATAGTTTCGTGTAATTTTAAATTATTATATAAATTATTATATAAAAAAGTAACAGCAATGGTTGTACTTAAAAGAACAATGATGAAACCAAAATATAATTCGA
>CACOPD010000005.1 GCA_902628835.1 uncultured Alphaproteobacteria bacterium
CTAACATTAAAATTATTATAAATACTAAACTTAGGATTAAAGATAATAAAATTATTAATAACAAAAAAACAAGAAAAAAATTTTTAGTTTCTTCAAAAACAAAAAAAGGATTTTTAACCCAAAATAAATAACTTATAAAAAACCCAAAGCCAAAAAATGAAAAGTTTTTAAAAATATTTAAATTACTATGATTTTTTCTATTTAAATCTATTAGCAGACAAAGGAGAGGGAAAATTATAAAACCTAGTGGTAAAAAAAAATACGGAGGAAACAAAAGTGATGTTAGAAGTCCTAAGGTTAAATAAATTAAAATACTCAATTATTTTTATTTACTTCAACTATTTCAATTTTTCTATTGTTTGATTTAACAATCTTGATACTAAGCTCATCGTTAAAATCAATTATTTCGTTATTTTTTGGTATCCTATTTATTTTTTCATATACTAAACCGCCTACAGAAAAAGTTTCATCATTGGCATTTCTAGGAATATTAATAGCAAAAAATTCCTCTAAATCTTCTACCCTATAACTAGCATCCACAGTTATCGAATTATTTGATTTTTTATAAACTAATTCTTCCTCATCTTCAGCATCATGCTCATCTTCTATTTCGCCAACGATTTCTTCAACTAAATCCTCGATTGTAACCAGTCCGTCTACACCTCCAACTCCATCGACAACAAGCCCTATATGAATCCTCGATGACCTCATGGTTTTTAGTAAATCTAAAATTGGTGATTTTGGTGCAACATATAAAACATCTCTTATAATTTCATTCATTTGAAATGTATCTTGTGATGATTTAATAAAATCTTTAATGTGAAAGAATCCAATTACATTATCAATATTTTTTTTGTATACTGGAAATCTTGAATGTCCTTCCTCTTTAATGATTTCTAAAATTTCATTGTATGATTTGTCTTGATCTAGAGCAATTATTTCACTTCTTGGTATCATTAAATCTTCAACGCTTTTTTCATTTAAATTTACAATGTTCTTAATTAGATTTTTTTCATTATTGTCATTAATATTTTCAAGATTTTTATCATCTTCATCATTAGCTATAAAATTTAAGATATCTTCTTTTGTAGAATCATTAGATAGTAATTTTTTAATTATCCAATTTTTCCAACTCGATGTTTTATCTGTGTTATTCATGTTCATTAAAATGTGTACGGATGATTTATACCAAATAATCCTAAAATTTTTATCTCCTCTTTTTTCATTTTTATAAAATCTAAATTTTTTTTATGATCGTATCCATTAATGTGCAATAAACTATGGATTAGTAAATGATTAAAATGATCATATATGCTAATTTTATTCCTATATATAAATTTTTCAATTGTATCTATAGAAAAAAAAATATCACAATATAAAATTTTTCCAACATTTTTATTTGAATTCTTTGAAATAAAAGTAAGAACATCTGTGTCTGATTGTTTATTTTTATAGATTTTATTAAGTTTTATCATTTTTAATTTATCTATTAAAATTATATTTAATTCGAATCTA
Source organism: uncultured Alphaproteobacteria bacterium (assembly GCA_902628835.1). Classification (GTDB taxonomy): domain Bacteria; phylum Pseudomonadota; class Alphaproteobacteria; order HIMB59; genus CACPNW01. The sequence goes on from CACOPD010000005.1 coordinate 1,516, forward strand.
TGGTCTTTTTTAAAATAGGAACTCATCTTGTTTATAGTTTTTTTCGTAATAATCTTAATTTTAGGTACACGCCTTGGCCATTTTTTTGATTCTGCAAAAAAATCAACTTTTATGTTTTTCATATGCATTAATAATTTTTTTAACTAAATCATGTCGAACGACATCCTTTTCTGATAATTCAATAAAACCTATATCGTTAACTTTATTTAATTTTTTCAATGCATCTTTAAGCCCTGAATCTTTTTCACTTACAAGATCTATCTGTGTGATATCTCCTACAACTACCATTTGACTATTTTTACCTAGTCTTGTAAGAAACATTTTCATTTGTGTTTTTGTTGTATTTTGAGCTTCATCTAAAATTATGAAACAATTTTCAAGGGTTCTTCCTCTCATAAATGCAATAGGTGCTATTTCAATTGTGTTATTAACTAATTTTTTTTCTACCTCTTCAAAGGGAAGCATTGAATATAAGGCATCGTAAATAGGTCTCAAAAAAGGATCTACTTTTTCTTTTAAATCTCCTGGAAGGAAACCTAACTTTTCACCAGCTTCAACAGCTGGTCTGGATAGAATAATTTTATTTACTTTTCCGTCTTGAAGAGCTGAAACTGCTTTCGCAACAGCTAGATAAGTTTTGCCAGTTCCCGCAGGACCTATAGCAAATGTAATATTTTTGGTATTTAGTAATTGAAGATATTTATTTTGTATCTCAGTTCTTGGTATGATTTTTCTTTTTTTAGTTTGAATAAAAAGATTCATCTGATTGTCAGTTTTAATATTCATAGATATTAAGCTTTTATTATCTCTTATTCTATCCTCATCTATTTCAGCACCATTTTGTGCTTCTTTAAATAAATTAAGAATAGTTTTCTTAGTTTCAAATATTGATTTTTTATTACCTGAGATTTTAATTTTATTTCCACGATATTGAATTTTAACTTGATTAATCTGCTCTATAAGAGATAAATTTCTATCATTAATTCCAAATAAATTAGATAAAATTGTGTTATCATCTAATTCTAACTCTAAATTTTCATTTTTATTAATTATATTTGACATTCAAGAGAAAAATTTGTTGAGTTGATAATTTTAACATCCATAATTTTGTTTAATAAATCCTCTTTTGAGTTAGCAAATGTACTTTGATTATAAATTGTACGACCAATAAATTGATCATTATGCCTACCTGTCTTTTCAAATAATACTTCCATACCCTTGTTGACAAATGATTTATTAAAATTGATTTGTTGTTGTGTTAACAATGATTGAAGAGCGCTCAATCGTGCTTTTTTTTCAAAAATACTTATATTGTCTTTATGTTGAGCAGGTGTTCCTGGTCTTGGGCTATAAATAAATGAATAGGCAATAACAAAATTTACTTTCTCTATAAATTTCATAGTATCCTCAAAGTCCTTATCTGTTTCATCTGGAAAACCAACGATAAAATCTGACGAAAGAGCTATGTCAGGGCGAACATTTCTTATTTTTTCTACTATTTTTAGATAATCATTAACTGTATGTTTTCTGTTCATTTTTTTTAAAATTTTATCTGAACCAGATTGAATAGGTAAATGTAGAAATGGCATAAGTTTTGAATTATCAGCATGAGTATTAATAAGAGAATCTTTCATGTCGATAGGATGAGATGTCATATATCTAATCCTCTTAATTTCTTCAATTTCTGATATTTTATTAATCAAATAAGCTAAATCTTTTGATTTTCCGTCTGTAGCCGTACCATGATAAGCATTAACGTTTTGTCCTAGCAAAATTATTTCTTTTATTCCATGTGATACATATTTTTTTGTTTCATCTATTATATCTTTAACTGGTCTAGAAAATTCAGGCCCTCTAGTATATGGAACTACACAGAATGAACAAAATTTATCACATCCTTCTTGAATAGATAAAAATTCAGATGACAAATTAGAAGAATTAAAAATTAAGTTTTTGAATTTTTCATTTTGTAGAAATTCACTATTTTCAACTTCATCAACACTGTTTAGCATTTCAGGTAGTTTATGGTAAGATTGAGGACCTACAACGAAATCTACAGTCGGAGATCTTTTTTTTATTTCAATTCCCTCAGCTTGAGCTACACAACCCGCAACTACTAATTTCATATTCTGTTTTTTGTCTTTAATTTTTTTAACACGGCCAATATCAGAATAAACTTTTTCAACTGCCTTTTCTCTAATATGGCAAGTGTTTAAAACAGTTAAATCAGCCTTTGAAATATCATCAGTTATTTTATATCCTTTATTTGAAAATAAATCTTTAATACGGTTGCTATCATACACATTCATCTGACAACCATATGATTTTATATAAATATATCTATCACTCATAGTTAATTTTTTTTATAAAACATTTAGCATGGATATTTTTACCATTATAATTATAATAATTATGTCTAAAATTTAGAAAAACAAAGTTGTTTTTTAGATAAAAACTTATTGCTTCTTCATTATTTTCAGCAACTTCAATAAAAATCTTAGAAAAATTAATATTATTTGTTTCAACATAATTTAGTAATTTTGTTGCAATTTTTTTTCTTCTTAGGCCTTTTGATACAAATAAAATATGCAATTCTAAATAATAATCTTTTTCATTATTAATTGTCTGCCCAATTAAAACTCCTGCTAAACTGTTAGCTTCATAATAACCAATGGAATAATTGTTATCTTTACTAAATTGACTTTCAATATTTTTTATATTCCAGCCTATTTTTTTGAAATAATTAAATTCATGACTATTATTATTTATAAACTTGTTAATCGATAATAGTTGTTCTTTATTTATTATACTAATTCTATTCAATTTAGTAACTGATTGTTTGATATATAAATTGGTTTAATAATAATATTTTCTTCAAAGTCTAAATTAATATAATTATTGTAAAATTCTTCAAAAAATGAAAACTGAATTTGCTTAAGGTCAATATTTTCATTAATTTTAGTTTTATTAAATATTATTAGATCGATATGCTTTGGAATTGAATATTTATTGTTTTCAATTTTATAGTATTCCATTACATTATCTTTAATTTTATAACATAAAAATTTCTGATTATTAGATGAGGTAACAAAAGCTCCTAAATTTTTTTTGGAATACTTTCTTGAATTAAAGTTTAAGATATCCTCAATGGATAATGGGTAATAAGGAATTTTGCGAGAAACCATAAGGCCAGATATAAATGCTGAACCAACTCTTAAACTTGTATAAGATCCAGGACCAATTGTAGAAGAAATTTTTTTAAGATTCTTTGTTAAATTTAAACGCTTATCTATTTCTATATAGGACTGTATTATATTATCACTCAATTTGTCTGTTTCATTTTGAGTGATTTTTTGCTGTAATATTACTTTGTTGTCATCAATTACACAAAATTCTGGTATTGATGATATAATATCTAAAAATAATAACATATGAAACTTAATAATTACATTCTATTGCTGTTTTTAAAAAGTATTTCTTTAATTTTTTTACTAGTAAGTGGATCTTTGGCAAATGAAATAAAAAATTCGGCTACGGTATTCATGTATCATAAATTTGGAGTTTCTAAATATCCCTCTACAAGCGTCACTATTGATCAACTTAATAGTCATATTGAAGAATTAACTAAAGAAAAATATACTATTAAATCATTAGATTTTATTATCGATACGATTATTAATGATGGTGATCTTCCAGAAAATACTATTGGCATAAGCGTAGATGATGCTGATAAGTCTTTTTTAGAAGTTGGATGGCCTCTATTTAAAAAAAATAATATTCCCATAACATTATTTGTAACAACGGGAACAATATCAAATAATAAAAAGTATATTAACTGGGATCAGATTAGACAACTCAAAGAAGAGGGTGTAATAATTGGTGCACACTCTCATACTCATGCTCATATGCCAGATATTAGTATTGAAGAAGTAAGAAATGAAATAGAAACATCTAATAAAATTTTCTTAAAAGAACTCGGTGAAATACCAACTTTATTTGCATTTCCTTATGGTGAGACAACAGAAGAAATAATAGAATTAGTAAAAGAATTTAAGTTTAAAGTAGCATTTGGTCAGCATTCCGGAATAATTAATGAAACTTCAAATATGTATTACCTGCCAAGATTTTCCTTGAATGAAAGATATGGTGAAATAGACAGAGTCAAGTTTGCTGCATCATCTAAGGGTTTAGGAGTTTATGATTTTATACCTAAAAATCCAACGATTAATCAAAACCCTCCATTCATAGGTTTTTCTCTTCTTGATGATAAGAAGGCTCAATCTCTAGATTGTTTTGTATTTGATAGTAAAGGTCAAGTTGATAGGCAAGTGTATAAATTTAATGAAAGGATTGAAATAAGACTTGCAAGAGAATTATCACCTGGAAGATCAAGAATGAATTGTACTGTTAAAGATAGTGATGGAAATTGGAGATGGTTTGGGCACCAATTCTATTTTTAATTAATAAGAAATAATTTTTTGATCAAAAATACTAAAGTTATTGGTCTTAATTACCTGTTTAATTGTTTTAATGTAATTTTCATCTTCTGCGTAAGTAGATAATCTTTCGACAAGTAAATTAACATTTGAGAAATTATTTCTTTCTCTCATTATATTTCTAATTTCACGAAAACCTTCATATGCGTAATGAGAATTAATATTATTAAAGTATGATGCAACACTATTATTATATGAATTAAATGCTTTAATTAAATGCGTATCACCGTTTTCTCTTTCTAGTGGAACAACTCCTTTAGAATTATCATATGTATACTCACCAAATAATGCATTATATTCCTGAGCAAATCTAGATGATCCCCAACCGCTTTCAATTGCGGCTTGAGCTAGAACAATAGAATTTGGAATCATTTCAACTCTTAAAAGAAGTTTGTCAATTATTACCATTTTATGTTCATTATCAAATTCTATTTTATATTTTTTAGAGATTTTTCTTAATTTATTTAGTTCATAGTTATTTAGTGAATTTTTTTCAGTAAGCTTGGTGCGTAAAATAATTAGATTATTTCTATTTGATAAAATTTTTTGGTTTTCATTTATTATCAATGGTAAAACTGTTTTAACAAATTGTTGTTTTTGTTCATTTAAATGTTGAAAGTCTTTTTCAGATAAATTTGTAACCAAATTAACTCGTGCATTATTTTCAATACCAGAGTATGACTTTGGATTTAGTGGTTTAGTTTTAATATTAACTAAAAATTTTTTTTTCTTTAATTTATTTAGAATGTCATTTTTTAAAATATCTTTTTCTGAGTAAAGTTTATTGATTGTATATGAGTCATAAGTTTTACAATAATTTAAAACAAGCTCATCTAGTTCTGCATTTAATTTATATTTAACTTCAAGTGTTGATGGTTCTTCTTCAAAAGCAATAGTAGGAATTGTAATTGCTACACCAATAACTACCAATGGATATAAAAAAATTTTATGCATCAATAGGTCTAACTTCTTGTACTTCAGGAACGTAATGCTTAAGCATATTTTCTATTCCCATTTTAAGTGTTGCTGTTGAACTAGGGCATCCTGAACATGCTCCTTGCATATGAAGATAAACTATACCATCCTTAAAACTGTCATATATGATGTCTCCGCCATCCATAGCTACTGCGGGTCTTACTCTTGTATCAAGTAATTCTTTGATTTGCTTAACAATGTCTGTGTCATTTTCTTCATCAACTTTTAAAGAGTTATCGACTTTCTTTGTAGCGCTTATTGTTTCTTCGCCTGAATTATAATGATCCATAATTGATCCTAATATTAATGGCTTCATAACTTGCCAATCTAGAGATTGGGCTTTTGTAATAGTGATAAAATCACTGCCAAAAAAAACTCCCTCCACTCCTTCTACGTTGAATAAGCGTTTTGCAAATGGTGAGTTAGCTGCTTCTCCAATATCTTGAAAAAAAGCTGTGCCGTCATCCATCACAACTTTACCAGGTAAAAACTTCAAAGTTTGAGGATTGGGTGTTTGCTCAGTTTGTATAAACATATAGGATATATATAGTTATTAATATGTCTTTAGTATGAATTTTCTGAAAAAAAATTAAAATTTTGGGGAATTTTTAAGTTAAAAAACCAATAATTTCTTTTGTTTTCTGTAAAACTGGTTCGGCAACTCCTATAGCATTATCCTTACCCTGCTTTAAAATAGAATCGATGTAAGAAACATCACTCATAAGTTTGTTCATTTCACTCGTAATGGGCTCTAGTTTAGAAACAGATAAATCTGCTAAATCTTTTTTAAATATAGAAAATTCTTTTCCTGCATAATCTTTAATAACACTTTCAATAGATGTGTCTTGTAAAGAGGCAAATATCGATATTAAATTTTCTGCCTCAGGTCTTTTTTCTAAACCAGTCATATCTTGAGGTAATGGTTCAGGATCTGTTTTGGCTTTTTTAATTTTTTGTGTAATGTTTTCTGCTGTATCAGTTAACATTATTCTCGAATAATCAGAAGGATCTGATTTACTCATTTTTTTTGAACCATCACGAAGACTCATAACTCTTGTAGCCTCACCTAAAATTAATGGTTCAGGAATAGGAAAAAAATCTGTCTTAAAATCATTATTAAATTTTTGTGCAATATCTCTAGTGAGCTCCAAGTGTTGTTTTTGATCATCACCTACAGGAACGTGTGTTGCTAAATAAATTAGTATATCTGCAGCCATTAATGTTGGATAAGAAAATAAACCAACAGAAACATTCTCACTATTCTTTCCAGCTTTATCTTTAAATTGTGTCATGCGGTTTAACCATCCCATTCGAGCAACACAATTAAACAACCAGCCAAGTTGTGCATGTTGAGGAACTTGTGATTGAACAAAAATATTATTTTGATTTGGATCAATACCAGAAGCAATAAAGGCAGCTGTTACTTCTCGTGTTTTATTTGCTAAAACTTTAGGATCTTGCCAAACGGTAATCGCATGTAAATCGACAACACAAAAAAAACATTCGTATTCTTTTTGAAGACTAACAAAATTTTTTATAGCACCAAGATAATTTCCTAAATGAAGATCACCAGATGGTTGAACGCCGGATAGAATTCTTTTTGTTGGTTTTTCCATTTTATTTTTTTAAATATTCTCTAAGTTGACTTATCGATAGGACTTTTAACATAATTACTAATCCAAAATAAATAATTATAGCTAAAAAGATCATCAGAAGTAAAAGTGCCGAGTTTAATAACACTGAATTACCACTAATATTTGTAAAGAATAGTCCATTTAATACGTATATTCCTACAAATAATAGGGATGAACTTAGTAAAATTTTGATAGAATTCCTTACTAAAAGACCATCAAATTTCATAAGATTTCTAATAGCTAAAAAGAGGTACAATAATAATGCATTGACCCATGCACTAATTGCTGTAGCAACAGCAATGCCCATTTCTCTCATTGATCCAATTAAAAGTAGCGATAACACAACATTAGTGATCACACTGACAATAGATATGTATAGTGGTGTTTTAGTATCTTCTCTTGCAAAGAAACAGGAAACTAAAACTTTAATTATAATATATGCAGGTAGGCCTAATGCAAAGTAACTTAATACTTTAGCAGTATAAAAAGTATCTTCTGCTACAAAGGCACCTCGTTCAAATAAAATTTGTATAATAGGTTCAGCTAAAATAAATAATCCTATGGCTGATGGTAAAGAAATTAATAACGAAAATTCAATAGATCTATTTTGAATATTATTTGTTGTTTCTTGATCTGATTGTTTAATTGCTTTTGATAAACTTGGTAAAAGAACAATGCCAAGTGCTATCCCAAAGATGGCAAGTGGTAATTGGTTAAGACGATCGGCGTAATAAATATGACTGATAGCACCAACGGGTAAAAAAGAAGCAATGATAGTTCCAATGACAATATTTAATTGAATAACCCCTGAACCCACAACACCTGGTAAAAATAATTTGAAAAACTTTTTTAATTTTTCATTTAAAACTGGGATACGAATACGTGGTCGGTAAAAATTTAAAACCGCTCTGTATAAATATAAAAATTGTAAAACTCCTCCTATTAATACACCATATGATAATGCGTGACCTGCAGTTGTCACAAAAGGTGTTAAAAAGAATAATGACAGAATAAAACTTATATTTAAAATGGCAGGCGCAAATGCACCAGCAGCAAAACGTTCATGAACATTATTGATTGAGGCAAAGTGAGCAGCTAAGGAAATAAAAATAATATAGGGGAAAATTATTTTTCCAAAATGCACAGCAAGTTCATAGGCCTCTTTATTTTCAGTGAATCCAGGTGCTAAAACTTGGATGATATAAGGCATTCCAAAGAAAAAAAGGATTGTTAAAACGACCGTAGCAAATAGTAACATTGATGTCGTGTTTTCAACAAAATCAGAAGCCTCGCGTTCATCTTTTGGATTGAGAACAACACCAGAGAAAACAGGGATTAATGCAGCACTGTATGCTCCTTCTGCTAGGACGCGGCGAAAGAAATTAGGAATACGAAATGCTACGAAGAATGCGTCAGCAATTACTGTTGATCCAAGATATCTTGCTATTAATATGTCGCGGATAAATCCTAATACTCGACTTAAAAATGTATAAAAGCTGACAGTAAAGAATGATCTAAAAAGACTCTTCATAAGATAGTTTTATAGTTTGAATAGTGATTTGTATAAGTGAATTTTAGGGCCTAATTATGCCCAAAGCTGTAACCTGCAGATCTTACGGTTCTTATATAATCCTTTTTATTATTTGTATTCAGCACTTTTCTTAAACGCCTAACATGAACATCAACAGTTCTAGGCTCTACTAACGCATCATTTTTCCATACATGATTTAATAATTGATCTCTCGAAAACACGCGGTCTATATTTTCTAAAAAAAATCTTAGAAGATTAAACTCAGTAGGACCAAGTTTAATTTCTTTATCTTCTCTAAACACTTTGTGAGTAGCAATATTTAGAGAAATATTACACTTATGTTATAGATTTGTTACAGAAGTATTATTTTTTTATCAAATCAAATAAATTAACTTTCGAATCTAATTTTAAAAAAATATAAAATTTAAAATATGGAGTTAACCTTAATTTATACTATTATAGGTTTTGGACTTGCAGCATATTCTGTTATTGCTAATGACTCTGTTCAAACTCTTGGAACATTTATAGCTTCAAACCAACGCTTTAAATGGTACTGGTTAGCTACTGCTGGCTCTGCTGTACTAGCATTTACACTTATATATGGATGGACCATTAACGACGGTGATATTACCTTTGGACGTTTAAATAAAATTCCATATCAAACTATTCAGTGGTATCATGCTTGTGCTCCATTAATTTTAGTACTTCTTACAAGAGGTGGAATTCCTGTATCTACTACTTTCTTAGTTTTGTCTGCTTTTGCATCAACGGTTGTATTAGAAAAAGTTCTGATGAAGTCTGTAATTGGTTACGGATTAGCAGCAATGATAGCGTATATGGTTTGGATTGGTGTAAGTTATTTTATCAATGAAAAATTTGATAAAGTTCAAGATAAACACAGAAGACCATGGGTAATAGCTCAATGGTGTACAACTGGTTTTCTTTGGTACACTTGGTTAAGTCATGATATTGCGAATATAGCTGTTTTTCTTCCTCGTGAACTTCCAGTAAGTTTATTAATAGCAATAATTGCTTTATTAAGTGTTCTTTTATTCTATATCTTTTGGGACAGAGGTGGACGTATTCAACGAGTTGTCTATTCAAAAACTGGAACACGTTATACTCGATCAGCTACTATAATAGATTTTGTTTATGCAGTCATTCTACTCTACTTCAAGCAATACAATGATATTCCAATGTCAACTACATGGGTCTTTGTTGGTTTATTATGTGGAAGAGAACTTGCAATCTCTACAATGAACAAAGATTACAAACTTCGTTATGTCTTTCCATTAATTGGAAAAGATTTTCTAAAAATGATTTTTGGATTAACTGTATCTGTTGGAATTGTTTTATCAATTCATTATGTTTTAATACCAAACGGTTTTTAAAGTTTACCTTTTTTCTTTTTGAGTTCTTTTTTTAATTTAGGCCAATCATTATCACTTAAAATATAGCCTACGCAATTTCGAGAACCACACTTACAAATGTGATCCACAAAATCTGTATCAAAAGGATAACCATAGTTATAAAAAAGCTCAGCTCCTTTTTTTATTCGTTTAATGGAAGAAATCCAAATTTCATTATCTATGATGTCTACTTCACAATTAGGATTACATGAGTGATTAATAAATTTTGCAAAATTATAATCAACATCACCGTCGATGTCGTATCGTTTGTTTAGTTCAAAAACATAGACCATGCCGTTATTTTTATCTTTTTTTGCTTTACGGATTTGTTTATCTGCTCTTCTGTCACCCTCTCTTTTAGTAACTTTATCACCAATATATTGGATTACTTTCTGGCCTTTTTTAATACTAGTTTTTGCAAATAATCCAGAACCGTGAAGGGGTGATTTTTTTTTAAACCAAATTTTCTGCGTCATACTGTTATTTTTATACAATACACACATATAATAATAAATTGTATTATAAAAAGATACTTTTATGTATAAGAGCAATTCTTTAATTAATGAAATTTGAAAATAATAAAAAATTTTACCGCACAATTTGGATTTCAGATACCCATCTAGGAACCAGTGGTTGTAAAAGCAAAATGCTTTTAGAATTCTTAGAAGAAACAGATTCAGAATATTTATTTTTAGTAGGCGACATTGTTGATGGATGGCGCATGCGTAAGAAAATGTATTGGCCTCAAGAACATAACGACGTGGTTCAAAAAGTTTTAAAGAAAGCTAAAAATGGAACTAGGGTAGTGCTTATCCCAGGAAATCATGATGAAGTATTAAAAGATTTTACAAATTTTTCCTTCGGAGAAATTTCAATCAAAAATGAAGATACGCATCAATTAGCTGATGGTAGGAAAGTACTGATTACACACGGAGATGAATTTGATGCTGTTATCATTAATGCAAGATGGCTAGCCAAAGTTGGATCAGCACTTTATGAATATTTACTAAAGTTAAATAATGTATTTAATTTTGTTCGACGAAAGATGGGCTTGTCTTACTGGTCACTGTCTCAGTATTTAAAAAAGAAAACAAAACATGCAACGAACTTTATTAGTAATTTTGAGTTTGCTGTATCAGATAGAGCTAGAAGAGAAAATGCCGATGTTGTTGTGTGTGGGCATATACATAGACCAGAAATAAAAGAATTAAATGGTGTTCTCTATTGTAATGATGGTGACTGGATTGAAAGTTGCACAGCACTCGTAGAAGATGAAATTGGAAATTTATCAATTCTTAATTGGCCCGAAGAAAGAGAAAAATTAAAATTAATTTCTTTAGAAGAAAGACGAAAAATAAAAGAGGATGCAGCCTAAAAAAATCGCGTTAATAAGTGATGCGTGGGTTCCTCAGGTAAATGGCGTAGTTACGACATTTCAAAGTGTTATACCTCTCCTAGAAAAAAAAGGTTTTGAAATTAAAATATTACATCCTGAGATGTTTAATAATTTTAGTTATCCTTGGTACAAAGAAATAAAAATTTCTTTCAATACTAAAAAAGTTACGGAAAAATTTTTTAAAGAATTTAATCCAGATATTGTTCATATAATGACTGAAGGTCCAGTAGGTTTTGCTGGTCGTAAGTACTGTCTTATAAATAAATTACGATACACTTCTTCTTTTCACACCCGTTTTCCTGATTATATTAAACAGAGATCTTATGTTCCTAAAAGTTTAACATATTCAATATTAAGAAGACTTCATGATAATTCTGTAAATGTACTTGTTCCATCGCTTTCCATGGTCGAAGAATTAGAGCGGTATAATTTCAAAAATTTAAAAGTATGGAATAGAGGAGTTGATACTGAATTATTCAACCCAAATAAAAGAAATAGAAATGATAATGACATTCAACTGACTTATGTTGGAAGAGTTGCTATTGAAAAAAATATTGAAGAATTTTTAAAACTAAAAGGAAATTATAATAAAACAGTTGTAGGAGATGGTCCTGAATTACAAAAATATATAAAAAAGTATCCTGACGTAAATTTTGTTGGATTGAAACGAGGTAAAGAACTTGCAGAATATTATGCGAATGCTGATGTGTTTGTTTTCCCATCTAAAACGGATACTTTAGGGAATGTAATACTTGAGGCTCTTGCTTGTGGAACACCAATTGCAGCATTTCCTGTTACTGGACCAAAAGATATTCTTAAAGATTCTAAAATAAATACACTTGATGACAGACTAGGTAATTCAGTAGAAAAAGCTCTTAAAATGAATAGAAATGATTGTCGTGAATTTGCTATGAAATTTACGTGGGAAGATTGTGCTAATGAATTTTTAGATTCACAAATTGATTCTAAAAATTAATAACTTTTCTAAACAAATAAATAGACGTACCCAAAAAGAAAAAGAGGTAGTTGTAATCCAAAGTTTGTTAATAACGCTTTATCTCTTGTCATATAACCAACCACTGACCAACCAACTGCACCTGTTCCATGTATAATAATATTATATGGATATGCATTTAAGTTAGTTAATAATATTCCTGACAAGATTAAAAAGGTACTAAACCACTTAATTCTATTAATTGATATATCTGTCATAAAACTCCTAAATTCTGAAAATTTTCAATAATATATGTATCTTAAAGATAAAGATATTAATCAAATTGTAACGAATTTTTAACATTTCTTTATTTTTTTTTGAAAAGTTCTATAAGCACGCCATGTTTGGACTAAAAAGTGCATCTTTATTTGGTGATACCAAGAAACTTGAAAGAGAAATTGATGAATTTGTAGATATTGTCTCTGAAGTAGGTTTAGTATTTAAATCGATAGTTCCAACTTATCTTAATCATTCTGCCAACGGTAAATTTGAGGAAATGGTTGAAAAAGTAAAAGATATGGAAAGTAAGGCCGACAAAATTACGAAAGATGTTGAGCATACTCTTTATGAAGAAACATTAATCCCAGATGCAAGAAGTGACGTGTTACGACTTCTAGAACACATCGACGAATTAATTGGAATGTACCAAGGGAATTGTTATCACTTCTCTATTCAAAAACCTAATTTTCCAAAAGAGTTTCACCAAGATTTAATTGAGTTAACAGAGACTGTTGTAAATTGTGTTGAATCATTATGTTTAACCGTAAGATCATTTTTTAGAGATATTAAATCTGTTAGAGATAATGCACATAAAGTTACATTTTATGAAAAAGAATCTGATATAAAATTTAGTTCTCTTGCAAGAAGAATTTTTGATTCTGAATTACCTCTAGATCAAAAAATGCATCTTCGATATTTTGTAGAGAAAATTGATCGTATTTGTGATCAAGCAGAAGACATAGCTGACGAGGTTCAAATTTACGCTATTAAACGTTCCGTTTAATTTTCAATGGAAATTACAATTCTAATTTTTTTATTTGGCGGTCTTTTTTTAGGTTGGTCACTTGGCGCCAATGATGCAGCAAATGTTTTTGGAACTGCAGTTGGAACACGAATGGTTAGTTTCACAAGTGCAGCAATAATTTGTAGTGTCTTTGTTATTCTAGGTGCAATTATTAGTGGCGCTGGAACCACAGAAACTTTAGGTAAGTTAGGTGCTATTAATGCATTGCCTGGTGCTTTTGCAGCATGTGTGGCTGCAGGAATATCTGTTTATTTAATGACCAAAGTTGGCTTGCCTGTTTCAACAACGCAAGCGATTGTTGGAGCAATTGTTGGTTGGAATTTATACACGGGATCTTCAACTAATTTTCAAGTCTTAATTACTATTTTAGGAACATGGATACTCTGTCCTATCATTGCAGGAGTTATTGCAATGGGTTTATTTACTTTTACAAAAAGAGTTATACTCAATAGAAAGTTACATATTCTCAGACTTGATGCTTATACAAGAACAGCTTTACTTTTAGCGGGTGCTTTTGGTGCTTATAGTTTAGGTGCAAACAATATTGCCAATGTAATGGGTGTATTCGTACCTATATCGCCGTTTACTGATGTTACTATTGGAAATTTATTTGTCTTTTCTTCAAAAGAACAATTATTTCTTCTTGGTGGTTTGGCAATAGCCGTTGGTGTTTTTACTTACTCGAAAAGAGTCATGTTTACCGTTGGTAATGATCTTTTAAAAATGACACCTGTGGCAGCATTTATTGTTGTAATATCACATTCTATTGTTTTATTTTTATTTGCATCCCAAGGTATAAGTGCTTTTTTACAATCTATAAATCTTCCCTCTATACCTTTGGTACCAGTATCAAGTTCCCAAGCTGTCGTCGGCGGCGTAATTGGAATTGGTCTTTTAAAAGGAGGAAAAGAGGTTCAATGGTCAATTGCGGGTAGAATTTCTTTGGGTTGGATGACGCTACCTATAATTGCAGCTTTAATTTCTTTAATTGTTCTATTTATTCTAGAAAATATTTTTAATTTAACGGTCTCTTTTTAATTAACTGCTCGATAAGAAAAAATAAAATCTTCCTGAATTTTAGATTCAATTGCTCCTTTTCTTCTTGATCGTACTAGATCAATAGCTTCTTGCTTTTCATAATTAAATTCAACAAGTAAGATAGCAGCTATAGTACCAGCTCTTCCTTTACCTCCACGGCAATGTAAAACTATATTTTTTCCATCTATCAATTCGTTCTTTAATAAAACTTTTGTTGTTTCCCATTTATATTTAAAATCTTTATCTGGTGCTCCCATGTCATAGATTGGTAAATGATACCAATGTAACTTATGTTCATAAATACTTTTGACAAATAAAGTTTTATCACACAATTTTTCAAATTCGCTATCTTCAACAAAAGAAGTAATGGAGCTACAATTATTATCTTTAAATATTTCTAATTCGTTTGCTAAAATTGTTTCTTCAAATAAACCATTAGAGTTAAGACCTGGGAAGGAAGTTAATATAATTTTGCCTGCAAATGACTTAGAGTCAATAAAATCATAATTGCTAAATTGCATTTACGCTTGTTTAGCTAAAAAAGACTGTCTTGCTTCTTCTAAATAGGGACGAAAATGTTCAACATCTGGAGTTTTTTTATCTAGAATTTTTGCTAAATCATCAAATCTTCTAAGCTCTACTGCTTCATCCATAAAAGGTTTGCTTATAAACGCATCTGCTTCTTCTTTTGTGAAAGGACCACCTTGAACTTTTAATGAAAGTTTTGATGCTTCTGATAGACTATCATAATAACCTTCTTCAACACTTGATAAATATCTTTTTGAGTCAACATGTGCTCTAATTGGTAGAATAACATCCTCACCAAAATATTTTTTTAAAAAATCAGCACCTAAATTTTCATGATGACCATCTTTCCCTTCATGAATGGGATCGCCATCCTCATAGATAAGGTGGCCAACATCATGCAGTAATGCTGCAGCAATTGTTGGTCCTGGTAATTTATGTTTTTCAGCAAGTTCAGCACATTGGAGTGCGTGCTCAAGCTGGGTCACATCTTCATTACCATATTGAATATCAGCACCTTTTGTTTTCAAAAGATCTAAGAGATAATCTACGATATTTTCTTCCATTCTCATTTATAATTAACTTATTAGAAAATAAATTCAATTCTAACTTTAATAAGATTGATCAAATTTATAATAATATTTATTAAGTAAATATTTAATGGATAAAAAATTATTAACCCCTGGTCCTCTCACGACATCGATGTCAACAAAAGAGGCTATGCTTCATGATTGGGGTTCGAGAGATACAAAATTTATTGATCTCAATGCATCAATTAGAGATTCCCTTGTTAAATTAATAGACGGTGAAGATAAATATCAATGTGTTCCAATGCAGGGAAGTGGAACTTTTGCTGTAGAATCTATGGTGAGCTCTCTTACTCAAAAAGATTCTAAAATTCTAATTCTGATCAATGGTGCTTACGGACAAAGAATGAAAAAAATGTGCACTTATTTAGGAAGAGATTTTATTGAATATGAAGTTGCTGAACATGAAGTACATGAAATCAACAAAATTGAAGAGTTAATTGATAGCAACAACTTAACACACGTCTTTGCTGTATATTGTGAAACAACATCGGGTATTTTAAATCCTATTGAAGAAATTGCAAAATTAGTTGAAATGAAAAATTTATCGTTGTTCATCGATGCAATGAGTGCCTTTGGTGCACTACCCTTAAGTTCTAAAACAACTACTTTTGATGCTGTAGCCGCTTCATCAAATAAATGCTTAGAAGGTGTGCCAGGTGTTGGTTTCATTCTTGTTAAAAATGAAGTTATTCAAAATGCAAAAGGCAATAGTCATTCACTAAGTCTAGACTTATATGATCAATGGCAAGCAATGGAAAAAAATAAACAATGGCGATTTACACCTCCAACACATGTATTGGCTGCATTCAATCAAGCTATTGAGGAACATAAACAACAAGGTGGTGTAGAAGGAAGAGGTAAAAGATATAAAAAAAATTGTGAAATTATTTGTAATGGAATGAAAGAGTTGGGATTTGAGCAACTACTTCCTGATAATTTGCAAGCACCAATTATTATTACGTTTAAACAACCTAATGATCCTAAATTTAACTTTGAGAAATTTTATAATGCTCTTAGTGAAAAAGATTTTTTAATTTATCCAGGAAAACTAACAGTGGCAGAAACTTTTAGAATTGGGTGTATTGGTAATTTAGATGAACAAGACATGATGGATACAATAAAAGCTGTAAAAGAAGTCGTTACTGAATTGGGATTAACATTAAACTAACAAAACAATGACAAAAGAAGTTGAAATACCATTAGTTAAAGCAACAAATGAAAATCTTAAAGGATATGGGTATTTAATCGATACTTTTGAAAAAAGTGATATTGAAATTGTTACCTGGCCAAAACAAGGATGGCGCGACATAGAAGAGGGAACAGGAAATGAAGGTGGAACTACCGAAGGTTCTTTTGATACATGGTGGCAAGGTGACGTACTTTATGGACAAAATAATGCTGTCCAACATAAGAGCGATTATGAAGTAGATGGAAAATATATACTGGGTTATGCCAATAATCCTGATCAAGAATTACAAAAAGATAAATATTCAGATCCAACAAAAATATTTCTATGGCATGCAAATTATCATCCTGATGGAGGTCAGCTTTTTTTTCCTACAGAAAATAAACCATTTATTTGTCCTTTAGCTTTACCAACAGACGACATTGAACCAGAACATTTTAAAGCATTTTATTGTGACGGATCAAAAGGTTTATATATTCATCCAAATATTTGGCATGAAGGGGTGTTTCCAGTTTCAGAAAAACAGTCATTTCAAGGAAAACAAGGTAAAGTACATGCAAGAGTTAGCATCGACCTGAAGGAAGAGTTTAACAAATATATTTACTTTAAGACAAATATTTAACTATATTCTTTAGAATAAAAGCTTGAAAACAAGATTGGTTGATCAAGATTTACATAATCAGTTTTAAGCTGGATAATTTTTTTTAAAACTTTTTCATCATTACCCATATAGGCAATCATAGATTTTATGTTCTTTTGTTTTAAAATACTTAATTCTTCTAGCTTATCTCTAAGGGTATATTCAATTATTTTAGGATTATAATTTTCAATTATTTCATTTAATGTATTAAAGTCTTGTCTCCTTAGCATATAATTTAAATTGGGATGAAAATTTATAATATCCATCATTATATTTTTATTTTCAGACCAAAAAAAACACTTATCTAAATAATTAAATTTATTAATGGTATTAATAACATCTTCTACATTTCCATCTTTGATTTCAGCATATAAATTTCCGTTATATAGTTCAACAATTTCTAATATATCTTCTAATTTAGGAATTTTCTGATTTGTGAAATCTGAATTAAATTTTTTTCCTATTTCAATTTTATCCAAACTTGAAGAAAGAGTTTGTTTTACATATCCTTTATAATTTGAGGTTCTATTAAAAGTAGAGTCATGATTAATTATTAATTTTTTATCTGCTGTTGTTCTAATATCAATTTCTACATGAGAAAAACCAAATGATAGTGCAAGTAAAGTTGATGCTAGTGAATTTTCTGGTGCTATACTATTAAGACCACGATGACATACAACCTGAACTGGCCATTCACTATTATTTTTAAAAATTGGGTTAACAAGTTCTGGTTGATTAGAACAAATGCCTAAAACTGGTAAATTCCTTAATATCTTCATTCTTTCTGGATTTTCTTCATGCCATATAACAACTTTTTGATTTTGCTTTTCACACTTTTGAAAGAAATTATCGTCTAATAGTTTTTCTGGATTTTCTAATTTTTCCCAGCACAAATGAATAATATCAGCAGCCTTAGCATACTCAAATGGATTAAAACCAGGAGGAACAAGAATGGCGTAAGGATAAGAATTATCAAGTTTTTTTAATTCCTTTATCAACTCTATATTAAATGAACCAATGATTACTCTTTGATAATTATATTTTTTTAGTAATTTAATTAGAATATTAGAAACATATCTAGCTTTAATATCGAGATAAATTCCTACATTTAGTTTTATAGCAAGCTTAAGAACATCTTCAAAGAGAGGTGCAGTGTTTATAGGTAGTTTAGTTCTTATTTCTTGAAGATACAAATTAATAATATTTTCACCAGTATCTAGGAATGAATCATGAAAAACAATTAGATGTTTGTCTTTAGTTATTTGTACATCAACCTCCCAAAAATTTGCACCAATTTTAGCAGCAAAGAAAAAGGATTCTATTGTATTTTCTTGATAATAAGTGCTGGCTCCTCTGTGCGCAATAGAGTAGGGTTTATGAGGACTTAACCAATTTTCATTTGAGTCTTTTTCCATTTTTATCAAATAAGAGTAAACCTTCTTTCATTATTCCCCAATTAACATTACTGTTTAATTCAACTCTATTTTCTGATGGCTGAATTGATCTTATGGTTATATTATTGTTAAAACCAACATCATACAAATCCTCTCGTCCTTGTGTTTCAACAAATGTAATTTTTCCAGAAACTTTATTTTCATATTGTGGACCAAAATGCTCAGGTCTGATACCTAAAACAATTTCTGTGTTTTCAGAAATATTTAATCCAGTATTTAAGTTAATTTTTAGATTCCCAGCAATAAACATTCCGTTGTTAAAAACTCCATTGAGGAAAGATATTGGAGGATTGCCAATGAAACCAGCAACAAACTTATCTATTGGATTTTTATACATTTCATCTGGAGTAGATAATTGAATAATTTTTCCATCCTTCATTAAAGCAATTCTATCGCACATCGACATTGCTTCAACTTGATCATGGGTTACAAGAATTGCAGTAATTCCAGTTTCTTTTTGTATTCTTTTTATTTCAGAACGCATTTCTAATCTAAGTTTAGCATCTAGGTTAGCAAGGGGTTCATCTAATAATAATACATCTGGTTCTCTGATTAAAGCTCTCGCTAATGCTACTCGTTGTTGCTGGCCACCTGAAAGCTGTGCAGGCTTTCTTTTAAGTAATTCGGGAATGTAGACAAGATTGGCTATCTCTTGAACTTTTTGATCAATAATTTTTGAATCAAGTTTTTTTAATTTTAATGGAAAAGCAATATTTTCGTAAACAGTCATGTGTGGATACAAAGCATAGTTTTGAAAAACAACACCAACATTTCTTTGTTGGGAAGGTACGTTTGACATATCTTTTTGATCAAATAAAAGTTTACCTGAATTCATTCTGTAAATTCCACATATAGAAAAAAGTGTTGTAGATTTTCCACATCCTGATGGACCTAAAAGTGCTAACATTTCTCCACTATGAACAGTAAGATCTAAATTTTCAATTACAGATACAGGACCAAAAGATTTACTAAATTTTTCTAAAACTAATTTCATTATCCTTTTGTACCCCCTCCATATATATTCATTAATTTTTTTTGAAACACTATGTAGATAATAATGACTGGTATTGCATAAAATGTTCCAACTGATTTAAATAGATTAAAATCAAATTTGTTATCATCAAGTATAAGTGCAGATAGATAGGTTGATAGTACCTGTACATCACTACTTGGTGCCAGAACTAGAGGTAATACAAATTCACTCCATCCTGATAAAAAAGAAAAAATTAGTAAAGCTGCAATTCCTGGTTGTACTTGTGGTAAAATAAGTTTTCGCCAAACAGTAAATCTGCTTGCACCGTCTTGAATACCGGCCATTTCAATTTCCCAAGGAACTGTATCGTAAAATCCTTTCATTATCCAAACACCAAACGGTAATTCTAAAGCTGATTTTACAAGTATGACGCCTAATAGGGTGTTGTACAAACCCATGATTTGTAGGGTTAAAAAGATAGCAACAATGAGAGAGATAGTTGGAAAAGCATGCAACATTATTAAACCGGCAAGAAAAATTTTTCTTCCGGGAATATCTAAACGAGAAAGAACATATCCTGATGTCATGGATAGTGAGGTAACCATAATTGAGGTTGTGCTTGCAAAAATAAAGGTATTAAAAGTTACGGTCCAAATATAGGACTCTCCTGTTTTTGGTGTTTCCCATAAAAATCTCCAATGCTCTAATGTAAAACTACTTGGCCAAATACCGCCAGGAGCAGGATTTGTGAAATTATCTATTATCTGAAAAATGAACATTATTAATAGTGGCAAAGAAATTAATGTAAGTAACAATGTTATTGGCCAAGAACGATAATAATTATTCATTTATCCCTCAATCCTTGGTTTAGTTACTAGGTCCTTAAAGTTAAAAAATTTCAAATAGAATAAGCTAGCAATTATTCCTATTATTACTAAGACCAAAGCATAAGTAGCACCTAAGCCATATTGTAAATTACCTGCATAATTTTGCAGTGCTGTGTGATATGCAGCTAAAGCCCAAACTTCGGTGGATCTACCTGGTCCTCCATTTGTCGCTAATAAAATGTATTCAAATGAAGTTAATAATGACAAAGTTTGATAGGCCGTTGTAAACATTATTGGCCATCTTAATTGAGGAATTATTATATTCCATATTTGTTGCCATCTATTTGCACCATCAACCTCAGATGCATATAACATTGATGATGGTATGGCCTTAATTGCTGACGAAAATAGTATCATTCCAAAAGATGCTCCAACAAATCCATTTATTAATACTATAACTGTCCAAGCATGAACTGGAGAATCCATCATCCAATTTTTTGGTGATGCACCAAAGTAAGTCGACATTTGTGAAATAAATCCAGTATCCCAAGTGAACCATTTCCACATCAGAACATATAATACTGGAGGAAGTATCCTTGGCAAAAACCAAATAGTTCTAAATGTAGACGCTGTTTTTGATGGTAAATAAAATGTAGAAATTGCCAAAAACAAACCAAAAACTACATTAAATGTTAAAGTAAAAGAGACATAAATAAGTGTATAAAATGCAAACTTATAAGAAGATGGTAAACTATAAATTAATTTGAAATTATTATTGGTCCAAGACCAACCAGTATAACTTTCTTTAATAATAACATCCCTATCATTTTGGTCTATTTCAAGCTTTATTAAATTTTCCTCGAAAATAGACTTGCTATCAAACCTTTCATTAATAATTGATTCTTTAAATATTTCAGCGATCTCTTTTCTATCACGTGTTTTTTTAATTTTATTCTTTTTTAATTTTTTAAGTGCTCTCTCTAAATCTTTTCTATTTGAAAATTTTTCACCAAAATATAAAGACTTAATTTCATTTGAGAGAGATTCTTTATATTTTTCACTTATAATTTTTAAACCTTCTTCATTAATTGAGTACCCAGCATTTTCAAGTTTTTCAATAGTATCATTTTGAATATTATATTTTTTTATTTCTTTAATAGTTTCTTGATTAATTAAATACTCTCCTCCTTTTATGCCTGTTGATGTTGACATATTTGTAAATGAAAAAAAAGCAGTCATAACAACTGGTGTTAGAAAAAATAATAAAACCATTATTAGTACTGGAGATATAAAAATAAAACCAAACCAGTTTATTCTATTCATAATTTTTTATTAAAATAACAGGAGTGAAATTCACTCCTGTTTATTATTTGTAAAGTATTATCTAACTAATAAATCATCTCCAAGTTTTGAAGATAATTCGCTTTCAAGATCATTTACTGCATCTGCAGCAGATTTAGAACCAGTCCACACAGACTCTAAACCAGCCCACATAGCTTCTGAAAATACACCATATTGTAAATGGTTAGGTTGAGCATTAGCTGATCCTAAAAGTACTTCAGTTGCTTCCGCAGCCCATTGGTCATTTGCATAAAGTCCAACATTAGATTGTTGTTTAGAAATACCTAAGTGTGCAGATTCAATAGCATGTAAAGAATTGATTCGAGGCTCTGAAGCAATCTTTACAAGCTGAGATGCAATATCTTGTAAATCCTCATCATTTTGATTTGTTACAAGATAAACTAGAGGATGCGTAATGGTATTTGCTCTTCCTCTGTCATTTCCTGCTGGAATAAGAGTGAATTGAATTGTCCCGAAGAAATCATCATTTCCTTCTTTTCCAGTATATCTAGCATAGTGCCATGTTCCACCATGCCAAAAAGCAGCTTTACCATTTGCAACTTCATTGTACCATTGTCCCCAATCAGTACCAATATGATTTTTCTTTGTTACTCCTGCAGCGACTGCATCCGCGAAGAATTGATAAAATTCTTGCATTGAAGCTTTATCCAACAATAGTTTACCTGATGCAGAATCCATTAACTCACCACCAAACGATTGATAGAATTGTGCATAATCAGGACCATTAGACACTCTAGGGTAAAAACCATAACCCTCTTCTACTAATCCCATTGATACAGCTTTCTTTGCATCTTCAAGAACATTTGCTAGGGTATAATCACCAGAAGCAACTTTAGAAGGTAGTGCATCAATATCACTATCTGAGTAACCAATACCTTTTAGATATTCCTTCCAAAAGAAGAAAGGTCTACTTTCTGCATCTTGTGGAAGACCGTATTGTATTCCGTTGTAAGCTGCAATTTCCATTAAGTTGTCATAAATATCATTTAATGGCCAAGCATCCATATCAAGATAATCTTCAACAGGAACAATGTAACCTGCTTGACTCCATGGCGCTATGTCAAGGTGACTTGTAACAACTATGTTAGGGGCTGATCCATCTTCAGCTGCTAGGGTAACAGCTTGTTTAAACTCTCCCCATCCACCAAAGTCTCTCTTACCTTCTACAGTGATATTAATTTCTTCTCCTTGTATTGCCATTTCACGAGTAAGTATATCAGCAGCCATCTTTATAGCTTCCATTCTATAATAGTCAGCTTCGTTAGTTCCTCCGGCCCATACTGTAATTTTTACATCTTTTGCAATAGCATAACTAAAACTTAATAAAGTTATAAGAAATGCTATAACAATTTTTTTAATATTCATTTTATACCTCCCAAAATATTAATAGATTAATTAAGCATTGAAGAAAATGTATGTCAATTTCAAAAAAAATGGGAGGAATCTTGTATTTTTTTTAGTCTTACAAATTTAAAAATTAAAAAAACCAATTTATCATTATATTTTTTTGACATTAAAAATTCCTAGGTGAAAAAATATTTTTATACAAAAAATGTTAATAAAATTTTTAAAAGATTTTAGCTTAATTGATGAATAAATTGTTATAAAAACTGGATTATATGAAACTTTTACACTTGTCAGATCCACATATTGAGCCTGATATTTTGCATGGAATAGACTCACAGTTAAGGTTTAAAAAGGCATTAGAACATATTAAAAAAAATCATTTAGATTCAGATTTGTTTGTAATATCAGGTGATATTACACACTTTGGCAGTGAAGACGCATACAAGATATTTTTAGACATTATTAAAGAAGAAAGGTTACCAACGAAATTATTCCCAAAATTAATTATAGGTAATCATGACAACAGAGTGAATTTCAAAAAAAGTTTTACAAAAACTAAAACTGATGAGAATGGTTTCATTCAATACACTGAAGCTTTTGAAAATAAACTTTTTATTTTTTTAGACACAAATAAACCAGAAACAGATAGCGGTTACTTTTGTGAAAATAGACAAAGATGGTTTGAAAATGAATTAAAAAAAGGAATAGATAAAAGTATATATATTTTTATGCATCATAATCCTCTTGCGCTTGGAGATAAAAATAGTGATAAAATAGGACTTATTCAAAAAGATGAATTTAAAAAAATTTTATTAAAGTATAATAAAAATATCAAACACTTATTTTTTGGGCACCAACATATTACTGTATCAGGTCAATACTTAGGTATTACATTTTCTTCACCAAGAAGTACATGGTCTCCTTTAGTTTCAAACTTTTCAAATAAATATCGTTTAGGAACAGCAAACACTGATCCAAATTATAATGTTGTTTTGATAAAAGAAAATTCTTTAGTAGTACATAGCGAAGATTTTTTAAAGACAGATATAAATTGGTTCGAGAATGAATAAAGTTATTTTTTTTCAATTACAAAAATTTCATTATTAAAATATAGTCCTTTGTTTTTTGAAACTATTTTTTGGACCACTTTTTCATAATTTTTTGTTTTTTCCACCATCATTACTTTATCATCATCCATTTGATTTACATATATAGATGCATTCCACGCAGAAAAAATTAGAGAGGTGGCTATTCCATTACTTATTTCTGTTGGAAGAGCTCTCAGTTTACATTTAATAATTCTTTTTTCTACAAAAGATAAACTGCTTAATAAGTCTTTATCTAAATTTTTCTTAAGATAGGAAATGATACTATTCCCAAGAGATGGAAAGGGGTTCTCTTTTGGCCAAATTTTACGAATTATTTCATTAGCAGGATCGTTTCCTGAAGCGTGAATAGT
Source organism: uncultured Alphaproteobacteria bacterium (assembly GCA_902628835.1). Taxonomy (GTDB): domain Bacteria; phylum Pseudomonadota; class Alphaproteobacteria; order HIMB59; genus CACPNW01. The sequence continues at coordinate 26,376 of CACOPD010000005.1, forward strand.
TAATAATTTCCCTTTTGATTTTAACGCTCTAATCATTGGTTCAATAACGTATTTTGATTTCTTTTCTGCTGAAATTCTTGAACGATAAGGCTGTGACGCAATAATAAGATCAAATTTATTATCTGATTTTTTTTTGGTAGGTATTAATTCATTAACATTAAATTCTTGATCTTCGCGGTAGATAACCATGACTGAAGGCTCTTTATAAGTATGGTTACCTGACTTTTTATTGATCTCTATATTCCATTTTTTTTCTAAAAACTCATTTTGTTTTCTTAATTGTTGGGCAAATTCAAGAGAAGTGTCACCTTTTAATTTAATAGTATTCCAATTAATTTTTTTCTGTTTAGTTTCATTTTTTGATTTAAGGTTTGCAGCTTCAGAGTAGTGAAGATTTGAAATGACAAAAACAGTATTCTTATGCTCAACAAACCTATCGGGTAATTTTTCTAAACCTAATCTTACATCTTCTATACTTATTTCTTTTGTACAAACTAATAGAGGTACGTTAGGTCTAGCTTCATGACACTGCCGCATAACATTCATAAGTAAAGAGCCATCCCCCATTCCAGCATCAAATATTTTTATGCCAGGTTTTTGAGGTTTAATTTTATTTACGTGAGGACGAATCGCATCAGCAATTTGATTTTTTTCATTTGTTGTTGTGACAAATAATAAATATTTTTGTCTGTTATCATAAAACCTGAAATTTTTTTTCATTACTAATAAAGTCCCATTGATTTAGCAGAAGAGATGAAGGCTTCTTTATTGCCAATAAAGTTTTTACCTCGTTCCCCTAAAAACGCATCATCTACTATATTATTCCATTCTTGAACAGGAACTTTTATTTCATTTAAGTTAAGAGGAACCTCTAAAGAACGCATAAATTCACTCAGATTATTTGCAGCATTCTCTAGATTATCGTTAAAAATTAATTTTAGTCTTTCCTCAGCTACACTATCAATTCCAACCATACTTTTAGTAATCATAGGTAAAGTAAATGAACAAGCGATACCATGCTGAATACCGTAATTGAGTGTAACAGGGTATGATAGATTGTGCGCAATAGCAGTTTTCGTATTGGAAAACGCTAAGCCAGCATGAACACACGCCAATGCAATGTTTGAGCGTAATTCAACATTTCTTAAATCTTTAGTGAGAAGTGGTAAATTTTCTAATACTAATTTTGATGCTTGTATTGCATGAGAAGCAGAAACTGGGTTTGCATTAATATTCCAAATACTTTCCATTGAATGGGAGAGAGCATCTAAACCTGTTGAAATGGTCAAACCTAAAGGCTTATCAACCATAATAGATGGGTCAATAATTGTTTTTTCTGCATAAAGAGATTTGTGCGCCAAAGATAATTTATTATTTTTTTCTTTATCCCATATTGTGGCCCAACACGTAAGTTCACTTGATGTTCCTGAAGTTGTAGGTACTGCAATAATCTTGATTGGATTTTCGACTCTTGGGCTTTTCTTATTGCGAACGAAATCAGTTAGATATTCTTGTTTATCTTTAAATGCAGCAATTGCTTTAGCTGTGTCTGTAACAGAGCCACCACCTATGGCTAAAATATAATCTACTGATTTATTAATTGAAGAAAATTTATTTTGTAGCTCTAAAATATCCTTATAATCTGGATTAGGCTGAACATCAGTCATAATGGATAAGGGTGGATTTGAAGAAGATTTTAATTCATCGCTATATTTTTTAAAAATTTCTTCTGGATGAGTGATTATGATGTAGTTCTTATTTTTAAGAGCATCATGTACTTCTTTAAATCTATTTTCTCCAAAGATAATTTCAACAGGGTTAAAATAATTCCACATTATATTAAATTGATTTTGCCGCTTTAGTTAAAATTGTCATTTTCTCAATTGCTTGTTCTCGAGTAAAGAAACCTAAACCACAATCTGGTGCAGCTATTAAACGGTGTTCATCAATATGTTCAAGTGAATCTTTGATACGAACTCTTACTTCTTCAACAGACTCCATTCTACTTTTTGCAATATCAATAAATCCAAAAATTACTTTCGTTTTAGTAAATTTTTCTAAAAGATTTAAATCATTATGCCTATGTGAATCTTCTAAAGATACTTCATCAATAGTTGAATCATCTACAAGTGATGCAATTCTATCATAAGCATCTAGATCAGCCTTTTTATATCCTTCTGAATCTAATGAGTTAGGATAACCACAACAAATATGACAAACGCGTTGCACTTCTTTAGGTATACCATGCATCATTCTTTCTAAATTTTCCATTCCATATGAATGAGCTTCATCGGGCTTTCTAGCAAATACTGGTTCATCAATTTGAATATACTGACAACCTGCCTCTACAAGTGCTTTAACTTCTTTATTTAGAGCTAATGCTAAATCAAAACCAAGTTTTTTCATGTCATCATAGTAATTGTTGGCAATTGAATCTGTAATTGTCATTGGTCCAGGTAACGTAATTTTAACTGGGTTTTTTGTAAATTGTTGTGCGCTCTTCCAGTCTAAATGCATACGTATTTCTTTACTTGAAATTGGTGCAACAATAGTTGGAAGATCAGCTTCGAACGCACCTTGTCTTACTGACTTATGTGTAACTTCCTTAAAACTTACACCATTTAAAAATCGACATTGATATAATACATAACTCTCACGCCTAACTTCCCCATCTGTTGGAACATCAATACCCGCACTTACTTGATCAGTTATAACTTCTTTAATTGCTGCTAAAAATAATTTTTCAGCATCCGCACCTGCAGACTCTAATGCTTTTTCATATGCTCCAGGTGACCAATTTGATAATAATCCTTTTGATGCTTTTCTCTCTTCTTCTGATTTTGTCCCTAAAAACCAATCTTGAATGGGTGTTTGTTTAGGTTTTGGATAAGCACCTATTGTAGTTGTTGTAAGAGGCATCTATTTTTACTCCCATTTAAATTTAAAATAAAACAGCGGCTTTTATAAAGCCGCTGTAATAAAAAGTTAATAATAAATAATCTCAAATTACATAAGATCGTTTATTTCTTCCATCATTTCTTCTTGAAGATCTGCCATATCATCAGCGTCGCCTGTAGCAATTTCTTCCGTGAAATCATAGATTACCTGTGTAACAGCTAATCCATTTTCTCCAGGATACGCAAACCAATCAGCAAGAAGTGGAAGTTGTTCAACAGCAGTAAGTTTATTAGGGTTTTGACTATAGAAGTCACCTAATAAATCATTCGCTGCTTTATTTGGTGGAACATATCCAGTTGTTTCAGCAACTAATGCAGCACCGATACCTGATGTAATGAACTTTAAGAAAGTCCATGCAGCATCAACTCTTGCTGGATCATCAGATGTAGACACTAACATTGCAGCGTTTCCACCTGCTGGTAATCTTGCTGGTGTTCCATTGTTTACTCCAGCCATTCCAGGGAATGGTGCAGTTTTTAAAACAAAGTCTGCCTTTGCAGCATTAACTGAACCCAAGCTTGAAGTAGACCAGAACATCATACCAATAGTACCTGCGTTAAACGCAGCTTGACCATCAGCAATTGAATAGTTTGGCATATTACATCCACTCATGATTGCTTTCATTTGCTCTAACGTTGCAAGTCCTGCATCACCACCCATATTTACAGCTCCATCTTTAACCATTGGAACGTTCTGAGTATGCATTAATGCTTGGTGGAACCAGTTACCTGTGATGTTCCAACCAAAGTATAGAGTTCCTTTACCTGCTGCTTCCAATTTATTACATGCTGCAATAACTTCGTCCCAGTTAGTTGGAATACTATCTACACCTGCTTCAGCTAATAGATCCATGTTGTAATAGCCAACTGGCGTTGATACAGAAAATGGTAATCCATAAACTTCACCACCGAATGTTGAAAGACTTAACATAGCAGAATGGTAACCATCTTTTTCAAAAGCTGCTTCTTTTGCAATAAATGGCTCTAAAGACTTTGCAATACCTTTATCTACTAGAGGTGCTTGTCTGTTAAGACCTTGCATCGTTACATCTGGTAAGTTACCTGAAGTAGACTCTCTAAAAATTGTTGCAGTTGCATCTTCATAGTTTTCGTATGTAGCTCGAAACTTTACTTGGATATCTGGATGCGCTTTTTCAAACTCTGGCATAATAGCTTGAAAAGTTACATCAAATAATCCTGAATAAGGATAAGCCACTTCTATTTCAATAGACTTAGCTGAATTGACTGATCCATAAAAACCAAAAGCTAATATGGCTGCCAATCCTGTTATTAATTTTTTCATTTAATCCTCCCGATTGAATATAATGATTTAACCTACATCTAGCTCGATAGGGTTACAATTTTATTACGGAAAAATTGCAAAAAAATAAGTGTATTTTTCCACAGAAATTAAAGAATTAGAGAAAACTGGTTATTTTACCAAGGTAGTGAGAAAGTTTTTACATTAGTAAAACTTTTCATTGCTTCAATAACACCCTCTTTATAACCAAGACCTGAATCTTTAATTCCTCCAAAAGGAGACATTTCAATTCTGTAACCTGGCACCTCCCAAATATTTACAGTTCCAACATTTAAACCTTGAATATATTTTTTTGCTCGCATGAAGTTATTTGTACAAACACCAGATGATAATCCGAATGCTGTTGAGTTAGATATTTTCATTACAGCTTCATCATCATTTGGCACACGAATGATTGGGATAACTGGACCAAATGTTTCTTCTAAAACTAATTCACTTTTAGGATCAACATTATCAACTACTATTGGGGGTAACAAAGCACCTTTTCTTCCAGGGTGATATAAAATTTTTGCACCGTCTTCTTCAGCCATAGAAACTCTTTTATCAAAAAGTTCAGCAGCTTCAGCATTAACAACGGTACCTAAATCTGTTTCCATATTCATAGGATCACCAAATTTAATTTTCTTAGCACGCTCGAGAGCCATTTCAACAAATTGATCTGCAATAGATTCTTGAACCAATATTCTTTTAACAGCTGTACAACGTTGACCAGAGTTTTTCGTTGCTCCAGTAACTGCTAGCTCAACAGCTTTTTTAAGATCATCACCATCTAAGTCATTTAAAACAATTAATGGATCATTACCACCAAGCTCTAGAACTGTTCTTTTGTATCCAGCTTGTTCAGCAATTAATTTTCCTACACCCACACTGCCTGTAAAAGTAATTAGATCAATGTTTGGATTCTTGATCATTTCAGATCCGATATCTTGAGGCCATCCAGTTACAACTGAAAACATTTCTGGTGGCAGACCTGCTTCATATAAAACATCAGCGAGTACCATTGCTGTTAAAGGTGTTAATTCTGTCTGCTTACATACTGTACAATTATTAGTTGCAATTGAAGGTGCAATTTTATGCGCTACCATATTCAAAGGATGATTAAATGGAGTGATTGCTGAGATTGCCGTTAAGGGTTCTCTTATGGTAAATATTTTTCTCGCTTTTCCATGTGGAGTTAAATCACAAGAAAATATTTCTCCATCATCAAGAATACAAAGTTGAGCTGTTAAAGAAAAGACATCAAAAGCTCTTCCTACTTCGTATAGAGAATCTTGTTTAGAGATGCCAAGTTCTAAAGTAATAATATCAGAAATTTCTTCTTTTCTTTTAACAAGTACTTCTGCAGCAGTTTGAAGAATTTTTTGTCTCTCATATCTTGTAAGTTTAGGTTGGTAATTTGCAGCAATATCTAAAGCCTTTCTTGCATGCTCTGCAGTACCGGCTGGAACCGTTCCGATTACTTCACCTGTAAAAGGGTACTCAACATTTATTGTTTTATCTGAAGTAACTTTTTCTCCAGCTATACGCATTGCTTCATTAATCATTTTTTTGTGCATCATAAGGCTCCGTTAATTGCATAGTAAAATGCATCATAGTTATATAATTGTTTGCTAGTATCTAAATTTTGCAATTTTAAATTTGATATGAATGGCACTTCTCTTTCATGAAGTCCGCCATGAGAACGTAAAGGTTCATTTAATCCAGAAAGATTGTGTTTATCTTCTGATGAACCAATAGTCATAAATTCTGAAGACATACATATAATATCGCCCATTCTATCTGGAGGTAAATTATAAGTAGAGCATCCTTCATCTTTTGTTAAAACAACTTCTATATCTTTTATTTCTTTAATAGCATTTACAACTGAATCTACCTTGCTCTTGTCTTCTAAATAAATTGTTGCAAAAGAACCAAGTGAACCATGGTGAACGACATATGGATCTGTAATTGGTAGAATAACTTTAGCCATGTTTGGTTCAAATTTTTTATCTAAATAATCTTGTAAAAATATTGCATTAGGTGAACCATCTTCTTTTGATTTTGGTTTCATACCGTGATCTGCTGTGATGATTATAGAAACATTCTCCTTATTTAAAAGACCAATATATTTATCAAACATTGCATAAAATTTATTTGCTGTTTCGTTTCCCGGTGCATATTTGTGTTGAATATAATCCGTAGTCGATAAATACATGATATTTGGTTTGAACTCTTCAAGAAGCTTTACACCTGCAGCCATTACAAATTCAGAAAGTCCTTCAGAATATACTTCTGGCACTGGCATCCCCAACCAATCGTTTACATTATCTATACCATTGAGATCTTTTGTTGCTTGATCAGATTTTTCAGCAGAAAAACAAATAGCTCTCTCATCATCAAAACTTAATCCGTTTCCTAAAAGTGTTCTCAACTTGTCTTTTGCAGTAACAAGAGCAATTTTAGAACCAGAATTGTAAAATTTTTCAAAAATAGTTGGTGCTCGCATATATTTTGGATCATTCATCATTACTTCTTCACCAGTCTCAGGTGTATAAAAGAAGTTTCCGCATATACCGTGTACAGAACTTGGCTGCCCAGTTACAATGGAAATATTATTAGGATTTGTAAAACTTGGAATAGCGCTGTGAACTAGTAGGTTTTCACCACTTGCAATTAGTTTATCAAGATTTGGTGTAAGATTTGATTTTGATGCTTCTTCGAGATACTCTTTTTGACTACCATCAAGGCATATAACAATAGCAGTTTTTGAGAAAGAGCTTGGATATTCTCTATTATTAATTTCTAAATTTTCGGACACGATTTCAACTAATATATATTATTAAAAATACGAATTTATAGTTATCTGCTAGTTAAACTCAATCATAATTTGAATATTTGTTAATAAAATTGAAATAAATAGATTTAAAATATTCTCAAATTTAATAAAATTTTGTAGATTAAAGTTAAGATACAGGGGGAATGAGTGGGGACAATATCACTTAAAAATATTTCAAAATCATTTGGGTCTACACAAGTACTTAATAATTTGAATGTTGATATAAACGATGGAGAATTCTTAACATTAGTTGGTCCATCTGGTTGTGGTAAATCTACATTACTTAGAATAATTGCAGGATTGGAACAGCAGACTTCAGGCGATGTATTAATAGATAATAAAAATGTAAATAGAGTTAGAGCCAGTGAAAGAGATTTGGCAATGGTATTCCAGTCATATGCTCTTTACCCTCATCTCACAGTAAGAAGAAATTTGGAAACTCCATTAAGACTAAGAGATTATAATGCATTTGAAAGACTTCCCTTAATTGGTAATTTTTCTCCAAGCAAAAAAGAGAAAACAGAATCTATAAATCAATTAGTAAATAAAACTTCTGAAACTCTAAAAATTTCAGAACTATTAGATAGAAAACCTGGACAATTGTCAGGCGGTCAGAGACAAAGAGTTGCTCTTGGTCGTGCTATGGTTAGAGAGCCTGTTGCCTTTTTAATGGATGAACCTCTTTCAAATTTAGATGCGGCTTTGAGAGTTCACATGCGATCTGAACTATCTGAACTTCATAATTCACTTAAAACTACTTTTGTTTATGTAACACATGATCAAGCAGAAGCGTTAACTATGTCTTCTAGAATGGCTGTTATGATTGATGGAAATTTATTACAACTAGATACACCTCAAGAAGTATATGACAATCCTTCCTCATTAAGTGTAGCTCAATTTGTTGGAAGTCCAAAAATAAATATATTTAAAGGAACTGCGGACTCTGGTGGGACGGTAAGTTTTCTCAACGTTAATCTTAAAAGAAAAAGTTCTGAAAGTAATACAGATTTACATATTGGTATTCGACCAGAACATTTAGAAATTACAAATGAAAGTAATGAAAATACATTTAGTGGAACGGTTGCATATAGAGAAAATTTAGGTTCAGATATTTTCTTTCATGTAAATATTGAAGACGGTTCAAATAAAATAATTGTAAGGGGCTTACCACAATTTACACACCAAATTTCAAACGGTTCTAGTGTAAATATAAAAAGAGTTTCAGATAAAGCATTGCTATTTAATGAAGCCGGAATGAGAGTTCAATTTACTAATGCATAATTCAAAAGCTCACATATGGTTTATTGCACCAGCAATCATACTGATGATAATTATTTTAATCTTTCCTCTTTTTCTTGCAGGAGGAATTTCTTTTACTGACTATAATTTAGGAAACAAAACATTTGAGTGGGTTGGACTAGAAAATTATGACAAGATGTTCAATCGCAAAACATATGTCAAAATGATTTGGGCCACAGCGACGTATGTTATTGTTGTGGTTCCAATTTCTGTTGTACTTGGATTATGTGCTGCTATGCTCTTAAATTCACTAAGGTTTGGCGCTGATATATATAAAACAATTTTCTTTCTTCCAGTTATGGCAACTCTTCTTGCAATGGCAATTGCATGGGAATTTACTCTTCATCCAACATTAGGAATTGTAAATAGTTTTTTAGCAAATGGGTGTGGGGGAGTTAGGGAATTCATTCTTGGTTTTCATTGGTTGCCATGGGTAGACTCACAAGAAAGTTGGTATGCTGTAGCATGTGCAAACAACATGGATTTTCCATATTGGTTAAAACAAAAAAATACTGCGATTTGGACAGTATGTTTCATAGGAATTTGGCAGGCTTTTGGTTTTAATATGGTTTTATATTTAGCTGGCTTAACAAGTATACCAAGAGAGTTATACCAAGCTGCAGAAATGGATGGGGCTAAATCTACTTGGGAACAATTTAAGCTTGTTACATGGCCAATGCTTGGTCCAACAACGTTGTTTGTTGTGACTATTACTACAATTAGAACGTTTCAAGTATTTGATACCATCGAAATACTTACTAAAGGTGGTCCATCAAAAACAACGTATGTCATGATGTATGCAATCTTTGAAAAAGCTATTCAACAAAACTTAACAAGTATCGGTGCAGCAATCACTGTTGTCTTTATTGGATTTATTCTTGTGTTAACGTTTTTCCAAAGATATGTCATTGAGAAGAGGGTTCATTATTAATGGAAGCTAAACAATATATTGGAGAAGGTTGGAAGCATGCAATCTTAATTATTGGTGCAATCGTAGTGATGCTCCCTTTTTATATGATGGTTTCTATGTCATTAAAATCTCAGCAAGAAATCCAATCAATTTCTGGTGGTCTTATTGGTGCACAAGAAACTCAGACGTTTCCCGTATGTGTTAAAACTGGTTATTCAGAAGAAACATGTACAATGAAGCCATATCAATACAACTATTGGTTTGCTTTTGAAAAAGCTCCTATTCCTAGATACTTAATGAATGGTGTCATTGTTACTTTATCAATCTTCATCATTCAGGTTTTAGTCGCCTTACCGTGCGCGTATGCACTTGCCAAGTTACGGTTTTACGGACGAGAATTTGTTTTTTCGATGGTTTTATTTTGCTTGCTCATACCAGTTCACGGAATTGCGCTTCCATTATATGTTATGTTGGCCCAGGCAGGATTAGTTGACACCTATTCCGCCTTAATACTCCCCTGGACCATATCGGTGTTTGGAATCTTTTTAATGCGGCAATTCTTTATGACTGTTCCAGATGAATTAATTGATGCCGCCAGGATGGATGGCATGGGAGAGTACGCAATCGTATGGAAAGTAATGCTTCCAACTGCAATACCAGCGCTACTTGCTTTTGCAATATTCTCAGTTGTTGCACACTGGAATGATTATTTCTGGCCTCGTATGGTAATAACAGGAAATAGAGATCTCTTTACTCCACCACTTGGTATAAGAGAATTCAGAGGTGGGATTGATAGTGACGAATTTGGTCCTATGATGGCTTCAATAGTTACTGTAACTGTTCCTCTTATTGTTGCTTTTATAATCGCACAAAAACGATTTATTGAAGGAATTACTTTGACAGGCATGAAGTAAATTCTTATCTACTGATGACATTGTCAGTAAATTTTATTTTTATCTTAATTCTTGTTTCTGCTCTATGTCATGCAGTTTGGAGTGCTATAATAAAATCAAGCAAGAACCCTTTATCGTTAATGGGTATAACGTCTGTCTTGGAAGTTACTATTTTTTTACCTTTAACATTTACTGTTCCATTTCCAACTGTAGAGGTTTGGTATTTTTTAATAGCAACCGTAATCATTCATGTCTTCTACAGACTAAATGTTATCTACTCATATAGGTACGGTGATCTCTCTTACATATATCCAATTTCTAGAGGAAGTTCATGTTTGTTTGTAGCGATCATTAGTATTTTATTTTTAAGTTCTGATATTAGTGTTGCTGGTTTCGTAGGAATATTAATTGTTTGTATTGGATTATTTTTAATTTCTTATTCTAAAAATTTATCTTTTAACTTCAGAGGTTTTGCTCTCGCTATATCAACGGCTATTCTAATTACTGCTTATACTTTAGTTGACGGTGTTGGGGTTAGACTTTCTGAAAATGGTTTTTCCTATATTTACTGGCTCTTCACACTTAATGGAATACCTTTACTAATTATTGGTTTGATCTCTAAAGATGGTTTACGAAAAAGAGAAACGTACACTTTTAGATCCGGGATTGCTGCTGGTGTATTTGCAACAAGTAGTTACGCAATTGTTGTTTGGAGTATGCAATTTATAGAAATAGCTTATGTTTCTAGTATTAGAGAAATAAGCATTGTGTTTGCTGCAATTATTGGAATGCTTTTCTTATTTGAGAAGAATGCAAAATCTAGAATAATACCTTCTATTTTAATAGTTAGTGGTATTTCAGTTGTTTATTTTCAAATTCTTTAAGCAAAAAATATAGACTTTTTCTGCTAAAATTTTATATGACTTTTATGACTGAGGATATTGTGAAGGTAGATCCAAAAACTGAAACTATCTCTTGCGATGGTGGTGAAGATGGTTTAGGACATCCGGCAGTTTATTATACCTTTAATAATGAAAACAAAATTGTTTGTGGTTATTGCGGTAAAATATTTATAAAAAAAGAAGAGTAAAAATGTACAAAGAATCTTGGGGTTTAAAAAGAATATGTCCAATGTGTAGTAAGCAATACTACGACTTAGGAAGAACAGAACTGGAGTGTCCTGAGTGTGGTAAAGAAATTGAAGTTACTACAATGACTAGACCAAGACGTGGAAGAAAACCTGGAAGTACTAATGCTGCTCCTTTAACAAATCCCATTCCGCCAAAACCAAAAGAAAAAGATGATGATCTTGATATCGATAATTTGGATTTAGATAACAACGAAGACAATCTTGAGGATGATACTGTTTTATTAGAAGACGAAACAGAAATTGATCCAATAGCTGAAGGTATTAAGCCTAAAGAAGACGGCGAAGAAGAATACTAAAATTTCAATAAAAATTTAGAAGATGTTTAAGGTACTTCAAAACACTTGGGCCCTTTTCTTTGGCTTTGGTTTAATCTGTCTTGGTCACGGATTACAAGGAACACTAATCGGTGTTCGTTCTGTTTTAGAAGGTTTTAGTTTTTTTGCATCAGGACTTATTATAGCTGGTTATTACGTTGGATACTTAACTGGAGCATTATCAATTCCCATTTTTTTACAACGTGTTGGTCACATAAGAGTTTTTGCTGCTTTAGCATCGCTTGCATCTATTGCTATATTATTACACTCAGTATTTGTTGATCCGTATTCATGGATGTTTATACGAATATTAACTGGCTTAAGTCTTGCTGGAATTTATGTGATCATGGAGAGTTGGTTGAATGAAAAATCAACTAATCAAACTCGCGGTCAATTACTTTCCGTTTATATGATTATTACTTTTGTTTTTGTTGGAGCAGGACAATTTTTATTAAATTTAGGCGATCCAGCTAAAGTTGATTTATTTATTTTAGTATCGATCTTATTATCATTCGCACTTCTTCCTATTCTTCTATCTTCAACAGAACAACCAAATACAGAAAGTCCTAAATTTTTTTCTTTAAGAGAATTTTATACTGTTTCACCTTTAGGTTTTGTTGGCGCATTAGCAACTGGTTTATCACATAGTGCAGTTTTTGGGTACGGTGCAATATATGCATCATCTATTAATTTAAGTTTATTTGAAATTTCTCTGTATATGATGATCATAACGTCAGCTGGCGCCTTATCTCAATGGCCTATTGGATATTTGTCAGATAGAATTGATAGACGTGTCATTCTTATTGGTGTTTCCTTTATGGCTTCAGGCTTGAGTTTATTTTTTGTTTTTGCAAGCTTTATGCCACTAACATTATTCTTAATTTTTACTGGTCTTTTTTCTATTGCTTGTTTGCCTATGTATTCACTTACGGTTGCTCATACAAATGACTTTTTACAACCTAATGAAATAGTATCAGCAAGTGCAACCTTTGGCATACTCATTGGTATTGGATCAATTATTGGACCTTTATTTGTTTCTGGCTTCATGGAAATTTTAGGAGCGGTAGGTTTTTACATCTATTTATTTTTAATACATGGACTGCTAGGATTATTTGGTTTGTATAGGATGACACAAAGAACTAAACCCCGTGATCTTGAATCACAATACAATCCTTTACCACGAAATATTAGTCCTGCCGGTATGGAAATGAATCCAGTTACTGAGCTAACTGAGGACGAGTAAGTCTTTTAAATATTCTGTGAAGTAACAAGAGAATAATTATTCCCATATAAATTACTGGTTCTGTTTTATCAGCGCGAACTAAAACATAAAAATGCATACTTGCTAGAATGGCTACTGGGTAAATTAAATAGTGAATTTTCTTCCATACTTTAAAACCTAGTCGTTTAATCATTTTGTTTGTTGAAGTGATAGCAAGTGGAATTAAAAAAAGGAAACTTATAAAACCAAAAGTTATAAATGGTCTTTTTATAATATCTTGAATGATGAATTGTATATCTAAAAAATGATCTAGAACTATGTAAGTGGAGAAATGTAAACAGACATAATAGAAAGCGAAAAGTCCAATCATTCTTCGAAAAACTACTATCGATTTTAAAGGTTTAATATTTGATAGAGAAGTAATCATAAGTGTTATTATTATTAATCTAAGTGCCATCAAACCTAACTCATCCATTAGTTTTTCAATTGGATTAACTCCAAGATTTCCAGTAACAAATTGGTACGCCCAGAGTAGGCTAGGAAATAGAATTAAAATAAATAAGACAGGTTTACTGCGATTAAAATTTCTGGTTGAAAACATTCATTAATAAAATTTGGTCAAATCTAAATCTTTATAGAGATGTGCTACTTCTTCTTCATAGCCGTTAAACATAAGTGTTTCTCTTCTTTTAAACTCTCCAATTCGTCTCTCTGTTCCTTGACTCCATCTTGGATGATTAACATTAGGATTAACATTAGCATAAAAACCATATTCCCAAGGAGCCAATGTTTCCCAAGAAGTTTCAGGTTGCGTATCTAAAAATCTAATTTCCACTATTGATTTAATTGATTTGAATCCATACTTCCATGGAACAACTAATCTTATGGGCGCACCATTTTGATTAGGCATTTCATGACCATACAATCCAGTTGCTAATATTGTTAATGGATTCATAGCTTCGTCCATTCGAAGCCCTTCTCTATATGGCCAAATAATTGTTCTTTTTTGTTGTCCTGGCATTTCTTCCGGTCTGAAGACAGTTACAAACTGAACATACTTTGCTGAGCTTAAAGGTTCAGCCATGTTTATAAGTTCAGATAATTGAAAGCCTTGCCAAGGAATAACCATGGACCATGCTTCAACACATCTTAATCGATATACCCTATCTTCTATTGTTACATTTGATAAAATTTTTTCTAAATCAAATGTTTGGGGCTTTTTCACAAGACCATCTATTTTTATTGTCCATGGCCTAGGTTTAAAATTTCCAGAGTTTAAATGCGGATGTTTTTTATGAGTCCCAAACTCATAAAAATTATTATACGTTGTGATTTCTTCGTAAGAATTAAGTTTATCACTATCATTTAGATATTTATTATAAATTGAAGAATTATTATTATGATTAGCAAAAGCAGATGATGATACTGTTGCCAACAAGGCGCTTGCTAATGAGCCCTTAATAAACTTTCGTCTGTTTAAATATGTTTTATATGGTGTAATCTCAGAGCTTAAAATCTTCATATTTTAGATATATATTAATAAATCTAAAATTGTAGTAATGTTAAGAACATCTTTATCAAATCCATTTAAATTGTTAGTGTAATTCTATGAAAAATCTTTCGATCTTACTACTTAGTGTTTTCTTATTTTTATTACCTTTTGAGTTAGCTTCTGCAGAAAAAGTTCATGGAATTGCAATGCATGGCACACCAAAATATAGCAGTAATTTTACGCATTTAGATTATGTAAACCCAAATGCACCTAAGGGTGGAACGGTAAAGTTCGGATCATATGGTTCTTTTGATAATCTTAATAGAGTAGCATTTAAAGGTTCTAAAGCTGCTGGACTTGGGTATATTAATGATACGTTAATGAGAAGAGTTTGGGATGAAGCATTCTCTCTCTATGGTTTGATAGCTGAAAAAGTAGACTTACCTGAAGATAGATCGTCTATAACTTTTTATTTAAATTCAAATGCTACCTTTCATGATGGTTCACCAATAACACGTGATGATGTCTTGTTTAGTTTAGAAACATTTCAAACAAAAGGAACTCCAAATCAGAAAAAAACTTATGGCAAAGTAGTCAAAACTGAATTGATTGGAAATGATGGAATAAAAATGATTTTTGCAAATAATGAAGATAAAGAATTGCCTCTTATTATTGCAGGCTTTCTTCCTATCATTCCAAAAAAGTTTTATGAAAATCTTGATGTTACAAAAACATTTTTAGATATTCCCCTAGGAAGTGGTCCGTACCAAGTTGATAGTCTCGATCCAGGACGTCAAATAAAGTACAAACGCGTTGAAAATTACTGGGCAAAAGATTTACCAGTAAATAAAGGTCTCTATAATTTTGATACAATTATTTATGATTATTACAAAGATTCAAATGTCTTAGTTGAGGCTTTTAAAGTTGGTGAATACGACTTTAGAAGAGAATACAATGTTAAGCGTTGGTTATCAGAATATGATTTCAAAGCTGTCCAGAATGGTGAAGTAATACTAAGAGAAATGAATAACGATAGACCAGTTGGAATGAATGGTCTTGTGATGAATACAAGACGTGACATATTTAATAATAGAAATGTAAGACTTGCTTTAAGTTATGCCTATGATCATGAATGGATTAATAAAACAATATATCAAAATGCTTATGTGAGAACAGATAGTTATTTTGATAATTCACCATTAGCTTCTTCAGGCTTACCGTCAAAAAATGAGTTAGAATTACTGAATGTATGGAAAGATGAAATTCCAGCAGAGGTATTTACGGAAACATTTACTCCACCAATTACGGATGGCAGTGGTAATGACCGTAAAAATTTATTGAAAGCAAAAGAAATACTCGAAAAAGAGGGATGGTTTGTTGAAAATGGAAAACTGGTAAAGGATGGAAAAGAATTCAAGTTTGAGTTCTTAATTGTCAGTCCATCTGATGAGAAGATCGCCTTAGCCTATAAAAGTAATTTAAAAAAACTTGGCATTACAATGGACGTAAGAACTGTTGATTCATCACAGTATCAAGAACGTTTGTTAAGTTATGATTTTGATATGATTAAAAGATACTGGGGCGTCAGTCTAAGTCCAGGAAATGAACAACAATTTTATTGGGGATCAGAAGTTGGTCAAAAAGATGGAAGCAGAAATTATCCTGGTATCAATAGTCCAGCAGTTGATGCATTAATTGAAAAACTAATTAGTGCAACAAATAGAGAAGAATTAACAACGGCGATCCACGCACTTGATAGAGTATTGTTATGGGGTCACTATGTCGTTCCTCTTTATCATAGCAACAAAGACAGAATTGCTTATTGGGATTTTTTTGAATACCCAGACGAAATTCCACTTTACGGAATTGTAATTGAGTCTTGGTGGATTAATAAAGATAAACAATAAAATAAGTAATCAAATATTTTTATGAGTCATACAAGAGCTAACATACTCATGTTAATTGCCTCGCTTATATGGGGAACAGCTTTTGTCAGCCAAACTACTGGAATGGGAGCCATAGGTCCTTTTACTTTTAGCTTTGGAAGATTCTTTTTTGCTTTTTTAACAGTAATTCCATTTGCGATTTATCTAGAACAACAAAATATTGTTAAAATATTAAGTGATAGAAAAAAAGTTTATCTTTGTTTAGCAACAGGTTTTTTTCTTTTTGGTGGTATGGGTCTTCAACAGTACGCTTTACAAAAATCATTAATATCAAATGCTGCTTTTCTTAGCACTCTTTACGTTCCCTTTGTTGGTATAATTTCAAGATTCATAATTAAAAAACAGGTACACTGGATTATCTGGATTGCCATTTTACTTTGTTTGTATGGATCATATCTTTTATCCTCTAATCAATCAGTTGAGATTCAACAATCAGATTCACTTTTGTTTATTGCTGCTTTGTTTTTTGCCTTACATATTATTTGTATTGATATTTTTATGAAAGAACTCAATAGTCCTTTTTTATTTGGAAGTATTCAATACTTTATTGTTTTTGTCTTATCTATGATCTTGGCTTTCATTTGGGAGGAGCCAAAACTCTCAAATATGCAAATTGAATGGTTTGAAATTTTGTATACAGGTATTTTTTCAGCTGGTATTGGATATACACTTCAAATTATTGCTCAACATAAAGCTAACCCTGCTCCAGCTGCTATTATTTTATCAATGGAGTCAGTCTTTGCAGCTATAGCAGGTTGGATACTTTTAAATCAAGTTTTAGACACACAAAAAATACTTGGATGCCTTGCAATATTTGTTGGAGTCATTATAGTACAACTAGTACCAATAATAATTAAACAAAAATGAATGATAAATTAGACGTAGTTGGAATTGGAAATGCTATGGTAGATGCCATAATTCCTTCCAATCAAAGTGAGATTGAAAAGCATGAAATTAACAGAGATTCTATGAATCTTATTGATGAAAACTTAAAAAATAATTTGCATGAAAGTTATTCCATCAGGGAAATGGCTGGTGGTGGTTCCCTTGGTAACTCCATGTTTGGGATTACCTCGTTTGGTGGCAATGGAAGTTTTATTGGAAAAATTAAAAATGATGAAGTTGGAATTTTTCTTCAAAAGGATATGGTCAGAGAAGGTTTACAATTTCCTTTAGGTTTCACTTCACCAGATATTTCTACAGGATGTTGTACAATTTTTGTTGAGGAAGATGGGACAAGAACAATGTGTACTTTTCTAGGCGCAGGCACTTTAATTGGACCAGATGATATTAATGATCAGCACATAAAAAATCATAAAATAGCTTATCTTGAAGGTTACTTATGGGATAATGAAAATGCAAAAAAAGCTATGAAGAAAATGGTTGATATTTGTAAAGCAGATAATCAGCAAATTGCTTTTACTTTGTCTGATTTATTTTGTGTTGATAGGCATAGAGATTCTTTCAAAGAATTAATTGAGAATGATGTAGATATTCTTTTTGCTAACGAAGATGAGATTAAAGCTCAGTCTGAAGAAACCAACTTTGACAAAGCTATTGAATATGCAAAATCATTAAGAATGACAGTGGCAATTACAAGAGCAGAGAAGGGGTCAGTTATTGTAGAAAAAGATAACGTAATTGAGATTAATCCAATTCAAGTAGACAAAGTTGTTGATACGACAGGAGCGGGTGATCTATATGCAGCTGGATTTTTGTTTGGCACTGCTCGGGGTAAAGATATTTCGACTTGTGGAAATTACGCAAGTATTGCTGCTGCAGAAATAATTTCTCATTATGGTGCAAGACCTTTAGTGAAATTATCTAATTTAATTTAGCTAATAACTTATTTTTATTTTCTTCATCGCAAAAAGAATATTTAATTGCGTTATGAGTAAGTGAGGTTAGTTCTTTTTCATTTAAACCTAAATCTTCCATAACTTTGTATTCACCGTTAATTGTTGCGTTGAAAAAAGGAGGATCATCAGAATTGACCGTTACTTTTACTCCTTGATCAAATAATGTTTTCACGGGATGATCTACATAATCTTCATAAATTTTGGTTGCAATATTACTTGTTGGACAAGTTTCTAGAATAATATCTTTATCAATTATTTCTTTGACTAAATCAGGATCCTCTATTGATCGGACTCCGTGACCTAATCTTGTTGGATGCAAAAGGTTAATAGCATTTCTTATATTTACAGGACCATCCCATTCACCTGCATGAACGGTAATTGGAAAATTTTCTTTTTTTAACATATCAAATGTTTCAACAAATAAGTTTGGAGGAAAATGTAATTCATCCCCAGCCAAACCAAAACCAACTAAACAAGGATGAGGATTATTTAAAACTTCCTCTGCAGTTCTTTGTACTGACTCTGGTCCTAAATGTCTGATCCCATTCATTATATAACGTGAAACAATTCCAAAATCCTTTTCAGCTTTTTTAGAAGCTTCATAGACTCCTTCAATAAAAGAATGATAAGTCATGCCTTTTTCTTTAGCATGAGTTGAGGAAATCATCGCTTCGACATAAAGAACATTACTTGTGGCACAATCTTTTAAATACTCATACGTTAATTCAAAATAATCTTCTGGAGTATGTATGACAGAAGTAACAATGTCATATTTTTTTATAAAATCATAAAAATCATCCCATTGGTATGCATATTTTGAACCAAACATTTCTTCAGGTATTTCATGATTGTTTCGTTTGGCAAATTTTTTACATAAATCTGGTGTTATAGTTGCCTCTAAATGAACATGAATTTCTGCTTTTTTGACTGAATTAAAAATATTCATATAAATAAAATTACCTATATAATAATAACATGGAAGCAAGAATAAATAGAAGAAACTTTATTGTTGGAGCAAGTTGTTCTTTATGTGGTTCTGTGATTTTACCTTCCTGCACGCAAGTTCCACTTACAAACAGAAATCAACTAAATTTATATGATAGCAACTTACCTATAATTTTAATGGGTGGTGGTGTCCTTGGTACTCCAAAAATTTATCCTAATGAAAGATCTTTAAATCAAGAAGTTGAAAAAACATATTCAAGATTTTTATCAAAAGCTAAAGAAGATAAAATTCTTTTAGATAACACTGATGAGTCAAAAAAAATTGAGGGAATTGGAAAAGAAATTTATAACTCTCTAGATACATATTACCTTAATAAGCGTGAAAAAAATCCAGTAGAAAATTTCAATTGGCAATTTGCTTTAATTGAATCTGATACAAAAAATGCATGGTGTATGCCTGGTGGAAAAATTGCTTTCTACACTGGTATACTTCCAGTCTGTAAAAATGATGATGGAATTGCAGCAGTCATGGGGCATGAAATTGCACATGCATTTGCTAGACACACTGTTGAAAAATTAACACAAGCATCTATGATGCAAATGGCAACAATTGGAATATCTCGAAGTAAATATGCAGAACTTCTTAATAAGTCTTTTAGAGTAGGAAATGTAGGAGGCAATGTTTACAATTCAGTTGTCAAATATGGTATTTTTCTTCCATTTAGTAGAAAAATGGAAAGTGAAGCTGATTATTTAGGCATGGGATTTATGAATCTTGCTGGATTTAATATTAAGGAACCTGCTAAACTATGGCAGAGAATGATGGCTGACCAAGAAGGAAGGATGCCCGAATTTATGGGATCGCATCCAAGTCCTGATAATAGATCTAAAAAATTTCTCGAGTGGGAAAGTGAAATTTTGGATAAATTTCCTCGTGTTTAATTTATAGTGTTTTAATTATTTATGTCTGCTGTAGAAATCACAAATTTAAGCCACACAATAGGTAATAAAGAAATTTTAAGAAATATAAACTTTACTCTAAGCAAAGATAGTATCTCGTGTATTTTAGGGCCCTCAGGAAGTGGTAAAACTTCACTCCTTAAATTAATTGCTGGTTTAGAAAGAGTACAAAACGGTAGTATAAAAATAAACAGTAAAGAAGTAAGTAGCAAATCTAAACATTTACCTACAGAAAAAAGAAATATTGGTTTTCTATTTCAAGATTATGCACTGTTTCCCCATCTAACAGTTAAACAAAATTTGGAATATCCTGTTAATTATAAAACTTCACCTCATACTATTGGAGATATAATTAAATTAATAAAACTTCCAAATTCACTTAATAAGTATCCTCATGAATTAAGTGGGGGTGAGCAACAAAGAGTTGCTTTAGCAAGATCAATTATTTCAAACCCTGATATTCTTTTATTAGATGAACCTTTTTCAAGTTTAGATTTAAATTTAAGAGAGGATGTAAGAGATGACACCTTACATTTACTTCAAAAATCAAATGTCTCAGTAATTATTGTTACTCATGATCCATTTGAAGCAATGTTTATTTCTAATCAAATTAATATTATGGATACAACTGGTAGAATAGTCCAATCAGGTAGTCCGGCAGAATTATATAATAATCCGGCTAATTCTTACGTAGCTGAATTCTTTGGAGAAACAAATAGATTTGAAGGTATAGTAAAAAATGCGCAAATTATTACACCTGTTGGCAAAATAAGTGCCCCAAAAGAATTAGAAAATAAAAATGTCAAAATTCATATTAGACCAAGAGGTATTAGATTAAACAAACAGCCTACTCCTGTGAATGGTATAAAAGGAACTGTTATGGCTTCAAAATTAATGGGTTCATTTAGTTTTATTCATTTATCTGTTTTAGATAAAGATAATGAAATTGTTCACATTCATAGTCATATGCCTGCCGATTTTAATCCAAAACAATCATCTGCAGTAGAAATAGAGATTGATGAAAAACAAACATTTATTTTTCAAAATTAACTACTTCTTTTCTTTTGAGAGACTCTTTGAAGTGTTGAGTTTAAAAAAATAACCGGCCCAAGACCAACAATTATGATTATTAAAGCTGCAAAAGATGATTCCTGAAGAAGTTCATCTGATGCATATTGATATACATAAGTTGAAAGTGTTTCAAAATTAAAAGGCCTTAATAAAAGAGTTATTGGTAACTCTTTGAGAATATCGACAAAAACTAGAATACCTCCGATAAGAACATTGGTATAAATAAGTGGTAAAATAATTTTCCTTATGCTTTGATAAAAGCCTCTACCCATTGACGTTGATGCATCCATTGCATTTGGATGAACCTTAAGAATACCTGATCTAATAGCCGCATTACCAACTGCTAAAAATCTAGTTACATAAGCAAAAATTAAAACTATAAAACCACCTGCTACATAGCTTAAATGAAAATTTATTATACTATTTATCCAGCCAACAAAAATTACTATTCCTACTGCTAATATCGTTCCAGGTAATGCGTACCCGCATGAAGCTATAAAAATTAAAACTTTGTGAAAATTGTTTGATTTATAGTTTGAAATTAGAATTAATAAAACAGAAGAAAGCATTACAAAAAAAGCACCTGCAGATGCTACTGAAATACTAGTCAGGGCAGTTTTAAATATTTCAGTAAAATTAATAATTGAAAATCCACTTAAAACAAAATTTAAGAGAATTAGAACTGGAACAATAAACCCTAGAAATATTGGTATAAAGCAAATTAAAAAACAGATTAATTTTTTAGAATTAGATAAGTTATCAGAAATCAACATATTTTGGCCACTGCTTAATTCATGGTATCTTTGTCTTCTTCTTGCTAGGTACTCAATTGTAAGCAGGATTACTACGAAGATAAAAAGTACTGATGAAATCTGAGATGCTCCTGACAAACTATTCATACCAAGCCAAACATTAAAAACACCGAGTGTTAGCGTCTCAAGAGCAAAATACTCAACTGTTCCAAAATCAGAGATTGTTTCCATTAAGACTAGTGCAAGTCCTGCAAATATTCCAGGTCGAGCCAATGGTAAAGCCACAGAAAAAAAACTATTGCGTCCATAAACTAAACTTGTTTGATAAAAAGATATAGGTACAGTTAAAAATGATGCACGTGTCATCATATATACATAAGGATAAAGAACGCATGACATTACTAACATTGCCCCACTCATGGACCTTATTTCTGGGAACCAATAATCTGATGAACTATTCCAATTAAATATTTCCCTAAGAGTTTTTTGAAATACGCCTGCATATTCTAAAAAATCTGTATACGTGTATGCGATTATGTATGCTGGAACAGCTGCTGGCAATAATAATGCCCATTCAAATATCTTTTTTCCAAAAAAATTATATCTTGTTACAACCCAAGCAGAGGATATTCCAAATATTAAAGTCAATACCCCAACACCGAACATTAATACTAATGTATTATAAACATACCTTGGCAGAACAGTTGAAAATAAATGAGGCCAAAGTGTTGTATCTCCTAAAAATGCAGAGAAGAAGACTGCAATAATAGGAGATATTATAGCAAATGCTAAAAGAGTTGCTAAAGTTGAAGAGCTATTCCAGTTATACAAAATCACTGGTTTTATAAACTACCAGCCAACTCTATCAATAATCTTTTGAGCTTCTGGTGCTAATTCTGCAATTTTTATAATTGGTAAGTTGTCTTCGCGAAACTCTCCCCAATTTTGTAATTCTTCACTAGGAGAAACTTTAGGGTTAACAGGGTATTCAAAATTTATTTCACCATAAAGTTTTTGTGCTTTTTCACTTGTTAGAAACTCTAATAATGCAATAGCCTCTTTTTTATTTTTTGAATATTTTGCAACTCCTGCTCCCGAGATATTTACATGAGCTCCCCTATCTCCTTCTGCTTGATTTGGAAATATTAATCTGACATTTTCTACCCATTTCCTTTGTTCAGGATCTTCTGAAAATTTTAGTTTGCCATAATAGTAATTATTTATGATTGCTATTGAGCATTCGCCTTCATAAATTGCTTTTACTTGAGCCCTATCATTACCTTGAGGTCTTTTGGCAAAATTTGATACTAGATTTCTTGCCCATTCCTCAGCTTTTTCTTTTCCATATTCTGCGAGAACTGAAGCCATAATACCTCTGTTGTAAACATGACTTCCAGGTCTAGTGCATATTTGGCCTTTCCACTTTGAATCAGCAAGATCTTCTAGCGTAGTTATATCTCCATCTTTTATTTTTTCATTATCAACTACTATTACCCTAGCTCTTTTTGATAAACCAAACCAAGAATTATCGGGACTTCTTAAGTAAGATGGTATGTTGTTAATTAATTTTTTTGATTCTATTGGTAAAAGTAGATCAAGATCATCATAAACATATAGCCTGCCTATATCGACAGTTAAAATTATATCTGCAGGACTATTCTCACCCTCAGCTTTAAGACGTTGGGCTAAACCTTTTTTAGAGTAAACTACATTAGTTTTAATGCCAGTCTCTTGAGTAAACAATTCTAAAAATGGGTTAATAAGAAAAGGCTGTCTATGCGAATATATGTTTATTTCCTTAGCCATAATGTACGGTGTAAAGATGAAAGATATGGTTAAAAATATAAAACTTATAATATTAGTTTTCATTCAAAATTCTCCCTTTGTTGTTATTTGATAAAAATTTATTCTTTAGTTTTTTAAAATTTTTAAAAATATAATTTTTAATTTCAATAAATGGATTTAAGTATAAATCTTTGAGATTGTGTGTTTCATCTTTTTGATTTTTTGAAATACCGAGTTCAAGTGTATCAAATTCTACTGAATGATGAAGTGAGCCAAATAACCAATCCCATATCGCAAGTGCTGCTCCAAAATTTTTATCATGATGTTCTCTTGCAATAGAGTGATGGAGCTGATGCTGTGCTGGTGAAATAAATATAAACTCTACCCATTTCCAGTATCGAATGCCTATATGTGAATGACGAAGATTAGATCCAAGTACATTGAATAAAAAAACAAAAATATTTACACCAAGAATTGTTAACAGATCAACATTATTACCGAAAAGAAATATAAATGAAGAAATGCTAATAGCTTGTGTAAGTGAACTTCTTAATGAAAATATAATACCCTCCAAAGGATGTGTTCTAAATACTGTCATTGGAGTTAAAACTGTTGCTGAATGATGAACTTTATGAAGTGACCACAATATAGGCCATCTATGCATAAATCTATGAATAATATATTTACTAAAGTCATCAATTGTAAATTGAAACGAAGTAAAAGAAATTATTACAATGATTGGCAATGTTTCCTTAAACATTCCAACACTGAGCCAATCGATAGAATGAAAATAAAAATATAGAGCAGTAGCAATTGTTAACTGAGTTATTAATAATGGAGAAATTATCATCATTATTAATTGATTAATAAAAAAAACTTTATAGTCTGATTTAGCCGACTTAGAAAAAAATATATTTTTATCAAATATTTTTTTTAGAGCTTTTTTAAATGATAGTCTTCTATTTAAAACAAACCAACCCAACGCAATGAATATTGAAATAACTATATATGCTATGAAAACTCTTTTTTTAGGATCAATAAATTGATTGCCTATTTTTAAAAAATATTCGTTTAAAATTTCCATTCCATTAAAGGTGTGGCTTATTAAAAGCCACACCAAATATAATATTAGTCATTTTCTGCTGAGTCAGAACTTCCCATTGAACTTGCAAGTTCTTCCATAGCAGCTAATTGATCATTTGCTCTCGCAACTACTCCAAATTCATCAACCATTAGTTTTTGAATTTTAATCATGTGAAGTTTAAATTCTCCCCAATCTTGAGCTTGATCTTTAATGAAGTTACCATTTGAATCAACGCCTACAACTTGAGAAGCATTTAACAGAACTGGTCCAAAACCCATCATTCTATTCATCTTTTCTGCGGTTTCACCAAGATCTTCTGGTCCACATTGAAGTGCTAAAGCAAAGCCCTTAAGCTCTCCCCAATGTTTTGCATATTTTCTAAATGCATCTGTAGTATCACCATTTGCTTCCATAATTGTTTCAAGAGCCACAATGTCCTTATATGTAGAACCAGCATACTTGAACACAGACTCAGCAATAACTTTTTGCCAATTGTCTCTAATAGTATCTCTAGCTGCTAACATATCTGTTCTTTCAGCAAAGTTAAGGTTTCTTCCACCAGCATCTCTGATTACTTTTCTTCCATCAATAAATGCTTGGTTAACAGTAGCTAAGTAATTAGTCTTACCGCCTTTGTCATAACTTGATGCATAGTAAGCATGTGCGTATAACATCTCAGAATATAAATCTACAACACCATCACCATTATAATCAGCGGCAGCTAAATCTTTCATTTTAGCAACATTGTAGTTTTGTTCTGCTGTTAGAGTTAAAGAGTGAGCTGGTGCACCCCAATAACCAAAGGCTTCATCCCAACTGTGTTCTTTACCAGTATAGTATGCACCTTCTTTGTATGGTTTACGGTTTTCTTTTTGACCAATTTCCATTTTTTTACCAAGATAATTGTTTACACCTTGGTTATAAAAAACAGCACCCATTGCAAACTTAGATATTAATTGAGTGTAATCAAATCCAGTTGCTGGATCAAAATCACCACCAATCTCACTAGCTTTCTGCATCATATGCTCAAGAGCTTCTGGTCCAGATAGTCCACCCCAGCCTGGAATAGCACCTTTGTACATTTTACCAGATAAGTTTCCGCTACCTATTTCTGAAACCATGGTTTGCATTACTGGAAAACCATCTTTTGATTTTGGAGCGATAATCTCTAAACCATCTTCTCCATTATAGTAAGCCATCATTTTATCAAGATCACCAGTTTTAACAAGTTTCTTCAAACTATCGTGTAAAACTTGTCTAGCCATTTGACCTGTATATTTTACTGAATTTGTTTCATCGCCATCATAACCTTTTAACGTAATTGGATATGGACCATAAATTTCTGGGCCATGACCATCTGCAAAAGATTTAGAAAAACTAAATGAGAAAACTAATGCAGTAGCAATCAGTAATATTTTTTTCATATTTCTTTTCCTTAATTGTAAAATTTCTTAGTTTATGGTTGTGGAGATAAGTGAAAACCTGTGAGGTTAAGATGCGCCTTTACCCTTTAAAAAGATTGCTTATCTCCACGTCCTATTACTAAGGATCTAAAATGCTTTTATATTAATTAAAAATCGTTTTTTTTTTATTTAAAAAATGATGTTATTTTAGGAAAAAATAAGCTTTTTTAGAGTTATTCTAATTTAAAGAAAATTTTAGTAGGTGGTTAATAATCGTAATATTAAATGTGAGTTATAATGTTAAAAAAACTAACCACCATGGAACGGAAGTAAACTTCTACATAGATAAAAATGAACTTTTTTGTAAAAAAAAATTATTTCTACAGCAAGAAACATTAATTAGGGTATTTTAGAACTATTCTAATTAAAAGAAATTTAAATAATCAAATAGAATCCAAAAACAGCACAGCATAGTCCGAGAATTCTTAAAACTGCATTTAAAAAATAATTTTTAATCAACACCAATCCAATACCTACTCCAAATAAGTGTAGAACTGCTGTACCTGATGAAAAACCTAGAGCAAACAATATTGGATTAGCAGCCCAAGGCATTTCAATACCGTGAGCTAATCCATGAAAGGAACCAAAAAATATAACTGCTATCATTATTATAATTGTTGGTAATTTTTTTTCTATCGCAACCGATAAGCCTAAAAAAATTACTGAAAAGATTATTCCCCACTCAATAATATTAGACAGAGTAATGGCTAGTATTTCTATAAATAAACCTGCCGCTCCGCCTAAAATCATAAATAGAACAAACAAGGAGGGAACTGTCCATATGGCTCTTCCACCAATTTGTGAACTGACAACTCCAACACATACCATTGCTAAAAAATGATCTAAACCTAAAACAGGATGTGAGAGACCGTCATAGAAACCATTCATTCCTGTAAAGGTATGGGCGTAAAGAGGTTTAAAAATTAAAAGTGTGCTTATTAAAAAAATAATTCTGAGAAACATAATAAAATTATGTTTTCCTTCTAAAAAATATTATTTTTATTAAAAAATAAATAATTGTTATTAAAACTAAAAGAGCAATATGAGGAATATAGGCACGAATATCAAATTTTTGCCAGTGCACGATATCCATGAATGGGCCAATATAAAGAATAATAGGTGTCCAAGTTAATATTTGTTCCCATAAATTAGATCCAAAAAATTCTGCCTCACCAACTGCTAGTGAATAATGTCCTGTGTTATCGTCATTAAATACTTTTATATAATAGGTGCCAGCTTCAATCATAAAACTTGTTTTAAATTCTTGGTTTCTTTCGGTTCCTATTTCAGGGCCTTTCCAATACCAATCTCTTGCATAGGGCTCGTACCATGCATTCCAATCAAAATCCTTACCTTGTGCGCTATAAATGACTTCTTTATTTTCATTTAAAACTTCAAGGGATAACCATTTATAAGTATCATTTACTTTTGGACTTAAGATACCTGTGTAAAATAAAAAATCACTATCACTTTCTATTTTATAATAATGTGGCTCTCCTTCTAACTTAGAATAATAAGCTTTTGAAATTTCTGGGTATACTACTTTATGTGGGTTATCAAAAGATGGTGAATAATTTATTAATTTAGGTTGATGGGCAAAAATTGATAAAGGATAAAATACTAAAAGAAAAATTAATATTTTCATAATTACTTATAAAAATTAAAATTATACTTTTCAACAATTGTAAAGTTTGGGGCCACTTTGGGCCCCTATCCAAACTACTTTATTGAGATTAATCTAGCTTTTTTTTCTTCTGGAATAATTCTCTCCAAATCAATCGCTAAAAGTCCATTTTTCAATTCAGCGTCTTTAACTTTAATATCTTCTGAAATTGTGAACGATCTTTCAAATTGTCTTGTTGAGATTCCTTTATGGATTACACCATTACCATTTTCATTAACCACTTTTTCTTTAGGTTTATTTCTAACAGTTAGGTTGTTTTCTTTTAATTCAATCTCAATATCTTCTTTACTATATCCAGCAAGAGCAACTTCAATTTTATAGTTATGCTCATCGACTCTATGAATATTGTAAGGTGGATAATTTGTATTGTATCGTTCCGTAGACTCCAACATTCTATCAAATTCATCAAAAATTGAGTCAAATCCAACAGAGAATGGTCTTAGAGAATTCCAAACGGATAGGTTTCTAGTCATAATAACTCCTTTATTAAGCAAGTTTATTTTGTCCGCACCCACAATGGCATACAGACATTTATTATGTGGGTATGATTGTGATTAATTCAAGTCTTTGTTATTTTTTTCTTATAAACGATAATCCATCAGATAATGGCAAAAGAGAGAATTCCACTCTTGTGTCATTTTGTATTTTTAAATTTAAGTCACGGATAGTTTTTGTTTGAGAGTCTTGTTTAGTTTCGTCAGCAACATCACCGTGCCAAAGCATATTATCAATAATTATTATTCCATTAGAAACTAATAGGTTTAGTGATAGTTCGTAATAATTTGGATAATTATTTTTATCAGCATCTATAAAAATTAAATCATAACTCTGTTGACGGTCTATCATGCTTTGCATTACCTCAACACCATCTCCAATAATCGATTCAATTTTTGAGCTCATATTATCTAATTCCCAATATTTTTTTGCTAAGGGTAAAAATTCATCTGAATTATCAACAGTTACAATTTTTCCTGTTTCTGGTAAACCTCTAGCCAAAAACAAAGAACTCATCCCTGTAAACCTTCCAATCTCTAAACAGTTATTAGCATTAGAAATTTTAGTTATCATTTCTAAAAACTGACCTTGTTCTTTTGCAATCTGCATTTGGGAAACACTACCAAGTTTTAAAGTTTCATTTTCTAGTTCAGTAATTATTTTATCTTCTCGGTAACCTACGCTTTGTAAATATTGCACAAGTGATTCATTAATTTCAGTTTGGGTGCTCATTAATTTATGGTTTCAAATATTTCAGATAGTTTCTGAGTTTTTTTATCTGAAATAATGAAACAACCTTTTATTTTATCTATTAAATTATCATCTATATTTTTACTTGAGTATAAACTTAACAGAGCTGTTGAAGAATTTACTTCATCGCCTATATTGAGAACATTATCGTATCCAACTCCATAATCTATTTTATCTGTAACCTGTTTTCTTCCTCCTCCAAGTTCAATAAGTATAAGGCCTAATTCTCTGGTATGAATTTTTTCTATCCAACCTTCCTTATTACAAAATACATCTTTTCGAACAGAGGTATTTATTAAATCTTTTTCAAAAGATGATAAAATATTTCTTGGTCCACCCAAGGCTGCAACCATCATTTCAAATTTTTCTGCAGCTAGTCCATTATTAATAACCGTATTAATTTTATTATATGCTTCTTCTTTAGAAATTTTATAAATGTTTACTAATAGCGAAGATATTAATTCATTGGTGATCTTCTCTAATCTGTGATCTTTAAAATCATTTTTAATATATTTTATGCATTCTAATATCTCTAGCGTATGACCAGCACTTTTACCTAAGACCTGATTCATATCTGTTAATATAGCTTCGCAATGTAAACCAGCTCCTTTAGCGACCCTTACTAAGGAGTTGGATAAATCTCTTGCTATATCAATAGTACTATTAAAAGATCCATTACCAACTTTTACATCTAGTACTAAAGATGAAAGACCGCTTGCAATTTTTTTTGAAAGAATTGATGATGTTATTAAAGGTAAAGATTCTACTGTACCTACAACATCCCTTATAGAATATAATTTTTTATCAGCTGGTGCTAAGTTAGAGGTTTGACCGATAATTGCACAACCAATATCTTTTACAACTTTTTTAAAAGTCTCTAAATCAGGTTTTGTATTGTATCCAGGTATTGAATCAAATTTATCTAGTGTGCCACCTGTATGACCCAAACCTCTACCAGAAATCATTGGCACATAAAGTCCACAAGCTGCAAGTATTGGTGCTAAAATAATGCTCGTCTTATCTCCAACACCACCAGTTGAGTGCTTATCACACACCAACTCATTATCTACTATCTCAGACCAGTTGAGTGTATCGCCTGATTTTGTCATCGCCTCAGTTAAACAAACAGTTTCCTCAGGTGTCATTCCATTTGCAAATATTGCCATGCTCATTGCTGCAATTTGTGCGTCTGAAAAAGATCCATTTGTTAAACCGTCTACAAAAAAGTTGATATCTTCTTTTGACAGATCTTGGTTATCTCTTTTTTTTCTAATTATCTCTTGAGGTATCATCGAATTGAACTTCTTGTATAAATTGTTTAATTAAATTTAAAACATTGTTCTCTGCTAAACTTGCATTCTCTAAAGTTTCTTGATGACTTAATTTTGTTTTATTCATACCAGCAGCTAAGTTGGTAATTACACTGATACCAATAACAGGAAGTCCGCAATGATTAGCAACTAAAACTTCTGGTACCGTAGACATTCCAACAGCATTTCCACCTATCACTTTTAAAGCATTGATTTCAGCAGGTGTTTCAAAATTTGGTCCTGAGTACATACAGTAAATACCTTCATAAATTTTTTGATCTATTTTTTTAGCGATTTGTATTATCTGATCTCTATAAAACTTATGATACCCATCACTCATATCATGAAAGCGAGGGCCATACTCTTCTGCATTGGGTCCAATAAGTGGATTAAAACCGCTCCAATTTATATGATCTTTAATAGCCATTAAACTACCTGCAGGCATAGCTTCATCTAAACTACCTGCTGCATTTGTAACTATTAATAACTTACATCCAATGTCCTTTAAAACTCTTATAGGTAAAGCTAAGCTTTGAGGATTGTGGCCCTCATAAATATGTGATCTTCCATACATGCAAACAACATTTAAATTATTTATTTTTCCTAAAACTAATTTACCAGCATGACCTTTTACAGTTGGCTGCGGAAAATCAGATAACTGTTCATATGAGATTGATTCTCTAACATCTTTTTCTTCAAAAAAATTTGTTAGTCCACTTCCTAAAATTACAGCAATATCAGGTGAAGTATTATTTGTTATTTCTAAAAATTTTTTTGCTGAGGGTAACATTAAAGATTCTCTGGGCCAAAAGAGTCTGGAAGTAATTCTTCGAGCGTAGATGTTTTCATATGACCATTTTCGTTACACATATGAATTTTAGTATCTAAAGCAGCAAATTCTCTTAACCTTTGTCTACAACCGCCACAAGGTGAGCATAATAATTCACCTGAACCTATAACCACAACTTCTAAAATTTGTTTGTTTCCATTAGATATCATATTTCCAATTGCTGTTGCTTCGGCACACTGGGATTGGGGATAGGCTGCATTTTCAACATTACAACCAGTAATAATTTTATTATCCTCTGTTAAAAAAGCTGCTCCTACTTTAAAATGTGAATAAGGCACATGAGCTTGCTCTCTAACTTTTTTTGCAGCCTTAAATAAAGTATCAAAATTTTCTGAAACCATATTCTTGTTTAACATGAAATTACTAAAAAAATTATTTATTTCTAAATCTTAAACAATTCTTGAGACAAATCAGGAAGTGCGTCTCCCCAAAAAACTTCTTTACGTAAAAATTCTGGATCTTGGTTAAAACAAACAGACATTGCAGAGTTGTAGATAGCTCTGGAGTCAATTGTTGAGTTTAGATCTCTTCCTTCAAATAATTCTTTCTTTTTAAGCCCAGGCCAATCTGTATAAACTTGAGATTTTTTTAACAAGCCTCCAGCCATTAGTATTGCACTTCCATATCCGTGTTCAGTGCCATAGCCTCCATTTTGTTTAATAGTTCGTCCAAATTCTGTTAAAGTTAAAATTAGTGTATTATCAAAAGCTTGACCAAGATTTTCGTGTAAAATAGTAACAATCTTATTTACTTCTTCTAGTTCATCGGCATGCGCACCATCAACACCTCCTTGGGCAGTATGAGTGTCAAAACCATCTAAATCAAATACAGCAACTCGAGGACCACTTTGATCTTTTAATTGTTTGGCGGCTTCAAGGGCAAGTTTTTTTCTATCATCTGAGTCAGTAGCTATTTGCATGGATAATGGTCTTTGTCTAATTGTATCGAGTGTAGATTTAATTAGTTCATTATGTTCACCTTTAAATTCATTATAAATTTGGTCTATTAAATTTTTTTCAACAAAATCTGGTGATGGAAAAAAATTATTATTCTGTGGCACGCCTCTTAGTAAAAGTGGCATTGGTAAAGATATTGCCAAACCTTTTCCTGTAATATTTGATGCTAGTAAACCTCTACCAAGCCATCCTGTTTTTTCTTTGTATGGAATATGAGCTCCGGTTTCCATTAAATTTTGTCCATCAAAATGAGATCTTCCTGTGTAGGGAATATTTGTTGCATGTACAAATGCTGCCTGATTTTTCTTCCAAAGTTTATGAAAAATTTCTAATTTAGGATGAAGGCCAAAGTCACTATTCAAATTAAGAACATCTTCTAAAATGAGTTTTTTTCTTAATTTTTTGAGACGTTTATCTCCAATAACAGGAACAGCTGTTAAACCATCCATTCCCCCTCTAAGTGATATTATGATTAGATTTTTTTTCTGCATTGATGCAAAACTTATTTTTGGAAAATATCCTGAAAGAAACAATGTTGTTGATCCTCCAATTAAAAAATTCCTTCTTGTACAATTCATACTTTTAATACTCCTGGCAAATTACAAATAACACCGTACTTTCGCCCTAAATCGTAATCTAATGTACCAAATCTATATTGTTCAATTAGAGATGCCATATTTTCAAAATCTTCAAAATTATTTTTAAGACAAGCTAAAATAAAATCATGCGATCTGTTTCCAGATTTAATAAGTATTGGAAGCTCTACTGAAGCAAACCACAACCTTCTCAATAACAATTCTGGTGATACCCAATCTACCTCAAAATCACTCCAGCCATTAGGTTGTTTAGCACGATATGGTGAGTGCCCAATTTCTCTAAGTATCCATGACAATTGTCTTTGTTTTCTATTTGGCTTTGATTTAAAAGTATAATTCATTTTATCTGAAGAAAGAGGAATGTTTAAATCAAACATCCTGGATAATTGCATTAACCATATTTCTGGTGGATGAAATTTATGAGTATTCTCATTGTATTTATAAGCTTGTCTGATAACTGCTTTGTGGATTTCAATTAATTTACCATTGGATTTATTCCAGGCCTCTATTACTGGTTTTATCATTTCTTCGGTTGGTTCATCTGTAATAAAATGCCTACATAGTTTTGTTGAAACAAATTTTATACAGATTGGATGTGTTGCCAAGTCATGAATAACTTTTGCAAGTTCTCTTTTAGCATCATTTTTATATTTGATTCCTAAAACTACCTTGTCTCCTTTTTGATGCATTTCTTGATCAAACCATATGTCTCCCGTTTCTAGATTTTTTCTACTCCATTTATGTGCCCAACCTGTCATGATATATGCTAACTGAATAACATCCTCTTGGGTGTATCCAGCATTTGGAGATACTGTATGCAACTCTAATAATTCCCTTGCGTGATTCTCATTTATAGTTTCACCCCACTCCATTCCTTTTTTAGAATTAGGACCAAAAGATTCTGAATTATCAAGGTGATGAATCATACACCATGAAGTCGTAACAGATTGAACCATCTCTTCAAAAGTTTTAACCATATTAGGTCTAATAATTTCACGTTGGTAGGGCCCAGTGCTAAACTCTGCTAAGAAATCTTTTTCACTAATAGCAAAATGGTTTCCCCAAAAAAGCCAAAAACGTTCAAATACAGGTTGTTTGGAATACTTAGTTTGATAATGACGAATAGCATGTTCATTTAATTCAAAATATCTTTCGCCAGTTTTTATTCTCAGTTCATCTTTTGCTTTTTTATAGGCATGCTTGTCATTTTTAAATTTTTTTCTTAAGACTTCTCTATCGCCGTATACCCATTCTCCATATTTTTTTCTTAATTCTTTTTCTGTAGAAATTGTTCCAGGCCATAAAAGATCGGGTATGGTATCTAGTTGATTTAATGCCCAATTAAGAGGGTCTTTATCTTGTTTATCTTTTAATGATAAACCAAACGCTACTCGTCTATAAAATTTTAATGACATATATAAAAAAAAATAGTTTACATATATTTATAATATTTAAAAATAAAATTTAATGGCAAAAATACCTCTGAAAATTTGTGGCATAACCAATATAAAATCAGTTGAAGTCGCGCATAAAAATAAAATAAAGTCATTAGGTTTTGCTAGTAAAAATTTAAATGGGCCAAACACTGTTAGTGATAAAAAAATACAATCATTAATTAAAGAATGTAAAAATTATAAAATAGAATCAGTGCTTTTGACTCGATACGTATCTTTAGACAAGTTAATTGATCAAATTGATTTTACAAAACCAAAGACAATCTCATGCTCATATCATTTTTCAAAAAAAGATTTATTAAGAATAAAAAAAATATTTAAAAGATTAAAAATTGGTATTGCAATTAATCCAGAAAATTTTGATAAGCAATACGTTGAATCTATTAAAAAAATTATTGATGTTATTTATTTTGATATGAATGTTTATAGAAAAAAAAGTATTAAAAAGTATTCATTAAGAAAAAGTATTAAACAAATACAATTTATAAAAAGTAAAAATATTCCAGTTTATATTGGCGGTGGTATAGACAAAAAAAATGTTTCTAAAATTTTAAAACAAATAACACCGTTTGGATTAGATATTTCGAGAAGTTTAAAAAATCAGAGAAATTTAATTTCTAAATCAAAACTCAAAGATTTTTTAAATCAAATTTCGGTACGATAATCGTTTAATAATATATTTATTTTGCAATTCTTTAGATAATACTTTTATTGATTTTTTTTCAAGCGGATGTCTGAAAAATGGATCAATATCTAGTATTGGGTATAACACAAAGTCTCTTTCAGCTGCTCTTGGGTGAGGAATTATTAAATTTTTTTTATTAAATATTTGTTTGCCAAAAAAAATAATATCCAAATCAATGTTTCTTGGACCATTGATAATTTTTTTATTTTTTTTTAATTTTTTTTCAATTTCATAAATATTATTTATTAATTCTAATGGCTGCTGATTGGTTAATAGTTTTATTGCGGTATTAAAAAAATTACTTTGCGATTTGTATCCATAAGGAGAAGAAATATAAATATTTGCAAATTTTTTTATATTACCAATATTTTCTAACTCTCTAACGGCACAGCGTAAATTAAATATAGCATTACCTAGATTTGAGCCAAGTGCGATTATAGTTTCAGTTTGATACACTTAGAGATTCAGCTCCATATTTTTTTGCTACAGCTGTTTTATTAATTGTAATTTTAACTTTTTTTATTTTAAATTTTTTTTCGAGAGCATTGGATGTTTTTATTATTAAATGCTCAAGAGTATGTGATTGAGATTCCTTTATGAAAGTTTTTAAATATTTTGTAATAGATGAATAATCCTTAACATTATTAATATTGTTTAAATCTAATGAGTTTTTAACAGGATAACTAAATTCTAATGTTATCTTTAATAACTGTTTTTTCTTTCTCTCTTGAGCAGTGATACCTATATTTGCACTGATGGATAAGTTTTTAATTTCTACTTTGAACATAGTTTTTCAAAAATTTTTAATGATTGCGACGTTTCTTTTATGTCGTGAACTCTAAATATATCAACTCCTTTTTTATAACAATATAATGCAGAAGCAATTGAACCTCCCAATCTTTGATTTGTTTCACTCTTATCTATGAGGTTGATCCAACTTTTTCTAGATGATCCTAATAATAATCCATATCCCTTAAACTTAAACTGGTTAATTTTTTGCATGATTTCTAAATTTTGTTTTAAATTTTTACCAAAACCAATACCTGGGTCAAACCAAACTTTGGACGAAGGAATTTTTATTTTTTCTAATTGTTTAATTTTCTGGAGAAATATTTTTTTAATATCTTGTACAACATTATTATATGAGTGTATTTTCTTTTGCATAGTTTTGGGTGGTGCAGGTGTGTGCATTAAAATTAAACCAGTTTTAAATTTTTTAGTTAAAAAGAATAAATCTTCTGAGCCGCCGAAGACATCATTTATAATATGTGCTCCCATATTCAATGCATATTCTTGAGTTTCAATTTTATAAGTATCAACCGATATGACAAATTTATTTTTTGGTAATTTTTTTAATATCGGGTCTAATCTTTTAACTTCTTCTTTGTGTGTTAATGGATCTGAGCCAGGTCTTGTACTCTCTGCTCCAATATCAATAATACTTGCTCCATTTTTTACCATTTCTTTAATATTTTTTAGTGCATCTGAACTTTTAAAACTCTTTCCACCATCACTAAAGGAGTCGGGAGTAACATTGCATATTCCCATTACTGTTGGACTAGATAATTTAAAATTATATTTTCCTAATTTCATTTCAATAATATTTTTGAATATTTTTTTGATAATAAATTATATATTTTCATTGAAGACCTATACCAATTAAATTGTTTAATAAAAGAAATACTAACCACACCTTTACCAGAGCCAACTAAAAGTATTTCACTAAATTGATTTAAGCTAGAAATATTAATATCTGTTCTATAAATTTTATAAGGTAGATTTTTAATTAAGTATTCTAGAGTAATTCCATAATAATAGTAATTTTTTGGAATAAATAATTTATTAGTATTTACAAAAATTAAATTAGTCGTAGAGCCTTCTAAAATTTTATTGTTAAAATAAAAAAGAATTTCTTCTTTTTGTAAATTAATTTTTTTTTGTAAAGAAATTATTTTTTTGTACTGCAAGTTTTTGAAGTTAGGCAAAGCCCGTTGAAATCTAAAAAATTTTGCAGTAAAATACTTATGATCTTTATTTCTTTTACGTAAAGATAATGAGATTATTTTTTTTGTAACTGCAATTCTTAATAGGTGGTCGTAATTTTTAATTTTAGAATATTTATTTAAAAAATTAGTTAAAAAATTTTTTGAAATTTTAACATCAATGCTAAAATATCTTAAATCTTTATTTAGTTTTTTTAAATGCTGATCAACTAAGATAAAATTTGGCTCTTTGCCAAATAGTCTAATGGTTGTAAATATACCCTTGTATCCCCAAAGAGAATTGAACTTAAGTAATTTAAAATTCTTAGCGTGAAAGGATTTTTTTAATAAGATATTTTCCATGTGGAGTTAAAAATGAATCTGGGTGAAACTGTAATCCATAGATTTTATTAATATCATCTTCAACCGCCATTGCTACATTTGTTTTTACACAACGCATTGTAATTATCATTGATTGAGAAACAAATGGCTCAGCCATTTTTAAAGAATGGTATCGACCTCCTAAGAAATTAAAATTTTTTCTAAAAATTGATTTATCGTTAATAACTTTAATATGACTCTGATAACCATGAAGAATTTTTTTTTGTTGAACTATTTTAGCCCCTTCACAAAAAACTATATGTTGGAAACCTAAACATATTCCTAATATTTTTTTCTTTCCTTTATATTTATTATAAATCTTAGTTGTTAGTGGATAATCTTTCGGTTCACCGGGGCCTGGTGATAGGACAATAGTTGTGGATTTTTCTAGTTTAGTTTGATCTATTTCATAATAATTTGAAACAAATGTAGGCTCAATACTATCCAGTAGATGTGCTAAATTGTATGTAAATGAGTCTTCGTGATCGATGAGATAAATCATTAGTTAAATAAATCTAAAAGGGATTTAGCTTTAATGTAATTTTCATTATATTCTTTATTTGCTGTACTTCCCAGGATCACACCGCTAGCAACTGATAATTCAATATCGTTTTTAAAATTAAGTAGCGTTCTAATCATTATGTTAAATCGCATATCACCATTTGAATGTATAATTCCAAAACTGCCTGTATAAATATTTCTGTCAAATTTTTCTTTTCCATTTAAAAGTTGAATAGTGCTAATTTTTGGACAACCAATGACTGAACCGCCTGGCATTAAAGAAGAAATTATATCATGGTTACTCATTTTATTTTTTATAACCCCTTTGATTGTCGTAACATAATGAAAAAGATCTCGATATTCCTCAACCTTTTTTAGTTTATCTATTTTTACAGATCCCGTTTTACAAATTTTAGACAGATCATTTCTTTCCATATCTACAATCATATTATGTTCTTTGGTTTCTTTTTCATTTCTTCTAAAGAATGTGAGAGCTTTATTTTTATTTAACTGCTTTGTTTTTCTTAATGTCCCGGCAATAGGTTTAGTTCTAATTGTTTTACCTTTTTTCAATATGAGTGTCTCTGGTGAACAGCTTATGATATTATAATCTTTTTCCCTAATAAGAAAACTTTCAGGTGATTCATTCATCTTCATTAGTTTCCAAAAAAGATCAATAGAATTAATATTACCTTTTTTCGAATAAGTTTGAGCTATTTTGATTTGATAAGTTTTTCCTTGTTTAATATTTTTAGAGAAATCATTAAATAGCTTAGAGTACTGCTGTAAAGACAAATTAAGATTAAACTTTTTATTTAACTGTAAAAATTTTTTTGCATTGATACTTATATTTCTAAAATTGGATTTAATGCTTTTAATTGTTATTTTTTTACCAATACTAATTTTAGTCTGTGGTTTATAAAATACGCCTCTATAAAAATTTTTAGATTGCTGTTTTGGAAACTTTATTCCTATATTTTCACAAAGAAGTTTATAACCAAAGAAACCAACATAACAATTCAATTCTTTAATCTTAGATTTTTTTGATTTAGATTGGGTATTAAGAAAATATTTTAAATTTTTTTTATTAATAATAATTCTTCTAGAAAAATCAGTATATATGTCATAGCCCTTATCTGTTTTGTAAATTATAAGAGGTTTATCTGATTGATATAGTCTATTTAGATATTCTTTGTTGTTCAGCACTTGATTCTATTATAATTAGGATACTTATATGAAAAGTTTTTTTACTAAAATATTCTTTTTTTGCTTAACAGTCACATGGTCATTAAGTCTTTTTGCTCATGGAACTATCATTTTTCCAAATGTAGAACATGGTGATGGTTACATTGATGTTAAGATATATGACTCAAAAGAGAGCTTTTTGGATGAAGAATTAGCTATTGAGAGCGTCAGAAAAAGAGTACAAAAAGGTGAGGTTGTTGTTCCTTTGAGTAAGATACATGAAGGAAAAATAGCAATTGTTGCCTATCATGATGAAGATTCAGATGGAAAATTAAAGACTGGATTATTCTGGAGACCAAAAGAAGGTTTTGCCTTTAGTAATAATTATCAACCAAAAGGTCCTCCATCATTTGAAAAAGCCGCAATCATTTTAGTTCATGGCGAACCCGTGGTAATAGAACTTAATTATTAAAAATTATACTGATGTCATTACAGTTACAAAACACATTAAGTGGTAAAAAAGAATTTTTTAGACCAGTTAATCCAGATCATGTAAGAATATATGCGTGCGGTCCAACTGTTTACAATTTTGCACACATAGGTAATGCGCGTATGGCAGTTGTAAATGATTTATTAGTCCGTGTATTAAAAACACAATTTAAACAAGTGACCTATGTATCTAATATCACTGACATTGATGACAAGATTATAGAAGCTTCTAAAGAAACAGGCGAGGACATTAGTGTTATCACAAATAAATATACAGAGATTTACAATAATGACATGAGCTCACTTGGTGTTAATCTTCCTGATATTCAACCAAGGGCAACTGATCATATTAAAGAAATGATTGAGTTGATAAAAGAATTAATTGATAAAAACAAAGCTTATGAAAAAGAGGGTCATGTTTTATTTCATGTACCAAGTTTTAATAATTATGGAATTCTTTCAAAAAGAAATAGAGATGAACAAATAGCTGGAAGCCGTGTAGAAGTAGCACCGTTCAAAAAAGATCCAGCAGATTTTATTTTATGGAAACCATCTCCCTCACCCTTACCTGGATGGGATTCACCTTGGGGGTTTGGCAGACCAGGATGGCATTTAGAATGCTCCGTTATGTCAGAAAAATCATTAGGTCTTCCTTTTGATATCCATAGCGGTGGTATTGACTTGGTGTTTCCACATCATGAAAATGAAATAGCACAAACTTGTTCCATATCAGAAAATAAAGATCCTAAAGATTTTGCAGCTTATTGGTTTCATAATGGATTTGTAAATGTTGAAGGAGAAAAAATGTCAAAGTCAATTGGCAATATTAAACTCGTTCATGATCTCAATAAAAAATACAAGGGAGAGGTTTTACGATTAACCTTGTTATCAGCTCATTACAAACAACCATTGAACTGGACAGAAGAAATCATTGAGCAAAATAGCAAAATGATCGATCGACTTTATAGAGTTCTATTAGAGCTATCAGAAGTTGGGGCAGATTCTAAGTTACCTTCTGATTCTATAATGGAATCATTTTTAGATGATTTAAATACACCTAAAGTTATTGCAAAACTTAATGAGGAGGCAAATGATGCTTCATCTGCATCTCATGAAAGAAAGAAAGAAATCAAAAATAATCTTCTTTCCGCGGGTAAAATATTAGGTATTCTTGAAGATGATCCAGGAAGTTGGTTAGGTTATAATCAAAAAGATACTGAAAATGCTGAGGAAATTGAAAGGTTGATAAAAGAACGTAATGAAGCTAGACGCAGTAAAAATTTTAATTTGGCAGATACTATTAGGGACACATTAAAAGATAAAGGCATAGAAATAGAAGATACTGATAAAGGAACGATTTGGCGGAAATCTAGATGAGTGAAAAAATAATAATTACATTTCCAGATGGAAATAAAAAGGAAGTTGATAAAGGCATCAGTGGTCTTGAATTGGCATCGCAAATTTCTAAATCTCTTGCCAAAGAATCAGTTGCTATAAAAATTAATAATGAGATAAAAGATATTAGTTTACCTATTAATGGTGATGCATCTGTATCAATTTTAAAAAGAGACAGCGAGGAAGCACTTGGATTAATACGACATGATTGTGCTCATGTAATGGCAGAAGCTGTCCAAGAATTATACCCTGGAACTCAAGTTACAATTGGTCCAGCAATTGAAAATGGTTTCTATTATGATTTTGCAAGAGATGAACCTTTTACTATTGCTGATCTTCCAAAAATTGAAAAGAAGATGCATGATATCATTCAAAGAAATAAAAATTTTATAAGAGAAGTATGGTCTAAAGAAGAATCAATTAAACATTTTAAAGATAAGGGTGAAAACTACAAAGTTGAATTAATTAATGATCTACCTGATAATGAGGAAATCAGTATTTACAAACAAGGTGATTGGTTAGACTTGTGCAGAGGTCCTCATATGGTTTCAACAAAACAAATTGGTAAAGCATTTAAATTAATGAAAGTTGCTGGTGCTTACTGGCGAGGTAACTCTTCTAATGCAATGCTAACAAGAATTTATGGAACAGCCTGGGCAACAGAAAAGGATCTTGAACAACACCTTTTACAAATTGAAGAAGCAGAAAAAAGAGATCACCGAAAACTAGGAAGAGAAATGGATTTATTTCATTTTCAGGAAGAGGCCCCTGGAGCAGTTTTTTGGCATCCTAAAGGTTGGACATTATTCCAATCGCTAATAAATTATATGCGAAACAGACAAGACAAGGCAGGTTACGTAGAAACTAATACGCCAGATATGATGGATAAGTCTCTATGGGAAACATCTGGTCACTGGGATAAATTTAGTGACATGATGTTTAGGACTGAAGCAAAAGACGATAAAATTTATGCTATCAAACCAATGAATTGCCCTGGTGCTGTAGAAATTTTTAAACAAGGATTAAAAAGTTATAGAGACTTACCGTTTCTATTATCTGAATTTGGAAAAGTTCATCGTTATGAACCATCAGGTGCTCTTCATGGATTAATGAGGGTAAGAGCATTTACACAAGATGATGCACATATATTTTGTACAGAAGATCAAATTACACAGGAGAGTAAAACGGTATGTGATTTGATACTTAGTATCTATAAGGACTTTGGTTTTGATAATGTTAGAATTAAATTTTCTGACCGTCCTAAAAAACGCGTAGGTGATGATGACATTTGGGATAAAGCTGAGGCTGCATTAATGCAAGCCATGGAAGCGACAGGTCTTGAGTACACACTCAACCCAGGAGAAGGTGCATTTTATGGTCCAAAATTAGAGTTTGTTTTACGTGATGCAATTGGCAGAGACTGGCAATGCGGAACATTACAGGTAGATTTAAATTTACCTGGAAGATTGGGAGCTACTTATATTGGTGAAGATGGTAATAAAAAAATACCAGTCATGTTGCATAGAGCTCTATTTGGTTCCTTAGAGAGATTCACTGGCATTCTAATTGAACATTATGCAGGCCATCTTCCGTTTTGGCTTTCTCCACTGCAAGCGGTAGTTGCTACAATTACATCTGATACTGATGACTATGCATATGAAGTACAAAAAACATTAGTATCAAAAGGAATTAGAGCCGAGATAGATACACGTAATGAAAAAATTGGTTATAAAATACGAGAACACAGTAATAGTAAAGTTCCAGCAATTATCGCTGTTGGAAAAAAAGAGGCTCAAGATAAAACGGTATCCGTTAGAAGAATTGGATCTTCTGAAACAAAAACCTTTAAATTAGAAGATATTGTTACTAGCTTATCTAAAGAAGCAAAATCACCAATAGGATAAAAAATGAATAATATGCAAGGTAATTTTCCAAGTACAAGACTTAGACGTAATAGAATGAAAGAATTTTCTCGCCGTTTAATTGCTGAAAATACTCTTAGCGTTAATGATTTAATCTTACCTCTATTTGTATGCGAGGGGAACAAGGTTGATGATCCTATTAATTCGATGCCTGGAGTTAGCAGATACTCTATTGATAAACTTTTAAGCGAAGTAGAAAAGGCTGTTAAACTTAAAATTCCTGCTATTGCAATTTTTCCACAAATTGAAAGTGGTCTTAAAAATTCTGAGGGAAGTTTAGCTGTAGATGAAAACAATCTGGTATGTAGGGCAATTAAAAGTATCAAAAAAGATTTTCCAAATATTGGTATTGTATGTGATGTTGCGTTAGATCCTTTTACGGACCATGGGCATGATGGTTTAGTTTTAAACGATAAAATAGATAATGATAAAACTTTGGAAGTCTTAGAACAACAAGCTCTGATCCAAGCGAATGCTGGTTGTGATGTAATCGCCCCATCAGATATGATGGACGGCAGGGTTGGAAGAATAAGAAGTGTATTAGATTCAAATAATTTAACAGACACCCTTATACTTTCTTATGCTGCGAAATATGCTTCAGGTTTTTATAGTCCTTTTAGAGATGCTATAGGCTCTGGTTCTAGTTTAGGTAAAGATGGTAAATTAACATATCAAATGGATCCATCAAACAGTGATGAAGCAATTAGAGAAGTTGGATTAGATATAAGTGAAGGAGCGGATATGGTAATGGTTAAGCCTGGCATGCCTTATCTTGATATTATTTCTAGGATAAAATCAGAATTTAAAATTCCAACTTTTGCCTATCAAGTATCTGGTGAATATTCGATGATAAAAGAGTCAATTAATAAAGGTTGGCTTAATAAAAAAGTTATAATGGAATCTCTTTTATCTTTTAAAAGAGCTGGGGCAAATGGTATACTGACTTACTTCGCATTAGAAGCTGCAGAAAAATTAATAAATGAATAACATTCAATTTGAAGAAAGAAAATCTATTGAACAAGTTGAGGAGTCAAATGAGCTTGCTCCAAAATTTGATTCAAATGGTCTAATACCAGTTGTAACTACAGATTTTTCATCTGGTGAACTACTTATGCAAGGTTATATGAATGAAGAAGCTTTTAAAAAAACTATAAGTTTTGGCGAAGCTGTTTATTTTTCTAGAAGTAGAAATACACTTTGGCATAAGGGTAAAACAAGTGGATTAACTCAGAAGATAAAAGAAATAAGAATTGATGATGATCAAGATTGTGTTTGGTTAAGAGTTGATGTCAAAGGTGGTGCTAGCTGTCATGTGGGATATAGATCATGTTTTTATAGAAGTATTCCTTTGGATAATTCTAGCTCTAAAGTTGTTCTTAAATTTGAAGAGAAAGAAAAAGTTTTTGATCCTGAAGAAGTATACAAAGGTGCCCCAAATCCTACTAAACTATAATGTCAGACAAATTAAAGTTTATTGAAACAAGCAAACTTCCAACAGATATTGGGGAGTTCACTGTACATGCCTTTACAGATGAAAATGAATCTAAAGATCATTTAGCAATATGTATGGGTGACTTACTTACTGATGAGCCAGTTTTATCAAGAATTCATTCACAATGTATTACAGGCGAATCTTTTTTTAGTATGAGATGTGATTGTAGATTCCAACTAACTGAATCATTAAAACAAATTGCCCAGAATG
The DNA here is from genome assembly GCA_902628835.1 of uncultured Alphaproteobacteria bacterium. Classification (GTDB taxonomy): domain Bacteria; phylum Pseudomonadota; class Alphaproteobacteria; order HIMB59; genus CACPNW01. The sequence goes on from CACOPD010000005.1 coordinate 70,951, forward strand.
GAAGAGGGGTGATTTTTTATCTTCAACAAGAAGGAAGAGGTATTGGTCTTTCAAATAAAATTAAGGCATACAGTTTGCAAGACAAGGGACTAGATACCGTTGAAGCTAATCATCAATTAGGTTTCAAAGATGATGAGAGGACATATGAAAATATTGCTGGAATGGTAAAATATTTAGCAATCAAAAAACTAGATTTGATGACTAATAACCCAAAAAAAATAAAAGCGCTTGAAGATATGGGTATCAAAGTGAACCAAAGAGTCCCTATTTTCTCAGACACAAATAAGTATAATGAAAAATATATCTCAACTAAGAAAAGTAAACTTGGTCATTTAATCTAAGTGGAAGCAGATAATTTAATAAAAAAACTTAATATGATTGGTCACCCTGAAGGGGGGCATTATGTTGAAAATTTTAAGAACGATAATGTTAGTCAAATTTATTACTTATTAAAAAAAGATGAAAAATCACATTGGCATCGATTAACTAAAAATGAAATATTACATTTTTATTCTGGAAATCCTCTTGAAGTTTTCACATCAAGTGATGGAGTTAATTATGAAGTTTTTTCATTAGGATCAGATAATAATTATATTCATACAGTGAAGGCAAATACTTGGTTTGCTATGAGATCTTCTGGCTCTTATAGTCTGATTGGATGCACTGTTGCACCTGCATTCAATTTTAATGATTTTGAACTTGCACCTAAGACCTGGAAACCCAAAAATTTCAATATTGAGTTATAATTTCACTTTTCTTTAATTTAAATTCTTTATATATTAAAAATAATTAACGGAGGTTCTAAATGGATGCAGAGAGTAAATGCCCTGTAATGCACGGAGCAATTACAAAAAATATGGGAGAAGGTACATCAAACCGCGAATGGTGGCCTAATCAACTTAACTTAAATATACTTCATCAACATGATCGTAAATCAGATCCAATGGAAGCTGGATTTAACTATCGAGAAGAGTTCAAAAAATTAGATTATGCTGCATTAAAAAAAGACCTCCATAATCTAATGACTGATTCTCAGGATTGGTGGCCAGCTGATTATGGTCATTATGGTGGTTTCTTTATTCGTATGACATGGCATGCTGCTGGGACTTATAGAACTGGTGATGGTCGTGGTGGTGGTGGAACAGGAGCTCAACGTTTTGCCCCGTTAAACAGTTGGCCAGATAATGGTAACTTAGATAAAGCAAGGAGACTTCTTTGGCCAATAAAGAAAAAATATGGAAATAAAATTAGTTGGGCTGATTTATTTATTTTAACAGGTAACGTTGCAATTGAATCTATGGGAGGTAAAACTTTTGGATTTAGTGGTGGGCGTCCTGACATTTGGGCGCCAGAAGAAGATATTTACTGGGGTGTAGAAGAAGAATGGTTGCAAAATAAAAGATATACTGGTGAAAGAATTTTAGATAATCCACTTGCAGCAGTGCAAATGGGATTAATTTATGTAAACCCTGAAGGACCAGATGGAAAAGCTGATCCTCTTGCTAGTGCTAGAGATATTAGAGAAACTTTTGCAAGAATGGCAATGAATGATACTGAAACTGTAGCGCTAACTGCTGGTGGACATACTTTTGGTAAAGCGCACGGTGCAGGTGATCCCGCACTTGTTGGAGCAGAACCAGAAGGAGCGCCGATAGAACAGATGGGTTTAGGGTGGAACAACTTGCATGCCTCGGGTGTTGGTCGCGATACTACAACAAGTGGAATAGAAGGTGCTTGGACTCCTAATCCAACTCAATGGGATAATGGATATTTTGATATGCTACTTGGGTACGAATGGAAGCTGGTTAAAAGTCCGGCAGGTGCACAAATCTGGCATGCTATTGATCAAAAAGAGGAACACATGGCTCCAGAAGTTGATGATCCATCAATAAAAGTTCCAACAATGATGACAACAGCTGATATGGCAATGCGTGAAGATCCTGAATACAGAAAAGTATCAGAAAAATTTCATAAAGACCCAGAATATTTTGCTGACCAGTTTGCTAGAGCATGGTTTAAACTTCTTCATAGAGATATGGGACCAAAAACAAGATATTTGGGGCCTGAAGTTCCTGAAGAAGAATTGATCTGGCAAGATCCTGTACCTCAAGGTCACTCAAATTATGACATTGAAGCAGTAAAAGCTAAAATTTTAAGATGTGGTTTAACTATTCAAGAAATGGTTGAAACTGCTTGGGCAAGTGCTTCGACTTTCAGAGAATCAGATATGAGAGGTGGAGCGAATGGCGCAAGAATTAGACTTGCTCCTCAAAAAGATTGGGAAGTTAACAAACCTCAACAATTAAAAAAAGTTCTTGATATTCTTGAGCCTATTGCAAAGGAAACAGGGGCTTCAATAGCTGATGTAATCGTTCTTGCAGGTAATGTAGGTATAGAACAAGCAACTGGAATGGAGGTTCCTTTTAAACCTGGTAGAGGTGATACCACTCAGGATAAAACTGATATTGATTCTTTTAGTGTTCTCGAGCCTGAAGCAGATGCATTTCGTAATTATTTAAAAATGAATTACGATGTTACAGCTGAAGAACTAATGCTGGATAAAGCTCAGCTTCTTGGGTTAACAGCTCCTGAAATGACTGTACTTGTTGGCGGTATGAGATCCATGGGTATTAGCTCAGATCAAAGAGGATTATTTGTTGATACAAAAGGAAAGTTAACAAATGATTTCTTTGATAAGCTATTAGATATGGGGGTTAGTTGGAAACCAACTGGTAGCAATTCATATGAAGCTACCGATAAAATTACAGGTGAAAAAGTAAGAACTGCATCTAGAGTAGATCTTGTTTTTGGATCTAATTCCCAATTAAGAGCAATTGCTGAACTTTATGCAAGTGATGATAGTGAAGAAAAAATGAAAAAAGACTTCATTAAAGCTTGGAATAAAGTGATGAATGCTGATCGCTTTGATTTAGAACAATAAAAACTATTTAAATATTCAAAAGTGGAACTTAACGTTCCACTTTTTTTATTTTGGCATATTAGTTGCACCAGTTTCTAGTGAAATTATTTTACCATCTTTGTATTTGTATACTGCCATTACGGCCTGTGTGTTTCCATCTTTAAAGGTAACAAAGGAATGATGTATTCCAATTTCATCATTTTCGTAAACAATTCTAGACTTATCATCATTAATGTCATCACTCATAGCCCAACCTATAACGTCGGACTTTGATAAAACATTACCACTAGAATGCATTGTAAATTTAAAATCATCATGGATAATTTCGTTCATTCCTGCTTCATCTTTTTCATTAAACACTTTCATATATTTTTCTAATATAGACATATTATCTCCCGAATTAGTATATTACTTATATAGAAATTTTTCTAAAATAACTTAGTTTATCTTTCTTTAATATATGGTTGTCCAATTGCGTTAGGTGCAATTGCTTTTCCAACAAAACCAGCAAGCAACACAACGGTTAACACATAGGGTAATGCTTGTATTAGTTGGACAGGTATTTCTCCTATGGCAGGTAGCTCAACTCCTTGTAATCTTATTTGAAGCGCATCGGTAAATCCAAAAAGTAAACAAGCTACTAATGCAGTTTTAGGATGCCACTTTCCAAAAATCATAGCTGCTAATGCTAAGTATCCTCTTCCAGCCGACATTTCTCTAAAGAAATTAGCATTTACAGCAGTTGATAAATGAGCTCCAGCAAAGGCAATTAAAACACCGTTGATAGCCAAAGCCTTATATCTCATTGCAAAAACATTTATGCCTGCCGTATCAACAGCACTTGGGTTTTCACCAACTGCTCTTAATCGTAAACCAAAACTAGTTTTAAAAACAACCCAGAAAACTATTGGAACTGTAAGATATGCTAAGTATACAAAGATATAGTGACCACTTAATATATCGCTATAAATTGTTCCTACTATTGGAACATCTCTTAAACTTTCAGCAAAAGGTAAGTTTACTTCTAAAAAACGCTGATCTTCTGTTAGTGTTGGAGTTAACCCAGCTTGTCCGAACCAGGCGGCAGCAAGAGCAGTGGTTAAACCGATTATTAAAATATTTATCGCAACACATGACACAACTTGATCACCTTTATAAGTAACAGAAGCAAAGCCGTGTAACATAGAAAGGCTTACACATGCTATAATAGCCAATAATAAACCAAGCCATGGATTTCCTAAAAAGTATGAACCTACTGCAGCCACAAAAGCGGCCATTAGCATTTTACCTTCTAAACTAAAATCAATAACACCCGATCTCTCTGCAAATATACCTGCCATCGCTGCAAAAACTAATGGTGTTGAAATTCTTAAAGTAGAATTTATTAAAGATGCAATATCAGATAAAAATTCCATTACGCTTTTGCCTTTAAATTTAATCTGTTAACAAAGAAGTTTTCAATTTGTGGTCTAAATAGGTTCTCTAATGCACCACTAAATAAAATAATTACACCTTGAACAGCAACAAACATGTACCTGGTAATATTAGGCATATCAAATGTAACCTCTGATCCACCTTGGTATAAAATTCCAAATAAAAATGCTGCCGGAAAAATTCCTATGGGATGGTTTCTTCCCATCAGAGCAACGGCAATTCCAGTAAAGCCATATCCAGCTGGAAAACCTGCAACTATTTTATGATGAACCCCTAATATTTCATTAACGCCTAACAGTCCTGCCAAACCACCAGATATACACATCGCAATAATTATATTTTTATAAGGAGAAATTCCTGCGTAGATTGCCGCTTGTGTATTGTGACCAACAGCTCTCATTTCATAACCCCATCTTGTTTTCCAAACTAAGAACCAAACAAAAAATGATGCAGCAATTGCTAAAAGAAAGGAAATATTTAGTGGTGAATACCTAATCTTAATTCCAAATATACCAGCAAAATCTTCGAAACTTGGAAACCACTGCTCTTCTGGTAAAGCAACAGTGTGTGGTCCCATTTGTGTTGTATCCCTAATTACATCAACAAGTAGGAAGACCATTAAAGATGCGGCTATAAAGTTAAACATTATTGTCGTTATAACTACATGACTTCCTCTCGTTGCTTGAAGATATGCTGGGATAAATGCCCAAGCAGCACCAAAAATAACAGCACCACCAACAGCTAGTAACCATACAATTGGGACAGGTAAAAAACTAAAATTTATAGCGACTAAAAAAACACCTAGACCGCCTATATACGCCTGACCTTCGCCTCCAATATTAAAAAGTCTACAATGAAATGCAACAGCAAATGCTAAACCTGTAAAAATAAAATTTGTTGTATAATAAAGGGTGTAAGCAAAACCCTCTATATACCCAAAGGAACCATAGATTATAAGCCTTACCGCTTCATAAGGATTTTCGCCTGCAATAAATATGAATAGGCCAGAGACAAACAATGCTAATATTAAGTTAACGAGAGGAACAATGAGATTAGAAACCCACCAAGGAACCCTGGATTTATCTACTGTTGCCATTACACAACTCCTGCCATTAATAATCCTAACTCACGATCAGTAACATTTGTATTTTCTTTTTCACCAACTATCTTTCCATCAAACATAACAACAATTCTATCAGATAATGAAAGCACTTCATCCAATTCAACAGATACTAAAAGTATTGCAGCACCTTTATCTCTCATATCTATTAGTCTTTGATGAATAAATTCAATAGCGCCTATGTCTACACCTCTCGTTGGTTGACCAACTAATAATACTTTTGGTTTTTCATTAAGCTCCCTACTTAAGATTATTTTTTGTTGATTACCGCCTGAGAAATTCGATGTGATTAAATTTGGTGATTGTGGTCTTACATCATACTCTTCCATAATTTTTTTAGAATGAGAAATTATATCTGTATGATTTAAAATTGATGACTTCGAAAACGGTTGTTGATCATGATAACCAAATATAAGATTTTCATAAGCTTTAAAATCTGTAACTAATCCCATTCTTTGTCTGTCTTCAGGAACATGGGCTAAACCTTGTTCTTTCAGTTCTCTTGGATCTAGAAAATTTTGACTATCTGATACTTTTTTTCCATCTAAATATACTTCACCTGACTCAACTTTTCTAATTCCAGAAAGTGCTTCCAATAATTCTGTTTGACCATTTCCCGTAACACCTGCTAAGCCTAAAATCTCTCCTGCACGAATTTCTAAATTTACATTCTTGACTCTTGTGACATCTAGATCATCCTTAACGGTAAGATCTTCAACTTTAAAGACAACATCGCCTGTATTGGCTTCTGTTTTATCAAGTCTTAGTAATACACTCCTACCAACCATCATCTCGGCCAATTGCTCTTTGTTCGTATCCTCAGTTTTAGTATGACCAACCATTTCCCCTTGGCGCATTACAGATACCTCACTTGTTAGATCCATGATTTCTATTAATTTGTGGGTAATTAAAACAATTGTTTTACCTTCTTCATTAAGTGAGCGTAGTATTTTGAATAGTTCATCAACTTCTTGAGGTGTTAAAACACCTGTTGGTTCATCAAGTATAAGAATTTCTGCCCCTCTATATAGGGACTTTAATATTTCAACTCTTTGACGAAACCCAACCGACAGATCTGATATTGTGGAATTAAGATCAATATTTAGTTTGTATGTATCACAAAGATTTTTTAAATCTTTTTTTGCTTTTTCTAAATTTTTTCCAAATACTAATTCGCCTTCAAATCCCAAAATTATATTTTCGAGAACAGTAAAATTTTCTACCAGCATGAAATGTTGGTGCACCATGCCAATACCATTAACTATAGAGTCTTTAGGAGATCTTAAATTTATCTCCTTTCCATTTATCTTTATTGTTCCAGAATTTGCTTGATAAAGACCAAACACGATACTCATTAGCGTGGATTTTCCAGCGCCGTTTTCTCCAATTATTCCGTGGATTGTTCCTTTGTTAATGGTGAGATTAATATCCTTATTGGCGTGTACATGGCCAAAGGATTTATTTATATTTTTTAATTCTAGGATAGGTGAGACCATAAATTTATTTAATCTCTTGGTCTCACCAAATTATTTATAAAAGTTCTATTACTCTTGTGACCAGTCAGCAACTTCCATTGAACCACTAACAATATCTGCTGCTGCTGCTGCAACTGCTGATTCCATTGCAGAAGTTACCATGCCATCTTCAGTAGCATAACCAACCATGCCTTCAGCTAAACCAAGAATGTGAATTCCTGACTCAAAAGTTCCTGCAGCTGTTTTTTCAGCTTGTTCAAAAATTGTTAGATCTAAACGCTTTAACATAGAAGTAAGCATGTTGCCTGGGTGCATCCAGTTTTGATTTGTATCAACACCAATACCCATAATGCCTGCATCAGCTGCTGCTTGAAGTACACCTATACCTGTTCCGCCTGCTGCTTGATACACAACATCTGCGCCACCATCAATTTGTGCTTTTGTTAATTCAGCACCTTTTGTTGGGTTGTTCCATGCCTCTGGTGTTGAACCAGTCATGTTAGCTAAAATGTTAATATCAGGATTTACATAAAGTGCACCTTGCTCATAACCTCCTTGGAATTTTCTGATTAGTGGAATGTCCATTCCACCAACAAAACCAATTGTTCCACTTTCAGAAGCCATAGCTGCAATCATACCAACAAGGAATGACCCTTCGTGCTCTTTGTAACAAGCTTGATAGATGTTGCTTGCTGGATCATCTACCCAACATACATCCACTGCAACAAAGTTTATATCAGGATAATCAGGAGCAACTGCTGCAACTGCATCAGCTTGAGCAAAACCCATAGCTACGATTAATGATGCGCCTCTGTCTGCAATTTTACGCATACCTTGTTCTATTTGAGTGTTGTTTGAAGCTTCAAATTCAACCATGCCCCAACCAAGTTCGTTTTTAACTCTTTCAGCAGTATTAAATGCTAATTCGTTAAATGATTTATCAAACTTTCCTCCAGAGTCATATACAACTCCAATCTTGTTTGCAAACGCACTTGAAGAGAAGACAAGAGCGAAAGAAACTGAAATAATACTTAAAATTTTCTTCATACTAAAAATCCCCCTTAAATATGAATTATAGATACCTCATTGATAACATTTTATTATTAAAAAAATGAATTAAAAAATGAGATAATGGATAAATAATAAGATTTTTTATGGATAACTTCAAGTTCCCATGTACCTATCGCCTGCGTCACCTAGGCCCGGTACAATGAACTTATTTTTGTTCAGTTTAGCATCGATATTGCATGTAAATATATGAATGCCTTTTTGCTTTTTTTGGATATTTTTAATACCTTCAGGAGCAGCAAGCAAAGATACTAAAAATATATCTTTAATATTAACTCCTTTATTTTTAATAAGATTGATTGCAGCAATTGATGAATTACCTGTCGCCAACATTGGATCTAATATCAACACTTTTTTATTTTTAACTCTTGGAAGTTTAAACAAATATTCCACAGGTTCATAAGTTTGTTCATCACGGTACAAACCTATATGACCTTTTTCAGCTTCAGGTAAAAACTTTGCGAAACCCTCAAGCAGTCCCAAACCAGCTCGTAAAATTGGCACTAAAATAATAGGTTGACCTAGACCTGTACCACTCATTTTTTTTAGGGGAGTTTCAATAGTTTGTTTTTTAAAAGGAACATATTTTAGAACATCTGAAGCAATGAGATAGCTTATCTCATTCATAGTTTGTCTAAAAACAGTATTTGACGTTTTTTTATTTCGCAAAATTGTTAATTTGTATTGAACGAATGGTGATTTAATTACTGTAATCATAAGAGATTACATATATAGAAATGCCACTAAGAGCAATGCGGTTATCAATTTATTTTTTAACACTAGTGTTTTTGTCAAGCTGTACAACTATTGAGGTTGGCAGGGAAGTTGTTAAAGTTGGAACAGTTGTAAAAGATAAAGTTGAAGAAACTATTATAAAAAAAGAACCAGAAATTGTTGAAGATAAAACTATTGTTGAGGAACAACAAATTATCACTGAAGAAAAAAAAGAGGAAAAGACTATAGTTGAAGAGCAACAAAAAATTTCAGAAATTAATTTTATGGGAAAACAACTTGCCGAAATAAAACAAAAACTAGGACAACCTAATTTAGCAAGATCTGATGGCTCTGTACATATGATGCGATATGATAGTCGCTCATGCAGATTATTTATCTTTTTCAATTTAAACTCTAATATTAAGAGAGTAGAATATTTTGAATTTCGAGATTCTTTAGGAGAGCTTATAAATACCAAGCAATCAATAAAAGAGTGTTACGAAGAATACAACTTTGCTAGCTAATCTCAACAAGCAAGTCTTTTGTTTCCACATTATCACCAGATGCAACATTAATTGCTTTGATGGTTCCACTTTTATCCGCATTAATAGTAGTTTCCATTTTCATGGCTTCGATCACTAGCAACTTATCACCTTTTATTACTTTACTACCTGGTTGAACAAATATTTTAGCAACTTGACCTGGCAAAGGAGACCCGACATGATCCAAATTATTATCATCTGCTTTTACTCTTTGTGTTATATTTTTTGAAAATTCTTTATTTTCTATATCTATTGTTCTTGGTTGTCCGTTAATTTCAAAAAAAACTGAGCACTTTCCATTACTGTTAACTTCACTTTTCGCTAAATATCTTAAGATAAGGTTTTTTCCTTTATCAATTTCTATCGTGTATTCTTTATCCTGTTGAGGACCATAGAAAAACAACTCAGTTGACAAAATTGATGTATCACTAAACTCCTTAAAGTGATCAACATAATCTTTGAAAACTTTAGGGTACATTAGGTATGACGCTAGATGTGTTTGATTAACTTTCATTCCTATTTCATCTTCTAAGTTTTTGAATTCTTTATCTAAATCAACTGATTCTAAAACTTCCCCTGGTCTTTTTGTTAGGGGTTTTGTATCTCCAAGAACTTTCTTTTGTAATTCTTTTGGAAAACCTCCATGTGGTATCCCAATCTCCCCTTTAAAGAACTCAATAACAGAAGCTGGAAAAGAAATTTCTTTTTTTGGATCTAATACATCCTCTTTGGATAAATCGTTGGCAATCATATAAAGCGCCATATCGCCTACAATTTTTGAAGAAGGAGTTACTTTAACAATATCACCAAAAAATTGGTTTACCTCTGCATATTTATTAGCAACCATTCCCCATTTGTCAGTTGTAATTCCTAATGATCTAGCTTGTTCTTTTAAATTAGTGAACTGTCCGCCTGGCATTTGGTGAAGATAAACGTCAGAACTTCCACCTTTAAAATCGGTTTCAAATGCATGATAATTTTGACGAACTTGTTCCCAATATAAAGAAAGTGTTCTTATAGCTTCTTCATCAAGTTTTGGGTCTTGATGATTTTGTTTCATTATAGATACAATTGAGCCAAGCGCAGGTTGTGATGTTAATCCACTCATCGAGTCAATCGCAAGATCAACGATATCTACCTTTTCTTCTATTGCAGCAAGAACTGATGCTGACGAAGTACCAGATGTATCGTGAGTATGGAAATGAATTGGAAGATCAGTTGTTTGTTTAATTTCGTGTACTAATTTTTTTATAGCATTAGGTTTTGCTAATCCTGCCATATCTTTAATGGCGATAATATGTGCTCCTGCTTTTTCTAAGTCTTTAACAAAATCGATATAATATTTTAATGTATATTTTTTCTCATTTGGATCAGTTACATCATTTGTATAACAGATAGTTCCTTCACAAATTTTATTTTGATTGCGTACTTCATCAATTGCAACACGCATATTATCAATTAGGTTTAATGAATCAAAAACTCGGAATACATCAATTCCAGCTTCTGCTGACTGTTGAATGAAATGTTTAACAACGTTATCTGGATAATTTTTATATCCAACAGCGTTAGATCCTCTAAAGAGCATTTGTTTAAGAAGGTTAGGCGCCCTTTTGTTTAATCTTGCTAATCTATCCCAAGGATCTTCTTTTAAAAAACGCATCGATGTATCAAAAGTTGCACCTCCCCAACATTCTAATGAGAATAAGTTGCTTAGATTTTCACTATAATATTCAGCAATGTTAACAAGATCATCAGTTCTCATTCTTGTAGCAAGAAGTGATTGGTGTGCATCACGCATCGTTGTGTCAGTAATTAGGGTGTAGGGTGTTTCTTTTATTTTTTTTGCAAACTTTTCTGGACCTAAAGTTTGTAAATCCTTTACATAATTGTTTTTTTCACTTTTAATATTTGAAATGGGAATTTGAACTTCTACAGTTGAATTACTAGTGACTCTTCCAGATATATCATTGTGTCCATTTACAATTATATTTCCAAGATAAGACACAATTTTAGATGCTCGGTCTTTTTGAGGATTATAAGCATAGAGCTCTTTTTTAGTATCAACAAAATTTGTATTGTAGTTTCCTTCAAGAAAATCTTTGTTGTTTATAAGAGACTCAAGAAATACTAAATTTGTTTTAACACCTCTAATTCTAAATTCTCGCAAAGCTCTATCCATTCTTTTAATACAGTCGTCTTGATGCTTTGCCCAAGTTGTTACTTTTACTAGTAAAGAATCATAATACGGTGTGATGATCGAACCAGCAGAAGCATTTGCTGCGTCTAATCTGACTCCAAAACCAGCTGCCGAACGGTAAGTCATTATCTTCCCATAATCTGGCATAAAATTATTAAGCGGATCTTCGGTAGTAACTCTACATTGAATAGCAAATCCATTTAGATGAATGTCTTCTTGTTTAGGAAGTGCTGGGTGACTGCCAATTTTTTCACCTTCTGCAATTTTAATTTGGGCTTTTACAATATCAATACCAGTTACTTCTTCTGTTACTGTATGCTCAACTTGAATTCTTGGGTTAACTTCGATAAAATAAAATTCACCAGATTTTTTATCAAACAAAAATTCAACAGTTCCTGCACCAAAATATTTAACTTGTTTTGCAATTTTAATAGCAGCACTGCAAATTTCTTCTCGAGTTTTATTTTCAAGAAAATGTGCAGGTGCTCTTTCAATAATCTTTTGATGCCTTCTTTGAAGAGAACAGTCTCTTTCAAAAAGATGTAAAATATTTCCATGTCTGTCACCTAAAATTTGAACTTCAATGTGCGCAGCATCTTCTAAAAATTTCTCTATAAATACTTCATCTTTCCCAAAAGCTTTAAGTGACTCACTTTGAGCAGTTGTAATTTGATCCATTAATTCGTTGCCTGATCTAACAACGCGCATTCCTCGACCACCGCCGCCCCAACTAGCTTTAACAATTACTGGGTAACCAATTTTCTCAACATCTTTTTCAACACTTTTTAAATTTTCTTTTGTTACAATAACAGACGGAACGGTGCCTACCTTTGCTTCTTCAGCAACTTTTTTAGCCTCTGTTTTATTTCCAAATCTTTTTAGTATTTCTTTACTGGGCCCAATAAATGTTATGTCATTTTTTTCACACTGCTCTGCTAACTCAGGACTCTCAGATAAAAATCCATAGCCTGGATGAATTGCATCTACCTGTGCTTCTTTGGCAATTTTAATAATAGAATCTATGTCCAAATATGCTTGTATTGGACCTTTGCCTTCACCAACTAAATAACTTTCATCCGTTTTAAATCGATGAATAGCAAAACGATCTTCTTTAGAATAAATAGCAGCTGTTTTAATGCCAGACTCTTCGGCAGCTCTAAAAATTCGTATAGCAATTTCACTTCTGTTTGCTGCTAAAATTTTACTAATCTTTTTCATCAAGCCACCATTAAATAAAGATTATTACTTAATATTTATCGGGGATGCATCTATATGTTCCTTACTAAATTAGCAAGAGATCATAGGAATTTAGCCATTTTTTAGGATTTGGAAGCAATTATAAATTGAGAATAAACCGCAAATTACAATGTAATATCTGTGCACATATGTCCCTTTATCACGAAGGTTTTTTTATATTATTGTAGAATAATGAATTCAATGAATGAAAATGTAAGACCTTATCAAAGCTGTTCTAAATCAGTCTTTTTAATTTTAGGAATTATTTTTATAAGTTGGATTTCATTATTCTCTATTTTTCTAATTGTACAAGGTGCTTGGCCTGTGTCTATATTTCTTGGACTTGAATACTTGATAATTTTTTATTTAATCCGTTTATATTTCAAAGAAAAAAATATTAAGGATGAAATTAATATTGATCAAAAAGAAATATCTATAAAAAAATATAAAGGTGATAAACTTTTACATTCATCTAAATTCAACACTTATTGGTCTAAAGTATTTTTTACTAAATTAAAAAATAAATCTAAATTATCAATTAGAGAATCTAATAAAGAAACAGAAGTTGCAACTTTCTTGCATGCCGATTTAAAAGAAAGTTTATATTTAAAAATTAAAAGACAACTAAGTTACTATTAAAATAATAGATCATTCATATTAAAAAAACCTGTTCTTTTTTTAGAAATAAAAATAGCAGCTTTAATGGCTCCATCTACAAAGATTGATCGATTATTTGCTTTGTGAACTAAATCAACTCTGTCATTGGTACCAATAAAACTTACAGTGTGTTCACCTGCAATTTCACCACCTCTTGTAACAGAAAAACCAATGTCACCTTTTTTTCTAGATGTTAGTTTTTTTGTACGATCTAAAACTTTTGATTTATTTAATTTAGTTTTTCTTCCTTCAGCAGCATATTCACCTAGAGATAAAGCGGTTCCAGAGGGGGCATCTTTTTTATGTTTATGATGAGTTTCAGCAATTTCAATATCATAATCAGTATCTTTTAGAGCTGATGCTGTTTGTTTTACTAAGTTAAATAATAAGTTAACACCCAAACTCATGTTAGAAGACATGAGTATAGGTATTTTTTTAGAATAACTTCTTACTTTCTTTTTTTGTGCGTCTGTCATTCCAGTTGTGCCAATAACAACTGCTGTTTTATTTGCAGAGGCAATTTTAACATTATCTAACGTAGACTCAGGTGTTGTAAAATCAATTATAACATTTGCTTCTTTAATCAATTGATCTGCATCAGCGGTAACTAATTTTGTAGAGTGTATACTTGAAACTTTGTTTAAAGGCTTGTTTATATCTGTATGTTTTTTGTGTTCAAAACCGCCAACAAATTCTAAATTTTTATTTTGTAAAATTTGTTTAGATATTTCCTGACCCATTCGGCCAAGACAACCTGCAATTGCTATTTTAATTTTTGCCATAAAAACTTCTTATACTTTGGTGATTGTAAGTTGAAAAGAAATTAAGTTAAATCTTCCCAGACTTCTTTTAATTTTGAGAAAAAACCTTGAGATTTTGGACTATGTTTTTTTGATGTCCCGCCTTCATTTTCAAACTCTCTCAAAATATCTTTTTGTTTGCTATTTAAATTGACTGGGATTTCAACGTTCGCTTGAACATACATATCTCCACGTCTACTTTGTCGAAGTATACTCATTCCTTTGCCGCGTAGTCTAAATTGCGTTTCAGATTGAGTTCCTGCAGGAATGTTGAGTCTGGCTTTTTTTCCTTCTATTGTAGGTACCTCTATTTCACCACCTAAAATAGCAGTGGTAATTGAAATTGGAATTTCACAAAATATATTTTCTTCTTCTCTTTCAAAAAGTTTATCCTTTTGCACTTCTACAAAAATATATAAATCTCCATTTCCTGCACCTCTTTCACCAGGCTCTCCTTCACCAGCTATTCGAATTCTTGTGCCTGTATCAACACCAGCAGGGATTGTAACTGAAATTGTTTTTTGTTTTTTAATATTTCCCGTTCCAGAACATTTCAGACATGGATTTTTAATACTGGAACCTTCTCCTCCACAAGTTGGACATGGCCTCTCAATAGAGAAGAAACCTTGTTGTGATCGAACTTTACCTGCACCGCCGCAAGTAGAACAAGTGCTTGGACCTGATTTATCTGCACTTCCTGTTGCTGCACACGTATCACAACCAACATATGTAGGAATTCTTATTTGTGGTTTCTTTCCAGTGAAAGCTTCAAATAGTGAAACTGACATATTATAACGAAGATCACTTCCTCTTTGCGGACCTCTTCTTCTTGATGATTGTCCTCCAAACCCTCCGCCAAAAAACTCTTCAAAAATATCAGAAAAGCCTCCTGCAAAATCTCCAAAACCTTGAGCCCCACCCATGCCACCTTGTTTAAAAGCGTCATGTCCATATTGATCGTATGCTGATCTTTTTTCTGAGTCTTTAAGAACTTCGTAAGCAGCAGATGCTTCTTTAAATTTTCTTTCAGCAGTTTTATCATCCTTGTTACGATCAGGATGATATTTCATGGCTTGTTTTCTATAAGCTTTTTTTATTTCCTCATTACTGGCATTTCGTTGAACGCCTAGTATATCATAGAAATCTTTATCAGCCACATCTCCTCCTTATAAAAATTATGGAGCGTTAATCTTTCTTATCTTCGTCTACTTCTTCAAATTCAGCGTCTACTACCTTTTCATCTTTTGTATTATCAGCTGATGGTTCAGCACCGGATGGATCGGGTTGAGGTGCAGCACCTTGTGGATTTTGTTTATAAATTGCCTCACCCATTTTCAAAGATGATTGAACCAGTGCTTCAGTTTTAGATTTTATAGCTTCTAAATCCTCACCATCTTTTACTTTCTTGAGCTCTTCAATGTCCTCTGTAATTTTATTTCTATCAGCTTCCGGAATTTTTTCTCCGTGCTCTTTTAGGTTCTTTTCAGTCTCATTAATTAAACTATCTGCATGATTTCTGGTATCAACTGCCTCTCTTTTCTTCTTATCGGCCTCAGCATTTTCTTCTGCTTCTTTAACCATTTTATCAATCTCTTCATCTGATAATCCACCAGATGCCTGAATTTTGATCTGTTGTTCTTTGCCAGTTGATTTATCTTTTGCTGATACGTTTACTATACCATTTGCATCAATATCAAATGTTACTTCAATTTGTGGCATTCCTCTCGCAGCAGGCGGGATACCCACTAAATCAAATTGGCCTAACAATTTGTTGTCAGCTGCCATTTCCCTTTCTCCTTGGAAAACTCTAATTGTAACGGCACTCTGATTATCTTCAGCAGTTGAGAATACTTGACTTTTCTTTGTAGGAATTGTTGTGTTTTTATCAATCAGTTTTGTAAATACACCACCAAGTGTTTCAATACCGAGTGATAAAGGAGTAACATCAAGTAATAAAACATCTTTAACATCACCTTGTAACACACCAGCCTGAATAGCAGCACCTGACGCAACAACTTCATCGGGGTTGACACCTTTATTAGGCTCTTTACCAAAAAAATTTTTTACTATCTCAGTTACTTTAGGCATTCTTGTCATACCACCAACTAAAATAACATCATCAATTTCTGCAGCTTGTAATCCAGCATCTTTAAGTGCCATTTCACAAGGTTTTAAACTTTGGTTTAAAAGTTCACCCACAATTGCTTCAAGTTTTGCTCTCGATAATTTAATTGTTAAATGTTTAGGGCCAGATTGATCAGCTGTAATGAATGGCAAATTAACTTCTGTTTCAGTTGAACTTGATAATTCAATTTTAGCTTTCTCAGCAGCCTCTTTTAATCGTTGAAGAGCAAGTTTATCTGAACGTAAATCAATACCATTATCTTTTTTGAATTCATCAGCAAGATAGTCAATAATTTTAAGATCAAAATCTTCACCACCAAGATGTGTATCACCATTGGTTGATTTAACTTCAAAAACGCCGTCACCTATTTCTAAAATAGAGATATCAAATGTTCCTCCACCAAGATCGTAAACAGCAACTGTACCTGTTTTCTTTTTATCTAAACCATATGCTAATGCTGCAGCAGTAGGCTCGTTAATAATTCTTAATACTTCTAGTCCAGCTATTTTTCCAGCATCTTTT
>CACOPD010000006.1 GCA_902628835.1 uncultured Alphaproteobacteria bacterium
TAAAAAAGCTTAAATCTATGACAGTTTTTTCATCAAAAAACTTATCAAGTTTCATTTTTTATTTAATTATGGATGATGTTTAGTAATTCCGCTAATATAATCCATTATTGCTATAACTAATCCTGATAAAATAAATACAGCATGAATAAATATCATTAAGTAGATTTCTTCTGATGTTTTTGAACCTACATCAATAAAAGCCTCGAGCAAACCGATACTTGAAATAGCTACTATTGAGGCAATAAGTTTTAATTTCAAACCTGAAAAATCTAGTTTTCCCATCCACTCTGGCTTATCTTCAGATTGATTTGCAATATCAATTTTTGAAACAAAATTTTCATATCCTGCAAATATCACCATTAAAACTAAATTTCCTACAAGAGCTAAGTCAACAATATGTAGTACAAATACAAGAAGTTCATTTAAAGTTAAGTCATTTAAGTGTGTAATTTCATAAATGAATAATGCAATAACTTTGTATGTAATAACTAGAAGAGTAAGACATAAAGCAACATAAACAGGAGCTAACGCCCATCTGCTCGAGAACATTGCTCTTTCAAGTAATCCTTCAAAAACTCTACGCATAAATAATAAGTAATTTTTAAATAATATTTGTCAATTAAATTTTACTATTTACCCCATTTATAAGTCAGTAAATCATATCTTTTTGCAAAATTTAATAATAAATTTTTTGTATCTTCATCTAAAGGTTTAATTGGATCTCTACAAAAATCTGATTTAATTACCCCGCCCTCTTTCATTACTGTTTTGGTAGCTCTGAAACCACATTGTCTATTTTCAAAATTTATTAATGGTAGAATATGATTATATATTTTTTCAGCTTTATCTTTTTCATTATTCCAAAAATGGTCAATTACTGGAGCTATTTTTTCTGGAAGTAATGCTGAACTCATACTACCTGATATTCCAGCTTCTAAATCAGCATATAACGTTATACTTTCCTCTCCATCAAAAGGAGCATCTAGTCTTTCACTACAATTTTTAATAAGAGCTCTTATTTTTGATGCAGCTTGAGTACTTTCAATTTTAAAACATGTTAAATATTCTATCTCATTTATCATCTTTGTCAGTAAAGGAACTGGAAGTTCAATTCCAGATAAAGGAGCATCTTGAATCATGATACGTATTCCAACTTTAGAGATTTCATTAAATTGTTCAAAGATTTGATCTGGATTACCCTTTAATAATGCACCATGATAAGGTGGCATCATCATAATTATATCAGCACCAAGTGATTTTGCTAACTCTGCTCTAGGACGTACTATATCAGTTGCAAAATGACTAACTGTAACAATTGTTTTAACTCTTCCATCAATTTTCTTCATACAGAGTTTTGTTAATTTTTCTCTTTCATCATCTGAAAGTAAAAATTGTTCAGAATAATTTGCAAGAATGCATATACCTTGAACTTTTTGATCAATCATACAATCTAATACTCTTTCCATACCTTCATAATCAACTTCACCATTTTCGTGAAAAGGCGTAGGAGCTACAGGCCACATTCCATAATATTTGTACTGGTTTGATAACTCTAAATTCATAATTTGTTTTAAGAAATTTTTAAATGTTTTAAAAGATAAAATTAATTTTTGAGTGGAATAGACGTCTTAGCAATATCTTTTTTCAAATAATTTTCTCTATAAGTTATTATAAGTACAGAAATAAACACAAGAGAACCTCCGATATAAGTAAAATAATCTACACTTTCATTAAATAGAATTAGTGAAAATATTGTAGCCCATAAAAGTTGTGAAAACCAAATAGGTTGTAAAATAGTAAGAGATGCCAATTTATATGAAGTATTAATACATAAATGAAGAACGGTACCAACTATTGCTGCCATTAAACTATAAAAAACTGATGATAGTGAAAGACTAGACCAATAAACAATAGCTAGTGGAAGTGTAAATATAGATACAAAAGTGTATTGATACGTAATTATAGTCATTGGTGAGTCAGATTTTGACATATATTTGGTAATAATAATTACGGTAGACCAAAGCAAAGTTGATGTTAGGACCATATAAGCACCAATACTTATTTCGATAATTCCTGGTCGAAGAATAATAATTACACCTATGAAACCTAGTATTAAAGAAAATGTTCTTATTAAATATATTCTCTCTTTTAAAAAAATAACACTTAAAATAACTACAAGAATTGGACTTAAAAAACCTATAGCTTTTATTTGATCAAGAGGAATATACATTAGTGCAGCAAAGCCTAAAATCATCATAGGAACATTAATAATACTTCGTGTAATATGAAATTTAAAATTATCTGTATTATAAATTTTAAATTTTGATTTAATTACAAAAGGTAATATTAATAAAAAACCAAAAAAAAATCTCATGAAACCAACACTAAAAACATTTGCATCCTCTTGTGCAAATTTTAAAAATACACTCATAAGTACCGCACAAAAAGAAGCAACTAAAGCAAGGATTATGCCTTTGACATTTTTAGTCATTGTAAAAGTTTAGATAAAAGGTAACGAGCAAATTTCTCCTTTGTATTTTTTTTGATTAATAATGATATCAAATTCTTGTCCTACTTCGAAATAACCTTTTTTTATCATAGCTATACCAAGAACTTTATTAAATGTTGGTGAAAAAACTGCAGATCTTATTTCACCAATAATTTTATTATCCACTGTTAAGTTAATAGCTGATCTTAAGTTGATTTGATCTAAATTAATTTTAACTCCCATTAATTTTTTTTCTATTCCACTCTCTTTTATTTTAATCAAATTATCTTTTCCAAGAAATTCAATATTTGAATCTATATGTACAAATTTCCCCAAACCACATTCAAATGGATTGTCATTTATATCCATATCATTACCATAAGAGAGTAAAGCACCTTCAATTCTTTCAATTAGATGAGGACAACCTGGTTTTACATTATATTCTTTACCAGCTTCAAATAACAGATCATATAATTCTAGACCAGATTTGGAATCTTCTACATAAATTTCAACACCACCCTGCTTTGACCAACCTGATCTGGCAATTAGATGTTTAGAGTCTTTAAAATTAAAATATTTAAAATTATAAAATTTTAAATCTAAAATTTCTTTACCAAATATTTTTTCTAATAAATTAAAAGCCTTGGGGCCTTGCACTGCCATAATATTTACATCTGGTTCACTGATAGTAACGTCAAATTTTTTTCCAATTGCTAAACCTTTTGCAAACAGCATAACATCTGAGTCAGCTATTGATATCCACCACTTTTCTTGATTAAATTTCAAAATAACAGGATCGTTAATCATACCACCTTTTTCATCAATTATTGGGCAATAGTAACATTTACCATCCTTAGACTCACTTAAATCTCTGCAGGTCATCAATTGAACAAGTTTATATGAATCTTTCCCTTTAATTTCTATTTGTCTCTCAGCTGCAACATCCCAAATTTGGACATGGTTTTTTAAATGATTATAAGTATCTTCTAATGAGTCTTCAAATCCAGCAGGAAGAAGCATATGATTATAAATTGTATATGATGTAACCCCCTGCTTTTCAATTCTAGAGGAATAAATAGTACTTCTTAACCTTCTTGATTTTGCAACAAATTGATTTGACATCCGGTGACTCGTATAAATATTTGTAATGAGTTAGTCCACACTTAATTAGATTAATTAATTTTTGTAAACTTTCATATAAGATATTGAAAAACAAAATAAAGAGATAAAACTACTAATACAATGGCAATCCAAATCGATAGATTTGTGAAAAAAGTTTTAAAACTGTTATTAGAATTTAAAAATGAAGGTAAAACTAATAATAATACACCAACCATATAAATAATTGGTACTACTTTATCCATATATTAGTATTTTTCTTTTCCTATAAGCTCACTAACAAGTAGATTACCATAACCTTTTTTTGACGCATTTTTGTAAAATGATTTAGCAGTTTTTACTAAATTATTTGCATTAGGCATATCTGAAACAAGATCATTAATATAATTTAAATCTTTAAAAGTATTATCAACTGAAAATACATAACCCTTATAGTTGCCTTTAATTGCTTTATTTGCAATTCTATCTAAAGCACCTGAGTTACCTGAGCCCAATCTTGCAACATCGCATAGAAGCTTAATGTTAATATCCAGTTTTTTTGCAGATTTGAAAAATTCTATTACACTTGTTGTTGTTAATAAAGATAAAAAATTTGATAATAATTTTGCAGATGATGCTTTTGAAACATTACCAAAATAAAAAACAGATTTACAAAAACAGTTTAAGTATTTCTTACATTTTAAAAAATTATTTTTTTTCCCTCCAAATATTCCACCTAAAATTCCCTGTTCACTTTGAACCGGGCCGCCCATAACTCCACAAAAATTATAACTAATATTTTTAGAATTAAAAACTTGCTCCATTTTAGTTGCACCTTTTTTATTATGTGTTGTCAAATCAATAATTATTGTTTTTTTTTGTAGATATTTTTTTATTTCATTAGCAACTTTCAAAGCAATAGGAGTATTTGTAACACACAGCATTAAGCAATCTAAATTACTATTTTTTAACCCATCATATGACTTAATTTCATGTGCTCCAATTTTTAGTAATTTATTAATTGGTTTTCTATTTTTGTGTGCAAATATATAGACATCATGCTTCTTTAATAAGTTTTTTACCATTCCATAACCCATATAACCCACTCCGATAAAACCTACTTTGCTCATAGAAATAACTATAATTTAAATATATTTATTTAAAAGTTTTTTATGAATACTTATGCGTTTTGAGACGCAAAAAAAGATACTAACACAACGATTATTAAAAGTGGAATACATATAATATTTATTACTGTCCAATTAGAGAAATATAAAAGAAAACCAGCAGATAGAGATCCTATACCTTGGGTAGAAAAAACAATAAAATCATTTAATCCTTGAGCAGTAAATTTATCTTTTTCTTCATATGAAACTACCAATAAACTTGATCCAGAAACAAATAAAAAATTCCAGCCAATACCAAGTAATATTAAACCCAACATATAAGAATAATAAAAATCAAAAAGAGTATTAACAGCAATACTACAAAATAAAATTATTACCCCCGTATAAATTATATTCGTATTTCCAAATTTCTTTATTAAATCACCTGAAAAGAGTGATGGTAAAAACATTCCAATAACATGTAACTGAATAACTATACTAGTTTCAAATAATGTGAATTTATTTACAAGATGCATGTGCAACGGAGTAGCAGTCATAATTATAGCCATTGTAAAATAACCAAATCCAGCACTTACAATTGATTGTAGAATTTTAATATTTTTTAAAAGAGAAATAACAGTTTCAAACTGAAAATTGCTTTTACTTTTAATATTTTGATTATCATCATAAAATAAAAGAATAAAAAAAGGAATTATTGCCGTTATTGATAAAAAAATATAACTACCTAAAAATAGATTTTCTGGGAAATAATCTTTAAAATACTCTGCAAAATTTGAAGATAATAAAGCAGATATAATTCCCAATAATAAAATAATAGATATTGATCTTGGGATATATTCTTTAGATACTGATTCAGATGCTGCAAATCTATATTGATGAATAAAAGCTTGAGAAGAACCAATTAATAAATTCCCTGAAGCAAAAATATAAAAATTTTGTTGGTATATTGCAAATGAACATAAAATTAGAGCAAAAGAACTTAAGATAGATGAAAATAAAAAACCTTTTTGTCTACCCCATATACTCATAAATCTAGAAGCTATTGGTGCACTGATTGCAATCCCTATAATCATTAATGTCATTGGTAAAGTTGCTAATGAATCTTGTAGCATTATTTGTGAGGTAATAATTCCACCAAGCAAAACTACTGCCATTGGAGGAAATGCGGCTATAGTTGAAGATAAACAAATAACAATGAAATTTTTATTAATCATACTTATTGAAATTAATTAATTGGTTATATGATTTTAATCATAAGTCACTCATTGTTTTTATATTTTAATATTTTTATAATTAAATATTCAGTAGACCTATAATTACTATTAAGATAGAAAATGTTATGGTTTCTAGTCATGATTTTTTTAAAGATAAAAGAAATAATAATATAAAAATTTATATTAATGGTAAGTTTTATAAAAGAAATGAAGCTAAAATATCAGTATTTGATTCATCTGTATTATTAGGAGATGGTGTTTGGGATTCTTTAAGATACCATAATAATAAATTTATTTTTTTAAATGAACATTTAGACAGACTATACAAAGATGCAAAACTTATTAATTTAAAAATACATGTATCGCGTAAAAAACTTTCAGAAGCACTGACAAAAACTATCAAAATAAATAAAATGAAAACAGACGTTCATTTAAGAATAGTTGTTTCTAGAGGTATTAAGTCAACACCTTATCAATCACCTAAGGTTACAATATCTAAACCAACTATAATAATAATTCCAGAATATAAAAAACCAGATATTAAAGCATATAAAAAAGGATTAAAATTAGTTACAGTAAAGACAATTAGAGGACCAATTAATGTTCAAAATCCTCAAATAAATTCACTTAGTAAATTAAATTGCATTCTAGCTTGTATTGAAGCAAATAAAAAAAATGCTGACGAGGCGCTAATGTTTGATATTAATGGGAATGTAGCAACAAATAATAGTACGCATTTCTTCTTTGTAAAAAATAATACTGTCTTTACATCAACAGGGAAGTATTGTGTTACAGGAATTACTAGGCAAAAAATTATAGACATATGTAAAAAAAATAAAATAAAAGTAAAAGAAAAGAATTTTAAATTAAACGAAGTATTGAATGCTGATGAAGCATTTTGCACTGGTTCTTTTGCAGGCATTGTTCCTGTTAATGCGATAAATAAAAGAAAATTCTCTTTAAAAAATAATCCATTAACAATGAAATTATCAAATTTTTATAATAGTTTATTTTAAATGATTAAAATATTTATGTGGTCAGGTCCTAGAAATATTAGTACTGCATTGATGAGATCATTTGAAAATAGAACTGATACAAAAGTTTATGATGAACCATTTTATTCATATTACTTAAAAAATACAAATTTAGATCATCCGATGAAAGATGAAATTATAAATACTTATCCATATGATGAAAATGAAGTAATAAATTTAATTACAAAAAATGATGATAAATATAAAATCTTTTATCAAAAACATATGACTCATCATATTTTAGATAAAACTAATTTGGAATGGATCAATAAAGGTTTAAACTGTTTTTTAATTCGTGATCCTGCAAAAGTAATTACTTCATACATTAAAAAAAATTCTTTACGATCAATAAAAGATGTTGGATTTAAAAAACTTTATCAAATATTTAAATTATTAAATTTAAAAGAACCAATTGTAATAAATTCAGATTATTTATTAAAGGATCCTCAAAAATACTTAAAAATTTTATGCCAAAAATTAAATTTAGATTTTGATGAAAAAATGCTTAATTGGCCGAAAGGTTATAGAGATACTGATGGTATTTGGTCTAAAGTTTGGTATCAAAATGTAATTTCGACAACCACGTTTAATAGTAATATCAACAGAGAATACAATGTACCTAAAAATTTTGAAAATATTTATAAAGAATGTCAAGAGATCTATGAAGAAATTAATAAATATTCAATTCAGGTATGATTAAGGAAGATATTCAAGAAGCATCAAAAATTCTATTTGAACATAGGTTAAATAAAACAGGATTAACTTCGCTAAAACAATTAGAACCAAAAACAATAAATGATGCTTATGAAATACAAGAAAATCTTAAATTAAGATATTTAGAATTAAAAGATAATTTCTGTATTGGAAAAAAAGTTGGATGTACATCTCTAGCAGCACAGAATCAGATGAATATCAAAGAACCTTTCTATGGAAATCTATTTAACCGATACAGTTCAAAAAATATTAATTTATTAAATTCCAAAAACTTTTTTGAACCATATGTTGAGCCAGAAATTAGTTTTAGGATAAAAGATGATATAAATATTTCTAAAGCTCCTTTCACTATAAATGATATAGACTATTTATTAGATGGTTTATTTTGTTCAGTTGAAATAGTTGATTTTAGATTTAGTAAACCATTGTCTGAAATTGGTGCCCTAAATGTAATATCAACAAATGGAGCTTCTGAGTATTGGATACGCAATGAAAATTTAATTAGAATTAAAGATGTAGATCTCAATAATTTTGAAGTTAGTTTATTAATAAATGAAGAAATTGTAGACAAAGGAAATACAAGAAATGTGCTGGATAATCCATTAAATGCAGTTATTTGGTTAATTAATAATCTTGCTGAAAAAGGTGAACCTATGCTTAAAGGTCAGTTTATAAGTTCTGGTTCTTGCACTAAAGCATTTAGAATTTATCCTAAAAGTAAAATTAAGGCAGATTTTAATCAATTAGGTTCAATTGAATTTGAATATATTTAAGTTATTTACATAATATGAAGACAAAAGTTTTTTATAATAAATCTTGCAGTATTTGTAATTTTGAAATCAATCATTACAAAAAAACTAAGAATAATATTGAGTGGGTAGATATAAATAATGTAAATGCATCGAAATTAGAAACAAATAAAAACACAAAAGCACTTCTAAGACGTCTTCACACAAAAAAAAATAATACAGTTTTTGCAGGAGTTGATGCTTTTATTGAAATGTGGATGGAGATACCAAAATATAGATTTTTAGCAAAAATTATAAAAAAACCAATAATATATCAGATTTCTTGGATTATTTATGAAGCTTTTGCATTAATTTTATTTTACAAAAACAAGAATCAACTAAATAAATTAGAAAGAATTTAAATGAATAGTTATTTTGAGTTATTAGAAAAAATAGTACTTTCAGTGCTCATTGTTTGTACAATTATTGCCATTGGTATGGAAGTACAAGGAATGATTGCAGTTTACAGAGTTACACTTGCAGATATTCTTTTATTATTCATTTACATAGAAATTATTGGGATGATTAAAGAATATTGGATTTCTAAAGTTATTAGAATGAGTTATCCTCTATTCATCGCTATGACAGCTCTTGCAAGAATGATAATTATGCAAAGAAAAGATGTAGATCCATCAGCGTATGTTTATGAGTCTGTTGCTATTTTGATTATAGCAATTGCAATAGTTGTTTTAAGAGTGCGTCATATGGAAATACTTAATAGACGTTCAAAAAAAATATCTGACGATTAATTAATACTGATATGTTTAAATCAAATATCAGCTTTGCTGAAAAGCAACTCATATTATATTTACCTAAAGCAGGAAAATATTATGAGTCAAATAGAAATTATAGTGAAGATAGGTCTAATAATAAAACCACATCACTGTTATCACCCTTCATTAGATATAGACTTATTTCAGAAGAAAATGTTTTAAAAAAAGTATTAGAAAAACATGAGCTTAGAGATTGTGAAAAATTTGTCCAAGAAATTTTTTGGAGAACTTATTGGAAAGGTTGGCTTGAACATAGACCATCAGTCTATTCTGATTATTTAGAAAATAGAAATAAATTAATTGAAAAATTAGGTAATAAAAAATTTTATTTAAATGCAATTTCTGGAAATACAAATCTGTCATTTTTTAATAACTGGGTTAACACTCTTAAAGAAGATGGATACTTGCATAATCATGTAAGAATGTGGTTTGCTTCAATTTGGATTTTTACATTAAAATTACCATGGCAACTTGGAGCAGATTTTTTCATGCAACATTTATTAGATGGTGATCCAGCTTCTAATACTTTATCCTGGAGGTGGGTTGCTGGTATTCACACAAAGGGAAAAAATTATTTAGCAAGAAAAAATAATATTGAAAAATACAGTAATATTCAAATATCTGATAACGAAATTTTAGATGAAAAAGCTAATCCACTAATTGAAGACAAAGTTTATAATGTTAATGAGTTAAAATTAAATTATGATTATAATTTAGAAGATATAGGATATATTATAATACCAACTGATGATTTGAATATTCTAAAAGATTTAAATCATAGAAAAGTAAATGTTTTTACTGGTTTGCCGCAAGAAGATTATAGTGATCATAGTTTTTCTGAAAAAATAATTAAACATGTAAAAGATATATGCATTTCAAATTTTAAAGATGATGATTTTTATAATAATATTCAAATTGATATAGAATTTGAGAATTATTTTGAAAATTTAGATAAGTGGATATCTAAATATCAAATTAAAGAAATATATTTACCCTATGTAACACAAGGCAATTGGAAGAAAATTTACAAAAAAATAATTAAAAAATACCCATCTATTAATTTTGTAATTTTTAATAGAAAATATGATGTTAATAGTTGGATTTTTTCAAAAAAAGGTTATTTCAAATTTAAACAAAATATTCCAAAACTGATTACAAATCTTTAATATATGAAAAATATTCTTGAGATAGAAAATTTAACTAAATTTTATAATAAATCATTTAAAGCACTAGAAAATATCAATCTTAATATTAAAGAGGGAGAGATATTTGCTTTACTTGGGCCAAATGGAGCAGGTAAATCAACATTAATAAATTCAATTTGTGGAATAGTAAACTTTAATACAGGTACAATAAAGATTAATAATATGGATATTATTAAAAAATACCGATCCACAAGAAAAATAACTGGCATTGTTCCTCAAGAATTGAATCTTGAAACTTTTGAAACTGTATGGAACAATGTTAATTATACAAGAGGTCTTTTTGGCAAGAAACCAGATCACGAATACATTGAAAAACTTTTAAAACAACTATCGTTATGGGATAAGAAAAATAATAAAATTAAAGAACTATCAGGTGGTATGAAAAGAAGAGTTCTTATTGCTAAAGCACTATCTCATCAACCTAAATTATTATTCTTAGATGAACCAACAGCAAGTGTAGATGTGGAATTAAGAAAAGATATGTGGGATGTTGTTAAAAAATTAAATAAAGATGGAGTAACTATAATACTAACAACTCATTACATAGAAGAAGCTGAAGAATTAAGTGATAGAGTTGCTGTTATAAACGAAGGCAAAATAATTTTAATAGATGAAAAAGATAGGTTAATAAAAAAACTTGGAGAAAAAACAATTAAAATTGAGTTAATTCAACCTATTGATAAAATAAATGGTAATTTATCAAAATATAATTTTACTTTAGATCAATCAAATACAATTCTTTCACATACCTATAATCTGAATTCAAACATAACAGATATTACTGAACTTTTAAATGATGTAAAAAAAGATGGTTATGAAATAAAAGATATTAATATGGAACAAAGTTCACTGGAAGAGATATTTATTAAACTTATCAAAGAAAATAATAATGAATTGGTACGGAATTAAAGCTATATATATCCATGAAATGGAGAGGTTTAAAAGAACTTTATTTCAGAGTCTTGCCTCACCTATAATTACTACTTCACTTTACTTCGTAGTTTTTGGATCAGCAATTGGTTCTAGAATTACCGAAATAGATGGAATAAATTATGGTTCTTATATTGTGCCAGGTATGATTATGTTAACTATTTTAACTCAATCAATTTCAAATGCATCATTTGCTTTTTATTTTCCAAGATTTACAAATACTATCTATGAAATACTTGCAGCTCCATTATCATCTTTTGAAATAGTGCTTGGTTTTGTGGGTGCAGCTGCATCAAAATCTTTAATAATAGGTTGTGTAATAATCCTAACCGCTAATTTTTTTGTAGAGGTAAGAATAGATCATCCTTTTTTAATGATGTTCTTTTTAATTTTAACATCGGTTACGTTTGCTTTATTTGGTTTTATAATTGGAATGTACGCTGAGGGTTTTGAAGGATTGCAAATTATTCCCATACTAGTAATAACACCATTAGTTTTTCTTGGGGGAAGCTTTTACTCTATAAATATGCTTCCAGAATTTTGGCAAAAAATTTCATTACTTAACCCTGTTTTGTACTTAATAAGTGGTTTCAGATATAGTTTTTATGAAGTCTCTGATGTTTCACTTTTTACAAGCACTTTAACAATTTTGACAATATTAGTGGGATGTATAATATTTATTACATATACATTTTCAAAAGGATATAAAATTAAAGATTAAATGATTGATAAACAAATTAGTAATGAATTTCAAAAAAATGGAGTTGTGTTACTAAAACAAATAATCGAGCAAAAATGGATTAAGGAATTAAGAAATGGTATTGAATATAATTTTCAAAATCCAAGTAAATATAAATGTGTTTATGAAAAAATAAATAATCAAGAAATTTTTTATGATGATTATTGTAATTGGCAAAGAATAAAGGAATATAAAAATTTTATTTTTAACTCTAATATTGCTAAAATTGCTGGTTTATTAATGGAATCTAAAAAAGTAAATTTATTCCATGAACATGTTTTAATAAAAGAAAAAGGATCAAAAAAAAGAACACCATGGCATCAAGACCAAGGATATTACTGTGTACAAGGCAAAGATAATGTAAGCATTTGGATTCCACTTGATAAAATTGATATAAATTCTTCTATGGAATTTATATTAGGCTCTCATAAATGGAATAAAACATTTTTACCTACTAAATTTAAAGGATATGACTACGAACATATAGATGAAGAGTTTGAAAAAATACCAGATATTGAAAGCAATAGAGATAATTACAATATAATCTCATATGAATGCGATATAGGTGATGCAATTGCATTCAATTATGCAACAATTCACGCTGCTTATGGAAATAATTCAAAAAATAGACGAAGAGCTTTTTCAATAAGATTTACAGGAGATGACGCAAGATATATTCAACGAAAAGGTGAAATGTCTCCTCCTTTTCCAGGTATAAAATTAAACGATAATGATGAATTAGATAGTGATACTTTCCCTGTTTTAATTCCTTCTTAAGAAATAAATTAAAGGAAGGGCTGTTGCATACATTATCAAACTATAAATGGCTGCAGGAATTAAATATACTGTACTAGCAAAAAAGGTATTAGCTACTACAATTGCTAAAGTACCATTTTGTAGTCCTACTTCCATTAACCAACATCTGAAAGTTTCTTTTGATGCTTTAAAAGATCTCGAGAGAAAATAAACTATGATCATCATTATCACATTGAGAAATAACATAACCAAACCGGCTTGAGCAAAATAACTAACAACATTTTCTCTTTGAGAAATAATCGCACCAAGAAGTACTAAAGCAAATAAGACAATAGAGATGTTTTTAGCAATTTTCTCAAAACTTGATAAGAAGTTACTTAATAAAACACCCAAAATTACTGGAATAGTTACAATTAAAAACATTTGAAAAGCGACATTTAATAATGATTGACCTTCATTTAAGCCGCCATAACCAAGAAGCGATAATGAAATAATTAAAATCACTGGAACAGTAATTACACAAAGAATGCTATTTATTGCAGTTAATGAAATGGATAAAGCGATGTTTCCTTTTGCATAAGATGTTAGAACATTACTGGTAACTCCTCCAGGAGCAGCTGCTAGGATCATCACTCCAATTGCAAGCTCAGGTGTTAATGGCCAAAAGAATACAATAATAAGTGCAACTACAGGCAAAACAATAACTTGAAATAATAAACCTATTAGAAAATCTCGAGGATTAGAAAAAACTCTAGTGAAATCTGAAAGTGTTAATCCCAATCCAAGAGAAAACATAATAAATGCTAAAGATAGAGGTAAAATTACATCAGTTACAATTCCCATTAAGAAATAACTATCATTTGTTTGCTGAAAAAAAAATATATTATTTTTAAAATTAAGTCGAAAATTTTTCTAGCATTTCATTGGGAATTTTTGCAATTTTACCATTAAAAAAAACTGGAGTAATTAATATTTCCGAATCAACCAATAATTCTTCGTTCTTTTTGATTTGCTGATGAAACGATATTTTTACTTTAGAAATATTTATAACTTTTGTTGTAACTTTTAAAATATCCTCAAAATATGCTGGCTTTTTAAAGTCTATCTTGCAATTCTTTACTACAAAATAAAATTTATATTTTTCTATTATATTTTTGTGAGTGAAGCCTAAGTTATATAAGTAATCTGTTCTTCCTCTTTCAAGAAATTTTAGATAATTTGCATAATAAACTCTTTCAGAAGCATCAGTATCTTCGTAATAAACTTTAATTTCTGTATTCATAAAATTGATCAATAAATTGGTTTAGATTATCAGATATCTGAAAACCAATTCCATAATTTTCATTTAATTCTAGATAACCGTTAATAATTTGAAATGATGGATTTACTATTTTTGTTCTGAGTTCATTTTCATTAATATCATATTCTAAATATCCATCAGGGTTTAAAGCTGACATAATATGAGCTGAAGAAATTAAACCAATAGCTCCTCCCAAATAATGTAACCATATTTTATTTTTTTTAATATTTTTACCTAAATCTAATATGTCAGTGATACCTCCATAACGTGCCAAATCTGGTTGTAAAAACTGTATTTGTGTATCATTTTCTAATTCATAAAATTTTTTTAAATAAATTAGATTTTCACCAAATGCTAAATTTTTGTGTAATTTGTTTAGTTGAACTATTTCAGATATTGAATGGTTTGCAGATATAGGTTCTTCTAACCAAAAATAATTGAAATTTTTTAATTTACTAATATTTTCATGAACATTATCTAAGCTCCAAGCCTGGTTTACATCTAGCATATATTTTTCATTAGATTCTATAGTTTCTTCAATAGAACTAATCGCTTTAATGTCTTCTAAAATATTAAAACCAATTTTAATTTTAAATCTATCTATGCCTAAAAGGCGGGCTTCTTGAATTCTTTCTAAATGTTCATCTCTGTTTATCCCACTTGCATAAACTTTAATTTTATTTTTGGATTGATTATTAATTAATTTGTTTAAGGGTTTTTTTTTAATTTTAGAAAAAAGATCCCATGCAGCAGAATCTATGCCAGAAAAAATGTTTTCAAAAGCACCAAAGTCACCTGTTTGATTTTTAATTGAATTAAACTTTTCTATTAAAAATTTTTTTACATTTGAGGGGTCTTCAAATTGAAAATTAATTAAAAAATCAATGAAATAGTCTTTTAAAATTTCAAATCTATATCTACCTCCGTGATTTGGAAAATTACACCATATTTCCCCTATTCCATTATTATTATTTTCATCATGAATTTCTATAACTAAAGAGGATCTAAATTTGATATTACCAAAAGAAGAAAGTACAGGATTTTTGTTGTTATATTTTAGTAAATAAATTTTGATATTTGTTATTTTGATCATTTATTTTTAATAAAATTAAACATTGATGTCCAATCAAGATCTCCATATTCTTTTTTTGAAGCATCATTATAAATTTTCTCTGCTGTCTTACCCATATTTAGATCTAAATTTTGCTCAGATGCAAATTGAATAGCAAGGCGTAAATCTTTTAATGCTAAATTATTCTTAAAACCTGGAGATACATCGTTTTTAAAAACTTTAGCAGGATATGTCAAATTCATGTGTCCCTTCCCGGCTGCAGTTGTGAGCATTAATTCAATAGCCATTTTTTTGTCTATACCTGATTTATCAGCTAAATTTAAAGTTTCTGCTGTCAATATATTTAAAGCAATGGACATGTAGTTATTTATAATTTTCATTTTACTACCTGAGCCATTTTCACCACAATAAACTATATCGCTTCCCATAGTTTCTAATAAATTTTTTATATTCTTAAATTCATCTTTATTACCACCTACCATTATTAAAAGAGTACCATCAATTGCATTCAGTACTAATCTTGCAACAGGTGCATCAAACATTTTTATGTTATTTTTATTTAGCTCCTCATTAATAGAAATAGAATCATTAGGATTAATTGTACTCATATCAATTAATACAAAATTTTTATTATCTTGATAAATCAAACCATTTTTACCAAAACATACTTCTTTCACATTATCTCCATTTGGCAACATAGTGATAATTATTCCTACATCTTGAGATAATTCTGATAAGCTTGTTTTTTGGATACCTCCTAGACTCTTTAAAGTATTAACTGACTCAGAATTAACAAAAGGATCATAAAAGGATAAACTGTAACCTTTTTTAATTATATTAGATGCCATAGGTAAACCCATTGTACCTATTCCAATAAATCCAATTTTTTTCATAACTATCTCCTTATTTATAAATCTAAAGTCGATTTAAGTTTTTCAACTCTCTCCAAACCTTGATTTTCTAACCATTTAATAAATTCAGTATTTGATTGATTGCAAAATATATCAATTGAGTCTTGCCATAAAGATCTTCCGCATAAAAAACCAAGGCAATTAATGTTTAATTTCATTGAAATAGACATTGATTTATAAAAATTACTAAATTTCATTCCAGCACTCAAGAATACAAATGGCTTCATTGTTTTACCAAATGTATTCAATAATATTTCTTCACAATAATTAATTGTATTAACATTATTATAATCATCTAGAATGATTTCATTAAAAGGAAATTCGATTTTTATAATGCTAACATTATAATCTGGTTTAGAAAATTCAGAGTAAAAATATGTTATATATTCATGCTTTTTCTTATTATATTCTTCATTAGAATTTTTGGTTAAAGGATCATTGTACAATAAGGGCTCAAATAAAAACGGTTTATTAAAATTTAAACACATTTTTCCTATTTTTTTTATTAAAATATTTTTTTTATTGTTTATTTCTTGAGGAGAGTCTGGATTGTAATACATAAAAAATTTAATTGCCTTAAAATCATCTATTGTTTTATCTATTGATTTATTAGTTGGTAGTTTCGTAATTCTTTCAACATTATCAATGTTATAAGCATCATCTTCATATGCAATAATTTTTGGTATATTTAAATTTTTAAACTTTTCATGTTTTTCATATGTATCAAAATCAAATAAAACAGCTGAAAGATTTGATCCTAATATTTCTATTATGTTTTTTTTAAAAAAAAAATAATCCTCATCTTTAAAATTATTTTTTTTTTGATTTATAATTTCTTTTAGACTCGTTCCCTGGTCTATTGCTAATGCAAAAAACTTTTTATTAATTAAAACATCATTAATTAATTCTTTTTGATGCATCACAAGTGAAAATAAGGAACTGATGAAGGCTCCAGCCATAATTTTCTCATTTCTTCACTAGAATTTAGTAAAGATATAGAAAATCCTCCACTATCTTGAGTTGTGATGTATTCATTAATTAAAGGTTTAAATATTCGAATATTATATTTTGATAAATATTCTTCTAAATCATTAAATATTATTAATAATTCCATTAAAGTTGTAGACCCTGATCCATTAACAAATGGTATAACTATATCGCCCGATTTGTAATTAAAATCATCAAATATTTTATCTAACATAAATGAAATAATTTTTTTAGATGGTTGAATTTTTTTCCTACCATATCCAGACTCTCCATGAACACCCATTCCAATAAAAATTTCATCTTCTTCAATTGTGAAAATTTTTTCTCCAGTAATTGGAGATGTGCCAGGGCTTATTGCAACTGATAATGTTCTTGTATTATCAACAATTTCTTTTCCTAGACTTAGTAATTGTTCAACATCAGCACCTTTTTCAGATAAGGCTCCAAGTATTTTATAAACAAATGTTGTACCTGCCCCTCCTCTTCTTTGAGATTCATTTCCTTTTGATGCAGAAGCAATGTCATCATACATAATTAAACATTTAGCATTTATATTTTCATCTTCAGCCATTTCTATTGCCATTTCTCCATTCATTACATCACCAGAATGATTAGAAATTAATAATAAAATAGAAGAATGATCCTTAAAAATTTTAATTCCTTCAAATATTAAATCTCCTGATGGAGCAGAAAAAATGTCTCCAACAATATTAGCATCAAGCATACCCTCGCCAACCCAACCTACGGCAATAGGCTCATGACCAGATCCATTTCCAATCAAGATGGGAACTTTACTAAATTGTTTTTTATTTTTTCGACAAATAATTCTTTTATTTATTTCAGAAAATTTAACTCTGTCTGAATGTGATTTAACATAACCACTCAACATATCATCCACAATATTTATATTATTATTAATTATTTTTTTCATTATTAATTTCCTTAAAGAATTCTTTTAATATTATAGACGTTGAATATGCGCCTGGATCTATTACACCAACACCTTTTGAATCTAAAAACTTTGCTCTCCCAACACGAGCTTCCAAAGATTTTGTGTATTCAAGAGATTGATCAATTTTTTTAATTATTTTATCAAGATCAATAAGATTATTTTCAATTAATTCTTGATGAATAGGTATATAAATATCTAAAAAGCTTTTATCACCAAAATTTACTTTTCCTCTTGTTTGTATTTTAGTTATAGTATTTGAAAAAGTAGTTAAGATTGAATTATAAAGATCATCTAAATTTAAATTGCCTAATTCTTTAAAGAAGATTGTCATCAAAATACCAGAAGCTCCTCCCATAGATACTCTCATCAATTTCGAAATTTCATTCATAAATGATATTGAATTATTAAATTCATTATTTGTACTAAAATGAGATACAGCTTCCTCTAATCCTCTTAATATTGTTGTACCGTGATCTCCATCACCAATCTCTTGATCAAGCATATTAATTTTTTGATAGTTTTCTTTAATTATTAAGCAAGAGTTAGTTATCCATTTTTTATGAAATTCTATCATTTAATAAATTTCTTTAAATATTCATAAGACTTTTGAATTGCATCAAAAGGATTATTTTCAATATTTCTCCATGTAAATAAATCTTTACTTGTCTCTTGGTTTGATTGAATAAACATTTCTAGAGTAACATTACCAGAATAATTTATTGTATTTAAAGTTTCAAAAATTCTATTAAAATTTAATTCACCTGAACCAGGTATACCTCTATCATTTTCTGCTACATGAAAATGAAAAATATTATGATTTGCTTTGAGAATTGACGCGCATATATCTTTCTCTTCTATATTCATATGATAAACATCTAACAATAAACCAACGTGAGAGTGGTTGATCATTGAGCATAATTCTAAACCTTCATCAACAGTGTTAATAAAATCAGTTTCATATCTATTTAGAGGCTCTATTCCTAATTTAATATCTTTATCCTCTAAAATATCTGTTAATCCGATTAGAGTATTTGATGAATTTTTATATTTAAGAGATTTATCTTTTCCATAATTATTACTTATTCCCCATGCAGTGTGTATAACCCCAGATAAAATTTTAGACCCCATTAGAGAAGTCAAATTAATAGCCTCTATGAGTTTATCCTTACCTCTTTTTCTTATATTTTGATTATTACTTGTTATATCTTCATCTTTAGACAAACCTGTCGTACATGTAATATTAATATCTAGATCTTTACTTAATTTACCTATTTCTATGGCTGACTTTTCGTTTTGACCTAGTAATGATACTTCAACTGAAGAATAACCAGCATCTCTACAAAGTTTAATATAAGGAGTAATATCCTCTGACCAATTTTTAACAAATGTTGCTGAATGGACTCCTAGTTTCATTTAAGATTATTTAATTTTTTAAAAAAATCATGAAAAATTTCATCTCTGTTGACACCAAAAGCTTCTCTAATAAGATGATCACCATCATTTTTAATCCAGTACAATTTATTATCAAGAGATGAGGAATTGATAATTTTTGTTGGGACCCAATTTGGATTTATTAGCCAAGCAATATTAATAACATCCCATATGACCCATGTTCTCCAACTTTGATCTAAAACACCTCTTTGTTTATGCAAAGGGTTATTTGTGTATAAAAAATATAAGTAGTCACCTATTTCCCCTCTTCCTTTTACAAATTCTTTCATATCAGGTAATGAAAGAGTTAACTGTGCCCCAACATTGAAACCTGGTAAATAAACATGTGCAACACCACATTCAAAAAGTAATTGAGATGCCAAAACATCTTGAACTAAATTCAATGAGTTTTTATTATTATTAAAACTGTATGTAGGAAAACCAGATGTCCAAACAACTACTAAATTTTTAATAATTTCTGGGTTTATTAAAAGTGCCGAAGCGATATTTGTAAGACACCCTATTGCACAAATATAAATCTTTTCATTTGAATATTTTTTACACATATCTACTATGAATTTACTAGACTCAGTTACAATTGGTTCGTTATAATTTTCTAAATATTTAGATGAACCTCTAAACACCATTCCTTCATGTTTAATATTAAGTTTTTTAAATATAGTAATTATTTCTTGATAGCTTTTTTCAACTCCTTCTTCTGGTGTATCAAAGTAAATATCATTTGGATGAATATTTGCATCTATGAGTCCATTAACCCAAGATCTATAATCAGAAACTAAATTTTCTTTAGTATTATCAATAGTTTTATTGTTAGATATTATATTGAATGCTTCTATTAATTCGTCTTTATGATGTTGGAAAGAATAAGGCTCAGCTGTAACTCCTAATAGGTCAATTTTATCTTTCGATAATAATGTCCAAGCTAATGCAAATTGATCATCAATTTCATTTGCAGTATCTGTATCAAGTATCATTTTATTTTTTCCACTTGGTAAGGATAAATTATTAAGCAAAATTTCTTTTGATAATTTTGGGAATTTATCTAAAATTTTTTTAGGAACTTCCATAAAATAATTACTTTAATTTTAAAAACTTATACATCTTTTAATTTTTTAACAGCATCAATTATTTTTTTTGTTGATGGAATATAAAAATCTTCCATTGGCGGACTAAATGGTACAGGAGTATGTGGAGCGGTTATTTTAATTACACCAGCTTTTAAATCTGAAAAACATTTTTCTGAAATCAAAGAAGATATTTCTGAAGCTAAAGAACATTTAGGGTTTGATTCATCAACAATTATAACTTTACCAGTTTTTTTGACTGAATGAAAAATTAATTCCTCATCAAGTGGGGAATAAGTTCTTGGATCAACTATTTCACAATTAATATTAATTTTTTCTAATTCATTAGCTGCTTCTTCAGCAAATAAGTTCATTCTTTGAATAGCAATAATGGTAACATCACTTCCTTCTCTTCTTATTCTTCCTTTTCCAAGTGGAATAGGTTTTAAATCATCAGGTACTTCACAACTTGTCATATATAATCTTTTATGTTCCATAAAAATTACTGGATCATCATCTTTAATTGAGGATAGTAAAAGACCTTTGGCATCGTATGCATCATAAGGTGCAACAACCTTAAGCCCTGGTATGTGAGTATAGAGACTATAAAGAGTTTGTGAATGTTCACTACCTGCGCGAAATCCTGCACCTACTACAGTTCTTACAACCATAGGAACTTTTTGCTTTCCTCCAAACATATATCTTACTTTAGCTGCTTGATTCATCATTTGATCAAAGCATACACCAGCAAAATCAACATACATTAATTCAACAATGGGTCTCAAGCCAGTCATTGCAGCTCCAATAGCTGCGCCAAAGAAACCTGCCTCTGCAATAGTAGTATCTCGAACTCTTTCGCCACCAAATTTAGTGTAAAGACCCTGAGTTACACCAAAGGGTCCTCCCCATGCATCTTGTGTACCTTGATATTGTTCTCGACCTTTACCACCAGCAATATCTTCACCCATTAAAATAACATTTTTATCCTCTTCAAAAGACTGAACTAGTGCATCATTAATTGCATCTTTAACTGTTTTTATTGTCATGTATTAATTTCCACTGGATAGTTTACATATACTTCTTCCAGTGCATCCTCTGGTTGTGGCCAAGGTTGAGTATCAGCGTGATCAAATGCTTTATCAACATCTGCTTTAGCTTCATTAATAATTTTTTCTAAATCATTTTCGTTCAAACCATATTTTGATGAATTTTCTTTTGCTAATTTTATTGGATCATTTTGTTTTGCTTTATCAATTTCTTCTTGAGGTTGATAAAGTTGAGTATCACCTTCGTACTGTCCTGAAAATCTATAATTTTTAAATTCTAAAAATATTGGAGTATTTTTTTGTTTGGCCTCACTGATAGCTTTTTTTGTAATATCGTAAACTTCGAATACATTATTACCATCACCAATATACGATAGCATGTCGTAAGCTTTTGTAATATCTGATAACTCTTTAGTATTTAGATGCCAATCAGTTGCAGTAGCTTCCGCATAACCATTATTTTCACAAACAAAAATCATTGGTATATCCCATAGTTTTGCTAATCCAGCAGCCTCATGGAAAGCTCCATTATGAATTGCTCCATCACCAAAAAAAGATACGCATGTTTTATTACTCTTATTTATTTTCTCTTGTAAAGCTGCACCTAAAACTACCGCTGGTCCAGCAGCAACAATTCCAAATGAGCCAAGCATACCTTTGCTAAAATCGCTTATATGCATACTTCCACCACGCCCCTTGCAAATTCCAGTTTTTCTTCCATAAATTTCAGAAGTAATTTCATTTAATTCACAGCCTTTTGCTATAGCATGACCATGGTTTCTATATGTACTTGATATCCAATCATCTTGATTTAATGCTGCCATTACTCCTACACAAATAGCTTCAGAACCTATACAAGTATGAAGATAGCCTGGTACTATTTTCTCTTTAGCAATTTTTTTTATTCTTTCTTCAAAAAATCTAATAGTGAAGATTTTTTTATAGATCCAGTAAACTTTTTCTTTTTCAATCATTTTTTATGAAAATATTAATATTTAATATTAAAATATAGAAATAAGATTTAACTTAAGATTAAATAATTGACAATAGATACATTATATCATTTAGTATAATTCGGATATGAAGGAGGTATTGACAATTGGTTACGTGGCAACTGCAATTACTCCTTATTATTCAGAAGAACAACAAGTAAGGGTTAAATCTGAAAATCATCTAAAAAAAATTATTGAAAAATATGATGTCAAATTAATTTGCTTTTATAAAACAATATTTACAAAAGAAGACTCAATAGAAGCAGAAAAATTTTTTAAAAATAAAATTGATTTTTTAATATTACAAACAAGTTCATGTAGTTCTGGTGATCAATTATATCCACTTTGTAATATTACAAATAAAATGGGCTTATGGGCAGTTCCAGATCTTGAAAATGAAGGTGATGTAAAGCTACACTCTTTAGTTTCAGTAAGCCATTATCTTGGAATAATAAAAAAAATACTTCATGAAAAAAAAATCAAAACTAAATGGTTTTATAATTATGGTAATACTGATGAGTTTAGAAACAAATTTTTAATAACCTTAAAAGCATTAATAGCAGATAAGAAAATTAAACAATCAAAAATTGGTTTAGTTGGTGGGATATCACCAGGATTTGATAATATGATTGTTGATAATAAAAAAATAAAAAAAAATATTGGATCAACAATTGAAGAAACAACTATTAAAGAATTAGTATCAATAGCAAAAAGTTTTGAACAATCAGTAATAGATGATGAATTAAATAAAATAAAAAAAGCAGCATCTTCAATTACAGTTTCAGATGAAGAATCATTTAATAGAGTTACAAGAGTATATTTTGCTCTAAAAAAAATTAGAG
The DNA here is from genome assembly GCA_902628835.1 of uncultured Alphaproteobacteria bacterium. GTDB lineage: Bacteria > Pseudomonadota > Alphaproteobacteria > HIMB59 > CACPNW01. The sequence goes on from CACOPD010000006.1 coordinate 23,485, forward strand.
ATGAAAATAACTGGGATTCAATGGCAGTTCAGTGCTGGTCTCAATTTCAAGAATTATATGGAATTGCACCTTGTATGGCTTATGGCTGGATGGGTAGCGAAGATGGCGTTGCTGTTTCTTGTGAAGGTGATGTACAAGGTTCATTAAGTATGCTTTTGTTAAACTATATTTCAAGTACTAATAAATCATCTACGCTTTTAGATCTTGCAACTTTTGATAAGGAAGCTGATGCAGTTTTAATGTGGCATTGTGGAGTATCACCAAGGCATTTTGCAAACAGAGATGGAATTAAATGGGTTGATCATAGTACCTTAGGTAGAAAAACAGATATAAAATATGGCGTTGCTGGAGATCAGGTTTTTAAACCTCAAAAATCTACTACAACTTATTTAGGAAATAATGCTGAAAGAATATTAATTTTAAATTCAGAAATTTTTGAACATAAAAATAAAGGTTACGATGGAACAAGAGGTTGGTTTAGGGAAACAAAATTAAATAGATCTAATATTTCAGCGGAAAACCTTATAAATACCCTAAATATTATTGGGCATGAACACCATTATGCTGTTGGTCAAGGCGATTATAGTAAAGAGTTATTAGAATTTGCAGCTTGGAATGATTTAAAGCTTGTAGACGAGATTCCTTTAGTAGATTATATTTCACCAAAGGATAATGAATCAAATTAATTTATTATTTGATTCTAATAATTAGGAGGAAAGATGAAAATTAAACTTAAATTTCTTACCTTAACATTTATAAGTTTATTTTTTTCAAAATTAGTTTTTGCTGAAACTGCACCTGGATTTAATTCATGGGACGATGTTGTTAAAGCAGCTGATGGCGGACAGGTAAACGTGTATATGTGGGGTGGATCAGACGCTATCAATGGTTTTGTTGATGACTTCTATGGAGTTCCGTTAAAAGAAAATTATAACATAACTTTGAATAGAGTTCCTTTAAAGGGGACAGTTGACGCTGTTAACCAAGTATTAAGTGAAAAAGAAGCTGGGGTAACTGGCGATAAAGGTACAATTGATTTGATTTGGATTAATGGAGAAAATTTCTGGACATTAAAACAAGCTAATCTTCTTTATGGACCATTCGCTGCTGGTTTACCTAACAGTGAATTTGTTGCTTGGGATAACCCAGCTGTAAACTTAGATTTTGGAAGACCTGTAGAAGGTATGGAAAGTCCATGGTCTAGTGCACAGTTCCACTTTATGTATGACTCAGCTAGAAATAATTATGATGATATGCCTAGGAGTTATGCTGAATTAAGTAATTGGATAGCAGAAAATCCTGGAAGATTTACTTACATAAGACCAGGTAAGGGTGGATTTGTTGGTACTAGATTTGTAAAACAAATTTTCTTTGAACTAAGTGGCGGACATGCACAGTGGGTAGGTCCATTCAATCAAGAATTGTATGATAAGTGGGCTCCAGAAGTTTGGAAGTTATTAAATTCTTGGGAAAAAGATCTTTGGAGAAGTGGAGAAACTTATCCAAAAGATAACGCAGAAATGCATAGTCTATTTGCAAATGGTGAAGTTGATTTAGACTTTACACAATCTCCAAGAGGTGCTGGACCTACAAATACCGCGGGAACAACTCCTCCAACATCAAGAGCTTTTGCTTTTTATGAAAATATGATCGGAGATTTCAATTATTGGGCTATTCCTTATAACGCTCCTAATAAAGCTGCTGCACTAGTATATGCTAATCTAGTATTAGAGCCTGAACTTCAAGCTGCTCAAGTACAACCAGCAAATGGTTTCTGCTGTGGTTGGGGTATTAGCACAGCTAAAGTTACAGATGCTGCAGGAAAAGCTGCAATAGCTGAAGCTCAAAATAATCTTGGAGATGCGGCAGAAGATCAAGATATTCTTGCTAAAGCTCTTGTTTCTGACATTGCTGCAGAATATCAAGATTTAATTGAAGCTGATTGGGAAGCAAACGTACTTTTAAAATAAATTAATATTTATTTAGAAAATGGGCGGAGAAAGATTAAAAATTATCTTATCTTTAACTCCGCCCCTTTTAATTATTTTTACTCTTTTTTTTGGCGGAATTTTTTATGGTTTTTTACAAAGCTTAGGGTATCAACCAGCAATTGGAAAATATGAAATAAATTTTTCAGCATATTACAATGTTATGTTTTCCGAGAGATATGCAAAATTATTTTGGACTGGCTTAGGATTAAATTTATGGGTTAGTTTTGCTAGTACATTTTTGGCAGCAGTTTTTGCTTTGTTTGGTGCACTAGCAATTAGAAAAACTTTTTTTGCAAAAACAATTTGTAATTTTATATATTCATTAAACCTGCCAATGCCCCATCTCGTTGTAGCAGTTGGCATTATATTTGTATTTTCTCAAAGTGGTTTATTAGCTCGTTTGGCATCTCAAATTGGATTAATTGGTAGTCCTGGAGATTTTCCTGTTTTAGTAAAAGATAAATATGGTTTGGGTATTATTCTTGCCTATATCTGGAAAGAAGCAGCATTCTTTTTTATAATTTTAATGTCAGTATTACAATCTTTAGGGGAAAATTTTGAAGAACTTGCTCAAAGTTTAGGGGCAAATAGATGGCAAAGATTTCGATATGTAATTTTGCCCTTAGTAATGCCAAATCTATTTTCAGCATCAATAATAGTATTTGCATTTAGTTTTGGTGCATATGAAGTTCCAGCATTACTAGGTGTAATTTATCCTCAAATGTTACCAGTAATGGCATTTGAATTTTTCTTGAACCCAGATCTTAATGCAAGAAGTGAAGGAATGGCTCTAAGTATTATCATTGCAATTATAGTAATGATTTTAGTTGTATTTTATTTTTGGTTAACCCAAGCAAAAATTAGGAAAGATTAGTGAACAATAATTTAAAAAAAATAAATATATATGCAATTTATTTAGGTGCATTTATATTAATATTACCTCTTATAGCATTCTTTATTAATGCATTTTCTTTTAGATGGTTTTATCCTCAAGTTATTCCTAAAGAATTAAGCCTTCAAGCTTGGGTAAGATTGAAATTAATACCCAAACCTGGACAAAGAACTTTCGAAGGATTTATAGAACTTTGGGCTTCTAATCCTGCAGTTATCAAAGCATTATTAAATAGTTTAAGCATTGGTTTCTTAGTTACAATTGTTTCTATAATAATAGCATTGCCTGCAGCAAGAGTATTAGGCTTATTAAATTTTAGATTTAAAAAATTAATTATTTTTATAATGGTCTCTCCAACTATACTTCCTCCAATAGCTTTTGTTTTAGGATTGAATATCAATTTTATATCATGGGGTTTTTCAGGTAATTATTTTGGAGTATGTTTAGTGCATTTAGTTCCTATTATGCCATATGTAGTTCTTACAATGACAGGTATATTTGCTAATTATAACCCTGATTATGAGCATCAAGCAAGAACCTTAGGAGCAAATAAAACAAAAACATTTTTGTTGATTACTTTACCTGCTATAGCTCCAGGTATGGTTGTTGCAGCTTTATTTGCATTTTTAGTTTCATGGAGTCAGTATCTTTTAACCTTTTTAATTGGTGCCGGAAAAGTTATGACTCTTCCTCTTCTTGTTTTTTCTACTGCCTCGTCAGGTAATCCAGCTTTGACAGCTGCAATATCAATAATATTTATTTTTCCTGCTATATTAATATTATTTTTTACATCTAAATTTGTTTCTGGTGAATCTGGAGCAACTAGTGGATTTGGGAAAATATAGCAATGAGTAAACTAAATATTAAAAATTTAATCAAAAGTTTTCCTAGTATGGATAGACCGGCTGTAAACAACGTAAATCTAGATATTCAAAGTGGAGAGCTTGTTGCATTTTTAGGACCTTCTGGTTGCGGTAAAACAACTATTTTAAAAATGATTACAGGATTATTTCAACCTGATAATGGAGATATTATACTTGATGAACAATCACTATTGAAGACTCCGACTGAGAAAAGAGGGGTGGTTATGGTCTTCCAAAATTATCTTTTATTTCCTTATATGAATGTAAATGAAAATGTTGGATTTGCTTTAAAAATGAAAGGTGTAGATAAAAACATAATAGAAGAAAAAGTAAAAGAAATGTTAGAACTGGTAAAATTGCCTGATATTGGTCTAAGAAAACCTAAACAACTTTCCGGAGGTCAACAGCAAAGAGTTGCACTTGCCAGAGCATTAATCTCTAACCCTAGAATTTTACTTCTAGATGAGCCATTAAGTAATCTAGACGCACATCTTAGAGATGAAATGAGAGATTTAATAGTTACAATTCAACAAAAATTAAAAGTAACAACAATATTTGTGACACATGATCAAGAAGAAGCTGTACTTCTTGCAGATAAAATTGCCTTAATTTTTGATGGAGAATTGCAAAATTTTACTTCTCCAAAAAATTATTATGAAAAGCCAAAAAATACAAAAGCAGCAAAATTCTTTGGTGGAGTTAATTTCATTAATGCAAAAAAAATTAATAACGATCTAGTAACTGATATTGGAACAGTTAATTATAAAGGTGAAAATTATATTGATTTAAATGAAGATAATATAATAACTATAAGGCCAGAAAATATAAAATTAAGCAAAAATAATGATTTCAAAGATAATTCATTTAAAGGCTTAATTAAATCAGTTATCTTTTCAGGTACACACACTAGATACAAAGTTATAGTAAAAAGTTTAGAATTAGAATGTTCATTACAATCTGTAGGATTACAAGATATAAATGAGGATGATGATATATATGTCCATTTACCTAGTGATAAAATATGGGCAATGAATGAATAAGATTAAGTCCTCAATTTCTTTTTCAAGAAAAAATGAATTATCAAACCTTTCTAAACATATGTTTGGTACTAATCTTGAACATATTGGAGATGCAATTTATAGAAACGGTATTTGGGCTGAAGTAATAGATAATAGAAAATTTTGTGGTCCTGATAAATTGGTTTGGAACAATGGTTTAGAAAATGATCATTTAGATTTTGGAATTGTTAAGCCATGGAGAGGTTATAATGCCTCTGCAAAGCATGTTATGTATGCGCACTCTAACTCAGAATATATTGTTAAAGGCCAAGAAATCATTAACAGATACGGAAGTGGTAAACAATCTCAACAAATTACTATTCGAGAGAAATCCATAATTCAAAGAGGTATTAAACAAAAAATTAATATTGTTAACTCACAAGATGAATATGAATTTAGCATTTATTTAAAAGGAGAAAATCAAAAAGTATTCATAAATATTGGAGAGATAAGTTTTACATTTGAGACAAATAAGAATTGGAAAAAAATTAAAAAAAAATTCAAATTTAAAAATAACAATAGTATAAAAACTCTCTCAATCTCTATTAAATCTGGCAGTATTTTTATTGCAAACTGTTCATTAATGCCAAAAGATACTATTTTTGGCTTTAGAAAAGATATTACAGAAATGATAAAAGAATGGAAGCCAAGTTATATCCGCTGGCCTGGAGGCAATTTCCTTTCAGGTTATAATTGGCAAAATGGAGTCGGAAAAAAGGATTATCGTCTCCCCTACTTTGATCATGCTTGGTACCAATGGGAATACAATGATGTAGGTACAGATGAATTTATGAAATGGTGTGAATATATTGGTAGCGAACCAATGATTACAATAAATACCGGTGATGGAACTATTCAAGAGGCAAAAAATTGGATCGAATATATGATTGGCTCAATTAAAACAAAATATGGAAAATTAAGATACAAAAATGGGAGAAAAAATCCTTATCAAATAGAAACAATTTTCATAGGAAATGAAATGTTTGGAGGATGGCAAATTGGTCATACAGATCCAATTACTTATGCAAATAAATATAATGCATTTGTAAAAGAATTAAAAAAATTAAATAAAAAATTAAGATTTATTGCAGTTGGTGCTTGTTCAGATCATTTTGGCCATTGGAATGAATACGTTTTAAAAAATATAAAAGAAAGAATAGATGAATTAAGTGTTCATTATTATTCAATAAGAACTGAAAAGGATAAAAAACATCCAAATTATAAGACGCGTTATATTCCAACTGTTGCTGCAGCAACAGAAGTAAGACTAATGCTAGATAGAACAATTAAAGAAGTAAAAAAATATTCAAATAAAAATATTAAAATAGCTTTTGATGAGTGGAATACATATGTAGAAGCTAACTCTCCATTTTTTATAGAAAACTATAATATTGCCGATGCAATCTATGCTGCATCGCTTTTACATGCTTGTATAAATAGAGGTAACATTATTACTAATACTGGAATTTATCATTTAGTAAATGTAATGGGTAATTACAGAATAGATAAAAAAAAGATTTGGAAAACGCCTACTACTCTAGTTCTAGAATTATATACAAAATTTCATAAAGGAAAAATCTTAAAGTCAAAAGTTAAATGTGAAATCTTTGAATCTAATAAATTGGGTAAACAACCTCATTACAAAAAAAATAAACTAATTGATACAGCTGTAACAAAAAATGGAGATAAAATTTGTATGTCAGTTGTAAACAAATCAGAAAAAGAAATTGTAAAAGTTCTGGTGTCTAATTTAAATAAAATAATTGAAAATTATTGTATACGAGGATCTAATAAAGTAGATCTTAATGATAGTAAAAATCTAAATAAAGTTAAGATTGAAAAAAATATAATAAAAATCGATAAGAATGTTATAAATTTACCACCTCATTCTGTAAGTGTCTTTATTTTTAAAATGTAAAAACATTTACACTCCTTAATTCTCGCAACTTAAACCAATTGAAAAAATAATTATAATTACTACTTATTTATTATGAATGAATATTTGGACTCAATTATAGATAGAGATCCTGCAGCTAAAAATAAATTAAGTATTATATTGACATATCCAGGTGTTAAATCGATATTTTTTCATAGGATTGCTAACCAACTATGGAATCTTAATTTATATACTTTAGCTAGAATTGTATCTCAGTTCAGTCGATTTCTTACTGGTATTGAAATCCACCCAGCTTCTAAAATCGGTAAAAACCTTTTTATTGATCATGGTATGGGTACAGTTATTGGTGAAACAAGCGAAATTGGAGATAATGTTACTTTATATCATGGGGTAACTTTAGGTGGTATTAGTCCTGCTGAGAATTCATCAGATCAAAGAAATACTAAGCGACATCCAACTATTAAAGACAATGTTATTATAGGTTGTGGAGCAAGTATCTTGGGGCCAATTAATATAGGACATTGTGCTCGTGTTGGAGCTAATACTGTTGTTCTTAAAGATGTGCCACCACATGCAACTATGGTTGGTAACCCTGTTAAAAATATTAGCATTAATAAAGATACGTCCTTTAAACCTTATGGTGTAAGAGATATTGATGATAACAAATAATATTACCGATTTAATTGGTAATACACCTCTAATAAAACTAAACTATCCTTCAGAAATTTCTGGATGTGAAATTTATGGTAAAGCAGAATTTTTAAATCCAGCTGGCTCAATAAAAGATCGAACAGCTTTAGGAATTATACTTGACGCAGAAGAAAAAAATTTAATTGAACCAGGTGGAACTGTTGTAGAGGGAACATTTGGAAACACTGGTATAGGTCTAGCTCTCGTGTGCAATGCAAAAAACTATAATTTAAAAGTGGTAATGCCGAATATTACTGTTCCTTCAAAAAGAGATATTCTTAAAAATATGGGAGCTGAACTGCATTTAGTTGATGCAAAACCTTATTCTGATCCAGGTAACTATCAACGTGTTTCGCAAAAATTAGCATTAGAAATAGAAAAGGAAACAGGGAAGAAAACTTTTTGGGCAGGACAATTTGAAAATTTAGCAAATTATAAATTTCATGAAAAAACAACAGCAAAAGAAATTTTTGATCAAACAAATGGTAAGGTAGATGGATTTACATGCGCTATTGGAACAGGTGGAACTTTAACTGGTGTTAGTGTTGGATTGAAGTCATTTAACAAAAATATTTTTATAGCTTGCACTGACTCACAAGGTTCATCTATGTATAATTATTTTACAAATGGAACTCCTGAAAAAAAAGGTGATGAATCTATAACAGAAGGAATTGGTCAAGCTAGAGTCACTAAAAATCTTGAAAATTGCACTGTTGACCAATCATTCTACGTTACTGATAAGGAATGCATGGAAATATTATATAAATTAATAAAAACTGATGGATTATTCCTAGGTCTTAGCTCTGGGGTAAATATTTGCGGTGCAATAAAATTAGCTAAAGAAATGGGTCCTGGTAAAAAAATTGTTACTATTCTATGTGATGATGCTAATAAATATTACGATAAAATGTTTAGTAAAGAATTTTTACAATCAAAAAACTTACCAATTCCTGACTGGATATAAAAGTGAGAACAAAAAATAAAAAATTTAATTCTAAAGTAATTCATTCAGGCCATGGTGCTGATGAAAGTACTGGAGCTGTTATGCCCCCTATTCATCTATCTTCTACATTTAAACAAAAATCTCCTGGAGACTTTAAATACGAATATGCAAGAACTGGCAATCCAACAAGAGATGTTCTCGAAAAATTATTGACTGAAATTGAGGATGGGACTTTCGGTTTTGCATTTAGTTCAGGTATGGCTGCTATTTCCGCTCTATCTGATGCACTAGGTAATAATTACTCAATTCTATCAAGTGATGATGTTTACGGAGGAACAAGAAGAATATTTGATAAAATTAAATCAGTAAACCAGAATGTAGAAGTTACTTATGCAGATTTAAGTAAGGACAATAATTGGCAAGGACATATAAAAGAAAACACAAAAATGATCTGGCTTGAAACACCATCTAATCCACTTTTAAAAATAATAGATATTGAAAAAATTAAAAAAAGTATAAGTAACCAAGAAATACTAGTTGTATGTGATAATACTTTTGCATCTCCTTACAATCAACAACCTCTAAATTTGGGAGCAGATGCTGTTATACATTCCTCAACAAAATATTTAGGTGGTCATAGTGATATAATTGGTGGTGCGCTAATAATTAATAATAATACTGAACTCGCAGAAAAAATTAAATATATACAAAATGCTGTTGGATCTGTTCCAAGTCCTTTTGATTGTTACATGTTAGTTAGATCTATTAAAACATTAGCAGTTAGAATGGAAAGGCATAACTTTAATGCATTAGAAATTGCTAACTATTTATCAAATCACGAAAAAGTTAATAAGGTTTTTTATCCTGGTTTAAAATCAGACCATAATTATGAAATTTCAAAGAAACAAATGAATGGATTTGGAGGTATTGTATCTATTGATTTAAAAGGAGACAAATATTCAGCAAGAAAATTTCTTGAAAATATAGAAATTTTTACACTTGCAGAAAGTTTGGGTGGAGTGGAAAGTTTAATAGAACATCCAGCTATTATGACACACGCATCTATAGATAAAAAAATAAGAGAAGATCTTGGTATTACAGATACTTTAATAAGGCTATCAATTGGAATAGAAGATGTTAATGATCTCAAAGATGCTTTAGATAAAGCCTTAAAATTAATTTAAATAATTTTTTTTAAATCTGGTGGAGAATAATTAGGTCCTTTCATCACCTTACCAAATTCATTATAAATTGGCTTACCTTCTTCTGAAAGTTTACTCATATTGCTGCGATGAACTTCGTCAAAACATTTATCTAGATCTATTCCAAAAGCAGCACCTGCACCATATGTTACAACTAAAATATCAGTTAATGCATCAGCAACTTCAACGATATCATTATCATTAATTGCATCTTTTAATTCATTAAATTCTTCATCAATCAATTTTTTTCTTAATTCAACAATTTTATTTTCTGGAAATTCAGCACTAGTTTTTACTTCTTGACCAAAAGTTGTCATAAATTCTTTTACTTTTTCAAAATTCGTCATTTTATCTCCCAATAATATTTATTTATAAAAAATATCGTTGTAAGTCACAACTATAAAGAGAAAAGATATTATTGTTATCCCCACCGCTAAATAAACCCTTGTGACAAATTCAGGAAGGGAGTTTGAAAAAATTCTTCTTATAATAAAATACATTATATGACCCCCATCTAAAAGCGGAATTGGAAGCAAATTAAATAACCCTACAAACAAAGAAATAATAATAAATAAAAATAGAACTCCTCTAACCTGATCTAGCATCATTTGATCTGCATTTTTAACGATCCCTATTGGTCCAGCTAACTGATCTCCTAATGTATTTTCTTTATAAGATTGTTGAAGAAATGCAAAAGAAGCAGCATAATATGTTGGTATAAATAAAGATGAGTTTTTAATTGAATCAATTAAATTATACTTATCAATAATAGGATTTTGAGGTGAAGATATTCCGATAATATATCTATTTAATTCTTCATTAAATTTTAGATCAAAATTTTTTTCAATTATCTGATTATTTCTTTCTATTAAGATATTTATACTTTGGTTATTTGCAATTGCTTCTGGGATATCAGAAAACTCTTCAATACTAATATTATTTATTTCAAGTATTCTATCACCTTTTCTAAGATCATTTTCAAAAGCTGATGAGTTTTCACTCACTGATCCAATAATTGGCATTAAACTAACAATTCCAAAAAAGAAAAATATGCAGAATAGAGCAAACCATGCACTAAAAATATTAAAAATACTTCCAGCTAAAAGTACTAATATCTTTTGCAAAAGTGTAAGAGATTGAAAAGATCCTTCTTCATTATTGGTGTTTGGCGAAAATATATTATCAAGACCTTTAATTTTTACATATCCACCCAACGGAATAGGAGATAATTTCCATGTAGTGCCATTTCTATCTGTAAATTTTAAAAGGGGTTTACCAAATCCAATTGAGAAATCAGTAACTTCAGCTTTAAATAATCTCGCAACTATATAATGACCGTACTCGTGTATTGCGACCAAAAATAAGAAAACTAAAATAAGATTAATATAAATCATACTTATTATTAAATTAATAATTTAAATTATTGATAAATAATAATTATCCTGTTTTAACCTCTTCATATTCATCAATTGGAGGACAAACACAAAATAAATTTCTATCACCGTATACATTATCAATTCTACTAACTGGACTCCAGTATTTATTATTTATTAAATATGCATGGGGGTAAGCGGCCTCTTTACGTGAGTATTTATGATCCCAATTATCAGAAGATACTTCTTCTATTGTATGTGGGGCGTTTTTAATAGGATTGTCAAGTTTATCAAAGTTACCATCTCTAATCATATTAATTTCATTATGTATAGATATCATTGCTTCACAAAATCTATCCAGCTCCTCTTTTGATTCACTTTCAGTAGGCTCAATCATAAGTGTACCTGGAACAGGAAATGACATTGTAGGTGCATGAAATCCGTAATCAATTAGTCTTTTGGCAATATCTTCATCTGAAATATTTAATTCTTGTTTAAATGGTCTAATATCAATAATGAATTCATGTGCCACCATATTGTTCTTACCAGTATATAAAATAGGGTAATAATTTTTTAATCTTTCTTTTATATAATTAGCATTTAAAATTGCTACTTGAGTTGCTAATTTTAAACCATCGTCACCCATCATAGAAATATATGAATATGAAATAGGTAAAATAGATGCACTCCCCCAGGGTGCAGCAGAAACTGCCTCTTGATTTGTTAAACCTATTTCATTTTTAAACATAGGATGACCAGGAGCAAAATCTGCTAAGTGTTCTTTTAATCCTATAGCCCCAACTCCAGGTCCACCTCCACCATGAGGTATACAAAATGTCTTATGGAGGTTCATATGACATACATCAGGTCCAAATTTACCTGGTTTAGCTACACCGACCATTGCATTGTAATTAGCGCCATCTAGATATACTTGTCCGCCAGCTTCATGAATTTTTTTGCAAATTTCAACAATACTTTCTTCAAATACACCATGTGTTGATGGGTATGTAATCATTAAAGCAGAAAGTCTATCACCTGCCTCCTCGATTTTTTTATCTAAGTGACCTAGATCAACGTTACCTTTATCATCACAGTTTACTATTAAAATATCCATGCCACACATTTGTGCGCTAGCTGGATTAGTTCCGTGTGCACTTTTTGGAATTATACAAATATTCCTTTTAGTATCTGAATTCTTTTCGTGATATTTTTGTATAGCTAATAAACCAGCAAATTCACCTTGCGCTCCTGCATTTGGTTGAAGTGAAACTGCATCAAAGCCAGTAATATCTTTTAACATTGATATTAATTCACTCATCATTTCATTATACCCCATACGTTGATGTGGTTCTAAAAAAGGATGTGCGTTTGAAAAACCTGGCAAAGTAATTGGAAGCATTTCAGATGCCGCATTTAATTTCATTGTGCAAGATCCAAGAGGTATCATTGATCTATTCAAAGCAACGTCTTTATTTTCTAATTTTTTTAAATATCTCATCATTTCTGTTTCAGAATGATAAATATTAAATACTGGATGGGTTAATATATTGTCTTTTCTTCCTAACTCATTTTTAAAAATTGAATTTTCAATTTTGCTTTCTATTTCTTCAGCATAAATTTCTTTGTTACTTTCATTGAAAAATTTGATTAAATTATCTACATCTTGTAATGATGTAGTTTCATCTAAGGAAATAGAAAAATGATCGTCATTTACAAATCTAAAATTTATACCATTGTCTATAGATTTATTTACCCAGTATCTTGATTTTGAATCTTTTACCAATAAAGTATCAAAATAATTTTTAGATTTTACTTCAAAATTTAATATCTCTAATGATTTCTTTAGATATCTAGATTTATAGTGAATATCCTTCGCAATATTTTTTAATCTAGTTGGGCCATGATAAATTGCATATGAAGCAGAAATTATTGCTAATAAAGCCTGTGCAGTGCAAATATTGCTTGTAGCTTTTTCTCTTCTAATGTGTTGTTCACGCGTTTGAAGAGCCATTCTGTAAGATCTTCTATTAGTACGATCAACTGACACACCAATTAGTCTTCCTGGTATCATTCTTTTATATTCATCTAATGTTGCAAAATATGCTGCATGAGGGCCGCCTAGGCCCATTGGAACTCCGAACCTTTGTGTACTTCCAACAACTATATCAGCTCCAAAATCTCTGGGTGATTTCATAATTACCAAACTCATAATATCAGCTGCTATTATTGATAAAGCATCGTGAAATTTATTTGTGTTTATTAAATCTTTAAGATTTGCAATTTCTCCATGTGTATCTGGATTTTGAATTAAACAACCAAATGTATCATTATCTGGATTATCAAAAATAATTTTAATACCTAGAGGTTTAGCTCTTGTTTTTAAGACGGATAGTGTTTGTGGATGACAAGTATTTTGTACACAAAAAGAAAACTTTGCACTTTTTTTAATTTTGAAAGCCATCATCATAGCCTCAGCTGCTGCAGTACTTTCATCTAGTAAAGAAGCATTAGCGATATCCATTCCGGTTAAGTCAATTATCATTTGTTGAAAGTTCATTAGCATTTCTAATCTACCTTGACTTACTTCAGGTTGATAAGGTGTATAAGCTGTGTACCATCCAGGATTTTCAAGTATATTTCTTAAAATTACACTTGGAGTTGTTGTATTATAATAACCCATTCCAATATAAGTTTTTTTAAAATTATTTTTTAAAGATAAAAGTTGTGTATTAGTTTTATTGAATTCTTCTGACATTCCAGGACGTAATTTAAGTTTATCTTTAAAAATAATATGATCTGGTACTGTTTTTTCTATTAAGTCATCTAGTGATTTACTACCAACAACTTTAAGCATTTCAGTAATATCTTCATTTCTTGGACCAATATGCCTGCTTGCAAATTTATCTATATCTATCATCTACTGCTCCAAAAATTTTTTATAATCATCTTCAGTCATTAGCTCATCATATTGACTAAGATTTGATACTTTCATTTTAAAAATCCATCCTGTATTTTCAGCGTCTTGATTTATGATTGCAGCATCACTTTCTAAATTATTATTTACTTCCATGATTTCACCATCAATTGGTGCATAAATATCTGAAGCAGCTTTAACTGACTCAACCACACATATTTCATCCTTTGCATTGACAGATTTACCTACTGACGGCAATTCAATGAAGACTATATCACCAAGGCTTTCTTGTGCGTGATTAGATATACCAACAGTAGCTATACCACTATCAATTGAAACCCATTCATGATCTTTTGTATATTTTTTTTCACTCATTGTTACTCCCATTTTTTTTATAATTTTTTTTTACAAAAGGAAGATTAGTTTTCTTAACTAATTCCATTTTATTTCTAATTTCACAAAAAATTTCATTTTCAAAATTAAATTCTTTACTTACATAACCAATTGCTATTGACTTATTTAGGTTTGGGCTGAAACATCCACTGGTAATCTTTCCAATATTTTTCTTTGTATTATCAAATAAAATCATTCCATCTCTTAACATTGTTCTATTAACTGAAACTAATCCAATTTTTATATTTGAAGGTTTATTTTTTAATTGTTCTGATAAAACGTTATTACCGTTTAATTTTGTATCATTTAAACGTTCTTTGTCTAAAGCCCATGATAATCCTGCTTCGATAGGTGTAATTTTTTCGTTAAGCTCATGACCATATAAACTTAATCCCGCTTCAAGCCTCAATGAATCTCTTGATCCTAGACCGCAGAGCATAGTATTTTCATTTTTTAATAAATTCTTCAAGAAGACTTCAGCTTGTTCAGTAGGAATAGAAATTTCAAATCCGTCTTCACCTGTATAACCAGATCTACTTACTATTATTTTTTTTTTATTGTAATCAAAAAGTCTAATATCTAAAAATTTCATTTCTTTAGAAACTGTAATTATATTTTTTAAAACTTCAAAAGACTCTGGGCCTTGAATAGCAAATAAACAATTTTTGTTATGAATAATTTTTGAATCTGGAGCGCATTTAAAAAAAATTTTTTCATCTTCATTTTTTCTAGATGCATTGTAGACAATATATAAATTGGATTTGCCATTAATATCTATTAGAGAAACTATTAAATCATCTACAACTCCACCATTTTTATTAAGTAAAAATGTATAATTTGATTTATTTTTTCTTATGTTTTTAAGTTTTAAAGGAATAAATATTTCTAAATTTTTTATAGTTAAATCATTAATTTCTATTAAGATTTGCCCCATATGACTTACATCAAAGATGCCTGAATGATTTCTTACATTTTTATGTTCATTAATTATGCCTGACTTATAGTTAATAGGCATATTAAAACCAGCAAATGGAACCATTTTAGCACCATTAGATTCGTGAAAGTTTTTTAAAGGTATATCAAAAGGCAACTGGTTCAAATAATATCTCCACGTTACCCCTCTGTCTTTTTACCTGAGAGCTTTTCACCTTCGGTAGAGCTAAGTGCTCTTTTCCAGAGTTTTTTTTTAACGGTCCATTGTGCCTGAGAGTTTCCGGGTCGTTGCTCCTTCGGCTCTGAAATTTCAGTATCTCCCGTTAACTATTTTTATACTTATTTTTATAATTTAACAATTAATTTAGAGGTATTTTATTATAAATTTTTGATTTTTGGTAAATTTCCGATAATTTTTGATACTCTTCATTAATATTATTGATTTTATCTGATAATGAGTCTTCTATTCCTAATCTTTTAATTTCTGATAGAATTGAGTAACTTCGCCAATAATCATTATTAACATTGTAATTACCATCGTTGATTTTAAAAACCTCAGTCAAAATTTTAAGATCGTGAGGAATGTAAAAATCTTCTTTTGTGTCACTATATGAAAAAAAATAATAAAAATTGTCAAATCCAGCCCAAGTAATAGCTGATAAACACATAGAACAAGGTTGATGTGTGCTTATGAAGTAATAATCTTTTGTATTAAATAATTTTTTTTCAAATAAATTAAAAAGAGTTGAAATTTCTCCGTGGAATAAGGGGTTTTTTATTTCTTGATTTGTACCTAGACAAATAATGCTAAGGTCAGATTTTTTAACAATAAATCCACCAAATATTTTATTTCCTTCGTTTATTGAAATTTTGGTTAATGGAATAAGATCCTCTAAAATAATGTCTAAAATTCTTTCAAAATTAGTAATCATTATGAAATAACTGTTACTTTATTTATTGGATTTGTCTATAAAACAAAAAAAAGGGACCCAGCAAGCTAGATCCCTTTTGTGTATCGTGCATTTCCTCCCGATACAATTTAATAATCGTTTCCTTTTATTAAATTGATTATTACCTTTGCGTGTAATAATTAATATTAAAATATCTATTTGTTATTTATCAATCAATAAAAAAATGTATTTTTGAAAATAATTAAACTTTTTTTGTTGATATGTTTGTTAATAAATTGTGCAAAATTAAATTTATTTAAAAAATGAATAAAAATTCAAAACTTAATGTTTTAGGAATTATGACTGGTACATCGATGGATGGTGTTGATATCAGTTTGATCAATACAAATGGAACTAACTTTGTTAAAATTAAATGTGAAAAATCATATAAATTAAATAAAAATTATCAAAATAAAATAAACAATCTAATATTAAATAAACCAAAAAATAGTAATAAAATTAAGGAATATTTTTTAAAAGAAGATAATTTTGTTACAGATATACTTGAAAAGAAAATAATTTTGTTTCTAAAACAACAAAAAATTAATAAAAAAAATATAGATTTAATATCAATTAGTGGACAAACTGTTTATCATTACCCATCAAATAAAATATCTATACAATTAGGAAATGGAAAAAAAATTGCAAATAATCTTAAAATTAAAACTATAAGTAATTTAAGAGATAATGATATTAAAAATGGAGGACAGGGAGCACCAATTGGATCTTATTATCATAAGTTTTTAATACAAAAATTTAAGGAAAAAGTAGTTATAATAAATCTTGGAGGTATAGCAAATTTTTCGACTTTATTTTCAAAAAAATTATTATCATCAGATATTGGTCCAGCAAATTGCTTAATCGACGATCTTACCAATTATTTTTTTAATAAAAAATTTGATAAGGATGGAAATTATGCAAGAAAAGGTAAGATCCATAATAAATTAATAGATAATTTTAAAAAAGATAAATTCTTTAAGAAAAATTTCCCAAAATCATTAGATAGAAATTATTTTAGAAATTACTTTAATAAACTTATTAAATTGGACAAATATGATGCACTAATGACTGCGAACTATATGACTTATATTGGATTTGAAGAATTATTAAAGAATAAAAAATTTAATATTAAAAAGATTTTACTTACTGGAGGAGGAAGAAAAAATAAATTACTCAAAGAAATATTAGTGAATAAACTGAATAAAAAAATTGAACTTATTGATAAATATAAAATAAATGGTGATTTAGTAGAAGCTCAAATGTTTGCATATATTGGCATGAGATCATTTAAAAATTTAGTAATAAGTAATAAAAACACTACAGGTGTGAAAAAAAATTTAAGTGGTGGAATTTTATACTTCCCAGATTAATTAATTAAATTTACCCAAGTCTGTTTATCAATGTTTGAGCCACACAATATTACCATTGTATTTTTACCAACAAACTTATTATTGATTTTATATTTTAATGCAGCAAGTCCAGCAACACATGCGGGTTCAAGAAATAACTTAAATTTTTTGTAACAAAAAACCATAAATTCTTTCATTTGATCATCAGAAATGGTTACCATTTCATCAATTACTTCTTTTGCTACTTCAAAAGAATATTGCTTATGTAAAGGTGCTGAAAGACTGTCAGCGATACTATTCACATTAATATTATTTAGTGGTTTGTTAGCTTTAAAACTTTGATTTAAACCATTAGCATTTTCAGGTTCAACACCAATAATTTTAATCTTAGGATAAAATTGTTTTACATACGACGAAACACCACTTATCAATCCCCCTCCTCCAACTGAAATTAATAAATTGTCAATTTTAGTATTAATTGATTTTAAATATTCTACAATTTCTAATCCCAAGGTAGCGCTACCTTGTAAAGTCAATGGGCCATCAAAAGGGTGAATAAAATAGTAACCTTCATTTTTAGCATTTTCAGCATCAAGAAATGCTTGTTTTGGATTTGTAAAGATAATGTTAGCACCATAATTTTTACAAGTTTGAACTCTATATTTATTTGCACTTTCGTATAAAAAAATTTTATTTTTCAATTTAAATTGATTGGCCACAAATGAAGCAGCTATTGCATGATTTCCAGCACTAACAGCTGTAATTCCTCTGTTAAATTTATTCTGATCTTGAGAAATTATATTATTAATCGCACCTCTTGCCTTAAATGAACCAGATTTTTGCAAAAATTCACATTTAAAAAATAAATTAGTAGAAAAATAATTATCAATATCATCAGGACATTTTAAAAAGGGAGTTTTATTAATAAATGGTCTAATTTTTTTATAAATTTTACTAATATTATCAGCAGATAAATCTTTAGGTATCAAGGAATTCCTCTAATTTCTTTTATTTTATCATAAGCAATATTAATAGCTGCTAACTCTTTATTAGATTGTTTAATAAATTCTTTTGGCATACCCTTAGCAATTAAATTATCTGGGTGATGTTCTTTATTTAATTTTATCCATTTTTTTCTTATTTCATTATCAGTACTCGATCTATTCACACCCAATATTTTATAAGGGTCAGATTCACTATTTTTTAAATTTGATTGGAAAATTCTTTGGAAATCTTTTTCACTAAATTTAAACGATTTAGAAATTGATCTTAAAAAATCTATTTCGCTAATTGATATCTTTCCATCAGATGCTGCAATGTAAAATAAATTATTTAATAATTCTTCCAATAAAATTTTATTAGTTGCAAATAAATTTCCTACTTGATTTGCAATCTCTTTATAACCATACGTATCTTTTTTTGCTTCATTAAATATTTTTGCAACTTTAGAAATTTCAGACTTTGGAACTTTAAATTTTTCTTTAAATGCTCTAATTTCATCATCCGATACAATGCCATCTGACTTAGCTAATTTTGCTGCTAAAATAATAAAACTTAATGTAAAAATTTGTTGTTTTTGATTATTATTTATTCGATTAAAATTAAATGATGATCTTGATTTAGACCTTCTATCAAAAGCACCTCCAGCCATCACACCTAGGATAGCTCCTATAGGCCCGCCTAAAGCAAATCCTGCTGCTCCACCTATAACTCTTCCCCAAATACTCATCTTAAAGATTCAACCATACTTTTTAATTCGTTTATTTCATTTTTAGAAATCTTATTATCTTGATTTAAATCTATGATTTGAAAGAGCAAAATTAATGATTGTTCAATTTCTTCATATGAAATAACTCCATCATTATTTAAATCTACAAAGTTAAAATACATCTCCTCTTCTTGATTAAGTTCAATAGAAAATGAAGATGAAGAATATAAGAGTATAAATAAAAGGAATGTATTTATCCAAACCATCTATACATTCCGATGATACCCGCTCCAGCATAGAAAAATTGTAAAAACAAAATTCCATTATGTTTTAATTTGTAGGCCCAAATTCCAATTATTAAAGCTGAAAACAATAATAAAGAAAAACCTATAAATTCTAATCCAATGTTAAATGCAACTAGTAGGGAATAAAGGATAGCTGTCGTAACGCCAATCCATTCTAAAAGTTTATTTGAATTCAATTAAATATTATTTTTTCTTAATATTGATTGCGTTTTCTTTTCCACGGTTTTCACCGATTTCAAATTCAACTGGCATACCTTCTTCTAATGTGTCAATACCTGCAGCTTCTAAAGCTGATACGTGAAGAAAAACATCTTTTCCTCCATCATCATTTTCTATAAATCCATATCCTTTAGTTGGATTAAACCATTTAATTTTACCACTTGGCATATTGTATTCTCCTTTATTTGTTATATGGGGGATTAAATTTATTTAACTTATATAAATATCGTATATTGATTTATTCAAATCTTTAAATAACTAATAAGAAAATAATTTCAAGAAATATTTTTATTTATATGCTTAGCTATAAACACGGATATCATGCAGGAAATCATGCAGATGTAATAAAGCATATTGTCCTACTTTACCTATATAATATCGAAAAAAAGACAAATAAATCAATAAGTTATATTGATACTCATTCTGGCAATGGAATTTATAAATATATATCAAAGTATATGGACAAAAATAAAGAGTACAAAGATGGAATTAAAAAAATACAAAATTATAAAGGTAACAACATACTAATTAAAAATTATCTTTCAACAATAACTAAAATTACTGGTAAAAATAATTTTTATCCTGGATCACCAATATTTATATCATCTATATCAAGTAAAAAAGATAAATTATTTTTTTGTGAACTTCACAATAATGAACATAATTTATTAAAAAAAAATTTAAACAAATATACTAATATAAAAATTTTAAATACAGATGGATTTGATTATATATTTAATAAGGTAAATAAAGAAAAAAATTATTTTGTATTTATAGATCCATCATATGAAATAAAAGATGATTTCAATAAAGTACAACTTATACTTAATAATATCGATAATCTATTTTCAAAATCTAAAATCATAATATGGTACCCTGTTTTAGATATTTTAGAAAATGATACATTTTTACAGAATATAAGAAAAAAAGGTATTAGTAATATTATTAATGTCGAAGTTCCAATAATGAAGTATGGAGACAATATTGGAATGCAAGGAAGTGGTTTATTATTAATAAATTTCACAAATAGATCTATAATGAAAAATCTTAAAGAAGTTATAAACGAAATTCAAAATATTATAAAACAAGAGGAAAATATTACTAGATCTAAATTAAGATATTTATGAGTACAAAAAAAATAAATTTACTAGATGAGGATATTTACAAATTATTTATAAAAATTGCATTACCAGCTTCTATTGGAACAATATTTAATAATCTCTATTCTTTAGTTGATACAATTTTTGCAGGAAGAATGATTTCTGAAACAGCTTTGGCGGCTATTGGTCAAACTTTTCCTGTTTATTTTATAATTATTGCTCTTGGTATAGGACTAAGTATTGCCACAACAAGTAACGTTGCTAATTCATTAGGTGAAAAAAATATTCAAAAAGCAACTCATGCATTTTCACAGTCTTTTGTTGTAACAATTTTAGTAGGTTTAGTGATAACTATTATTGGACTTTATTTTGGTAAAATCATTTTAGAATCTATAAATGATGATCCAGAAACTCTAAAACTTTCATCATTATATATGAATGTAATTTATCTAGGTTCAATTATTATTCTTTTATTAATGGTATGTAATTCATGTTTATCAGCTCAAGGAGACACCATAAGTTATAGAAATGTTTTAATATTTAGTTTTTTTCTAAATATAATTTTAAATCCAATATTAATTACAGGTAAAATAATTAATTTTGAACTATTTGAACCAATGGGAATAACTGGCATAGCAATAGCCACAATACTATCTCAAATAATTGGTCTGTTATATTTGCTATATAAAATATCCAAAACAGAGATTTTTGAAAACTTTAAAAATAATTATTTAATTCCAAAATTAAGTTTAATTAAAGAAATATCATTCCAAGCTATTCCTGCAGCATTAGGATTAATGATGATAGCACTTGGATCTTATATTTTATTATTTTTTGTTAGTCGTTTTGGCAATGATGCAATAGCAGGATTCTCATCAGCAGGACGATATGAGCAATTACTTTTTTTACCATTATTAGGATTAAGTACTGCAGTCACTGCAATTGTTGGGCAAAATTTTGGTGCCAAAAATTATGAAAGAATTTTAGAGACTTACAATAAGGCAATGATCACTGGGGTAATTATTTTAACAATAGCTGGGTTAATTTTATTTATAACAGCTGAAGACTCAATGAGATTATTTACTGATGATGCAGAAGTAATTTACTATGGATCTGTTTATCTAAAAATATATGCACTTGGTTTTCCAGCTTTTCCATTCTTTTTTATATCTAATGCATCATTCCAAGGTCTAAAAAAAGCTATAATAGTAATGTACATGGCTATACTTAGATTTGTGTTAGTCCCTATTGTTGTAATATTATTTGTAAATAACTTTATAGAAGAAAACTATATCTATATGTTTCTTGGCTTAACTCTTGTTCATTGGATAATAGGAGTCTTATATTATTTTTATTCTTCGAATAAAATTAGAAAAATTAAAAGTAGCTATACTACTCCTTGAAGATTAGGAACAAATAAAACATCATCATATTCTTCAGAAATTATTTCATTATTTTTCTTTATATATTTAATAAGTATTTGCTTGTTATTTTTTTCAATGGGACAAATAATAACCCCTTCATTGTCAATATGAGAAAAAATTTTATTATTTATTTTTTTTGATGCTGCAGTAAAAATAATTCTATCAAATGGTACTTGTTCAACCCAACCATTGTTACCATCATTATATTTAGAGACAATATTAGTTAATTTTAATTTATCAAAAATTTTATTTGAAGCTTCATGTAAATTCTTAATTCTTTCAATCGTATATACACGTCTTGCTAAGATTGATAATATTGCGCATTGATAACCACTACCTGTACCTATTTCAAGTACCTTGTGATTTTTTTTTACATCAAGTAATTCAGTCATCCTAGCTACAACGTAGGGCTGACTTATTGTCTGATTGTTTTCAATTGGTAAAGCAATATTTTCATAAGCTTGATTTCTGTATGTTTCACTAATAAATTCCTCTCTTGGAATTTTTTCTATTGCAGAAAGAACTTCAACATTACTAATTCCAGACTCTCGTAACTCCAGAATCAGTCTTATTTTTCTAACATCAAGCACTAAATAAGAGTATCAGAATTATTGAAATATTTTTTTAAAACTTCAGGTATTTTAATATTTCCATCTTCCATTTGATAATTTTCAAGAATAGCAATCAATGTTCTTCCAACTGCAAGTCCAGAACCATTAAGTGTGTGAACATAAATATTTTTATTTTCTAATTTATATCTCGTATTCATACGTCTAGCTTGAAAATCATTACAATTAGAACAACTTGAAATTTCTCTGTAAGTATTTTCACCTGGAAGCCAAACTTCAATATCGTATGTTTTTGATGCTGAAAAACCCATATCACCAGTGCATAAAGTCATGACTCTATAATGAATGTCTAAATCTTGAAGAATACTTTCAGCACTTTCAAGCATTCTTTCTAGTTCATTTTCTGAATGTTGTGGTTCTACTATTGAAACTAATTCAACTTTAGTAAATTGATGTTGTCTTAACATTCCCCGAGTATCCTTACCAGCAGCACCAGCCTCTGATCTAAAACAAGGTGTATAAGAGGTTACTCTCATAGGTAATTGATTTTGATTGAGTATTTCTTCTCTAACAATGTTCGTTAAAGGTACTTCGGCCGTTGGTATTAACCAATGGTCATCACCAGCAGTAAATAAATCTTCACCAAATTTAGGTAATTGTCCTGTTCCGAAAAGAGCATCGTCTTTTACCAAAAATGGTAAACTATATTCAACATAACCATTTTCATTTGTATGCTTGTCTAACATAAAATTTGCTATTGCTCTCTCAAGTTTTGAAAGTTGATTTTTTAATAAAACAAATCTAGATCCTGATAATTTAGAAGCAGTTTCAAAATTCATTAAACCTAAATTTTCTCCTAATTCAAAATGTGTTTTTGGATTAAAATCAAATCCTGGTTTTTTACCCCATTCTTTATACTTTTTATTCTCTTCTTCATTACTTCCTATAGGTACAGTTTTATCAGCTATATTTGGAAGTCTAAAAAGAAGAGTTTTTAGTTCTTCGTCCTTAATTGTCTCAAGTTCTTTTAAATTATTAATTTTATTTTTAATTTCATCAACTTTACTCATTTCAGATGAAGCATCTTTATTTTCACTTTTAAGTTTACCTATAATTTTAGATATAGAGTTTCTTTCAGCTAATAGACTCTGGTGAACAGTCTGAGTTTCTCTTTTAATTTTATCTAGTTCTAAAATTTTATTTGATATTGGTTTCTCCCCTCTATGCTTCATATAATTATCAAACTCTGTAGGATTTTCTCTGATAAAATTAATATTATGCATTACTTATCTTTATTTTTTTGAATTAGTTTTGCAATATAAATTGAAACTTCGTATAAAAATATAATTGGCAAAGCTAAACTTATTTGACTAAATGGATCAGGAGGAGTTAAAAATGCAGCTGATAAAAATGCTAATACAATTGCATATTTTCTAAATTTTTTAAGTGATTCGTAAGTTACCATACCTACTCTGGCCATTAATGATAAGACTACAGGCAGCTGAAATGCTAGACCAAAAGCAAAAATAAACCGCATCATGAGAGATAGATACTCTCCCATTTTTGCTTCTAATCGAATAGGAACACCACTAGATCCGAGATTTTGATATGATAAGAAGAAAGACCATGCCAAAGGTGCAATAATATAATAAACCATGGAGCCGCCTGCAAAAAATAAAATTGGGGTCGCAACTAAGTAAGGTAAAAAAGCTCTCTTTTCTTTTTTGTATAGTCCTGGTGCTATGAACCTCCATATTTGTATTGCAATTAATGGAAATGAAAAAAATAAAGCGAAGAAAAATGCAATTTTTAATTCTGTAAAAAAGGCTTCTTGTAAAGCAGTATATATAAAGCCCTGTCCTTTATCTTTATCAAATAGTTCTACGAGAGGATTGGCTAAAAACGCAAAAAGTTCATCAGCAAAGTAGAAGCAAATAATAAATATTATTAAAATATATAAAAAACTCCACAATAATCTCTTTCTTAACTCTGTAAGGTGCCCTATTAGAGACATTTCTTCAAATTTTTCTTCAGCCATTACAAAACAATTAATTATTTTTTATTTGAAAATTCATCCTCAGTCATTTTTACTGTTTCTTGAACTTCTTTTATCTCATTTTTAAAATTTTTTTTGATATTAATACCGTCTTTGATTTTTTTAACTTCTTTTACAGATTTAGCTAATTCTTTAATTTCTTCTTCTTCAGCAATTTCATTTATAGATGATTTAAACTCAGAAGACATTTTTTTAATATATTTTGTAAAAGACCCAACTTGTTTAATGAATTTTGGAAGATCTTTTGGGCCAACTACTACAACTACTATTATCCCAATTAAGAAAATTTCACTCCAACCAAAAGTAAACATTACATTTACTTTTCTTCGTCGTTTTTATTCTCTAAATTTTTATCTTCTTTTTTTTCTTCGTCTGACATTCCTCTTTTGAATGATTTGATCCCTTTTGCCATATCACCCATTAGTTGAGGTATCTTACCTCTACCGAAAAGAAGCAGAACTATAACGAGTACAATTAATAATTGCCAAATACTAGGTGTCATATGCCGCTTATACGGAAACTAATAAAAAAAACAAGAAATAATAAAGTTAGCTAAGAATTTTGAATAAAATCATCAATATTATTTTCATCATCTTGTTCTAAATTTTCATTGCTTTGTAAATTTTCATCATTTTTAGCAAGATCACTAATAGTTGCAATTGCTGCACGTTTATCAAGAAAACCACTAGCCTTTAATTCATCATTATTAGGTAAATCCGATAAACTATTTAATCCAAAATGTTCAACAAACAAATCTGTGGTAGACCATAAAGTGGGTTTACCTGGTATACTTTTCCTACCTGAAGGACGTATCCAACCTATTTCCATCAAATGATCTAGAGAACCTCTACCCATTTGAACACCCCTAATATTTTCAATTTCTGATCTTGTTATTGGTTGTTGATAGGCAATTATAGATAATGTTTCAAGTGCTGCTCTTGATAATTTTCTTTTCTGTGTTTTAAAAATAGTTAATTCATCACTGAGATCTTCAGCAGTCCTAAATGACCATTTGTTACCAGTTTTAATTAAATTTATACCTCTATTTTTGTAAAAATCTTTAATTTCTTGTAATTGATTACTTATATTATTTTTATCTTTAATTTTTTCTTTTAGATCATTTTCATCAAGTGGTTCACCTGATGCAAATAATATAGCTTCTAAAATTTTAATGTCTTTATTATCCATTTTGATTAAATTTTATATAGATGTTACCAAAACTTTCATCTTGTTTTAAATCAATAAATCCATTTTTAGATAATTCTAAAGAGGCAACAAAATTTGATGAAATTATTGATTTATTAATTGTTTTATTAGCTTTGATTAAATTTGGAATCACATTTAAAAAATTAGTCCATTCTGTAATATTACCAAAAATACCTTTCAATCTTTTAACTGCTTGATCAACTGAATAAAGTTCTGAATACTCAATAGTTAATTGTTTTACCTGTTCATTCGATTTAAGTATTTGACTATATGATTTTAGTAAGTCATATAAATTAGAGGTATAATTTATATTATATTTAACTTTAAGGCCTTCAGATGAACCCCCATAAAATACATCTCTATTTACAAGAGGTCTCGAATATATGATTTTAGAAATATTTTGAAATGCCTCTAGTCTCTGCAATTGATATTTTAAAGCCTCTTCTAACTCATCTGCTGTGTATTCATCTGTTTTTTCTTCTTTAGGTAATAGTAATCTTGATTTCAAATATGTTAGCCATGCTGCCATCACTAGATAATCTGCAGCTATTTCTATATGAATATTTCTATATTGATTAATAAAATTAATATATTGATCAGCTAATTCGGATATAGATATATCAGATAAATCAACCTTCTGTGATCTGGCTAAAACTAACAAAAGGTCTATAGGACCCTCAAAATTAGCTAATAATAGGTTAAATTTGCCTTCTCTTATTTCTGTATCTGGAGAATTTAACACGATTTTTTATATAAAATTATTGAGATTCTCTCAATATTATTAATTTTGTAAGTTAAGTATTAAGCAACTCTTAACAATTGATAATAAATCACAAGATTCATAAGCATTATTCTTAGAAATGTAATTTTTATAGGTAATAAAATATTGAGTACCTATTTCAGTTTTTTTATAAAAAATAAAAATATCTTCATCATCTATAATTTCTATTTTATTTTCTAATAAATTATTCAAGTATTTATTAATATTTTCAAAATTATCATTACTATACAATTGTATTGTATAATTAAGTTCACTTATATTACTAAATTCAAAGTTTTGAATTTTGTTATTTATATTATTTAAACTTTTCTTATCTAAATAATCAACAACCTCACCTTCTTTATTGGTAGGAATTATAAAATATTTTTCAGTAAATACAGGAATAATAAAATATTCTCTATTAGTAAAATAATAAAATGAAATCAGATAAAGAATAATGATAAATAGAAAAAATAATAAAAAATATTTTAATACATAATTATTATTTTTTTTAAAAATAATTCTTTTAATCATTACATTATTTCAGGGGCATTGATGTCAATTATTGAAAATATATCTTTTAAAATAATTCTGAATGACTCTAACCAAAATATTTTTGAAATTGTCTTTTCTGTATTTTTTTCATCTATAAAACGAAGTGATTCATTATCTTTACCTTTATTCCAAATTGAATGAAAATCAGAAGATATTTCTTCTAAGTAATTGATTAGTCGATGTGGTTCATTATAGTATGATGATTGATACAATAAATAGGGATAACAAATTAACTTTTTAATTAATTTTACCTCCTCATCAGATAGATTTTGTATTTCAGTAAAATTATAATCATTTTTAATACTTATACCTAATTCGTTTGCTTTATTAATTACTGATGAAGCTCTAGCGTGTGCGTATTGACAGTAAAAAACTTTATTATCTTTATTTTTTTTAACAACAGCATCTAAATCAAAGTCAATTGCTGTCTCATTTTTAGTAGAAATCATGTAGTACCTTATAGGATCTTTGCCAACTTTAGAATGAACATTAGCTAATGTCACAAAATTTCCAGATCTTTTTGACATTTTAATTTTTTGTTTATTTTGAATTAAACTTACGATTTGACAAGTTAAGATATTTAAATAAGTTTCATCATCTTTAATAGCTTTAATTAACGAACACATTCTTGGGATATAGCCAATATGATCTGACCCCCATATATTTACTAATCTATCAAAATTTCTTTTACATTTATCTAAATGATATGCTGCATCATTTGCAAAATAGGTCCATTCACCATTTGATTTTTTTAATGCTCTATCCTCTTTGTCTAGTAAAGTAGAAGATCTAAATAATAGTTGCTGTCTTGGCTCCCAATCAGAATCATCGCCTTTTGGTTTTTCTAAAATCCCCTCATATAATAGTTTTTTATCATCCAAAATTGTAAAAAGCTCTTCAATAATTTTACTTTTTTCTATTTCTGTTTCGTGAGTAAATTTATCAAATTTTATATTTATTAATTCTAAATCTGATTTTATGCTTAAAAGTATATTTTTTAATGCAAAATTTTTAAAATATTGAATAGTTTGATCTTGTGTAAAATTTATCCACTTATCACCATCTTCATTTTTAATTTTTTTGGCAATTTCTATTAAATATTCACCAGGATACTCGTCTTCCTCTAACTCAATTTTTTTATTAAATAGTTGCAAATATCGTTTCAGAAGAGAGTTTGTTAATTTATCAATTTGAGAACCTGCATCATTTACATAATACTCTCTAGTGACATCAAAACCTGTTTTAATATAAAGAGAACTTAATACATCCCCAAATACAGCACCTCTTATATGAGCTATATGCAAGGGTCCAGTTGGGTTAGCTGAAACAAATTCAACATTTATTTTTTTGTTTGCACCATAATTGATGTAATTTAAATAATTTTTATTATAAATTTCTTTTAAACTTTTTGATACAAACTCATCTTTTAAAAAAAAATTAATAAAACCATTTTTTGAAATAGCAAAATGATCAATAAATCTAATTGATTTAATTCTGTCCTTTAGTTCTTCTTCAATATTGAAATTTTCATTAAGAATTTTTCTTTTAACTATTAAATAAAAATTTGTAGCTAAATCGCCTTGTTTATTATTAGAAGAGTAATCGATGCTAATCTGTTTTTTATTAATTGGAGATATATATTTTTTACCCTCTAAAAAATCTATAAAATCAAATAAAAAATCTGAAAGGTCCTTAATAAAATTATTCACTAATCTCCTTGTATAAGTTTAAAGCAAATCTATCTGTCATTCCTGAAATATAATCACAAATTAATCTTTCAATTTCAATATTTTGATTTCTCCAATCCGTTGGTAGTTTATTATTATTTTTTACGAAATAAGTAAACAAAGTAGATATAACATTTTTTGAATACTGTCTTTTATCTGATAAATGACTATGATTATAAACTCTTTCAAACAAAAATTTTTTAATTATGTCACAGTTTTTTTTCATTTCATTTGAAAACGTGACTACAAAATTATTTTTTTTACGAATATCATCTATAGAATTAATGCTATTTTCATTTAAATTTTTTTTTGTATTTTCATATATGTCATTTATCATATTTGATATGGAATTTCTTAAAACTTGATATACTAAAAGTTTATTTGGAATATCTTTATAGTGTTTCTTTAAATCAATTATAATTTTTTCAAAAAAACTTAACTCTGCAATATCATCTAACGATATTAAATTTGCTCTAATAGCATCTTCTACATCATGATTGTTATAAGCAATATCATCAGATATACTTGCTATTTGTGACTCCAAATAAGGCTGATCAGCTAAATTTAGATTATGTAATTTAGAATAATTTTCTAGGTGATAAGGTAAATTATCAATTAAAATTCCATTATGTTTTATTATTCCCTCTAAACT
Source organism: uncultured Alphaproteobacteria bacterium (assembly GCA_902628835.1). Classification (GTDB taxonomy): domain Bacteria; phylum Pseudomonadota; class Alphaproteobacteria; order HIMB59; genus CACPNW01. The sequence continues at coordinate 53,214 of CACOPD010000006.1, forward strand.
TTCCCATGTTAGATTTAATCCATCAAAATCTGGGTGTCTTTTTTCAATAAATGTTAAAACTCTCAAGGTTTGATCATTATGATTAAAACCTCCAAAACTTTTCATTGATTCATCAAGTGCATCTTCTCCTATATGACCAAAAGGAGGATGGCCTAAATCATGAGCAAGGGCAACTGTTTCACCTAGATCTTCATCTAATTCAAGTAATCTACAAATTGATCTAGAAATTTGGGCAACTTCCAAAGAATGAGTAAGTCTTGTCCTAAAATAATCACTTTCACTTTCAATAAAAACTTGGGTTTTGTGTTTTAATTTTCTAAATGAATTAGAATGAATGACTCTAGCTCTATCTCTTTCAAATGGATTTCTCAAGTCATCATCTAACTCATTATATAATCTTCCGTTTGAGTTATTAGGATTAGAAGCTAAATGTTTGAACATAAGAAAATTTATATTATAGTTGTAAAATAATAACTAATAACAATATTTAGATAAATGGACAATATAATTGAAGTTACTGAAAGCGCTCAAAATCAAATTAATAAGATACTTCTTTCAGAAAAATCTAACTATTTCAGAATAACCGTATTAGGTGGGGGTTGTGCTGGATTTCAATATAAATTTGATTTTTCAAATAAACCAAATGATGACGATTTAGTATTCAATTATAAAAATGCTGATGTGTTAATAGATAAAACTTCAATTGAATTAATTAAAGGATCTAAAATTGATTATGTTAACGAATTAATAGGATCATCTTTTAAAATTTCTAATCCAATAGCATCATCATCTTGTGGATGTGGAACATCTTTTTCTATATAAATGAAAATTACTACATGGAATGTTAATTCAGTTAATGCAAGAATTGAACATTTAATAAAATTTATTAAAAAAGATCAATCAGATTTATATTTAATTCAAGAATTAAAATGCACAAATGAAAATTTTCCTAAAGAGGAATTAGAAAAAATTAATTATAAGTGTTATGTAAACGGCCAAAAAGCATGGAATGGAGTGGCTATAATCAGCAAAGAAAATATTACAATTTCAAATTTAAATATTCCCAATTACAAAGATGTAAATTCAAGATTTATTGAAACGGAAATATCTTTAAAAAATATAAAAAGTAAAATTAAATTAATAAATATTTACCTTCCAAATGGTAATCCTATTGAAAGTGAAAAATTTGATTACAAAGTTGATTGGATGACAAATTTCAATAAATATATCAAAGAATTAATTAATAATAATCAACCAATTATTATAGGTGGTGATTTTAATGTAATACCAAACGATGAAGATGTTTATTCACCCGAAAATTTTAAAAATGATGCATGTGCTCATCCCTTAACAAGAGAAAAATTTAGAAATCTTTTAAACTTAGGTTTTGTTGATACCGTAAAATACTTTGTTGATGGAAATACCAACTGGACTTTTTGGGGTTATAGAGGTGGAAATTGGCAAAAAGGTAATGGTCTAAGAATTGATCATTTTCTCACTACACCTGAGATAACTGATTTAATTAAATCAGTTAATGTTAATCGTGAACCAAGAGGATGGGAAAAGGCTTCTGATCACACACCAGTTACAATAGAATTAATTAATTAACACTAAATATCAGCGTATGTATGCGTTTCGTTTTTTGCTCCTGGTTGAGTAACAGCACCTTCGAAGGCTGGCCCCACAGTTTGGGAATATTTCCATATCGAACCAGAATTATGATTAGTTTTTCTTGGTTTCCAATCTATTTTTCTTTTTTCTATTTCTTCATCTGAAAGTGTAACATTGATTTCGCCTTTCACAGCATCAATAATAATTTCATCTCCATCTTTAAGTAATCCTATCATGCCTCCTACAGCCGCTTCTGGCCCAACATGACCAATACAAAATCCTCTTGTGCCTCCTGAAAATCTTCCATCGGTAATTAAAGCAACAGTTTCACCTAATCCTTGTCCATAAATTGCACCAGTTGTTGAAAGCATTTCACGCATACCGGGTCCTCCTTTCGGGCCTTCATATCTAATAATTACTGCATCTCCTGCTTTTATTTCATTTTTTAAAACTGAAGTTAATGCATCTTCTTCTGAGTCAAAACATTTAGCTTTACCTTTAAATGTTAATTGTTTTAAACCCGCTATTTTTGATATACATCCATCTGGAGCAAGATTACCCCATAATCCCACTACTGAACTATTTTCACTAATTGGATTATCACATTTATAAACAACATCTTGATTGGTTGGAAAAATTACTTCTTTGTGATTCTCAGCTATTGTTTTACCAGTAACAGTTATGCAGTCACCGTTTATATAACCGCCATCTAATAAAGATTTAATAACAACAGGAACACCGCCTACATCATATAAATCTTTAGCAACATACTTTCCACCAGGTTGCATATCTCCAATATAAGGAGTTGAATTATAAATTTCTACCACATCTCTCAATGTAAATTTTAAACCTGCTTCATTAGCTATCGCAGGTAGATGAAGAGCTGCATTAGTTGAGCCACCAGTAGCTGCAACTACTCTAGCAGCATTTACTAATGAATCAATAGTCACAATATCTCTTGGTCTAATGTTTTTTTCTAATAAATTCATTATAGCTTTACCACTCTTTTCACCGTAAGCTTTTCTTTCTTCAGTATTCACTGCTGGTGGCATAGCAGAGTTTGTCAGAGCTAAACCAACTGCTTCTGAGATACATGCCATTGTGTTTGCTGTAAATTGACCGCCACATGAACCAGCAGATGGGCAGGCAACTTGTTCAATATCTTTTAAATCTTGATCTGATATAGTTCCAGCGGCATGTTTTCCAACTGCTTCAAATACATCTATAACAGTAACATCCTTACCTTTGTATTTTCCAGGTAAGATCGAACCTCCATAGATGAAAACAGATGGTACATTTAATCTAACCATAGCCATCATTAAACCTGGCAAAGATTTATCACAGCCAGCAAGTCCAACTATTGCGTCATAACAATGACCTCTAACAGACAATTCAATTGAATCAGCAATAACTTCTCTGCTAATAAGAGAGGATTTCATAGCCTCATGGCCCATAGCAATTCCATCTGTTACTGTTATTGTAGTGAATTCTCTTGGAGTTCCTCCAGAGTCTTTAACACCTGTCTTCACATGCTGTGCTTGATCTTGAAGAGTAATGTTACAAGGGGCTGATTCATTCCATGTGCTAACAACACCGACAAAAGGTTGGTAAATTTCATGTTCTTTCAAACCCATGGCATAGTAATACGATCTGTGAGGTGCACTCTTAGGCCCTACACTAACATATCTACTAGGTAAGTTAGATTTTCTATTTGATCCTTTATCTTCCATTCTATTTAATAGTATTTATTATTTGATCAATTTTTTCAATAGAAGATTTATAAATATTTGCTTCATTTTTAAATTTATCAATAATTTCTTCTGATGCTTTATTCATAAAGTTATCATTATTTAATTTGTCATTAACTTTATTAAATTTTTCTATTTCAATTTGCTTTTTCTTATTCAGTTTTTTTAATTCAGTTTCTGAGTCAATAATACCTTCTAAAGGAATCAAAACTGACATTGATGTTAATACAATTAAAGCTGAATTCTTATTAGGTTGAATTTTATCAAAACTAATATCTTTAGTTTTTAGAAAATTACTTATTTCATTTTTATGAGCAAGAAGAAAATTATTAAGTTCTTCATTTTTTGGCTCTATAGAAATGTTAATTAATTGCTTATAAGGTATATTTAGTTCTGATCTCAAATTTCTTATAGATGAAATAAATTCAATAAATATTTCAAAGTTTTTTTTAGATATATCAAAAGAATTATTTGTCTTATAATTTTGATATACTTGATTCATTAAATATGATTTATCATCAACTAAAGATCTCCATAACTTTTCACTAATGAATGGCATAATAGGATGTATAATCTTTAAAACTTGAATAAATGTCCATCCAGATACTTTTTTAATTTCATCAGAATATTTTTCATTATCGAAATTTTGTTTGATAATTTCAATGTACCAGTCACAATAAGAGTGCCATACAAAATGATAAATTTTATTGGCAATTTCATGAAACAAATATTTTTTAGTTAACTGATCAATTTGAGAAATTAAATCATTCAATTCTTTTATTATCCATTTATTTGCATCAAAATATATTGTATCTATTGTAATATCATCTTTAAAAAATGAATTGTTCATTTGTAAAAATTTACCAGCATTCCAAATTTTATTTGTGAATGATTTATATCCTTTAACTCTAGCTTCAGATAATTTTACATCTCGTCCAGGATTTAAGAGTGCTGTTAATGTAAATCTTAATGTATCAGCACCATATTTATCTAATAGATCTAGTGGATCAATTATGTTCCCTTTTGATTTAGACATTTTTTGTCCTTTTTCATCCCGTATTAAAGGATGAATATAAATATCTTTAAATGGAGTTTCCTTCATAAAATAAGAACCCATCATCATCATCCGGGCAACCCAAAAAAATATGATATCAAAACCAGTAACCAAAACGTTACCAGGATAAAATTTATCTAATTCATAAGTTTTATTTGGCCAATCTAACGTAGAGAATGTCCATAGAGCAGAAGAGAACCAAGTATCTAGAACGTCTTCATCCTGTCTAAGATCAACATCCTTTCCATAAAATTCTTTTGCTTGATTTCTTGCGCCTTCTAGAGTTTCACTAACAAAATGTTTATTATCTGGACCATACCATGCAGGAATTTGATGACCCCACCACAACTGTCTTGAAATACACCACGGTTGAATATTTTCCATCCAATTATAAAATGTATTTTCCCATTGTTTGGGGATAAATTTAGAACTATTATTTCTAACAGCTGATATTGGATCAATTGATAATTTTTTTGCATCACAAAACCATTGATCTGTTAGCCATGGTTCAATAACCACACCTGATCTATCACCATATGGTATGACCATTTGCTGTTTTTCTTCTTTAATTAATAAATTCATTTCATCTAATTTTTTTAGAATTAGTTTTCTTGCTTCAAATCGATCTAAATTTTGAAATTCTTCAGGAACATTTGAGTTCAGTTTAGCATTTTTATCAAAAATATTAATAAATTCTAAATCATGTCTCTTCCCTACCTCAAAATCATTAAAGTCATGTGCAGGAGTAATTTTTACAGCTCCAGAACCTTTTTCAGGATCTGCATATTCATCAGCAATGATTGGTATTTTTTTATTTGAAATTGGTAGGTTACAAAATTTGCCAATTATATTTTTATATTTTTCATCATCTGGATGAACGGCAACTGCAGTATCTCCTAACATAGTCTCAGGTCTTGTTGTTGCAACAATGATATAATTATTTTCATCTATAGGATATTTAATATGCCATAAACTTCCTTCGGTATCTCTTTGTTCTACTTCTAGATCAGAAATAGCTGTTAAAAGTTTTGGGTCCCAATTCACCAATCTCTTATCTTTATAAATAATTCCATCATTAAATAAATTAACAAAAACTTTCTTAACTGCATTAGAAAGTCCTTCATCCATAGTAAATCTTTCTCTTGACCAATCTGCAGAAGCACCTAGTCTTCTTAATTGATTACTTATCTGACCACCCGACTCTTTTTTCCATTCCCATACTTTTTCAATAAACTTTTCTCTACCTAAAGATCGTCGATCTAGGTTTGACTCACTTAATTTTCTTTCAACCACCATCTGAGTAGCTATTCCTGCATGATCTGTCCCTGCTTGCCACAATACTTCCATACCCTTCATTCTATGGTATCTGATTAATATATCTTGGATTGTGAAGGTTAAAGCATGACCCATATGTAAGCTACCTGTAACATTAGGTGGTGGCATCATTATAGAATAAGGTTCACCTCCTTTTTGTGGTTTAAAACAATTTGATCGCTCCCATTGCGAATAAAGATTTTTTTCATCTTTTAAATAATCAAAAAATTTATCAAGCTGCATCTTAACTATTTTGAATCGAAATAATTTTTAAGTAATTTTGGGATTTTCTCATCAAGTATTTTTTCAATTTTATTTTCTACAAGATAGGAGAGTTTTTTGTCTATAATATCATTAATTTCATTATTTATATCTTCGTCTTTTTGAAGTAATTTTATTGTACCATCATTATTAACCTTTTGATTAAGTATTAAAATATTAGATGAAGAATGTTTATTTGAATTGTTTTTTTCATCTTCAAGTGCTCTTCGTATGACTTCAAGAGATTCATTGATAGAATTTTTTGTATTCATGTAGGTATTATAAATGTTTAATTTAATTAATAAAACTCTAATTATAGCTAGGAAGATACTCCTCAAATAACTTAATCAGTGAACCATCTAAAGCTAGTAAATTAAAATAATTAATCAAATAGTTTTTATTTGCATTAAAATATTCAACATTTACGTTTAAAAGATTAGTTTCTGCTTCTATTAGATCAGTGATAGATTTTGTCCCAAGGTTGTATTCCTCCTGAGTACTTTCTAGAAGAGTATTTGCATACTCTATAGTTAATAAAGATGTATTTAAATTTGATTTACTAACTAAATAGTTTTTATAATAGTTTGATACCTCAATATTTAAACTTTCTTTAAGATCCTCTAACTCAATTTCAGTTTGTAAAATTTGAGAATTTATTTTTCTAATATCTGATTTGTCAATGTTTTGCTGAAATATAGGAATTGTTAAAGTTAAGCCTATTGATGCATTGGTATTTTCACTTCCAGCATCTATTCGTGAACCATCCGAATACTCTGTTGATGCTGTTATATCTAAGGTAGGTTTATTAGAACTTTTTTCTTTTGAGAGATCAAGTTCTTTAATTTTAATATTATTTTGAGCAATTAAAACATTAAAATTATTCTTATAAACATCATAAAGTATATTATCAAAATTCAAATCATCTTCTATGTTTACATAATCCTCTAAATTAATAGCTTCTTTACCAACAATTGATTTAAATGTTTTTAAGCTGACTTTGTAATTTTGTTCAGCTGAAAAAAGATTTGTTTCTGCAATTGAAAAAGCACTCTCAGCATTTTTCAATTCAGTTATGGTTGCTGATCCCAATTCATATTTTAATTTTACTTCTTCTAAAAATCTTGAAACAGAATCAAAATTTTTTTCGGAAGCCTCTAATGATTTTTCATAATTTATTACTGTTAAATAACCTTCTACAGCTGTTAGCGATAAATCTTGAACTGTTTTATAAAAGTTTATAACTGCATTTTCGTAAATAATTTTTGATCTTTCTATTTCTAAACTTTTTTCACCGCCATCATACAAATTTTGAGTAATACTAATTTTATATTTATCTGTAAAAGTCTCTGGTGTTGTTGATACACCAGCTGCTGATGTTGTATCACTATTACTATATGTACCAGAAATTGTGCCAGTAACTGTTGGAAGTTTTTTGCCTATAGCTACCTCAATAGTTTCTTTGCTTTCATTCAATTTTTCAAAAGCAATTTTTACTTTCAAATTATTTGCAATCGTACTTTTTACAGAATCATCAATCGATAGAGCAAATACAGATTTAGAAAAAATAAATAATAACAATAATATAAATAATCTCATTTAAAATTTAAAATCTTCTTGTTGCTCTTGAATTTGATAACTACTCATTACATCAAATAAATACTCAGATGAATACAAATCTTCATTTCTTATAATTTTATAAGCTTTACCCAAATTATCATATATTTTTTTAATGTATATTAACCTTCCTCCATTCATTGCTAGTTGATTCTTTAACTTATCAGTTATTTTAAATATAGGTCCGTCAATAATAATTAAATTAAATGGAGCTTTATCAGATAATCCATCTAATAAATTAAGATTAAATAAACTAATATTAGTATTATTAGCATTGTTAATATTATGTTCTAATAATTTAAATAATTCTCTATTTTCTTCTACAACATGAAGTTCTTTACATAGTGAGCTAATTAAAGCGGAAAAGTAGCCCGTTAAGCCACCTATATGCAATACTTTATCATTAGGTAAAATTTTCGAATATTTTATAATTTGAGCTAGGTGTAGATTTTTAAGATATCCTCTTTTGTCAGTTATATCTAAATTATTATCCAGGTAACAATTCTTACCTAAGCTGACATCCAAATAATTTTCTTTAGGAGTATTTTCAAATATTTTTAAGATATTTTCTTCATTAATTTTGTTTGGTCTTAACTGATTAACAACCATATTTTTTCTTGCAATTTCAAATGTTTCACTCATTTCTTAAAGGATGCTTTATATAAACCTACTATATAATCAATTATTTAAATTGTATTATTAATCTTTAGAATTTTTTTTCATTAATTGACTAGAAATAATATAGTGATAATTGTCATTTTTTTTAGGCTCGGTGGCAGAGTGGTGATGTAGGGGCCTGCAAAGCCTTGCACAGCGGTTCGATTCCGCTCCGAGCCTCCAAATTTTTCTTGTTTTTTAATTTTTTTTTATTATCAACAAAATTGTGTTCCTCGGTAGCTCAGTGGTAGAGCAATCGGCTGTTAACCGATCGGTCGCTGGTTCGAGCCCGGCCCGGGGAGCCATTTTATCTAAGCCTTAACTTCCACCAATTCTTCAAAACGTGTTGTGTAACATGGGGATACGTTCTCTCTTTTCATCTTCCATATTTTTTCTATACCTTCAGAGGCTATCTTCAACGTTGAACTTCCATATCTAGAATTAATATTATCAATAGTATTCATTATTCTATCTGATGTATCACGGTCATAATCAAGCAATCCTCTAGTTACATTGTGTCTGCTAAGACCACACAATATAATTCCAGCTTTTTTATAACGAAATCCTGGTCGATATATTTTTCTAATTCCTTCAAGAGCTCTTTTAACAATTTTTATGCTATTATTTGTTGGAAAAGGTAAATGTAGTTTTATTGAATTTGAATATTGTTTCTCTCTTCTATTAAAATGATTTGTCAAAACAAAAATACTCATCGACTCAGCGACTAACCCCTCTTCCCTTATCTTCTCTGATACTCTTGATCCATAAGTTGATATTGATTCCTCCAAATCAAATAATTTTTCTATTGGCTGACTAAATGATCTTGAAACACAGCAACTTTGTTTATCACTTGGAACCAAATCAAGTTCTAAACACGACACACTATTTAATTCTAGGTAGGTCTTCTCTCCCACTACACCCATATTTTTTCTTATCCATCCTCTGTCCATATGTGAAAATTGATAAGCATTATGAATATTATATTTTTTCAGGAAAAGAGATAATCTTCTTCCAATGCCCCATACTTCTTCAATAGATGTTAATTCTAATGCTTTTTTTATTTCTATTTTATTTTTTAGTATGCAAACACCTTTATAGTCTGGTTGTTTTTTTGCTAAATGATTAGCTATTTTTGATAGTGTTTTTGTTGGGCCCACTCCAATACTAACTGGGATACCAACCCACCTCTTGATTGTTTGTCTAATATGTCTGCAATAAGTATTTAACTCATAGTTCTCAAAACCATTTAAACTAAGAAATGCTTCATCTATGGAATAGATTTCTACCTCTGAAGAGAAACTTGATAAAGTTTCCATTACTCTTTGAGAAATATCACCATATAAAGAATAATTAGATGAAAAAACTTTAACATCATTTTTTTCAATAATATTTTTTGCTTTAAAATAAGGTTCACCCATTTTTATCCCTAATTTTTTTGCTTCTTTTGATCGCGCAATGATACAACCATCATTATTGGAAAGTACGACAATTGGTTTTCCTATAAGTTTTGGATTAAATATTCTTTCACATGAAGCATAAAAATTATTGCAATCTATCAATGCTATAGATTGATTTACTGAGTTATGATTTCTATTAAGTAGTTTTGTGTATGACATATGTCACTACCCCCCATATAAAACACTCCATTTCTTCTTTAACTTGAATACTAGGATACTCACTATTGGCAGAAATTAAAAATAGTGACTGATCTTTCTTTTTCAGTTTTTTAACTGTTAGGTCACCAAAGATGGAGGCTATAACAATATTGTCGTTACGAGGTGTAATACTTCTATCAACAATAAGTAAATCGCCTGATAATATGCCTGCATCGGTCATAGAAGGACCATTAGCCTTAACGATATAGGTTGCTGTTGGACGTTGAACCAAATATTCATTAAGATCAAGTTTGTTTTCCATATAATCAGTAGCTGGAGATGGAAAACCTGCAGATACTGTATCAAGAAAATAAGGTGTTATTTGATCTCCTTTGGATTCAGCTTTGAATATTAAGTTTTCTATTTTTTTAGACATAATATTAGAAAAAATATTTAAATAATTGATAAATAATAATTATATTATTTATAAAATTATTTGTTCTACTTTTGTTCTAATTTATTCAGAATGAGAAAAAAGTCAATATAATATTTCTAAAATACTGTTAAAAAACGCTATGACAAAATTATTCGAAGATGATGCATACATTAAAGAATTTAAAGCAAAAATTATAGGTATTATAAAAGAAGAAAATCGTATTGAGTTAAATAAGACAGCATTTTATGCAAAAAGTGGTGGTCAACCAGGAGACACAGGTACAATAGAAGCTGAAAGTACAAAAATACAAGTTTTAGATACTATTAAAGAAAATAATAAAATAATAAATATTGTAGATGATCTCAAAGATCTTGAAGAGAATGCTGACATAATTGGAAAAATAAATTGGGATTTACGATACAAGCATATGAGAATGCATACTGCACTGCATTTGTTGTGTTCTATAGTCCCTTTAGGAGTAACTGGTGGTCAAATTGGTTATGAAAAAAGTCGATTAGATTTTAATGATCCAGATAAACAAATAAATAAAGAAGAATTAGAAGAGAAAATAAATTTGTTGGTTGAAGATAATCATACCGTTACTAGTGAAGTAATTGAAAGTAGTATATTGGAAGAAAAACCTGAGCTAGTCAGAACTATGTCAGTAAAACCTCCTCAAGTAGATGGTAAAATAAGATTAATTAGAATTGGTGATGTTGATTTACAACCTTGTGGTGGTACACATGTGAAATCAACTAACGAGATTGGTAAAATTCAAATCGGCAAAATAGAAAATAAAGGTAAAATGAATAGAAGAGTTAATTTATTGTTATCTTCTTAAATTACTGATGAAGAATCTGACTTAAAAATAACTTTGTACGATCACTCTCTGGATTATTAAAAAACTTATCTGGGCTAGCTTCCTCAACAATTTTTCCTTCGTCCATAAACACCATTCTATCAGCAACTGTTTTAGCAAAACCCATTTCATGAGTAACAACAATCATTGTCATGCCACCATTTGCTAAATCAACCATAACATCTAAAACTTCTTTAATCATTTCAGGATCTAAAGCTGAAGTTGGTTCATCAAAAAGCATAATGTTAGGATTCATTGCAAGAGATCTGGCAATTGCTACTCTTTGTTGTTGACCACCAGATAATTGACCGGGGTACTTGTTAGCTTGCTCAGGAATTTTTACTATTTCTAACTGTCTCATGGCTAGTTCTTCTGCTTCAGCTTTAGGCATTTTTTTTACCCAAATTGGAGCTAGTGTTATATTTTCTTTTACAGATAAATGAGGAAATAAATTAAATTGCTGGAATACCATTCCAACTTCTTTTCTAACATTATCAATATTTTTTAAATTTCCAGTTAACTCAATTCCATCTACAACAATTGAGCCCTCTTGATGTTCTTCCAATCTATTAATACATCTAATCATTGTAGATTTTCCAGAGCCAGAAGGGCCACAAACTACAATTCTTTCTTTTTTCTTAACTTCAAGATTTACATCTTGTAATACATGAAAATCTCCAAACCACTTGTTAACATTTTTTAATGAAATTATTGATTCTTCACTCATTTTAATCAGCCCCCATATTAATACCTGTTTTTAATTTCTTTTCCAAATACAAACTGTATCTAGACATTCCAAATGTGAATATAAAAAATACTAAACTTACAAAAAAGTAAATTTCATAAGATAAACCTAACCAATTAGTATCTGCTAAAGTACCTCTTCCAATACCTAGTAAATCTAATATTCCTACAATTATAACTAAAGTTGTGTCCTTAAATAAACCTATAGATGTGTTGACAATTGGGGGTATAGAAATTCTAATAGCTTGAGGAAGAATAATTAATAAATTCATTCTCCAATAAGACATCCCTAGTGATTTAGCAGCTTCATATTGACCAGGAGGTATTGCTTGAAGTCCTCCTCGTATAACTTCTGCCATATAGGCTGATTGGAATAATGTAACAGCTACTAGAACTCTTACTAAACCATCCATATCTATTCCTTCTGGTAAAAATAAAGGTAGCATTACCATTCCAAAAAATAACAAAGTAATTAGGGGAACTCCTCTAATAAATTCAATAAACAATGTACACATCATGCTTATAACTGGTAATTTAGATCTTCTCCCTAATGCTAGCATAATCCCAATAGGAAAAGCTAAAGCTATTCCAGTACAGCCTAGGACGAGTGTTACTAGAAGACCACCCCATTTGTTAGTAGAGACTTCAGTAAAGCCTAATCCGCCATTAAGTAAAAAATAAGCAATAACAGGAAAGATATATGTAAAATATAAGAAGTACTTTCTATATGGAAGTTTAGCATACAAAAGAGGTAGCAGCGCTAAAGCTAACATTACATACGCTACATTAACTCTCCAAACTTCAACCTTTGGATAAAAACCGTAAATAAATTGATAAAACCGTACATATATAACTGCCCAACAAGCTCCACCATTTTCAGGATCTAAATTTCGTGAACACATTTCTTGGTTAGTAATTTGTTCACCAAGATAATTATATTTGAAGTCAGCTGAGAATATTGTCCAATCTAAAATCCAAGGAATAAACTGATACAAACAATAAATAACAAATAAAGTTATTAATGAGTTTGTCCAATTGAAGAATAAATTTATTCGTAACCAACCAATAATACCTGTTGTTGCAACTGGTGGTTTTCTAACTTCATTCATTTCGTTCATTACTTTTCCTTAAATTGTATACTTCTATTATAAATGTTCATAAAGAAAGATATTGTCAGACTAATTGACAAATAAGTTGCCATAACAATTGCCATACATTCAATAGCTTGACCAGTTTGATTTAAACTTATTCCTCCAAAACCGTGAACAAGGTCAGCGTATCCGACAGCAATTCCTAAAGAAGAATTTTTAGTTAAGTTTAGATACTGACTTGTTAGTGGAGGGACAATCACTCTAAGAGCTTGGGGTATAATGATTAGTCTCATTATCCATGTTTGTTTTAAGCCTATAGCAGCAGATGCCTCTCTTTGTCCTTTTGAGACAGACATTATACCTGCTCTAACAATTTCAGAAATGAAAGCAGCTGTGTAAATTGATAATGCTAAAAACATTGCTATAAATTCAGGTCTAATAACTAAACCGCCTTTAAAATTAAAACCTTTTAATTCTGGATGCTCAAAAGACAAAGGTGAACCAAGAATAAAAAATAAAATTAATGGAACAATAAATATTAATCCGATTGAACTTGAGAATACTGGGAATTGTTGACCTGTCTTATCTTGTCTTTTTTTTGCCCATCTATTTATTAAGAAACTTGAAATAAAAGCCAATACAATTGCAATTAATACATATGAAAATCCACTTTCAAATATTGGTCTTGGAGAATACAATCCCCTGTTAGAAATATAAAATACATCAAGAACTTGTAATGATTGCTTAACACGAGGAAGTTGAATTAAAATACTATACCATAAAATTATTTGAAGAAGTAAGGGTACATTTCTTGAAAATTCAACGTAAATATAAACTAGTCGACTTAATAACCAATTTGAAGATAGTCTTACTATACCCAATATAAAACCTAAAATAGTAGCTGCTATACACCCTGTAATTGATACCAAAAGAGTATTTAAGACTCCAACAAAATAAACTTTTAAATGTGTATCGGTTGATTTAAATTCCAAGAAAGGTGAAAAACTTATATCAAATCCAGCTGGATTTTGAAGAAAGCTCCAACCAGTTGCGATATTTCTTTTTTCTAAGTTGTAAGAGGTTGTGCTTATTACAAAGAACAAACCCAAGGCAAATAAACCTACAACTAAAGTCTGAAAAAAAATGGATCTAAATTTTTCATCAGAAAAGAAACCTAAATTAGATCGCATACTATTATATACAAAAAAAATGGGGGGTTTAAAACCCCCCGTTTTAAATTTAATTAAGATTTATCTGAATGGAGGTGCGTATAAAATACCACCTTGAGTCCATAGAGCATTTAAACCTCTTGCAATTTCTAGAGGTGTGTCTGGACCTACGTTTGCTTCGTATGATTCTGAGTAGTTACCAATTTGTTTAATAATTTGGTAAGCCCAATCATTACTTAGCTCAAGCATTTCTCCATAGTTACCTTCAACACCAAGAAGTCTTAGTACTTCAGGAACATTAGAGCTCATTTGAGCATCAACGTTTTCAGATGTAATACCTAGTTCTTCAGCAATAATCATTGCATTTAAAGACCAACGAACTACGTCACCCCACTGGTGATCACCATGTCTTACAAGTGGACCAAGTGGTTCTTTTGAAATAATTTCTGGTAAAACAACCCATTTATCTGGATTAGAAGCAGCAGCTCTTGTTGAAGAAAGACCTGAAGCATCAGTTGTGTATACATCACATCTTCCAGCAAATAAGTTTTCTTTACCTTCATCATTAGTTTCAATTGGAAGTGCTTCGTAGCTAATTCCATTTAATCTAAAGAAGTCAGCAAGGTTTAACTCTGTAGTAGTACCAGTTTGGATACATACAGTAGCACCATCAAGCTCAGTTGCACTTGATACACCAAGAGCAGATGGAACCATGAAACCTTGTCCATCGTAGAAGTTTACACCTACGAACTCAAAACCAAGATTAACATCACGGCTAATTGTCCAAGTTGTATTTCTCGCTAACATATCAACTTCACCTGAAGCTAATGTTGGGAAACGAGATTTACCAGTCGTTGTAATAAATTCTACTTTTGAACGGTCTCCAAAAACAGCTACAGCAACTGCACGACACATATCTGCATCTAGACCAGCCCATTCACCGCTATCATCTGGAGCAGCAAAACCAGCAAGACCAGTTGTTACTCCACATTTTAGAAAACCTCTATTTTTAACATCATCAAGAGTTCCAGCATGTGCTGAAAAAGCAAACGCTACAACTGCAAAGATAGATAATAGTTTTTTCATATTATTTTCTCCGTTTAAATAATTATTTAAATATCTTTTTTCAAAGATTGCTTCCCTATAACAAATTAATAAGTTAATCCCAATAATAGATTTTTTAAGCTTAAAATTGCCTACTATAATTTGTGTATAAAGATTTTGGCTTATACAATATTTAGTTGTTTATGAAAATAAAAACAAAATTAACCAAAATAGGTAGAAATCCTCTTAAACAAAAAGGGTTTATAAATCCTGGTACCTATAAGGGTTCTACAATGATCTTTAATACATTTAAAGATTACTTAAACGATATTAAAAATTTTGACGATAGAACAACATTTTATGGAATAAATAAAAATCCATTTCATAAGCAATTAGAAGACAGTATTTCTATTTTATATAACTGCCATGATACAGTTCTATCACCATCAGGATTAGCCTCTATAGTTATTCCCTTTTTTACCTTTTTAAAATCTAGTGATGAGGTTTTAATAAATGATAGTGTTTATAGTCCTACCAGAACTTTTTGTGAAGATATTCTTAAACAGTATAATGTTAAAATTAAATATTTTCATCCAACAAAAAATATCAATAATTTTCAGAAATTAATTAACAAGAATACAAAGCTAATTTATTTGGAATCACCTGGAACAGCAACTTTCGATATAATTGATATACCTTTCATTACAAAAATTGCTAAAAAAAATAAAATACCAACTGTTATGGATAATACTTGGGCCTCACCTTTATTTTGTAATCCAATTAAATTAGGAATTGATATTATTATTGATGCTGGAACTAAATATATAAATGGTCACTCGGATGTATTAATTGGTTTCGTTTCGTCTAATAAAAAATATTCCAAAAAAATAAGAACAGCTTCAAAAACTTTAGGCATTTGTCCTGGTTCTGAAGAAGTTTATTTAGCTATTAGAGGATTACCAACACTTGAAATTCGAATGAGAGAAATTGAAAAAAATGCATTGTTAATGGCAAAATTTTTATTAAAACATGATCTTGTATCTGATGTATTTCATCCAGCATTACCGCATACAAACAATCATAAAATATGGAAAAGAGATTTCTCTGGTAGCAGCGGTTTATTTTCATTTATGCTGAAAAAGAAATATTCAAACAATCAAATTGAAAAATTTTTTAATAAACTTAAAATATTTAAATTGGGATACAGCTGGGGCGGGTTTGATAGTCTCATTACCTTTCCTCCATTAGATAAAAGGGAGTTTAAAAATAGAAATAGTGGAACTTTAATTAGATTATATTGTGGGTTGGAAGATATTGATGATCAAATAAAAGATATAAAAGGTGCATTAAAAGTTTTTAATTAAATGGATTTATATTTTTATTTCTTTGCATCTTTGGGCGTTTTTGTATTTGGATTATCTAAAGGTGGTGTTCCTGGGCCTATAGCGATGTTAGCAGTACCAGTTATGTCATTTGCTATGAGTCCTTTGCAAGCTGCAGGTATATTGTTGCCGCTTTTAATAATAATGGATTTTTCGGCTATCTATTTGTATTGGAAAAAATGGATAAACAGTATTTTAAAAATTGTAATCCCAGCATCTATAATTGGTATTTTATTTGGAACTTTAACTTTTGAGTTTATCAACGAAGATCAAATAAGAATAATGGTTGGTGTTATATCAATAATTTTTGTTCTAGTTTCCTTTATTCAAAAGAACAATTATTTACTTAAACCAACTAAATTTAAAGGATACTTTTGGTCATCTATTGCAGGATACACAAGTTTTTTAATTCATGCAGGTAATCCGCCTATTAACTTTTATATGCTACCTCTAAAGTTAGATAAAATTTCATTTATTGGAACAATGACCTTAGCATTTATGGTTATAAATCTTGTTAAATTAATTCCGTATTATTATGTGGGATTATTAGCACCCTCAAACCTTATGATTTCTCTATATTTACTACCACTAGCTATTATCAGTGTTTTGTTTGGTTTTTTCCTTCAAAAAAAAATTCCTGAAAAATTATTTTTTAATACAGTTTATGTATTGCTTTTTTTGATTGGATGTAAATTAATATATGACGGAATAATTTAAAATAAATAAATAATTAAATTTTTGTTTTATAATCAGCTCTTTTAGTTTTTCTAAGCCCAAAAGGACCGGGTATAAATAAAGTCATAGTGTTTGTATTTGGTTTTAAATCAACTCTATGTAAATGATCTGCTGATCTAAAACCAATGTAGCCTGGTGATCTCCAAAATTTGCCTTTATTGGTTGTTTCCCAATAACCACCTTTTAAAATTATTGTTATATAAGGACAAAGATGATTATGAACTCCTTCACCATGGTCATCATCTAACATTTTATGGATTAAGATATTAAATGGAAACCATTTGGGTCTTTTTCTAAATAATAAATAATATCTTTCCATCCATGGTTTTGCCTTATGAAATTCTGGATGCGAAGGACCTCTATCTAATACAATTTTTTTCCTTCCTAATTTTTCAAGTATTTTTAACATCATATTTTTAATTGAGGATATATCTCAGAAAATAATTTAGCTCCTTTTGAGCAATTATCAATCCAATCATTATTCGAATTTTCATTTGCATAATCAGAAATATATTTAAAACATTTAAATCTAATATTGTGTAATTTGCATACTTTAGCGAAAGAGTAAGCTTCCATATCAACAATATCACAATCTATTTCTACTGATGATTGAACAAAACTATCTCCTGATGCACATATATACCCCTCATTAGAATATGTAATTTTTGATATTGGATCAAAAGGAGTTTCACCTAATTTAAAGTTCATCAGACCTCTTGCATCCATATCTCTTTGAACAAACTTTGTGCATTCAACCAATCCTGATAAGTTTTGCTTTGTTGATCCAGCTGTTCCATAATTAATTATTTCATTAGGTTGAAATTTTGAAATTAATTCCATAATTTTTATTGTAGCATTTATCTTTCCCACACCTGAATAGTGGAAATCTTTAAGATTTGGAGTTTCTTCTTTAAGTGCTGCAATAAAAATTTGTCTCATTAATTTGGGCCAATTTGTTTTATAATTTTTTTTGTAACTTTTGTTAAATCTTTAATCGTAGGTTTTAGTAATTGTAATCTATCATATGTTTTTGGATTATTTTTAAGATTTTTTCTCAAAGCCTTCCCAAATGTCATTCTAATTTCAGTGCCAATATTTAGTTTTGCTACTTTTGTTTTTCTAGCTAGTTTTTTTCTTTGCTCTACAGGAATGCCGCTACTACCATGAAGAACTAAAGGGATTTTTGTTTTTGCTTCAATTAAATTAATTTTGTTGAAATCAATACTCGCTTTTTTTGAAGTTTGTAAATGTGTATTACCAACTGAAATTGCCATTGCATCAATATTACTTTTGTTTGCAAAAGTTACTGCTTCTTCAATATTAGTACCTTCTGAAATTTTACCATTATCATAACCTACAAAACCTATTTCCCCTTCAACAGAAATATTGTGTTTATGAGCTCTTAAAGCAATTTTTTTACTAATTTTTATATTTTCTTTTAAAGTTAATTTTGAACCATCAAACATTACAGATGTAAAGCCACTATCAATCCCCTCATAACATTCATCTATAGTGTACCCATGATCAACGTGACAGCAAATGTTCGTTTTTGTTTGACTCGCTAAGTATCTAAACATTTTTCCTAATATAGGAATTGGTGTATGCGCTCTACATGAAGGTCCAGCTTGCAATATAATTGGAATGCCTGTTTCATCAGCGGCTTTTGTAAAAGCTAGAGCATCATCCCAGCCTAGTACAACTAAACCTGCTACTGCATAATTATTTTTATTTGCATCATTTAAAATTTTTTTTAAATTTACAGCTGTCATTTATTATTTGTATTTAGCAATCATGTCCTTAATTCCTGGAATAGTTTCTACTTGATAAGCATGCTCAGGTTGAAAAAATTGGACAAGAGATCTTTGAGACAGTCCTCCAAGAATTGTAAAATAATACATCTCATACCCAGGTGCCACAACACAAGGATGATAGCCTGTTCTAATCATAATGGTTGATCCATCAATTATGTGTTCAGCTTTACCAATCTTATCATTAACTTGTTGAAACATCTGAAAACCAAATCCATTATTAGGTTTAAATCTGTAATTATATGTTTCATCATGTCTAGTTTCATCAGGTAGACGATCTGTATCATGCTTATGGGGTGGAAACCCTGACCAACCTCCCTGCCCGACAGTATAAAGTTCATTACAAAGTAATCTTCCAACTTTATCATGATGCTTCGCACCTAATATATGTTTAATTTTTCTATGAGTTTTTGTATCATCAGAGCCGTACTGAACTAAATCAATTTCATTTGCTCGAACTGCGAATGGTTCAAGAGTTTTATCATACTTTGCACCAGCAATAAAAATTTCTGAATTATCTACTGAAGATGTAAATTGAGCTTTTGTATTAGACGGAACATAAACACCTTCTGGCTCTCCATCCCACACATCAACTGTTCTAGTGCCTAATGACTCAATCTTTATTCCCTCAATTTCTACATTAATTGTTCCAGTAGCAGGTACTATACATGTTTCATAACCAGGTGTTTGATATTCAAAAGATTGATCTTTATTTAATTTTACTATGTTAAAATAATTTAAAGGAACTCTACTGTCTTCAATATCTACAATTGGTTTATTTTTATTATCAAATGGTGGAATATGCATATTATTCTCCTTCATTAATTTTATTATATTTCATAAACTCTAAAATTTCATTTAAATTTGGCATCGCTGGTGCACAACCAACTTTTGTTACTACAATAGCTGCTGCGGCTGAACCTATTTCTATAGATTTTTCTAAATCATTAGCCTTTAATATTGATCCTATTAATGACCCCATAAATGCATCACCAGCTCCAGTTGGTTTCAAAGGCTTAACTGGAAATATTCCTTTTTTAATTTCTTTGTTCATTGCAAAAGTAATAGAACCTTTTTCACCTTTTTTATAAATAATTAAGCTAACATTTTTAGCTAATTGTTTAGCATGATCCAAACCATTGTTATAATCACCAGCTAACACTCCAAACTCATCATCATTTCCAATTAAACCACTACATTTGCTTGCTGCTAAATTATAAACTTCTTTAGCCTTATTTGATGACTCCCAAGTATATGGTCTATAATCAATATCCATAATTACAGGAATATTATTTTTATCTGCAATTTCTAAAGCATATAAAGTAGCACTTCTCGAAGGTTCAGCCGCCAGAGCAGTTCCAGTAATTAATACACAATCAAAATTTTGTATTTTAGCATTATCAATATCCTCTTTATTTAAAAATAAATCAGAAGCTTTATTTCTATAAATAATTGATTGATGGTCTTTCACTGTAGTTTCAACTATAGCAAAAGAAATTCTTGATTCATTTTTTTCAAATTTTACTAATTTGTTTTTAACACCGTAATGCTTTAGTTGATTAATAGCCAATCTACCTAAAGCATCATCAGATACTCTTGTCAGTAAATTACATTTACCACCAAATAAAGTTAACTGAACACCCATGTTTGCAGAAGATCCTCCTAGATGAGTAACAAAGGATTTAGCGTTCTCAGTTTTAGTTCCCGGTGGATCAGGATAAATATCGATCCCTGCTCTACCAATGAGTAAAAAATTATTTTTTTGAATTTTCGAAACTAAAAATTCAAATGACATAGAGTTATTTATTCTTCATATCAACAAAATCTGCTTTATATTCAAAAGGATCAATTGCATCTATGCAGCCTATATTAACTGCAGCACCATTTGGATCACTTCTCCGATTGTGATGAGTGTATATTCCACAAATCTTACAAAAAAAATGTTCAGCAATCATTGTATTGAATTGGTATGAAGTTAAATATTCCTCTCCTTTTGTAATTGATAGAGATTCTTTAGATACCATTGCCATTTTAGCATTTTTTCTTTTACAAATTGAGCAATTACATTGCTTTATAATATCAAGATTGTTTTCAACTTCTAACTCTACTGCACCGCAATGACATTTAATATTGTGTATCATACAACTCCTTTGTAATGGCGCGCCCGAAATGATTCGAACATTTGACCTACCGCTTAGAAGGCGGTTGCTCTATCCACTGAGCTACGGGCGCATAGTTTGCATTTATCATAGTCTAAAAAATAAAGAAAGAATTTATACTTAATGTGTCCAAGGCTCTTTTCTATTTGTATCAAAATTTGAAGCATAACTTTTTGGTTTAATTTTTCTTTGCTTTGGTTCTTCGACAAAATATTGATAATTATTTTTTTTTGCCCATTCAATAGCTTGTTCTTTAGTGTCAAAAAAAACTTTAATCTGAGATTTGGTGTCTAATGAACTATTCCACCCCATTAAAGAATCTTTTACTTTTTCTACTTCAGAAATATATTCAGCTAACCATAATTTAGTTTTTTTAAAACCCGATTGCATGGAAGTTTTTGACGGTTTATAAATTTTTATAGTCATTAGATTGCTGTTTCAAAATATTTATCATTATAATCATTATAGTATTTTCCACCAGATCTTATGTTTTGACAAAGAACTTGTGTTTCACTTAATAATTTAGTTAAAAAGAAGTTACCAGTTTCAATTTTAGATTTATAAAAACTTTCATCTTGTTTTTCTAATTTTGCTAAAGAAATTTCTATATACTGTAACCAAATATAACCTAGAGAAATCAAAGATGATAAGTTTAAAAATTCTACAGCATGAGAATTAATCTCATTTTCATCATTTAACGATTTAATATATTCAAAAATACTTTTGTAAGAATCATATGACGGCATAAATATATCAATATATTTTTTCATACCTTTATTATCATTAATTTTAACTTGATAATTATCAATCATAGTAAAAAATTCATTAAATAATGCACCATTGTCAGTTTGTAATTTTCTTCCTATCAAATCTAGAGCTTGAATTCCGTTCGTTCCTTCATAGATTGTTGTAATTCTGGCATCTCTTACTAATTGTTCCATTCCATGATCAGTAATAAAACCATGACCACCATAGATTTGCATAGCTCGATTTGTATTTTCTACAGATTTATCTGAAGCATACGATTTAATAATTGGCGTCATGAGTGCTATAAAATTTTCAGATAATTTCTTTTCTTTATCATCTGAAGAATTTTCAATATTATCAAAGTGATTTCCAGCCAATAAAGTTAAACCTCTAACTGCTTCATTAATGGATTTTATATACAATAAGTTTTTTCTTATTTCAGGATGAACAATTATAGGATCAGCTACCTGATTGCTGGAAGATAATTTTCCTTGTAAACGCTCTTTTGAATAATAAAGTGCTGATTGATAAGCAGTTTCTGATAAACCTAAGCCTTGTATGCCTACAAACAATCGGGCTCCATTCATCATTATAAACATCGCTCTCATTCCTTTATTAATATCGCCTACTAGCCAGCCCTTAGCTTCATTGTAATGCATTACACAAGTTGGACTAGCATGGATACCCATCTTCTTTTCTATTGATCCACATTCAACTTTATTTCTTTCTACAAAATCACCACTTTCATTTGGTAAAAATTTAGGAACCAAGAATAAACTTATACCTTTTATACCAGGGGGTGCATTTGGTGTTCTTGCTAATACTAAATGAATAATATTATCACTAAGATCATGTTCCCCACATGTAATAAAAATTTTTGTTCCAGTAATACTATAACTTCCATCATCTAATGGAGTTGCCATTGTTTTACTTAATCCAAGATCTGTTCCACATTGTGGTTCAGTTAAATTCATTGTTCCTGTCCATTTACCACTAGTTAAGTTTGGCAGATAAGTATTTTTCAAATCTTTATTAGCGCTCTTTTCAATTGCATCGATAGCGTTTGCTGTAAGACCAGGATAAAGACCGAATGACATATTAGTTGAACTTATCATTTCATCTAAAATCATATTCATAATATATGGTAGATTTTGACCACCAAATTCTTCTTTTACTTTGAGACCCTGCCATCCATTTTCAGAAAAAGTTTTATAGGCCTCTTTAAATCCTTTTGGGGCAGTCACAATTCCGTTATTAAATGAACATCCTTCACTATCTCCACTTTGATTAAGTGGTAGTAAAGTTTCTTCACATAGTTTTGCTGCTTCTTCAATAATAAGTATTAGATCATTTGTTTCTAAATCTAATTTTTTTAATGTTTCACTTTCCTTAAGATTTAAAAAATCTTCAATTAAAAATCTAAACTCACGTAGCGGTGTTTTATAAATTTGCATAATATTTAATTAATATTTTCTAACACAGTTGCAATACCTTGACCCAAACCTATACATTGTGTCGCTAATCCATACTTTTTATTATTATTTTGCAACAAAGTTGCAACTTTGCCTGTAATTCTTGCTCCAGTAGCACCTAAAGGATGTCCTAATGCTATTGCTCCACCATGGATATTTACTTTATTTATGTCCATATTTAATTCTTTAATACATGCTAAAGATTGAGAAGCAAATGCCTCATTTAGTTCCACAATATCAATATCGGAAATAGATAAATTAGCTCTTTTTAGAGCTTTTTTAGATGCATTAATTGGGCCAAGACCCATTAGTTCTGGCGGACAACCGACTACAGCTGTAGATTTGATACGAGCTAAAATATTAAGATTATTTTTTTTTGCATATTCTTCTTCACAAACAACTACTGCTGATGCACCATCTGTTAATGGTGATGCAGTACCAGCTGTAACTGTTCCATTTTCATCAAAAGCAAGTTTTAAACCGTCTAAAATTTCATGTGAGGTATTAGGTCTAATTCCTCCATCTTTTGTAATTGTCTCATTATTATTTGAAATAGAAACTATTTCATTATCAAATATGTTTGACTCTCTCGCTAAATTAGCTTTGGAGTGACTGTTAATAGCAAAATCTTGCTGCTCTTTTCGAGAAATATTGAATTTTTTTGCAACATTTTCAGCAGTAATACCCATAGACATATATACATTTGGATTGTCCTTACTTAATTGTGGATGAGGATCGTAGGTTAAACCATTCATAGGTATAAATGTCATACTTTCTACACCACAACATAAAAACACATCTCCAGAATTAATTGCAATTGCTCCTGTTGCATCATGAATTGCTTGCATAGAAGAACCGCACCATCTGTTAACTGTCATACCTGCTACATGTTCTGGCATATCTGTCATAAATGAAACAATTTTAGCAATATTATTACCTTGCGCTCCTTCAGGATACGCACAACCAGTAATAATATCCTCTATGTCATTTTTATTAATTTGTATTTCATTAAGTAATTGATTTATTGTTTGTGATAGGATGTCTTCCGGTCTTATGTTAGCCATTTCTCCTTTACGTGCAAAAGTGAATGGTGATCTTTTGTAACCAACTATAACTGCATTTCTCATTTAAAACTCCATTAATGAATGAATATTAATTCCTTTAGCTTGTAATTTCTTATCACCTTTTAAATCTGGAAGATTAATAATGAAGCCTGCACCAACTATGTTTTTATTTTTAAATTTTTCAATTAATTCTACTGCTGCTAGAGCAGTACCTCCAGTGGCAAGTAGATCATCTATAATTAACAAATCTTTATGACCCTCTAAAGCATCAGTATGAATATGCATCTCTGTAGAGCCATATTCCAAATCATATGAAACTTTATATGTTTCAAAAGGAAGTTTGTGTGGTTTTCTTAAAGGAATAAAAGCAGCATTTAAAAAATAAGCAATAGCTCCAGCCATAATAAATCCTCTTGACTCTATACTTAAAACTGCATCTATTTTTTTGCCTTTCCATGGTAAAGTCATGTCATCAATTACTTTTTTTAAATGTCCTGCATTTTGGAGAAGTGTAGTGATATCTCTAAATTGAATCCCTTTTACGGGATAATCAGCAATTGTTCTTACATATTCTTTCATTTTAATTTCTTTATCTCTTTAATATCAAATAAAGTAACTGGAGCAAAATTTGAAGAGCAATCGTATGTTTTAGTGTAAGGAAATTTTTCAAAAGCAGATGAAATTTCATTTTTTACATTAAGTTTGTTTTCAAATAATTTAATCATTAATTTATTAGGGTTCGCATGAGGCGCAACTACTCGAATGTATTTGATATTTTCTTCGATTGTCGATGTATTATTTCTGCATAAAAGATATGTTGCGGTAGCCATAGATCTAGATACTCCACACCAACAATGAATTACTATATTTTCATCATCTTTATAATTTTTAGTGAATTCAACTATAGAATTTATATCATTTTCTGCTGGCAATTTTTGAGGAATATCGTTTGTATTAAGTCTAAAAATTTTATTTTCAGGACTAATTTTAACAATATCATCAAAACCTAATTTTAAATGATGTTCTACACCTTTAGGTGTTTCAGGTGCATAACCAGGGTCTATTACAGATATAACAAATCTGGGTTTTACACTTTCACATACATTATTTAAATCACTTAAAGAGCAAACAATAATCATAAAAAAAAGGGTGGTATAAACCACCCTATTTAAAATTTAAAATATTATATTACTCTGCAGTTGCATCAGCTAAGATAGCATTAGCATCTTCATTTAACTGATTTAATGTTGACATAATATCATCACCATTAATTATTGCTGCATAAGCTTTTTCAACTTCACCTCTAACAGAATAGTATCCAGGAACTGAAGGTTCACCTTTACCAAACTGAACCATTCCTAAAGATTTATCATATTGAGCTAACTCCGCTCTCTTTTCTGCAATTAGTGGGTGATCAGCTGAAGATGTTCTTACAAAACCATAACCACTTTCTGTAGACCAAACAGCTGAGTTTTCAGTATTAGAAATATACTTCATCCACTGATAAGCAGCTACCATTCTATTGGCATCACCAGTATTACCCATAATTAATCCGCCACCATATAAGTTTAAAACAGGTTCATTTGTGGTGTGAGATATTGGTGCAACATCCCAGTTTCCGTTGTAGCCTTCAGCTATTGATTTTTCAAAGTATGTAATTCCTGAAGTTGAACCAGCGGCAAATAATACTGATCCTTGTCCAAGATATTGTTGATCAGTATATTTACCTCTTGCAACAATAGCACATCCCTTGTTAGCCATTCCTTGAATAAACTCCATAGCTTCAACAGCTTTTGGTCCATTATAAATATATTGACCTGCATCATAATCAAAAACATCACCTCCATGAGCGAAAACCCATGCAGCAAAATTACTAGCATCTGTGTCAATTTCATATCCATAGCTTGGAACGTCATCACCCATCTTGCCACTAAAATCTTGATTTGTAGCAGCACAAGCAGCTTTAGCAAAATCTGCTGGTGATTTTGGCTCATCTAATCCTAATTCCTTTAGCCAGTCAGCATTGTAATATAGTATTTCAATAGACTTACCAACTTCATGCAGTAGCTTAGGATTTCCATCAAAATATGGTGAATATCCAACTGTCCAATTTGCACCCCAGTCATCGATATCATCTTGAGTTACACCCCATTTTTTACTATTCGCTAACATAGATTGATCAATTGATGCTCCAATAAGGTACATATCAGCAGCAGCATTACCATATCCTCTTGCTACATCAGCAATGTCTTTAGTTCCTGCGGCAGACATCATTGCAGATTGAACTTTACCATAATGTCCTTTGTGAACCACATTTACCTTAATTCCTGTTTCTGCTTCAAATCTTTCCGCCCTTGCCATCATTGCATCTAATCTTTCATCAGAATATTGAACCCAGAATTCTACAGTCTGACCTGATGGATCGGCATTTTCAATATCTTGAGCAGTTATAGCAATCGATTGAGAAGAGATAAAAAAAATTGAAGCAAAAAGTAATTTTATAAAATATTTAAAAAAAATCATAATCACCTCATCTTAAATAAGTTTTAATATACTTATTAAATTACAATTTTGTT
The DNA here is from genome assembly GCA_902628835.1 of uncultured Alphaproteobacteria bacterium. GTDB lineage: Bacteria > Pseudomonadota > Alphaproteobacteria > HIMB59 > CACPNW01. Next base: position 80,354 of record CACOPD010000006.1, read on the forward strand.
ACAAAAAAAATACGATTTTATTCTTTTAATCCAAAATTTGATATACTTTCTATGAATAACTTTTGAGTAAAGAAGTAAAGCAGGAGAATTGGTGATATTGCTATTAGACAAGCTGCCATCAGTAGATTGAAATTTGGACCAACTTCTCTTACGAAACTATAAATTGATACAGTAACTGGATACCAATCATCTCTTGTTAAAATTAATAAAGGCCAAGCAAAACTATTCCAGGCAATGATAAAAGTAAATAAAGATACCGTAACTATTATTGGTTTACTCATAGGAATTACAACTTTTAATAAAAAATTAATGTGTGATGAGCCATCTAACCTTGCAGCATCCCAAAGTTCGTTAGGAATTTTTTTAAAATATTGTCTTAACAAGAAAATTACAAAAATATTTCCCATAAATGGGACAGTTAATCCTTGTAGAGTATTCATCCAAGAAGGTCCAAAAGGTAGCGGAATGATTTCTCCTCTGATAATTAAAAGATGAGGTAGCAAAGTAATAATTTCAGGTATCATCAATGATAATAATAAAAGATAAAAAATAATATTTTTTAAAGGAAAATTAATTTTTGCAAATGAGTAAGCTGCTGGTATTGAAGTAAGTAATACCCCAAAAACTGTTATAGAACTTATTATTAAACTATTTATAGTATAGCGTTGAAATCTGTTTGATGTCCAAACTTCATAGTAGTTTTCAAACATTAATTTTTTAGGGAGAAAATATTGATTTGAAGCTTCTCCTGCAGTCATTAAAGAAGTGCTAATCATATAAAAAAAAGGGTAAATTGAAACAGTAAAAACTATTAGTAAAATTAAATACGGTATTCTGGTCTCTGAATTAAATATTCTAGTCATAATTTAATTTTTTTCTAAAGATCACATACTGTGATATTGCTAAAACATTCAAAATAATAAATAAAATTACACCTTCAGCAGCAGCATATCCATATTTTACCCTACCCCAAAAATGATCAAATATTTCAATTGTTACTACATCCATAGTATCTCCAGCAGATGATGTTTGCATTACAAAAATACTATTAAATGCTTGGAAGGTATTTATAAATCCTGTTAACATTAAAAAAAATATTATTGGCATTAGCAGTGGTACAGTAATTTTTATAAACGTTTGCCATCGACTTGCACCCTCTGCTTTTGCCGCTTCATATAAGTCTGATGGAATAATAGAAAGTCCAGCTAAAAGTATTATTGCATAATAACCGGTGTATGACCATATACCATATAGAATTGATGACATAAGTGCTAAACTTGGTCCAGCAAATAACCCATCAATTTTTACTCCAAATAAAACTTCAGTAATTGGTCTTTTATCAAATAACCATAATTGAGGTTCTATTCCAAATATGCCAATAAATTGATTTAAAAATGAGTTTTCTGCTTTACCAAAAATTAAAAAGAAAACCGCAGCACCCATTACAGCAGGAGTGATATATGGAAATAATAAAATCATTTGAAAAAATTGTTTACCTGCTAATTTTTGGTAAAGAGCAAATGCTATTATTAAACCAAGACCAACTTCAAAAATAATAGTAAAGAAAGAATAATATAATGTATATATCAGTGAATATAAATAATCTTCATCACCAGATAATAGCATTTGATCCCAATTTATATTAATTAAATATAATCCTAAAAAAAGTATTGCTAATGAAAGCAATGGGATAATTATTTTATTCTTCAACTTTGTTTTGAATTCACTCCACATCCAGTAGCTTAGTATCAAAAGAAGTAATCCAATAATAAAAAAACCAAAAGCAGGTATATTGCCTAAAATTTTTTCATAATTTTCCAATCCTAGAAATCTACCCTTGAAAACTTTCCATTTATGAACACTCATATACATACCAAAAAAAACTGGAAATATTCCAAATAAGCTTATTATTAATACTGCCGGAAGAATAAATAAATAACCTGTTATTTTTTCAGAATGTTTATTTATAAATTTAGACATTAATCAAAACATTATCATTTAGTCTTATATTTCCATCATTAAGAGGGAGTAAATATATACCTAAATTAATATGATTATAAATTTGTTTTAAACTCATTGGAATGGATAAATTAGAAATAGATGAATTAGGCTTAATATTAGTTGCAGAACATCTTGGAATTTCTCTCAAAACTTTAAATTTAGTATTATTAATAATTAAAGTTTTATTAACTAATTTTCTTTCTTCCCAAGCTTCCAGCTGATCAATATAAATATTTCCTCTAAATCTTTCATATTCTATTTGTTTTGAAAGTTTTTTTTCAAAATCCTTAATACTATTAAAATTTATCATTGATATTGTTTTTGATGGCATTGTGTCAAAAAAAGGATTTTTTGCGTCTTTTAAAAATTGGATATTTTTCACTTTTGGTATGATTGATTTTATTTTATCACATAATAGATTTAAATCTGAATTATTGTTTATATTAGCACTTAAGAGAACAATGTCTTTATTTTTAAGTTTTAAAATATCATTATCAAATTCAAAATTATATTCATTTAGCTTAGGAAAATGTTTTAATGACAAAAAATTAATAATTTTTCTTTCTGAAGGATTTTTTAGTATAATTTTTATTCTTTCATCATCTAAATCTCTCGTAAATGCAAAATTTCTATCAAATTTTATTCCAATACTTTTTATAATTTTTAAATCATTAACAGATGAAAAAGATAGTGATTTAACTGGTGAATAAAATAATTTCCTAATCTTAAACAAAGGGATTTTATCTTTCTTTTAAAAGATATTGATCTAGAAAATTATCTAGCCAATCTGATATTGATTTATTATACTTAAATCTTAGGAAAAATTGAGTGAAAATATTTTGTGCTCCTTTTACAAATAATTTCTTAGGATTTTTAAGTAAAACCAAAAAAATCCACCTGATATGTACTTTTAAATTTACTTCTGGATGAAATTGTAAAGCATAACAATTTTTGTATCTAAATGCTTGATTATTAAAAACATCACCTCTAGCCAATAATTCACAACCTGTTGGGAGATCAAAACCTTCTGAATGAAATTGAAAAAAAGTATCTTGGAATTGGAATAAATTATTTCCAATTTCAGTTGGATTTATTTTATAAAATCCAATTTCAGACAAACCCTGTGAATTAACTTTAATTTCTGAACCAAGATATTTAGCTAATAGTTGTGCACCAAAACATATCCCAAGAAATGGAACATTAGACTTAATTACATTATTTATCCAATTTATTTCTTTTTTTATAAATTCATCTTCATCATTGATACTTCCCGGAGCACCAAAAACTACAATAGCTGAATAATTAATTAAATTTATAGGAAGTTCATCTCCTAATGGAGGTCTACAAATTTCGATATCATAACCTCTTTCCTGAAATTTATTTCCAATATCTCCAGGAACTGATGTTTTTTGATGTAATATAAATAAAACCTTCTCCATTCTTAAAGATAATTTCTTATCATATTTAAAATAAATGAAAAATATTAATTAAATTTAAATTATTCAAATAAAGGAATAAGTTTCATTGTATTAACATCAACTAAACCTTTATTGGTTATTCTAAAATTTGGAATTACAGATAAAGGCAATAAGTTAAATCCCATATATGGAAGTGTGCATCCAGCTTTTGCCCATTCCTCTTTAAGATTTTTATTTTCTTTAGCAACTATGTTTGCTCTTTTATCAGAAAGTAACCCAGCAATTGGTAATTCTACTTTAGCGATTAAATTGCCATCATTAACAATTACTATGCCTCCTTGAGTTTCATTTATTTTATCTAAAGCAAATTTCATATCCTTTTCATTCATACCAGCTACAATTACATTATGAGCATCATGTCCAACTGAACTTGCTATTGCTCCTGCTCTAAGTTTAAAGTTTTTTAAAAATCCATGAGCAAATTCTCCATTTCGACCATGTCTTTCAATAACACATAAATGACAGAGATCATTCTCTTTGATAAAATTTTCCCAATTAGTAATAGTTTTTTTGACACTTATGGTTTCTCTAGTTGTCATAATTCCTGGAAGCTCAGTTTTAATGATATTTATTTTTAAATTTTCTTTTTTAGGAATATCTGGAATTAATTTAACTTCTTTTGGTAGTATAACTGTATTGTATGCCCTCTTGGGATATTCATATCGATTATTTTCAAGTTGTTGTTCAAGAGTTGATGTAATTTTTGAATTTTGAACAACTAACTCGCCTCCTAACCAAGTATTATGGACATTTAAATTTTCATCTAACATAATTACATCAGCTCTTCTGCTGTGTCCTAAGGCTCCATAATCTCTATCAATATTATATCTTGTTGCTGGATGAAGCGATCCCATCGACCAAGATGTTGTTTTATCTATTCCAAGCTGATTAGCCTGTCTTACTACCCAGTCTAGACCAAAATTAAATAAATCATCTGCATCTCTGTCATCAGTACACACACATATCCTTTTTGAACTGACATTATTTTCAGTTAAAACTTTAATAGCTTCTTTAATACTATTCCATGGTGTTTGAGGGTTGCCACCTCTTAAAAAAATCCATAAACCAGCATCTAGCAAATCATTAGTAAATAATTTTTCTTCTGCTTCATGCGTATCAGTAACTCCACTTGCTGCATAAGCAGCTACAAATTCTCTACCAAATACATGTCCACTAATTGGTATATTTCGTTTTAAAGTTTCAGAAATAATACTATGTGATCGTTCATCTCCTTGACAAACAGAGACGAAATCCATTTTTTCTCCAAGACCTAATATTTCAGGCCATTTGTCATAAAGGTTAGCTGTTTTTTTAGCAGTTAAATTACCTCCAGCTGTTTCTAATTCATCGTTCGTTGCTGGAATAGTACTTGGTAAAGTCAAAAAAATAGATAATGGTGCTTTACGACAATCTTCAAGCATCCATTCGATTCCATCAGTATCTAAAACATTGCCAATTTCGTGAGAGTCACAAAAAATTGTTGTAGTGCCATTTAATAATGCTGCCTCTGCATAAGCACAACCAGTAATCATACTACTCTCAATATGCATATGCGGATCGATTAGACCTGGTGCTAAAATATTTTTTTCAACGTCAAATACTGAAACATTCTTTGAATTAAAAAAATTTTTATGATCATTATTATTTCTAATACATGCAATTCTACCTTTAGAAATCCAAATTTCTTTATTTTCTAAAATAGTATCAGTGTAAGTCGATAATATTTTTGCATTAGTTAATATTTTATCAGGTACTATTTTTCCATTAACAACATTTGTTAGATGAATTGTAGTTTCATGAAGATTTGGTACTGAAAATCTTGTTATCATGATATAAAATAATTAATATCTAAAATTTTTACGTAAAACATTAAGGTAAAATAACCAAAATTCATCATTACGACAAAACTGATAAGCATGTTGATTGATTTTGGAAGTGAATTTCCTAAAAAATCATCCCAAAACACTTTTTCCAAATAT
>CACOPD010000007.1 GCA_902628835.1 uncultured Alphaproteobacteria bacterium
TGTTCCTTCGGGGAAAATAATAATTGAAGATCCAAAAGATAATTTTGATTGAACTTTTTGTAACATATCTCTCATAGCTTTTGTTCCACCATCTCTATTAATCGCAACCATATTAGACTTGAATAAATATTGTCCAAAAATTGGTATAAAGAAAAGCTCTCTTTTATGGACAAAGAAACAATCTTTTAAATAGTAATAGAGTGCGAATGTCTCAAATGCGGACTGATGTTTAGACGCAATTAAGACACTTTCATTTGGAATATTTTCTAAACCCTCAATTTTATGTTTAATATTACATATAAGATTAAGAAAAACAAAAATAACACGTATCCAAAGTTTTGTTGGATATTTAAGTAAATAACTTGGTAATAAGAGAAAAGGTAAACATACAATACCCATCAACACAGTCCATATAACTAGGGAAATATAAAATATTATACTTTTTAAAATTAACATACTTTATGATTTTGTTTTATATACTAGCCTGACTGATCTATATATAATTTATGTTCATTGTTTGCTCTAATTGTGAATTCAAGTATTTAGTAAATTCTGCAGATCTTAAACCAAATGGTAGAATGGTTGAATGCGCAAATTGTAATCATCAATGGTTTCAAGAATTAGACGATACAGACATTACATCATCAGTACCATCTACAAAAAAAGAAGAATTAGATCAAAATTTAAAAAATAATAAACAAAAAGAAAAATTAGAAAAAGGTCCAGTCAGAAATTTACCAAGTACAGTTGTGAGACATGAAAAACCAAGTGTTATTAATTCGGCTATAGTAATTGCTCTAGCTATAGTTATAATTTTAGCATTATGGATTTATCGATCCTACGGTGTAAATACTTTTATTATTATTGATTTCTATATTAGGGAATTTTTCTTTAATTTAAATTTGATAATTTCAGACTTAGCTAAAATTATACACAATACTTTAAATTAGTTATAACCAACTCGGAATAATATCATCTGCAATTGTTTTCTCAATTTTCTCTGGAGAATAAATAATTGCATAATTATCATTGTTTACTAAAATTTCAGAGGGCAGTGGCCTAGAGTTATAATTTGAGGACATTACTTTTCCATAGGCTCCTGTATTTTTTATAACCAGTAGATTGCCAATTTTTTGTTTAGCCAATTTGATTTGTTTTAAAAAAACATCTGAACTTTCACAAATTGGACCAGCAATAGCATAATCCATAAATTCCTCTGATTTTACATCAATTGCCAATATTTCATGATGTGCACCATACATGGCTGGACGTATCAATGTATTCATTCCTGCATCAACAATTAAATAATTTATACCTCCATTATTTTTAATTGTAACAACAGAAGTAACCGTAACTCCAGCCTCAGCAATTAAATACCGACCAGGCTCAAACGATAATTCATAGTTTGTTTGCGTAAAACAATTATCAAGCTCTTCTTTTACCATCTCAATATTAAAGTCAGGATCAGAATCTTCATATTTAACATGAAAACCTCCACCCAAATCTACATTCTTGATATTAATACCTGATTCAATAAACTTATCTGCAGCCATTTTCATTTGAGAAAACGTATTTTTATATACCTCAATTTTACTAATTTGACTTCCAATATGACAACTAATACCAATTAAATTTAAATTTTCACAACTTTTAACTAATTTGATAATTTTATCTAAATTTTCAAATTCAATACCAAACTTATCAGTTTTTTTTCCTGTTGAAATTTTACTTAAAGTCTCACCATCAACATCTGGATTAAGTCTAACACCAATATTAACGATTTTATTTTTTTCATTTGCTAAATTATCGAGTAGTTTTATTTCTTCTAAAGATTCAGTATTAATTAAACGTATATTTTTATGTATAGCATAGAGTAAATCTTGTTCAGATTTTCCAACACCTTCAAAAATTATTTTATTTGGATCGAAACCAGCTTCTAAGGCCCTTTTTAATTCACCAACTGACACTACATCTGCCCCAATATCTAACGAGTTCATTAATTTCAAAATAGCTTGATTTGAATTAGACTTAATTGAATAAAAAATATTGTTACCTAAAATATCTTTAGTTTTATTTACTTGATTAATAATTTTTTTTTGTGAATACACGTAAAAAGGTGTTTCACAAACTTTTACCAAGTCATATAAAGAAGTGCCCTCAATATATGGGTCATTATTTTTATAAGTGAGCATTTATTCAGTGTTTATAATAACGGATTGTTGACGTTTTTTCTCTTCTTCTAATTTCTCTAAACATGCTTCATCACATGGATAAGTAATTACGGATTTATCTACTTGATCTTCTGGTAAACTTAAAGGACCAACTTTACCACAACTAAAAGTAAACAACAAAAATGATAATAATATTAATCTGATCATTATAAGTATTTTTTTATAACAAGTTTTATCATTTTTTTAGTAATTTCAGGAGCTGTACCCCCAAAACTTGATTTTGATTTAACACTGTTAGTAGCTGATAGCACTTTTTTTGCGTCAGCTGTTATATTTTTGTCAAATTTTTTTAATTCTCCAAGAGATAATGAATCTATGTTTCTATTTTGTTTTGAACAATAAGAAACAATTTTGCCTGTAACAATATAAGCATCTCTAAATGAATATCTAAGTTTTTGTACCAACCAATTAGCCAAATCGGTAGCGGTTGCATTTGAATTATCAATCAACTCTTTCATTCTAGTTTTGTTGAATGTAGATTTTGATAAAATTTCATTCATAACTTTTACACACAAAGAAACATTGTCATATGAATTAAATGTTATTTGTTTATCGTCTTGTAAGTCTTTACTATAAGAAAGTGGTAACCCTTTAACAATATTAAGCATTGTACTTAAATTACTAATGATAATACTTGTTTTTCCTCTAACAAGTTCTGCGCCATCGGGATTTTTTTTCTGAGGCATAATTGAACTGCCGGTTGAAAGATCATCTGGTAAATTTATAAAATCAAATTGTTGATTTGACCAAAGTACTATTTCCTCTGCTATTTTTGATAAATGAACAGCAATTAATGATAGAACAAATAAAAATTCTATTACAAAGTCTCTATCTGAGACTGTATCCATGGCATTTTTTGTTGGCTCTCTAAAACCTAACTCTTTAGATGTATATTTTCTATCAATAGGAAAAGAGGTGCCTGCAAGTGCAGCAGCTCCTAATGGGTTTTCATTAAGACGATATAAACAATCTTCAAGTCTTGTTCTGTCTCTACCAATCATTTCAACGTAAGCTAAAACATGATGAGCCAATGTTATTGGTTGAGCAATCTGTAAATGAGTGTAACCAGGCATAATTGTTTCAGCATTTTTTGTTGCAATATTAATTAAAGTTTTCTGAAATTTTTTTAGTTCACTATCTAAAATTTTAGATTCTTTTTTAACCCATAATTTTAAATCAGTTACTACCTGATCATTTCTAGATCTTGCAGTATGAAGCTTTCCTGCAACTTTTCCAATTTTCTTAAATAATAAACTTTCAATATTCATATGAATATCTTCAAGTTTTTTTGAAAATACGACCTTATTTTTTTCAATATCTCTTTGAATTGCTTTAAGCCCAGAGACTATTGCACTTTGTTCTTTTTTATTTATTATTTTTTGTTTACCAAGCATTCTAGCATGCGCTATTGACCCAGTAATATCCTCTTTATAGAGACGTTGATCGATATCTATAGATGAATTAATTGCATCTAAGATCTCACTAGGTCCTTTTGAAAAATGGACATTTCTTGAAGGATTTTTTTTCATTTTGCGCGCCTATAAGAGATATTTATATTAATTTCCACTCTTATGCTTAAATTATTTTCATACGGCAAATTTTTCTTATATAAGCTCAGCTTTATAGAACTCACATGAATATTAAAAAAGTAGTAGTAATAGGATCTGGCACTATGGGAAGTGGAATTGCAGCCCAAATAGCAAATGCTGGTATTGATGTAACACTTCTAGACTTACCTTCGAAAGAGGGATCTAGAAACCAAATTACAGAAAACGCTAAAGAAAGAATTAAAAAATCACGCCCCCCACTCTTAGTAGAAAAAAACAAAGCAGAATTAATTAAGGTTGGAAATATTGAGGACGACTTTAATGAAGTCGCCGAAGCTGATTGGGTTGTGGAGGCTGTTGTTGAGAGAATAGATATTAAACACAACATTTATGATAAAATTCAGACCACAAGAAAGAACAATTCTATAATTTCATCTAATACATCTACAATTCCATTAAAAATTTTATCAGCAAATATGTCAGACGAAATGAAAAAAAATTTTTGCATTACCCATTTTTTTAACCCAGTTCGATATATGGCATTGCTCGAGATAGTAACTGAAGAAGTTAATGACATTGAAAAAATAAATTTATTAAAACAATTTTGTGATGAAAAACTTGGTAAAGGTGTAATTATTTGTAACGACACTCCAGGATTTATCGGAAACAGAATTGGAGTTTATGCAATGCAAGTTGCTATGACTGAAGCTTTTAAAATGAAGATATCAATTGAAGAGGCCGATGCAGTATTTGGAAGACCAATGGGTATCCCGAAGACTGGAATTTTTGGGCTATACGATTTAATTGGTATCGATTTGATGGCTGATGTTTTAAAAAGTTTTATCAAAGAACTCCCAAAAGAAGATCCTTTCCACGAGGTTGCTCAAGAAATTCCATTAGTCACAAAACTTATTGAAACTGGGTATACAGGAAGAAAAGGTAAGGGTGGTTTTTATAGAATGAATAAATCTAATGGAAAAAAAATTCTTGAATCTATTAACTTAGAAACTGGCGAGTATCACCCAAGTCAGAAAATTAATTTAGGTATTGGAGATAAAATTGACATAAACAAACTTATTCAAAGAAGAGATAAATATGGTGAATATGCAAAATTAATTCTGACAAAAGTAATTAGGTATGCTGCATATTTAATTCCTGATGTATCATCGAAATATATAGACATAGATGATGCACTAAGATTAGGTTTTAATTGGACTGTTGGCCCTTTTGAAATGCTTTCAAATATTGATACAAAAAATTTTATTGATCAAAATACTGATATTAACTTCTTTAAAGATTTAAAGGGAATTTTTAAATTTAATAAAAGACCTGGATATTTAGATTCAAGTATTGATAATTTAAGATCGTTAAATTTACAAAAAACTTTTGAGAACCCTTCTGCTAATGTTAAAAATGCTTCATCATATCAGGTTGTTGAATTTACTACTAAGGCAAACGCTTTAGATACTGATTCTATGTTAGCTTTAAAAGAAGCTGCTCAAAATAATAAAAGCACAATTGTGATTAATGATGCAATGCAATTTTCTGCTGGTGTAAATTTAAATTATGTCATGGAATTTGCTAAAAATAATGAATGGTCTAAAATTGAAAAATTTATAATTGATTTCCAACAAACGTGTAAAACAATAAAATATGCAGATAAGCCTTTTATTGCTGCACCATCAGGGCTTGCTATTGGCGGTGGTTTTGAAGTGGTATTGCATTGTGATTATAACGTTGCTCATACAAATGTTGTTCTTGGACTAGTTGAATCTTTAGTTGGACTCATTCCTGCTGGCGGGGGTTGTAAGGAAATGCTGTGGCGCTGGTTACAAACTCCAGAAGGCAAAGAAAATTCTGAATTTGCATCTATGAAAGTTTTTGATCTTATTGGTTATGCTATTACTGCTACGTCACCAAATGAAGCGCTGCCAAATCATTTCTTTTTAGAAAAGGATAAGGTGGTAATAAATAGAGACAGACAATTATCAACGGCTATCGATTTATTAAATAATATTGAGGGAACCTATGAAAAACCAACTCAACCTAAATTCAATTTAGGCGGTAGTGCTGTCAGAGATAAAATGTTCGAAAAGCTTGAAGCACTATATAATGAAAATAAAATTTTAGATCATGGATTAGAGGTAGGTAAGCAAATTGCTTTTGTACTTAGTGGTGGAAATACAAATATTGATAATGAATTAAGTGAAGATGATCTTTATAATCTTGAATTAGAAGCTTTCATGAGACTTATCCAGATGCCTAAAACTCAAGAGCGAATAAAACATACACTTGAAACTGGAAAACCATTAGTAAATTAAATTAATTTCTTGTAGTATTTGATCCTTATAGGAAACAGATGAGTAATTTTGATACAAACTTAGATAAAAATTCAGCTAATTTTGTTCCATTATCACCTTTAAGTTTTATAACTCGAGTAAAAGACATTTATCCAAACTATGACTCTTTAGTTTATGGAAATAGGAGTTACACTTGGTTTGAAACCTATAATCGATGTACTAAGTTCGCTAGCGCATTAGCAAAAAAAGGAATTACAAAAGGAAGCACCGTTTCAATTATTGCTGCAAATACTCCGGAATTATTTGAGGCACATTATTCTATACCAATGACTGGTGGTGTTATTAATACGATCAATACCAGACTTGATGCTGAAACAATTGCATATATTTTAGATCATAGTGACGCAAAACTTCTTATAACTGATACTCAATTTTCACCTACAATGAAGAAAGCTTTACAAATATATGGGAAGAATATCCCTATTATTGATATTCATGATGATCAGGCAATTTTCAAAGATGGTGAGGGTGAAAAAATTGGAGAAATGACTTATGAAGAATTTTTACAAACAGGTGATGATGATTATAATTGGTCTATACCCGAAGATGAATGGCAAGCGATCTCACTAAGTTATACTTCTGGTACAACTGGTAAACCAAAAGGTGTTGTGTATCACCACCGAGGATCATATTTAATGTCCACTGGAAGTGTTACGGCATGGAACATGCCTAATAAACTAACATTTCTTTATACCGTTCCAATGTTCCACTGTAACGGATGGGGTTACCCTTGGACAGCCGCTTTAATACATGCAAAGATTATTTGCTGTAGATACATTGTTGCAAAAGATATTTATAACTTAATAGATAAATATAAAGTAACTCATTTTGGAGGAGCTCCTATAGTTTTAAGTTTAATTGCTAACGCTGATGAGAAAGATAAAAAAGAAATAAATCATAAAGTATATGTATTAACTGCTGGTGCTCCACCAACGAGTGCAATTCTTGAAAAGATGGATAACTTAGGTTTTGAAGTTATGCATGTATATGGATTAACTGAAACATACGGTCATATTCTTCAGTGTGCTTGGAATGAAGAATGGGAATCACAATCAAAATCTGAAAAAGCGGATATTAAAGCAAGACAAGGTGTTCGTTATCCAAATACAGAAGAAGTTTGTGTTGCAGATCCAGAGACCTATGAAAAAGTTCCAATGGATGGAGAAACCATGGGAGAAATTTTAATTCGAGGTAATGTTGTAATGAAAGGATATTACAAAAACAAAGTGGCGACTGAAACATCAATGAAAAATGGCTGGTTTCATTCTGGAGATCTAGCAGTTGTATATCCAAATGGGTATATTCAAATTAAAGATAGGTCTAAAGATATCATTATTTCAGGTGGTGAAAATATTTCATCTGTGGAGGTAGAAAATGTTGTTGCAAAACATCCATCTGTCTCACTTGTAGGCGTTGTAGCAAAGCCAGATGAAAAGTGGGGAGAAACCCCGTGTGCTTTTGTCGAATTGGCACCTGGAAAAAATGCCACAGAACAAGAGATTATTCAGTTTTGTAAAGAAAATATGGCTGGATTTAAGAGGCCAAAAAATGTTATCTTCGGAGAATTACCAAAAACATCAACTGGGAAGATACAAAAATTTGAACTAAGAAAAAAAGCAAAGGAGATTTAATATGGACCCAAAAACTTATAAATTTGATACTTTGAGTTTGCATGCAGGATACATGCCAAGCAAAAATGCGGGCTCAAGACAAGTACCTATATATCAAACAACATCTTATATGTTTGATGATGTTGATCATGCTGCTGCATTGTTTAACCTTGAGAGAGGTGGACATATATATAGTCGAATTTCAAACCCAACAGTTCAAGTTTTAGAAGAACGAGTTGCGGCTCTAGAAGGCGGTACAGCTGCTTTGGCAACTGCATCTGGAATGAGTGCAATTTTCTTAACAATAATGACCTTATGTAATGCTGGTGATCACGTAGTTGTTTCATCTCAGTTGTATGGAGGAACTGTAAATTTATTTAGACTAACTCTTCCAAAGTTTGGAATTAAAGCAACATTTGTAAAGCCTAGAGACACAGAAGGTTTTAAGAAAGCAATTCAAGATAATACTAAATGTATCTATGGAGAACTAGTTGGTAATCCTGGAAATGAATTAATGAATTTACCAGAAATTTCAAAAATTGCTCATAACGCTGGTATCCCAGTAATAATTGATAGTACTTATCAAACTCCGTATTTATTCAAGCCACTAGAGCATGGTGCAGATTTTGTGGTTCACTCTTTGACTAAGTGGATGGCAGGTCATGGATCATCTATGGCAGGAATTTTAGTAGAAGGTGGAACATTTGATTTCATGAAAACTGATAAGTTTCCAACAATGACAGAGCCATATGAAGGTTATCACGGTTTATCTTTTGCTGAAGAATTTGGTCCTGTTGCATTTACAATGAAGGCAAGAGCTGAAGGAATGAGAGACATGGGTCCGTGTCTTAGTCCTCAAAATGCATGGAATGTTTTGCAAGGAATTGAAACATTATCAGTTAGAATGGAAAAACATTGTTCAAATGCTTTGAAGATGGTTGAATACTTAAGTAATCATGAGAGCGTTGCTTGGGTTTCTCATGCAAGCTTAAAAGATAATCCTGATTATGAATTAGCCAAACAGCTATTACCCAAAGGTACTGGCTCAATGATTGCATTTGGAATAAAAGGTGGAAAAGAAGCAGGAGCTGCGTTTATTGATAATGTTAAATTAGCTTCTCATTTAGCAAATGTTGGAGATACAAGAACACTCGTTATTCATCCTGCATCTGCTACACACTCTCAAATGGATGAAGCAACTCTAAAATTAGCAAACATGTCCCATGACATGATTAGGTTGTCAGTAGGAATTGAAGATATTGAAGATATCATTAATGACTTTGAGGATGGTTTTAGAGCGGCAAAAAAACCAAGATTAGTCGCTAATAAATGAAATTTAAAGTAAATAATAAAGAGGTTTTTGCATCAACTGGTGGAAGACCCTTTGATAAATCAAAGCCTCTTATTATTTTCATTCATGGAAGTGGATTAAGTCATATTACATGGGTTTTACAAACTCGTTACTTTGCTTTTCATGGTTATAGTGTACTTGCAATTGATTTACCTGGACATGGATATTCTGAAGGACCTGCTTTAGAGTCTATAGAAGATCAAGGAAAATGGATTTCAGATGTTATTGACTCAATGGATATGAAAGAAGCTTCATTAGTAGGGCACTCACAGGGTTGCTTAGTTGTATTGGAATGTGCTTCGCAATTTCCAGACAAAATAAGATCTATAGGATTAATGGGTGGAGCGGGTGCTATTCCTATGAATCCAGAACTTTTAGAATTAGCAGAAAATGGTGACCCTAAAGCAGTTGATCTTATGATGGATTGGGCGCATGGACCAGCAGGTCATTTTGGCGGCCATCCAGTGCCAGGACTCCATCATATGAATTTAGGAGGTTCAATTGTAGTAAATGGATCTGTTAAAAATGCTCTTGGCGTAGATTTTAGGGCGTGTGATAATTACAAAAATGGTTTTGAAGCCGCAAAAAAAATAAAATGTCCAGCTATTAATATACTTGGTGATCGGGATAGAATGTGTCCAGTTAAAGCTGGAAAAAAATTGGCTGAAAATATTGAGAATTCAGAAGTTGAAATTATTGAAAATTGTGGACACATGATACTACTTGAGGAAGCAGGCCAATCATTAGAAATATTAAAAAAATTTATTAGAAAAAATCATCCAGCTTAAAATTTATACTAGTTTTATTTATCTGAAGATTTATCAGGTCTAGTTAATTCTTCTAATTTCCTCATTTCCTCTTCTTGTTTAAGACGCTCTTGTTCTTCACGTTTCTTTTTACGCTCCTCAGCTTTCATTTTTAGCTTAAGCTCTTTCTGCATTTTGCGGTCTCCCGCTTTAGACTTATGATTAAAATGAATTCCCATAATTTTGCTTATATACTAAAAATTTAATGATTTATCTAGACTCTAAATGTTAATTCCTTGCAAGCCAGACGATAACGACAAAAACAAATATGGCTATAGCCTGAAAGAGTACTCTTAAACGCATTAGTTTATTACTATGATTTTTATTAAGTTTACCATTTACTGCCATAGCTATGACCCCAATAACTACCACAGCTAGAGTTGCAGCCATAAATAGAACTAATACTATTTGCATTGTGCTCATATATGTATCTATATAAAACTTTTCTTGAATGAAGCAAGAATTCATACATAAGATCAATATGGATAATATACTATTTGGCCCATCAATATCAAAACACGATAAGCCTAAGAAATTAATGATAATGCTTCATGGTTATGGTGACAATGCTGCTAATTTTATTCATTTAGCAGAACCTCTAGACCAAGATGAATGGGGAATGCACTATGTTGCTTTAAATGCACCAAGTATTATGCCTGGTAATCCAATGGGTTATCAATGGTTTGATTTATATTTGAATGGTGTTTATATTTCTGATGTAGGTCTGAAAGAATTTGAATTTGTTAGAAATTTAATAAATGAAAATGTTAAAAAAATTTATAACACAATATCTCTGCTTATAAATGATCTAAATATTGAGATGAGTGATTGTTTTGTTATGGGTTTTTCTCAAGGCGGAATAATGGCATTTGAATTAGGCCAATCCCTTGATAAAAAATTAGCTGGTATAGCAATTATATCTTCAAGAATAATTTCAAGAGAACACATGCCTAAAAAATCATTTTTAGAAACACCAATATTTATTTCGCATGGAAGATTAGATAATGTATTGCCCGTTTCTAATTTCAATCAATCAGTTGAAGTTTTACAAAAGTATAAATACAATTTTGAATCTCATCTTTTACCAAATGATCAGCATACTATGTCGCAAGAGACAATAACTTTATTCCAAAATTTTATAAAAAAAAATATTTAAAATAATAGAATCTTCATATTATATAATTATAAATATATGAATTGGATGAGTAGAAAATAAAATGAGTACTGCTGAAAATCCAGCTTTGGTCCTTAATGCTGATTTTCGCCCACTATCCTATTACCCACTTTCCTTATGCTCATGGCAAGACGCCATTAAAGCCGTTTTTCTTGAAAGAGTTTCAGTGATTGAAAATTATGAATATGAAGTTCATTCTCCAAATCTTACTTTTAAGTTACCAAGTGTAATCGCACTTAAAGATTATGTAACGCCTCAAAGAAGACCAGCATTTACTCGTTTTAATGTATTTTTAAGAGATAATTTTACTTGTCAGTATTGCACTAATCGTTTTACAGCCAATGAACTGACATTTGATCATTTAGTCCCTAAATGTCTGAACGGAAAAACTACTTGGGAAAATGTTGTCTCTGCATGCACATCATGTAATTTAAAAAAAGGACGTAAATTAATTCACAATACAGATATGAAACTTTTTAAAAAACCTCTTCGACCATCATCAATTCAATTACAAAATAATGGTAGGAATTTTCCACCAAATTTTTTGCATGAAACTTGGAGAGATTATTTATACTGGGATACAGAATTAGAAAATTAAATTTTTTTTGATATTGCGATTGCAGTTCTGCATCCTAGTTCAATTACTTTAGACATAATTTTATAACCTAGAGCACTTTCTGCATCATGCTCTATTCCAATATCATGATGTTCTAGTTCATCATCTCTAAATTTAGAAATTGTTTTTTTTAAATCTTTGTGATCATCTCCTAAGAGTTCCAATTGTTCTTGATAATGTTCACCAATAACTTTTTCGACAGCAACTGTACATGCCATCGCAGCTTTTTCGCCCATTAAGGCAGTGGATGCACCAAGCGCATAACCTGCAATATTCCACAAAGGAAGGAGAGCAGTTGGTCTAACTCTATGTTCCAATATTAATTCATTAAATTTATCAATATGCTCTTGTTCTTGGTCAGCCATATGCTGAATTGTTTTTCCAAGCTTTGAGCTTTTCCCAAAAATTGCTATTTGGCCGTCATATATTTTAGTTGCACCATATTCACCGGCGTGATCGACTCTTATGATTTCTTCTAAAACTTCTCTATGAGTTGTTTTATTTGATGAAGAATTTTTTTTAGATGTTTTTTTCTTTTTTAAAGCCATTTTTTCTATACAAATAAATAGCATTAAAAATAAAAATAACTAGTAAAACAAGTGTATTAATTGAAGCAGCAGAAATTCCAAAAAAACTCCAAATTACTTCATCACAACTGATCACTTGCTTTGATAATATCTGAGCTTTTAGGTCTGAAGCACTCTCACTGCTTGTCAGCATTGCTGAACAACCTGCAGGTCCCTTAAGAATTTCATTTTCAACTCCAACATGCCATATAGAATAAAAAAGTCCATAAACTGATGCAAATTGAATTACTATGTAAAACCAAAATTTAATTAAATTTTTCAATAAAAATATGAAAACCAAACATACTAAAATTAAATAATAAGGATGTCTTTGCTTTAAACATAATTCACACGGCTGAAGATTGAAAAAATATTCTGCAATTAATGCTGATGATATTGAGATAAACGAAATTACAAATAAAAGTTTGGCCCAATTACGAAATATCATATAAATCTAATTATAAAAACACTTCCAACAAGTAAAATAAAAAACACAATAGTTAAAATATTAAAATATTTATCAATAATTAACTTAATTTTTTCACCAAAAAAGTACAGAAGTATTGCTATCAAATAAAATCTTAATCCTCGTCCAATAATAGAAACAATAATAAATAAAAAAATATTTAGTCCAAATACACCACTTGCAATTGTAATAAACTTATATGGAAAGGGTGTTATACCAGCGCCTAAAACAATTAAAATACCAAATTCTTTGTAGTAATTTTCAAAAACGTTAAAGGAATTTTCTAAATGATAAAACTCAACAATATAAATACCTACTGAATTATAAAAAAAATATCCTATTGCATATCCTAGTATTCCACCAAGAACAGAAAAGATGGTACAGATAAATGCATAAAATAACGCTCTTGCTTTAGAAGCTAAGGCCATTGGTATTAGAAGTATATCAGGTGGAATTGGAAAAAATGAACTCTCTGCAAAAGAAACTAAACTTAAATACCACTTTGCATTTTTGTGCTCAGCTTTTTTTAATGTCCAATCATAGATATTTCTAAGAAAATTCATCGTAATTAATCTTGGTAGGAGTAGAGGGAATCGAACCCACACCACCGAAGTGACCGGATTTTGAATCCGGCGCGTCTACCAGTTCCGCCATACTCCCAGTTTGTTTTTCCCAGTATTACTTGGTTTTCAAAGTTAAGTCTACTGGCTTATTTCAAATAAAAGAAATGTTGGGCTACAAATGGGCAACAAATTTTTGTAAGAAAAAATTTTAATTTTCATATTTTTTTCAATAAAATAAATATATTATTTAAACAATTCGGAATTTATTACTCTAATTGCCCGAAAAAAAAGAGCTAAAGGAGATACTATGACTTTTAAAGAATTAACTAGTAAAAAATTTATTATGAAAATTAAAAGAAAATCTGGTGTAGATTTATCTAAAAATATTATGAATGTTCATATTGGCCCTTTTTACGAATGGGATCGTGAAAAGAACAAATTTAAATCTCCGAAGTTAGTAATAACCCGTGATAAAAAAAATACATAAAATGAGATATTTTATTATTACACTAATATTATTTTCTGGAGTAAATTTCTCATTAAGCTCTAATCAGAATGAGCCTGTTACAGAACTTCCAAAATATGTACTGAGCTGTATACCATTGTCTAGAATTGAGTATGACACAAACAAATCAATTGAATATGATCCTGATGTTGCTAAAAAATCTATTGTGGTTTTCAATAAATTTAAAAAATATTTAAGTATAGATGAAGTTTTATATGATATGGAAACCGAAAAAGAAATTGAATTTTTTTTTAAAGCTGATCAATATAATCATGCTAAACTAAATAAATATACCTTAGAACTAAAAATTCAGCTTATTAAAAAAAATCAAGTGATAATTGAAACAATGTATGATTGTGAATTTGCAGAGAAACAGTTGTAAACTGTGATTGATATTATATTTGGGACATTAACTTACACAGTAATCTTACTTGGTTGCATTGATGGAGATACCTGTAAAATTAAATTTAAAGATACACCAGAAATCATTGCTGAACAAAAAATACGTTTTTATGGTTTCGATACTCCAGAAATAAGAACCAAATGTAAAAAAGAAAAAGAACTAGGATATTTGGCAAAAAATATAACTGAACAATACCTTAGAGACGTAGGTGTGGTGTATTTTTATGAAGAAAGATCTTCAAAATATGGAGACTTGTTGGTTGAAGCACCTGAACTTAAAAAAATTTTAATAACTAAAGGCCTGGCAAAAGAATATTATGGTAAAAAGAAAGAACCATGGTGCTAAAACTTAATAATTAGGAAATTTATCACTATTACTGGGCAACAAATGGTCAACAAATTTTATATGAAAATTATTTTAGGAATATTTTTTGGCTGTACAGTTAGCAATAATAACGCCCACACCACCGAAGTGACCGGATTTTGAATCCGGCGCGTCTACCAGTTCCGCCATACTCCCAATTTATTTTTTTAGTATTACTTGGTTTTTAAATTTTAGTCCATGAAGTTATTAGGTTAATTTAAATAAGTTTTATTTTCTATTTAAATTAAATTTAGAGGCAACAGTTGTATACTCGCTATATCCCATTCTGGCAATATAACGCATTGATACACTATCTACTCTATTATTTTTAATAAATTTGTCTTTTATAAAAATACCAATTACTTCTCCAATAATCATTGTTGAAATTTTTTTTGAGTTTGATTTGAGCTTAATTGTTTTAACTAACTTACATTCTAAATTTACAGGACTATCTTTAACAGAGGGTACTCTAACAATTTTTGATTTTTTCTTTTTTAATTTTGATAAAATAAATTCATCTTCTTCTGGTTTGAAATCTTTGGAACTATTATTCATTTGAATTCGTGTTGAAGAAGTGGCAAAATTTACTACAAACTCTTTTGTAGACAAAATATTAGATAAAGAATCTTTATATTTGTAATGAGATGATCCACCATTTGAACAAAACATAATTTGTGGAGGTTCATCAGTAACAGCATTAAAATAGGAATAAGGAGCTAGATTAGCTATGCCTTTTTTATTTACTGAAGAGATCCATCCAATTGGTCTTGGAAAAATGAGTGATTTAAATGGATCAATATCAAAAGGTATCCCTTTTTTTGGTTCATAAAACATAATTAATTTTTATGAATAAGAATTTGCGTACTCTTTTATTTTTTCTAACATTGAATAAACCCCATTTCTTCTTCCAGGAGTTAATAGAGTATCAAGTTCTAAAATATTTAACATATTAAAATCTGAATTTTTAATTTCAGAAGGTTTTCTATCACCATAAATATCACAAAGAATAGTTACCATACCTTTTGATATAAATGCATCAGAGTCGTAATAAAAGGAAAGTTTTTCCTCATTTAATTTTGGAACTAACCAAACCTGTGCCTGACATCCTGACACTTTAAAAGTATCATTTCTATATTCCTCTGGAAAGATTTTAGCGTTTTTTGCTTGATCAATTAAAAATTTGTACTTGTCCATTCCATCATCGAACAAATCTAGACTTTCTTTATAATAATTAATTTTTTCTTCTATTGTTGTCATGACATAAATTTTCTTAATACATTAGCAGAATCTTCGGGCAATACATCCATAATAAAAACACCAGCCATTGACTCAGAGCCTGCTAAAACTTTTGGTTTATCATTGTGTCTCAGGGGTGGATAAAATTCAACGTGAAAATGAAACCTACTATCATTTAATTCAGGGGATGCGTGCAAACCCATTATATATGGACATCTTTTATTTAGAAAACTATCGTACCCTTTGACAACTTGTTGAATACACTTAGAAAAATCTTCAATTTTTTTATCATTAAATTTCCAGGGTCCTTCAATTTGAACTTTTGGTATTATCCATACTTCATAAGCGTATCTAGCAAAAGGTGGAACAGCAGCAACAAAATTTTCATTTTGGTATACATAATATTTCTCCTCTAATTGCTTCATAATTTTAATTAAAAAGTTCTCTTTATTAAAAGCACTTATTTCTTTTTCAATTGCAGGAGGAATAAAGGGATAAGCATAAATTTGACCGTGTGGATGATGAAGAGTAACACCACATTCTTCACCTCTATTTTCAAAAGGCATTACATATTTAATTTCTGGATTTTTTTGTAACTCGTTATATCTATCGATCCAAACATTAGTTAACAATTCTATTCTTTCCAAGGGCATTTCAGAAACTGTATCAAAATGACCTGGAGAATATACAACAACTTCACATTCACCTTTTGAAGGTTTAGTTTTTACCTTTTCTAATGATATATTTTCACCCGTTGAATTAAAACTTGCCCATCGATTTGGAAAGACTGCAACCTCAAAGTTTGTGAAAGGAATTTCCGTTGGATAATTTAAATTACCTCCTGGACATAATGGGCAGTATTCTTTTGGTGGAAAAGATGTTCTGTTTTTTCTTCCTGCTGAGTAAGTAATCCACTCTTCTCTTGATGGATTCCATCTCAAATGAGGTTTTGGAATATCAGTTATATCAAGTTGTTGGCTGGGAGACTCTTTGTGTACACCATAACCGTACAATAGTAGTTCTTTATTATCATTTCTAACAAATTTTCTTTTATGTATTTGACGCATTAATTTTTTCTTCCCATCTAACAGATGAATTAATAATTTCTTTTAGATCATTATGTTTTGGTTTCCAGTTAATATGATCTAAAATTTTAGCATTTGAAGAAATTAATTTTTCTACATCCCCATCCCTTCTATTTGAAAATTTATAATTAATTTTATTTTGATAAATATTATTTGCAGCCTGTATAACATCTAAGACACTAAAACCATTTCCATATCCACAATTAAATAAATTTGATTCTAAATTCTCTAAAAGATATTTAGCTATCTCTGTATGTATATCTGCAAGATCTGAAACATGGATGAAATCTCTTATAGTCGTTCCGTCAGGAGTATTATAATCGTTTCCATAAATTTCAATTTGATCCCTTTTGCCCACTACAACCTCAGATAATATTTTTATTAAATGAGTTGATTTTTTTGATATTTGTCCAGATCTCAATTTCTTATCTGCTCCGGCAACATTGAAGTATCTCAAAATAATGAATTTAAAATCATCTTGATTATCAAACAGAAATCTTTCGGTTCTAATTTTGGATTCTGCGTATGGATTTTGTGGATTCAAATTAGTATTTTCATCTATTAATTCATTATTACTTACTGAACCGTAAGCTGCTGCTGTAGAAGAAAACACTATATTATTTAGACCATTATCTTTACAAGTATTAAAAAGTTTAATGGCATTATTGGTATTGTTCTCAAAATATTTTTCAGGTTGCTGAACTGATTCTTCAACTTGTATAAATCCAGCAAAATGCATAAGTAGATCGAATTTACTGTTTTTAATAAGATCAGAAATTATATTTTCTTTATTTATGTTACAATTTGTAAATTGGGCATTTTCTGGAACAAGTATTTCATTCCCAGTAGATAAGTCATCAACAATATGAACATTATGACCTTGATCTAATAAGGAAAGTGCAGCATGACTCCCGATATAACCAGCTCCACCTGTTAAAAGAATATTCATTTGTTTTATTTTAAATCATTATTTGACTATTTGAAAATATATTAACAAAAATAGTTTCATCCTCAATAATATGTGTTAAACATTATTTATGGAATTAATTGATACCCATCAGCATTTAATGTATCGCGACCAAGTGGGGTATAGTTGGGCAAATGAGTTTCCACCTATTGATAAGGGAAATTTTACTTTAGAAGATTATAGAGATCTCACCAAAGAGTTTGATATTAAAGGAACAATATTCATGGAAACAGGAGTAGATGACTCTGATTATAAAAAAGAAACAAAATTTATAAAATCTATTATGGATCAGCCTGATAGTAATATGAAGGGATTAATTGTTTCAATAAGACCAGAAGAAGAAAATGGTTTTGATCAATGGTTGGAGGAAACTATTGATATGAATGTAGTTGGATATAGAAGAATTTTTCATGTTATGCCTGATGAATTTTCTCAAAACACTGTATTAAGAAATAATGTAAAAAAAATTGGTTCAGCTGGAAAACCCTTTGATATTTGTTTTCTGCCAACACAGCTAAAAATTGCAAAAGAATTTGCAAAGGAATGTGATCAGATGGATTTAGTATTAAATCATTGTGGGGTTCCACCTATTGCATCTGGAGAGATCGATGAATGGGGTAAAGATATTAAATCTCTTTCTGAACTTCCAAATGTTACTTGTAAATTATCAGGTTTAATGGCCTACTGTGCACCTGGCACTTCTTCTTATGAAACAATAAAGCCATATGTAGATCATTCTTTAGAATGTTTTGGTCCTGATAGAATGGTGTGGGGAAGTGATTATCCGGTAGTCAATGCTGGTAAAGGTATTCAAGAGTGGATTAAAGTTACACATACCATTTTAGGTAATCTTTCAGATGATGAGGCAAAGAAAATTGCAAGTTCTAATGCCGAAAGAATCTATAAAATTTAATTATAATTTTTTTGCGGTAGCAACCAACATTTTTATTTTATTTTTAACAATATCTATTGGTACATGACCAAATCCGCACTCACTAGTTAATAATATTTTTTCTTTTGGAAAATATTCTAGAGCAGGTTTTATGGCTTTAATAATATCTTCTTCTGTTTCTGTACTATCAATTCGTTGATCAATTACTCCAAGAGATACTTTTCCATTAAATTTCCAATCATTAAAAACATCCAACATTTTATAATGTAAGCTACAGTGTTCTAAATGTATTTCATCAACTTTTAAAATTTTAAATGCTTCAATCATATCTGTATATTTTCCAAAAAAACCTCTTTTCCTGTGAGCATTTCCTCCACATACATGCAAATTAAAATCCACATTAGGAAATTTTTCAATAATTCCGTTTAGTATTTCGGCAGCCCATTTCGTTTCATTTACATTTTCTGTCCAAACGGGTTCATCAAATTGAATATAATCACAGCCTTCATTAACAACTTCTTCTAGTTCTTGGGTCAATGCGTTCGCATAAGCTTTTGCCAGAGCAATGTCATCAGGATATAAATCAGGTCTCTGATTAACACTAAACCTTGCTAACATATGAGGCCCTGTAATTGTTTGTTTTACTCTGACATTAGAAGGTGTGTTATCTCTGGCTACTCTCCATTTTTTTGCTAAACTAGTTCTTAGGTTTTTAATTTCATCTTTTACAACTGCACACTCAATTCCAAAACCTTTTGTTCCATGAGTCTTACTTAAATCTACACCTTTCATTGAACCACCAAGTGTAAAGTCTTTTCGAATTTTATTTATTGCATCTACTCCATCCAATCGTAATTGATAAAACCAATACATATTTTCTCTGTATCCTTCTCCATCAGTAATAATATCAAGTCCAAGATCAGACTGTTCTTTAACTGCCCATTTAATCATTTCAAAAGACTCTTCTTCTGAAACACTCGGTTTACGCAGTGTATCTTTTTGTACTTCTTTCCTTGGGTAACTTCCCGTGACCGTTGTTGTGTAACTCATATATCAATTACTTTCTCTCACATCTTGTATAAGACATCTAACACCTTCTTCAAAGGATCTTGGATTAAAATCTATTTCTTTTCGAATTCTTTCGTCATTTTGATCATCAATTAATGGTGTTGATTTTACATTTTCATCAAAATAGATTTCAGCATCTGGGATTATTTTTTTAACTGTTGCTTCTAATTGCGAACCATCTAAAGTTTCTGCACCTGTATTAAAGCAAGAATAGTTTAGAGTTTCTTTTAATGCTAAACGAACAAGTTGTTCAGCACAATCATCTACATATATCCAATTGTCTCTATTTTTTTTTGAAAATGGTAAATGAGCTGCTTGTCCCAAAGCAGGTTTAGCTGCAAAATCTTCAGCCCAGTTTATTGCTGTATTTTGCCTCCCATATCCAAATACTACGGATGGTCTAGTATAAGCAATGCTACAACCATGTTTCTTGATATATTTTTCAGCCATAAACTCATTAAGAAGCTTCATTACGCCATATGTATAAAAATGATTATTTATACCCGAATAATCATTCTCAGTTACAGCTCTATTTCCAAAATATTCTTGATGGGCACCATAAACAGTTTCGCTACTTGCAAATACCAATCGTCTAATTTTATATTTTACTATCATTTCAAATATTGAAGTAGTTCCAACAATATTTATTTTGCTAGCCAGTAATGGGTTTTCTTCACATATAGTTCCAATTCCATAAGCTAAATTAATAACTGAATCTATTTTGTTATTTTGAAAAATATTTTCAATTTGTTTGTGATCTGTAATATCTAATTTTTGATATTTTACTTGATCTTTATTTTTTCCAATTTTTAAAATATTATTTTCAAGCTTATCTTTATTTTTTTCAATATTAAGATCTGTTACTAAAACATCAATATCTCTTTTAAGTAACTGCACTACAACTTTAGAACCTATAAATCCTAAACCGCCGGTAACTAAAATTGTCATTTGAGTTTGGTCTCATCATTGTCTGTGGAGATCATAGTATTTATTTTTTCTTTGTATTGAAACTTCTTAGATAAAATATCTTTGAAGTGCACACCTAAGCCATGACCATTAGGTTTTGGAGTACACCCATTAGTAATTTTTATTCTTTTATTTTCAAATAATTCTTTATTTATAGGATGATCCATAAAACAGTATTCTGTGAAAGCTACATTAGGTACTGTAAGCCCAAGGTGAATTCCGGCCATAATACTAATAGCACTACCCCAAGAATGAATGGCAACTGGTTTATTATGAATGTATGCTAAATCACATATTCTTCTACCTTCAATAAAACCAGATGTTGCTATATCAAATTGAAGTAAATCAAATACATCTTCTTCTAAATATTTTTTAAAAGCTCTTGCTGTAGGTATACTTTCTGCTCCAGCAATATTAAGAGTTGAAGACTTTTTTATGTCCTTATATCCCTTTATGTTTTCAACTCTACATGGTTCTTCAAGAAATACAATTTCCTCTCTTTCTAATTTTTTTGCTAAATTAATAGAGACTTTAGTTGCCCACGGATTTGCTGAAGAACCTTGAACAGCATCTACTATAAGTTGCATTCTATTTTTAAATTTTTTATTAAATGATTTAACTAAATCGCTTACTTTATCAGGATCTATTACACGCATTTTATATACTCTAAATCCAAGTGAGTACGCTCTATTTGCATCTTCTAAAAGTTGCTTACTATTGTCAAACAGTCCGTTGCTAGCATAAATTCTAATTTTTTCTTTTTGCAAACCTCCTAAAAGTTTATAAACTGGAATTTTCATTCTCTTTCCAAGTAAGTCATACATAGCAATGTTAATGCCGCCCATAACCCCTATGCCTATCCCTTCACGATTCCAAAAAACACTAGAGCCATACATTTTTTCCCATGCTTGATTTATATTTTCAGAATTTGTATTCTTGAGCAGATCGCTGAAGTGTTTTATCAATCCTATAATTGGTTCATAAGTGAATTGACCATGTGTAATTTCTCCTAAACCATAATCATTGTTACTATCTGTCAATTTCACAACAGGTACAATCATGTTTTCAACTACACCTGCACTGTATTTATAATTTAATTTTTTAGGAAAAGGATATTCCAAGAAAAATACTTCAATTTTTTTAATGCTGGACATTATTTTTTTATTTATTCCATGTAAAAAATTTCATCCATCATTACCCATGAATTGTTTTCTTCATTATTTGGAAATGGGTTGAAACAATCTATCATTAATTTTGTCCATTTATCTACAATTGGAATTTTTTGCATTTCTTCCATGTCTTTATTAAAATTATCTCCATCATACTCAAGATAACCGAACATAAAATCTTCTTTTAAATAAATACTATAATTTTTAATCTTAATTTTTTTTAATTCACTCAAAACTTCAGGCCATACATCAGCATGATTACTTATATAAAAGTCTCTTTTTTCCTCTTTCAATCTTACAGCCATAGCATATCTTTCAGTCATATATTCCTCATCAATTAAATTAATTATCAATTAAATAAATTTAATGTTTAATAATAAATCAACTCAAATTTATAGTTTTTATATTTTTTTTTGTATTAGAATTTAATATTATAAGCAAAAAAACATCACAATTTCTCTTTTAAAAATCTTGTTAGTGTGTAGTATTAATGCATAAATTGGAGGAAATATGAAATTTTTAAAAAATTTTTTAGTTGTTATTTCATTATTAACTCTTCCTTTTAGTGCCTTTGCAGTTGATGAAAATTTTCCAAATGACAAAGTAGCTATCTGGGGAGATTTTAGTGGTATCACACTAGATGTTAAACTCATAGGTGGTGCACCTTACGATCCGCTTTATGAGGTAATGATTCCTATATGGGAAGCAAAAACTGGAGGTAAAGTTTCTATACTATCAAAGAAAAGTCACTTTGAATTAGATAAAGAAATTAAACAAGATATTGCTGCAGGCAATATAAGTTATTGTGTAGTTTCAAATCACACAAGTTTTGCAACACAATATGGTGATATCTACAGAGATCTTAATGGTATTGTGCCTAAAGATTTTCTAGCTGAGTTTGTTCCACTTGTACTAGATCACTCAACTGTTGATGGTCGTTTAGTTCAGCTACCTCAACACAGTGATGTGAGCAATCTTTGGTATATAAAAAGTATATATGAAGATGAGGACAATAAAAAAAGATTTAAAGCTGAATATGGTTATGATTTAGCCCCGCCAGAAACTTTAGAGCAATGGAAGGAACAAGCTATCTTTTGGTCAGATCCTCCAAATTTCTATGGTACACAGTATGTAGGAAAAGAAGAGGCAATCACTGGCCGTTTCTATGAGCTTGTAATTGCTGAAGGTGGAGCATTATTTGATGAAGGTATGAGACCTGTATTTAACGATGAAGCAGGCCAAAGAGCTCTTCAATGGTTCGTTGATCTTTATAATGCTCAAGCAGTCCCTGCTGGTGTTCTTAATTACCTTTGGGATGAAACTGGTTTAGGATTCGCTAGTGGAACTGTTGCACTTAACCTTGATTGGGGAGGATGGGGTGCTTACTTTAATAGTGCTGACTCCAAAATTGGAGGAGACGTAGGACTTGTTAGATTCCCTATGGGTTCAGGTGGAAAAAGAGGCGGCTGGTCTGGATCTCACACTTACTCTATTTTAAATGGTTGCCCTGAAGAAAATCTTGAAGCAGCAGCTTCTTTGATTTGGATTTTAACAAATCATGAAGCTCAAATGCATGAAGCTAGAGGTGGTAAACTTCCTACAATGACTAGAGTATGGGAAGATATTGCTTCAGAAATGGATGCAGATGGAAATGCTTTCATGAGTGATTTATTCTCAACCTTTTCTGCTTCAATGGCTGAAGATGCTTTTACTCCACCATTAATTCCAGAATGGATTCCTTTTTCAAATATAATATTTCCTGAATTGCAAGCTGCAATTGTTGGAGATAAATCTGTAAAGGAAGCATTGGATGATGCAGCTAAAGAGACTGATTATTTAATGCAAGACGCTGGTTATTACTAAGCATTTGCAAGACTACTCCTTATTAATTTAAGGAGTAGTCAATTTTTTTATCACAAGAAAACTTTAGATTATGAATGATCAAGAATTAAAAATCAAAAATTTTAGTCAAACTTGGCCTAAGCCATCAAAGACTAATCCTATTGTAATAATAGGTACTGGAGGCATTGTTAAAGATGCACATTTGCCAGCATATAAAAAGGCTGGTTTTGAAGTAATTGGATTATATGATGTCGATAAACAAAAAGCTGTTGAGCTTGCAAAGGACTTTAATATCAAAAAAGTTTATGAATCTTTAGATGAAGCTTTTGAAAATTCAAATTGTATTTTTGATTTAGCATTACCACCCGCTATCTTATTAGAGGTTGTAGAAAAGCTTCCTGATAATATTTTTGCAATATTCCAAAAACCATTAGGAAGATCTCTTGAAGAAGGAAATAAAATTAGGAAAATATGCCATCAAAAAAATATAAAAGCTTGTATGAATTTTCAATTAAGATTTAGTCCAATTATGCTCCCAGTTTATGAGGCAATTAGACAAAATTTATTAGGAGATTTAGTCGAGTTGGAAGTACATGTAAATGTACATACACCTTGGGAGTTATGGCCATTTTTAAAAACTTTAGATCGCGTTGAGGTTCCATTGCATTCAATTCATTATATTGATTGGATACGATCTGTTTTAGGAAATCCTAAGAGTCTATATTGTCAATCTGTAAAACACCCAAAAGTAAGTGAATTGGCTGATTGCAGAACAAGTGCAATTTTTAATTATGGTGACCAAATTAGATGCTGCATGACAATAAATCATTGCCATTCTTTTGGAAGAAAAAACCAAGATGCATACATTAGATTAGAGGGAACAAAAGGTGCTGCAAAAATGACTTTAGGTTTGTTACTTGATTATCCAAATGGAGAACCAGAGGAGTTAGAAATTAAAACTGAAAATACTGATTGGGTTAAATTTGATATTAATGGAAAATGGTTTCCTGACGCTTTCATTGGAGTTATGTCTAATATGCAAAGATTCAAAAATGGAGAAGACAATAAACTAATTACTTCTATAGACGATTCTATTGATACTATGGCAGTTGTCGATTCATGTGGAATATCCAGTGAGTCTGGAGGATTAAAGGTAAATTACGCTGAATAAATGAGTAGGAAATTTTTTAGCGGTCCATTTATATTAATTTTACCATCTATTTTAGCAATAGGCTTTGTAATTATTATACCTCTAATATTTTCTTTTTATACTAGTTTTACTTCATACAAACTTACAAGACCTGATAGTCTTTTTAATTTTGTAGGATTACGTAATTATGAAAGATTAATAGATAATACTAAGTTTTGGTATGCTTTTGGACGAACAATTTTATTTTTAGCAGTTGTTTTAAACTTAGAATTATTATTTGGTCTAGGAATTGCTCTATTAATAAACAAAATTACATGGGGCCAAAGAACATTAAGAACTATAATGATGTTTCCAATGATGTTCTCACCAATCCTAGTAGGGTTTCAGTGGAAATATATATTCAATGATAATATTGGATTATTAAATAACTTTTTATATTTATTTGGTTATGAGTCTGCAATTCCTTGGTTGATTGATAAATATCTTGCTATGGGATCAATTATGGTTGCAGAAATCTGGGCAAACACCTCTATATTTGCAATTCTGCTGTTAGCAGGGTTATTAGGTATACCTAGGGATCCAATTGAAGCGGCAAGGGTTGATGGTTGTAACAGTTGGCAAGTTTTTAAAAATATTACACTTCCATTTTTAATGCCATTTATTTTTATAGCACTCACAATTAGATCTCTAGATGTAGGAAGAGCTTATGACATTGTACATATAATGACTGGTGGAGGACCAGCAATGCGAACAGAGTTGATTTGGACAATGATTGCTAGAATAGGGTATAAAGATGCTAATATGGGTTTTGCTAATGCAATGTCATATGTTTCAATTATTTTATCGATTGCATTTACTTATTATTTTTTCACTAAACTTGTTGCTGCAAGAAGAGATTTAGGACAGCAATAATGAAACAGATAAAAAAAATTGCTTTTTGGTTATTAGTTCTTTTTCTCTTAATACTCATATGTTTACCTGGCATATGGATATTTGTTAGTGCGTTTCGTCCTAACCCTGAAATATTATCAAAACCAGCAAATTGGATACCAGATAGATGGACAATTCATCAATTTACACAAATGTTTAGTATTAATGGATATGTGTCTGTCCCAGCATTTAAATATTTAATGAATTCAGTAATAATTTCTTCTGTTAGTACAGTAATTGCAATCACAATTGGGATGATGGGTGGCTACGCTTTTGCAAGATTTAATTTCAGAGGAAAAAATTCAATTTTCTTAAGCTTAATGCTTGCAAGAGCAGTACCTGGAATTTCATTGAGCTTACCCCTATTCATACTATTTGCTAAACTTGGCATTATTAATACTTCATTTGGAGTTATTCTCGTTTATGTAGCAATGAATGTCCCATTTACTATTTGGTTGACCGATGGTTTTTTTAGGCAAATACCAAAAGAAATGTCAGAAGTTGCAAGAACAGATGGATGTACAAGATTGCAAGCCTTTTGGAATGTTGAATTACCATTAGCAGGGCCTGGAATCGGTGCGGCAGCTATATTCGCTTTTTTATTATCATGGAATGAATATGCTTTAGCATCAATTATAACTCGAACGGTTCATTCAAAAACTTTACCAATTGGGATGATGGATTATCTTGATGAATTTACAATAAATTGGGCAGGTATGTGTGCTATAGCAGTTGTAATGATAATTCCTGCATTAATTCTTACATTCATTGTTCAAAAACACTTAGTTTCCGGATTAACATTTGGAGGAGTAAAAGGTTAAAATGGCAGAGGTAAAACTAAAAAATATAACAAAGAAATATGGTGATGTAACAGCCGTACAAAATATGAGTTTGGATATTCCACATAATGAATTTCTTGTTTTGGTAGGTCCTTCAGGATGTGGAAAATCTACAACTTTAAGAATGATAGCTGGTTTAGAGGAAATTAGTGGAGGAGAAATTTATATTGGAGATCAAGTTGTTAATGAAAAAGATCCAAAAGATAGAAACATATCAATGGTTTTTCAAAATTATGCATTATATCCACACATGACTGTCGAAGAAAATTTAGGTTTCAGTCTTAAAATAGCAAAGGAAGACAAAGAGGAAATTGAAACTAGAGTCAAAGAGGCTGTACAAATTTTGGGTTTAGAAGAGCTAAGAAAAAGAAAACCTTCTCAGCTTTCAGGAGGCCAAAGACAGAGAGTGGCAATGGGAAGAGCAATTGTAAGAAGACCTGATGCTTTTTTATTTGATGAGCCATTATCAAATCTTGATGCCAAATTAAGAACACAAATGAGGACTGAAATTAAAAAACTTCATCAAAAGTTAAAAACGACAGTTATCTATGTAACGCATGATCAAGTCGAAGCCATGACTCTCGCTGATCGGATTGTTATAATGAAAGATGGAGTAATCGAGCAAATAGGAACACCACTTGAATTATTTGAAAAACCAGCAACTAAATTTGTTGCAACATTCATTGGATCACCCTCAATGAATATGATTGAAGCTAAAATAACTAATATTTCAGGTGAACTTTATATGGAAACCAATGATGGTATTTCAGTATTAATTCCAAAACATAAAAAAAATTCCTTAGCTGAAGGGCAAAAAATCTTTTTTGGTTTTAGAGCAGAAGATATTGTTCCACTAAAATTTGGCCAGAAACCAAAAAATTCATGGAGTATGACATCTAAGGTTAATCTTGCTGAACCACTTGGAACAGAAACTTTGATTTTTACAAATTTAGGTAACACAGAAGTTGTAAGTAGAATGTTTACACCTGAATTAGTAAATTCTAATGATGATTTAGAATTTGCATTAAATTTAGATAGAACTTATTTGTTCGATGGAGACACCGGTTTAGCTATATGACAAGTTCTGCTGAAATTTCTGATAGGTTAGCAAAATGTTTCAGTAGTGTAATACATGATGTGATGAGAGATGACGGATTTAAAAATTTTGTCTTAGATCCTACAATTAAACCAAATAAAGAAAAACATAAAATTGCAGGCCAGATATTTACAATAGAAGGGGAGTCAAATAATAGTTTTTCTCACCATGAAACTTTGCTAGCTTGGACCGGTCTATTATCAAAAGCACCAATAGATAAAGTACTCATATGTCAACCAAATGATAATAATATTGCTTTAATGGGTGAATTAAGTGCTGAAACATTACAAAAGAAAAAAATTAGGGGTTATATTGCTGATGGTGGTTGTAGAGACTTAGAATTTATTAATAAAATTGATTTTCCTGTTTGGTCAAAATTTTATACTCCAAAAGATGTTGTTGCTTATTGGAAACCTACTAAATTTGAACAAACTATTAAAATAAATGATGTAGAAATCAATAATGGCGATTATGTAATGGCTGATATTGATGGAGTAGTTATAATTCCAAATGATAATGTTATAGAAATTTTAGAAAAGTCTGAAAAATTAATAGGTACTGAAAGTCAAGTTAGAAAAGCAATAAGAGAAGGAATGGATCCTCAAGAAGCATATATTAAATATAGTGTATTTTAAGTTTTTTTTCTTTCTACAAGAAGTATATGTTCAGAATAACAAACACATTTATCATTCTGATTTAAAATCTCACATGCTTCATTAACTTGACCATATTTTGGTCTTTTAGGATCATCTTTTTTTTCTTTTATAGTGACTTTCGTATGAATTGTATCACCTATAAATACCGGATTAGGAAATCGTAATCTTTCAAAACCATACGTAAATGCACGTTTGTTTATTATTGATGCAGTAAGAGCAATTCCTATTGAAAAAGTACAACTGAACTGAGCAATTCTCTGACCAAAAGGCCCTTTTTTTGCAAACTCCGCATCTGTGTGATGAGGATAAAAATCTCCAGAGTGCATAGCGTGCATTACTATATCAGTCTCAGTAATTGTTCTACCTACAGTAATCCTTTCGGCACCTAACACATAATCTTCAAAGAACTGTTCTATCTCCACCATTTTTATTGAATTAATTTCTCTCTATAATAAGGTATCACAATTGTAACTATGAATAAAGATAATAAGTATGAAAATACAGTTGGTATTGAGTCTACCTATCCAAAGGATATGCCAAAAGAACATGGTGATATTCCTGTTTGGAATTCTGAAAATTGGTTTTATGAAGATGTAATTGTTGGTCATAAAATTAGATCTCTTCGCCGCACAATATCAGAAGGAGAGGCTATGCAATTTAATTGTATGGTTTTAGATATGCACCCTTATGTTGGTGACGAACATTTTGCCAAAAATGAAGGAATGTTCCAAAAAAGATTAGTAGCAGGAGCTATGGTTTTTTCTTATGGATTAGGTTTAGTTGCAACTAACTGTGTAAACTCTTTTAGTTATGGATATGACCGTTTAAGATTCATCAAACCAGTTTTTATTGGAGATACAATCTATACAATTAGAACTAATATGGAAAAAAAACCAAAATATGAAAAAATGGGTTTAGTTAGAACCAGTTACGAAGTTTTTAAAGGTGAAGGTGAAATCGTTCTATATTGTGAGCATCTACATTCAGTTTTATATAAAAAACCAGAAGACTTTAAAGATAAATACGAAAAAAAATGATTAACTTAAAGGGGATGACTTGGGATCATTCTAGAGGTTTTGACCCAATGGTTGCTACATCTAAAAAATTTCAGGAATTTCATAATAATAAAGTTTCAATTGAATGGGATAAAAGACCGTTACAAGCATTCGCAGATAGACCTATAGAAGATATGACTGATGATTATGATTTAATAGTAATAGATTATCCTCATGTTGGTGAAGTAGCTCACAAAGGACTTTTACAAAACTTAAATCTCAATGAATATCAATCTCAATTAAACGATTTGAAAAAGCAATCAGTTGGAAAATCTCATGAGAGTTATTTTATAGATAATAAACAATGGGCTCTTGCCATAGATGCTGCCTCACAGACCGCCTGTTACAGAGAAGATTTAGTTAAAGCACTTCCATCCAATTGGGATGATCTTCTTTCATTAGCAAAAGAGAGAAAAGTTCTTTGGCCTTTAAAGCCAGTTCATGCAATAAGTAGTTTTTATAGTATTTATAACAACATTACTGAAGAATTAATCCCAGAAGAAAAAAATTTTATTAATACAGATGTTGGTGTTAAAACCCTTACAATGATGAAAGCTGTATCTAAAGAAATAATCAATGATTGTTTAAGTATGGATCCAATCCAAACTGCTGAACTCATGACAGAGACTAATGATTTTTATTATTGCCCATACATTTATGGATTTTCAAATTACTCAAGAAATAATTATAGAAAAAATATTTTGAAATATATTGATGTTTTAGATTTGTCAGGCAAAGGTCCATCAGGAACACATTTAGGTGGCACTGGCATAGCAGTATCAAATGTTAGTAAGAATAAAGATCTAGCAATTGAATATGCATTTTGGATAGCAGGTGCTGAATGTCAAAAGTCACTTTTTTACAAAAGTGGTGGACAGCCAGGAAATTCTGAAGCTTGGGAGGATGAAAAGATAAATCTAGAAACAAACGACTTTTTTAAAGCAACTCGTAAAACTCTTGATTTGGCATGGGTAAGACCAAGGCATAATGGTTATATGGAATTTCAGGACAAAAGTGGCGATCTCATTAATGAATATCTACAAACAGAAATTACAGCTGAAAGTATTTGTGAAAAATTATCTGATATGTACAATAAGAGTTTCAAAGAATAAATTATTGTATGACTAAACCATTAGAAGGATTAACTGTATTAGAATTTAGCCAGTTTTTATCAGGGCCATATGCAGGCTTAAGACTTGCTGATTTAGGTGCAAGAGTGATTAAAATTGAAAGACCAGAAGTTGGAGATCTTTGCAGAAACTTATATATCAGCGATACCGATCTTGAAGGTGATAGTACTTTATTTCATGCAATTAATAGAAATAAGGAAAGCTTTGCAGCAAATTTAAAAGATGCCAAAGACATAGAGTTAGTAAAAAAATTAATTGAGAAGGCAGATATAATTACACAAAATTTTAGACCAGGAGTAATAGAACGTATTGGTTTGGATTATAAAAATGTAAAAAAAATAAATCCAAAAATAGTTTATGGAACTATTTCTGGTTACGGATCTGATGGACCTTGGAGTTCATTACCTGGACAAGATTTATTAGCGCAATCTAGAACAGGTTTAGTTTGGTTAAATGGTAATGGAGGTGAAGCACCAACACCAATGGGTTTGGCGGTAGCTGATATGTTAGCTGGACATACTTTAGTTGAAGGCATTCTATCAGCAGTTATTAAAAGATTTCGAACTGATAAAGGGTCTCATGTTGAAACAAGTTTAGTGGAAGCTTTACTAGATTTCCAATTTGAAGTCCTTACAACATATTTTAATGATGGTAATAGGAAGCCAGAGAGAAGTTCGTATAATAATGCCCACGCATATCTGTCAGCCCCATATGGAATTTATAAAACTTCTAATGGATATATAGCAATTGCAATGACGCCACTGCCTCAACTTGGTGAATTACTTAATTTAAATTCAATAAAAGATTTACATGATCAAAAAGAATGGTTCACAAAAAGAGATGAAATTAAAAAAGATATTGGCGACTGGATTGAAAAACAAACAACAGAACATTGGCTAAGTCTTCTTGAACCAGCAGACATATGGTGTGCTAAAGTACTAGATTGGGAAACAATGGTTAAACACGAAGGATTCAAGATCCTCGATATGGTTCAGAGAATTAAAAGAGATGATGGACTTGATATTGAAACACTTCGTTGCCCAATAAAAATTGATGGAGAGATTTTTAAATCAACTAAGGCAGCTCCAAAAATTGGGAATGACAATAATAGTATTATGAAGGAATTTGGTATCTCATGAAAATTAAAGATATAGAAATTCGTATGTGTCGACACAAAGAGCCTGTCATGAAAGATTCAGAAATGAGAGATGGGAAAAAATCAGATTTAGAATTTTTAGTTATAACTTTTCAAACTGATGAAGGCTTATCTACTTCAACTTTTGGCTTTGCAGGGAGGGGTGCAGAAATGGCTGGTGAAATCGCAAATTCAATTTTTAAACCTTTTTTTATTGGCAGAGACCCACTATATCGTGAGCAACATTGGCATGAATATAGAACCGCAGACAGATGGTGGAACCACGCACCTATATATAGTTATGGACCATTTGATATTAATTGTTGGCTTCTCTCATCTATGCAAGCAGGCCAACCTCTTTATAAGTATTTAGGCGCTTATAGAGACAAGGTTCCAATTTATGGAAGTTCTCTAGTTTTAGATTCACCTGAGGCTTACGCAAAAGAAGCCTTGGAATATAAAAAGAGAGGTTTCAATGCTTATAAACTTCATCCTCCTGGAAAATATGATTTTGATTTGGAAGCTCATAAAAAAACACGTGAAGCAGTTGGTGAAGAATTTAAGCTTATGAGTGATCCAGTTGCCCCTTATACTTTTGAACAAGCTCTACGTTTTGGAAGAGAGTTAGAAAAATTAAATTATTATTGGTACGAGGAGCCTTTGTTTGATGAAAATTTTCATAATTTAAGGGAATTAACTAGAATATTAGATATTCCTATAATTGGAACAGAGGTTATAGCAAAACATCCTTACAGTGTTGCTGAATGTATCTCTACAAGAGTTGTTGATATGGTAAGAGCTGACGTTTCATGGAGTGGAGGTATTACGGCTACAATGAAAACAGCACACTTAGCAGAAAGTTTTGGTGTTCAGTGTGAAATTCATACAGCTATTTATCATCCCTTAGAACTTGTTAACTTACATTGTTGTGCAGCTATAAAAAATTCT
Organism: uncultured Alphaproteobacteria bacterium; assembly: GCA_902628835.1. Lineage (GTDB taxonomy): Bacteria > Pseudomonadota > Alphaproteobacteria > HIMB59 > CACPNW01. The sequence goes on from CACOPD010000007.1 coordinate 32,726, forward strand.
GAATTCTTTGAAGTACTTGTTCCTTATGAATATTTTAATTTTGGTTTAAAAGATTCTATAAAAGTCGAAAACGGTTATGCTCATTTACCTTCTAAGCCAGGTCTTGGTATTGATTTAGATTGGGATTTTATTGACAATACAACTTTCAAAAAAATTTAAAATGACAAAGATTACTAAATTTACTGTTCAAGATGTCCGATTTCCAACTTCAAAAGATCTTACAGGGTCTGATGCCATTCATACAGATCCAGATTATTCAGCTACTTATGTAACAGCATTTACTGATGATTCAGAATTAAAAGGATATGGTATCGCATTCACAATTGGGAAAGGTAACGATATTGTTGCCGAATGTATAAAACATTTCTTTCCTATTTTTGAAAATGTGGATTTAGATGAGCTGGAAAATAATATTGGTAAACTTTGGTTTAAATGCGTTGATCATTCTCAATTACGTTGGTTAGGTCCTGAAAAAGGGGTTGTACACATGGCTGTTTCAGCAATCTTTAATTGTTTATGGGATTTAATTTCTAAAAAACACAAAAAACCTTTATGGCAATTTATTGCAGAAAGTGAGCCAGAAAAAATACTTAGTTGGTTAACTTTCAAATATATCGAAGATGTTCTAACACCTGAGGAAGCTTTAGCAATTTTAACAAGAAATCAAAAAGAGAAAAAACAACGAATTGAAACAATATTGCAAGAAGGTTATCCATCTTACACAACTGCAGCAGGGTGGCTTGGTTATTCAGATGATAAAATAATTCAATTATGTAAAGATTATATGGCAAAAGGCTGGAGGCATTTTAAAATAAAAGTCGGTTTAGATCTTGAAGCAGATGTAAAAAGACTCGAGCTAATTAGAAAAACTATTGGCGATGATTGTTTTATTATGGTTGATGCAAATCAACAATGGAACGTAGAACAATCAATTAAACATATAAATGCGTATAAAAAATTTAATTTGTTTTTTGTAGAAGAACCCACAAGTCCGGATGACGTAATGGGTTTTGCCAAAATAAAAAAAGAAGTAGGAGATGTAAGACTTGCAACAGGAGAAGCTTGTGGTGGTCGTATTATGTTTAAACAATTTCTAGAGTCTGGTGCAATGAACATTTGTCAAATTGATAGCTGCAGATTGGGAAGTATTAATGAAATAATAACAGTATTGCTAATGGCACATAAATTTAATGTTCCAGTTTTTCCTCATGCAGGTGGTGTTGGTCTTTGTGAGTATGTTCAACACTTGTGTATGATTGATTATATTTTAATTAATGGTTCTAAAAATGATAAAGTAGTAGAATATCAAGACAGTTTACACGAACACTTTATATATCCATGTAAAATTGAAAATGGAAATTATATGCCTCCACTTGATCATGGATATTCTATTGAAATGAAAGAAGATTCTGTTAATGATTTCTCATTTCCAAACGGTAAATATTGGAAGAATAATGTATGAGATTAAAAGATAAAAAAATAATTGTAACTGCAGCAGCACAAGGTATTGGAAGAGCAACTGCAATGATGTTTGCTAAAGAAGGTGCTTCTGTGATTGCAACTGATATTAATCAAGAAAAATTAGTTGAATTAAATAAACAAAATAATTTAATAGAAATCCAAAAACTAGATGCTACGAATAAAAATGAAGTTGAAGAATTCTGTTCCACTATTGAAACTGTAGATGTTCTTTTTCATGCTGTAGGTTTTGTGCATCACGGAACATTATTAGATTGCGATGATAAAGAATTTTATAATTCAATTAACGTAAATGTATATTCAGCTTATCTTATGAGCTATAATTTGGTTCCTAAAATGTTAGAAAAAGGAAAAGGTAATATCATCATAGTATCCTCTGCAGCTTCTAATGTTAAAGGTGTTGAAAATAGGTTTATATATGGCGCAACTAAAGCAGCTTTAAATGGTTTTGTTAAAGCAGTTGCGGTAGACTATGTGAAAAAAGGAATTCGATGCAATGCAATACTTCCTGGAACAGTAGAAACACCTTCCTGGCAAGGCAGAGTGAACATGGCAGCTGATCCAATGAAAGCTCGTGAAGATTTCATAGCTAGACAAGCTATGGGTAGATTGGCCCAACCAGAGGAAATTGCTTCACTCGCTACTTATCTAGCAAGTGATGAATCATCTTTTGTAACGGGTACGCTTAATTTAATTGATGGAGGATGGACTTTATAATGAAAACATTAAGAATTAGAATTGGTAAAGAAGTAAAACCAGGAATTTTAGACTCACAAGGTCAAGTTCGTGATGCTTCATCAATAGTAAAAGATTGGGATAAAGAAAATGTAACTATTAATAAGCTTAATGAAGTGAAAAAAGTTGATATCGGATCCCTACCTATAGTTGAAAGTTATGATAGTATTGCTCCTTGTGTCTGTAAAGACAGTATTGGAAAGTTTATTTGTATAGGATTAAATTATTCTGATCATGCTGAAGAAACTGGAATGAAAGTACCACCTGAACCAATCATATTTGCAAAAGCAACAAGTGCTATAATTGGCCCTAATGATGATGTAGAAATTCCTAAAAAATCTGTAAAGTCTGATTGGGAAGTTGAACTTGGAGTAATTATTGGAAAAGAAGCAAAGTATATTTCAGAAAGTGAATCACAATCACATATAGCTGGATATTGCGTTATTAATGATCTTAGTGAAAGAGAATTTCAGATAGAGCATTCAGGACAGTGGGTGAAAGGTAAATCATGTGATACCTTTGGACCAATTGGTCCATATTTGGTAACAACTGACGAAGTACCTGATCCACAAAATCTTAAAATGTGGTTAGAGGTTAATGGTAAAAAGATGCAAGATGGTTCAACAAAGACTATGGTTTATAGTGTAAATTTTCTTGTAAGTTATCTAAGTCAATTTATGTCACTTCAACCCGGTGACATAATTTCTACTGGCACACCACCAGGAGTTGGGATGGGAATGAATCCCCAAGTATTTTTAAAGGCTGGAGATGTTATGAAATTAGGTATTGAAGGTTTAGGAGAACAAACACAAAAAACTATTCAAGCTTAATGTTTGGAAGTATCAATAATTGTCATAATGTAAAGGACTTTAGGAATTTAGCAAAAAAACGACTACCCAGCCCTATTTTTCATTATATAGATGGTGCAGCTGATGATGAAATCACGTACAAAAGAAATACCGATGCTTATGAAGATTGTGATTTAATCCCAAATGTTCTTAGCGGGGTAGATAAAGTTGATATGTCCACTACGGTAATGGGTCAAAAATTAGATATACCTTTGTATTGTGCCCCTACTGCTCTTCAAAGATTGTTTCATCATGAAGGTGAGATTGGTGTAGCAAAAGCTGCTGAAAAATTTGGAACTATGTTTGGAATTTCTTCCTTAGGTACTGCAAGCATAGAAGAGATATCTAATTTAGTTAAAACTCCAAAACTTTTTCAGCTCTATGTTCATAAAGACAAAGGACTAAACAAAGCTCTTATAGAAAGATGCAAAGAATCTAATTTTGAAGCAATGGCAGTTACAGTTGATACTGCTGTTGGGGGAAACCGTGAAAGAGATCTGTATACTGGGTTTACCATTCCAATGAAACTAAAATTAAATAGTGTTTTAAGTTTTATGCTGCATCCAAAGTGGGCAATAGATTATTTTACAAAACCTAAATGGGAATTAAGTAATTTAAAAGATCATATTAGTGAAGGCACAACAGTAATGACTACAATTGGAGATTATTTTACAAAGATGCTTGATAATTCTATGAGCTGGAAAGATGTAGAGAATATCAACAAAGAATGGGGTCGTCAATTTGCAATTAAAGGTGTTATGTCGGTTGATGATGCAAAAAAAGCTGTTGATGTTGGTGCTTCAGCTATAATGGTTTCAAATCATGGAGGACGACAATTAGATGGATCAAGATCACCTTTTGATCAATTAGCTGAAATTGTAGATGCTGTAGGAGATAAAATAGATGTAATTTGTGAAGGCGGTATTAGAAGAGGCACCCATGTTTTAAAAGCATTATCTTTGGGTGCAAAAGCTTGCTCAGGAGGAAGAATGTATCTTTACGCTTTGGCTGCAGGAGGTCAAAAAGGAGTTGAAAAAAGTTTGTCCAATTTACGTAATGAAATTGAAAGAGATATGAAATTAATGGGAGTTTCCAACGTAAAAGAGCTAACAAGAAAGAATCTAAAATTCAGATAAATCAACAGTTTTTTTAAAAAAAATATTTATTCCTTCTTAATTATATTTTACAAAATTTTTATGAAAGATGAATTAGATCCAATATTGGTTGGTGAGACAGATGATATTGAAGTTGGAACTGTTGAAAGTTTTGAACATGATGACACCAACTATGCAATTTATCATTTAGAGCCAGGTTTTTTTTGCACTCAAGGAAATTGTAACTGTGAGGAGAAAGCGCCCTTGAGTGAAGCTGATATTGAAGGAGAAGAATTAGAATGCGTTGGATGTGGAAACACATACAGTATTGTTTCAGGAGATTGTATAAGTGAACCTGAATTGGACGGTTTAAAAATTTTTGATATTTCCGAAGAAGATGGAAATCTTTATCTTAATATTTAATTAAGTATATTTAAATTTACAATATTACTTTTATTTAATTTTTTATTTTTAGTTAGGAAGTCAAAAACATTTTCACATGATTCTACTGACATTCTTTTTCTGCATTCTAGTGTTAAAGCAGCATTATGAGGTGTTAACAAAGTATTATTCAATGAAAAAAGTTTATGTTTTTCTATTGGGGGTTCTTTTTCAAATACATCTACACCAGCCCCAAAGATTCTTTTGTTTTTTAATGCTTCATATAAAGCATTTTCATTAATTATACCTCCTCGAGCCGTATTAATTAAAATTAAATTTGATTTAAATATTTCAAATTGATCAAAAGAAATTAAGTTTTTGGTTTCTGAATTTAAAGGTAAATGAATACTTATATAATCAGCAATTTTAAAACCTTCTTCTTTATTGATAGGAATACAGTTTTGTTTTTCTATTTCTTGCTCAGAAAGAAATGGATCATGTACATAAACATGCATTTCAAACCCCAAACATCTTTTTGCTAAAGCTCTCCCAATTCGACCAAACCCAAGAATTAAGATTTTTTTATCATATAATTCAAAGTAGTCGGGAAGATTGTTTTTTTCTTGAAATTTACCAAGTTTGACTAACTTATCTGATTCAAAAATATTTTTTGTTAAGCAAAGCATCATTGTCATAACATGTTCGGCAACACTGGTAGCATTTGCTCTTCCAGTAATAGCCATTGCTATTTTATTATTATTTAAAAATTCAATATCTACATTGTCATAACCAACTCCGTGTCTAGCTACAATTTTTAGTTTTTTTGCATGAAATAGAATATTTTTATTTATTTCTGCTGTTCTCACAACTATTCCATCAACATCTTTAAGTTTGTCTATTAGATGTTTTTCTTCGATATTATTAGTAACAAAGTATTCTATATTATTTGTGTCAAAGATTTCATATCCACTTGGATGAATTTCACCCACAACTCCAATTTTCATGAATTATTTTATATTCTAAAATTTTATAAAAATAAATTGTTTAACTCTTTAAATTATTTTTTTATTATAATAGTATCAGATTTTTTTTGGGAAAGGGACCTATGAAAACAGTTAGAATGTCATGTTCACATGCATTAATTAAATATTTAACAATGCAAAAAATTTTAATTAATGGAAAAAAAGAATCACTTTTCCCAGGTGCTTTTGGTATTTATGGTCATGGTAATGTTGCTTGTATTGGACAAGCTATGGAAGAATATCAAAAAGAGCTTCCAGGATACAGAGGTCATCATGAACAAAACATGGCTTTAACTGGAATTGCATATGCTCGTGCAAAAAGAAGAAAACAAATATTTGTCGCTACTTCATCTGTTGGACCTGGTTCTACTAACATGGTTACCTCAGCAGCAGTTGCATTAAGTAACAGACTTCCAATCTTACTTTTACCTGGCGATACTTTTTCTAGCCGTTTTCCTGATCCTGTTTTACAACAAGTTGAACATTTTAATTCTCCATCAGAAACTCAAAATGATTCATTTAAATCTGTATCAAAATATTTTGACAGAATAATTAGACCTGAACAAATTTTAACATCTTTACCTCAAGCCATTAATGTTATGCTTGATCCTGCAGATTGTGGTCCAGCGGTAATTTCTATGTCTCAAGATGTTCAAGGCGAGGCCTATGATTATCCAGAAATTTTTTTTGAAGAAAGAATACATGAAATAAGAAGAATTTATCCTGACCCAAATCAAATAGAAAAAGCTGCTGATAAATTAAAAAATTCTAAACAACCAATTATTATATCTGGAGGAGGAGTTCTATACTCAGAAGCAGAGGAGGAAATTTCTGCCTTTGCAAAAAAACACAATATTCCTGTAACAGCAACTGTAATGGGTATTGGATGTATGAATAAAGATGATCCATATTATATAAGTGCTATAGGATGTTTAGGAGAGGGCTCATCTAATAATCTTGCAACTGATACAGATTTAGCACTAGCAGTAGGAACAAAGTTAGGTGACTTTACAACTGGCTCATGGACTAATTTTGAAAACGATAAATTTCAACTTGTATCAATAAATACTTCAAGGTTTGATACAACTAAACATCGTGCGACTCCTGTTGTTAGTGATGCAAAAATTGGACTTCAAGAATTATCAAAAGCTTTAGGAGATTGGAAGGCTCCAGATGTTTGGTATCAGCGTTCTATTGAAGAAAGAAATAAATGGGATGAATATGTTGCTAAAGAGAGTGGACCAACTAATCAGGAACTACCATCTTATGCACATGCAGTAGGTGCAGTTTATAGAAATTCAGATCCATCAGATATTGTAGTAACTGCAGCTGGAGGATTAGTAGGTGAAGTGGTTCAAATATGGAAACCAAAAGAACTAAATACTTTTGAAACTGAATGGGGATTTAGTTGCATGAGTTATGAAATATCAGGCGCACTGGGAATCAAAATGGCAAAGCCTGATCAAGATGTAATTGTATTTGTAGGAGATGGTTCATATCTGTTACAAAATAGTGATATCTACAGTTCTGTTTTGTATGATAAAAAATTAATCATAGTTGTTTGTGATAATGGTGGTCACATGGTCATTAATAGATTGCAATTAGCAAAAGGTGGCAATGAATATCTATGTAATCTAAACGCTGCGAGAGCTACAAATGTACAATTTGTAGATTTTGAAGCTCACGCAAAAAGTATGGGAGCAAATGGCGAAACTGTTAAAACTATTGCAGAATTAGAGGCTGCTTTTAAAAGAGCAAAAGAATCAGACAAAACCTACGTTATTTCCATGAAAACAGATGGTTATGAATGGTTAGAAGGGACAGCTTTTTGGGAAAGCCCTACACTTGAAGTTGATAAAACAGAAGGTAATAAAGCTGCTCTCGAAGAATTTTTAGAAGGTAAAAACAAACAGCGTAAAGGTGTATAAAAAAAATTTTTTTTCTAAAAATTGTAAATCGTATGAATCAAAACAACCCAATAATTTTAGTAGATCCATATCCTAGAACTATGGACCTACTTTTTTCAAAGGAAAATTTAAAATATTTAAAAAAAAATTTTAAGCTTATTACTGCACCAAATAAAAATAAAAATAATTTCTATGAAAAAAACCTATCTAAGGCGGATTATATTTTTGGGCAACCCAACTTACCTACATCTTTAATTTCTAAATCAACAAAACTTAAGGCAATATTTAATGTAGAGAGCAACTTTATGGACAATATGGATTATGATTATTGTTTTAGAAAAGGAATACATGTTTTAGCAACATCTCCTGTTTTTGCTCAACCTGTTGCTGAAATGGCAATTGGTCTAACTTTATCTATTGCCAGAAGTATTCATATTGCCCACTCAGACTTTATTTCAAAAAAAGAAAAATATGGCGGTGCAATAAGTCAGAATAATTTTTTAATAAAAAATAAAACATTTGGACTAATCGGTTTTGGTGATTTAGCAAAATCACTTACTCCTATTTTAAAATCATTCTCTAATGACATTGTTGCCTATGATCCTTGGATACCTAATAAAGAAATTGAAAAATTTGATGTTAAGCCAACCAGCTTAAATTCATTACTCAAAAATGCTGATATCATTTATGTTTTAGCTTCTATAACTTCCTCAAATGAATCTATGATTAATTCTTCTAAACTTAAATTAATAAAGGATGGATCAGTGTTTGTTTTAATGAGCAGAGCAGCCATAATAAATTTTAATGATTTTTTTAATTTTCTAAAAAAAAGGAATGTGTTTGCAGCTATTGATGTTTTTCCACAAGAACCGTTTCCTAAAAATCATAAACTAAGAAAACTAAAAAACGTTATTTTTTCTCCACACAGAGCTGGTGCATTGGATAGTGCGTTTAAAGAGATGGGTGAATTAGTAATTCAAGATTTAAAACTTATCTCAAAAGGCCTACCACCTAAATTATGTAAAAAAGCTGAGAGAGAAACTGTTAAATATTTACGCTCAAAACCAGTTGATATTAATTAAAATTTATTTAAAAACACCCTTATGTCAGATCAATTAGTACTGGAAGCTAAATCAGTTTCAAAATATTTTGGTACTATTACAGCCCTTCAAAATGTAGATCTTCATTTAAATAAAGGTGAGGTTCTTGGTGTTGTTGGTGATAACGGTGCTGGTAAATCTACGTTAATGAAAGTTTTATCGGGATTGTATAAGCCAAGTGAAGGGTCACTTTTCTTTGATAAGGAAAAAGTTACTTTAAATAGTCCAAGAGACTCTCAAAATTTAGGCCTAGAAATGGTCTATCAAGACTTAGCACTAGCTGGCAACCTTCCTATTGGTGATAATATATTTTTAGGAAGAGAGCCAACAAGAAAAGTTGGCCCTTTCAATTTTTTGGATCATAAAAAAAGAAAAATCCTAACTGAAGAGCATCTTGCAAAACTCAAAATAAATGTAAAGAGTGCTGATCAAAAAGTTGAAGAATTATCAGGGGGACAAAGACAGGCAGTAGCTATTGCTAGAGCTACAGCCTTTAATGCAAAAATCGTATTAATGGATGAACCTACGGCCGCACTTGCAGTCAAAGAAGTTGGAAAAGTTTTAGATTTAATTTTAAATCTCAAAAAACTAGGTGTTAGCGTAATAGTTATTAGTCATAGAATGGATGATATATTTACTGTTTGTGATCGAGTGATGGCATTATTTCAAGGAACAAACTTTGCACAATCAGAATTAAAAAATACTTCAAGAGATGAAGTAATTGGATGGATCATGGGAAAAAAAGATTAATGGATAAGAACCAAGAAACTTTATTTGTAAGACTAATTCCTTTTTTTGAAAGATATGGAATACTATTACTTATCTTAATAATGATTGCCGTTTTGCATTTGCTTCAACCTGATGTTTTTTTGTCATGGAGGAATGTAACAAATATTTTTAAACAAGTCTCTTGGCAGTCTATGTTAGCACTTGGCGTCTTTATGGTTATTGTGACTGCAGGTATAGATTTATCAGTGGGCTCAATTATTATGTTATCATTAATGGGACTTGCTATTGCTTCAAAAGCAGGAATGCCTTGGTATATTGTTATGTTAATTGCACCTGCAATTGGATTTCTGTGCGGTATGTTCAACGGTATTGGTATTACGCTACTGCGAATGCCTCATCCATTTATAATGACATTAGGTACTCTCTACATATTTAGAGGTATTGGGAACCTAATTTCTGGAGGTGTTCCTATTACAGGCTTTGCTGAACAGATAAGAGTTATTGGAAATGGAAAAATTAAACTGGATGTATTCTTTGGAGAAGGGGCGAGAGAGTATATTCCTACAAGTTTAATTTTAATGATTGTAATATTTTTTATTTTTTGGATTTTTTTAAATCATACAAGAATAGGTAAATGGATTTATGCGATTGGGGGCAACCCTGGAGCAGCAAGAGCAGCAGGTATAAATGTAGATCGAATATTAATCATCGTTTACACACTTTGTGGTTTCTTAGCTGGAATTGGTGGTTTAATTTTAGCTGGAAGAACTAATTCAGCGTATCCAAATGCTGGTTTACAATCTGAGTTAGATGCTATTGCAGCAGTCATTATTGGCGGAGCAAGTTTCTTTGGAGGCAGAGGAACTGTTTTAGGTGTATTTGCTGGAGTCATGATTATGGGTATACTCCGAAATGGTCTAAATTTAATGAATGTTAGTGTTTTCTGGCAACAAGTTCTGATCGGATCCATTATTATTTTGGCCGTTTATATTGATGTTCTCAGAAGACAACTTGCGACAAGAACATAATATTAAAAAATAATCACTTTCTGACAAACAGTCTCTTGATTAGATTTTCATTTTTCATTAATGGTTAAAAAAAAATTTTAGGAGGAAAAATGAAATTTTTTATTTCTTTAATTACAACTTCTTTATTGCTTTTTTCGGGAAGTCTTTATGCAGATGGACATGCAAAAACAATAATGTTAAGTACTAAAGGACCAGGTGCTGGAAACCCTTTTTGGGCTTCAGTTGAAGCTGGTGCTAAAGATGCTGCTGAAGAGTTTGGTGTAAACCTAATTATTCTTTCACCACCGCAAGAAAGTGATGTTATGGCTCAGGTAGCTCAAATTGAAGACCAAATTGCAAAAGGTGTAGACGGTATTGCGATTGCACCAACTGACCCTAACGCAGTTGCACCAATTCTTGATGATGCAATGGCTTCAGGTGTTCCAGTTGTATACATTGATACTAATGGAATTAATGAAGGTGTAACTTTCATTGGTACAAACAATATCAATGGTGCTGCTTTAGCTGCTCAATACATTTGTGATAATGTTCCAAGTGGTTCTGATGTTGCAATTCTTCAAGGAATGATCACTCAAACTACTGGTCAGCACAGAGCTGAAGGATCTAGTAAAGGTCTTAAAGCATGTGGTATGAACGTTGTTGCTGAACTTCCAGCTAACTGGGATACTGCACAAGGTATGTCAGTAACTGAAGATATCATCACTGGTAACCCAAATCTAAAAGCAATCTTTGCTTCTAATGACAATATGGGTCTAGGTGCTATCCAAGCATTAAAAAATGCTGATATGCTAGATGATGTTGTCGTTGTTGGATTTGATGCTAACCCTGATGCTGCTGCAAGTGTAATGGCTGGTGAAATGTCAGCTACTATTGCTCAATTCTCATACAACATGGGATACATGGGTGTAGAAAATGCACTTAAATTAGCTAATGGTGAAAGCATTCCAGATAACATTGATACTGGAACTGTATTAGTTACTAAAGAAAATGCTGCAGACTTTATGTAAGTTGTAGAAGATAAAATTTTTAAAAAGGCTGCTTTGCAGCCTTTTTTTTATTAAAAATTACTATTTTTATATACTTATCTTTATTTTTCCTTAAATTAAAACTCATTAATTAGGAGGAATAATGAAAAAATTTATTTTAGTTATAGCTTCGGCTATTACTTTTTTAACTATTTCTTTTTCAGCAAACGCACTTAAAGTAGGTGCACTATATCTTGATACTGCTGGCTTTTTTGGTGAAATCAAATACGGTATAGAAAAAGCTGGAGAAGAAGAGGGTATCGAACTTACAGGTGCAAACTCACAAAGTGATGTTGCTAGAGAAGCTGAATTCATAGATACACTTCTTGCTACGGGTGTTGATGTAGTAATCATGTCACCAGTATCTACAGAATCTTCGGTTGCGGCTGTTGAAAGGCTTGCTGAAGCAGGTGTACCAGTAGTTTGTTACAACACTTGTTTAAATGACGAAGATGCAAAAAGACTTGCATACGCTTTGGTAACTACTAGTCAAAGAGAGCTTGGATATCCTGTTGGTATTATTGCTGGAAACTGGGCTATTAAAGCAGGAATAGATCTAAAAATTGGAATTCACAATTGTAACAGATATGAAGCTTGTCAAGAAAGAGAAGATGGTTTTATTGATGGATTAAAATCAACAGGTGTGAATTTTGAAGTAGTTAACAATCAAGAAGCTTTTTCAAATGATGTTGCAACGCAAGTTGGAACAGATATGCTAATTGCAAATCCTGAAATCAATTTAATGTACGCTGCTAACGAGGGCGGCACAATTGGTGCTGTTAATGCTGTTCTAGCAGCTGGTCAAATTGGTAAAACATACGTGATGGGTACTGATGCAACAGCAGAGTTGATGAATTTTGTCAGTGATGGTGAAATTTTGTTAGCAGTTAATTCACAATTCCCAAGAGACATGGGAGCAGGTGCAATGAGAGCTGCATTAAAAGCTGTAAAAGGTGAAGCAATTGATGAATATGTTCAGTTGACACCTACTAAAGTATTCACTTCAATAGACAAGATAGCAATTGATACTTGGTTATCTGAAAGAGGATACGATTAATTTACATTTAAGGGGTATCTTTAGATACCCCTTTTTTTATGACAGAACAGACTTTAGAAAAAAATAAAAAGAAAATAAAAATTAGTAATCTTCATGAGATAGGATTGTTAATTGCGTTGATTTTAGTTCTTCTTTTATTTTCATTCACTACTGAAAATTTTTTTACTCAAAGGAATTTCACTAGTATTCTTAGAAGTGCTTCCTACGTTGGATTAATTGCATTCCCAATGACCTTTGTTTTAATTACAAGGGAAATTGACATTAGTGTAGGACCTTCTGTTGCATGGTCTGGTCTATTTTTTGTTATTTTAATTAAGTGGTATGATTTTAGTTATTTTTCATCAGCAGTGATTGTAATTTTATGGGGAATACTATTAGGTTATTTTATAGGTATTGCGCGAACAAAATTATTTATCCCAACGTTTATTACAACTTTAGCATTGTGGAGCGCCTTGAGAGGTTACTCACTATTTGTTACTGAAGGTAGACCAATAGCAATAAGTAATAAAGAATTTCGATATCTTTTTGGTGGTGACATTTTAGGCTTACCCACTGTTACATGGATAATGCTTGGAGCTTTTCTAGTTTTTTGGTTCGCTAGTAAGTATACAGTTACTGGAACAAACTTTTATGCCGTAGGTGGCAATCCTAAAGCTGCAAGAAATATTGGTATTAATGTTGATAGAGTGAAGATACTAGCGTTAATAGGAACCAGTCTTTTTTCTGCAATTGTAGGAATATTGTTTGTTGCTAGAGTATCCTCGGGTAATGCAAATCTTGCAGATGGTATGGAGTTTGATGTTATAGCTGCAGTTGTAGTTGGTGGAACAGCGCTCGCAGGTGCAGTAGGAACTATGACTGGCACTTTACTTGGGTGTGTATTTATAGCAATGATTAGTAATGGTTTAATACATTGGGGAATAGATCCAGACTTAAACAAAGTTGTTAAAGGGATTATAATTTTTTTAGCAGTAGTAATTAATTCTAATGTTACTTTTAAATCAAATTCGGGAGGACCAAAAGAAGATTAATGGAGATTCTAGAATTAAATAATATTTCTAAAAGTTTTGGAGCTATCAAAGCATTAGATGATGTAACATTATCTTTAAGGTCAGGAGAAGTCCTTGGACTAATGGGTGATAATGGTGCTGGAAAATCTACTTTAATAAAAATTATAGCGGGTAACTTTAAACAATCATCTGGAACAATAAATTTTGAAAATCAAAAAGTTGAATTTTCAAAACCAATGGAAGCAAGAGATAAAGGTATAGAAGTTGTTTACCAAGATTTAGCATTATGTGATAATTTAACAGCAGCTTCAAATATTTTTCTTACGAGAGAGATTAAAAGAAATTTTGGATTAATAAAAATAATTAATTTTTCAGAAATGTTTAAAAGAGCTAAAGATATTTTCAAAGATCTCAAGTCAGAAACATTACCAGATGAAGAAGTGAAAATGATGTCTGGAGGTCAAAGACAAGCAGTGGCTATTGGTAGAACAAAATTATCAAAAGCTAAAGTTGTATTGTTAGATGAGCCCACTGCAGCAATTAGTGTAAGACAAGTGGCGGAAGTATTAGAGTTAATTAAGCAACTTAAAAATCAGGGCATAGCTGTTGTTATCATAAGTCATAGAATGCCTGATGTTTTTGCAGTCAGCGATAGAATTGCTGTACTAAGAAGAGGTCAATTAGTGGCAAACAAACTTGCAAAAGAAAGTTCACCTGAAGAAGTTACAGCTTTAATCACAGGCGCTATTGAAAAAGCCTAATTGTTGATTTATTTTAATACTCATGCACGTTGATGATACTTGGTTTAAGCCTGAATTAAACAAAAAATTATTAAAAGAATTATCAAAAAAAAGTGATCGGGAAGGTTTCAAACATTTCGGAATTTACTTCTTTTTTTTATTCTTATTTGGTTTTCTTACCTACCTAACCTGGGGAAGCTTATTAGCCTTACCCTTTCTTATCTGTTACAGTACGATATGGGCTTATAGCCCCTCTAATTGGCATGAAACACTACATCGGACAGCATTTAAAAATAAAATATTAAATGACATTTTTTATTATGTGAGTTCCTTTATGGCTAACATGGAGCCAATAAGATGGAGATGGAGTCATACATTTCATCATAGTCATACTCTTCAAACACACGGTGATTATGATCATGAAATACAATTAAAAAGACCAACTGATTTAATTCATTTCTTTTGTCAATTTATTCCATTTGGTCAATTAATTTACCCACATAAAACTTTACAATTTGAAATATTAAAACATTCAATGGGATACTTAACAGATGTAGTTAAACAAAATGCTCCAGAAAAAGAGAAATCAATTATTATTAGAAATTCGAGACTGTTTGTATTTCTCTGGATATTAATCATATCATTGTCAATATATTATAGTTCTTGGTTACCAATTTTTTTATTTCTTGTTCCAAATTATTTAGGTGCACCTTTAAACCAAATTGTTAATATAACACAACACCTCGCAGTTCCATTTGATGTTAAAGATCATCGATTAACAACTCATAATATAAAATTAAATCCTATCTTTAGTTTTTTATATTATCATATGGAGTATCATCTTGAGCACCATCTATTTCCAACTGTGCCATCTTATAATCTTCCTAGATTACACAACCTAATCAAAGATCAAATACCTAAACCCCATCCTTCATTATTTTCATTTTGGAAATCAGTTCTTCCATCTGTTATTAAACAAGCTTACAATTCAAAGCATACATACAAAATGTATTAATATTTATCAGATAATTTCAAAAAATTTTCGTATTCTTTATCTTCAATTCCGACAGTGATCTTAGGATCATCAAACTTTTTATCTTCAGTGTCTTTAATAAACTCTTTATAAGCATTTACTCTTTCAACATGAAGTTTATCGAACTCTTTTTTAAAGTTTCTATAGATTCTTGAATGTCTTGGTACGTGGCCTGTGTTGTATCCAAGAATGTCTTGAGAAAATAAATATTGGCCATCACAACCAGAACCACTACCCATTGAAATTGTTAATAGCTTTACTTTTTTTGTAATTATTTCAGCTACTTTTGGAGGAACAACTTCTACCTCTAGACCTATTGCTCCTGCATCATCAAGTTCTAAAGCATGTTCTAGTACTTCTATTGCTTCTTTGGCATTTTTACCAATCGCTCTAAAACCACCAATCCAATTTACATGACCTGGAATCAAACCAACATGACTAATTACTGGAACTTTTTCTTTTCTTAAACTTTTAATAATACTTGAACTATTATTTGTATAAAATGAATCACAACCAATTGATAACAACTTGTAAGCCGCCCTCACTGCTTCATCAGCAGTTGCGTATGATTTTTCAGGTGCAGCACTCATCATGTGTGTGTTAGGAGCCGCATCTCTTATTCTTTTAACATCATCTAATTTTCCAAAAATTCCGTGGTGCGGCATATCATACGCTGTACATATCATATCAATTCCAGCCTCTTCCGCTGCTATTGCCTCTTCTACATTATTTACATAAACCTCATGAATTTGTCTCACACCCTTAAGTTTTAATAGGTCATATACGGTTAGTTTTTTTTTCATAAATCTTGTTTATTTTTTTTTTATAAAAATTATATATATTAGATATATGACTGTCATTAGAGATACAAATGTTTCTGCGGATCTTGAAGCCAAACTAGGTAAAAATATTTGGTGGAAACCTGATCTTGATAGAAAAGTATTAAAAGAACTCTGTGTTAAAAGATCTTTACCAGGAATTATTTATGTCTCACTATATTTTTTTGCTTTAGCTATTTCCGGTTACCTAGCATATTACACTTGGGGCACTTACTGGACAATTTTATGGTTTTGGGTTTATGGAACAATTTATACGTTTAGTGGCGCATATGACCATGAAAGCCGACATAGAACCCTTTTTAAAGAAAGATGGTTAAATGATCTTTTTCAATATATTTTCTCTTTCATGACAAACTTCGAACCTGTGCGATGGAGATGGACACATACATTGCATCATAGCTATACATTACATACAAAAGAACCTCACGATTTTGAAATTCAAATAGACAGACCAAGCAAGCTTTTTAAATATTTCGTCAGCTTTATTCCTTTTGGCCCGCTTTTATGGATACATCAGTCATATTTAGTAGAAACATTAAAAAATTCTTTGGGTATTATGACCCCAGTAATAAGAGATTGTGTTCCAGAAGAACACCAATGGAAAGTTTTTCTATCCTCTAGAATACATATGTTAATTTGGTTATCTATAATAATATTTTCGATATCTTTCCAAACTATTTTACCTGTATTGTTTTTTCTCTTACCTACTTTTTATGGTAACACATTATTTTTTATGTGTGGCTTAACTCAACATGCTGGTCTTGCATTTGATGTTAAAGATCACAGAGTCAACACTAGAACTGTAATTCTTAATCCAATTCTAAGCTGGCTTTATATAAAGTTAGAGTATCATATTGAGCATCATATGTATCCTCAAGTTCCGTGGTATAACCTTCCGAAATTACATAAAATTATAAAGGATCAACTACCAAAACCAAACTACGGTTTAATTAGTGCTTACAAGGATATCGTGCCAGTTATTATTAAGCAGGCATTTGATCCAAGTTACGTTCCAGATAGAAAAATACCTAATTTATAATTAAATTTATTTAAAATTTTTATATTTTAAATTTGGTAGTAATGTGTATCAGTCAAATATGAAAAACATTGGATTGATCGGCTGTGGTAACATAGCAGAAACTTATTTTCGTTCTCAAGAATATTTTAATAACATTAAATTTGTAGCATGTGCTGATATTAACATGGAAGCTGCAAAAAAAACGGCAGAAGAATATAATATTAAATGTTTATCAGTTCATGAAATATTAAATGATAACAACGTAGACATCATTCTAAATCTTACAATTCCACAAGCGCATTATGAAATATCCAAATTAGCACTTGATTCAAATAAACATGTTTATTGTGAAAAACCAATAAGTGTTAAATACAGTGATGCAAAAAATCTTTTAAACCTTGCATCTAAAAATAATTTATATTTAGGAAACGCACCTGATACCTTTCTAGGCGGCGGCGGACAGCTTGCAAGAAAAATAATTGATAACAATGACATTGGTCAAATTTTAACAGGTAATTTTGTATTTGCTTTTCCAGGCGTTCAAGATTTTCATCCAAATCCTGAATCTTGGTTTCAAGAAGGGGGAGGGCCAGTGATAGATATGGGTCCATATTTTTTTACAACTCTAGTTAATCTTCTCGGTCCAGCAAAAAGTGTAACAGGTAGAGGAATGAAGTTTTTTGAAAATCGAGAATACAAAGCAGGTCCAAAAAAAGGAAAAATGTTTTCTGTTGATATTCCAACTTCTTATATGTTGAACATTGAGTTTCATAATAAAGCAATGATTCAAGGTTTTATTTCTTTTGATGTTTTAAACCACAAACGTAATCACATGGAGCTTTATGGTACTAATGGATCAATAGTTGTTCCTGATCCAAATATGTTTGGAGGCCCAGTATCAATATCAGGTGAACTTGGATCTAAATGGAGAGATATAAGTGTTGAAGATAAACCTCTAGGAAAAACAAATATTATAAATCATAGTGGAAGAAGTAATGAAGCACCGAAACAAGCTAATTATAGAGGTATTGGTTTAGCAGAAATGATTGATTCAATGGAGAACAATAGGAAACATAGATGTAATAGTGAACTTGCTCTTCATGTATTAGATTTAATAGAGTGCACAATGCTATCATCATCTAAGATGGAAGACATCCAACTTCGAACAACATGTTTAAAACCTGAGCCACTAGGGGATGATTCTATCAAAAAATTGCTTAAAGTTGACACTCAGAAATGAGTTAGTACTCCCTGCGCTATTTTTACTTTCGAATACCGATATTTCTCCTTGTTTAACAATCCTATTCTTGTTAGAAAATCATCATTAATAGGAGGAATATATGAAAAAATTTGCTTCAATTATTCTTGCCTCAGTAGCTTTATTTGCTACTTCAGCAAAGGCAGAATATAAATTTAACTTCGTTATGCACAGTGATACGAACAACGCTTTCTGGGCTGCTGTTCACAAAGGTTTTAAAGATGCTTGTGCTCAAATCAATGCTGATTGTCAAATGTTAACTTTGTCAGGTGATGGAGATCAACAAGAGCAATTACAAAACTTAGAGTCTTCAATTGCTCAAGGTGTAGATGGAATTGTAACTACAATTACTAATCCAACTATCTTTGATGCTGCAGTTGATGAAGCATTAGCTGCTGGTATTCCAGTAATTACAGCTAATACTGATGATCCAGAAGGTGCTGCTGGAAGTAACAGACTAGCATATGTTGGACAAGACTTAGAAGCAGCTGGTTATGAATTAACAGCTAATCTTTCTGAAATGTTTCCTGATGGAGATATCCACGTTCTAATCGGTGTAGCAGACATGAACCAATCATGGGCTTATACTAGAGGAAACGGTATTGCTCGTTTCATGGAAGATTACAAAGCAGCTAATCCTGACAGAAACGTAACATACGAAAAAATTGAATCAGGCTTAGACCTTTCAACTGTTGGAAACAGAGTTGCAGCTTATGTACAAGCTAATCCAAATACAACTGCATATCTTGATGTAGGATTTTGGGAAGCTGGTGCAGCTGCTGCAGTAAGAAACTTAGGTTACGGACCAGGTGAAATTCTTCTTGCTGGTTTTGACTTAGTTGACGTAGTTTTTGAAGAAATGGACAAAGGTTATGTTCAACTTACTGTTGACCAACAGCCGTATTACCAAGGTTACATGTCTGTTCACCAATTATACTTAATGAATAAGTATGGTTTAAGTGCGCTAGATATCAACACTGGTAAAGCTATGATTGGCCCAGATGATGTTGAAACAATCAGATCATTCAAAGGAATGTCTGTAAGATAACTTTTTACAAACAAACCGGGCTTTAAAAGCCCGGTTATTTTTTTTATGAAAAATCTTAATCTTAAAAGTTTATTAGTTAGACCAGAAGTTGCTACATTTATTATGTTTGTAGTTATTATGATCGGTTTCTATTTGGCAAATGAAAGATTTCTTGATGCAAGAAATATTAGAATTGTTATGGGTATTACTCCTGAGTATATGATAGTTGCAATAGGCATCGCAATATTAATGATCTCTGGAGAATTTGATTTGTCAGTTGGATCTGTTTTTGCTTTAGTCCCAATGACTATGGTGCAAATGGTTCATCAAGGCGTACCTCCCTGGTTCGCAATTTTTTTAGGATTAATGATTGGTGTTATAGTTGGTTTTGTTAATGGATTTATTACCTTAAGGTTTGGAATCCCATCTTTTATTGCAACTCTTGGCATGCTCTATATTGCTAGAAGTCTTACAACTGTAGCTACAGCAGGTTTTCCTCCACCATTTCCACATATTTTGCCTAATGAACTTTTTGTTTATCAATTTGAACTATTTAGAGCTTCATTATATTGGGCCTTGTTAGTTGCTTTCGTTCTTGGAATAATGCTCCACCGAAGTAATGTAGGAAATTGGATTTATGCAACTGGTGGCGATACTAATGCTGCTTCTTCAATGGGAATTAAAACTAATAATGTAAAAATGTTTTGTTTTATCTTATGTGGCTTTTTAGCTGGCTTTGCAGGAATGATTCAAACATTTAGATTAGAGGCACCATTACCATCTCAAGGATATTTATTAGAACTAGAGTCAATTGCAGCTGCAGTTATTGGTGGAGTTAGTTTGTTTGGTGGAATTGGGACTATTTTTGGTGCATGCATAGGAGCGATACTAATTCGTTTTCTTGAAAGTGGAATCATAATGGCAAGAATTGATGCCGAATGGTTTAGAGCAGGCTTAGGCTCTTTAATTATTATAGCCGTAGTTTTTAATACTTATATTAGTAGAAGAGCAACACGAATTGGTCAAAACAAGGCAAAGGATTAACATGGAAGATATAATAGTTTGTGAGGATTTAAATAAATACTATTCAGGAGTCCATGCTTTAAAAGATTTAAGTCTAAAGATAAAAAAAGACTCCGTTGTAGGTCTAATTGGAGACAATGGTGCTGGTAAATCAACATTAATTAAAATTTTATCTGGTGCACATCAACCTGATTCGGGTCATATATATTTTGAAGGTAACGAGGTTAAATTTAAATCTACAAAAGAAGCAATGAATTTAGGTATTGAAACAATTTATCAGTATTCAGCTTTGATTCCAGAAATGTCTATTGCAAGAAATATTTTTATTGGACGTGAACAAACTCAATATAATGTTGGCAATTTTGGTTTAATGAAAACTAAAACTATGCAGGACGATGCTATGAAAGCATTAACAGATGTAGAACTACATCTTCGATCTCCAGATACACCAGTTAACCAATTATCAGGAGGTGAAAGACAAGGTGTTGTGATTGCAAGAGCAATGTATTTTAAATCAAAAGTTCTAATATTAGATGAACCAACAAACCACTTATCAGTAAAAGAAACAAACAAAGTACTAAGGTTTGTAGAAGGATTAAAAAGCCAAGGTGTGACATCAATATTTATTACCCACAACTTGAGTCATGTGTACCCAATAGCTGATCATTTATGTGTTATGGCTAGAGGTGAAAAAATTGCTGATATGGAAAAAAAAGATACAACTATAGATCATCTTACGGATCTATTAGTTAATGGATAATTTTGGGAGGAATTATGATTAGTGATGCGCAAATAAAACAATACAACGAAGAAGGTTATACAATTGTTGAAAATGTTTTCAACATGGATGATCTCAATCCTATATTAAATGAGTTTGAAGAAATTGTTGATGACTTTGCAGAAAAAGCATTTCAAGCTGGAAAAATTACTAACAAACACGACGATAAAGATGTTTTTAAAAGACTAGCTGCTCTTGAAAGAGATTTTAAAGGTTCTTCCGTATTAATTCATCATAGAGGGGAACTAAAACCAGCTCTAGCAAACCTATGGGGATCAAAAAAACTTTTAGATATTGTCGAAAACTGGGTTGGAAAAGATATTTCTGGTCATCCAGTTTGGAATATTAGATCTAAAACTCCTCAAACAGCTAGAATGACTGTTCCTTGGCATCAAGATTCAGCCTACTTAAAAGAGGGCGCAGAAAAAACAACTCAACCAGCGGCATGGATTCCTTTTTTAGATGTGAACAAACAGAACGGTTGTATGCAAGTTGTACCCGGTGGACATAGACCTGAAAGAGTTTTGAATCATAAATTAGAAAAGAAAGATGGTTCGGTAAAAGATTCTTGGTATTTATTTATTGAAGACAAAGATATTCCAGAGGAGAAAGTTGTTACTTGTGAAATGAAGGCTGGTTCAGTTTTATTTTTACATCAATTAGTTCCTCATCGATCACTTGAAAATTTATCTGATGATGTAAGATGGAGTGTTGACCTAAGATTTCAAAATCCAAAAGATGAAGCTGGTTTTCACACTGGTTTGGTTGATCCAATCATAATGAGAAAATCAGAAGACCCAAGCTATACAGCAGATTGGGATTCTTGGTTTAAAGGTTATGAAGAACAACACACAAAATTTAGAGGGACTTCAAAAAAAGACCAATTTGACTCTACTGTTGACGGGTCATGGTTAGAGCGTTGGGATAATTAATTTAATCATTAAGCATGGAAGTTAATCTCGATGATTGGTACAGACCAGAAGTCGATAGAAAAAAATTAAAAGCCTTAAGTAAAAGAAATGATCTGCCAGGTCTAATCCATTTCGTCTTTTATTTTTTATCTTTATTTATTTCAGGATATTTAGCATACATCACTTTAGGTACTTGGTGGACATATCTATTCTTTTTTATTTATGGTACAATTTATGCGTTCAGTGTAGCAAACTGGCATGAAACTGTTCATCGAACTGCATTCAAGACTCGTTTCATAAACGAATTTTTTTATCACATCAGTTCTTTTATGTGTGACTTTGAAGGTTTCAGATGGCGTTGGAGTCATACTTTTCATCATTCAAAAACATTACAAACAGAAGATGATTATGATCACGAAATACAAGTATCAAGACCGATTGAATTATTTGCATTCTTTTTGAATTTTATACCTCTTACAGATTTATTATACCCACATAAATTAATTAAGTTTGAAGTTCTAAAACATGCTTTTGGAAAATTTACTCCAGTTATTGATATAACCGCACCTAAAGAAGAAAAGAAAAAAATTCTTTGGAACTCAAGACTATATGTTTTTATTTGGGTATCAGTAATTATATATTCTTTTTACATAGGTTCCTTCTTACCAATAATTTATATAATTCTACCTACTTATATTGGGAAACCAATTTGGTTTGCAGTCAATGTTACACAACACTTAGCTGCAAAAGTTGATACAAAAGATCATCGTTTAAGCACTTACTCGGTGAGAATAAATCCAATTCTAAGCTTTTTATATTGGCACATGGAATATCACTTAGAGCATCATATGTTTCCAATGGTACCATCTTATAATTTAAAAAAATTAAGAAAAGAAATTGATAATGAACTTCCAAAACCCTTTACTAGCCTTTTTGATTTTTATAGAAAAGTTTTGCCAGCTGTTATTGCTTTGGCAACTGATCAAAATAAATATTTTAAGGTAAAATTAAATAACTAAAATTACCAAGATCCAGAATTCTCCATTGATTTCCAAGGTTCTTGTTCAGGCAATGATTCACCTTCTTGTAAAATTTCAATTGAAATCCCATCAGGAGAACGAACAAATGCCATATGTCCATCACGTGGAGGTCTATTTATTGTAACACCATTGTTCATTAATTTTTCGCATACTTCATAAATATTATTAACACTGTAAGCTAAATGACCAAAGTTTCTTCCACCAGAATATTTTTCAGGATCCCAATTATAGGTTAATTCTAATAAACCAGTTTTTTCATCGCTATTTTCAGCAGCCAAAAAAATTAGTGTAAATCTTCCTTTTTCATTTTCAACCCTTCTAACTTCTTTTAAGCCAAGTTTGTTACAATAAAAGTCCAGTGAGGCATCAATATTTTCAATTCTGACCATTGTGTGCAAATATTTCATAATAAATA
>CACOPD010000008.1 GCA_902628835.1 uncultured Alphaproteobacteria bacterium
TAGGGAAAAATATATTGAGTTTGGTGGCCCTAATGGAGGCGATGGAGGCAAAGGTGGAAATATTATTTTTAAAGTGGATGATAATTTAAACACACTAATTGATTTTAGATACCAACAACATTTTAAAGCAAAAAAAGGTGAAAATGGAAGGGGGAAAAATCAAACAGGAGCAAATGGAAGCAACATGGTTATTAAAGTTCCACCTGGAACAGAAATTTACAATGAAGATAAAACGGTATTGCTAACTGATCTAACAAAAATTGATGAAGAATATATTTTATTAAAGGGTGGTAATGGCGGTTTAGGAAATAATCATTTTAAATCATCAGTTAACCAAGCTCCAAGAAAATTTACAAAAGGTGAATTAGGAGAAGAGCGATGGATATGGTTATCACTCAAATTATTTGCAGACATAGGAGTAATAGGCTTACCTAATGCAGGTAAATCAACTCTGTTATCAACAATTTCTAATGCTAACCCAAAAATTGGAAATTATCCATTTACAACCTTACATCCTGTACTTGGTACTGTGAAGCGCTTTGATAAAGAAATTGTATTAGCAGATATCCCAGGTTTGATTGAAGGTGCGCATGAGGGAAAAGGTTTGGGAGATAAATTTTTAGCACATATTGAGAGATGTAAATATTTACTGCACTTAGTAGATATAAATGACAACAATTGGTACGAAAACTATAATACAGTAAGAAACGAAATTTCAAAATATAGTGAAAAAGTATCTTCAAAAAAAGAAATAATTGTTTTAACCAAAGTTGATTTAATCAATGAAAATTTAGAAGAAAAAAAAATTAAGATTAATCAAAAGTTAAATTCTGATATTCTTTTTATATCAAGTTTTAATAATGAAGGTATAGATGATCTAATTGATTATTTATTCAAATATAATGAAATCACAAATGATTAAAAAATATAAAAAAGTAGTTGTAAAAATTGGTTCAAATTCAATTGTTGATTCGAAAACAAAAAAAATCAAATCTAAATGGTTAGATAATTTATGTAAAGACATTGCGGAATTGAATAAAACAAAAAAAATTGTGATTGTGTGTTCTGGCGCTATTGCTTTAGGTGCAAAAAGTATTTCAAATACGAAATTAAGAAAATTAGAAGATAAACAGGCAGCAGCTTCAGTTGGTCAAATTGAATTAGCCCATCAATGGCGAAATAAACTAGGAAAATACAAGATAGGTGTTTCTCAAATTCTATTAACATTAGAGGATAGCGAAGAAAGGCGACGATATTTAAATGCTAGAAATACAATATCATCATTACAAAGTAAGAACATAATCCCAATCATTAATGAAAATGACACTGTTGCTACTGAGGAAATTCGCTATGGTGATAATGATAGACTTGCAGCCCGAGTAGCACAAATGATTGAAGCTGATTTATTAATTTTATTAAGTGATGTTGATGGTTTATATCGAGGTAATCCAAAAAAAGATAAGGATGTCAAAAAAATTTCAGAGGTATTTAAAATTGATAAAAAAATTGAAGAACTTAGTAATTATCAATCTTCTGAGTTAGGTAGTGGAGGAATGGCCACAAAAATTTTAGCAGCAAAGATATGTGCTGGAAACGGTTGTGCTACAATAATCACTAATAGTGATAAAAACAGACCAATCAGTAATATTAATAAGAAAAATTCAACAATTTTTTATCCCTTAACTTCTACAAATTCGTCCAAAAAGAAATGGTTATTAAATCATTTAAAACCATCAGGATCGATTATTATTGATACAGGGGCTCAAAATGCAATTTTGAAAAATAAAAGTCTTCTTCCTGCAGGCGTAATAGATATCAAGGGAAGGTTCAAAAGAGGTGATGTAATATCTATCTTAGTTGAGAATGGTCAGAAGGTAGCAATAGGTATATCTGCTTATGATTTTAATGATGCAAAAAAAATTATTGGAAAGAAAAGTAAAGAAATTTATAAAGTTTTGGGTTTCGAAGGAAGAGAGGAAGTGGTACATAAAGATAATTTAGTTAAGCTTTCTACATGAGTATTGAAAATAATATTATTGAATTAGGCAAAAGAGCAAAATCTGCCTCTCTAAATATGAAAGTCTGTAGCAGTGATCAAAAAAATCTTGCTTTAACAAAACTCACTAAAAATTTAAATAAAAATAGAAATAAAATTCTTGAAGCTAATAAAATAGATTTAGAAAATGGTGAAAAAAAATCTTTAGCTAAGCCTTTAATAAATAGACTTACATTAACTGAAAATTCTATTGATGGATTGATTACATCAATTGAAGATATAATCGAAATACCAGATCCAATTGGTATTACATTAGAAGAATGGGAAAGACCTAATGGTTTACAGTTTCGTAAAATTTCAACACCACTTGGTGTATTAGGCGTGATTTATGAGTCCAGACCGAACGTCACTGTTGATGCTTCTTGTCTTTCCATAAAATCTGGCAATTGTATAATTTTAAGAGGTGGTAGTGACAGTTTTCATTCTTCTAAGGAATTAGTAAATAATATTACACATGCTTTCACGGAAGCTGGCCTCCCTGAACATTGTGTCCAAATGATTAATACGCCTGAAAGAGAAGCGGTTGATCATTTACTTAGTATGAGAGATTATGTTGACGTAATTATTCCTAGAGGTGGCAAAGGTTTGATTGAAAAAATTAATACAGCAAGCAAAATACCCGTTATCAAACATTTAGACGGTATATGTCATGTATATGTAGATAAAGATGCTAATTTAAACATCGCTGAAAAAGTAGTTTTTAATAGTAAAATGAGACGTCCTGAAATTTGTGGTGCTGCAGAAACACTTTTAATTGATGAAAAAATTAAAGACGAAGCAATGAAAATATTAAAACCTCTAAAAGAAGTAAGTTGTGAAATTCGAGGAGATGAATATATTCAGTCTTTAGATAGTAATTTTAAAACTGCAAGTGAAGAAGATTGGTCATTAGAGTATTTAGATAAAATTTTATCAGTAAAAATTGTTTCAGGAGTTGACGAAGCGGTTAAGCATATAAATGATTATTCTTCTGGACATACGGAAAGTATAATTACAGAAAATGAAAAAACCTTTGAAAAATTTTATAATAAAATTGACAGCGCAATAATACTTAAAAATGCATCTACACAATTTGCAGATGGCGGTGAATTTGGTTTTGGTGCTGAGATAGGAATCTCAACTGATAAAATACATGTAAGAGGGCCGGTGGGAACAAAACATTTAACTACATTTAAATATGTAGTTAATGGTAATGGCCAGGAAAGACCTTAATTGAAAAAGATCGGACTTCTTGGAGGGTCTTTTGATCCACCACATCGGGGGCATCTATTTATTTCAAATGAAGCTAAAAAAGTATTACAGCTAGATGAAATTTGGTGGCTAGTTACACCTCAAAACCCTTTGAAGATTTCAAAACCTGCAACGTACGAAGAAAGATTACGAAATTGTAAAAAAATTACAAAAAATTTTCCTATAAAAATATTAGAAGTAGAAAAAAAAATTCAATCTCAATATTCTTATCAAACAATTAAATTTCTTATTCAATATTATAAAAATATTAAATTTTTTTGGTTAATGGGTGCAGACAATTTAGTTAATTTCCACAAATGGGAAAAATGGCAATCAATTTTTCATATTATCTCTATTGTTATTTTTAGAAGACATGGATATAATACTAATGCCTTGAAAAGTGTTGCAGCAAAAAAATTTATTCATAATAAATATATAGCTAATGACATAGAACATTTTTCAAAAAAAATCCCTGCCTGGACTTTGATACAAAATAAAGAAATAAAAATTTCATCATCTGAAATTAGAAATCAAAGAAATAAATTAAGAGGCAAATATTAATAAAATTACTTCATTGACAGAAAATATTGTATCAATTCTAAGTGATGCAAAAGCTGAAGATATAAAAGTTATTGATTTATCTAACAAATCATCCGTTGCTGATGCCTTTGTAATTGCTACCTGTAGGTCAACTAGACATTCAGATGCTACAGCAGACGAAATGGTAAAAAAATTAAAAAGAGCAGGGATAAAATGTCCGAATCCTGAAGGAAGACCTCAATGTGACTGGATAATTGTTGATGCAGGTGAGATTATTATTCATCTGTTTCGACAGGAAATTAGAGAATTATATGCATTAGAAAAATTATGGGAAGTAAGCTTTGATTCTTCACAAACTAAACTAGCTTAGAATATATGATAATTTCAAAAAATATATTTTTAAAAGTAATACTACTGTTCACTCTCATTACACTTCTTGCACCTAAAACATATGGATCTTCTTCAGATGAAGAAAAATATAAATATTTAGATCTATTTGGACAAGTATTCGACAGGGTAAGATCTTCCTATGTGGAAGAGGTTACGGATCAAGAATTAATTGAAAAAGCAATTGATGGAATGCTGTCAGGTTTGGATCCTCATTCTGGTTTTATGAATGAAGAAGTATTTCAAGAAATGCAAATGGATACAGAGGGTAAATTTGGTGGATTAGGTATTGAAATTACCATGGAAGAAGGTTTTGTGAAAGTCATTGCTCCGATAGAGGATACACCAGCATATGAAGCTGGAGTTCTTGCAGGTGATTATATTATTCAAATAGACGAAACACCTGTTTTTGGTCTAACTCTAAATGAAGCTGTTGAATTAATGAGAGGCAAAAAAGGGGAGCCAATAGAAATTACAATTTCGAGAGCAAATACTGAGCCCTTTGAGATTGAAATTGTAAGAGATTATATCAAAATTAGATCAGTTAAAAGTGAAGTGCTTAACAATATTGGGTATTTAAGAATAACATCTTTTAATGAACAAACAGAAAGTGGTCTTCTAGACGCTATAAAGAAAATCGAAAAAGAAAATAAAATAAAGGGTTATGTTTTAGATGTAAGATCTAATCCAGGAGGCCTTCTTACCCAAGCAGTTAAAGTAACAGATATATTCCTGGAAAGAGGTGAAATTGTTTCAACAAGAGGTAGAGATAAAAAAGATATAAGAAGATATCGTGCAAAAAAGTCTGATAGAACTAATGGAAAACCACTTGTTGTAATTATTGATGGTGGTTCCGCATCTGCTTCTGAAATTGTTGCAGGCGCACTTCAAGATCATAAAAGAGCAATCATCATAGGTACAAAATCTTTTGGAAAGGGTTCAGTTCAAACGATAATTCCTTTTCAAGTTTCAAATAGCGATAATTTAACTGGTATAAGATTGACGACAGCTAGATATTATACTCCATCAGGTGAGTCGATCCAAGGTAAGGGTATTGTGCCAGATATAATCATTGAACAAGGAGAATTTGAATCGTTTAATTATAAAAGATTTTCTGAGTCAGATTTGAAAGATTCCCTTGATAAAAATAATGAAGAAGATGTTGAAGAAAATGTAGACAATGAGTTAAGTGAGTTTGAAAAACGATTAGAAATTGATTACCAACTTCGTAGAGCTTTTGATCTTGTGCAAGGTGTCAGTCTCTTTAATGAAATTCAAGAATAGTAGTGCAAAAAAAATATAGAAAGTGTGTGGGAATGATGATTCTCAATGCAAAAAATCAAATTTTGGTAGGTCGAAGATTAGATCATCCAACTGGATATTGGCAGATGCCTCAAGGTGGTATCGATGAAAATGAAAATCCTGAAGAAGCAGTTTGGAGAGAAATGATGGAAGAAATTGGTACAAATAATGCATCTTTGATTACTTCATCTCAAGAGTGGATCTATTATGACATACCTACAGAAACACTCAAGACATTACCTTGGGGTGATAAATACATAGGTCAAATTCAAAAGTGGTTTTTATTTCGTTTTACAGGAATTGATAACGATATAAATGTAGGAACAGAAAATCCTGAATTTAGTGAATGGCAATGGATGGATTATGATGAAATTAGCCAAAACGCAGTACCATTTAAAAAAAATGTTTATTTAAAAATTCAAAAAGAATTTAGGAGTAATTTAGTTTAAGTTTATTTTAGAAAGAAATTAAATTTTATCGTAATAATTTACATTTATTGCTTCTAATTTTGCTTTAGCTACAGAAAGTTGTTCCTCTAATTCCTTGCCTTCCTTATTTTCTAATTCTTGTATTTCTTTTTCAATTGATGTTTTCTCTAAAGAATTAACTTCAACTACACTTTCAGCAAGAACAATACATTTTTCAGGATTGATTTCTGCAAAACCACCAGAAACAAAAAAGGATTTAATTAAATTTTTATCTTCACTGTATACCATTACTCTTCCTGGTCTAAGAGAGGACATTACCTTACTATGTCCTGGTAAAATACCTAAGTCGCCATCTTTACCAGGGACAATTATAGTACCAACTTCATCGTTGAAAACAAGGTTTTCTGGTGAAACTAAATCAAAAGAAATTGTTGCCATTATGCAGCTTCAGCTTCTAATTTTTTAGCTTTTTCAATTGCTTCATCTATGCCGCCTACCATATAAAATGCTGCTTCTGGCATATGATCGTATTCTCCTTTTACTAGTCCATCAAAACTCTTAATAGTATCTTCAAGATCAACATACTTACCTGGTGAACCAGTGAAAACTTCTGCAACGAAGAATGGTTGGCTCAAAAACTTTTCAATTTTTCTTGCTCTCGCAACTGTTAGCTTATCTTCTTCTGAGAGTTCATCCATTCCTAAAATAGCAATAATATCTTGTAGACTTTTATATGTTTGTAAAACTCTCTGCACTTCTCTAGCTACTCTGTAGTGATCATCACCAACAACTTGTGGATCTAAAATCCTTGAAGTAGAATCTAAAGGATCAACCGCTGGATATATTCCTTTTTCAGAAATAGCTCTATTTAGAACTGTTGTAGCATCTAAGTGTGAGAAAGAAGTAGCAGGTGCGGGATCCGTCAAGTCATCTGCAGGAACATAGATTGCTTGTACTGATGTGATTGATCCTTTTTTTGTAGTTGTAATTCGCTCTTGCAGGGCACCCATATCAGTTGCAAGTGTTGGTTGATATCCAACTGCAGATGGAATACGTCCAAGGAGGGCCGAAACTTCAGATCCTGCTTGGGTAAATCTAAAGATATTATCTACAAAGAATAACACATCCTGGCCTTCTTCATCTCTAAAGTATTCTGCTTGAGTTAATCCTGATAGAGCAACCCTAGCTCTTGCTCCTGGTGGTTCATTCATCTGACCATAAACAAGTGCAACTTTTGATTCCTTACCTTTTAGGTCAATAATTCCTGACTCAATCATTTCGTGGTACAAGTCATTACCCTCACGAGTTCTTTCACCTACACCAGCAAATACAGAATATCCTCCATGAGCTTTTGCAATGTTGTTAATTAATTCCATAATTAAAACTGTCTTTCCGACTCCAGCTCCACCAAATAATCCGATTTTACCACCTCTTGCATAAGGTGCTAATAGATCAACTACTTTAATTCCTGTTACTAGAACTTCAGTTTCTGTTGATTGATCAACAAACTCTGGAGCTGGTCTATGTATAGGATAAGATTTAGTAGTTCCAATGTCGCCTCTTTCATCAACTGGCTCTCCAACAACATTCATAATTCTACCTAAAGTTTCTGGTCCTACAGGCATTGAAATGGGGGCACCTGTATCAGTAGCTGTTTGACCTCTAACTAGTCCATCTGTTGTATCCATAGCAATTGTACGAACAGCGTTTTCTCCTAAATGCTGAGCAACCTCTAGCATTAATCTTGTTCCGTTGTTGTCAACTTCTAGAGCGTTCATAATTGCAGGAAGTTCACCATCGAACTCTACATCAACAACAGCTCCAAGCACTTGTGATATTTTTCCAGTTAAATTGTTAGCCATATATCCCCCTTTAAATTGATTCAGCTCCAGAAATAATCTCTATTAATTCTTTTGTAATGAACGCTTGTCGCGTTCTATTATACTTTAATGTTAAACTATCTATCATTTCACCTGCGTTTCGAGTTGCGTTGTCCATTGCGGCCATTCTTGCTCCCTGCTCTCCTGCATCACTTTCTAAAAGTACTTTAAATATTTGAATAGAAACATTTTTTGGAAGTAAATCCTTTAAAATTGTTTCTTCATCAGGCTCATAATCATAAATTGCATTTGAAGAATTTTCTTTTTCTTCTTCCTTTTCAGAATTTGAAACGTCTAATGGTATTAATTGTTGTTGTGTTACTTCTTGCGAAATGGCTGATTTAAATTTGTTAAAAACTAATATGCATTTATCAAATTTACCATCAAAGTATAATTCTTGAAGCTTATTAGAAATGTTTAATGCAGACTCGTAACCAGTACTTGAAACATTTAAGTCTACAAAACTCTCTATAATTTGATCCTTCATTACTCTATTAAAAAAGTCTCTACTTTTTTTCCCAACTGGCATTAGTTGAACTATTTTACCATTACCCTCAAGTGATTTAACTAACTTAAAAGTTTCTCTATTTATGCTACTGTTAAATCCACCGCATAAACCTCTATCAGCACTTACTGGAACTACGATATAATTCTGATCATTGCCAGTGCCTGTTAAGAGTTTAATTATACCTTCTCCAGATGCAGCAGATGATGCAAGAGAGGAAAGCATTTCCTCTAGTCTTGATGAATATGGTCTCGCCGCTTCAGCTTTTTCTTGTGATCTACGTAACTTACTTGCAGCAACCATTTTCATTGCTGATGTAATTTTTTTTGTAGATCCAACTGAATTGATCTGAGTTTTGATATCTTTTAAACTTGGCATAGATTAGTTACTTGTAAACTTTCCAACCAAATCATCTAAGATTGATTTTAATTTATCATCATTTTCTTTAGATAATTCTTTTTCATTGGCAATTGCATCTAATAAATCACTATGCTTAGTTCTAATTTCATTTAAAACTTCTGCTTCAAACTTGACAACATCGCCTACACCAACTTTATCAAGATATCCACGTACACCTGCATAAATAGATACAACTTGCTCTGAAACGGTTAGTGGTGAATATTGACCTTGTTTTAAGATTTCAACTAGTCTTGCACCACGATCGAGTAATTGTTTCGTTGAAGCGTCTAAGTCTGATGCAAATTGTGCAAAAGCAGCCATCTCACGGTATTGAGCTAATTCTAGTTTTACAGGACCAGCAATTTTTTTCATTGCTTTTGTTTGAGCTGCAGAACCAACACGACTTACTGAAAGACCAACATTAATCGCAGGACGAATACCAGCAAAAAATAAGTTTGTTTCTAAAAATATTTGTCCATCCGTAATGGAAATAACATTTGTTGGAATGTAGGCAGATAAGTCTCCAGCTTGAGTCTCAATAATTGGAAGAGCGGTTAAACTTCCGCCACCGTGTTCATCACTCATTTTGGCAGCTCTTTCTAAAAGACGACTATGAATATAAAATACATCTCCAGGATATGCTTCACGTCCAGGAGGTCTTCTTAATAAAAGGGACATCTGTCTGTAAGCAACAGCTTGCTTTGATAAATCATCGTAAACGATTAATGCATGCATACCATTGTCTCTAAAATACTCACCCATTGTACAGCCAGTATAAGCAGATAAAAATTGCAATGGAGCAGGCTCTGATGCAGTTGCCGATACAACAATTGTATATTCCATAGCACCGTTATCTTCTAGTGTTTTTACAATTTGGGCTACTGTTGATCTTTTCTGACCAATCGCAACATAGATACAATACAGTTTTTCTTTTTCATTGTTTGATTGATTAACAGATTTTTGATTTAAAATTGTATCAATAGCAACAGCAGTTTTACCTGTTTGTCTGTCACCGATTATTAATTCACGTTGTCCCCTTCCAACTGGAACAAGAGCATCAAGTGCTTTAATACCTGTCTGCATAGGTTCAGATACACTTTGACGAGGAATAATACCTGGAGCTTTTAATTCAATTCTTCTTTTATCAGAAGATTGAATAGGACCTTTGCCATCAATAGGATTTCCTAAACCATCAACAACACGTCCTAACAATTCTTTCCCCACAGGAACGTCAACAATTTCTCCTGTACGTTTAACTGTGTCACCTTCTTTAATTCCAGTATCATCACCAAAGATTGAAACACCAACGTTATCCATTTCAAGGTTGAGGGCCATGCCTTTAATGCCACCTGGGAATTCTACCATCTCTCCAGCTTGTACTTGATCAAGACCATACACACGTGCAATTCCATCTCCAACACTTAGTACTGTTCCAACTTCAGCAACATCCGCTTTGGTTTCAAAATTAGCTATTTGGTCTTTAATTACAGACGATATTTCTGCAGCTTTAATTTCCATTATGCCCCCTTCATTGCAATTTTAAGTTTATTAATTTTATTCGCTATAGATGTATCAATCATTTTGGAACCAACCTTAACAATTAAACCACCGATAATGTTTTCATCAACATCAAAATTTAAAGATAATTTTTCACCTAAAGATTTTTTAAGTTGATTTGTAATATTATTTTTTTCATCATCAGATAATATATTTGCTGATGTTATGTCAGCAGTAATATCACCTCTTTTTTCAGAGTTTATTTTTTTAAATTGTAAAATAATAGAAGCGATATTTGAAATTCTCTTATTGTTATCAAGAACTTTTAAAAAGGTTGTCGTAAGATTATGTAAATTTGCTTTAGAAAATAATTTTAGCAAAATATTAAGCTTCTCATCTGAATTTACTAATGGACTTTTAATAACTTGTCTCAATTCTGAACTTTCTTTCAATGCTTTTTGCACTAATTCAAAGTCATTTAAAATATCATCAATACATTTTTTTTCGGAAGCAAGATCATAGAGAGCTGCTCCGTACCTTTCAGATATAAGATCTCCAGATGATGTGTTAGATGCCATAAATTAAGTTCATAAGAAGTTTAGAGATAGGCTATTAACATATCAGAAAAAGTAGGTAAACTGTCAGTTTGTGCGTCAAATGAGTTAAATCGAAGATATTTTTAAAATTGTGGGTAAATTACATAAACGAGTAGGGATCAACATCAATAATTAACTTTACAGAAGAGGGTAATTTAGTCTTTTCGACAATTTTTTTTGTGAATTTATTCAGATTTTTTCTACTATTGCTCTTCAATAATATTCTGTATCGATATTGTCCTCTAAGCAAAGAAATTGGAGCTTCAACTGGACCTAGAATTTTAATATTTTCACTATTTTGATCTTTCTGAGCCAGTCTTGAAGCATGTTTAAGAACTAAAGCTTTTGTATGACTAGAAAGAATTATTGAAGTCATAAAACCAAATGGAGGAATATTAAAATTCTTTCTCTCTTCTAAAGCTCTATCAATAAAAGCTTCTCTTTCTCGAAGTTGAATCGACTTAATTATTTCTTGATCTGGAAAATATGTTTGAAGAAAAACTTTACCAATTTTTTTTCCTCTACCAGCTCTCCCTCCAACTTGCTGAAGTAGGTTAAAAGTTTTTTCTATAGCTCTAGGATCACCGCCAAATAAACCTGCGTCCGCATCAACGATACCTACTAATGACAAATTTGGAAAATCATATCCCTTTGCCATAATTTGTGTGGCTACTATTATATCTATATCTTTATTGTTTATATCAGTAATAAATTTTTTAATTTTGTTTGGTGTGTTAACATTGTCGCTAGACATGATGGAAATATTTTTCCCAGGAAAGAATTCTTTTATCTCCTCTGCAACTCTCTCAACTCCAGGACCAACAAATTTTATACTATCTTTTGCATTACATTGAGGACAATCTAAATTTAATTTTTTTATAGTTCCACATTGATGGCATAAGAAAACTTTTTTATGTTGATGCATAACCATCCATGATGAACATTGATCACATTCATATCTGAATCCACAACTATTACACAAGGTTAATGGTGAGTATCCTCTACGATTTAAAAAAATAAGAGTTTGTTCCTTATTTTCTAAGCACTGAGAAATAGAATCTATAATTGATTGCGATATCCATTTATCTTTATCAAGTTTATTTTTATTTAAATCAATTATAGAAATTTCAGGTAATGGAGTTCCAGAAAATTGTTTTGATAAATAGACTTGATCATATTTTTTAATTTTAACATTGTTTATTGTTTCTAAAGAAGGCGTTGCCGAAGCTAATAATATAAAATTTTTTTCAATTTTAGCTCTTACAACTGCAAGATCTCTTGCTTGGTAACGTATATTATCCTCTTGTTTA
This sequence comes from uncultured Alphaproteobacteria bacterium, assembly GCA_902628835.1. Taxonomy (GTDB): domain Bacteria; phylum Pseudomonadota; class Alphaproteobacteria; order HIMB59; genus CACPNW01. Next base: position 12,131 of record CACOPD010000008.1, read on the forward strand.
TAACTAGAATCATGTTCTTCATCGACAACAATTAATCCTAAGTTTGTAAAAGGAAGAAATAAACTTGATCGAGCACCAATAACAATGACCGGATCACCAGCAAAACATTGATGCCAAATTTTTTGCCTATTTTTTTTTGTAATTTTAGAATGCCACAAACACACTTCCATTCCAAAACGCTTCTTTACCCTTGTCTCTAATTGCGGTGTTAAGCTAATTTCTGGAACCATTATTAGTATTTGTTTTTTTTCCTTTAAAAATTTATCTATTATTTCAAAATATACTTCAGTTTTACCAGAGCCTGTTACACCTTCTAATAAAACAGGTTTGTTTGATTTATTAAATGATTGGGTTATTTCTTTAAATGAATTTTCTTGTTCTTCACTTAAGGACACTAAAGAAGGTTTAGTGTTATTGAAACTATCTAATTTTTCTTTATCAAATTCAACTATATCATTGTTAATAAGAAATAATTTTAAAACTGCTCCAAGTGGGGCTAAGGTATAACTTGCAATCCAATTTATAAAATCGATTGAAGAATCCTGGAGGATAAGATCATTACAAATTTTTGTAACCTCTTTAATTTCGTATCCAGGATTTTTAACATTCTTCTTCCAAATAATTCCAGCTTCTATTTTTTTTCCAAATGGAACTAAGACTACTTGGCCAATTTCAAGTTGCTCATTAATTGAAGAATAGGTGAAAACTTTGTCGAAAGGTCTTGTTACTACTACATCGTACAACATTATATTTATGTATTTTTTATATGTTAACTTTCTAAATAACTTGTATATGGTATACAACAAACAATGAAATTTTTTATAGACACTGCTGATATACCTCAGATTGAAGAACTATTACCTAGTGGATTAATAGACGGTGTTACCACAAACCCATCTCTAATTGCGAAAAGTGGTAAGGATATGGGAGAAACCATTAAAACAATTTGCTCTATAGTATCTGGTCCAGTAAGTGCAGAAGTGACAGCAACAGAATATAACAAAATGCTTGAAGAAGGTGAGTACTTAGCATCATTAGCTAAGAATGTTGCTGTAAAAGTTCCTCTTACACCTGCTGGTCTTCAAACGTGCAAAGCTCTTAGAGAAAAAGATATCATGGTAAATGTAACATTATGTTTTAGTGCTGCTCAAGCATTACTAGCCGCTAAGGTTGGAGCAACATTTATTTCTCCTTTTGTGGGAAGACTCGATGACATTGGTGAAAAAGGAATGGATCTGATTTCAGATATAGTAATAATGTATGAAAATTATGGATTTGATACTGAAGTATTAGTTGCTTCAGTAAGAAATACGCAACATTTGATTGATGCAGCTGTGATTGGTGCACATGTTTCAACCCTGCCACCTAAGGTTATTCATGAATTATATAAACACCCTCTCACAGATAAAGGGCTGAAAGCATTTCTTGATGATTGGGCAAAAACAGGACAGCAAATCTTGCCAAAATAATCGTCATGGCGCATGAAGATGAAATTAATGAAAAACAAATAATAAATTTTTTAAAAAAAAATAAAAATTTTTTTATTAAAAATTCAGAATTAGTTAATGAACTAAATTTTCCCACTCTCGACAATAGTTCAGATAAGGTTATTGATTTAGAAGCTTACAGATATAAAAAAATATCTCAACAAAATATAGATCTACAAAATCAAATGACAAAAGTACTGCTAGCAGGAAAAAGTCATTTAAATGCTCAAAAAAGAATTCTTAAATCTACAATTAGAATTCTAAATGTAAAAAGTTTACCAAAATTAATAAGTTTAATTAAAAATGATCTTAAGACAATTTTAGGTTGCGATGAAATGAATTGTTTTATTACAAATGTAAATATTAGGACAGAAAATTTAACACAACTTGATACTAAAATTGCAAATAGTTATTTTAAAAACAAAATAGTTACAAATTTAAATCAAAATCCTAAAGGTTTACTTTTATTTTTTCCTAATAAATCAGCAACGATAAAATCATATATTTTATTAAAAGTTAAATTTCATGAAGATAGTATTATTTTGGCTATGGGATCAAATGATAAAAATAAATTCACAGTTGATATGCAAACTGATCTTGTGGAGTACTTAATTAAAATTATAGAAATCAATTTATTGAATATAAAATGAAAATTAAAGGAGAATAAATGAAAGGTTATAGATTTATTACGGATGATGACACTGTTGATTTTTGTCATAGAGTAACAGAAGCATTATCTAATGGTTGGAAGTTACATGGAGAGCCGAAAATGACATTTGATCATAAAAGAAAAATTATGAGGTGTGGTCAAGCAGTTGTAAAACAGTCATCAAAAAAATATAAAAAAGGAATGGATCTAGCTAAAATTTAAATATGTATTGCTCTGCCATCAACACTTAGAGCTGCTTCTTTTACCGCTTCACTAGTTGTTGGATGAGCATGACATACTCTAGCAATATCTTCTGCACTACCGCCAAATTCAATTGTTGTAACAATTTCTGCAATTAGTTGTCCCGCATCATGACCTATTATGTGAGCACCTAAAATTTCATCTGTTTTTTTATCGACTAAAATTTTAACAAATCCCTCTGATGCAGAAGTAGTTAACGCACGACCATTTGCCATAAAAGGAAATTTTCCAGACTTGAAATCTTTACTTTCTTGCTTTAGTTGTTCTTCTGTTTTTCCAACTGATGCAATCTCTGGATTTGTATAAACAATTGCTGGTATAGCGTTATAGTTTATATGAGGTTTTTGACCATTTATGAATTCAACACAAGCCACTCCTTCTTCTTCGGCTTTGTGTGCTAGCATTGGACCTGGTGCTACATCTCCGATTGCATAAATTCCTTCAACAGAAGTTTGAAAATTATCTTTAATTTCAATAGATTTTTTTTCTGTTAGTTTAACTCCAATTTTTTCAAGACCCAGTCCCTCAGTGTTTGGTTTTCTTCCTACTGACATTAAAACTATTTGATAGTTTTCTTTTATTTTCTTTTTATCTGATGTTTCCATTTCAACATCTACACCGGACTTACTAGTTTTTGCAGAAATCACCTTATGTGATAGTTTAAATTCTAATCCTTGTTTAGTTAACATTTTCATAAACTCTTTTGCTATTTCACCATCCATTGTTGGAACAATTCTGTCTAGAGCTTCAACAACTGTTACTTTTGAACCTAATCTACTCCATACTGAACCCATTTCTAATCCAATATAACCACCACCAATCACGAGTAGTGATTTAGGAACTTTAGATAAAGAAAGGGCCCCAGTCGAAGATACGATTTGTTTCTCATCTACAGGAATATTTGGAATTTCTATAGAAGATGATCCAGTCGCAATGATAAAGTTTTTTGCTGAAGCAGTAATTTCTTTTTTTCCATTTTTAATTGAAACTGTTTTAGAATCAATAAATGATGCGGAGCCTGGAATATGTGTAATTTTATTTTTTTTAAATAAAAAGCCTATTCCAGTTGTTAATTTTTTTACAATCTTTGTCTTTCTCTGCATTAATACATCTAAATCTAAATCCACTTTAGAGGTTTTAATTCCATGCTCAGCTGCATGATTTGATATCTCTACAAATTTTTCAGATGAATTTAATAAGGCTTTGGAAGGAATACATCCAATGTTTAAACACGTACCTCCAAGTGAAGTTTCTTTTTCAATGCAAGCAACTTTCATGCCTAGCTGCGCTGCCCTAATTGCAGCAACATAACCACCTGGTCCTGCACCAATAATAATTAAATCAAAATCTTCCATATTAAATTCCTAAAACTAATTGCGATGGATTTTCTAATAATTTTTTTACGCTCACTAAAAAACCTACACTTTCTTTACCATCAATAATTCTATGATCATAACTTAATGCTACATACATTATTGGTCTAATTACAATTTCGTCATCAACGACAACAGCTCTTTTTTGTATATTGTGCATTCCTAGAATACCTGATTGTGGTCTATTAATAATAGGAGTGCTTAACATTGATCCATAAACACCACCATTTGATATTGTGAATGTGCCACCAGATAAATCATCCATCGATAATGTTCCATCTTTTGCTTTTACGCTTAAGTCCACAATACTCTTTTCAATCTCACCAAAATTCATTGTATCAGCGTTTTTTAAAACTGGAACAACGAGTCCCTTTTCAGTTCCAACTGCAATGCCAATATCAAAATGATTTTTATAAATGATATTTTCGTCTTTTATTTCTGCATTCACTGCAGGGAATTCTTTCAAACTTTCTGTAACTGCCTTAACAAAGAAAGACATAAAACCTAATTTCACATCATATCGTTCCAGAAATTCTTTATTTTTAGAGTTTCTTATTTCCATTATTTGAGACATATCAACTTCATTAAAAGTAGTTAATATTGCTGCAGTATTCTGAGCCTCTTTAAGTCTTTTTGAGATTGTTTGTCTAATCTTAGACATTTTAACAATTTCTTCTCTACCAGATGCTTTAGTTTGATCTGATGAGTTGATGTGATTTAAAACATCTTCTTTATTTATTCTTCCATCAGGTCTGGATGACTTAATCTTTTGAAGATCTAAATTATTTTCTTCAGCTATTTTTCGTGCTGATGGAGAAGACTTACCAGGATTAGTTTTTACATCTAAAGTTGCTTTATTTTCTTGTTTTGGTTTTATTTTTTCCTCAGGAGATTTATCCTGTTTTTTAGGTGATGTTTGTTTATTAGTATTTGATTCATCTATTATTCCTAATATGCCACCAATCTCTATATCACTGCCTTCCTTTACTTTAATTTCTTTTAGTGATCCTGCATGGGGAGCAGGAACTTCAACGGTAATTTTATCTGTTTCAATTTCAACTAAAGGCTCATCAGCCTCAAAACTATCACCTATATTTTTTAACCATTTAGAAACGGTAGCCTCTGTTATAGATTCTCCGAGTGTTGGAACTACTAATTCTGTATTCATTTATATTACTTTAATAACATTTAGTTTTATTTATTCAATCGGCAGATTGGATTTTAACTTTGTTGATACTCCAGCCCAAGATTTTTTTACTTTTTTAATGTCTCCCTCAGTTGCTAGGCTAATTATATTTTCTTGATTCGTATTATGTCTTGAAAGTGAGCCTGCAGCTGGTGAAGCAGCTGGGCTTCTGCCTACATAATAAAGCTCATCTTGTTTTACTTTAGCTTCTAACATTACGCTTTCAATTCTACTTCGAACAAATCCCCACGCACCCATGTTTTTTGGCTCCTCTTGGACCCATAATATTTCTGCTTCTTTATAATTTATTAATTCATCTTTAAAAATTTCGTATGGAAATGGATATATTTGCTCAAGTCGAATAATTACACAATCTTTAATGTTTAATTTATCTAATCGATCTTGAAGTTCGAAATATATTTTTCCCGAACACAATATTAATCTCTTTTTTTTCTTTTTCTCATTTGATGGTATTAAATCAGTCAGTATTCTGTGAAATGTTGACCCATTAATAAATTGATCAATATTAGATGTATTTTTCTTGTGTCTTAAAGTTGACTTTGGTGTAAATATTATCATTGGTTTTCTGAAATTACGGTGTAATTGTCTTCGCAAAACATGGAAATAATTTGAAGGACTAGTGCAGTTTATTATTTGCATATTATCTTCAGCACACATTTGTAAAAAACGTTCTAGTCTTCCACTTGTATGTTCTGGTCCTTGACCTTCATGACCATGTGGTAATAATAATGTTAATCCAGACATTCTTAACCACTTTCTTTCCCCTGAACTTATAAATTGATCTATCATTATTTGGGCACCATTTGCAAAATCACCGAACTGTGCTTCCCAAACAACTAATGTTTTTGGATCGGCTTGTGAGTATCCATATTCAAAACCAAGAACACCAAACTCTGATAAAAAACTATCAACTATTTCAAAGTAACCTTGTTCCTTTTGAAAGTGGCGTAGAGGAACATATCTTTTTTCGTTTACTTGATCATATAATACAGCATGTCGATGACTAAATGTACCTCTTCCAACATCTTGACCAGATATTCTAACGCCATAGCCCTCATTAAGAAGAGTTGCAAAAGCTAGACTCTCAGCTGTTGCCCAATCAATATTTTTCCCTTTGATAACAGTGTCTAGTCTTTCACCATAAATTTTTTGTATTCTTTTATGAACGCTAAAATCATTTGGTATGTGATGTATCTTTTTTGCTATATCAACAAGTTTTTCTTTTTTTACAGAGGTCTTTCCTCTTCTTGCATCAAAAGTTGCTGTTGATAATCCTGTCCAGGTTCCTTCAAGCCAATCGGCCTTATTTGGATTATAATTTTTTGCAGCATTAAATTCATCATCTAAAAAGTTTTTAAAATCATCAATTATTTTTTTTGACTCTTCCACAGAAATTGTGCCATTTTCAATTAATTTTTTTTCATAAATTTTTCTTGTAGTTGGATGGCTTTTGATTGCTTGATACATTAATGGCTGAGTAAAAGATGGTTCGTCAGCTTCATTATGACCAGATCTTCGATAACAAAACATATCAACTACGACATCAACCTTAAACTTATTTCTAAATTCAGTAGCTAAACGACATACGTGAACCACTGCTTCTGGATCATCGCCATTTACATGAAAGATTGGAGCCTGAACCATTTTGGCAATTTCAGTGCAGTATGGTGCTGATCTTCCATATTGAGGCATCGTTGTAAATCCAATCTGATTGTTAATTACGAAATGAATGGTTCCGCCTGTTTTAAAACCTCTTAATTGAGACATAGCAAAAGTTTCTGCAACAACACCTTGTCCAGCAACAGCTGCATCACCATGGATTAATAAACCAATTGCTTTATCAGTGCTTTTATCCTTTGTTAAGGTTTGCTTTGCTCTTACTTTACCAACAACTACTGGGTTAACTGCTTCTAGATGTGATGGGTTTGAAGTTAGTGATAGATGAATTTTTTTATTTTCAAATTCTCTATCTGTTGATACCCCTAAATGATATTTTACATCACCAGATCCAAGAACTTCATTTGGATCATTAAGTGTTCCTTGAAATTTTGATAAAATATTTTTGTAGGACATTTCTAAAACACTTGCAAGTAAAGTTAACCTTCCTCTATGAGCAGTTCCAATTATGATATCTTCAATACCTGCAATACAAGCTTGTTTTACAATCTGCTCAATTCCAGGGATCATTGATTCTCCACCTTCTATTCCATATCGTTTTGTTCCTAGAAATTTTTTATCTAAAAATTGTTCGAATAGTTCTGACTCTACTATTCTTTTGTAAATTGCTTTCTTTCCTTCAGTTGTAAAATTAGTTTTATTTCTTACATCTTCTATTCTTTCTTGAACCCACTGCTTTTGGTCAGCTTGTTGAATATGAAGAAATTCTACTCCTATTGAGGCACAATATGTTTCTTTTAATATTCTAATAATATCTTTTAGTTTACCTCTGTCCAATCCAAGACTACCATCAACAAAAATTTCTCTATCTAAATCACTATCTGTAAATCCATAATTTTTATAATCAAGTTCAGGTGGATATTCTCTTTCTAGGATCTTAAGAGGATCTAAGTCAGCAACTAAATGACCATTTATCCTAAAAGCTCTAATTAATCTTAATGCTCTTATAGAATCAAGAGTAGATGTTTTAAAATTATTAAAGTCAATTTTTGGAATAGATCTTATTTTTTTATCAAAAGAAATATCATCTATGACACTAGAAGGTCTTTGTTTCCAATCAGGTCCTCCAAAATCTTTTAGTATAGAATAATCATCTTCATTTAAATTACTAAAAAAAATCCTCCAATCGTTATCAACGCTGTCTGGATTGTCTTTATATTTAAAATATAGTTCTGCCACATAAGGTGCATTTGAACTATTTAAAAATGAATCATTCATATGATCTTAATACTCTTATTTTTAAGAAATCATAATCAAAGAAATAAAACTTAGTTATACCCATTTTGCATTGCTAATTTCATTGTTTTTCCTAGTGATGCTGGTGATTTTGATACCAAAACTCCAGCATTTTCTAAAGACTCAATTTTAGAACGTGCTGTACCTTTTGATCCAGAAATAATAGCACCAGCGTGACCCATACGTTTTCCTTTAGGGGCAGATTGTCCAGCTATAAATGCTGAAACAGGTTTTTTTGTTTTAGAATTTGAGATAAATTCTGCTGCGTTTTCCTCCTCTTGGCCACCAATTTCACCTATCATTAAAATTCCTTCGGTCTCATCATCTTCTAAAAATAATTTGATACAGTCTACAAAATCCATGCCGTGTATTGGATCTCCACCAATACCTACACAAGTAGACTGACCTAATCCTACTTCTGTAGTTTGTGCAACAGCTTCATATGTTAATGTTCCTGATCTGCTTACTATACCAATTTTACCTTTTTCATGAATGAAACCAGGCATGATGCCGATTTTACATTCAGAAGGTGTAATTAGTCCCGGACAGTTAGGCCCTATCAAATATGTTTTATTTTTAATAATTCTTTTTTTTATGTCGATCATATCTAACACTGGAATACCTTCAGTAATACAAACAATTAATTCAATACTTGCATCTAAAGCTTCGTGGATTGCTTTTGCGGCAAACTTAGCAGGTACATATATAACTGTTGCGTTCGCTTCAGTTTGTTTTACTGCATCAGCAACAGTATTAAAAACAGGTAAATTTAAATGAGTTTGTCCTCCTTTACCTGGTGTGACACCCCCAACAAGATTTGTACCATACTCTAAAGCTTGTTCAGAATGATATGTTCCCTGCGATCCAGTAAAACCTTGGCAAATAAGTCTTGTATTTTTATTAACTAGAATTGACATTATTGTGATAACTCCACAGCTTTTTGAGCTGCATTTGAAAAATCATCAATTGAAATTAATCCTAATGACGAATTATTAATAATATCTCTTCCTTCTTTTGAGTTTGTTCCTTGAAAACGTATAACAACAGGGAGTTTAAAATCTAATTCTTTTATTGCATCAATGATGCCATTAGCAATCATATCACAATGAATAATTCCTCCAAAAATATTTATGAATACTGATTTAACATTTTTATCTGATTGAATTATTTTAAAAGCTTTAAACGCTCTTTCTTTATTTGCTGTGCCTCCTAAGTCTAAAAAGTTGGCTGGCTCCATTCCAAATTGCTTAATAATGTCCATAGTTGCCATAGCTAATCCTGCTCCATTAACCATACAACCTATTTTTCCTTCTAACTTGATGTAAGCCATATCGTTTTCATAAGCTTCAAGTTCTAGTTCATTTTCTTCTGAGTTATCTTTTAATTTTTCAATTTCTGCTTGTCTGAAAAGAGCGTTATCATCAATATTAATTTTAGCATCTAGAAGTATTAGTTTTCCATCTTTTGTCACAACAAGAGGGTTAATTTCAATTAAAGAAGCATCTATTTCGATATATGCTTTACATAAATTGGAAACAATTTCTTTGAATTGACTAAACTCTTCAATGGAAAAATTTAATTTATTTTGAAGATTGTCACTAATTATAAAATTTTCTAAATTATCAAAATGAACATATTGAATTTTTTCTGGTGTTTTTTCAGCTACATCCTCGATATCTATACCACCAGCGTCAGATACCATCATCATTAATTTTGAATGATTTCTATCAAGTAAGATACTTAAATAATACTCCCTTTCAATTTCGCATCCGGACTCCAAGTAGACTCTATTTACAAACTTACCCTCATTACCTGTTTGTTTTGTAATTAATGTATTACCCATCATTCCTTTTGCAATATTCTGAGCTTCATCAATTGAGCCTGCGATTTGTACTCCACCTTTTTCATTAAATGGTTTTAAAAATGTACCTGCTCCTCTTCCTCCAGCATGTATCTGTGATTTAATAACCCAGGGAGGTCCTTTTATATTTTGTAAATCTTTTCCTAAATCGTCAACATGTCCTATGAAACTTTTACCTTCTAGTAAAGGCAGGTTATACTTTCTTAGTAGATCTTTAGCTTGATATTCATGCAAATTCATTTTGATAAAAAGGTAATAATTAGATTAGATAAAAAATACAATTATTTTTTATTTTTCTTACTTAGAAGTTTATTAGACAAAGTAGTTAATGATTTTACAGCTTTAACTGAATAATTAAATTCTTTCCTCTCATTGGTATTAAGTTTTAATTCAATAATTTTTTCAACACCCTTTTTACCAATTACAACTGGAACTCCAACATAAAGTCCTTTTACTCCATATTCACCGTTAAGATATGCAGCACATGGTAATAATCTTTTTTTATCTAACAAAAATGACTCTGCCATTTGTACTGCTGAAGAAGCTGGCGCATAATAAGCAGATGTATTCATAAGTTTAACAATTTCTGCGCCTCCATCACGAGTTCTTTGAATAATTTTGTCTATATTTTTTTTTGTTGTCCATTTCATCTTTATTAATTCAGGAACAGGTATACCAGATACTGTAGAATATCTCATAAGTGGAACCATTGTGTCTCCATGACCACCTAAAACAAAAGCGCTAACATCGTTAATTGACACATTAAATTCCTTAGATAGAAAGTATTTTAATCTTGCGCTATCCAAAACACCTGCCATACCAACACACATATTTGTTTTAAGCCCTGATGATTTCTGAAGCACACTTACCATTGCATCAAGTGGATTTGTGATACATATAACAAATGCTTTAGGGCAAAATTTTTTTATATTTTTTCCAACATTTTGAATAATAATAGAATTTTTTTCTACAAGATCATCTCGAGACATACCTGGTTTTCTTGGAAATCCAGCAGTTACTATTACGACATCAGAATTTTTGATCTCTTTAAAACTTGAAGTGCCTTTAAAATCAGCATGAAATCCCTCAATAGAAGATGATTGAGCAAGATCTAAAGATTTACCTTTAGGCATTCCTTCAAAGATATCTAGTAAAACTACATCGCCTAATTCCTTTAAACTAACAAGTTGTGCGAGGGTCCCACCAATATTACCTGCTCCGATAAGAGCAATTTTTTTTCTCATTAAAGTTTTATACTTTAATTATAATTCTGTAACAATAGCCTTTTTAAGTCCTGCAATTTCTTTCGCTGGATTTAGACCTTTAGGACAAGACCTAGTGCAATTCATTATTGAATGACATCTATAAAGTTTTAATGAATCATTAATTGCTTTTAATCTTTCTTTTCTTTCTGAATCTCTAGAATCACTTACCCATCTTGCTGCTTGTAACAGAACTGCTGGACCTAAATATTCATCTCCATTCCACCAATAACTTGGACAAGAAGTAGTGCAACAAAAACACAATACACACTCCCATTTACCATCTAGTTTTTCTCTATCTTCTGGTGATTGTGTTTTTTCTTCACCATTATTCTTAGCAACACCGTTATTTGTGTTTTTTCTTTCAAGCCAAGGTTTAATTGAAGCCAACTGCTCATATGCTTTACTCAAATCAGGAACTAAGTCTTTTACAACTTTCATATGGGGTAATGGATATATACGTATATCTTTTTTTACATCTGACATACTTTTCAGACATGCAAGAGTATTTACACCATCAATATTCATTGCGCACGAGCCGCAAACCCCTTCGCGACAAGACCTTCTAAAAGTTAAAGAGGGGTCTAGTTCATTTTTAATTTTCATTAATGCATCTAAGACCATTGGACCGCATTTTGATTGATCAATTTCATAAGTATCTAGTCTCGGATTTTTATTATCTTCTGGATCCCACCTATAAATTACTAATTTTTTTGGGGACTCATTAGGCTCTTTAATTTTATGTTTAATTCCCTCTGTAATTTTAGAATTAGAGGGTAAGGTAAATTGTACCATCAATATACTCGCTTTTTCGGCGGAATAGGCTGCACATGGTTCGTTAATGTATTTGTATGAACAGCTCTTGATCCCATATTAACTTGTCCATTATCTTTAAGCCAAGCTAATGAATGAACAAGCCAATTTTTATCATCTCTTTCTTGATAATCTTCACGAGCGTGTGCTCCTCTACTTTCAGTTCTGTTTAAAGCAGAATGGAGTGTAACCTTTGATTGAGCCATTAAGTTATGTAACTCTAAGGACTCCACAAGATCAGTATTAAATATTAATGACTTGTCTTTAATATCTATTGAGTCCATAGATTTTTCAACTTCTTGAAATTCATTTATACCATCTGAAATTAAATCATGAGTTCTAAATACTGCACATTTTTTTTGCATAATCTGTTGCATTGAAGTTCTTAATTCACCAGTTGTTGAGTCTCCTTTGCTATGCCTAATCTTGTCAAATCTATCAATGATTCCTTCAGTCCTGGATTTGCTAACTTCAATTTTTTTTGAGTTAGGTCTTACTTTTTCTTTACATGTTTCACTTGATGCTTTTCCAAATACAACAAGATCAATTAATGAATTAGTTCCAAGTCTATTAGCACCATGGACCGAAACACACGCTGCTTCTCCAACTGCCATCAGACCTTCACAAACATTATCAGGGTTGTCATTTGTTGGTCTAAGAACTTCTGTTCTATAGTTTGTTGGAATTCCTCCCATATTATAATGTACTGTAGGTAGTACTGGTATTGGTTTTTTTGTTAAATCTACGCCAGCGAAGATTTTTGCAGTCTCTGAAATACCTGGTAGTCTTTTATGAATTGTGTCTGCATCAATGTGCTCTAGATGTAGAAGTACATGGTCACCATTATCACCACAACCTCTTTTTTCATTAATTTCAATTGTCATTGCTCTACTAACAACGTCTCTGGAAGCAAGATCTTTTGCATTTGGAGCATATCTCTCCATAAATCTATCTCCATCACTATTAGTTAGATAACCACCCTCACCTCTTGCGCCTTCAGTAATTAAAACACCAGCGCCGTAGACTCCTGTTGGATGGAACTGTATGAATTCCATATCAGAGAGTGGGAGGTCTTGTCTTAATGCCATAGCACTTCCATCACCTGTACAAATGTGAGCACTTGTAGAAGAGAAATATGCTCTTCCATATCCACCAGTGGCTAGAATGGTTTGATGAGATAAAAAACGGTGTATCGAACCATCTTCTAAACACCATGCAACTGCCCCAATACAATTACCATTATCATCTGTAATTAAATCTAAAACAAAGTATTCGATAAAAAATTCGACATTGTTCTTTAATGATTGCTGATATAGAGTATGTAAAAGGGCATGACCTGTTCTATCTGCTGCTGCACATGCTCTCATTGCAGGAGCGCCTTCACCATTATTTGTTAAATGTCCTCCAAAAGGTCTTTGATAAATTTTTCCATCATCAGTTCTACTAAATGGCATTCCATATTCTTCTAACTCTATAACTGCTTCTGGAGCCTTTGAGCAGAGATATTCTATAGCATCTTGATCTCCTAACCAATCGGAGCCTTTTACAGTATCATACATATGCCACTTCCAATTATCTTCCCCCATATTTCCTAACGCAGCTCCGATACCGCCTTGGGCAGCAACAGTGTGACTTCTTGTTGGAAATACTTTTGAAATACAAGCAGTTTTCAATCCAGACTCAGCGCATCCAAGTGTAGCTCTTAAACCTGAACCCCCAGCACCCACTACAATGACATCGTAGTGATGATCGATTATATTGTAAGAATTTTTGGACATTAGAGTATATTTCTTACTATAAATATTGTTATTAAAATCATCAACATATAAGCGTTTATATTCAAAGCGCGTTTAATATTTTTTGAAATTTTTTTCGATGTGACATAATCATCTACTATTGTTTGTAGTCCTAATTTAGAATGAAGAAGCATAGAGATCATCATTACATAGAAAAGAAAAGAATTAATGTATGAATTAAAGAATATATTAATTTCATCATAGCCCATCTTGGATAGTGAAATTGCTGAATAAATGAACCAAAAAGTTAGAGGTATCATTATTGTAGCTGTGATTCTTTGCAAAATCCATTTTAACGCATAGTTTTTCATAATATCAGCCACACTAATACAGTAGATAATACAGTTAAAACAATTACAACATATCCTGATGTGTAAACGGTTTTTAGATCCATTCCTATTCCAAATGACCAATACAGTTTTCTACAACCATTAAATAAATGATAAAAAATACCTATTGTCCAAATTAGAAGAACAAGTTTAAAAAGTATATTTTGCGATATCATTTCAAAATAAAAAAAATATTCTGGTCCTAAACTAATTAATAAAAACCAGACTGAAATAAGTATAGATCCAACGCTAAGTCCAATCCCAGTCATTCTATGAGTTATTGAAAAAACTGCGGTTAGAACCTTTTTGTGGATAGATAAGTGTGGTGATAATGGCCTGTTATCAATCATTTTTATTAATGTTTATATTTATTATATTTATACTTTCTGTAGCAAATTTCAAAATTTGGACTCTTTTAACCTACTATCATGTATGTTTACTAAAATGTTGATAAAAAGCATAAAATAACTGAAAATCACTTAAATTTTTTATCAAATTTTACTAAAAATCTTGAATTTTTAACAGATAAATATTAATTTTATTTAGCCGGATAATACTCGTTTCTTAGCTTCGGAGGAACGCCAAGAATTTTGATTATCTTACCCGCCGTTTGATAATCGATTGAGTTTCTTATTCTAGAGAAGTGTCTGCCAAGGTGCAAACTAGTTTCAGAGTCCGGCCTACTTTAAATTCTTATTAAAAAAATCTTCCATTTTTTTGGAATAAATTTCAGGATATTTAAACATCGCATCTACATGGTAAGCATTTTCAACTAACCAAAATTCTGCGTTGATGTTATTTTGATTTGTATATTCTTTAAAATAATTAAAGTGTCTGGTTAAGACTCTTGTGTCAGAATCACCGTGTGTAAAATAATAATATTGTGAATCTGACAAATATTTGGCTGGAGATAATTGTGTTGGATCTATACCTGTTAATATTCTTCCAGCTAAACTTACTGCTGGCCCAAATTCTATAGCTAGGCCATATCTTGCTATTTCATCTTTTAAAATCATATTAAATTCTGCCAGTGCACTATCAGCCCATACTGCAAGTATTTCTGGTTCTACATTCGCTGCAAAGATAGACGTGCTTGCCCCAAGAGAAATTCCATGTAAACCTATACTAGTTGATTTGAAGCCAATCTGTTTTAAAAAGTCAAACGCACCAAGAATATCATTATACGACTTTAAACCTAGATCATCATAATTACTCACAGTATCGCTTTGGCCGTAGTTTCTTAAATCTATCGTAAGAACATTAAAATTTTTATTAACTAGAAAACTTGCTATAACATTAGACTCAGATTTACATTTACCATTTGGACTTATGCCATGTGTAACAATTATAATTGGTCTATTCGGAAAGTAATTAAATAGCCATCCATTGATCTTGATATCAGAGTCACGAGATTGAAAATACACATCTTGCCATTCATCTAAATGATAGTCTTTAAAGTTAAAATTTTCTCTTACTTTTTGTCGTGCAAGAATAGAATATTCATGTGAGTCAACTTTTGTACTCCATGAGTTAGGAAGTGACCCTTCGTGTAAACCACAAGTTGGATCTATTTTTAAAATTTGATAAGCAACATAAAAACCTGCAGTAAAATAAACTGCTATTAATAAAACTACTATACCTACAAAAAATGTAATTATGTATTTCATCAATCTGGTTTTACTATAGTCATTTCATATAATCTGCTAGCAGTTCTTTTAAACTCTTCAGCAAGAGTATTAATATTATTTAGAGAATTTATAGGTTTTGAAGCTAAAATAACAATTGAACAATTATTTTCATATAGCATATCTATTAATCCAATAAATCTTCTACACGAGTCTTTTTTTTGATTATCAAATTCAGGAACATTTTTTAAAAATAGCAATTTAAATTTATCAGAAATGTTTTTATAGTCTTCATTCCCCAAATTTACCTCACAAAGATTTTGAAAATCTATCATCATTAAGTTTGAAGTACATTTATCAAACTCTAGTTCACGACTTTTGGATTTAATTTTAACAGTAGTCAAATGAGAAGGATCAACAAAGCGATTGAATAATTTTTCAAATTCATTTGTTGTATCAGTTGTTATAGGCGTGAAATAGGTCTTTGATTGATTTAACGTTTGTCTTCTATAATCAGTTTTAATATTTATATCATAAAGAAAAAAATTATTTTTAATTAAATCAATAAATGGTAGAAAATCATTTCTCTGTAAACCATCTTTATATAAATTATCTGGATGAAAATTTGATGAAAGTAATATAAATATTTTATATTTTGAAAAATAATTAAAAATTTTTTTAATTATCAATGCGTCAACAATATTAAAAATATGTAATTCATCAATAAAAATTATTTTGAAATCTCTACTTAAGTTCTTTACATAGTTTTCGATTGCAAGTTCTTTATTTTCAGAGTTTTTAACTTGTTCATGGATTTCATTCATCAAATTATTAAAATGAATTTTTTTTCCAATCTTAGTATTTTGATAAAATAAATTTAATAAAAATGTCTTTCCTGTTCCAACTTGACCGTAGAGATAAATTCCCTCGTAAATTTTATCCTTAAAAAATAACTTTGTTTTACTGAATGATGACCATACATTATTGGCTTGTTTTAAGAATTCAATTTGATCTTTGTTTTTTTTTATAAAATTATTTTCAACAAAACTATTATATTGATCAATGACATCAAACATTATTTCTTACCTAAATATTGTTCTAATTTTTTCAAAGTCTCATGCTCACCACTGCTAAGTTTGTTTTTTATTTTTTTCTTTTTCAAACGCTTATATTCTTCTATTAAGTAATTTAAACTTTCAATTATTTTCTTGCTCATGTTTTATAAACTATTGGAAATACAGCAGATACAATAATCATAATTGAACTTATTAAAAATATAGCTATGAGTCCAAATCCCAAATCAATTGCATAACCAAAAATTACAGGGGATAAAGCACTAGCAAATACACTAACTGCATGAAGTATTGCTTTTGCGGTTCCAATACTTTTGACTCCATAGATTTCTGCCCAAAGAGAACCCATAAAGGGTGAAGATAAACCAAGATTAAAACCAAATAGCGACATATAAAACACAAATGCGATATAATTATTTAAAAAGAAGAGAATAAAAATACTAATAAGTAAAGGCCCTAAAACAAATGGTATTGCTTTTTTAGTATTTAATTTATCAATTAAAGGTCCGCCGATAAGTAATCCAATAATTGAAAATAGACCAAATATTAAATATCCATTTCCAAGCATTTCAATTGACCATCCTTTAGATTCAAATATAAAAATTTGATGAAAAATAAGACCAGTCCCAATAAATGGAGAACTAAAAGCTATAGGGAAATAAATAAAAAAAACTTTATCAGAAAGAATTTGAGTAATTGTCCAATGTTTGTAGATCTCATTGTCTGTTATATTTTTTTTGAAAGTTAAATCTCTTTTTTTTTGATTAAAAAGAACAATCAATATTATTGGAATTAATAAAAGTAAGCTTAAGGAGGTATATAGCCAGATAGTTTTAAAATCCAAATATGTATTTAAACTGACGACTAATTTAGGTAAAAACATTATACCTAACATCCCACCTAAAGTAGCTACTGCTATTGCCTTACCTCTATCAACATTAAAATACCTTGCCATAGATGTAGAACCAGCATGTGTCATTGCTCCTTGTCCAAAAAATCTTAATAAAAAAAGAATTATAAAAAGATGAATTACATTATTAAAAATGAAATAAAAACCAATACAGGCTGAGGCCAGTCCAAGAATTATTATTATAGAATAAATTCTTAATTCAACATTATCTATTAGTTTGGCAAAATTAATAAACAAAAAAGAACTTAGAAGTGTTGCTATGGCATAAACAGATCCAAATTCACCATCACTTAAATTATAAAAATTACGAATATCATCATTGAAAATAGATATATAAAATGTTTGTCCATAACTTCCAAAGAATACTATTATAAATCCATAAATTAAAAGTTGAGGATCATGCGAGAAAAAATTTTTCATTTAATCTTAAAGCATTTTTTTTATTTTATTCAAAAGTCTTATCATTTTATTTTGATCAATTCTGCCAGTGTTTACATTTCTTGGACTTGGATGGTAACTACCAATTAAAATTTTTTTGTCAGGTAAAATATTCATAGATCCATGTGTAAAAATAAAGTCTTTATTTTTAATTTCATATTTTTGTTTATAGTAGTTTACACATGCATCATGGCCAATCTTTCCGAGAGCTACTATTATAGATATTTTTTTTAAATAATTTATTTCTTGGTTGAAAAAATTAAAACAAGTTTTTAGTTCTGTTGAAGTAGGTTTATCTTCAGGAGGAACACATTTAAGTGCTGTTGTTAGATACATATTATTCAAAATTAAACCATCTTCTTTATTTATAGAGTCTGGTTGATTAGCAAATCCAGTTTTATATAGGCATGAAAATAAAAAATCGGCTGATTTATCTCCTGTAAAAACTCTACCAGTCCTGTTGCCACCATGAGCAGCTGGAGCAAGACCAACCATTAATAATTTTGCATTTTGATCTCCATAGCCTGTAATAGGTTTACCCCAATAATCTTGATCAAAATATTGTTTTCTTTTCTCTTTCGCTATTTTTTCTCTAAAGTTAACTAAACGCTCACACTTTGTGCAATGAATAATGGATTTGTTTAAATTATTTAATGCCATTTGGAAATATATATTTATATTACAGCTACGTGATTAATGAAAGAGCTAAAGCAATCTTAGAATTTTGTTTTGTTGAAACACCTATGGAGCAATGGTTTAAAAAAGATGAAGATTTTGACGCCACTTTAAATAATAATTTTATGCAGGATTACATTAAAGCAGCAAATAATGAATTTGATAGTTGGAAAGATAATCCAGAGGAATGTGTTGCTTTAATTATGTTACTCGATCAATTTTCAAGAAATTTTTTTAGAAATAATTCAAAAGCATATGAGCAAGATAGCAAATGTTTGTCGATTGTTAAGGAAGCGATTAAAAGAAAATATTTAGATTATTTAAACATGGATAAAATACATTTTTTATTATTACCTCTTATTCATAGTGAAAATATCAGTGATCATAAATTTGGTCATAAATTAGTTGATAAATATTTAAGCAACCATCAAGAATATGGAAATATTAAAAAAGCATGGAATGATCATTCAATAGCAATTAAAGAATTCGGAAGATACCCTCATAGAAATAAAATACTAAATAGACAATCAACACTTGAGGAAGAAAATTTTCTAAAACAGCCAAATAGTTCTTGGTAATTACCTAAGGCTAGCTTCTATATTACCACCATCTACAGTTATAATATTGGCAGTTGTCTTTTTTAATAATGTTTGTGCGAAAAAAGCTTGAGCAACATCTTCTGCCAAAACTTGAGTTTCAAGTAAATTGTTAGATAGATATTTCTTTTCAGTTAATCCTCTTGCATTTGCTCGTTGAGAAATTAATTTTTTTGTTAATAAACCGCTTACAATTCTATCTGCGTTTATACCATTAACTCTTATATTGTATTTTCCACATTCAAGCGCGTATTGTTTCATTAAAAAAAGAGTGCTAGATTTTGCAAGCCCATATGGACCAAAGTTTTTTCCAGGATTTATAGCTTGTTTTGATAAATTATATAAAATCAATCCCCCAGTATTTTGCTTCTTCATGGCTTGTACAACTAATTGTGAAATATTTTGATGAGATAAAAAATTTACATCATAACTATCTTTAATTATTTTTGAGTTTACACTTTCAATTGCACCTTGAAATGCCATACCAGCATTTGAAATAAGAATATCTATGCCCCCAAAATTTAAAATAATTTTTTCAAATTCTTTTTTTAGTTTTTTTATATTTGTAAGATCAACATTGATTGAATAGCAATCTTTAAGATTATTCTCTTCTAAAAGTTGTGTGTTATATTTTTTATCAATTAGAATTATGTTAGCTCCTTCGTGCTTAAATTTTTTTGCAATAGCCATTCCAATAGTGCCTCCGCCGCCAGTAATAATGACATTATTACCTTCTAAAGATTTAGGTTTTGCACTATTTAATTTCGCTCTCTCTAGTGGCCAATACTCCATCTTGAAAATATCATTCTCTTTTATTGATCTAAATTTCCCAATTTTTTCAGCATCTAGAATCGATGACGCCATAGACTTAAATACATCATATGAAATTTTTTGATCTTTTAATTTTTTACCAATTGATATTATTGCCAATCCTTCTAATACAATAATTCTAGGTAGTGGATCAGTGGTTTTACAATTTTTTACTAAATTTTTATTTTTTAAAAAATATTTTTTGTATTCTTTACAATATTTATTAATTTCATGATTTATTTTATGCAAATTATTTTTATTGATGACTAAAATTTTTGATTTTATTCTAATCACATGATCCGGTGTAACTGGTCCTTTATTTAATAAAGTTTTAATATTTTTTGTAGAAGCAATACTTATATCATCATATTTGCTATGTAATTTGATTATCCATTTATCATGTGAATGGTAAGAAAAACTTCTTCTTATAGAAAGAATTAAATCTGAAATATTGAAAGTTAACTTATTATTATATTTCTTTAATTCAATTTTATTTTTAGAGATATATTTTTCTACATCACTTACAAAATCAATCATCCTTTCGTAGCTTTCTTTTGCATTATTACCAAAGGTAAATATACCGTGATTGATTAAGGCTAGCCCTTCGATATTTTGATTTTTATTGAAAACTTTTAAACATTCTTTTGCTAATAAAAAACCTGGCATAATATAAGGTACAATTCCAATTTTATTTCCAAATATCTTTTTTATTAAAGCGATAGAATTTGGTTGATTTAATATACTTAAAAAAGCATTGGAATGTGTATGATCTACATATTTAAACGGTAAAAAAGCATGTAAAAGAGTTTCAACCGATGGATTAGGTGAACCAGAATTAATTAAATTTGATCTAAGGCAATTAACCATATCATTATCTTTTAATTTTTTTAGTTTTGCTGTTTCTAAAAGGGGGTCTAGATATAAACCAGGCATACCATTTTCATTTAAGTTAGACATATCCCATCCACTTCCTTTAACATAAATAAGTTTTACATTTTTATTAAATAGATCTTTTCCTTCTGATTTTACTGATGAATTTCCTCCACCATGTAAAACGAGTTTAGAATTATTTCCTAACAAATGTGTTGTATAAATTCTTAAAGCAAGATCCTTACTGACATTTTTCTTTTTATAATGATTTACATATTTTTGTGCAGTCTTATTGTTCCATAGACTTTTCATATCTCTTTTAAACCTTTTATTGATTTTTCATTAGCATCAATAACACCTTTTTCAGTAATTAACTTAGAAATATATTTTGATGGAGTAACATCAAAAGCATAATTGACTGATTTGGAATTTTGAGGCACAATTTTTAAAGTACTAATTTTTTTGTTTTCATCAATACCTGTCACTTGACTTACTTCTTTAGGATCTCTTTCTTCAATAGGAATATCAGAGATACCATTACGAACATTAAAATCTATACTTGATGTTGGAGCTGCTACATAGAATGGAATATTGTTATCAGCAGCCGCTAAAGCTTTCAAATAAGTTCCAATTTTATTACATACATCACCAGTTAGAGTTGTTCTATCTGTTCCAACTATGCACATGTCCACTAAATTATGTTGCATAAGATGACCGCCCACATTATCAACAACAAGTGAGCAGTCAATGTTCTCATTAATAAGCTCCCAAGCAGTTAAATTAAATCCCTGATTCCTTGGTCTGGTTTCATCTACCCATACATGTATTGGTATATTATTATTATTCGCTTTAAAAATTGGTGCTAAAGCCGTGCCCCATTCCACTGCTGCTAACCAACCAGCATTACAGTGAGTTAAAATATTTATTTTGGATTTTTTTTTATCATAAATTTTTTTTATTAATTCCAGTCCATAATCTCCTATATTACTACAAGCTTCAATTTCATCCTGCCTTATCTTTTTAGCCATATTTAGGATATGGTTAGTACGATCTTCTTTATTAATATCTTTTATTTCCAAATTAATTTTATTAATTGCCCAACTAAGATTTACTGCTGTAGGTCTTGATTTTAAAAGAAAGTCAGCTGATTTACTTAGATGATCTAATGAGGGGTCCTCTAATGCGGCAATGTACATACCAAAAGCAGCAGCAACACCTATTAAAGGCGCGCCTCTAACTTGCATCTCTCTAATAGCAAATTCAACATCATTAACTGTATTTAATGTAACTACTTTTAATTCATGAGGAAGAAGTCTTTGATCTATAATTTTTACTTTCTGATTATCTGATTCTATCCAAATAGTTGTAAAGTTTGAACCATTTACAAGCATTACTTCTGCTCAACACCAGTTAGAGCGCTAACAAACTGTTTTTGAAACATGTAAATAAATACTAAAGGTAAGAATCCTGCAATAGAAGATGCAGCAAATTGTTGATTCCATATCATTTCATATTCCGTTGAAAATCTTCCAAGTGTTACCTGTATTAAATGAAGCTCAGGTGATGGTGCTGCTATCAAGGGCCATAGGTAAGATTCCCATTGGAAAACAAAAAGGAGTAATCCAGCACCAAGAGTAACTGGTACAGAAAGAGGTAGACAAATTCTCCAAAAAACTCCAAACCAACTTAATCCATCAACTCTAGCTGCTTCTATTAGTTCTTTTGGGATACCTAAAAAAAATTGTCGATAAAGAAAAATAATCAACCCATTTGCTAACATAGGAATTATTAATGCATAAAAAGTATCAAACCATCCTATTTGTCTCATCATTTTAAATAAAGGAATTGCAATTGCATCAGCAGGAACAGCAAAAGAAAGAAGAACAAAACCAAAAATTATATTGTCTCCCTTAAATCTAAATTGAGCAAATGCAAAACCAGCCATCGAGTTTATTATTAACCCACCAGCAACAGAGGTTATGGAAACAAAGAATGTGTTTAACATCGAACGACCAAAATCATTTTCAAAAATTGCAAAATATGACTCTAATGAAAAACCAGGCAAAAAAGCTCTAATATTTATTGGAGCAAGATCTCTAAAAATATCAGAGTTACTTTTGAATGAAGCAGCTACACCCCACCAAAAAGGAAGAATTGTTATAATTAAACCAACAAAAATAACCAGGTACCATAAATAAACTGACCATTGTCTTTTAAAATGCATGATCATTTAACTTTTATACCTTCGTTTTTTTCGCTTAAAAATAATAACTGCAACCCTATAACAATTAGTGTTATTACAGTAAGGATAGTAATTATTGAAAGTGATCTTCCCCAATCCTGATAATAAAAACCACTTCTATAACCTTCATAAATTAAAACATTCGTAGATTGTAATGGGCCACCTTTAGTTAAAATAATCATAGGCACCATCAAAACAAAATTTGCTGCCGTATCTGCAACGAAGACAAAAAGTATTGTTCTTTTTAATTGTGGGATCGTAACATATCTAAATTTTTGAAAAGGTGTTGCACCATCAATCTCTGCAGCCTCGTAGTATTGTTTAGGAATATCCTCCAGTCCTGCCAATAAGAACAGCATCCAAAACGCTACACCTTTCCAAGTAGCAATTGCAATTATGCACCATAAGGCTTGATTTTCACTAACCAAGAAAGGTTGTGGAGGAATTCCAAAAACTCCAATTAGACCATTAATCAATCCTTGGTTTGGATCTAACATTAGGCCCCAGATAATTGTAGCAATAGGAAGTGCAATCCCAATTGGTAATAGATAAAGAGATCTAATAACTCTAATAAATTTAGACTTCCTCATCAATAATAATGCTAATCCCAATGACATAGCGATTTGAAGGGGGTTGATAATAATTGTTAAAAAAGCAGTGATTTCGAGAGATTTCCAAAATATTTTATCATCAAATAAATATTGGTAATTTTCAAACCAAACAAAAATTCTTTTTTCAGCACCTCCACTAAAACTGGTGTAGATAAGGCTTTCCCAGAAGCCAATAAAAATAGGGTAAAGTTTAAAAGCAATAGTTCCAACAAGAGCTGGTGCTAAAAACAAGTATGGAACCATCCATTGTCTTTTAAAAAAATTCATACTTATAAATTAAAGGTATCACGCGGTAATAACCGCGTGATAAAAATATATTATTTATAGCGTCTCATAGAAGATTCAATTCTAGACTCAGCATCTGCTAGAACAGAAGCTGGATCTCCACCATTTCTTATATCTTCAAAACTAGTGTTAACTATTTCTTCAAATTCTAAGAAACCTGGTGTTCTTCCTCTAGTAGCACAATGATTTGCTGATTCATATGTTGCAAGATTCATAACAATTCCAGGGAAATTGTTGAATTTAGGATCTTCAGCAACATGGAGTATTGCAGAATTATGTGCTGGCAAAGAGTTGTGAGATTCTACATAATGGATTGCTATTTCTGGACTTGCAGTTAAGTATCTAACAAGTTTAGCAGCATCATCTTTTTGTTTTGAATAATTCCAAACACCTATGTGCCAACTATTACAGCCAGTAACAACTTTTCCACCTTCAAAATAAGGATGAAGAGCTACACCGTAATTAAGATCTGTATCAGCCCATCTTCCATTATTCCAAGATCCACCAACAAAGATACCAATTTTACCTAAACCAAATAACTCATGAGTTTGATCAGGTCCTACTCCTTTTGGAGAAATATTAGAAGTATTATGGATATCATAATAAAACTGACCAGCTTTCATCCATCCATCATTTGTTAAACAACCCTTAACAGATAGTCCGCCCTCACAAACTCCAGATCCACCACCAGCAGATTCAGGTAGTGCTTGTAATTGATAGTATCTACTAATTTGATCAAAAATAAATCCATGAATCCCATTTGCTTCATCAGTTATTTTTTTTGCACAATCAACTATTTCCTCCCAAGTTACTCTTTCTGCTTCAATCATTGAAGGTTCAGCGCAACCTGCTTTAGCAAGTAAATCTTTATTATAATAAGTTAGCTGACCAGAGTTGTTTAGAGGAGGAGCATACATTTCTCCATTCCATGATGCAGCAGCAATACCAGCAGGGGCGAATATTGAATTAATACTAGTGTCTGCAAAATATTGATCCATTGGACCAATCATACCTCTTACTGCATAAGATGGTACTAATGGTGCATCAACAAATATTACATCAACATCATCTGCTTGTGCATTTCCTCTTACTTCAATAGTTGCTAGTAAATCTCTAAATGGAAATGTTTGGATATTTACTTCAATGCCTGTTTCTTTTTCAAACGCTTCGACAAAAGGTGTAAGAGGTTCTTCAGCCCACGTTCCAATAAGAAAATTAATTTCAGCTTTTGCACTTGTAACTAAGTTACTAAATAAAAATATAGTGCATAAGCTAGCTAATATTTTTTTCATTTAATCCTCCCAAATTATTTATTGATTAATAACATCATAAAAGTAGAATTTTTAGAAGCAAAAAAGGTAAAATACTAAGAAGATTATATAACTCTAGGAAAAATATTGATATTAATGAAGGGTTTTTACTGATACAAAATACTAATGGGACATTTTGAAAAATCATTCTACCACGAAAGAGATGATACAAATATCTTGAATTTACTAAAACCTAGAAAAGGAAAGGTACGAGCTGTTTTAGATACAGATACTTATAACGAAATTGATGATCAGTTTGCACTTGTGCAAATGATGCTTTCAGAGGAAAGAATTAAAGTTGAAGCTATTTATCCAGCCCCATTCTCAATGAATGATAGATCAGATCATCCAGGTAAAGGTATGGAATTAAGCTATGATGAAATACTAAGATGTCTTGAAAGAATAAATATATCACCTAAAGGATTAGTTCATAAAGGTGTAACAGAATACATTGGAGCAAAAAAAGAATTCATAAATGCTCCTGCAGTTGAAGACCTGATTAATAAAGCAAAAGAAGGAAGCAGGGAAGATCCGCTATATGTAATTGCTATAGGAGCAATTAGTAATGTATCGTCAGCCTTATTAAAAGCTCCAGAGATAAAAGATAAAATTGTTGTTGTTTGGCTTGGGGGTAATGCTTTGTATTGGCCACATTCCTATGACTATAATCTAAAACAAGATGTAGGCGGCACACAAGTTTTATTTGATTGTGGTGTTCCTCTTGTAATGGTTCCATGTGCAGGTGTTACTACACATCTTACATCTACTGTACCTGAAGTAGAAAAGTACATTGAGCCTCATGGCGAAATTGGAAAGTTTTTAGCGATGCGATTTAAAGAGTATAGTGATGATCATAAATGTTGGTCAAAAGAATTATGGGATATGGCTGCAGTAGCTTGGGTTTTAAACGAAAAATGGACACCAACAAATCTAATCCCTTCTCCTGTACTATCTGACAACATGACTTGGAGTGTTGATCAAAGAAGACACCCTATTAAAATTGTATCTATGTTAAATAGAGATGCAATTTTAAAAGATTTTGTTGAGAAGTTAGAAAAATTTAATAGCTAATTATAATTTTACTTTCTTATTTTCATTTATCTTTGCTAATTTTATTAAATCATCAATAGATTTAAAAGATTGTGTGTTTCTTAGCATTTCAATTGCAAGATTAGATGCTTTATATTCACAATTTGCTCTAACTTTCATATTTTCTATCCATTCGAAATCTATATTGTGAGCAAAGCCATAAATTCTTCGAATTATTTTAGCACCTGAAAACGAAATAGTTTCTTGAAAAAGATTTTGCATGTACTTTTTTTTCTCATCAATCATTTTTTTACTATTATTTTTAAAAAGTATTTTTGGGTATGCATCTCCATGATTTTCAGTTTTCCATAATTTTAAAAATTTTTTTTCGAATTCAACCCAAATTTTTTTAATGATTTCAAGTAACCATTTCTTATACTGTGCTCTTTCCCCAAGTTTTTTTTCATGACCAGTTTGAGAGAAGTAGCTCATTAACAAATTTGCAATTAGTGCTCCAGTATCAAATCCCATTGGGCCATAAAAGGCAAATTCTGGATCAATTACCTTTGTGTCTTTTTTTGTTACCATAATTGAGCCTGTATGAAGGTCCCCATGCAAAAGTGCGTCAGTATTTTTCATAAATTTCAATTTAAGACGACTTATAGCAATTTTAAGTTTTTCATCTTTTTCTATCTTTTTCTTCATTTTATTTAAGTAAGGCTTAGTCCATCTATTATTCTTGTTTACTGCATATGGATCAGTAAAAATCAAATCCTCTGTAATTTTACAAAGTTCAGTATTTGAAATAAATTTTGAAATCAAATTTTTTTTATATGCTGCTGTCAAATAAAGATCAGAAGTGTAAAACAACGTTTTCGCTAAATACGTTGAAATAGATTCTGCAAAATTATTATATTTTATTCCTTTTATTAATCCATGTCTCATAATTATATGAGGGGATAATTTTTCCATAGTTATAGAACGTAAAACTTCATCATAATCATATATTTTTGGAAAATGATTTTTTACATATTTATTATGAGTATTAAAATATTCATACTCGTAATATGAACGTTTTAGAGTAAGGGGCCAATCTTTCAAAACCCTTAAATAAGGTAGGGGTTGTTTTAGACAAATTGCATTATATTTATTTTCAATAAAAAAAACTAAATTTAAATTACCATCACCAACTTCTTTGACCTCTAAGTTTTTAGTACTCTTAAAAAGCTTTTTTAAATTACTTTTAGAAATAATAAATTTTTTTAATTCATTTAATTTTAATGGTTTATATTTATTTGGTTTGAATTCAGATACCATAGTGATTTATATCAACAAAAGACTAAAAATAGAATAAATAGTGAAAATTGTTAGGTCTCGTGGTGAAATGGATATCACACGTGTCTTCGGAACATGGATTTGGGGTTCGAGTCCCTACGAGACCGCCAATTAAATAGTTATTTTTTCTGAGTACTTAGAAATTACTAATTCAGCAATTTGAACAGCATTAAGAGCTGCCCCTTTTCTTAAATTATCTGAAACAACCCATAGATTTAAACCATTATCTATTGATTGATCATTTCTGATTCTGCTTACATAAACTTTATCTTCTCCTGCTATCTCAACTGGAGTAACATAACCCTCATCTTTTCTGTGATCAATTACTGAAATTCCTTCAGAGTTAGATAAGATTTCATTAGCTTCTTTTTCGTCTAAAGGAGAGTCGAATTCAATATTTATCGCTTCTGAGTGGCCTATGAAAACTGCTGTTCTAACACAAGTTGCTGAAACATTAATCCCTTCATCTAGAATTTTTTTTGTTTCATCAATCATTTTTTGTTCCTCTTCGGTGTTACCATTCTCTAAAAAAGCACCAATGTGAGGAATTGCATTAAATGCGATTTGCTTCGTAAACTTTTCTTTTTTTAATTCTTGATTTGCATAAACATTTTGTGTTTGATTGAACAATTCATCCATACCAGTTTTTCCAGCGCCAGATACTGCTTGATATGTTGAAACTACTACTCTGTTTATTATTGCTTTTTCATGAAGAGGTTTTAATGCAACAACCATTTGTATAGTTGAACAATTAGGATTTGAAATAATATTTGATCTATTTTCATCATCAAAAAAATCATCAAGAGCATTTGCATTTACCTCTGGAACTACTAACGGAATATTTTGTTGCATTCGAAAATGTGAAGTATTATCTATTATTATACATCCAGCTTTAGCTGCTTTAGGGGCAAATTCTGCAGAAATTTTTCCTCCAGGAGAAAAAAGACCGATGTGCACTTTTGAAAAGTCAAATTCGGATAAATCCTCTACTATAATTTCTTGGCCTCTAAATTCTATTTTTTTCCCTTTTGATTTTAATGAAGCCAATAAGAATAATTTATCAATTGGAAAATTTCTTTCTTCTAATAATTGCACCATTTCAGTGCCTACTGCCCCAGTTGCACCAGCTACTGCTACATTGTATTTTTGTGTCATTTATTTACCAGTTAAAATTTTTAGTTCTTCAATTACTGAATCACCCATTTCTTGAGTTGAGATAACTTTATCAGCACCTTCTTTGATATCCGCTGTTCTTAAACCTTTTAATAATACATTTTGCACTGCTTTCTCAATTGATTGACTATCTTCTTGCATATCAAAACTATATTTTAACATCATGGCAAAGCTCATAATCATTGCAAGTGGGTTAGCTTTGGATTGACCTGCTATATCCGGTGCACTGCCATGAACAGGTTCGTACATTGCTGCTCTTGTTCCATTCTCTTTAACTGGACCAAGGGCAGCAGAGGGTAGCATTCCTAAAGATCCTGTTAGCATTGCTGCTGTATCACTTAATAAATCGCCAAATAAATTATCAGTAAGAATTACATCAAATTGTTTAGGATAGCGCACTAACTGCATCGCACAATTGTCAGCCAGCATGTGTTCTAAATTAACATTAGAGTATTCATTTTTATGCAAATCAGTTACGGTTTGTTTCCAAAATAAACCTGTTTCCATAACATTAGATTTTTCTACAGAAGTAACTTTATTGCCTCTTAGCTTTGCTAAATCGAAAGCTACTCGTGAAACTCGATTTATCTCTGATGTGGTAT
This sequence comes from uncultured Alphaproteobacteria bacterium, assembly GCA_902628835.1. Classification (GTDB taxonomy): domain Bacteria; phylum Pseudomonadota; class Alphaproteobacteria; order HIMB59; genus CACPNW01. The sequence goes on from CACOPD010000008.1 coordinate 41,666, forward strand.
AGAGTTGTGTATCTATAGCTTTGCTTTCATTATCAGAAATTTTTGATATTCCTCTTGGCTGCCCAAAATATACACCGCTAGTTAATTCTCTGATAATTAAAATGTCTAAGCCTTTAACAAGATCCGATTTTAATGAGGATGAATCTGATAATGCATCTAATACTACAGCTGGTCTTAGGTTGGCAAAAAGATCTAAATCTTTTCTTAATCTTAACAGGGCTGCTTCAGGTCTCTTATCTCTTTCTACATTATCCCATTTAGCACCACCTACAGCACCAAATAATACAGCATCACATTCCATAGCTATTTGCATAGTTTCATCACTTATTGAATTACCTTCTTTATCGTAAGCCGTACCTCCAACTAATCTTTCAGAAATATCAAAAGACAAAGATTTAGTTTTTTCCATCCAATCAATTATTTTTAATACCTCAGCCATAACTTCATTGCCAATTCCATCACCAGGTAAAATTAGAATTTTTTTATTACTCATATTTAACTAAACAATCCAAGGTTGGACACTGTGTATTTTTTCTTCGTGTGAATCAATTTTTTTGTTTTTTTGCAGAGTAAGACCTATGTCATCTAACCCTTCGATAAGACATTTTTTTCTAAATTCATCTATATCAAATTCGATAATTTTTTTACTTTGGTAAATGATTTTTTGGTTTGCTAAATCTACAGAAATATCTTTTTTATTTTCTGCTTCATTCATTAATATATCAACATTTTGTTGATCTAATTTAATTGGCAAAATGCCATTTTTGAAACAATTATTATAGAAGATATCTGCAAAGCTTGGTGCAATGATTGATTTAAATCCAAAATCTAGAAGTGACCAAGGTGCGTGTTCTCTACTTGAACCACAACCAAAATTTGCACCTGCTATTAAAATTTTAGAGGTCTTGTATGGATCCCAATTTAAAACAAAATCATTTTTAATATTACCTTGGATATCGTATCTAAGTTCATGAAATAAATTCTTACCTAAACCTGATCTCTTTATTGTCTTTAAAAATTGTTTTGGAATTATCATGTCCGTATCTATGTTAATCATAGGAAGTGGTGCGGGAATACTTTTTAAAGTTAAGAATTTTTCCATTTTATATATCTTCTACTAAAGCGAATGAACCTTTGATAGCTGAAGCTGCAGCTATAGCAGGACTCACAAGATGAGTTCTTCCTTCACGACCTTGTCTTCCTTCAAAATTTCTATTTGAAGTTGAAGCACATCTTTCTTTAGGTTTTAATTGATCTGGATTCATTGCTAAACACATTGAGCAACCTGGTTCTCTCCAATCAAACCCGGCTTTGATGAATATTTTATCTAAACCCTCTTTTTCTGCTTGTTTTTTTACTAAACCAGAACCTGGTACAATCATGGATTCAACTGTAACTTTTTTGCCCTCAACTATTTTTGCAACTTCTCTTAAGTCTTCAATTCTGCCATTGGTACATGATCCGATGAAGACTTTATCGATTTTAATTTTTTGTATTTCTTGTTGAGGTTCTAAACCCATATATTCAAGAGAACGTTCCATTGCTTTTTTTCTGTTTGGATTACTTTCCTCTTGAGGATTAGGCACTTTTCCATTTATGGCAACAACGTCTTGTGGGCTTGTGCCCCAAGTAATTTGTGGTGAAATATTTTCAGCTTTAATTAAAATTTCTTCATCATATTCTGCGCCTTCGTCGGAAGGAAGAGATTTCCAGAACTCTACTGCCTTATCCCAATCTTCTCCTGATGGTGCGTACGGTCTGCCTTTAATATATTCAAAAGTTTTTTCATCAGGGGCGATTAATCCAGCTCTTGCACCAGCTTCAATGCTCATATTACATATTGTCATTCTTCCTTCCATAGAAAGAGAAGAAATTGAATCACCAGCATATTCGATAACATAGCCAGTTCCTCCTGCTGTTCCAATCTTTCCAATTATATGAAGAATAATATCTTTAGCTGTTACACCTAAGTTCAATTTACCTTCAACTGAAATTCTCATATTTTTGGCAGGTTTTTGAATTAAAGTTTGAGTTGCTAAAACATGTTCAACTTCACTTGTTCCTATACCAAAAGCTAACGCACCAAATGCTCCATGTGTTGCTGTATGACTATCACCACAAACAATTGTCATACCTGGCTGGGTAATACCCTGTTCTGGACCAACTATATGAACTATGCCTTGTCTGCTATCTAATAATGGAAAGAGAGTAACATCAAAATCTTTACAATTTTTTTCTAATGTTTCAACTTGAATTCTACTTTCTTTATTTTCTATACCCTTGGATCTATCTGAAGTTGGAACATTATGATCTGCTACCGCAAAGGTGCTTTCTGGTCTTCTTACTTTACGATTATTATTTCTTAAACCTTCAAATGCTTGAGGACTTGTAACTTCATGCACAAGATGTCTATCGATATATATAAGACATGTCCCATCTTCCTGTTTATCAACAAGATGATGTTCCCAAATTTTATCAAAAAGAGTTTTACTTTTATTTGTTTTCATCCGATTTATTTTCGGCTGCTTTTTCCTCTTCTTTACTAGATTCCTCTGCAGCTTCTTCTTTAGATTCTTCTGCTGGCTTAGCTTCTTCTTCAACTTTTGTTTCTTCTTGTTTAACTTCTGCATCTTGAGCTTTTGGTTCTTCTACAGCTTTAGTATCTGTATCTGCAGTTTTTGTTTCTTCTACCGGAGGAGCCTCCTCTATATATTCATATTGATCTGCTTCATCACCTCTATCTTTATCTGCGATCCTTGCTTTCTTTCCAGATAATTCTCTTAGATAATATAGCTTAGCTCTTCTTACATCACCTTTTCTAACAACTTCAATTTTTTCTACTAATGGACTGAATAAAGGGAATACTCTTTCAACTCCCTCTCCATGAGATATTTTTCTCACAGTAAAGTTAGAGTTTACTGAATTATTTTTTCTTGCAATACAAATACCTTCAAATGCTTGAAGTCTCGACTTACTTCCCTCTGTAATTCTTACAGTAACTTTTAGAGTATCACCTGGACGAAAAGCAGGAACTCTTTTTTTTGAAGTTAACTTTTCAATTTGTTGTTTTTCAAATGTCTCTAATAAATTACTCATTTTATATTTCCTTTTTTAAAAAGATCTGGTCTTAATTCTTTAGTTTTTTCAAACGATTTTTCTTTTCTCCATTTATCAATTTTTTCATGATTACCTGATGTTAAGACATCTGGAACTTCATGTTTATTCCCCTGAATATCTTCCCAGATTTGTGGTCTGGTATAATGAGGATATTCAAGTAGATTATTAGAAAAAGATTCTTCTAATAAACTTTGTGGCTGCCCTAATACTCCAGGAATGAGACGAATACAACCTTCAACTAACACCTGAGCAGCAATCTCGCCCCCAGAAAGTACGTAATCTCCGATACTTATTTCCTGAAAACCTAGAATTTCTATAGCTCTATGATCAACTCCTTCAAATCTACCGCATAAAATAAGCATTTCATCATGTTTTGATAGATTATTAAGTTTGGCTTGAGATAATTTCTGACCCGATGGTGTAAGAAAAATTTTGCAGTAATTATTGGTTTTGAACGTGATTGAACTTAATGCTTTTTCTATCACATCTGGACGAATAACCATTCCAGGGCCTCCCCCAAAGGGTTCATCATCAACACTTCCTCTTTTATCAATTCCAAAATTATGTAGATTGACTATCTCGAGAGAAAATTTTTTATTGTTTAATGCATTTCCAATTACAGAATATCCTAGTGAGCCAGGAAACATCTCAGGATAACAGGTTAAAATTACTACTCTCATATTAATCAAGAATACCAGGTATTGGATCAGCTATAATTTCTTTTTTATTGATATTAATTGATAAAATATTTGTTTTATCAAAAGGTATAAGAGTAAGTTTGGTATTATATTTTACTTCTAATAAATCACCTGCCCCAAAATTTTGAACACTTAAAACTTTTCCAATACTAGTATTGTCTTTCAAGAAAATCATGCATTCGATTAGATCGCTTATGTAAAACTCATTATCTTTTGTTTTTGGAAAAAATTTCTTATTTGAAAAAATTTTTTGACCCTTAAGCTCTAAAACATCTTCTCTAGAAAAGTATTTTTCAACTTGAACAACACACTTATTATTTTTGAATAAAATATTTTTAAAATTCCAAGCAACTGAACCATCAAAATTATAATAGTTTTTTAAATTTTTAAAAACTTCAAACGAGGTAGTCATCATATTAACTTTTATTTCACCTTTTAATCCTAAAGGAGATCCAAACTGACCAACAAGAATAATATCTTTATTACTCAAAGCAAAAATTGATTTTATTCTTTTTTAGCTTCTGCTTCTTCTGCTTTTGGCTCTTCAGCAGGTTGTGCATCTTCAGCTGGCTTAGCTTCTGCTTCTTCTGCTTTTGGTTCTTCTGGTGCAGCTTTCGCAGCTTCTTCTTTTTCTTTAGCAGCAGCTAAACGTTCCTGTGCTTTTTTCTTAGGAAGATGTTTTTTTGTTTTTTCAGTAATAATTGGTTTTTCCATCACACCAAGATTGCTAAGAAAAATAGAAATTCTATCTGATGGTTTTGCTCCTTTTGCAATCCATTCCTTAGCTTTGTCTAAATCCATTTTAACTCTATCAGCACTATCCTTTGGAAGCATTGGGTTATAAGTTCCAATTTGATCTATAAATTTACCATCTCTAGCTCTTCTAGAATCAGCAACTACTATTCTATAAAATGGTCTTTTCTTAGCACCACCTCTTGATAATCTTATTCTTACTGGCATTTTATTTCCTTTCTAATTTATGTTTGGAGGAAGATTTCCTTGTAATTTTTGCATTAAATCACTGGGAATTCCCCCTTTGCCCATTGATTTCATTCTCTTCATCATTTTTTGAGATTGGAGAAACTGTTTTAATAATCTGTTAACATCTTGAACTTTTGTTCCAGATCCTTTTGAAATTCTAATTTTACGTGAAGCCTTTATAATATCTGGATCAGCTCTTTCTTTTTTAGTCATTGAACTGATTATAGCTATTTGTTTATCAATCATTGAATTAGAAATTTTATGTTCTGCCATTAACTTCTGCGCTTTTGAAACACCTGGCATCATAGAAAGTAAACCGGAGACTCCACCCATTTTACCCATTTGCTTTAATTGGTTGGCAAAATCTTCAAGATCAAATTTTCCTTTAGCAATCTTTTTTGCCATATCTTCCATTTCTTCTTTATCAATATTTTCAGCAGCCTTTTCGACAAGTGATACAATATCTCCCATACCTAAGATTCTTTGCGCAATTCTTTCAGGATGGAAGGGTTCAAAATTTTCTACTTTTTCACCTAGTCCTATAAATTTTATAGGAGAGTTTGTTATCGATTTAATTGATAGTGCTGCACCACCTCTACTATCACCATCTATTCGAGTCAAAATTGAACCAGTAATATTTATTGCATCACTAAAACTTTTTGCTACATTTGCAGCGTCTTGTCCTGTTAAAGCATCCGCTACTAATAACGTTTCGTCAGGTTTAAACTTATTTTCAATTTCTATTAATTCGCTCATTAACTTTTTATCTACAACTTGTCGTCCAGCAGTATCTAAAATAAGGATATCAAATAAATTTTTTTGAGCATAGTCTATAGAATCATCAACAATTTTACTAGCTGATGATAAATGGTGACTAAAGAAATCTGAGCCAGTTTCTTCAGCTAATACTTTTAATTGTTCTTGTGCTGCTGGTCGATAAATGTCTGCTGATGCTAATAAAATTTTTTTCTTTGAAGACTTCTTTAAGAAATATGAAAGTTTTGCAATTGAGGTTGTTTTTCCAGAGCCCTGTAATCCACAAAATAATATTTTAGTTAATTGAGAAGAAGATAAATTTAGAGATTTGTTTTCTGATCCAAGAATTTTTACAAGCTCATCTTGCACAAGCTTTATGATCATTTGGTCTGGCTTAACAGATTTGAGAATTTCTTTTCCTAAAATTTTTGATTTGATAGAATTTATAAAGTCTTTTACTACAACCAGGGAAACATCTGCCTCCAAGAGAGCAATTCTAATTTCACGTAATGTAACTTCAAGATCTGTTTCTGATATAACAGCCTTACCTCGAATACTTTGAACAATTTTTTCAAATTTTGTGTTCAGTGTATCAAACATAAATCTCCAATAGCCTTTTAACTCCAGGGCACGAAACTCGTGGGCTAGAGTACCTATCACAATTGTAACAAGCTCAATTCGTTTACAAATATAGGATTTATTGGTGATCCTCTATTAGCTGAATAATTGAAAGTCAAGTATTCTTAAATTTCCCATATTTACTGAGATTTATCGATAAATTAGGTTATAAAACAAATATGCAAAAAGTAGACTTTATAAAGATGCATGGACTTGGGAACGATTTTGTTATCATAGATAAAAGGTCTAACAATATCGCAATTACTGAAGATATTATTAAAAGACTCAGTGACAGAAGAACTGGGGCAGGATGTGATCAATTAATCACAATTAATAATACAAGTAATCAAAGTGCTGATGCTGAAATTGAAATTTTTAATCCTGGTGGTGATAGAGCAGAAGCTTGTGGTAATGGAACACGCTGCGTGGCAAAAATATTATTTGATGAAGATTCAAATAAAGAAATTTTAAAAATTCAATCTGATGCAGGAATATTAGAATCAAAAAAAATAGATAACAATATAAGTGTCAACATGGGTTTAATTAAAAATACTTGGGATAAAATTCCTTTAAGTAAAGAAGTCAATACAATGAATATACCAATTTCAATTGATGGATATAGTAATGGGGTTGCTGTAAATGTAGGTAATCCACATATAGTTTTTTTTGGGAAATCGATCCAAAATACAGATCTTGAAAGTATAGGTCCTAAAATAGAAAATCATGATCTCTTTCCAAAAAAAACTAATGTTGAAATAGTTGAAATCATTAATTCAAATTTAATTCAAATGAGAGTTTGGGAACGTGGAGTTGGAATCACGTTAGCTTGTGGTAGTGGTGCCTGTGCGGCTGTATATGCGGGGTGGAAAAAAGGATTGATTGAAAATAACGCTGAAGTGAAACTTGAAAAAGGATCACTGCATATAAATATAGTTAATAATGAAGCTATTATGACAGGACCTGCAGAAATAAGTTATCAGGGTAGTTTAGAAATTTAATTTATGAAAAATAAAAACCACATAGTTAATCTAGGTTGTAGATTGAATATTTATGAGGGTGAAATTATCAAAAACCATCTTAAAACAAATAACTTAAATAATGTTACGGTCATAAATTCATGCGCAGTAACTGAAGAAGCTGAGAAAAAAGTTTCTTATGAAATTAGAAAGGCAAAAAAAAATTTTCCTAATAATACAATAATAGTTACAGGATGTGCGGCTCAAATCAATCCATTAAAATATAAAGATTTAAAAGAAGTAGACTCAGTAATTGGGAACACAGAAAAATTAGAAACTTTAACATGGAAAAATATCGATCAGTCTGAAAATTTTAAAGTAGGAAATATATTAGAAGAAAGTAAAACAGTACCTAATTCAATTGAAAAATTTGAAGGGAAATCGAGAGCTTATATTGAAATACAACAAGGTTGTAACCATCGCTGTACTTTTTGTATCATTCCATTTGGCAGAGGCAATAATAGAAGTGTGCCTGCTGGAGAAATAGTAGATAAAATAAAAAAAATTGTTAGCAATGGATATAATGAAGTAGTCTTAACAGGAGTAGATATAACTGATTATGGAAAAGATCTTCCTGCAAAACCTACTTTTTCAAACTTAATTAAAAGAATTCTAAAATTAGTACCTGAATTAAGACAACTGCGTTTGTCTTCAATTGACTGCGCTGAAATAGACGAAGATTTTTGGGATGTTTTAAAGGACGAAAGATTGATGCCTCATTTTCATATAAGTTTACAGGCTGGAAACAATTTAATTTTGAAAAGAATGAAAAGAAGACATTCAAGGGAAATGGCAATTAATTTTTGTAAAAAAGTTCTATCTATTAGGAAAGATGCAACATTTGGTGCTGATATAATTGCTGGTTTTCCAACAGAGACAGAAACAATGTTTCAAGATTCAATTAAACTGGTTGATGAGTGTAATTTAACTCATCTTCATATTTTTCCTTATTCACCAAGAGAAAAAACCCCTGCATCCAGAATGCCTCAAGTTCAAAAAAATATTATCAAAGATAGAGCAAGAAGACTTAGAGAAAAAGGTATTGAAAAATTAAAACTACATTTAGAAAAAAATATTGGAAAAAAGGAACAAATTTTAATTGAAAGTAGAAAAGAAAATTTTTCACTTGGAAAAGATCAGCATTTTTTAAAAGTAAAACTTGAAGAAGAATTTAAAGAGGGGAATATAATATCCTGTATATACACAGGAGTAGAAAATGATACTTTATTAGCAAGAATAGCATGAGTTTATTCTCAATATTTAAAGATAAGTTAAGTAAAACTTCAAATATACTTTCTTTTAATATTTTAGAAATTTTAAAAAATAAAAAAATAGACAATTTAACTTTAGAAGAATTAGAAAATGTTCTTATTTCGTCTGATATTAGTTTAGATGTTGTAAATCAACTAATAGATTCTATAAAAAAAATAAAAATTTCAAATGATGATGGAATAAAAAATGTACTAGAAATCTTAGCTCAAAATATAGAAAGTATATTACTTCCAAGAGAACATGTTCTGATAAATGAAAAAAATGATGAAAAAAAAATATTAATTTTTGTTGGGGTAAACGGAAGTGGAAAGACGACTACTATTGGCAAAATTGCAAATAAAATTTTATTAAATAAAAAAATATTGATTGCAGCTTGTGACACATTTAGGGCAGCAGCTGTTGAGCAGTTGGAAAATTGGGCAAAAAAAAATAATAATGGTTTTATTGCTGGAAAAAGTAATCAAGATCCAGCAAGTGTAGCGTATCAAGCAACTGAAGAATTTGGAAAAGAAAATTATGATTTTTTACTTATAGATACTGCTGGAAGATTATCAAATAATACTAACCTCATTAATCAGCTAATTAAATTGAAGAATGTTATCTCAAAAGTAAATTCCTCTTTTAATATTGAAACTGTATTAGTTTTAGATGGAACGAATGGTTCGAACATGATTAAGCAAGTTGAAAAATTTGGAAATGAACTTAATGTATCAAGTCTTATAATAACTAAATTGGATGGCACTGCAAAAGGTGGGGCATTAATTTCAATTGCAAATAAATTTGAAATCCCTATAAGTTATGTTGGTCTTGGAGAAAGTATTGAGGATCTTGTAACCTTTAACTCTCAAAACTTTGCTAGATCTATTTTAAATCTTGAAGAACAAAAATGAAGTCATTTTATAAATTATTAATTGATATAGGACCACTTGCTGTATTCTTTATTTTTTATACAAGAAGTGGTCTTCAAGAAGCAATTCTTCCTCTTATGATTGCAACTGTAATTTCAGTAATCATTTCATATATACTTGAGAAAAAAATACCAATTATGCCAACTCTTGGAGCTGCGATTGTATTAGTATTTGGAGGTCTAACAATTTATTTTGACAATGAAATTTTTATTAAAATGAAACCAACAATAATAAATATGGTCTTCGCTTTAATTTTATATGGAGGAGTGATTGTTAAAAAACCACTTTTAAAATATCTTTTAGGCGCTGCACTTAAACTAGAAGAAGATGGGTGGAGAATATTAACTCAAAGGTGGATTGCTTTTTTTGTTGCACTAGCTGTTTTAAATGAAATTGTGTGGAGAACACAAAGTACTGATGTTTGGGTAAATTTTAAAGTTTTTGGTATCTTGCCAATTACATTTATTTTTACAATGACACAATTCCCTTTAATTAAAAAATATCAAATTGAAGATTAAATTAAAAATTGTTTTCTCTTAATGCTATAAATCCTGGTGACTTATTTCCCTCAAGCCACTCTAAAAATGCACCCCCGGCTGTAGATAAATATTTAAATGCATCATTGGCTTTAGCTTTTTTTATTGCCGCAAGTGTATCTCCTCCTCCTGCTAAAGCATCTAATTGAGATTTACTTGAACAATTTTGTATAATATTTGCGACTGAAATCGTGCTTTTATCAAATGGACTATATTCAAATGCACCTAAAGGCCCATTCCATAATAGTGATTTAGATTTAAATATTTCATCTGAAATTAATTTTGTAGTTTGTTCACCAACATCTAGTATCATTTTGTCATTTGGAATATTATTTATTGAACAAGTCTCAACATTTACTCTATCTTCTATTTTTTTTGAGCAGACAGCATCAATTGGTAAAAGTATTTTGCAATTTTTTGATTCTGCTTTTTTTTGTATCTTTTTTGCTAGTTGAATAAAATCATTTTCTACTAGAGAAGAACCAATGTTATAATTATTTGATAATAAAAAGGTATTAGCCATTGCACCTCCAATTACTAGAGAGTCAAAAATTTCAACTAAATTTTCTAAAACTTTTATTTTTGTTGAAACTTTTGAACCTCCTATAATTGCTAGGTTTGGTTTGTCTGAATTTTCTAAAAATTTATCTAAATTTTCTATTTCTTTTGAAAAACTTAATCCAGCGTATGAAGGTAAGTATTTAGTAATACCTGTTATAGATGCATGATTACGATGAGATGCAGAAAACGCGTCATTAATATATATATCAAAACTAGAAGCTAATAATTTTGAAAAATTGAGATCATTTTTTTCTTCTTCAGCATTAAAACGAATATTTTCTAATAGACAAATTTCCCCTAAATCCATTTCAGCAATTTTTATCTCAATTATTTTTTTCTCACAGTTAGCTAAAAAATGAATTGTATTTAGATTTAAAAATTTTTTTAATTCTGAACATAAAAAATCAATGGAATATTTATTATTAACTTGACCTTTAGGTCGGCCAAAATGAGCAATTAAAAATACCTTATTTTTATTTTTAATTAGTTTTTTTAGTGTTGGTAAAATGGCATGAATTCTTGAATGATCTGTAATTGTCCCATCCAAAACTGGGACATTTAAATCAACTCGAACAATTATGTTTTTGTTTTTACAGTCTAGATATCTTAATTCTTTCATTTCTATTCACATGTATATAAAAAAAATGCTGGAAATCATTGATTTTTTTTAAAAATTTGCAGTTTTATCTTTTTTAATACATATATTTAGTATATTAAACCTTTTTTAAGCTACTAAATGTAGTAATGGAGATTGATAATGCCTTGGGATGATAATAATGTAGCAAAACTTAGAGATTTGTGGGACCAAGGTCTACCGACAGCACAAATTGGAAAATTACTAGGTTTCACTAAAAACGCGGTTGTAGGCAAAGCTCATAGAATTGGACTCGAGAGAAGACCATCTCCTATAAGAAGAACAGCGGTTAAGCCTGATCGAAAAAAAGCTAGATCTCCAGTAATGCCAAAATTAAATTTTGAAAGCACCAAAGAAACAGAAAGTATCTCTGCAGAGCCTGCTGTTTTCCAACCGGTAGTTAAGAATTTATTCAACACAGCTCCAAAGAGAGGCTGTGAATGGCCTGAAGGACATCCTGATGAAACTGACTTTCATTTTTGTGGTAAAGATAGGTTTGAAGATAAACCTTATTGCTTAGATCATTGTGCTGTTGCATATGTTGTCCCTGAAAAAGAAGAAAACGAAAAGACAGAATTAAATAATACGATTTAATAATATTAAAAATTCTAGAAATAAAAAATCAAACTGTTATCTGTTAAAATATGAAAGATAAGAGAATTAATTCTGTATTTACTCCTATTCTAATTGGAGGAAGTTTAATTCTTTTAATAAGTTTTGCAATCCGTTCAACGTTTGGTCTATTTCAAATACCTATTGCGTCTGATTTTTTATGGAACCGTTCAGAATTTTCTCTTGCTATTGCTATTCAAAATTTAGCTTGGGGTATAGGCACTCCAATATTCAGTGCTTTTGCCGAAAAATACGGTGACAGAAAAGCGATAGGACTAGGCTTAATTCTTTATGCTATTGGAATATTCATAAGTAGTACTGCAACAACTCCAGAAGCTCATCAAATTTTGAACTTATTAATTGGTTTTGGGATAGCTGGTAGTGGGTTTGGTCCAATTTTAGCTGTAGTTGGAAGAGCCACATCTCCAGAAAAAAGGTCTTTAGCACTAGGTATAACAACTGCTGCAGGATCAGCGGGTCAAGTAATTGGTCCACCACTGGCTTCTATTCTATTATCTTTTTTACCTTGGTCTTCAGTGTTTGAAATCTTTTCAATTATATTATTAATTACACTGATTCTTGTTCCAATTTTAAAAACAGAATTATCAAATACAAATATTAATAATGAAAATGAAAAAATTACTGATGCTGTTTTTGTTGCATTAAAAGACCCAACATACTCAATGTTATTCTTTGGTTTTTTTTCTTGTGGTTTTCAGTTAGCATTTATTACTGCACATTTTCCTGCATTTATTGTTGAGTCTAGTAGTCCTATTATAGAAGGAAGCTTAATAAGTTTGGTTTGTAATTCTGTAGAAGGTTTAGGGGCATTATCTATGGCTCTTATAGGACTATTTAATATAATTGGTTGTTTGATCGCTGGTGCTTTGGGAAAGGGGCATTATAAGAAATATCTTTTATCATTAATTTATATTGGAAGGACTATGGCGGCAACTTTATTTATCTTACTACCTATAACACCAACATCTATTGCAATATTTTCAATAGTTATGGGTGCTTTATGGTTAGCAACAGTGCCTCTAACTTCAGGAATTATAGGTCATATTTATGGATTAAAATTTATGGGCACATTGTATGGTATTGTTTTTTTTTCACATCAGCTAGGATCTTTTGTAGGTGTTTGGTTAGGTGGTCTGTTTTATGATATCTATGGAAGTTATGATATTGTATGGTGGGTTGGCATAGGAGTTGGTGCATTTTCTGCAATAATCCATTTACCAATTAGAGAAAAACCATTATCTAATACAAATATACAAACAGTTTAAATTTATGGATGAAAAAAAGATTATACGAAACTTAATTATAGTAATTTTTTTCTTGGTTATTATTTATTCGTTAGCAAGAGTTGGTGTAGGTTTAGATCTTAGCTTTGGACCTTATTTAAAACAATAGTAGAATTAATTACACCATTCTCCTTGCTTAAATATAGGCGTTGCAATACCATCCTTATCAACACCGTCTACATCAATTTTGCTTGAGCCAATCATCCAATCAATGTGTATGATACTTGAATTACCACCTCTTTGAGTAATTTCATCTTTCGATAAGTCTTTTTTGGATTTGAAACATTTTGAGTAACACTGTCCTAAAGCAATATGAGAAGCAGCATTTTCATCAAATAGAGTGTTATAAAAAGTTATTCCTAGTTGCGAAATTGGTGAACTATTAGGAACTAAGGCTACTTCACCAAGTCTTCTTGAACCTTCATCTGAATCAAGAACTTTTAATAAAACATCTTGTCCTTTAGAAGATTTTGCATCAACAATTTTACCATCTTCAAAGCGAACGTTAATATCTTCAATTAGTGTTCCTTGATAAGATAGAGGTTTAGTCGAACAAACTTCACCACTTACACGACTAGCGTGAGGAGTTGTGAATACTTCTTCAGATGGAATATTTGGATTACAAATAATACCATTTTGGGCTTCAGAAGCGCCGCCCATCCATTCATGGTCATCAGCAAGACCTACAGTTAAAGATGTTCCAGGGCCAGAGTATTTTAAAGAATGAAAATTTTTAGCATTTAACCAATCTGTTTTATCTCTTAAATTTTTATTATGTTGATCCCATTCAGCTACAGGATCATCATTGATAACTCTTGAAGCATGAAATATTGCATCTCCTAATTTTTTAATTGCTTCAGTATCATCAAGATCTGGGAAGACTCTTTTTGCCCATGCTTTTCCTGGCCAGGAAATTATATTCCAATTAATTTTAAATTCAGTGATTCTTTCTCTTGCTGGTTTATATGCAACTGCATTAGCTTTATTTGCACGAGAAACTTTATCAGGATCAATTTCAGATAATAGCATGGGATCATCACCAGCAATAGCCATTCTAGCTGTGTTATTATCAAAAGCTTCACCCATCCCATTATAAAGCCAATTTGCTGCAATATTGAAAGATTCATCATTTCCATACTTAAATCGAGACAATGTAATATCAGAATCATTGAAAAGTGGGGTTACAATTCCGGCCCCTTCTTTGTAAGCATGTTCAGCTATTTTTCTAACCAAGGGTAATGACTCTAATGGTGCTGTTATTAAAAGGTTTTGACCTTTTTGAAGTGCAACTCCT
>CACOPD010000009.1 GCA_902628835.1 uncultured Alphaproteobacteria bacterium
TTATAATCTCAGTGATATTTTCTATAATATTTTTTACTCACGAAAATATAAATGGTGGCGTTGTTTTGTTTCTTGTAACAACAATTCCATTAATCGCCTTCCCTTTTTTGTGGACTGTCTCAATTTATAAAAGACAAGAGAACGTCAGACAAGAAGTAATGAAGGGGAAAAAAAATAAGAATTATTAATTACATTTAATGATGAGTAGTGAAAATAATCCAGATTGGTTAGTTAAAGTATCTAAAAGTGTTATTAAACACATGAATGATGATCATTCTAATTCCATAGTCTCTACACTTCATGCACAACATGGCATAAAGGATAAAAATGCAAAGATGTCAAAACTTGAGGTAAATGGTTACTATACTATGTCAAATAACGAATTGTATTTCATAGATTTTGAAAATACATGTAATTCTTTAGATCAATATAAAACAGAACTTATTAGAAATGCTAAAAGGTATAGATATTATGAGTTATAAAAATAAATTATAAAATGTACTATTAAGTAATTAATATAATTTATTTATGAAAATTGTAGTTATATATTTTACCAACAACAAAAAGCCCTGTCGAAACTGAAAACCCTATTCCAATTGCATAAATTAAAGTTCCTATGCCTACTATACCACCTAAATAAAATCCAACTCCAACAGCGCTTAGCTCCAGTAAAGTTCTTATTAATGCTATAGATTGATTTGATTTTAAGACCAGACCTTGCATAAGGCCGTCCCGAGGACCAGCCCCTAAGTTGGATGCTAAATAAAAACCACTACCAATTCCAATTATTAATATACCTAAAATAACTTGAATTAATTGATAAAAAAATGCTGTTGGATACGGTAAAATAAATATTGAGAGATCCAAAACTACTGAAATTAAAATTGCATTTAAAATTGTACCAATCCCAGGTTTTTGTTTAAGTGGAAACCATAATAGTAAAACTGCTACACTGACTATAAATGTTGTAATTCCAATAGAGTATCCTGTCTTAAAAGCTAAACCTTGATGAAGTACAAACCAAGGTGAAACACCTATATTGGCAGTTACTAATAATGCCTCACCTATACCAAATAATATAAGACCTAAAACTAAATAAAAAATTGTTATTTTTTTTGGTTTAAAATTAAATTCATTAGATGAACTCCAATATAATTGAGGTATTTTTTTTAAAGTCAGAATATATATCAAATTTTTTACCATCTTAAACTCATACAACTTAAACCAGCATCTACTTTAGCGATTTCATTTACATTAATTTTAATAATATTGTATTTTCTGGTTAATACTTCTTCAGCTTTAATAAAACCATCTGGAACTAATAATTTATCATTTATTCTAAGAGAGTTTGCTGCACCCTCCTCTCCAATTGGAAGTTCAATTAATTTATAATTAGATTTCAGATAATCTAATTTTGCCATTCTATTACTAACTAAAATAACATCATCATCTATTAAACTACACTCTGATTTAAAATGAAGGATATCTTTTGGTGTTTGACAAATCTCAACTGTAGCACCAAGTGAGTTGAGTAAATTTGATAATGCTTCTGCGCCTGATTTGTTAGTTCTATTTGATAAACCTATAATAAAATGATTATTGATATTTAATATATCTCCTCCTTCAATCGTTCCATGTTTAACAACAAATACATTTTCAAAATATTTATTTATTTCTGAATTAATTATTTTAGCTTCACCACTTCTTGTTAGATCGCTTGGATTTAGAATAATAATATTGTTTTTGTAGATAAGAGCTGGATCTTCGACGAATATACTATCTGGATAATCTTCTAAACTATCTAATAGAATTATTTTCAGACCTGATTCCTCAATGTAATTAATATAATTCTTATGTATATCTAATATTTTTTCATAACTTGGGTTTAAGTGTTGAGAACTTAACGCTTTATGAATACTTTTATTTGGTTTTCTTATAATAGCTTTTGTAAATTTATACGTCATATTTGGCGTGCCCGGCATGATTCGAACATGCGACCCCCAGATTAGGAATCTGGTGCTCTATCCTACTGAGCTACGGGCACTCCTATATTTAATTTTTATGATTTAATGTTACTTCACCAGTTTTTGTATCAACAACATCAAATGTTTTTTCGTTATTACTCATTCTTTTAGATCTAGCTGCTGAAGCACGTTCCATAGCCTCATTATCAGCATATAAAGAAATTGCCATTACAGTTGTATCACTTGCACGTATTTGTAATAATTGTTCAGCCTCAGGAAATTCAGATGGCGCTTTTGATGAATAATCTTCAATAGATTTATCAGCATCCTCTTTAGATTTAAAATTAATAGTTGTTATTCTAGCTACAGACATTTTAACTCCTTTTATTTAATAAAATTAGTGATGAAGTTTCATATGATTCATATAATCTTTATGTTCTTCAATTAATAATTCTAAACTATTTCTTAATTCATCAATATTAGACCAAGATTCAACATCTAGTTTACCTTTTTCTAAATATTTTAAAATTCTTTTAATATCATCAATATTATTAAAATCTTTATCAGTCATTTGTCTCACCTTAATTATATTAAGAAATTTATTTTACAGCTCCTTCTGTTAAACCAGAAACAAAATATTTACCAATAAATACAAACAATAAAATCACTGGTAAACTTGCAAGAACAGCTCCAGATAATAAAAAACCCCAATCAATTTGATATTGGCCTACAATTCCAGCTAAACCGACAGGTAATGTCTTCAAATGATCACCACTTATTAAAATAGAGGCAAATAGATATTCAGTCCAAGATATAATAAAACAAAAAATTGCTACACTTGCTATACCTGGTGCAGCTAATGGGATAATAATTTTGGATATTACAATATATCTCGATGCGCCATCAATATAAGCTGCCTCTTCTATCTCATTGGGTATTAACTTAAAAAAAGCTTTTAACATCCATACTGCAAATGGAGTGGCAAATAATACATTAACAATAATTAATGCAAAATAACTATTAAGTAGATTTACTTTTGCAAACAACAAATAAATAGGTACTAATAAAATTACTCCTGGAAAAGCGTAGGTCACTAGAAGTGAATATTCTACAAATTTATTTCCATAAAATTTAAGTTTATGTAAACCATATGCAGCCGATACAGAAAGAATAATTGAAATTATCATAGATGAAAATGATACAATTAAACTATTTTTTAAATATATAAAAAAATCTGAATTAAATAATATTTTATTATAATGTTCTAGAGTAAAAGATCTTGGAATAATGGTTGTTGATGTTGCAATTATTTCTTCAGGACTTTTAAATGATGAAGTTATTATCCAAAAAAAAGGAAAGAAAAAAATTAGTATAATCAATAATAGAGATACACTTAAAAATAGAAGTTTTATATTATTTTCTTTAATCATCTTCTTTTGGAGCCATAGATTTTATAAATATTATTGAAAATAGTAATAACAAAAAGCTAGTAATTATTGATAAGGTAGCAGCTTGACTAATTCTAAATTTAGTAAAAGCTGTTTCGTAAATTAATAATGGTAGTGTTGTAGTAGCATTTGACGGTCCTCCTTTTGTAATTAACCATATAATGTCGAATATATTGAATGATAGCAGTGTGCCAACTAAACCTAATACAAATAAAACATTTTTAAGATTTGGAAATGTAATAAAAAGAAATTGTTGAATAAAATTAGCCCCATCAACTTTAGATGCATCATACATTTCTCTATTTATGGAATTAAGTCCAGAAAGAATAATTAAAGCTAAAAAAGGACTCCAACGCCATGAGTTTATTAGAATTAAACTTATAAAAGCTTTATTAGGAGAACTAAAAAAACCTGTTGCTTCATTAAGCAATCCAATATCAATTAAAACTGAATTTATTACACCACTACTACTGCTCAACATTAATTTCCAGATTACAACAACAACTACTGTTGGAATAATAAATGACAAAATAATCCAGTTAGCCATAATTTTTTTACCAGGAAATTTATAATTAATAGTTAGGGCGATTGTGAATGCAAAGAATGTTTGGCAAATTGCATTTCCAATAATCCAATATAGACTATTTAATGAGGCATTTAAAAATTTAGATTTGCCAAATATTTTTATATAGTTATCAATTCCTATAAATTTTCCTGTTGTACCAATAATCTTTACGTTAAATAAACTTAATTCGAATGCTATGTAAATAGGAACTAAAATAATTAGAGATATCCAAATAACTAATGGAGATACAAATAACCAACCCTCAATATTATTTTTTTTCACAGAATTAACAGCACCTCTATATAAGAGGTGCTGAAAAGATTATTAAATTATTCAATAGCTTCAGTCATTATTTCCATACCTTCACTAACCGCATCTTTTGGACTTTTGTCATCAATTAAAGTTAGTTGAAGTGTTTGAGCTAACAAATTCTGAGCTGATATGGATGATATACTTGTAAAAGTATTACCATTAGTAAAACCAAATAGACTTCCTCTTGTAGAATTATCTAACATCGTTTCTACTTGTGATTTATATTTTACAACAACCGGATCATCCCAATAAGTTGAATCTTTACTTCCAGCTTCAGTTATTGGTAAGAATAATCCTGGTTCCATGTTAATAAATCTACCATAGTTACCAGGTTCCATTAAGAAGCTAAGAAACTTTTTAGAAGCTTCCATTTTTGCTTCGTCATCGGTCATAATCATAGCGGAGTTAACATATGATACAGTACCTGCTCTATGAGCTTTACCATTTGCATAAGGTATCTGAATAACACCAAGGTCACTAGCATCTCCTCCAGCTTGTGAGTCGTATGTAGATATTACAGTAAACTGTAATATCATTGCACAACCTTTACTTGCAAAACATGCTTCTGCTTCACCCCAAGTCCAATTTGCTGCATCTGGTGCTGAATATTGATATAATTCTTTATAAACATCATAAGCAGCTACTGTCTCTGGATTATCAAATCTTAAAGTGCCATCAGAATTATAGATTTCTTCTGCACCTGAATTAACCATAAAACTATAAATAGTTTGATCAGTATATAACTGTTTATTACCTGGTAGGCCTATTCCATAAACACCATCTTTAGTGAGAGCTTTTGCAGCTTTCTTTAAATCAGACCATGTTTTTGGAGGCTCAATACCTGCTGCTTCAAAATCACTTTTTCTATACCATAGAGATAAACCCATATTCCACAAAGGAACAGCCCAGGTATGTCCATTATAAGTATATTGATCTAATGCTTTTTGATAAAAACCATATTTTGAATCAAGTTCAGCAACAAAATCTTCAACAGGTTGTGCTGCTCCCATATCAGCAAGTATTGGAGTAAAATCTGGAATACCAACTAATATCTCTGGTGCAGTACCTGCTGCGACAGAAGCAGGAGCTTTAGCATAAATTTCTCCCCAGTTTTGAACCTCTTGAGTAACGTTAATATCTGGATTAGCAGAATTGAACTCATCAATTAATGTTTGAATTCTATCTACTCTATGTGGAACTCCTTCCATATGCCAGAAAGTGACATTAGTTGCTGCATAAGAACTAATTGAAAATAGAATTGTAAATATAAAGAGTATTACTTTATTCATTTTTGCCCTCCTAATAAATATTTATAGTTAATATTAATTAAACTTTGTTTTCAATAAAAATTAAACTAATTTACCAAATATTATTAAGAGATTCTCTTAATTTTTTATATTTTAAGTATTTTTGTTTTAGATATTTAGAATGAATTTTATTAGGATAATAAGTTTTACTAATTCTTTGATTATCATTAACTATTTTTTTAAGATTTTTTTTATTTAAATAGCTATTAATTAGAAACGCAACTCCAAGTGATCCAAGTTCAGAAATATTTAAAACTTTAACTTTGATATTTAATACATTCGATATTAATTGAGGTAAAACTTTGCTTTTTGATGCTCCTCCAGCAAGATAAAGACTATCATTTTTTTTAATCTTATCTCCATAACAATCTCTAATTGATAATGCTAAACCTTCATAACATGAAGTTAATATATCAAATTTATCATGATGGGGTAAAATGCCAAATATTTCAGCTTTCGAATGTAAATTTATAAATGGAGAAATTGATCCTCCATAATTTAAGTAAGGTAAAAATACTAATGAGTTTTTTGGATAATTTTTTGTTAAGTATTTTTTTTCAAAATTATTGATGATTTTTATTTTATTTGAGTAATTTTTTGATTTTTTATAAAAATTTTCAATTACCCAATCAATATTGGTTGTTCCAGCAACATTTATTTTAGTCTCGAGCCACGTATTATCAAGAGAAGAAAATAATAAACCAGAATTATCTTTGGAAATTTTTGAATTATTTTTAACTATTATATTATGACAAGTTGTTCCTATAATACTAATTTTTCTGTTCGTGTTAATGCCTCCTGACCCTAAAACTGACGCAATAACATCTCCACAACCAACTATAACTGGGGTTCCTACCTTTAAAGAAGTTAATTTTGCTGCACTAGTTGTAATATAACCACCAAGATCGTTTGATTTTTTTATATCAGGAAATAATTTAAAATATTTTAAATTTAATTTAAAAATTTTAAAAATTTTTTTTGATAATCTTTTATTTTTTATATCACCTGGAAATACTGAGACCTCAGTCTCATCATTATAAACTTCATCTGTTAATTTAAATCTAATCCAGTCTTTACATGTTAAAATATATTTAATTTTATCTAACTTCTCTTTTTCATATTTTGAAATCCATTTGAGAATTGGTATTGTACATCCAAACTGTACAATTGATCCTGTAATATTATAAACTTTTTTAAAAATTGTATTATCTGTAAATATTTTTTGACTTCTTGTATCATTCCATAAAATTGCATTTCTTACAGGTTTATTATTTTTGTTTATTGACCAAAAACCAACCATATTACCAGTTATGCCAATACCAATTATATATTTTGATGATATATTAGATTTTTTTATTAATATTTTTATACATTTTGCAGTAAGTAACCAAAATTTATTCATATCAATTTCAGATTTACCAAATTCATCAGTTATAACTGGATTTTTTATTGCATAAGAACTAACTTGATTAAAATTTTTATTGAATAGTATAGTTTTGATAATTGATGTACCTGCATCAATTGTTAGATAATATTTCAATTTAATTCTCTTAAATTTATATCCATGAATAACCAACGCATAATAATGCTATTATTAGAAAAAAATTCATAATTCTTTTTCTTGTTTTAACTTGTTTATCATTTAAATTAACATTTCTTGAAAGATAATAAATATAACACCCAATAATAAAAGCTACAAAACCTCCGAGATATGCATACCATTGTAAGTCAGTCATTTTTCTAAATATATTATCATAAAAAATTATAATTATTTAATTAAAAAAAACAGAATCAGAATAATTAATATATTTTTAATTTAAGGAGGAACTATGTCAGAATTAATTTTAGAAGCTGGTGGAACAATGGCATTTACATTCCATGTTTTGTTTATGCTTTTCAATTTATTTATTATTTATCAATTTTATTTCAACAATAAATTTTTTAATGAACTCGGATTTTCAAATGAAGAACCTAAGTTAGTTTTTAGAGGCCCTTTAGGCGCTGTTTTTTTAACAATGTTGTTAATGTCTATATTATTAACTTTTGACGTTACTGGAAATACATATGCAGAGAATGTAGTACAATATAAATTCTGGTATTCATTTTTATTTATGCTTATGACAATAGCATTAATAAGCTCTTTAGTTCGATATTTTAATCTTGTAAATAATTACGGAATTACTCCTAATATAAGGGGAGTTATGTTTCCATTAGTTGGATTGATCTTAATTATTATTAGAACTATGTTTGAAGCTTATTAATATAAATTACAAGCGGTATAATAACCGCTTGTTTAATTAAAATAACTTCTAATTTTATTTCTAGATGCAAAATGTAAAATTATTGAAACTATAAAAAAGAACAAAACAAAGTAATATTCTCTAACCTCAACTTGAGATGTATAAAAAACAAAAAAACCACAAATAGTCAGAGACTTTAAATAAACATCAAGAAATTGAATTGGAAATAACTTTTCAGACTGAAAAAACAAATATCTAAAACCAAAATAAGCAAATGTTAAAAATACAGATAATCTAACAGAAGCTACGCGATGATAAGGTATTTCTTGTTTTTCAACTATATTTAATGGAAAATAAATAGTAACTCCCATAATCTCTGCTATTACAGATGATAAGGCCCATAAACTTAATAAACCTATTATAATTTTAGCTAACGTTCTTGCCATTTTAAATTTCAAGGCCCTTTTTAATAAGGATTAGTTTAAACAAACTACATAAAGATTCAGAAAAAAAATATAAATTTCATATTGTTAGCAGAAATCTTAGTTTTTTTTTGTTAAAAATTATTTTTAATTGGAGAAAAATATAAAAGAATTAGGATAGCACCACTAATTAAACCTCCTACTTGATCAAGCAACCCACTGAAGGCAGTATAGATTACAGTACCACTAAAGTAATTTAAAACTATACCAGCTACTACTAAAAATAAATAAAGAAATTTGCCATAAGAAATAAATCTATAAAGTAGATTTAAAGTTAATAGATATAAAAAAAATAAACTAATGGATAGAATTCTAGAAAAATTTTCAAAATTGTCTAATAAACCATCATTTATATTTTCATAAATATTAGAAATTTCAGATGGTTGATACATTGATGAAATTACCATTAAAATTATGACAACAAAATCAGCTAAAATTAAATTTTTAAATATCTTTTCTATTTCCATAATTTATAAATAGGCTACTAAAATAATAAAATAAAGCTAAATAATTATTATGTTTATTGCAATGAATAGGTTTAAAATTATAATTGGTAAAGAAAAAGAATTTGAAAATATATGGAAATCAAGAGAAACATTTCTTGATAAAGTCCCTGGCTTTAAGAATTTTAATCTTATTAAGGGTAAAACTAATGAGGAATACACCTTATATGCTTCTCATAGTATCTGGAAAAGTGAAGAAGCTTTTATAAATTGGACTAAATCAGAAGAATTTAGAATGGCGCACAAAGATGCGGGTGTTAACAAGCATCTTTATTTAGGTCATCCAGAATTTGAAGGATTTAATAAAATTATTTAATTCAACTCCACATAGAATAAATCACATCAGAACTATCGATTTTTACATGGCTTTCACATTTGCTTTCAAAATCTCCAAAATCATCTCTGAAATATGAATTATTATTTTGAGCTTTTTTAAAGTGATCATTTATTCCTTCTTGCGTTTCATAAATCTCTGTAAGAATTAGTGATAAATTACCTGTTTCCGAACCTTCTTTGAATTCAGAACCTATAGACCAGTTTAACATGAGAAGTGCCTTATCACCCTGCTTAGTATGAGTTTCATTCATCCATTTTACATGATCTTCTGCAACTCTTTTTGCTATATCTTTTAATTCTGGTTTAAAAATCCATAAATACTGTAGTTGTTTTTTATTTTTAAACATAAAATTTCTCCTGTTATTTAATATTATAATTATTTTTTAGTTTCTTAAAGTTAATTTAAGTAATCTTGGCGAGATCTAATAAAACAAATCCAAACAAAGTATCCGGTACAAATCAACCAAAGTATTAACACGATAGTATCATTAATCATTAAATTAATTTCTGATTTTGTTACTAAGCGTAAAGTAGTTGCTGCCCAAACTACTGTAAAAAAAATAGTTAAATTTCTATATGATTTTACTCTAAGTGGATGAACAAACTTCCAAGGAACAAAAGTTAATACAGATAAAACAATTATAACAATTAAATTTATCCATTCATTAGTATTTAAAATAAAAAAATATAAAACAACAACATTCCATACAGCCGGGAATCCTTGAAAATAGTAATCATCAGTTTTCATATTCACATTAATAAAAGTATATAATGACACACCAAAAATTAAAGCTGGCAAAATCATTTGAAAACCTGAAGGAACCATTTGAAACCAATAAATCATTAAAGCTGGATTTATTACATAATTAAGATAATCAATTATTGAATCTAAAATAATTCCATCAAGGTTAGGAGCTTTTTCTTCAACGCCTACTTTTCTAGCTAAAGTTCCATCAACACCGTCAACTAATAACGCCATTCCAAGCCATAAAAAACTTCCCACTTGATCATTATTTAAAATTGAAACTAATGCTAAAAATCCAAGGATAGCACCTGAACCAGTAAAAGCATGTACACCCCATGCAGAGATTTGATCTTTGTCAACTTTCATAAAATGAAGTCATTTATCACTAAATATAAAAGATGTTTAGTAATATAATTAAATTCCTTAAGTTCTCTGAAAATTATTTATATTAAATTAGAATAATTATAATAAAGAAATAATATCTTTATCTCCTTCAGCAAATTCATAATTTTTGAATTCTTCTTTTGTTACCCATGCTGAGTCTTCGTGCTCTTTTAAAACTATAGCACCACTAATAATTGTACAAAAAAAATAGTGAAGATGAACATTGATTTTTTCATCCTTGTAATGCTCTTCACCTAACTTATTCCCAACACGAATATTAACGTCAAGTTCTTCTTTAATTTCTCTAATAACTGTTTCCTGTAAAGTTTCGTTGACATCTTGTTTGCCTCCAGGAAATTCATAAAAGCCACCAAGATGTTTATTTATGTTTCTCTTGGCGATAAAATATTTATTATTTTTTGTTATAATTGCAGCGGCAACATTAATTTTTTTCATTAAGAAGTATTATCATGAATAAACTGGTTTGCTTTCTTTATTATATTATTTTTTCTTTCATCTTTCATTTTATCATAAATAACAACCATCATATTTAATCTCGGATTTGTTTGAAAAAATTTTCTATTTTTATTAATAAAACGCCAATATAGTCCATCCATTATATCATTCCAAGGTCCCCTTTTGAAATTCATCATTTTCATAAAATAACTTGAACCACAAATGTAGGGCTTAGTGCTAAAAATACCTCCATCACTAAATAAACCCATACCATAAACATTAGGTGACATGACCCAATCTGAACTATCAACAAACATTTCCATAAACCAGTTATAAACTTCGTTTGGCTTAATCTCACAAAGATTCATAATGTTGCATAAAATCATTAGTCTCTCAATATGATGGGTATATCCAAACTTTTGTGCATTTTTGATTGAATGATCTAAAGGATCTAAACCTGTTGTTCCATCATACCAATTTTTTGTTAAAGAATTTTTATGTTTAAAAAAATTATTCTTTTCTAATTGTTTATCATAATTTTGATAAATACCTCGTATAAATTCCCTCCAACCAATAATTTGCCTAACATAACCTTCATAAGAATTAATTTTAATTTTGTTTTCAACTTTTTTAATACGTTCAATAATTATTTCTGGTGTTAATAATCCTAAATTTATTAATGGACTTAGTGCACTATGAAATAAAAAATTATTACTAGTATCAACAGCGTCTTCATAATCTCCAAATAAATTAAATTTTTTGGCAATGAAATAATCAAGCCATTTTATGGCATCAGTATAAGTTGTTGGCAACCAGAAATTTTCAACCTCTCCAGGATGATTTGCAAATTTTCTCTTAATCTCTATTTTTAATTTTTTTGTATGAGATGTTTCATTTGACTGGATCATGTTTGGAATAGTTATTGAGGATGGCAATTTTTTTCTATTATCTTCATCAAAACTCCACTTACCACCTTTTGGCTTACCTTTTTCCATTAAAATATCTGTTCTTGCTCTAGCTATTTTATAAAAATTAGCCATGAATGGTTTTTTTGTTTTAGATAAATAGTTTTTAAATTCATCTCTTGAGTTTAAGAACATTGGACTACTAACTATTTTCCAATCAATTTTAAGTTTTTTTGTTAACAATGATATTTTTTTTTCAAAAAACTTATCCTCAATCTCAAATGAAATTAATTCATTAATTTTATTTATGCTAATAAATTTTTCTAATTTCTTTTCATAAGAGACTTTGAAATCTTTATTTAAATCATAGTAATTAATCTTAAATTTATTTTTTTTTAATTCATCAGCATATGACCTCATTGATGATAAAAATAATATTAATTTTAATTTATGATGTTTTTGAAATGTACATAAACCATAGTCCTCAGCCATAAAAATTGGCATATCTTTGAAGGATTTAAGATGTTTTTGTGGAAATAACTGATTTCCAAGTATTAAAAGCATACTTTTCATAAAATTTAGATAGTTTAATTTTTACAATTTTTTATAAAATAATATAATTTTGATACATATTTTGGACATTTTTGATTTATAAATAATTTAATAATGAATGTATTTAGGCATATTATTTTAGGATTTCTTATAATTATTTTGGTTTCTTGTAATACTACATCACCTAACAAAGTTAGAAAATCAGACGCTCAAAAGGTAACTAATATTGAATATGGGACAATTAAAACTTCTCTTCCAGTAAAGATAGAAGGTGAAAGCGATTGGATTGGTGCAACAGCTGGAGCAATGATTGGAGGCCTACTTGCAACTCAAGTTTGTGGAGAAGGAGAAATATTAGGAACAAAATGCCAAGATATTGCCGTTGTTTATGGGACTATTGGTGGAGCAGCTATGGGATCTGTAATTCAAGCAAAAATAGGTAATCATGATGGATTTCAATATATTGTTAATATTGAAAAATGTGGTGAAAATTCTTCATCTTGCATTAATGATCAAGATAAAGCTTTTGTTCAAGGTGATGATAACCCAATTCCAAATGGACAAAAAGTAGTCATTATTTATGGAGAAGATGTAAGATTAATGCCTTATGAAAATTAATTTGTTTAAGATAATATTTATTATTTTTATTTTTTTCTCTTCAAAAGTTTATGCTGAACTGATGTTTCAAGATAACTTTCCAAAAAATATGCAGGGTATCTGGAGTGATGATTGTGCATCTGAGTATCAAGTATTTATAATTTCTAATAACACCAGTATGTGGATTGATGAAACTTATGTTGGCTTCAATTTTTCAAAAACCACTAAAGTTGAAGACTGGTCAGCATATAAATGGGGAGAATTAGATGGTAGCTACTATTATTTTTTAAAAAGAGATGGAGACAATTTACTTGAGATAACAGCACCTGATGATTGGGATGGAATAGATTATTCTTTTTTAAATACTTCTGATTATTCCACCTATGAAAAATGTGAATCAATCCCAAGTATGTATCAAATCATATATGGAGAAATAATTAACTTAATGAATTCTCAATTGATTGAAACATGTAACAATGATCAAAATCCTGCTAATTGTATAAATGAAACATTTTCATTCTTAGATGTTTCTCAAGATGAGGAACTATCTGTTGCTGAATTAACTAGAGCGGCTCGAATTGCAATTTATTTTACTTTTATTGATAAAAGACAAGATGAAGATAGAGATATTGGCTTTGCAACTTACACTACTACTTCTCTAATATTCCCTGCTCTATCTAAAATTTTAATCGGTAATTATGATTATGATAATTCTAATACCTTGTCTCTTAAAGAAATTTATACAGATAGAGTTGACACTCTTGATTATCAAAACTTGTTTAAAGAAAATCTTAAAGGATTAGACCCAGAAGAATTAAGAAAATTAATAGATAATTTAGATTTCTTAAAATCATTAATGTTAAATTAATAACAGATTGACAATATATTTTTCTAAAGTAGTTTCTAAATATGGTAATTAGAAGAAAATCGAGTATTTATAAAAAATTTTATGAAATAAATGGCCAGAAAACTATGTTTGGTTATGATAATTTAAAATTTAAAACAGTTAATCTTCCCAAAACACAAAAATTTAAAAATCTATGTCCTAAATTTAATTTAAAACAAATTAATTGTAATAAACTTTTAGATTTACCTTTTATTATAATTAATTAAGTGAAAAATATTGCAATCATTGGAGCTGGTATGACAGGATTGTCATTGGCTTATAATTTAAAAGAGCATAATATATCTATATTTGATAAATCTTGGAGACCTGGTGGTAGAGTTTCCACTAGAAAACATGGGAATACTTATTTTGATCATGGTGCGCATTATCTTTCTATTAACCATCATGTAAAACAACTAAGAGATATTTTAAATAAATTAAACATTGTTAAAGAAAAAGAAATAATTTTTTCAACAGATTTTTTAAAAAATGAAATTATTAAAAAAAAAGTTCTTATTGGGAATAATGGTATGACTTCTATACCAAAAAAAATATTTGAAGATTTAAATATTAATGGTTATTTTAATTCACAAATAATTAAAATAATAAAAAAAGATAATAAGTATTCATTATTTTCAAATGATGAAGAATTTAATAATTTTGATTTTGTTTTAATATCTATTCCATATATCCAAGCAAAAGAATTATCTCAGGAATTTATTGAATTTAACAAAGAACATGAACCTAAGTATGATCCAATATATACAGTTATGTTTTCTTATAACAAAAGTAATAATATTAATCTTGATGGAGGTTTGAATCTTCATAAAGATATTAGCTTTTTTATGAAACAAAATTTTAAATTTCCGAATTTAAATGAAGAATGTTGGGTAGTTAATTTAACTTCTGAATATACAGAAAATAATTTAAATATTGATAAAGAACAATTGGAAGAAAAAGTGATTAAAATATTTGAAAATTCATTTGAGATAAGTCAAAGACCAATATTTCGAAATTCTCATCGATGGCTTTATGCTCAAACTAAAATAACATATAATAGTATTTCTAAAAAAAATTGGATAGGTTCTAAAGATTCTAGAATATTCTTAAGCGGTGATTGGGTTACAGGAAGAAGTTTAAGTGATGCTTGGTATTCAGGTGAAAAACTGTCATATTATATAAAACTATTATCCATTTAAAATTGATTTTTATAAATATTATTCCTATTTTTAAGAAGTGATTAAATTATTCTATTATCTTATTCCATTTGCAATACTTTTCCTGCCAAGTTTATGGGTAAACTACATATTAAAAAAATACAATAAAGTTTTATCAGACATGCCTTTTACTGGTAGAGAGCTAGGGATTAAAATACTAGAACAACAAAAAATTAATAATGTTTCAATCAATCCTATTAAACAACTAGATCATTATAATCCAAAAGATAAAAAAATTCATATTGCTACAGACAAGCTTGATAAAAAAAGTATTACAAGCATTGCAGTTGTTGCTCATGAAATTGGGCATGCAATTCAAGATAAAGAGAAATATAAACCACTAATTATCAGACAATCATTAATTGAAAAAACTATGATCTTTCAAAGAATTGGATCATTTTTACTAATTATTGGATTACCATCAATTTTCGCTTTTACTAAAAGTCCATTTATAACTCTTATTGCAGCAATAATAATAATGGGCTGCTTATCTACAAATGTATTAATTCATTTGATTACACTTCCTGTAGAATTTGATGCCAGTTTTAAAAGGGCTCTACCTATACTTAAGCAATATGTTCCTAAAGAGAATATGTATCAGTGTAAATCCGTTTTGAGGGCTGCTGCATTAACTTATTTAGCTCAATCAATTGTAAGTATATTTAGATTAAAAATAATACTATTATCTTTTATTAATATTTTTAAATCAATTATTAGAAGATAAAATTAAATAATAAAATAATTTAGTTTATCTTAATCTCTTTTCTTAAATTATCTGATTTATATGAATTGAAGACTAAAGATAAACTTTTAATATTGTCTGCACCACTAGTATCGTGTTCAACCTTATTGATTAAAGAATGAATGAAATGTTTATGAGTATTAATTACACTTTCTTGAATTTGATCCCATGGCTTTGAAATCCATTTATATTTCTTTGGCCTTCCATCGTAAATCTTTTTCTTTTTATTTTTATGCAATGTTATTTTATAGTTGTAATCTAGATCTATTGATCCATTAGAAAATTCTAAATTGATAAGTGTTTGAGCAAATCTATCTGGTTGTTTTATTGAAGAAATAGATGCATCAACAATGGTAATACTTTTATTTACATTTCTTATAAGTGATATGAAATCAGTCTCTCCTTTAAATTTAGGATTTGTATTTTGATTTACTGTGTAAATACTCAAAGCTTCTCCCATAAAAAATCTGCTTAAATCAAATAAATGAATTCCTACATCTAAAGTTAAATATTCATTTAAATCATATAAATATGTTTGATTAGTATATCCAACAGGATTTGCATGTCTAAAAGATATCTTTGCATAATGTGGTTTAATTAATTTTTCTTTCTTTATAACTTCTTTTAATTTTAGTAGAGGACTTTGCCATCTAAAATTTTCATGTACCATAAGTGGTGTTTTATTTTTTTTATATAAAGAAACAATTTTTTTTGCATTAGATAAGTTTTCAGCAAAAGGTTTTTGTATAGAAGTTGGAATTTTATACTTAGATAAAATTTTTCCTATACTTAAATGTGTCTCCATTGTTGTTACAACATCAACAAAGTCAATTTTATGTTTTTTTAACATTAATTCTATTGATGAATAAGAATGCAAAATATTAAATTTAGATTTAAATTTATTAGCTTTTTTTATATCTAAATCGCAAACACATATTATTTCTATATTTTTAAATTCTTTCCAAGCTAAAATGTGATTTTCAGCAAAGAAACCACAACCTATTAATGCACCTTTTAATTTTTTCATCTATCTTTTATAAATTTTATTTCTAATGGCTCAAATGTATATGGATTTGTATCTTTTTTAAAATTAAAAAAAGAAAAATCATTATTAAAAATATCAGTATAATTTTTTAAATTAAGCTTATTTTGATAACTAAAATTTAATTCAGAAATATTAATTTCCTTTTTTTCTTTCGAAGAATTTACAAATAAATAATACTTTTTATCATTTAATACAATTTTTAATCCATACACTTCATTAACTGGATTAAATTTAAAAATTTGTGAATTTGATAATGAAATAAGAAAATTATTTAAATGATATAATGGTCTCTTTGTGTTATCTTTATTTAATATTCCGTGATGCCCATAAATAGAATTAAAAGTAAAATATTTTGTCTCTTTATTTATTGATTGAATAAAAATTGCCAGTGACCAAGTTAGTGAAAATAATTGATCATGTCTTGGATCGTTATCAGCCATTTCTAGTCTTATTCTCTTATTATTATTTACGAGACTATCACCATACGGATTGAAATGCATACCGATAGAAATTGGACCAATATGAACATCGGAACTATTAGAAAAATTTTTTAAAGTATTAAGGATATAAGGTATAGTTTCAGGTGTATTTAACACACCAAAATCGCTAGAATCATGAACAATTGGAGTGAAGGAAAAACTAACCAAATCATAAAACATTTCTGGTCTCTTTCTATTTAATTCTGTAAAATTAGTGACCATTCCAGAAACAATTTGACTATGAGAAAACATCTTTTTCGCAATTTTATAATATTCATTTAATTCTGGAACTTTAGGCCATTCACCAGCGGGTTGAAAGCTATTCAAATATATTTTTGGACAAATTAAAATTTTGTCTAAATTAATAGAATTTTTAGTTATAAAATTGTTAATTTTTGTTAACTCCTCATTAGGATCGTTTGCATGATCAACCAAAGCTACAAGAAACACCTTGTTGTCAGATCTTGAAGTTTCACTTATAAAATCTTCAGTAAAATCAATAAGATAGTAATAATAATGAAAGTTATTTATTAAATTTTCATCAGGAAGAATTGGAGAATCAATTTTTATACCAATTTTAGGAAATTTATAAGAAGTAGTATGATCAACTTTAACAATATTCTTAGATGGAAATGATCTTTGTTTTTTATTTGCTACATCTATTTTAACAGTTTGAGAGAAATTAGACCCCTCTTTTTCCAAGTATGGAAAAGGATCTAATAAAGAGCCACTATATATTTTGTAAGAAGCGTCACCCCAGTTTCTTTGATCCTCCATTTCAAATAAAATACCTTCAAAATTTATATTTACTAGCAAGCTATCATTTAAGGTGTAATCTAAGTTTTTAAATTTAAAAAATGGTTGATCAGGCTTTATAAATACAGGAAATTTTTTTTTCTCTTTTAACCCGGTTTCTTTTGTCACAATGATGTTTGAACCTACATGGTTTTGTAATGGAATTAATAAATTAAAACCTATTCTATTAGTCCAAAAATCAGTTAAGAATTTTCCTTTAGAGGATAGAGTTATAGAATTTTCAGAAAATAATATAGTATTTCTTGTTTTAAGAATTTCAGTAATTCCATATTCTAAATCAAATATATATTCTAGAGATGAGTCAAAGTTTTCTTCATAATTTAGAATTTTAGAATCATAATTATTCCAATTTTTATCTCTTACCAAGAATGATATCATTTTTAAAATTTGAAAATTCTGAAAAGTTATGTTTCGAAAAAAAAGATTATCTTTTAATATGGTAAAATTATTATTTGAGTTTTTAATAAAATTTTCTTCCAATAATTTAGAGTTATACATATAATTTTGATACTGATTTATAATTATTATATTCTGATATTAAATTTAATTTATTTTTTTCATATTTTGTATTTTGAATTAAACTCAAAAAAATAAGTTCTCGTTGTGCAAAACTACCTCCGAGGTATTTAAATTGCGATTTAATTATATTTTCATTTAATAATTTATGAGTTTTCATATTTTTAATAATTGGCTTTAAAAATTTTATATAATTTTCTTTAAAAGAATTTTCTAAATAATTATCTTCCATTTTCTTTTCAAGTTGCTCAAAATAACCTTGATCATCATAATATGAGTAATAAAAAATAAGATGATAATCGATGAAAGGAAGTATGTGTTGATTTTTAAAATATTCAGCATAATTTTTTAATTTATCCATTCTATCCTTTACATCTACTCCCTTGTAATGAAGTCTTAATAAGAAAGAACAAGCATTACAAAAATCTAAATAAAAAATTTGTGAAGAAGAAAAATATTTATCAAATAGTTTTAAGCTTTTTTCATATTCTTGATTATAGAATAATATTAATGATTGATGCCACCATATATGTCTTTTTATTGGACCGTATATTGACCAATTAATTTTATTAAAATTATCATTTTTGTTAATCGAGTCATTATTTTCATTATCGTGTACATGCAAAAGAGCATGCCAACTCCATAAATCATTGGATGATTGTTTTAGTGATTTTACGGCTAGAAACTTAGCCTTATCAATTAAATTATTTTCTTCATAAGCATAGCTTGTCATGCCTAATAGTAAATTGTAATGTTGATCATTTTCTGACCACTTGCTCAGTATTTCTTCATGTTTGTCTAAAAATTTACCATCAATACCTACGAAAATATTATTAAAATGAAATAATCTGATAGCAAAAATATCTTTGGGATTTTCATTTATAATTAATTCTAATTTATTTAATAAATTTCTTAAATCATTATTAATCCAAAGTTTTGCTACTTCTAAATATTTATGAAAGTGATTATTGATATTATCAACTGAAATTGATTTTATGGTGTCTTTAGCTAGTGTTATATTATTTATATCTCTTGAAAAAAGTAATAAAAAAGTTTTAAGCAATTTTGGAGCCTGAAAATTTCTATTCTCTAGTATTAATTGATTAGTTATGAGCAATGAATCTTTCTTAAAATAAATATATGAATCAATACATTCTTGAAATTTCTTAATTTCTTCATCCTTCTTACTGTCAACCCAATAATGAAAATAATTGTTGCTCAAAGACATCCTAAATATTTATTATAAATAATGTATCATAGTTTTTCCTTATTTGTATCTCTATTAAAACATATTTTAACAGTATTTAAAAAGACGTGGCACTTATCTATAGAATAGTTCTTTTTTTCATAACATTAATTTTCATTATAATTCTCCTTGTAGGTGCCACAACTTCATTTTAAGATTAGAAAATGTTAAATTTACTAGATGAATTGATAATTTCTAATAATGGACAAGGAATGTATGAAATTACAAATAATGTTCATGATTGGATTATAAAAAATAATATTATTAAAGGTCAGCTAAATTTATTTATACAACACACCTCTGCTTCATTAACAATTATGGAAAATGCTAGCTCCGATGTTTTGGAAGATATTAATTCTTTTTTTCAAAAGATAGTCCCAGAAGATTCAACATTATATAAACACGGTTATGAAGGAGATGATGATATGCCTGCTCATATCAAATCAATGCTTACTCAAACATCATTAACAATTCCTATAAACAATAAAGAAATGATGTTAGGTACTTGGCAAGGAATATATCTAATTGAGCACAGGTATAGTAAATACAAAAGAAAAATAATTTTAAGTTATATAGGTGAATAATCTAAGCTCTAATTATATTTCAATTAATGCCCCCTATTAAATTGATCACGAAATCTTGAATCTTCTTTAATATATGGTCTAACACCTATTTTTGTTTCTCTAATTATTATATAAATTCCACTACCAACAATAATGAATGATCCTATAATTTCATAAATATCTGGAATATCAGCAAAAAATAAATAACCTAAAATTGCTCCAGATATTAATTGTGTATATTGAATAGGCGCAAAAACACTAGACTCTAAAAATTTTGAAGCGATTGTTAAACAATTACCTCCTATTCCACAAATAACACCACAAAAAATTAGAATCATTAGATCATTATAAGATAATTCGATATGACTATTAAGACTAAGTAGTCCATTTAAAATTGTTGCAGATAAAAAAGCATAAAAAGTAAATGCTATTGATGATTGATTGTTTGAATACTTTCTTACTAAAGTAATATTTATAGCCATTAGTAATGCAGAAAAAAACAAACCAAATAGACTTAATGAAAAGTGAATAGTACCAGGTCTACTAACTATTAATACACCAATAAATCCAACTGTTACCGCTGACCATCTTCTAATACCAACTTTTTCACCTAAAAAAAAATGAGACATCATTGTTATCATTAATGGCGCACTAAATAATATTGGGTAAATTTCACTAAATGCATGTTCTCTAAATGAATAAACAACTAAAGCTCCTGAAATTAAACCAAATAATCCCCTAAGAAGCTGAATATGAATAATATCGTTTTTTAGTGAACTCCATTTGTTTAAAAAATAAAGAGTTAATAATGTTGGTATAAAACTAAAAAGACAAATATAAAAATTTATTTGAAAAACAGAATATTCATTAACTAAGTATTTTTTAATTATTGTATCTAAAATTACAAATATTGTGTAACCAATAAATCCGATACTAATTCCAGATAAAACACTCATATGATTTGATTAAATAGAAGTTAATTTTTAGATCTCTTATTTCAGATTCTAATAAATAAATATTAATTTTTTCTTATTGTTTCATTATAATGATTATTTAGCTCAATAAGATATTGATAAGCTTCATGATCAAAGTCATCTTTTGCTACTTTATCTTTTTTAAAATTATTGTACGTATCTATTCCCCTTACACAAATAGCACTATCATTTTTGCTTTTTAATTGTTTCATATCAGTTGAAATAAATTGAAAATTTAAACCTATTCTTCTGTCATTACTAGAATTGGGTTGAGATGCGTGTAATGTTAGACCATGATGAAAAGAAACTTCGCCAGGTTCAAGTGGACATGATACTGCATTATTTATATCAATATTTTTTACAGTTTGACCTCTGAGTAAAACATTATTTTTATCTTCAATTGAATGATGTTCAAAAAAACCATTTTTATGAGACCCTGGTATCATTTGCATACAACCACTTATATTATCAGCTTTTGATAAAGCTAACCATGCACTAACTTGTTTTTCATTGTTATCAAAACCCCAATACGTAAGATCTTGATGCCAACTTACATGTGTTTTTGTGTTTGGTTCTTTTATTATAAAAGTTGCATTATATAATAGTATATTTTTACCAATTATTTCTTCAACAAAATCAAGCAAAATACTATTTGTTGCTATTTCATATACCCATTTCATTATTGTATAAGTTTTTACAATATAATGAATTTTACCTATTTTTTTTTCTGTGTCTTCTAATTTGCTTCTAAAAAAATTTGCTTCTTTTGCATTGTAGATTTTCAATGGTGAGAAATAACCATTCCGTTCATAAAAACCTTTCATTATTTAAATATTATTAAAATTGGTTATTTATTCAATAAAAATTAACAATAAAGAAACCAACTAAACAAATAATTAATAAATCAAATATCAAAACAAATTCCATATTGGTTGTGACACTAATTCTTTATGGATAGAATACATTTACTCACTAAATATATATTGGTAGATTAGTGCCACATAATCTATGTACAAATTAATTTAGGCATAAATTGAGTTAAAAAGAGGCAAATTTATGAAAAAAATCAGTTGGGTAACACATAAAGATTATGACATTCCTTTGCCTAAAAATCATAAATTTACTGCCAGTAAGTTTTCAGATTTGTTTAATGAATTAAAAATTTCAGATTATTATCATCGTGCAAACATTCTAAGTCCTCAAAAGGCAAGTGTTGATGAGGTTTCTATATGCCATGATTTAGATTATGTGTTAAAAGTAAAAAATGGTAGTTTATCCGATAAAGAAATAAGAAGATTGGGTTTTAAATGGTCAGAAACACTTTCTAATCGTTCATTTTTAGCAGTTAATGGAACTCTATTAACATGCAAAGAAGCAATTAAGAATGGAATAGCAAATCATTTAGCTGGTGGCACACATCATAGTCATAGAGATTTTGGAGCGGGTTTCTGCGTCTTCAATGATTGTTCTTATGCATCCTTGCATCTTTTAAAAGAAGAATTAGTTAAAAGAATATTAATTTTTGATACTGATGTACATCAAGGTGATGGAACTGCCTCCATACTTCAAGATAATAAACAAGTTTTTACTTGCTCAATACATTGCAAAAATAATTTTCCTTTTAGAAAATCTATAAGTGACATGGATGTAGAGTTGGCGGATAATTTAAAAGACTCTGAATATTTAGCCATTTTAAAAAAAACACTAGATGACTGCTTAAAAGTTTTTAGTCCAGATTTAGTTATTTTTGATACAGGAGTCGATATTCATGAACATGATGAATTAGGTAATTTAAATATTACAACTGAAGGTTTGCTAGAAAGGGATATAATTGTTCTAAATTATTTTAAAAATAAATCTATACCTATAGCAACTGTAATTGGGGGTGGTTATTCAAAAGATAGAATAGAACTAGCTAAAAGACATAGTTTAATTTTTAAAGCTAGTTCAATAGTTTTTGGTTAATTGCATTTAGATACTTCAATAAAAATTGAGTCATTTTTAATAGATAAATCAGTGCAAAATTCAGATAACGAATTAAAATGTTTTTTTAATATGTTAAAATATTCATCATTATAATTTAAAAAATTATACTCAAATGCTATTTTTTTGACAAAATTATTAGAGAATATTGGCATTGTAATTATCTCACCATCTTCGTAAATTGACTTTAAAAAATATATATCAGAGTTATTATTTATTTTAGTAAATGATTTCTTCTTAATTAAGAAGAGAACATTTTCATTCCATTTATTTTTATTTTGTTCAAATAAAATATTTAAGTCTTCTAATGATATTAATTGATCTTCATCAAATGAATGAACATTAGTTGAAATAAATATAAAACATAAAAATATTAATTTTTTCATAAAAAAAGAGTGATTTAATACGTGATACTGATAGATATAGATTTAATCACTATTTTTTCAA
Organism: uncultured Alphaproteobacteria bacterium; assembly: GCA_902628835.1. Lineage (GTDB taxonomy): Bacteria > Pseudomonadota > Alphaproteobacteria > HIMB59 > CACPNW01. The sequence continues at coordinate 23,711 of CACOPD010000009.1, forward strand.
TTAATTATGGATACACGAAATAAAGGTTTATTATTATCATTAATAGGAGTTATCATCATAAGTCCTGATAGTTTATTAATTAGATTAGCAAATATAGATGATTTAAGCCTAATCTTTTATAGAAGTGCTTTACCAATAATAACAATACTTATTTTTTTAATTTATAATTATCAGAAATCTTTTATTAAATCTTTTTTTCTTATTGGATTACCAGGTGTTATTTATGCAGTTCTATATGCAATAACACATATATGTTTTGTTTATTCAATTCAAAACACAGCAGTAGCGAATACATTAGTTTTAATTGCTTCAGCTCCAATTTTTGCAGCTTTATTTTCAGTTTTCATATTAAAAGAAATTCCTAGTTTTTTTACTTGGATTGTAATTTTTATAGCTTTATTGGCTATGATTATCATAGGTATTGGAAGTTTCACATCAACCGGATTATATGGAGATATTATGGCTCTAATTGTTGCTGCGGGAATGGGTTTTAGTATGGTTCTTGTAAGATTATTTAAAAATAAAGATTTAGTACCAGCATGTTTACTTGGATGCTTAATTGCTGCACTTTATACTTTACCTTTTGGTGTTAATTTTAATATTGATCAAAATCAAATTTTTTATTTATTATTAATGTGTTTATTAATTCTTCCTATTCCGTTTATGATTTTAACTATTGCGCCTAAATATACTCCAGCACATGAAGTTGCTTTAATTTTTTTAATGGAAAGTGTTTTAGGTACAGCGTGGGTCTGGTTTGTTATCAATGAAGTACCACCAATAAATACAATCATCGGTGGTGTTTTACTTCTTGGATCAGTCTCAATTTTTATTTATCAAACAACAAAAAAAATTACTTAATTTTACTTTCCTTATTTTCTCTTATAAAAATATAAATTCCACTGAAAACTATTAAGGATAAACCTAAATAAATCCATAAATCAGGTAAATCTCCAAAAAATGCATAGCCAACAAGTATATTGGTAGATATTTCAAAATATCCTAATGGAGCTAATTTTGAAGCTTCTCCTAACCTTAAGGATAAAATAATTAAAAAATGACCTAACATTCCGATTGAAGCTAAAGAAATCAATAATAATAATTGTCTTGTGTCTAAATTGGTCCAATAAAAAGGAACTATTATAGAAATAAAAATGCACCCTACTACTCCAGTAAAAAGTAATGTAACTATTGCACTGTCTGTAAAAGATAATTTACGAGTATAAATTATATAAAATGCGTAAGTAATTCCAGCAGCTAAAGCAGATAGGGAGGCAAAATTTATATCTAAAAATCCAGGTCTAATAATAACTAAAACTCCAAGAAATCCAATTACAACAGCAGTCCATCTATGTATTCCAACTTTTTCATTAAGAAAAAAAATTGATAAAATTGTAACAATTATTGGCGATATAAAAGCTAAAGTTAAAGCTTCAGCGAGAGAAATGATTGATATCGCATAAAAGAAAAAAACTGTAGATAAAAATAAAAAAAAACTTCTAAATAATTGAACTGAAATAGATTGAGGAAATTTAATTTCTTTTCTAAAAAACATTAAAGCCAATGGGAAACTTACTAAAAGCATAAAAAAGTATCTCCCCCATACAACTTGTACAAAATGAATCTCAGTTGATAGAAATTTTGCAATACCATCCATAAATGGCAATAGTAACCAACCAGATAAATTAAGAATATAAGCTAACATCAATTAGACTCAAAGGATTGAGGATCACATATTTTACAAATTAATGCACCAATAGATTTCTTAGGATTATAATTTTGATAAAAAATATCTTTAGTTGAAATTTTTTTTTCAAAAAGATTTTTTTCTATCTCCCAATAATATCTAAAACATTTAGAACATTGAGCTGCAATCTTCTTGTGTGTAGGCTTATAAATGCCAAACCATACTTTAGATATTTTTTTTTGATCTTGAGAAGATATATTTTCAGAAATATTTGAAGGTATATCCATAAAACAAACAGCACACTGTATTTCTGAAGTAACATTTACATAGGGTTCTTCTGTATATTTTTTTCCAATAGATGTTTTACCAATATATTTTTTTGAATTACAATTTGGACATGTAAAATCGATTTTAGAATTTATCATATATAACTATGAATAATTTTTTAATAATTATATATGTTATTAGTTTTTTTATTAATAATAAAAACAAATTAATAAAAAATAATATATAAATATAATTATTTAATACTTAATAATAAAAATAATTAAAGATGATTAAATATCTTCCCCTATCTTTTATAATTTTCTGGAGTTCAGCTTTTGTTAGTGGTCAATTTATAGTGCAATCCGCTAGTCCTTTTGCATCTTTGGCATTTAGATTTATGATTGTAGCAATAGGTTTCTTGATTTTTTCTTATTATTTTAAAGAAAAAATATTTATTAATTTAAAACTAATAATTCAAGCAGCAGTAACAGGTATTTTATTTCATGGTTTTTATCTAGGGGGAGTCTTTTTTTCATATTCCGTAGGATTAACTGCAACTTTATCAGCTTTAATTGTAGGATTACAGCCTGTTTTAACTAATATACTAAGTGGTCCAATTCTTAAGGAACGTGTCACTATTATTCAATGGTTTGGCATTATATTAGGGTTTATTGGTACTATAATGGTAATTGGCTTAGATATAGGTAAATCTATACCAACGTTAGGGATTATTAGTTCTATTGTAGCTTTACTTGGCGCAACAATTGCAACAATATGGCAAAAAAAATTTACAAGTAATTTAACTCTTTCTGTAAATAATTTCTATCAGGCTTTAGCAGCAAGTATATTCTTGTTAATTATTTCTATATTATTTGAAACACCTTTTATTAATTTTGATAATAGGTTTGTTTTATCAATGGGTTGGCAAATTATAATGGTATCGTTTGGTGCATATGCAATATTAATGTATTTATTAAAAATTGGAACAGCTTCTAAAACTAGCAGTCTTTTTTTCCTTGTTCCTCCAACTACTGCTGTAATGGCTTTGTTTGTTTTAGATGAAAAATTATTTATAATTGATATTATTGGACTATTAATTTGTACATTTGGTGTCTATATAGCTACAAGAACAAATGTGAGTAAATAATGTATTTTTTTCTTAAAACTATAATTAGTGCTATTATTATTGTTACAGTATCTGAAATAGCAAAAAAATATACTTGGACTGCAGCAATAATTGTTTCTTTGCCACTAACTTCTTTATTAGCTTTTATATGGTTGTATTGGGATACAAAAGATTATCAAAAAGTAATAGAATTATCTTATAGCACACTTGTAATGAGTATTCCTTCTTTTGTTTTTTTTATTGTTTTACCTATTCTTTTGAAATTTAAACAAAATTTTGTTTTTTCATTAATTGTTTCAATAATCAGTACTGCAATAGCTTATACTATTTTCATGTTTATAATTAAAAAACTGAATTTTAATTTTTAATTACATTCTCTTTATTCATTAAAATTGGTCTTCCATCATGTGCGGTATTTAATGGGTAATAATCACCATTATATTTAACGCATAATGTTAAGCCATTTCTTTTTTCTTTACCTAGATTTACCTCTAAATCGACTATAACTAATTCAGTTTTTTCTAAAACTTTAATAATTTTCATAACTATCCTTTCAAAATATATAAATATATTTAGTAAGTACTATAAGATGTATCAAGTTTTATGATTAGAGTTTTTCTAATATTTATTTTAATATTTTTGATTAAGAATGCATTTGCTAATAAATATATAACGATAGCTAGCACAACTTCTACACATGATACTGGTTTATTAGAATATATTAACAAAGAATTTGAAAAAAAATATAAAACAAAAGTAAGAGCATTGTCTCTGGGAACTGGTCAGGCAATTAAAGTTGCAATGGATGGAAATGTTGAAATTTTGTTAGTCCATCATAAACAATCTGAACTAGAATTTATGAATAAAGGGTACGGAGCTCTAAGATATGATTTGATGTATAATGATTTTGTCTTAATAGGGCCAAAAAAAGATAAAAATAAATGCTCTTCAATTGAAGATAAAATGATTGAAATAAAAAAATCCAAATTATTGTTTATATCCAGAGGTGATGAGAGTGGAACACACAAAAAAGAGAGAGAGCTTTGGGAATTATCAAATATTAATATACCTTTTAAAGAAAATTGGTATCTCAGTGTAGGTCAGGGAATGGGATCTACATTATTAATAGCCAATCAAAAGAATGCGTACACTCTTAGTGATCGAAGTACTTGGATAGCTTTTAATAAAAAAGAAAATCTCCAAATTGTTTGTGAAAATTTACCACCTTTATTTAATCAATATGGAATAATTTTAGTAAGTAAAAAGATTAATAATAAATTAAATATTGAAGAAGCTAAAAAATATATTGATTGGATTACATCAGAAGAAGCAAAAAAATTAATTAATAATTACCGAGTAAATGGAAAACAATTATTTTTTTTTAATTATAATTAGTTAATTCTACCAAAAAACGTTAATCTTGCATTTTCTGAGAGCATTGTACCCTCCTCTTCATTATAATTTAGTGTTACTAATATTCTTGGTTTTTCTGACTCTACTGGTGTTACACGATGCAAATAATTTCTGCCATAAAATAATATAAGAGTACCGGCATCAACATCTGCTTTTTGTGGTAAAGTTTTTCTATCTAAAATATCTCTTATATATGATTTATCGATATAGTTTTCTGAGAAATTTCTACCCTTACTAACATATTCAAATTCACCGCCTTTATCTGATGACTGTATCATTAAAGTAATAGCAAATGATGCATTATCAAAATGCCATCCTAGTTGTTGTGATTTTTGATAATAATTATAATTTATGGAAGATAATGTATCACTGTATGGGTAAATTACTTTTAAATTTAAGACACCTTTTAAAAAATTTTTAAAAATGTTTGATTGATATAAGATATTTAATTTAGATTGCTGATTTAACAAATCATGAGGAACACAACCTTTATCACTTACAACCTCTCTATTTAAAGGATCATTCATGTCCTTTAATTTATCTTGTTTATTAAGTAAGATAGTGTGGTTTTGAGAACAATAGAAAGCTTGATCTTGTAATACATGTGCTTCAGTAATTAATTCACTTAAGCAGTCATTTGTTAAAAAATTATTTAATATTAGTATAGAATTTTCTTTAATTTGATCGTTGCAATATTGAATATATTCATCACTATCTATTGGATGTTTTGACTGATTAACTATATCAATTATGGTATTCATTGCTGACTTAATACTTATATACTAAAGTTGAAGATGTTAAATTTAAAAAATTTATATATATTTACTCAAAATGGTTTGGAATTTTCAAGATAGTTATACAAAATTACCTAGTATTTTTTATAGTAAAGTTAATCCTGAAAATTTTAGTAATAAAAAATTAGTTTTGTTTAATAGTGATTTTGCAAAAGAGTTAAATTTAGATTTTAGTAAATATGATGACGACAAAAAGTGTAATATTCTTTTAGGACAAAATAAATCAGATAAAACTTACTTTTCTCAAGCTTATGCTGGACATCAATTTGGAAATTTTACAATTTTAGGCGATGGTAGAGCTGTAATTATTGGTGAACATATTACTAATAATAAACAAAGGGTAGATATACAGTTAAAAGGATCAGGTCAAACACCATACTCTAGAAATGGAGATGGAAAAGCTGCCTTAGGACCAATGATAAGGGAATATATATTGAGTGAAGCAATGCATTATCTTGGTATATCATCAACCAGAGCACTTGCAGTAATTACTACAGGTGAAAATGTATTGCGTGAAAAATTAGAGCCAGGAGCAATTTTAATTAGAGTTGCGAAATCGCATATTAGAGTGGGAACTTTTCAATTTGGAAGTCTTTTAAAAAATAGAAAAGAATTTCAAAGCTTTATATCTTATACAATTTCAAGACTGTATCCTGATATAGAAAATTATAATGATAAATATTTAAAATTTTATGAAACAATTTGTGATTTACAAATTAAGTTAGTTGTAGATTGGATGAGAGTTGGTTTTATTCATGGTGTTATGAATACTGATAATATGTCTTTATCTGGTGAAACTATAGATTATGGTCCTGCAGCATACCTAGATGAATATAATCCAAAAAAAGTTTTTAGCTCAATTGATAAAATGGGAAGATATTCTTTTGAAAATCAATCAAAAATAACATTATGGAATCTAGCAAGATTTGCTGAAACTTTTCTTCATTTAATTGATTCAAATGAAAAAAAAGCAATTAAAAAAATAGAAGAAATATTAAATAAATATAACAAAATATTTGATCAATCTTGGTTGACAATGATGTCAATGAAATTAAATTTAGATACTAATAATAACAACAAAGAAATTGTTAAAGAATTTTTAGATTTGATGCATATTTATAAACTTGATTATACAAATACATTTTTAGATTTAGAAAATGATACTCTTGATAAAAAGATTTTTAAAAATTGGGAAGAAAAATATAAAAATAATAAATTAAGAAAATTTAAAAATGTAAATCCTCAAATTATACCTAGGAATCATATTATTGAAGAAATAATTAATGAAGTGTACAGTAATAATTACGGTCAATTATATGAATTTGAAAAATTACTAAAAAATCCTTATGAGAAAATAGAAAATAAAAAATATATTACACCACCTCTTGAAAGTGAAAAAGTATTTGAAACTTTTTGTGGTACTTAATTAAATAGCTATATTATATCTAAAATTTTTTTGGAAAGGATAAATTGGCTTTTCCCTAAATAAATTTTTAATTCTTTTAAAATCTTGGGTGACAAATCCATCTGTTAAAATCATAAAATTATCCGCCTTAAGTTTTTTAAGTTCTGGTGAAAGATATCCTGATTTTACAACCAATATTTTATATTTTTTTAAATTTATATTTAATTCCTTAAAATCACTCAAATAATGAAAAGGTTTTCTATACTTTGTAAAAATTATCGTATTATTATTCGAGGTTAGAATCGCATTATCATTTTTTAGATAAAATTTATCTATCGAAATAGAAATTTTCTTTTTTGAGAAAGTATCTTTTATAACAATTTTGTTTTTTTTATTTTTTAGCTCTCTAAAAATTTCTTCATTAAAAATTCCTGCAAATAGAGTGTTCTCTATCTTGTTTTTAAATACGTGTTCCAATACATCAATTCTACTTCCTACTCCTCCAGCTGTTGGATTATCTCCGCTATCGGCTAAAATTGTAAATCTTTTTTTATTAATTACATGAAAAATCCTATTTAATTTATAAGATTGCATATCATAAACCAATTTAAACCTATTATTCCAATAACTTAGTGCTATTTTCTTACATATTCTTTTACCAATATTAACATCTGTACAATTTACAATTGCTGAAGCTGTTGCCCTCTTAGTATCAGCCCAAACATATCCAATAAGTAAATTACAATCATTAACCCCTTTCATTTTATTAAATATATTTAAATTTTTATAAATTTTTTTACATGGCTCAACTATCGTTGATGACATTTCACCTGAAACTAAAACTGGTATTTTTTCCCAAATAATATGATTTTTCTTATTTTTTAATATTCCATTTATTAACATTTGTATTGCTCTCGAATAAGTTTTCTTAACATCAATGTGTGGAGCTGTTTTATAAGCTGCAAAATAATCAATATTTTTTATAATTGAATCAGTCATCTGTCCGTGAAGATCATAAGATAATGATATTTTACAATTTTTAGATATTTTAGAACGAATTTTTTTAATAAAAAAACCTTCAGGATCACTAATACCTTTAACATACATCGCGCCATGCATGATTAGCAAAATACCATCTATGGTATTTGATTTTTTTAAATCATTAATGATATTATCAATCGTTTTAATAAAGAATCTTTTATCTACAGGACCGCCAGGTAAACTACGATAAAATTTATTTGGTATAAACTTAATATTTTTATATTTGGAAAAATTAAAATTTATATATTTTAATAGTTTTTTTCCACTTAATAACTCAAAATCTTTTTTGTTTTGTATTAACGTAGAATAAGAGCAACATTCGGTACTAATACCGCAAATAAAAATTTTTTTTTTCATTAAATTAAATTTTAATTAAATCAATTTTGGAAGCTAATATAAAATCATTAACTGATAATCCCTCTATTGCATGAGTATGAACCATCACTAAACAATAACCCCATCCTATTGATATATCAGGATGATGACCTTCTTTTTCTGCTACTTCTCCTACTTCATTTGCGAATGATATAGCTTTTTTAAAATTGCTAAATTTAAATTTTTTGAAAATCATTTCTTGATTATCATTAACTGACCATTCATTAAGTTCAGATAAAAATTTACTAATTTCTTGATAATCTAATTTAGGAGTATTCCCACTACATGGTTCGCACTTTCCAGAAGATAAAGGTTTACTCATAAAATCTAGCACCTTGTTGATTTAATTCAATTGAATATAAACTAGTTGTAGCTGTTATGTACAAGATATTTCCTTCCACTCCTCCAAATTCTAAATTTGATACCAGTTCTGGAACAATAAATTGCCCGATTAATTCGTTTTGATTATTGAAACATTTAATTGCCTTTCCGGCACTCGTCCAAACATTGCCATCTTTATCGCATCTAAAACCATCAGAAAAAAAAGGTTTAAAATCATAAATTAATTTTCTATTCATAGGCCTTCCATCAATCATATCATAAACATACAAATGTTTGATATTTTCTCCAGTATCTGCAACATATAATTTTTTTTCGTCCGGAGAAATGGCAATTCCATTTGGTCTATCAAGGTCGTCAATCATAACTTTTAAAGTATTTAGTTTAGGATCAAAAGAAAACACATTACAACCACCATATTCTTGTTTGCCGGGATATCCCTCATAATCTGATAAAATACCGTAAGGTGGATCTGTGAACCAAATTGTACCATCCGATTTAACAAATAGGTCGTTTGGTGAGTTAAGTTTCTTACCATTATAACTATCAACTAAAACTTTCACTTCTAAATTATCATTAGTTTTATAAATACATCTTCCTCCATGTGAACAAGAAATGACATTCTCTTCTTTATCAATAGTATTTCCATTACAATAATTTGAAGGGTTTTTATATTCAGCAACTGAGTCATTTGATAGCTTTAGCATTCTGTTATTTGGTATATCACTCCAGACTAATGTATCTAAATGAGGAATATAAGCTGGTCCTTCCCCCCATAACATTCCAGAAAAAACTTTTTTAACTTCAGTAGACTTTACATAATGATTGAATTGATCAGTATTTTCAACATGTTCATTATATTTATTTTTGTAAGCATAACTTGGATTTCTTGGATCTAACTCAGCAGGTAGTAATGTTTTTTCTGACATATTATACTTCTACACCTTTTTGTTTTTTTTGTTTATCAATTAATTGTTTTGGGAAATTTTTTTCTCTTAATTTAATTTTAGTATCTTTTTCAATTAATTTAATAATACTAGTACTAAATGACCTTTTCCCTAAAATTTTCATACCAAGTTTAAATTTTTTACTTAGATAATTTCCTAGTTCTAATTTTATATTTTTTCCAAGTTTATTAAAAAGATTTATATCTTTATTTACTAGATCCATTGTAAATCCAACATCATAACTGCCTCCCAGTATGACCTTTGTTTCAGTTTCATTAACAAAACTATTTCCAGAGCTTATTTTTATAGCTTTATAAGTTAAACCTAAGTTAATATTATTTTTTTTTGCAACACTCAAAGCTTCACCTATTCCTACTAAATGTAATGATGCTAAATAATTTGTAATTACTTTTAATATTGAAGCATTTCCAATTTTTCCACAATATAAAATTTCATGACCAAGCAATGATAAAATTGGGAAATATTTTTTAAAAGTTGATTTATTGCCTGCAGCTAAAATAGATATATTTCCTGATTTTGCTCTATGTTCTCCTCCAGTAATTGGACATTCTAATACTTTTCCACCTATAGAAATTACTTTTTTGGATAAGCTAATCATATCATTTTTATCTGTAGTACTCATCTCAATCCAGATATGTTTTTTAGTTAAATAATTTAATATGGTTTTTAGAACTTTGCTTACCACTTTTGGTGAAGGTAGACACGTTATTATAATATCACTCTTTTCAGTTAATTCTTTTAATGTTTTACAAGGTTTGTTTTTTAAATTTTTTAATCTTGAATAGGATTGATTATTTTTATCATACACAAATACATTATTATTTGATTTTAATAAATTATTTGTAATATTTGATCCAACATTTCCAATTCCTATACAACCAATAGATACTGGCTTCATAAATCAATAATCATACCGTCATATCCGGGTTTAACATTTGGTGGGCACTTTGTTATTAATTCTTTTTCGTCAAGTAAAGCTGTCATATGCGTAAAAATAGTTTGTTTTGGCTTAATATAGGAAATGAAATCCATTATTTGATCAAATCCAGCATGAGCGGGATGAGTATCCTGTCTTAACAAACCAACTATCCATAAATCTAGATTTTTTAATTTGTCGATATCTTGATTATAAAATTTTTTTAAATCTGTAGAATATGCAAAATTTCCAATCCTGTATGTTTGAACATCAATTGATCCGTGATTATGTTTAAATGTTTCAATATTTACATTCTTAAAATTTATACTAGAATCTAATTCTTTAATTTCCATAAATGGTAAATAATCTTTTTCTCCTTTAAAAATATATTTATAATTTGTCTCCATCTCAGGAATCATTTCTTTTGGCATATATGCGGGTATAATTTTTTTATTTATTAAAGACATTGCTCTCATATCTGGAACTCCTGATGTATGATCAGAATGAATATGAGTATAAAGTACTGCATCAATATTAGTACATTTAGCATTATAAAGTTGCTGTCTAAGGTCTGGACTAGTATCAATTAGAATATTTGTATTTTTATATTTAATAAGTACAGATGATCTTGTTCTAAAATTTCTTTTATTATTAAGATCAATATTACCATGTCTATTCCATGATAAAGGAGATCCAAAAGAACCTCCACAACCTAAAATAGTTATTTTCATTACAGATAATTATCTCTTTTAGCTTTCGTAAACAAATTAAAAAAATTATTATCGGTTATTTTTTCAAATTCTTCTAAGGATAATTTAAAAAATTTTGCTAAATATTCAGCTGTATATTTCACAAAAGATGGCTCATTAACTTTACCTCTCATTGGTTCAGGTGCTAAAAAAGGACTATCAGTTTCTATAAGTATAGAATCTAAAGGAGCGTCCTTAATTATATCTCTTAAATTTGATGCATTTTTAAATGTTATTATTCCAGAAATTGAAATGTAGTAATTGTTTTCTAGGCAAAAATTTAATAATTGAGATGTGCCTGTAAAACAGTGAAAAATTAGTTTTAAATTATTTGATTTATAATTTTTTAAAATATCTACAATTTCTTTTTCAGAATTTCTTTGATGAATGATAATTGGTAATGAATGCTTTATTGAAGCTTCAATATGGGTTTCAAATACTTGTGTTTGTTCTTTAAGAAATTGATTATTATGAAACAAGTCAATGCCTGTTTCACCTATTCCTATTACTTTTTCATTATTACAGTATTGATCAAAGTTTTGTAATTCAATTTGGTTCATTGACTGAACATCATTTGGGTGAAGTCCATATGAAAGATAAATAGAATCATAATTTTTTATTAAATTTAAATGATCCTGAAAATCTTCAGGATTGGTATTGATTGATAATATTGAGCTAATATTATTTTTTTTGGAATTATTAATTATATTCTCAAAGTTTTCTGATAATTTTTTAAAATTTAAATGACAATGAGAGTCAATCATTCAATATTCTTGGAAATATTGGTTCTGGATTATTTATTTTTATATTTTGATTTAATAGTTTAGTGAAGTTCTCAAATTTATTATTGTCCATATTATAATTAAAAATATTGAGAATTTTTTTAGAACTAGTTGGTATTATTGGATAGAGCATTATAGCTGATTTAATAATTATATTTGTAACAATATACAAAACTTGTTCCATTCTAATTTTATTTGTTTTTTTCAGTGACCATGGTGCTTGAGTGTCAACATATGCGTTACCAGCAGATATTAACTCTAAGACAGACTTAATTGCTCTATCAATTTGTTGATTATTCATAAAGTTACAATATTCATCAAATTTATTTTGAAGAATATTAACTAAATCCTGGTCATCTTTCGTTAAATTTTCTGCTGGCTTTAGTAAAGAATCATTATTTTTAACTGCAAATGATGAAATTCTTTGTACTAAATTACCAAAATTATTTGATAAATCTGCATTAATTCTATTTGCGATTGCTTTTTTTGAAAAATCTCCATCATTTCCAAAAGGCACTTCTCTAAATAAAAAAAATCTTATTTGATCCAAACCATATTCATCAATTATTTCATATGGATCAATGACATTACCTAGTGATTTAGAAATTTTTTGTCCTTCATTAGTCCACCAACCATGTGCAAATATTCTTTTAGGCGGCTCTATACCTGCCGCCATTAAAAAAGCTGGCCAATATACGGCATGAAATCTTAATATGTCCTTTCCAACGATATGTGTTGCAGGCCAAAATTGCTTATAATTTTTATTATTTGTATCTGGATAACCAATTGCAGTTAAATAGTTACATAATGCATCAATCCATACATACATGACATGTTTAGGGTTATTAGGAACAGGAACTCCCCAGTTAAAAGTTGTTCTTGAAATAGATAAATCTTTCAATCCACCTTTAATAAAACTTAATACTTCATTATATCTCGTTTTTGGTAGGATCGATTCTGGATTTTTTTCATAATAATTGATCAACTTATCTTGCCACTCTGAAAGTTTGAAAAAATAACTCTCCTCCTTAACCCATTCAACTGGAGAACCATTATCAGTAACATATTTACCATCAATCTTTTTTAATTCATTTTCTAAATAAAATGCTTCATCTCTCACAGAGTACCAACCTTCATAATTTGAAAGATATATTTGATTATTTTTTTCTAATTGTTTCCAAAGTTCTTGTGAGGCTTTAATATGTCTTTCTTCAGTAGTCCTTATAAAATCATCTATTTCACATCCTAAAAAAGGTATTAATTTAATAAAATTAACTGAAAGTTTGTCGACAAATTCTTTAGGTTTTAAGTCTGAATTAATAGCAGCTTTTTCTACTTTTTGCCCATGCTCATCTGTACCTGTTAAAAAGAATACTTTATTACCTAATAATTTATTATATCGCGCAATAATATCGCAAGCTATACTTGTATAAGCATGACCTATATGAGGAATATCATTAGTATAGTAAATTGGTGTAGTTATATAAAAATTCATATTATTGGGTTAAAAAATTTAATATAAATATTTTCTTATCAAGATTTAAACTAAATAATTCTTTTTGGTTATTAGTTAAATAGTCAAATCTATCAATAAGATTTTTTTTGCTAAGATTTAGAGATAAAGACTCTAACTCTAGATAATTTGGCATATTAATCAAGCTTTTATCTTTTTCGTTTATTTTAAGCTTATTAACAACAATGAGGATAAATTTAAGCATTGATAAATAGTTACTAAATTCATCATTAGTAAGTTTTGACAAAATGTTTGATAAATTTATTTTATCATCATCTAAATCATTTGATAAAAGACATTTGATTGATAGTTGAAAAATATCTAAAAAATTGTTTTTAAAATAAAGAATGGTGGATCCTGGTGATCCATAAGTTAATTCAAAGTAAAAATTTATTTCTTCAGTAGATATTTCATCAATATTATCTTTAATGATAGTAGTAAAATTAGTTAAATTATGACTATTTAATTTGATTTTTAAACATCTGGATCTGATTGTTGGTAAAAGTAATGAAATTTGATTTGATATTAAGAAAATATAAGTATTTTCTTTTGGCTCTTCCAGGATTTTGAGCATACTATTTGAAGAACTGATATTTAAATAATCTGCAGAGTCAACGATAACTATTTTAGAAGAGTTTTGCATCATTGATGTTGAGTTTAAAAATGTTTTTAATCCTCTAATTTGATCAATAGTTATATTAGATTTAATTTTTCCAGTTTTGCTATCAATTTCTTTTTCAATTACCTTTATATTAGGATGAGTATTGTTTTTAAATAAATTCAAATGATGATCTAAATTATTATCTTTAAATTCAATATTCAAAATATCTTTAATTACTTCGTTAAGAAAAGTTCTTTTACCTATGCCATTCAAACCGTGAATTAAAATTGAATTTGGAAGATTATCTGATTTATACCTATTAAGAAGATCATTATATTCTTTTTCAAAACCTATTAATTTAGCCATTAATTATAACTTTAACTTTTTAATAATATTTTTATGAATAATCTCTTTAGATAAAGAAGCATCAACTGTAATATATCTTTTTGGATTTGCTATTTTTTTATAACCTTGAATTACACTTTGATGAAATAATATATTAGATTTGTCATACTTATTTTTTACTTTTCTTTGTTTTAGTCTTTTAATTATTTCTTTTGGATTGATTTTGAAAATAAAAGTATAATCAGGAAAGAAATTATTTAAAAGTTCTTTGTGGAGTTTTTGAGCTTTTTTAATGCCAAATTTATTTACATATCCTTGGTAAACAAAAGAGGAATCAGCATATCGATCCGAAATGACAATTTTACCTTTTTTAAGATTAGGAATAATTACTTCATCAATATGATTTGACCTAGCTGCCATCAATAAAAGTAATTCTTCTAAATTACTAATTGTGGACTTGTTATCTAAAATTAATTTTCTTAATTTTTCAGCAAAAAAAGTTCCCCCAGGTTCTCTAGATACAATAAAAGGAATTTTATTTTTTTTTAAATATTTAGATAAAAGTAATATTTGAGAGGATTTTCCACTAGCTTCAGGTCCTTCAAAACTAATGAATAAACCTCTACTTAATTTCATCTAAACTTCTTCCAAAAATTAAATATTTTGCTGCAGCAAAAACTTTAAATAAAGGATTAACTTCAGATACATCTTTTTCAGCAATAAGTGGTATCTCTATTTTTGGCTTTCCATCTATATTAATTATTAATTTTCCCAATTCCTCACCTTTTTTAATTGGAGCAGAAATAGGTTTTGTATATGTTATGGAAGAATTCATTAGCTGTATCTGATCAAATGACAATGTTGAGACAAATTTTTGTGAACTAATTAAATTAATACTACTCTCACTTCCCTGCCACACATCTACTTCTTTAATAAATTGATCTTTTTCAACTAATGTTTGTTGGGAAGTTTGGTTAAAAGCCCAATTTATTAAATTAGAGGATTCATTTAATCTTGATCGAGAGCTATTTGTACCATTTATAACAACTGTAATTCTTCTATCATTCCTTAATGCAGTGGCCGCTATTCCCCAACCAGACTTTTTAGTAAAACCTGTTTTTAAACCATCAGCACCTTGGACTTGATATAAAAGTTTATTTCTATTTGGCTGACTAATATCATTGTAAGTAAATTCTTCCATTTTAAAATATGTATAAAGTTGAGGAAAATCTTTAATTATTGCATTTGAAAGAATACCAAGGTCATAGACAGTAGAATAGTGATTATCATCAGGCCAACCAGATGAATTAATGAAGTTTGTGTTTGTCATTCCTAAGCGATCTGCATAAACATTCATAAGTTTAGCAAAATCTTCTTCGGTGCCACCTAAGCATTCTGCTAAAGCAATAGAAGCATCATTGCCAGATTGAACGATTATACCTTTTAATAAATCGTCAACTGTTACATTATCATCTATCTCTAAAAATGTTCTAGAGCCTCCCATTTTGTAGGCTTTAGGAGATACTCTACATTCATTAGTAATTGCAAAATTTGTATTCTTTATTCTATCAAATGCAACATAAACAGTCATGATTTTAGTCATTGAAGCAGGAATAACTTTAACATTAGAATTTTTTTCAAAAAGAACTTCATTTGTATCAAAATCAATAACAACAGCTTGCTCTGCTTTTGTATCAATGGCATTAAGTTTAAAAGAAATAATAAAAAATAAAAAAAAGCTAAAAAATTTTACCATAAACATTAATAATTCTTAATTATGACCTTTATTTGTTATTCAATAAGAATCTCAGTTTCCTTATAACCTTTTGAGATAAAGTATGAAACCAAATTATTTGCTTCTGTATTTTCAAGAGGACCAATAATTACGTCATATGCTGAATTATTTTTTTCAGAAGTAAATTTTAAATTATTATCATAATTATCCAATACTAATCTAATACTATCATAATTTTCAAATCCAGTGACTCTTAAATATAATTTGAAATCAGTTATTTTTTCTGATTTTAGTTCAATTGGATCCTCAATAATTGCTTTAGTTTCATCATTAGTTTCAGTAATTTCATCAATTTCTTCAATAGATACAATATCTGTTGGTGCAGATGATATAGTTTCATCAAAATTTTCTTCATTTAAAGAATTTGCAACACTCTTCCATTGTTTACTTGCATCAGATAGTATTTCAACTTTTACAGTTGCTAATTTGGATTTATAAAAACCAAGAAGTTGTGCTACTTTCCTTGAAACCTGAATAATAACAGCATTATCATCGTGTCTATCTATAATTTTTACATTTATAGAAAGACCATTCTCCATATTAGTAACTTTTACCATACTAGGAATAGGTAAAGTTTTATGTCTACCAAGTAGTTCTGTAACTTTATTTGTATCGTTATTTATAGTTTTAATATTATGTAACTCTTTGCCATAAAATGAAGATAATCCAATTTCTGAATAATTATAATTTTCTTCTGGTGTATAACTGACACCTTCAATAAAATAAGGCTCACCGATATAATAAAAAATAGTTTCTTTAGTTTTTATCTTATTAGATTGAATTAATTCTTTTTTATCTTCTTTTGTATTATCAATTATTTCTTCAATTTTATTAGTACTATTTTCCACAACATCAGTAACATTATCAATATTTAATTCATTACAAGAAAACAAAAATAATAAAAAAATTAAACTAATTAGATATTTTATCACTTAGAAGACCTACTGATACAGCGTAATATGATGAACAATTGTAATAAAGAATATTTTTGTAATTTGGATAAACTATGAACATTCTACCGTCTATCCCATCTGGTATTATTAATCTAGCTTCTAAATCATCTCTTTTGGGTAAAGGATCTCCATTAATTTTTGTAAATCCTAATTTTGACCATTCCGATAATATTTTTGGAATTGATCTACGTTTAACCGCACCACAACCTTTAGGATTAATTTGCTTTATAGAATCAAAAAAAGATGAAGAAATATTTTTAGGCGGAAGTACTTCTCTTCCCCAAGTACTATCATTAGACCAAGGATTTTTATCTAGTGAAGTTAAATAATTTGCAGTGCTAGCAAAGGCATCAGCATAACTGTTCCATATATCAATACCATTGCCATCCCAGTCATATGCACTTTCTAAAAAGGTTGTAGGAATCATTTGAGTCATTCCAACTGCCCCGCCCCAACTACCTTTTAGTTCTCCACTAGGAACAAGATTTTTATCTAGAATTTCAAGAGCTGCAAATAATTGTTTTTTATAGAAATCACTTCTTCTTCTATCAAATGCAAGAGTCGTTATTGCAATTATGGAATTAATTTTTCCTTGATTTCTTCCATAATAACTTTCCATACCTAATACAGCTACTATAAATCTAGGCTGTATTTTAAAATGTTCTCCAATTTCTTTTAATAAATCTTCGTATTTTTTTAAAAAATTTTTTCCCGCAAATATTTTATCTTTTGTAATTGTATAAAATAAATACTCATCTAAAGTCATTGTGGATGCTGGTTGGCATCGATCACGCATAATAATTTTACTTTGTGGCTTAATATTATTTAATTGTTTTGAGATAGTATTTTGACTAATGCCTATTTCTAAGGCCTCTTTTTTAATTTTTGAAAGCCAACTATTCCATTCTTCATCAGTGGGCATTTTTGGTTTTTCACAATCTGCCGAGTAGAGATTAAATGATATAAATAAAAATAATATTACAAACCTAAAAATCATTATATAAAAATACCAAAACTATCGTTAATTAGGAAATGATATATACTTAATATTTTGACATTTTTATGTTGAAACTATAGTAAGCTCTTAAACGGAGAGATGGCTGAGCGGTTGAAAGCACTGGTCTTGAAAACCAGCAACGGGGCAACTCGTTCGTGAGTTCGAATCTCACTCTCTCCGCCATTTTTAATAAAGATATTAATTATTTTCAAATAACCATAATTTATCTTGAGCTAAAAAAAATATTTTACCATTATCTGGATGAATTTTAATATCTCTTATTCTTCCTATTTCATTTTTAAATATAATTTCTTCTTTTACATTATCTAAATCAGTAAAATCTAATGAGCGTAAAGATTGATCTTTTAAAGATGTTATTAGTGCTAATCCTATAAATTCAGGAAATTCTTCTCCATCATATATTGAGATTGCACTAACAGCAATTGATGGAACCCAGTAATGAATTGCTTTCGTATAACCTGGCAACCATTGAGGACCAATTTTGGAATTATTATAATTAGTTCCACCCCAACCCAATATTTTCCAACCATAATTTTCACCCTTTTTTACTTCACCAAACCAATCACCACCTTTTGCTCCGTGATTACTAATATAAATTTTATTATCAAAAGGTGAGATAGACATTCCTTGAGGATTTCTTACACCGATTTGATATATTTCGGGTAACCACGTTTCTTGTGAAATGTAGTGAGGGTTATCTTTAGGTGAAGTTCCATCTAATTTAATTCGGATGATACTTCCAGGATGTTGTTTTGCATCCTGAGCTATCATTCCTTTCCCTCTTTCGCCCACAGATGCATATAAATAATCATCATGAATAGCTATTCTAGAACCAAAGTGATAAGGAGATCTTATAGGTGGATTAGCTCTAAAAATGTTTTCAAAATCTAAGAAATTTAAATCTAAATCAGCTTTTGCAATAGATGTGGTTGAAGGACTAAATAATTTATCATCAATCTTTTCGGAGTAGGATATAAAAATCTGATCATTATAAAAGTAAACATCTAAAAGACCTCCTTGAGAATTTTTATCTCTAATAAAATTTAAGTTGTGATCTATTGAAGTAATCTTGTTATTTTGAATATCAAACAGCTTAATTTTTCCTGTTTTTTCACTTATTAAAATCTGATTATTATTTATAAATGTGAAACTCCAAGGAGAACTTAAGTTTGATTTTAAAATTTCAAGCTTATATTTGCTGT
>CACOPD010000010.1 GCA_902628835.1 uncultured Alphaproteobacteria bacterium
TAAGAAAATGAAATTTGACAACGAAACTAGTATTATTCAGCAAAAGATTGCTAATGGTTATGCTGGAGTTTCAAGAAGGCTTGCTATTGTAAATGCTCTAAATCTACAAACAAATGAAACTGTTATTGATATAGGTTGTGGTGGTGGCCATTTAGTCGAAGAAATTTCATTATCTGTTGGAGAAAAAGGTAAAGTAATAGGAATTGATCCAAGCCAAGATCAATTAGATGTTGCAAGCAACAAATGTAAAGATCAAAATAATGTTGAACTTATATGTACTACAGCTGATGAGATCAATATAGATGATGCGTCATGTGATAAGATTACAGCTACTCAAACATTAGAATATATTGAAGATATAGATACATCATTAAAAGAAATAAAAAGAATTTCTAAAATTAATTCTAAATTTGTTAATATCTCTATTCTTTGGGACTATTTTAGATTTTATGGACCAGAGAAAGAAATTAATGATCTTATTCATGAGGCATTTAGAGCGCATTGTTTTCACCAAATGCTTCCACTTGATTTAAATGGTAAATTAAAAAAACTTGGCTATAAAAATATTAGTTCTCAAAATTTATCCTATTTAATTACAAATAGGAATAATAATTCACCAGCAATTTTTTATGAAACTATGTTAAGTAAATTTGCGTTAAGCCAAGGTGTTTCAGAAGATAAAGTAGATGATTGGAGAAAGCAACTAAATGAATCTGAAAAGGTAGGGAATTTTGGATTTACAAGTTTTCCAATTTTAACTGCAGCATATTTAGGTTAATTTTAAAAAATGAAACTAAAAGTTTACTTATCTGGTGAAATTCATACTAATTGGCGAGATGAGATAATAGATAAATGTAAATCTAAAAATTTAGAAATAGAATTTTCGAGCCCAACTACCAATCACGAATTATCAGATGATATTGGTGTAAAAATACTTGGTGATGAAGAAAAAAAATTTTGGCACGATAACAAAGGTGCAAAAATTAATGCTATAAGAACAAGAAATGCAATAGAAAAAGCAGATATAGTTGTGGTTAGATTTGGTGAAAAATATAAACAATGGAATGCTGCTTTTGATGCAGGATATGCATCAGCATTGAATAAATCTCTCATAATAATGCATAGTGATGAACATCAACATGCTTTAAAAGAAGTAGATGCGGCTGCCCTTGCAGTTACAAAGAATATTGAAGAAGTTGTAAATATTTTAAATTATACAATAAATAGTAAATTATAGTTTTTTAATTTGAAGATTATTTAACTTTGTTTTGTTCATGTTGAATGAGGATTTCTTTTAATTACTAATTTTGGTTCTGAATTACATTTTCAACTAAAATAAGTGTTTCGTAAGCTTCATAAATATTACTTCTAGGTTCAGTGTCATTATTTATTGAGTCCATTAGTGAATAAATAGGACCTAAAAAAGCTTCTGAAAACCATCTACCCTCCAATTCAAAGAATTTTTCATATATCAGACCATTAACTTTACATGTTAATTTTATAGAGTCTAAAAAGTTATAACCATTACCTATCATAGAACTTATAACACCATCACAACGTCCATTATCACCAATTATTTCGTAACCAGCACGCCAATTTTTTGATTTTTCTTTACTATTATGAATAATATCTAATTCACCATAAAAATCTGGATATTTAAGAAATATATTTGTATTCATTGGTTTATCTTTTATATCATTGTCACTATTTTTAAGTTTTGTAACCAATGATTGAGGATTTCCAAATAAATATCTTATTGTATCTAAATAATGAATTGAATTGTAACGAATTTCTGGATAATCAATTTTTTCTAGCCATGGCCATATGGACCAATCAGTAAATCTATAAGTAAATAATTTAAAAGAAATTATTTTTCCTAAATATTTATTATTTATAACAGATTTGGCAGCACTTATTGCTGGAGAAAATTGCATTTGGTGATTTACATTAGATTTAAGTGATGATTGTTTATAAATTTTTTTTATTTCCTCTGCAGTTTCAAGATTATTAGATAATGGTTTTTGAATTAATATATTTTTTTTATTTATAATTGATTTAACAAATAATTCTTTGTTAAACTCTGCAGGCACAGCTATATCTACAATATCAAGAGATTTATCATTTAAAAATTCATCTAAACTTTTTGAATATTTCTCAATTTTGAATTTTTCTTTTAGTTTTCTTGCTTTATTTTGATTGATATCAAAAATATTTTTAACATTAAGATTATTTTTTTTATAAATTGGCAAATGTGAATTTTCAACTATGTTTCCAGCTCCAATTATACCAATATTGAATTTTTTATAGTTTCTAGGTTTTTTATTTTCGTAATTAATTTTAAAAAATTCTTTACTCACTTATAAGTTAATTATGATAGCATAATAATATATCTTCAAATTTTAAATCAGTATTCTTAGGAAAATAATTATTCATTTTTTTAAATTTTAAATGCTTACATGTGGGAGGTGTTGGGCCAGGAGTATCCAAAACATAGATCTCTTTATAATGTTTAAATGAATTTTTATAATTCATAGGATTTTTAACTACAATAAATTTGAATGAGTCAAGATCTAAATTAAAAGATAAAAATTGTTCACAATTCCATTCATAAGTTCCATATGAAGAAATAATAATATGTATTTTTTTATATGTCACCAGTACAGATGGGCCCATATTTCCAACCATTCCATTCCATATTCCTCCATTATATGTAAATTGACCATCTGTAATTTTTTCAATTTTTACTTTAATCTTAATTGGATAACCCCACTGATTGTCAATATTGTGACCTAAGTTAATCTCACATTTTTGCCCAACATCATAATCTTCTAGCTTCTTAATTGCTTCTGGATCAACAACGTGAACTAATGATTTTTGATTAGCAGATAAATCTATTAATTTTTTTAATGCATTTACACTATCTCCTGCAGCGCCACCACCACATGCGTCTGCTGTTTCAACAAGCAATATATTTTCTTTTTTACTTAACCCTTTTAATATTGCCTCATCTGGTTTGTATAAATTTGGTTCGAATTCTTGTCTTCTATCCCAATAATCTTTAGTATGCTTTAAGGATATTTCCTCTGCTAAATTTAAATTATTATTAGTTATAACAATCGCTCCTCCTCCCATAAATTTTTGATCTATATATGGGTCAACATGAATAAAACTTGTAGATAAGACATCTTTGTTATTTTTTTCTTCTTCTTTTAAATTATTCATTGATTTAGCAAATGGAGTATTTCCAAATGTAGAAGCATTAATAGCTGAATGCAAAAGTGGAACTTTACTAAAAAACATAGTAGGTTTAATATTATCTTCTAAAATAGATTGTAAAATCTTTGCTCCTCTAATACCAGTTTCATAAGGGTCTAAATGGGGATATGTCTCCCAGGCAATAATAGCACTAGATTGAGAAACCATCTCTTCTGTTACATGTGCATGTAGATCGAGTGTAACTACAATTGGTATTTCAGGTCCTACTATTTTTCTAATGCTAGTTACCATATCACCTTCTAGATCACCAATTGTTTCTGTCACCGCAGCGCCATGCATTGGCAAGATTATAGCTTTTATATCTTTAACTTTTTCTATCTTAGAAATTATTTTATCTTTTATATTAAAATAACATTCATCAGTGATAACTCCACCTGGAGAACAACTAGCAAAAACAGTTGGAGAGATATTAAAGGGTGTTTTATTTAGTATACTTAACATTCCTCCTACTACACCATTTTTTAAGGTTAAAATTTTTTCATCTTCAAAATATTCATATCTATCAAAATTTTCTTGAGTCATTAAGTTAATACTAAATTCATTACATTCTGTTAAAATACCTCCCATAATTATATTTCCAGAATTATTTCCAATTTGAGTATTCATAATTTTTTATTTTGTACTTCCAGCTAACAAACCCTCAATAAAATATTTTTGTAAGAATAAATAAGCTATCAGAACAGGTAAGGAGATTAATACCATAAAAGCGTATAGTTCACCAAAATTAATCGAGTATTGCCCTACCATTCTATACAATCCTACAGTGACAGTTGTTCCTTGCAACGGTCCTAATAAAATAAGAGGATTTAAAAAATCATTCCAGACCCAAGTTCCAGTGATTATAATTACACTTGCAGCAGCAGGTTTTAGAATAGGTAGTATGATTTTATAATAGCAGATAAAAAAATTTGCACCGTCAATGAATGATGCTTCAATCATTTCTTGAGGAATATTTTTCATAAATCCTCTAAATACCAAGGTTCCAAAAGGTAAGTAATAAGCTGAAAAAAATAAAATTAATCCAATAAAAGTATTATTTAAGTTTATAAACTTAAGAATTGTAAAAACAGGAATTAATATAATTGGAGTTGGCAAAATAAGGCCAAGAAGTAAAAAAATAAAAATAACATTTTGTAGTTTTTTATTTAAGAAGTGAATAGAAAATGCAAGCATAGATGAAAGTATCAAAACAAAAAAAATGGAAATTGATGTAAATATTAAGCTATTAGAAAAAGAATTTACCAAAAGATCATCTGATTTAAAAAAAATACTTAAATAATTTTTCAATGTAAATATTTCTGGAAAAGAACCAGGATTATTAATTATATCATTTTCAAACTTAAAAGAATTTATAAATACTAAATATAAAGGAAATAAAAAAATAATACTTAATAAAACTGATAATAGTAACTGCCTACTAAACATTAGTTTTCAACCTCCCTTTTTCCAAGATAAATTAACGCAATAAAAGTTGTAGCTCCACTAATTACTAATAAAAGTAAAGACATTGATGATGCAAATCCAACTCTATTTTCATTAAATGCTGTTCTGATAATTAACATTGCAATTGTTTCAGTTGATCTTCCTGGTCCTCCTCCTGTTAATGCTAGAACTCGATCATATAATTTAAATGATGAAATTAAAATTACTACTGTGTTAATAGTCAATGCTGGTGCAAGCAAAGGCCAGTCAAGATATCTAAACTTTTGTATTTTGTTAGCACCATCAATATTTGCTGCATCTTCTAATTCTTTTGGAATATTTTTTAAATTTGCTAGATATATGACTGTACAAAATGCAATTAATTGCCAACAAAGTGCAATAGATATAGAAATTAGAGCCATATTTGGATTCCCTAGCCAACTAATTTTTATTTGATTATTAAAAATAGATATAAATTGGTTTAAAATACCATTATCAGTTAATATTGTAACGAATATATATCCTATTACAATTGGACTTAATATAAATGGTGTAAAAATTAATATACGTAAAATAATAAATAATTTGTGATCATTATTAAATAATTTAGCAAATATAATACCGATAAAATTAGAAACAAAAACAGCTATAATTGTTAAAATCAAAACTATTTGTAATGAATTAAAAAATTCTTTTTTAAAAGTTAATTTATAAAAATTTTTAAAACCAATAAAATCATATTTATTTGTAAGGAAGCTAATTTTAAAAAAAGAATAGAATACTGTAAGGCATATTGGTAAAATAATTAATAATGTAAAAAGAAATAATGCTGGTGTTATGAGCAATAAAAAATCATAATTTATCTTTTTTATTTTCAATTTTAAGACTTTTTTTAAAATTAAGGGGGGGTAATCTACCCCCCACTAAATTTTATTCTATTGAAGTTCCATTAATTTATTATTCAAATTATCAATAATCTGAGATGTGTCAGTACCACTTAATATTTCTTGAGAATTTGCAAAAACTTCACCCTGTAAGCCAGGTAATAGAGCATAATCACCAACTTCAAATGTAAAAAAAGGTACATGCTGTATTCCAGGAGTTTGAAGAATTTCAATCATTTCAAAAATTAAAGGATGTAATTCATAATCTGCCATATCTCTTTCTAAATCAAATAATTTATTATTAGGGATATGAGCATCTCTAAATAAATCATCTGCATTGGTTTCTACATTAGTTGAAAACTCAACTGCAAATAATTTAGCCTCCTCAGGATGTTCAGTAAGTGCACTAACAGCTGGACCACCAGAAGTATAAGTAACTAACCTTGGAGTACCATCAAGTGCTGGCATAGGAAACACTCCAATTTCAAATGGATGATCTAAAGGAACTGCTCCTGCAAAAAAACTTCCCATAGGATACATAGCTCCATCACCATTTAAAAAAGTTTGTTGTAACTCTGAATAATTAAGGCTCAATGCTGTATCATTTGTCCAACCTTTTTTAACTAACGCTGAATAAGCATTTATTGCATCTTCCATTAAAGGATCTGAAAAGTTTCTATCTCCATTTCTTAGATCTTTTAAATAATTATCATCTACTCCAGTAACATTTAGTGCCACTAAATCCATTAATGGCCACGCAGCAGCCCATGAATCTCCTGCTGCACCACCTACAATAAATGGCGTTACATTATTTTGCTTTAATTTGCTTGCAGCATTTTCTAAATCGCTCCACGTTTTAGGCTCTTCAGTAATTCCAGCTTCTTCAAACATTTTTTTGTTATAAAAAATTACTGACTCTACTACTGTTATCATAGGCAATGCATATTGTTTACCATTTGTTAATCCCAAACCTATAGGGTCTGCAAATCTCTCAAGATCACTATCTTCAAAAGGCATTAATAAACCTGCTTCTATAAATTCTGCGACAGCAAAATTAGACATCATAACATCTGGAAATTGGTCTGTAGCTTGTAACTGTTTTAAATAATCACCCATAGAACCAACATTAGGTGGCACAATTTTATTAATTTTAAATTGCGGAAAATCTTTTACAGTTCTTGCAATTGCATCATCCCAGAATTCTGCTGGAAGATTAGGTGTTTCAAATACCATAAAATCCAATTCAACTTGTTTAGCATTAGCTAAAAAAGGAGTTAAAAATATAGCAAATGAAATAAGTATTTTTTTAAAAAAATTCATTTATCCTCACTATTTAAATATGTAAAAAATTTTATATTCGAAGTTAGATTAGTCAATAAATTATTATTTTACTTACCAAAAATGCCAAGTTTCACACCATAATCTACTGCTATTCCATAATCAGGATCATCATCACTATCAACTATCAATTGGCCTGTTTTTCTTAAAAGGCTGTGGCAATCCTTCGTAAGATGTCTTAACTTTACTTGTTTTCCTAATTTGGAATATCTTTCTGCAATATCCTCGATTGCTTTTAAAGCAGATTGATCAATAACTTTTGAATTTGCAAAATCTATTATTACTAAATTAGGATCTTCGGCAGGCTTAAAAATTTCTAAAAAACTATTAGTAGAACTAAAAAAAAGAGGTCCTTCAATTTCATACACCTTAGCACCCTTTTCTGTTCTTGATTGTCTTTCAATTGCTCTAATTCTTGAAGCAGATTTCCAAGCAAATACTAGAGCATTAATAATAACACCAGCAACTACAGCAACAGCTAAGTCTTCTAATACTGTTATTAAAGTAACTAAAACAATTACCAATGCATCCGAACGAGGAACAACAAATAATAATTTTAGTGAATTCCAAGCAAATGTTCCAATTACGACCATAAACATAACCCCTACTAATGATGCTATAGGAATAAGTTCAATTAAATTTGAAGTATAAAGAATAAAAATTAGTAAAAAAATTGCTGCTGATATGCCAGCAATTCTTGTTCTGCCTCCAGATTTTACATTTATCATTGATTGTCCAATCATAGCACAACCACCCATACCTCCAAAAAAACCCGTGATACCATTAGCGACACCTTGAGCTAAACATTCTTGTCTAGTTCCACCTTTTTTATTCGTAATTTCTCCTACAAGATTAAGAGTTAACAAACTTTCAATTAATCCAATAGCAGCCAAAATAATTGCGTAAGGAAAGATAATGAAAAAAGTATTTAAATTAAGTGGAACTGTTGGAATGGAAAAATTTGGAAGTCCTCCTGCTACACTTGCTAAATCCCCTACTCTTGGAACAGGTAAATCTAAAAGTAAAACTAGAAAAGTGACTAGAAGAATTGCAGCTAATGTAGATGGAATGAATTTAGTAACCCTTGGTAAGTACCATATGATTAACATAGTCAAAAAAACTAATACTAAAGAATATGTAAGCACCTCCCCAGACATCCATGTGAATGTTCCATCAAAATTATATATTTGAAATTGATGCAATTGAGATAAACCAATCACGATAGCTAAACCGTTTACAAAACCTAACATCACAGGTTGAGGAACCATCCGCATAAATTTTCCTAATTTAAAAATTCCTGCAAGAAATTGTAAAATGCCCATAAGAATAACAGTAGCAAATAAATATTGTACTCCGTGTTCCGATACTAATGAAACCATAACCACAGCTAATGCTCCTGTTGCTCCTGAAATCATTCCAGGTCTTCCACCAAAAATTGCAGTTACTAATCCTACAATAAAAGCTGCATATAAACCTGAAAGTGGAGTTACACCTGCTACAAATGCAAAAGCAATTGCCTCTGGAACTAATGCTATTGCAACAGTTAATCCAGATAGAATTTCAATTTTAAAAAGTGAGAAGGAAGCTCTTCCCTCTGGAATATATTCATCTTTATTTAAACCTAGGGAATTTGCAAATTGATTGACTGTTGATTTTATCATTTGGTTATATGTATTTTAGATAGGTAAATTATGAAATAAGTAAACAAACTTTACCAGACAGCTTTATATATATTAAAAGCATCAGATTCTTCAATTTTACGTGGATTATTAATCAATAATCTAGTTTGCTTCATTGCTTCTACTGCCATTAATTGGCAAGCTCTCTCAGGGATTTCTAAATCCCTTAGCCTGTATGGTAATTTAAGTTCTTTTGACAAGTTTTCTAAACGATCTATAAATTTATTACATATATCCTTTTCACTCTTACTATTATCTAAATCATTAAATACGTATGGAGCAAGATAGGCATAATTTTTTTTTGCTTCCTCATTTATAGAATTAAATTTCAAAACACTGGGAAGAACTAAAGAATTTGAAAGTCCGTGTGATATTTTAAATAGTCCTCCTATAGGATATGCCAAAGCATGTACTGCTGCTACTGGAGAATTTGCGAAAGCTTTACCTGCTAACATTGATCCGAGTAGCATATTAGATCTGGCATTTATATTATGTCCCTCAAATACAGCAGTTTTAATTGATGATCCGAGAAGCTTGAGTGCTTCTATAGATAACATTTTTGAAATAGGATTATTGTTAGGATTTATAGAAGTGTAAGCCTCTATTGCGTGAACCATAGCATCTATTCCAGTTGATGCAGTTATATTTGAAGGTAGATTAATAGTTAATAATGGATCTAAAATAGCAAGATCAGGTAAAATAAGTTTTGAAGAAACACCTTTTTTTTCTTTGTCATCCATCGTAATTATTGAAATTGGTGTAACTTCTGAGCCAGTGCCAGCTGTAGTAGGAATTAGTACAAGTGGCACTCTTGGACCTTTTGCATTATTAACCCCCCATAAAGTTTCGATATTTTGATTAGATCCAAGAAGTAAAGATACAAGCTTTGCAATATCCATAGATGAACCTCCACCAAAACCTAAAACTCCAGTTGTTTTAAATTCTTTTGCTTCTTCAAATGCTTTTAATAATGTTTTTTTTGATGGATCAGACTCTACATCATTAAATATCTTAACATTAGAATTTATTTTAAGTTTTTTTATTGTAGGTTCGAGTAAACCTAATTCAGTCAAACCTTTATCGGTAATTACAAATAAATTTTTGCCCAATATATCAATAATTTGATTAGATGAGTTATGGGAAGTTCCATTGCCAAAAATTAATTCTGAAGTAGAGTAAAAATTAAACATTTAATATATAAATAAATTAATATTTTTTATTTGGGTTCAGCCCAGTAGGAATTTTTTTTCCGTCAATAATAAAATGAGGTGACTCCCCTAGTTCTACTAACTCTGGTCTAATATCTAGATATTTTTTAATATTATTAAGTTCTTCAAAATTATTTATAAATTTATTTATATTTGGAAAATTTGAAAAAATATTTTTATCTAATATTAAGCACATTGAAAAATGATGATAAGCATTAAAATCACAGTAATATGGATCATTGCCTATAAAAAAATTACCTGAACTATTTTGTAAAAGTTTTTCAAAATTATTTAAAGAATTTGGTAAAATATCTTCTAAAAGTTTCTTTTTATTAGAATTATATTTTTCACCAAAAGTCATATTTATAGTTGGATTCAAAGGAGAAAACATTTCATGAGTTGATTCAAATACAGCATCACAATATGCCAATTGAAATTCATCGGAAGGTTTTGTTTTTGTTAAATTAGAGAGATATCGTATAATTGTATTGCTTTGCCAAATATATCTATCTTCATTTATTATTAAAATGGGTAATCTATTAAAAATAATATTCTTTTTAACTTCTGCCCAGCTACTTCCATAATGATCCCATACCATTTTGTATTTATAGGGAATATCTGCATAATAAAGCATCATTTGGGGAGCTTCGCAAAGAGCTCTCATGTTGCCATATATTAATTTTAAATCCATTTAATTTTTTCTAAAGCAAATATGATAATTTTAAAGAAGAAAAATAAAATAATGGTCGGGGAGAAAGGATTCGAACCTTCGACCCCCTGGTCCCAAACCAGGTGCGCTACCAGGCTGCGCTACTCCCCGAAAAAAATTTGTTATATTCATAAATAAGCTAAAAACAATTCTTTTATGTTTGTTTTCTAAAATAATATTTATTATAATAAACCTAGGGGTGCTTAAATGCTGAGATTTATACCCTTTAAACCTGATCTGGATAATGCCAGCGGAGGAAAAATGAAAACAATACTAATTTTTTTTACCACCTTATTTATCTCTTTCTCTATCTATGCTGAGAAACTAACTGTATATACTTACAACTCTTTTGTTTCAGAATGGGGTCCTGGACCCATAATTGAAAAAATATTTGAAGAAAAACATAATGCAGATGTAGAATTTGTTGCTGTAGACAGTGCTGCAACATTATTGAATAAAGTTATTTTAGAAGGTGATACTTCCAAGGCAGATATAGTTTTAGGTCTTGATATGAATTTATTTGATTTAGCTGAACAATCTGAACTTTTTACATCTCATAATATCAATGACATAAACAACTTAATTAATTTACCATTAAAATGGGAAAGTGATAAATTTGTTCCATATAATTATGGCTACTTCTCTTTTGTATATAATGAAGCAAATTTAAAAATACCCCCAAAATCAATGGACGAGTTGATTAATTCTACTAATGCCAGAATTGTAATTCAAGATCCGAGAACTTCTACCCCTGGATTAGGATTATTAACTTGGATGAAAGCATTATATGGAGATAAAGCTGGAGATGAATGGAAAAAATTAAATAAGAAAATTATTTCCGTTACCAAAGGATGGACAGATGCATATTATAATTTTTTTATGGCAGGGGAAGCTGACATGGTTTTAAGTTATACTACATCTCCAGCTGCACATATTATGTTTGAAGAAAGGTATGATATTCTTGCTACAACTTTTGAAGAAGGAAATTATATAACAATTGAATTTGCAGGCATTTTGAATAATTCACAAAATAAAGATTTAGCAAATAAATTTCTTAACTTTATATTATCAGAAGAATTTCAATCAGTAATACCATCAACAAATATTATGTACCCTGTTACAAATATTAGAGATTTGCCTGAAGCATTTGATAAACTAAATGTTCCTAACTTTATTCAAATGGATCCTAAAGAAATTAATAAGAATAAAGAGAAATGGATTGATGAGTGGCTTAATGCTTCGTAGATAAATTGTATTATAAATATAATTATTCAGTATTACTTTTTTTTGGATTAATAATCCTATTACCTTTCATAGGTATTTTTTCAAAAATTAACTTTAGTTTAGATGTAATTTATAATTTTTTTCAAAATTCTTATACACATCGTTTAATTTATTTCTCATTATATCAAGCTTTTCTTTCAGCAATATTAAGTTGTTTTTTAGCTATTCCATTCGCATTAGCATTAAATAGACATAAGAATTTAAAAATTATTAAATTTATCATTTCTCTTTGTGGTTTTTGCTTTGTGATACCAACAATCTTAATAGTGTTTGCAGTTATTAAACTCTTTGGAAATAATGGTTTTTATAACTCATATTTTAATTTGTACGAGAATTTATCAATAGATACAATTTTTGGAATAAAAGCAATCTTAATTGCCCATATACTTCTAAATACTCCATTTGCAACCCGATTATTTTTTCAATCTTTAAATAGTATTCCTTTAAAATATTATGAAATATCTAGCTCTCTAAACATTACATTTTTTGGCAATCTTCTAAAATTAGAAATGCCGTATATAAGGCAAAATTTTTTTACTGTATTCTCAATAATTTTCTCTCTTTGTTTTTTAAGTTTTGCAATAGTAATGGCATTAGGTGGTGGACCTATGTATTCAACAATTGAGGTTGCAATTTATCAATATGCACTTTTTGAATTAAATTTTAATAAAGCAATTTTACTAAGTTTTCTACAAATTTTTATCTGTTTATTTTTTTTATTTATTGGTTTTTATAAATTAAAAGGTTCAAATTTTTTTGAAATAGATCAAATTAATTTTATTCATCCTCATAAAGAATACAAAACTATAAAAATTATAGATTTTTTAATAATAGTTTTTTTTTCTATCTTTCTTTTTTCTCCAATACTTTCTGTAATTTATCATTTTATAAATAATGGTATTTATTTATCTTTAATTAATGAAAAATTTTTAGAATCTTTTTTTAATTCTCTACTTATTTCAACTTCTACAGGGATAATTGTTAGTATATCTGGATTTATAATTTCATCTATACTTGTAATAAATTATAAAAATATGATTTTTCAGCAATCAATTTTTTTAATAAGCTCTTCAATAATAATTATTTCTCCAATAATATTTAGTCTTGGTTATTTTATTATATTAGGTGAATTAAGATATCTACAATTATTTAAATATTTGGTGATAATTTTGATAAATTGTCTTTTCTTATTGCCCTTTTCTATATTAATACTTTTTAACAACCTGAAAAATATTTATTTAAATTTTGAAAATTTTCAGCAAACTTTCCGTATTGGCATAAGAAATTATTTTATTATTTTACTTCCAATGATTAAGAAAAATATAATTTTTGTTTTTGCATTTTCAACAGTTATTACTTTTGGTGATTTTACAATAATATCATTTTTTAAAGATCAAAACTTTGATACCTTACCATCTTACTTATATAAATTGATTAGTGTTTATAAATTTAATGAAGCTTCTTTTGTTGCTGGTGTAATTTTAATATTAAGTATGATTATATTTTTATTTATTGATAATTTAAATTACCAAGGTAAGTCAGCCATAAAAACGTGAAGATAAATACTCGCTACATAACCAATAAATATAACTGGAGTCCATTTTAAATGTCCAAAAAATGTATAATATCCTCTAGCTTGACCCATAAGTGCTACACCTGCAGCTGAACCAATTGACAATAGACTGCCTCCAACACCTGTTGTAAGAGTTACAAGTAGCCATTGATCTATAGACATTTCTGGTCTCATAGTAATTACGGCAAACATTACTGGTATATTATCTACTATAGCAGATAGGACACCTACGATAGAATTTGCCATTGTTGGACCAAGACCAATATATAAGAATTCTGAAACAACAGTTAGGTAACCTATAAATCCTAAGCCACCTACACTTAGAATAACTCCAAAGAAGAATAACAAAGTGTCCCATTCAGCTCTTGAAACTTTTCTAAAGAAATCAAATTTTTCGTCTTCAACAGATGGGTCATGTGTAATTTGTAAGTAAAAAGAATATAACCCAAGAAGACCAAGGCCAAACATCATGCCAAGCATTGGAGGTAAGTGAAGAATATTATGGAAGTTTACAGCACTAAAAATTGTAAATAAACCTAAAAAGATAATTACTCGTCCACCTCTTTTCATATATTCTCTATCAGAACTAATTTGTGGTTTTTCATTTGGAATAAAGAAATACATAACTGCTGCGGGTATTATGTAATTAATCACAGAAGGAAAAAATATTTTAAAAAAAGTAAAGAATTCAACTATACCAGCCTGCCATACCATTAATGTTGTTATATCTCCAAATGGACTAAATGCACCACCTGCATTAGCAGCAACAACTATATTAATACAACCAATCGATATAAATTTTGTGTTACCTTTACCACAGGCCATGACTACAGAGCACATGACTAGTGCAGTTGTTAAGTTATCAGCTATAGGAGATAAGAAAAAAGTAATTATACCTGTGAAAATAAATAATTGTCTAAAGCTAAATCCCCTTGATGTTAATTGGTATCTGACTACATCAAAAACTTTTCTCTCTTCTAGAGCATTGATGTAAGTCATAGCAACAAGAAGAAATAAGAAAAGTTCTGCAAATTCTAAAATATTATGCTCTAACGCATACTCAATTTCTTTGGCATATTGCTTATCAGAAGAAAAATGGAAAGCTATAATACCCCATATTACAGCGGCTGAAATAATAACTGGTTTCGATTTTCTTAAATGACTAAATTCTTCAGCCATTACAACACCATATGCAAGAACAAATACAATAAGGCTTAAAATACCTACATATGATGTTGTTAGATCTATTTCCATAGTTTTAAATTAAAGCCAATTACGTATTTTTCAATTCCGAAATCGTATAGATTATTGTGTATTGCTTCGTCAATAAAAACGCTCTTTTTTTTTACTTTTGCTTTATCATAAAGCCTAATACTGTGTTCATGTGGTACAATTTCGTCCTTTTTTCCACTAATAATAAGTAATGGCGAGGTTATTTTATCAATTTTACTTAAGTTATCGAATTTATCTTTAACTAAATATTTTGTTGGAAATATTTTATATCTTTTTTTTGCAATATCATTGATAGATGTAAATGGCGCCTCTAAAACGATAGATAAAAATTTATACTTCGTACCTATTTCTACTGCAGCGCCAGATCCGAGGGATTCTCCATAAATCACTAATTCTTTAAATTTAAATTCAGTATTATTTTTTATCCATTTTAATACTGCTTCTGAATCTTTATATAAATTTTTTTCTGTAGGATTTCCTTTATTACCTCCAAAACCTCTCCAGGAAACTAAAAGAACACTCCAATTCTTTTCAATATACCTCTGGATTCTGTAAGCTCTATCTCCGATATGAAACGAATTTCCATGAAAATAAACTAGTAAAGGTAGTGAATTATCTCCTTTATAATACCATGATAGCAGCTCTAAGTTATCCTCAGTTTTGATATAAATTTCCTCTGTATTATCTAAATTATAATCCTTTGGCGCACCCGGATGTCCTGATTTATTAAAAATGATACGTCTTTGGAAGATATACAAAAGAAAACCTAAAAAAAAATATAGAAAAATTGCTGAAAAAATGTAATTCATTATTTATTATAATATTATGAGAGCGGAAAACAAAGTAATTGATCCATTGAGCGCTTATAGCCGTGCACTAAAAAAAATTGAGGATAGTGGTATAAGACCTACAAAACAAAGAAGAATTTTGGCCAAGATGATTTTTGAAAAAGGTGATAGGCATGTATCTGCTGAAAATCTTTTTGATGAGGTTAAAAAAGAAGATAGAAAAATTTCCATGGCTACAATCTACAATACTCTAAAACAGTTTACCTCTTTAGGTTTAATAAGAGAAATAGTCGTTGATCAAAACAAATCACTGTATTGTAATAATAATAAGTCTCACTATCATTTATACATTGAAGATGAAGGAAAAATACATGATATTCCTACAGAAAATATTAATTTAGATATACCTTCTATACCTGCCTGTCTTTCATTACATAATATTGATGTTATTGTAAGAGTTAGATCTCTTAAAGAAGACGAAGAAAAGAATTAATTTATCATGCACAACATAAAGTTGTGGTCTCCAAATAATAAAAAAACAAACCTCCAGAACTTTATTACTCAACTAGATAGAGGTTTAAACATAAATAATTATGATGACTTGCATAATTGGAGCATAAAACATAAAAATGAATTTTGGAGCAATGTATGGGATTTCACAAATTTTGTTGGTGAAAAAAAAGGTAAAATTTTTAAATCAGCAGCAGAATTTACTAAAAATAAATTTTTTGATGAATGTAACATAAATTATGCTGAAAATTGTTTAATAAGAGAAGATGATGATAATTCAATAATATTTCATTCCGAAAAAAAAATTAATAGAAACTACTCTTGGAGAGAGCTTAGAAGTGCAGTTTTTAAATTTGCAAATTATTTAAAGAATAATAATATTAAAAAAAATGATAGAATAGCTGCTATACTTCCTAATATACCTGAAACTGTAATTTCATTTTTATCTACAGCACAATTAGGTGCTATTTGGTCATCATGTTCATCAGATTTTGGTAAAAAAGCAATTATAGATAGATTTAAACAAATTGAACCAAAAGTATTATTATTTTCAGATTATTATTTTTATAACAATAAAAAAGTTGATACGACAAAAGTTATAAAAGATGTAATATATAATATTCCAAGTATAGAAAAAGTTATTTTAATACCATACGAATTTAATGAAACGGATTATCATCTAGATTTTGAATACGATAATTTCTACAACATTTTACAACAAGAAATTGAGTATAATAAATTTGAAAAGTTTAATTTTAATCATCCACTGTATATCCTTTACTCAAGTGGAACCACTGGAATACCAAAATGTATTGTTCATAGTTCTGGCGGAGCGCTAATACAACACAAAAAAGAACATGTACTTCATTGTGATATTAATGAAAAAGATAGAGTTTTTTATTTTACTACATGTGGGTGGATGATGTGGAATTGGTTAGTTTCCGCTTTGGCGTCAAAAGCAACAATAATTTTATATGATGGATCGCCTTTTATTCCAGACAATAAACATCTTTTTGAAATAGCAGAAGAAGAAAGAATTAATTTTTTTGGTACTGGTGCAAAATTTTTAGATACTTTAAAAAATAATAAAATTAAAATTAAGGAAAGTTTTAAATTAAATAGTTTAAATACACTAGCTTCAACAGGATCTCCTTTAGTTAATGAATCATTTGAATACGTTTATGAAAACATAAAATCAAATATCCATCTTGAATCTATAAGTGGTGGAACTGATTTAGTTTCGTGTTTTGTTACCGGTAATCCATTAATGGATGTCTATAGTGGAGAAATTCAGTGTAAAGCTCTTGGAATGGATGTTGATGTATTTGATGAAAAAGGAAATTCAATCGAAAATCAAAAGGGGGAACTGGTATGTAAGTCTTCTTTTCCATCAATGCCATTATATTTTTGGAACGATCCTGAAAATAAAAAATATTTTAATTCTTATTTTAGTAAATATGAAAACATTTGGTATCATGGAGATTATATTGAAAAAACTATAAATGGTGGTTATGTAATTTATGGTCGATCAGATGCAACTCTAAATTCTGGAGGAGTAAGAATAGGTACTGCAGAAATTTATAGAGTAATTGAAAATATTACAGAAGTTCAGGAAGCTGTTGCTGTGGAATATAAATTAAAAAATGATACACAAATTATATTATTTGTTGTCTTGAATAATAATTATGAATTTAATGAAAATTTAAGATCTAAAATAATAGATGAAATAAAAATTAATCTTTCTTTCAAGCACATACCCTCACAAATATATGCTGTTAGTGAAATACCTAGAACTAGAAGCGGTAAAATAGTTGAAATTTTAATTAAAAAATTAATTAATGGTGAAAGTATTGAAAATGAAGAATCATTGGCTAATCCAGAATGTTTAAAAGAATTCGAATTAGTATATAAAAACTTAAAGAATAATTATGCCAAATAGAGTTATAGTCAGTAAACTAGGTGGTCCAGAAGTTTTAAAATACGAAAACTACGACTTACCTAAAAATGTTGAAGAAAATATGGTAAGAATTAACCAAACTTCAATTGGTATTAACTACATAGATACGTATCATAGAACAGGAATATACCCGTTACCTGTAGAAATCCCTTTTTGTTTAGGAGTTGAAGCAGCAGGAGATGTAATAGAAATTGGAGATAATGTATCGAACTTAAAAGTTGGTGATAGAGTAGCGTACTCCTTCAGTCCTCCAATTGGTGCTTATTGCGAAGTTAGAGATTTTGATGCTCAAAGAGTTGTAAAATTACCAGAATATATTTCAAATGATGAAGCTGCTTCAATATTATTGCAAGGAATGACCGTCGAATACCTTTTTGAAAGGTTGTATAAATTACAAAAAGATGAAGTTTTTTTATATCATGCAGCTGCTGGAGGTGTAGGATTAATTGCTAGTCAATGGGCAAAATCCATAGGAGCTAAAATGATTGGTACTGTTAGTACTGATGAAAAAGCATCATTAGCAAAAGATAACGGATGTGAATTCACTATAAATTATAAACAAGAGGATGTTCATAGTAATGTTTTAAAATTAACAAACAATGAGGGAGTTAACGTTGTTTATGATGGAGTAGGCAAAGATACGTTTGATATATCTTTAAAATGCTTAAAATTTAGAGGGCTAATGGTATCTTTCGGACAATCTTCCGGAATGGTAAATGATGTAAATCTTCATAGTACATTTAATCCTAAAAGTTT
Source organism: uncultured Alphaproteobacteria bacterium (assembly GCA_902628835.1). GTDB lineage: Bacteria > Pseudomonadota > Alphaproteobacteria > HIMB59 > CACPNW01. Next base: position 18,618 of record CACOPD010000010.1, read on the forward strand.
ATATTATACTAGACCAACATTAATGCATTATATTCGTAATTCAGAAGAGCTAAAAGAATGTAGTAGTAAATTGTTTTCAAAAATTAAAAATAAAGAAATTAAGCCTAATATATTCAAAAAATTTAAATTATCAGAAGCTAGTGAGGCTCATGAGTTAATACAATCAAGGAATTCTGTAGGGTCAATAATTCTATGCCCCTAGATTAGTGGCATCCCCTAGGAGAGTCGAACTCCTCTTTTCAGGATGAAAACCTGATGTCCTAACCGATAGACGAAGGGGACACGTGTTTGGTATATAGTAGATATTTTGATTTTTTTCAAATTATTTAATTGATTACTTTCACATCATGGATCAGTATTTGGGGCATCTGATTACTTGAGAAGTTATCTTTTTTAATAGAACACAAAATATGAAATTTAAATTTATTAAACTTCAGAAGATAATCACCAATAAGGGTATTTATACTGTTGAATGATATACCTTTTAAATTTTCACCAACATCATTTTTAAAAAAAATTAAAATATGTTTATTTTTTATATTTTTAACTTGATCAATTACAATATCTTTGATTAAAAATTGAGGTTCTTCATTGCCTTTGCCGTGAGGTTCTAATAACTCTAAATTATCTAAAAAATCTTTGTTTATTTGATTTACAGAAATTTCACTGTCATAAAATATTTTTTTTTCAAAAAAATTATCATTATATGAATCAAATTTTTTAACTAAAAATTCATCTATTTTATCTAATTTTTTTTTATTTATTTTTAAACCTACTGCCATTTTATGACCACCACCATCTTCTATTAAATTATTGGCCTTAAGTTCAAGAACAATACTACCAATATCAATTTGATCTATAGATCTGCCTGAGCCAGATCCAATATTATTAATAAAAGAAAATACAAATGTTGGCTTGTTATAAAGAGCTACTATTTTACTGGCAACAATACCCAGAACACCTTGGTGCCAATTCTCTTTATAAACAATAATAAATTTTTTATTTTCTTGATCTTTTATTTGCTCAATTGCTTCATAGAATATATTTTGTTCAATTAATTTTCTTTTTTCATTAATTAAAAATAGTTTTCTAGAAATAGTTTCTATTTCAGAATCATCATTTGATATCAGAAGTCTAGAGGATAAAGAAGAGTCATCAATTCTACTCGCAGCATTAATTTGTGGTCCTAAAACAAAACCAATATCTTTAGCTAAAGGTTCATGATTGATATTAGAGTTATCTAATATTTTAGTTATTGATTTATTTTTTCGACTTCTAATGAGTTCCAAACCTTTACTGACAATTGATCTATTGTAATTATTAATATTAACAATATCGCAAATTGTTCCAACAGCAACTAAGTCTAAATATGACATCAAATTTGGTTCTTTTATATTTGGAAATAATTTTAATTCTCTAATTTGCTTTCTTAAGCCCATTAAAAAAAGAAAGGTTACTGCTACTGCAGCAAAGTCTTTGTAATCATTGTTTTCATCAAATCTATTTGGATTAATTACTGAGTGAACTTTTGGCAGTTTAAATTCACTTAAATGATGATCTATAACTATAACTTCAATATCATTGAAATTTGGCAAATCAATAGAGTTAAATGCTGATGTACCACAATCCAGTGTAAACAATAGTGTAATTTTTTCATTAAGCATTTCATTCATAAGCCTAACATTTGGACCGTAACCCTCCGATAATCTATGTGGAATTTTACAAACAATATTATTGGTAAAATTATTTAAAAATTTATATAAAATTGAAGCAGAAGTAGATCCATCAACATCATAATCAGCAATTATTCCAATCTTTTCGTTATTTTTTAAAGCCTCAATACATCTTTCAATTCCTTTTTTCATATCTTTAAGTTCAAAAGGATCCGGAAGATTATTTAAAAGATTGGGATTTATATAGTTATCATAATTATCTTCGAAGACACCTCTTGAAATTAGAAGTTTTGAAAAAATTTCAGAAATTGATTTTTTTTGTGAAAGAGCTTGAATGTGCTTAAAGTCTATTTGCTTTTCTTCCCAAAATTTATCGGATAGTGATTTTTCAATATTCACATTAATTAATTATCATGAATAGCAAGAACAGTAATTTTTTCTTTTACAAATTCTAAACCTTCAATTTTATTAATTACATTACTTAATTTTTCTTTCTGAATATTATGAGTAGTTATTATAATAGGTATAGGTTTATTTGCTTCAGTACTCTCGGGAAGTTGAAGTATTTTTTTAACAGATATATCAAAATCACTAAAATAATTAGTGATTGATGAAAGAACACCAGGTTTGTCTTCTGTCATTATTCTTAGGTAATAACTATTAATTATATTTTCTACTGAATATTTTTCAAAACTTTGTAACTTATCAATTTTAAAACCCAAATTATCAAATTTGTCATTCTGAGATATATCATATAAATCAGACAAGACAGAGCTGGCAGTAGGCTTCCCCCCTGCTCCTTCACCCTCTAAAAATAAATTTTCTAGATGTATAGTTTCAATATTAATTGCATTAAGAGCATTATCAACAGTTGCTAAGGGATTATCTATTGAAACTAATTTTGGTGAAGTAAAATTTGAAATTTTACCTTCGATGATGCAAGCTTCGGAAATTAACTTTATCTTGTACCCTAATTTCTCAGCAAAATTAATATCTTCAATTTTGATATTTGATATTCCTTCAATATAATTATTATTAAAGTTTAAATTTGATTTAAAACATAGAGTTGATAATATTGTTAACTTGTGCGCTGCATCATATCCACCAATATCTAATTTTGATTCCTGATCAGAAGTAAATCCTTTATCTTTAGCAATTTTAAGAACATCATCAAAAGACAAATTATCTTGTTGCATTTTGGTTAAAATGTAATTTGTTGTTCCATTCAAAATTCCAGAAATTTTGTTAATTCTATCGAAACTAATAGAATTTTTTATTGTTTTTATGATTGGGATACCACCTGCAACAGCAGCTTCAAATGATAAAGCTAATGAGTGTATATTGGCTAATTCAAATAATTCTTTTCCATGATTAGCTATTAAAGCTTTATTCCCTGTTACAACATGTTTTTTATTTTTTAACGCTGTTTCAATTATTTCATAGCTAATTCCTTTTTCTTCACCAATTAATTCAACAATTACGTTGCAATTATCATCTTTAGACATTTCTCTTGGGTCATCATACCAAGTATAATTTGATATATTAAAATTTCTTTTTTTATTTTTTGTTCTTGCAGATATTCCAACAATGTTCAATTCTACATCAGTTTTTTCAAGGAAATAATGTTTATTATCTTCTAATGTTTCAACTAGTGCTGATCCAACATTTCCCAATCCCGCTATACCAATATTAAGTTTACTCATAACTAAATTTAACTTTTATAATCATTAATACATTTATCTATATCTTTTTTATCAGTATTAGAAATACTACAGTAATCTAACAATTCTTCATCATTTAATTTTGTGTCTTTAAAATCAGGTACATTATCAATATCAGGATATCCGCATGAAACAATAAAGAGAAATAAAAAAATAAATGTAAAATAATTAATCATACTAAAGATACAGTTTCTTCAATATTTTCTGCTATATTAAAACATTGTACTGCTTGACCTGCAGCACCTTTGATTAAGTTATCTATTGCACTGACTATAATCAGTTTATCATCACTATAATGATTAAAAACTTTAATTTTACAATAATTAGAATTTTGAATAGAAAAAAAATCAAGAGTTTCTCCATTTTCAATATATTTTAGAAAAGGATTAATTTTATCTAATTCTTTTAATAGATTTATAATATCAGTTTTTTTTATACTATTATTGAGATCACAATAAATTGTAGAAATCATACCTCTAAAATTAGGTAGAATGTGAGGATTAAATGAAAACATTACTTCATTTTCTGAACTATGTTTATTAAGTTCTTGTTTAATTTCTGCAATATGTCTGTGGTTATTTGTATTATAATTATAAAAATTATAATCATTTTTTGATTTTATTTTATTGAAATCAAATTTCTTTCCTGCACCACTATAACCTGATTTAGAATCTATAATTATGTTCTTAGTATCAATTAATTTATTTTTTATCAGAGGTATTAATGGTAACAGAATTGAGGTTGGATAGCATCCGGGCACCGCTATATTTTTAGAACTTAAGATTTTATCTCTATTTATTTCAGCGAGACCATAAATAAAGTTATTTAAATTCTCTTTGCATTCATGTTCATTGCCATAATTTTCTTTATATACATCAAAATTATCTAATCTAAAGTCAGCTGATAAATCTATAATATTAATTTTATCAAAATATTTTTTTACATATTTATTAGATACCGCATGAGGTAAGGCTAAGAAAACATAATCACTATCTTCAGCATTAAAACTATCATTCGGTTTTAAAAGAGGAAGTTGATTATATTCTTTTGTATTATCAATATTATTTAGATAATTCCCATGAATAGTTTCTGATCCTAAAAAATTAATGTCTACGAAAGAATGATTTGATAATATTTTTACTAACTCCATTCCAACATAGCCTGTTGAGCCTAAAACGGCCACTTTAATCTTATTTTTCATGAAAATTTATCTCTTAGAGAATTGATAACTTCTTCTGGCTTTTGCTAAACCAGCTTTTTTTCTTTCAACTACTCTCGGATCTCTTGTAAGGAAACCAACTTTTTTGAGAGGTGGTCTATTTGACTGATCATATAAACTTAGTGCTTTGCTTATACCATGTCTAATAGCGCCAGCTTGCCCAGAAAGTCCTCCACCTTTAACTGAAGCCATAATCTCATAAGAATTGTCAGCTTTAACAACATCCAAGGGCTGGTTAACTATCATTTGTAATACAGGTCTTGAAAAGTATTTATCTAAAGGTTTGCCGTTAACTTTAATCTCACCACTGCCTCTTTTTAACCACACTCTAGCAATAGAATTTTTTCTTTTTCCAGTAGCATATGCTCTTTCTTTATTATCTAAAGTATTTTCAGTTTGATTTTCTTGATTTTCCATAATTAAATTTTGTTCTTAGTATTCATTGATGCTATGTCAATAATTTGGGGATTTTGAGCTTCATGCTTATGATTTTCGTCTCTATATATTTTGCAATTAGATAATTGCTGTCTTCCCAATGGTCCTCTTGGAATCATTCTTTTTATTGCAAGTTTGATCATTTCATCAGATTTGTTTTTTTCTTTCATTTTATTAGGAGTCGTTTCTTTTATTCCTCCTGGATAACCAGTATGTCTATAATAGATTTTATTATCAGCTTTTTTACCTTTTAGATGAATTTTATCAGAATTGATTATTATCAAATTATCACCACAGTCTTGGTTAGGGGTGTATTCAGGCTTATTTTTACCTCTCAGGATATTTGCAGAAATAACAGCAAGTCTCCCTAAAACTGCATCTTTGGCATCAATTAGGACCCACTTTTTCTTAATATCACTTTTTTTAAGAGAGAATGTTTTCATCGGGTGCCCAAATACATACTATGAAAAATTAAGTCAATAATTTAATAAAAAAAACCCTCTTAAAAGAGGGTTTTTTGTTATAGTTAAAAGTCTAATTACGCAGTTGCTGAGTCTTTAGCAGCAGCGTTCCAAATAATTAAACCAAATAAGATTTTGTTAATAAAATCAGCTAGGTTGTATATCCAGTTTAGAGTATCAGCATCAACTGAACCCATCATTAAACCAAATACATATCCAAGAGGATAAATTGCCCAACCAACTAATACAATTAATCTCATTGCATTAAATGCTGAAGTTACTGATTCTTTAGTTGTAGCAGCTTGACTTGCCTCACCTCGGAAAATTTCCCAAATGATTACAGCCCAACCGATCATACCAATTATAAAACCAAGTAATACAGAAATATGACCTGCTTCTCCAAGATATCCACCTACGATCATGACAAGTGTACCAATGAGCAATCTGTAGAAAGCACCACTAGATACAGCTGCACCGGCAGCAACTAAAATTAAAAAGAATTCAACCATTTGAAGTGGCACAGTTAGAATCCAATCAATATATCTATATACAGTTGGTGATTCTCCTGTAGCGACCCAAAAGTCTCTCATATACATGTAGTGTACAGCAGCAATAAAAGTAATAAGCCCTGCAACAACCATTGAAGTTCTCCATTTTGAAGAAACTCTCATACCTTCATAGAAAAAGAAAATAGTAGATGCCCACATACCAATTGAAACGATCCAGAATGTAATACCTACAAAATCACCTTCACCTAGGAAAGTATCGGCAGCAAATGCTGGAACAGCGATGAAAGCTATAGTTGCAGCAATGATACCTAATAGACTAGTCTTATTTAACATAAAAACTCCTTATAGTTTGTTTCCTTACTAATAAGATGAGGTTCATATATTTTAAATGACGAACAAATAAAACATTAAAAATAACTTTTTTTTCCTTATTTTTTGTATAAATTTTATATTTAAATTATTGAAATATATATATTTTTTTTTTAATATTTATTTATTTTTGTTGTTATTCAAAAATAATCTCATTTTATTAAGAATCTGTTCAATTTTTTCATATGTATCAGAGGTTTTAAAATATCTGGTATTTTGATCATTAATAATTGAAGATTTAGTATTGGTAGATAAAATTTTATCAGCCAACTTGATTGAATAATTATGATTATCTCCATCATAGAGAATATTTTTTAGTTTTTCTAATTTTTTTATATTTTCCTTATTAAAATATCTTGTACCACCCTTGCTTTTTGTAGAAATTCCCTCGACTCGATATTTATTTGTTTTTGGATCTAATGAATCCCAATATCTAATCTTATGCTCTTCAATCTTTAACATTTGAGATACTTCAGATATATTAAAATACTTTTTATTTTTCATTAACTTCAATATTAATAGACTTTAATAGCATTTTACTTGCTTTAAAAGTAATCACATTTCTACTAGATATATTAAATTCTTCTTTGGTTTTAGGATTTCTACCTATTCTACTTTTCTTATTATTCATTTTGAAAGTACCAAAGTTATGTATTTTGACTTTTTTATCAGATTGAAGGCCTGCTATTATAATATCAACTATGTCATTAACGATATCTAAACAGAGCTTTCTATTAAAACCAAATTCTTTTTTTAAAGCTTCAGCTATGTCATCTCTAGATATATTTTGTTTAACCATTAAATATTTTTTATAGATTTAATAATTTGTTTATTAAGACCATTAGTAATAAAATTATGGCACTGTTTCAATGCATAACTAAATGCGAGTGGACTTGCATTTCCATGACTTTTAACTGAAATACCATTTAAACCAATTAAAGTTGCTCCATTATATATATCTGGATTAACTTGATCTTTTAATTTTTTTAAATCTTTCTCAATTAATTTATATGAAATTTTATTAATAAAAGATTTATTAAAAATATCTCTTAAATTTGATGTAATAAAATTTGAAATACCCTCTGCAGATTTAAGCATAATATTTCCCGTATAACCATCAGATACAATTATATCACAATCCCCAGATGTTATTTTATTTGGTTCTATAAAACCAATGAAGTATTCATTTAGAAAACTTGAAACAATTAAATTAGCTGCATCTTGAAGAAACTCTAAGCCTTTATTATTTTCAGTTCCAATATTCAAAATACCTATTGTTGGTTTTCTTTTTTTATTAATTATTGAAAAATAACAAAAACCCATTAAAGCAAATTGAAATAAATTAGATCCACTTACTATAACATTTGCTCCTAAATCTAGCATTAATGAGTAATTTTTTTTGTTTGGTACTAATGAACAAATTGCAGGTCTATCAATACCTTCAATCATTCCCATATGTAGTCGAGAAAGCACCATAATAGCAGCTGTGCTTCCTGAAGAAACAAAACCTGAATTCTGATTTTTTTTAGCAAATTCCAAGCCCTTATAAATACTGCTATTTTTTTTAGATCTTAAAATAGTATTTACACTATCATCATCAAAAATAACGTCGTGTGTATTTATTATTTTGTAATTAAAAATATTTAGCTTATGCTTTTTTATATTTTGATTAATTATTTCTTCGTCACCAAAAAATATTATTTTAGTATTCTTTTCTTTTTTAAGAAATATTTCAACGCCCTTTAAAACTTTATAAGGACTATTCTCTCCACCCATTGCATCAATGGCAATTTCGACTTGCCCTTCAGACATTTTTTTAACTATTTTCTTTTGTTTTCTTTTTTAAAACTTCTCGACCTTTATACATACCTGTGGCACGATCAATCTTATGGGATAATCTCGGTTCACCAGAGTCTTTATCTAAAATTACATTTATTTTTTTTAAAGAGTCATGAGACCTTCTCATATTTCTTTTTGAAACGCTTGTTTTTCTTTTAGGTACAGCCATTTTTTTTCCAAATATTAGTTTTTAAAATTAATTCAAGATAAATCTTCATTTTATTTAAATATCTGTAAGTTGTTAGTTTGTGGAGTTTATAAAATCAACAAATTTGTCGTTAAATTTTCTTGAAACATTAACATAATCATCATTTTTAATTAAATTTGTTATTTTTAGATATTCAATAAAAGCTTCATTATTGTAAAGATTATTATCATTGGGAAATTTACTAATCCTAAAATAAAACTTCTTAACATAAGATTTTACATACTTACCTATTGACATATCTCCAATACCTTTTTCTCTTAAAGATTCATCAAGATCAGAAATAAATAATGACACTAACTCATCATTAACTTTTAGATATTTTTTCCTATTTTCTTGTAATAAATTTATTCGAATGATCATTATTAAAAAAATTGAAACAATTTCAAAAGATGTTTTATAATCTTTTGTTATAAAAAAATCGTTTTCAATTAAGAATATATTACTTGCAGAAATTACTTCTTTGTATTGTTTTGATGCAATTATTTGCTCTTTCTTTTCTTTTTTTTTAAAGTAATGTAATATCATTCTATGAGTAAATTTATTATTTATATATGTATTTTTTTTATTTTGGCAAATTGTTCAAATAAAACTACCTATTCTGGAAAAATAATAAATCAAGATGAATTACAAAACATTAATTTTGAAAACAAAAATAAATTGATTAGTAAATTAGGCTATCCAAGTTATATTGATCCTATAGAAAATAAACTTTTTTATTATTCGGAAATAAGTGAAAAAAAATCAATTATTAAAAAAGAAATAAAATATAGTTACGTTTTTGTTTTTAAAATAGATGAATATGATCAAATAGTAGAAACAAAAGTGTACAATACTAAAGATATTGAGAATATAAAATTTTCGAAAGATAAAACTTCTAATGAAATAGTAAAAAGAGGTTTATTAGAAAAGATTTTTGGAGGAGTTGGAACTCAACAAGAATTACCAACTACTCCCTAATTTAGTTCTTATAGTGATATTGCGGCTAAAAGCAAAAGAGCAACAATATTTGTAATTTTAATCATCGGATTAACTGCTGGACCAGCAGTATCTTTATATGGATCTCCTACGGTATCTCCTGTTACTGCAGCCTTATGAGCTTCACTGCCTTTGCCACCATGATTACCATCCTCAATATATTTTTTTGCATTATCCCAAGCTCCTCCTCCAGCAGTCATACTTATTGCAACAAATAACCCTGTGATAATTACACCAAGTAATAATGCGCCTAAACAAGACAATGCTGCAGACTGCCCAGCAATAAACAAAATAACGAAGTACACAACTATAGGTGATAAAACAGGCAACATAGAAGGTACAATCATTTCTTTAATTGCAGATTTAGTAAGAATATCTACACATGTACCATACTCTGGTTTTCCTTTACCTTCCATTATACCGGGGATTTCTTTAAATTGTCTTCTTACCTCCAATACAACAGAGCCAGCTGCTCTACCTACAGCAGTCATACTCAAAGCTCCAAATAAGAAAGGTAATAACCCTCCTAGTAATAATCCAACAACTACATAAGGGTTAGATAAATCAAATGAAACTTCTATCCCATATAAAGGACTACTTGGATCTTTAGCAAAATGATCAAGATCTTCAGTATAAGCTGCAAATAAAACTAGCGCTCCCAATCCTGCTGATCCAATCGCATAACCTTTTGTTACTGCTTTTGTAGTATTACCAACTGCATCAAGTGCATCAGTTGTCTTTCTTACATTTTCATCTAAGTTTGACATTTCTGCAATACCGCCTGCATTATCTGTTACAGGCCCATATGCATCTAGCGCAACTACCATACCAGCCAAAGCTAACATAGTTGTAACAGCAATTGCGATCCCAAATAAACCAGCTAGTGAATATGTTGAGATTATGCCAGCAACAATAATTAGGGCTGGCAGAGCTGTAGCTTCCAGACTAATTGCGAGGCCTTGTATTACATTAGTTCCATGACCAGTTGTTGATGATTGCGCAATACTTTGAACTGGTCTGTAATTAGTTCCCGTATAATATTCAGTCACCCATATAATTAAGCCAGTAATAATAAGTCCAAGCAAGCCACATATAAAAAGTGACATTCCAGTAAATTGGGTTGAAGTTCCCTCAACAATTAAAACACTATTTAATCCAACAATATAATCGGTAACAAAGTATAGCAATACTGCTGATAAAATAGCTGAAACTGCAAAACCTCTATAAAGAGCTGCCATGATATTATTATTTTTCCCAAGTCTTACAAAATATGTACCAATTATGCTTGTTAATGCACAGACTCCGGCAATAGCTAATGGAAATATCATCATTGTGTAAGAATTTTCTATAAAAAATATAGAAGCTAAAACCATTGTTGCTACAACTGTTACAACGTAGGTCTCAAAAAGATCTGCTGCCATACCCGCACAGTCACCTACATTGTCTCCGACATTATCTGCAATAACTGCAGGGTTTCGAGGATCATCTTCGGGAATACCCGCTTCTACTTTTCCAACTAAATCTGCTCCAACATCTGCACCTTTAGTAAAAATACCTCCACCTAATCTTGCAAAAATTGAAATTAACGATGCACCAAATCCCAATGAGACCAAAGGAGCAACAATCTCTCTTCCTGGAAATGAACCAGAGTTGTGCAAAACAAAATAAAAAATTGCAATAGAAAGTAATGCAAATCCTGCAACTAACATTCCAGTTACAGCACCTGCTTTAAATGATACTGATAATCCTTCGGCTAAGCTATTACTTGCTGCATGTGTGGTACGAACATTTGATCTAACCGATATATTCATTCCAACATAACCAGCAGCACCAGAAAAAAATGCCCCAATCAAAAAGCCAATCCCAGATGCCAAATCAAAAACTATCCAAATAAGAGCAAAAATAACAACACCTACAATTGCTATTGTCATGTATTGTCTGTTTAAATAAGCCCTAGCTCCTTCTTGAATTGCACTAGCAATTTCCTGCATTTTATCATTTCCAGAACCAAGTGATAAAATTTGTCTAGATGTAACTAGACCATAAAGAACGGCTGCTAGACCGCATAAAACAATTAAAACCTGCAGTGTTGTCATTGATAACTCCTTAAAATTTTGGGTGATATGTCAGAAACTATAGAAAAAATCAAGTTTTTAGGAGAAATGATCAAATTTCTTGATGTTCTTCATGTCTAAATGTGAATCGAAATGAATTCCTTTTTCTCTAATAATTTTCCCAATGCACGAAATTTTTACATTATTATTTTTAGCAATACTCAAAATTTTATTTCTATTTTTTTGATTGGAAATTATTATTAAACCATAATCATCACCAGCATTTAAAAGATTTTCTAATTTAAAATTATTACTCATATTAAGAATTTTTTTTGTATTTGTGCTTAATGGAATTTTATTTACATTAATTAATGCGCCATACTTATTATTTAACATGTCCGTTAAATCTCCAATCAAACCATCAGAAATATCTTTCATTGAATTAACATGACTTGAAATAAATGGTCCAAGTTTACAAGGTATAGGGTATAAATATTTTTTAGTAAAATATTGATTTAAATTTATAGTTGATGAAATTTTTTTTTTTAAAATTTCTAAACCAATCTTTGACTCACCAATATTTCCAGTTATTAAAATATCATCGTTATAATTAAATTTATTTTGAAATATCTCTAATTTATTTTTTATAGATCCAAAAAAGGTTGATGAAACAATAAGTTTATTTGATTTTGATAAATCCCCCCCTAGAAGATAAAATCCATATTTACGTTGTATTTTCTTTAATTGAATTGAAAATGAATTTAACCAATTCTCATTAATATAATTTGGTAAATGTAAATTCAAAAGATAAGAATGAGGTAAAGCTCCCATTGCAAAAATGTC
>CACOPD010000011.1 GCA_902628835.1 uncultured Alphaproteobacteria bacterium
TTTTCAACTAAATTAAATGAAAATTCATCATTAAATGAATTCCTAAAAAAGCTTACAACATAATAGTAAGGATTATATAAAAGTATTGCCTTCAAATTATCAGGAAGATAATTTATTGAAAAAAAGGTTCCTGATAAAAAATTAATAGGCGCAACAAAAAAGCTCGAGAATGTACTTTGTGAATCCCAAGAATTAAAAATTATTCCTACGAAACATCCTAAACATGAGAAAAATATTATAACTAAAAATAGGTAGTAAAAAAAATAAAAAAAATTATAAATTTCAATATCTATTAAAAAAGTAAATATAAAAAAATTAAACAGTGCTAAAATAATTCCAATAATAATAGATGTGAATATTAAAGATATTAATATTTCAATCCTATAGATAGGTGCCATTAACCAATCATCTAAAGAACCAATTTGTTTCATATGAATTAAAGTAGCAGACGAATTATCGTAACTTTCCTGAGCAACGATCATAATGATTAATCCAGGGGCAATAAATTCAACGAAAGAACCTGAATCCATAGAAAGTGAATAATAATTTTCTACTGTTATAAAAACTAATATAAATAAAAGATTTGTTGTTAAAGGGGCTAATAAAGAATAATGATACTCTTGTAGAAATTCTTTTATTCTAAATGCGATTATTGAATAAATCGCACTAAAATTTAACATCAATTAAGATTACTTAGAGAAGTATTTTTGAACAAGTTCCACCCAAAAATTTACACCAATAGGTAATAAATTATCATTAAAATCATACTTTGTTGTATGTAAATGAGCGCTATGTTCTGCATCTCCTTGACCAAGATAAAGATAGGAACCAGGTTTTTTTTCTAATAAATATGAAAAATCTTCTCCTCCCATTGAAGGGTCAATATCAGTAATAACTTTATCATCACCGACTAAATCTTTAGCTACATTTGCAGCAAATTTTGTTTCTTCTTTAGAATTTATAGTAGGTGGATATTTATTTACTAAATCAAACTCAATTTTTATCTCTGCACCATGTGCATCGGCTATACCTTTACATAATTCATTTAATCTTTTCTCTATGTATGCTCTTGTTTCTCTTCGAAAAGTTCTGATAGTCCCACCCATTTTAACTTCATCATCAATTACATTATACGCTGTACCAGCATTAATTTTTGTAATACTTATAAGAGCTTTATCAACAGGATCTGTGGATCTACTTATAATTGTTTGAACAGCAGAAATAACTTGTGCAGAAATTACAACAGGATCAATTGCTAGATGAGGTGATGCAGCATGACCACCCTTTCCTTTTACAGTAATATCAAATTCATCAACTGCTGCCATCATCGGTCCACTATTTACACCAAACGTACCTAAAGGTAACTCAGGCCAATTATGAAGTGCATATACTTCATCAATTTTAAAATCATCAAACATACCATCTTGAATCATTTTTTCTCCTCCAGCAAAACCTTCTTCTCCTGGTTGAAAAATGAAAAATACCCTTCCATTAAAATTATTATTTTCACTTAGATATTTCGCTGCTCCAAGAAGCATTGTGGTATGACCATCGTGACCACAACCATGCATCATACCTTTATTTTGTGATTTATGATTAAATTCGTTTTGTTCTGGCATAGGAAGAGCGTCAAAATCAGCTCTTAAACCAATTGTCTTATCATTAGTAACTTCAGTACCATCTACCCAAGCAACAACACCTGTATTAGCGTAACCATCTTTAAATTTAATATTAAATTCACTTAACTTATTTTTGATATATTTTGATGTTTCAAATTCTTGAAGGCCTATCTCAGGAATTTTGTGTAAATCCTGACGCCATTCTGTCATTTGATCTTGCATTTGATTTATGCTGTTTAAAATTGGCATTATAGTATTCCGAAGAAACCTTTTTTATTTAGTTTTTCTTCACATTGTTTTAGTTGTTTATTAAACATCTTAGTATTTCTTTCTACATTTTTAGCAACATCAATCAACCAATCTTTACTTTTAAATGTCTCTTTCGACCATCCGTTTTGACCTTCATGGTATGCTAAATATTGATTATAGTAATCATTTTTTGAAATTCCAATCATATTTTCAGACTGAGTTGTGTACCAGCCAATAAAATCGGTTACATCTTTAAAATTCGCCCTTGAAGCATTTTGATTTCCAGTTTTATTCTTATACCAATCCCAAGTGGGATTTGTAATTTGTGCATAACCAAAAGCAGTTGATGGTCTAGAGGTTGGTATTAAACCTAAAAATTTTTTTCTTTTCGGTTTTGCAAATTGAGTAAAAGACGACTCCTGTTTTATAACTGCTAATTGGAATGCAATTGGGGTATTCCATTTATCATAAGAATTTTTAGTTGCTTTATACCAGCTTTTCTTTTCATCAAAAATTATGCAACTATCAGCAGTGTTTGTTAACTGATTTGAGGTACATGCATATAGAAATAACAATGTAATGCACAATAATTTTAAAAAATTATCAAATTTCATTATGAACCTAAATACCATAACTTTTACTTATATAGTCTTAAATGTGGCAAAAAATTATTGCTTACTATTGAATTATAGATATGAATGCTTAAATTTCAAAAATGGCAGAAAAAACTAAAGAAAATTTAACATTTCAAGCTGAGGTAAGTAAGCTTTTAGATCTTGTTGCTAATTCTCTTTATAGTGAAAGGGAAATATTTCTAAGAGAACTAATATCTAATTCAGCTGATGCCTGCGAAAAATTAAGATATCAATCACTCTCCAAAAAAAATCTTTTGAAAGATGAAAAGGATTTAAAAATTAATATCAGAGTTTCAAAAAAGAAAAAAATTATTGAAATTGAAGATAATGGAATTGGAATGTCAAAAAATGAACTTATTGATAATTTAGGAACTATAGCGAGATCAGGAACTAGTAAATTTATTGAAGCAATGAAAAATAAAAAAAGCAACGATATTTCTGCAATTGGACAGTTTGGTGTTGGTTTTTATTCCTCATATATGGTTGCAGATAATGTTGAAGTGCTCTCTAAAGATGCTGAAAATGAAGAAACAAATCTTTGGTCATCTAATGGAAAAGAAAATTATACCATAGAAGAAGCTAAAAAAGATAAAAGAGGCACTTGTATAACTCTAAATATCAAGAAAGATGCTGATGAATTTTTGGATTCATTTCGTTTAAGATCAATTATAACAAAATACTCAAATTATATTCCTTTTCCAATTTATCTTAAGGACCTTGATGATAAAGAAAAAGAAGAAAAAATAAATGAAGGTAGTCCATTATGGCTAAAAGATAAAAAAGATATAAAAGAGGAAGATTATAAGCAATTTTATAATAATATTTCATTTAACTTTGATGATCCCTTAAAAACTATTCATTATAACGCTGAGGGTGTTATTAGTTATAAGGCTTTACTTTATTTTCCTACAAATCAACCTATGGATTTATTCAATGCTGATAGGAAAAATAAAATAAAATTATATGTTCAAAAAGTTTTTATCACTGATGATTGTGAAGACATAATTCCTAATTGGTTACGTTTTATTCCAGGAGTAGTCGACTCACAAGATATTTCTCTCAATATAAGTAGAGAAATGCTTCAAAATAATCCTATTATTACAAAAATAAAAAAAGGTATTACAAATAAAATTTTAAGTGAAATTGATAGCTTGGCTAAGAAAGAAAAGGATAAATTTGAGACATTTTGGAATAATTTTGGTCCTGTTCTAAAAGAAGGGTTATACGAACATAATGATCATCATGAAAAAATCCTACCGCTATTGAGGTTTGAAAATTCTTTAAATGATAAAAAAATATCCCTTGAAGAGTATACTAAATTAATGGCTAAAGATCAAAAAGAAATTTATTATTTTGCTAATACTGATAAGGATCATATTAAAAACTCCCCTCAATTAGAAGTTTTCACTGATAAAAAGATACCAGTTTTGTTTATGGTTGATGCAGTAGATGAGTTTTGGATACAAAATGTAAATAAATTTAAAGATTTAGAATTTAAATCAATAACCAAAGGTAAGGTTGATGTTTCAAAAGTTGGTGAAAAATCAAGTAAGAAAGACGAAGATAAAAAAGAAGTTGATAGTAAAATCAATGATTTAATAAACATACTTAAAACAGAGCTTAAAGAGACTATATCTGATGTTATTGTATCTAAGAGATTAACCAAAAGCCCAATTCTGCTTGTTGCTGAAGAAGCTGGTATGGATATAAATATGGAAAAACTGATGAAAATGCATAATCAAAAAACTCCTGTTTCGAAAAAGATACTTGAAATTAATCCAAACCATCCGATGATTGTAAATTTATCAGAAAATTTAACAAAAATTGACCATAAAAAAGCTTCAAATTTAATTTTAGATCAAGCTAATATATTAGATGGTAACATTCTCTCAAATCCATCTGCTTACTTAGAAAATTTAACAGAAATTTTTATTAAGTAACTGAATTTATTATTTTTTTATTATTAAAAAATTCAACAAATTGATTAGCGACCATTTCTGCTACAACTATTTGTGCTTCATCAGTAGAAGCAGCAATATGTGGAGTTAAAATTATATTATCTAAATTATAAAACCCACTTTCTTCTAAAGGCTCTTTTTTAAAAACATCTAATGCAGCGCCTTTAATTTCTTTTTTTTCTAGAGCATTTTTAAGATCATCTTCATCTACCAAGTTACCTCTAGCGGTATTAATAATTATGCAATTTTTTTTCATCAATGATAAATGATTTTTATTCATAATGGGGTTACCATCCTTATTGGGTTTACAGTGAAAAGAAATTATATCTGAATCTTTAATAATCTCATCGATAGAACAAGAATTATATTCAGGAAAGCTATCCTTAATTGTTTCAAAATATGAAGAAAATATTGAAACTTTCATTCCCAATACATTAGATATTTCTGCAACTCTTTTGCCTACATTACCAAAACCTACGATACCAATTTTTTTACCTTTAATTTCATTTCCCTTTAATTTCTTTTTTTCCCAAAGACCCTTATGAGTTGTTTCATTTGCAGCAGTAATTTTTCTTAGTAATGCAAAAATTAAACCAATTGTATGTTCTGCTGTAGCATTTGTATTGCCTCCTGGAGTATTCATTATAATAATATTTTTATTTTTAGCAGCTTCCACATCAACATTATCTACTCCTGCTCCTGCCCTACCTATAATTTTTAAATTTGAAAGAGAATCAATTATGTCTTTTCGCACTTTAGTTGCTGAACGAATGATTAAACCATCATAATTATCAATTATTTTTTTTAATTCTTCGGGAGATAAGTTTGTTTTTGTATCAACTGAAATATTATTCTTTGTTAAAATTTCAGATGCGATACTATCTAGTGGATCTGATATTAGTACTCTAGGCATGTTTTGATTTAATTTCTGAATAAGCCCAATCAATCCAAGGTAAAACTAATTCTACATCTGAAGTTTGAACCGTTCCTCCAGCCCATATTCTAAAAGAAGGTGGTGCTTTGGGATATCCATTACAATCAAATCCAACATTATTTTCAGAAAGTAACTTGCAAATATCGGCCATTACAGCTCTTTGACCACTTTCATCTTTATTAGTAAACCAATCTTCAATAATTTTAAAAGTTATTCCAGTATTTGAAATATAATTGTCATCTTCAATTTCAGATAAAAAAGTAACCCAATCTCTCTCATTAATCCATTCTCGAATTTTTTGTAAAGAATTCTGAGATTTGGAGATTAATGAATTTAAACCCCCTTGAGAAGAAACCCAGTTTAAAGAATCAATAATATCCTCAACACATATCATGGAAGGTGTATTAATTGTATTTCCTTCAAAGATACCTTTTATTAATTTTTGTTTTTCAGCTAATCTAAATAATTTTGGAACTGGCCAACTAGGTGTAAAACTTTCTAATCTTTCAACAACGCGTGGAGAAATTGCAATCATTCCATGCGCAGCTTCTCCTCCAAGTATTTTTTGCCAAGACCAGGTTATAACATCACATTTATTATAATCTATAGGCATACCAAAGATTGCTGAAGTAGCATCGCAAATAGTTAGACCTTTTCTGTCATCAGGTATCCAGTCTCCATTAGGAACTTTGACACCAGAAGTTGTCCCATTCCATGTAAAAATTACATCATTATCAAAATTGACTTTGCTAAGGTCAGGTAATTTGCCATAATCTTCTTCATGAATATTTAAATTATCTAATTTTAATTCACTAATTGCATCTATTACCCAATCTTTACCAAAATTTTCCCACGCAAGAATATCAACTCCCGTTTTACCTAATAAGCACCACATAGCTGCCTCTAAAGCACCAGTATTTGATCCAGGCATTATACCCAATAAATAATCATCAGGTAATTTTAGAATATCTTTTGATTTATCAATTGCTTCTTTTAGTCTTGCTTTACATTCAACAGATCTATGAGATCTGCCAGTTAAAGCATTACTCAAAACAGATATATCCCAGCCTGGTCTTTTTGAGGTTGGGCCACTTGAAAAGTTTGGATTGTTAGGTTTTGTATTAGGTTTATTCATATGCTTTTTCAAACTCATAAACTACTAAGCCATCTAAGGGTTTTGGATCAAACCATGTTGATTTAGGAGGCATAGTCAAATTTTTATTCGCGACCGTAATAACATCACTTATTGAAGATGGGAAGATAGAAAATGCCACACTATCAGTATTTTCATCAACTTTTTTTTCTAAAGCTCCCAAACCATGACATCCAGCAATAAATCTTATTCTTTCATCATTGTTAACATCAGAAATATTTAAATGTTTTTTGAAAACGAAATTGTTTAAAATATTAATATCTAGTGTATCAATAAAATTATCAGTTTTTAATTCGGTTTTAAAATACAATGAATACCATTTTTTTTCATGATACATTCCAAATTGTTTATTTGATTGAGGTTTGAAAGGGTTTTTTTCATTTTTTATTTCGAAGTTTTCAGAAAGAATTTCTAAAAACTTTTCTTCACTCAAGCCATTTAAATCTTTAACAACTCTATTATAGTCAAATATTTTAGCTTCATCACTTGGAAACGCCGCTATCATAAAATCTTCCTGTAAAATATTTTTATTATAATTTAATTCTCCAATAATTTTCATTGCTCCCATTCTATGATGTCCATCAGCAATGTAAAAATTATCTACCTCATTGATAAAAACAGAAGATAGCTTTTCGATAAAAGATTTATCAGAAACACACCAAAGTTTATGAATAGATTTATCGAAGCTTTCAAAATCATAATCTGGAGTATTTGATATTATAGAGGATAACAAATCTTTTATCTTATTATTTTTTTTATATACTACATAAATAGGACCAATTTGTGTTTTGATATTCAACATTTGCTCTGCTCTTTCTCTCATCCTTGTCTCGTATATTTTTTCATGTGCTTTAATTTTTTCATTTACAAAATCTGAGATTTTAGAAAGAGATAAAAAACCTAGTTGAGTATGGCCTTTAAATTCAATTTGATAAATATAATAAAATAATTCTTTATCTTTTTTAATTACGTCATTTTCTTTCATTTCATTAAAATGCGATTTAGCTTCTAAGAGAGTATCTGCTTCTTTTAATTGTCCAACTGGATTTAGAATTTTTAAATAATTCCAGTAATTATTTTTTTTAAATATTTCGATATTTTCAATACTTAAGTGATCTGTTGAAGGAGCAATTAAATTTTTAGCATCTTCATTATAAGGGCGTGTTCCTTTGAAAGGTTTAATTTCAACCATAATTAGAGGAACACCTTTAATTAAATAAAAAAAAATTTAAACTTAAATTATGCTACTTCTGGTATTTGAGAAATAGATTTATCTATTCCATCATCATCAATAACATCTTCAGCCATTGATCCATTTAGATAATCATCATAAGCTGACATATCAAAATATCCATGACCACATAAATTAAAGAGTATAGTTTTTGACTCACCCTTTTCTTTACATTCTAATGCTGCATCAATAGCGCCTTTGATTGCATGATTTCCTTCTGGAGCAGGAATAATTCCTTCTTGTTTTGCAAAAGTTAAACCAGCTTCAAAACAATCTTTTTGACCATAAGCCTTTGCTCTCATTAAACCTAGCTCATATAAATGACTTAAATGATAAGACATTCCATGATATCTTAATCCTCCAGAGTGATTAGCTGGTGGTAAGAAATCAGATCCTAAAGTATGCATTTTAATTAAAGGCGTCATTTTTGCCATATCTCCATGATCATAAGCATATTTACCTTTAGTAAATGAAGGACATGAAGCGGGTTCACAACCAATAATATCAATTTTCTGACCACCTCTTAACTGTTGACCTAAAAAAGGAAACATTAATCCAGAAAGATTACTACCGCCTCCTGTACAACCAACAATTATATCAGGATAATCTCCTGCCATCTCCATTTGCATTATAGCTTCATTACCATTTATAGTTTGATGCATTAAAACATGACCTAAAACACTTCCTAGTGAGTATTTTGCTTTACCTCCACTTTTAACAGTTGCTTCAATAGCCTCTGAAATAGCAATACCTAGACTGCCAGGGTTATCAGGATTTTCAGACAAAAGTTTGTTTCCAAAATCTGTTAAATTAGACGGACTAGCATGGCAGTTAGCACCAAAAGATTGCATCATTAACTTTCTGTAAGGCTTATGATCAAAACTAACTTTAACCATAAATACTTCTATATCTATTCCAAAGATCTGACCTGCATAAGCTAATGAACTTCCCCATTGACCTGCACCTGTTTCAGTAAATATTTTACTGATACCTTCTTCTTTATTAAAAAAAGCTTGTGGCACTGCAGTGTTTGGTTTGTGACTGCCAGTAGGACTAACTCCTTCGTATTTGTAATAAATTTTAGCTGGTGTATCTAAAAATTTTTCTAATCTTCTTGCTCTAAATAATGGAGATGGTCTCCATTGTTTATAAACTTCTCTAACTGGTTCAGGAATTTCTATTTCTCTTTCAGTAGACACTTCTTGCATAATTAAACTCATTGGAAATAAAGGAGCAAAGTCATCTGGACCGGCTGGTTGTTTAGTTCCAGGGTGTAAAGGTGGTGGTGGTGGACTTGGTAAGTCTGCATTAATATTGTACCAAAACTTTGGTGCCTTATTTTCTTCAAGTAAGTATTTAATTGAGTCACTCATAATAAAAGTATATTGGACTATAAAAAATTAAATTTCAACAATAAATGAAATATTTTAACTTTAAAAATGTGTCTATCTCAATTGCCATCTTATTAGTATTATACGTTTTTTATGGGTATTTTACTCATTGATTTTCTCTGACCCACAAACAAACCAATAAAAACTAAAATAATACCTATAGCAGAACTCAATTGAATTTTTTCTGATAAAAAGATCATACCCCAGATTAAAGCAAAAACTGGAATTAAATATGCAACATATGAAAGAAAAACTGGTCCAGATTGTTTTACAATATGGTAACGCATATGAAAAGCAATAGCTGTTGGAAAAACACCTAAATATATAATAGAAACTAATGAAGTAGTGTTAAGATTTATTTCATAATTGATAAAATCATAAATAAAAAAAGGTATTGAAATTATTGCTCCAAACAATGTAGCAAAAGTAGTAATGGTTATAGGACTTATACTTTTTAGCTTATTGTAAGCTGCAATATTTGAAATCATATAGCCAAATGCAGCTAATATTACAAAAATTTTAGCAATAGTATTAATATAATTTTGATCATTAAAATTAAATTTTCCAATATCTAAAATAAAAAATATTCCTATAAAACCAATGAAAATTGACAAGAATTTAATCCAAGTAAATTTATCATCGGATGTTAATAAGTGAGACATAACAAGGGTAATTAATGGTCCGACTGACATGAGTAGTCCAGCAGTTGAAGATAGGATATATTGTTCTGCCCAACTAATTAGATAAAATGGTAAAAAATTTCCAGTCACACCAATAAAAGAAAGTATCAATATTTGATTGAAATTAAATTTAGGACTTTTGTTAAAAGAATAAAAAAATAGTATTAAAAATATTGAAGCAACGATCAGTCTTAGTGAAGCTATTCCAGTAGGAGTAAAACTTGATAGGCATATCTTAATAACAAAAAATGATGATCCCCATATTGCCGATAAAATAATTAATAGAAATAAATTATTTGATGAAATTTTCTTTAACAAAAATTAGATTTTATTCTTTGGTTGAGGAATTTCTATATTTTTAGATGGTTTCATGAATTCATCTCTTCTTCCATCCCAAAGATAATCTGCATAGTCAAACTCTGTTATCATTCTGTCTGAACGCTCAAATGTTAATCCATATTTTCTGCAATAACTTGCGAATTCTTCAGCATTATCAATTGGCAAGTTTTCAACTGTCCATTTTCTTGAACTTCTATCAAATTTAAAACCGTTTTTTTTAAACCAGTCTCTATGATAATATGAATCTCTACCGAAAGCTGAAAAAGTAATCTTCTTTGACATAATGCTAAGCCTCATACATTAAAAACCAAAAAATAACAAATTTAATTTTTTTTTTAAAATAGTAGAATTATATAGTTATTTAGAATAAAATAAAAATATGAACCTTTATAATAGTAGTGAAATAACAGTTCATCAACTAAACGAACTTAAACAAGAAGATAAAAAGATTCAAATAGTTGATGTCAGAGAAGACACTGAAAGAGATCATGCACATATAAAAGGTACAATTCACATGAAACTTTCTGAGATTGCCAAAAGATATACTGAATTAGATAAACAGAAAAATATTTTTGTAATGTGTCACACCGGAACTAGAAGTCAGGCTGTATGTAAATGGTTAAAAGCTCAGGGTTATAATCATTGTGTTAACGTACTAGGCGGGATAGATGCTTGGGCCGCATTAATAGACAGAGATATAAGAAGATATTAATTAATACTCTCTAAATATAATCCTATAAAAATAATTATTACACTCAATAAAAACAGTAAAATTCTAAATAGTACCTCAAAAAATAAATTTAATTTTATTCTTTTTTTAATAACTAGCCGGTATAATGGATTACTAATTGATACAGATATAATTATAATACCAATAATAATTACTAACCAATGCATAAGATAAAAACATACATAACTGAAGAATTAGAATTTTCAAATCAAACTATTAAAGAAATGAAATTTAATTCTAAAAAATTTTATAATTCTATTAGTAAGAGAAGAAGTGTAAGAGAATTTGATGACAAATCATTTGATATAGATATTATTAATAATGCAATTCTTGCTGCTGGAACAGCGCCAAGTGGTGCAAATCTTCAACCATGGCATTTTGTTGTTATCAAAGACAAAAGTATAAAAAATAAAATTAGAATAGCTGCAGAAAAAGAAGAGGAAGAATTTTATAAAAAGAAAGCTCCGAAGGAATGGTTAGATGCCTTAAAGCCATTAGGCACTGATCCTAATAAAGATTTCTTGGAAAAAGCTCCTTATTTAATAGCAATATTTGAAAAAAAATTTTCGATAAATGGAAATCAAAAAGTTAAAAATTACTATGTTAGGGAATCGGTTGGAATAGCAACTGGTATTTTGATTTCTAGTTTGCATTTTTCTGGCTTGGCTATGCTAACTCACACACCAAGTCCGATGACTTTTTTAAATAAAATATTAAGTAGACCAAGTAATGAAAAACCTTTTGTTTTATTAGTTGTTGGATATCCAGATAAAAAGGCCACAATACCCAAATTTGCTAAGGAAAAAAAATATCTTAAAGAAATAACAACTTTTATATAAATTATTCTAATTCTTCAGGTTTCATTGTTTCATATTTTTCATAAGGCATATGTATCCATGGAGAATCTTCTAAATAATCTACGTAATAATTTGGTTTGAAAGAAGAAACTGCTTTATAAAACAATACACCAGTTCTAATAGGTTCATCGATATAAAAACCATAAGTATGTTGTAACCATTCTATACTTTTTTTTAGTGTTATTCCTGAATCAGCTAAATCGTCAACAATCAACACCTTAGATCCAATATTTGGACTTGTTTTAGCTAAGTCTCTTGAAAATGTAATTGCACCTCTTTTGTTTTTAACACCTTCACCTCGATATGACTCAACTGAAAGTATTGCTAATGGAACATCAAAAATACGCGCCATAATATCTCCAACTCTCATACCACCTTTAGCGATACAAACTACCTGATTGAAATTCCAACCATCTTTATAAATCTGAGTAGCTAATTGTTCTGTTTTTTTTCTGTATTCATCAAATGAAATGTGTAATTCAGCCATTCTGAAATCCTTTTAATTAAAATGATTAAACCTCTCTCAATTGAGAGAGGTTATTCTTAAAGTATAATTATTGTGGTACTTCTCCGTCAATACCTTGAACGTAGAAATTCATGCCTAGCAACATACCATCAGGTGCTACTTCACCATCTGGAACAACTAGTTCTCCAGCTTGGTTATAGATAGGTCCAGTGAAAGGATGTAAAGTTCCATCCTTAATGCCTACTTCCATATTAACAGCTTCTTGAATTAAGCTAGCTGGCATTAATTTCGTATTGTATGGAGACATTACGACCATACCTTTATCCATACCATCCCAAGTATCACCAGAAGACCATGTGCCATCTACAACAGCTTTAGCTCTATCTGCATAATATGGACCCCATATATCTTCTATAGATGTTAAATGAGCATCAGGACAAAATTCTTCTTGATTTGAGGCTTGACCAAATGCGAACACACCTGCTTTTTGAGCAGCTTGACAAGGCGCATAGGTATCAGTGTGCTGAACAATTATATCAGCTCCCTGATTAATCAATGTATTTGCTGCATCTGCTTCTTTACCTGGATCATACCACGTAAATACCCAAATGATTTTCATTTTAATATCTGGATTTACTTTAGCTGCCGCTAGATAAAAAGCATTAATACCTCTAACTACTTCAGGAATTGGGAAAGATGCAATATAACCTATTGTACCTGTTTTAGACATATGACCTGCAATATGACCCTCAATCATTCTACCTTCATAAAATCTTGCTGAATAAGTAGCAACATTGTCAGCCTGTATATAACCAGTTGCATGTTCAAATTTTACATCTGGAAAATCTTTTGCAACTTCATGAGTTTGATCCATGTAGTTAAATGATGTAGTAAAAATTAGATCATGACCAGAGTCAGCAAGTTTTCTAATTGCCCTTACTGCATCTGCATTTTCCGGAACATTTTCTATATAAGTAGATGTTATTGAGTCGCCTAATTGGCTCTCCATATATTTTCTACCAACATCATGCATGTAAGTCCAACCATGATCACCTGGAGGACCTATATAAATAAATCCAACTTTTTTAGGTTCTGCTTTAGCTGATCCAAATGCAAAAACCAAAAAAGTTGCTATAAAAGTAATAAATTTAATCATTTTAACCTCACCTGCTAAATATAATGATTATTCAACGACCTTTTTAGATGCAGTTCAACGATTCTATAAAAGATAATTTTAAAAAAGAGTGGATA
Source organism: uncultured Alphaproteobacteria bacterium (assembly GCA_902628835.1). Taxonomy (GTDB): domain Bacteria; phylum Pseudomonadota; class Alphaproteobacteria; order HIMB59; genus CACPNW01. The sequence continues at coordinate 13,494 of CACOPD010000011.1, forward strand.
TTTATCTTCCCTTATAAAAAGGGATTGTTAAGGAGGCTGGAGCACTAAGTTTTATTCTTAGTCTATTACTTGAAATAAGCACTAAAACTACAATTGTTGCAATATATGGAGCCATGCTAAAAAACTGACCGGGAAATCTTAAGCCAAGAGCCTGAAGGTTCATTTGTAATATTGTAACTCCTCCAAAAATATAAGCTCCAATTAAAACTCTCTCTGGTTTCCAAGTTGCAAAAACTACTAGAGCAAGAGCTATCCACCCTCTTCCCGCTGTCATACCCTCTTGCCACATAGGGGCATAACAAATTGAAATATATGATCCGGCCAAGGCACACATAGATCCACCAAATAGAATGGATAAAAATCTAATTTTGATAACACTATAACCTAAAGCATGTGCTGAATTATGAGATTCTCCTACAGCTCTTAAAATTAATCCCATCTTAGTTTTATAAAAAAAATAACTAATAAAAAAAACTATAACAAAGGAAAAAATTACAAAAAACCATGGTGATAGACCATCTATTGGTGTTCCTATATATTCTTTTCCTAACATAGAACTTAAACCAATCCCAAAAATTGTTAAAGCTAAACCAGTTGCGATTTGATTAGACATTAAAAATAAAACTAAAATTGCAAATAGTCCTGACATAATCACACCAGATAAAATAGAAATTAAAAATGCAAAAAAATAATTTCCTGTTATTACTAAAGTAACGAATGCTGTAACTGCACCAACTAACATCATGCCTTCTACACCTAAATTTAAAACTCCTGATTTTTCTGTTACTAATTCACCAATGCCAGCAAAGACTAAAGGAGTAGTAGCTATTAAAATTATTTCTAGAATACCAATTATTAGTTCTATGCTCATCACGTTTTCTTAAATGTTAATTTATAATTTATCAATAATTCTGCTCCTAATAAATAAAACAAAACTAATCCTTGAAAGATAAAACCAACGGCGGAAGGAATTTGTAAAAATAATTGTGCATCTTCCGCACCTAAATATGTCAAAGCAATTATTAAAGAGGCAAAAATAATGCCAACTGGATGCAGCCTACCAAGAAATGCTACTATGATTGCGGTAAATCCATAATTAGGAGAAATATCTCTGTATAATAAACCTATTGGACCTGAAACTTCTGATAAACCAGCAATTCCTGCAAATGCTCCACAAATCCCAAAAGCTAAAAAGATTAACGTGGTTTGATTAAAACCTGCGTATCTTGCTGCTTTAGGACTAAAGCCAGATACTTTTAATTGAAAACCAAACATTGTTTTTGAAAAAACAAACCAAGAAACAAATATTAAAAATAAAGTTATGATTAATCCAAAATGAACTCTTAATCCATCAAATAGTAAAGGCATTCTTCCAGAGTCGCTAAAGGCTCTTGATTTTGGAAAACTAAATCCATTTGGATCTTTCCAAGGACCGACAACTAAAAAATCTAAAATAAAAAGTGCTATATATACTAACATCAAACTAGTTAGAATTTCATTGGTGTTGAACTTGGTTTTAAGCAGTGCTGGAATTAGTCCCCAAAGAGCTCCACCTAATGCACCTGCAAAAATCATTAAGGGAAGAAGCCAAAAAGCATTTGTATCATGAAATAGTATACCTATTCCTCCACCGAATATTGCTCCCATTGTGAGCTGGCCCTCTGCACCAATATTATAAATATTATTTTTAAAACAAAAAGCTAAACCAATGGCAATCAGAGCAAGTGGAGTTGCTTTAACAAGTAATTCAGATACACCGTAGGAAGTAGAGATGGGAGATATAAAAAAAGTATATAAAGCATAAAATGGATCAAAACCTAATAATAAAAAAATAATAGATCCAGTTATTAGTGTTAATAGTATGGCAATAATCGGTACAAAAAAATTCATTATATTTGAACTTTGTGACCTTGAAATAATCATAGGTAAAAAACTATTCATTTTTACCACCCATTAATAATCCTAACTTTTCTATTTGTACTTCGTTGGTATTAAACGCATTTGATAACTTGCCATTATAAATTACCGAAATTTTGTGAGTAATTTCTAATAACTCATCAAGATCTTGAGAAATAACTATGATTGAAGTGCCATTCTGAGCAAGATCAATCAATGACTCTCGTATTGCGTGTTCCGCTCCAGCATCTATTCCCCAAGTAGGATGTGAAATTATTAATAATTTAGGATTTGATGATATTTCACGTCCAATAACATATTTTTGTAAATTACCACCTGACAAGCTTGAAGCTTTTGCATCATTACCTGGTGTTACGACATTAAAATCTTTGATTACATTGTTTGCGTAATTATCAATATTGTTTTTTAATATTATACCATTTTTCAAAAAATTATTTTTTGGAAACTGACTTAACAATATGTTCTCAGATAAACTTAATTCAGGTACAGCACTATGTCCTAATCTATTTTCTGGAACAAATGAAATAGATAAATCTCGTCTTTTTTGTGGACCAAAGTTTTGAATTTTATTTTTATTAAAAATTATTTCACCTGAACTAATATTAGTATTCTCTCCAGTTAGTAGATCCATTAATTCTGATTGCCCATTACCTGCAACACCTGCAATACCGTAAATTTCTCCAACTCTAACTTTAAAAGATATATTTTTTAAATCAGTGAGAAAGGGGTCATTAAATTCACAGGATATATTATTAACTTCAAAATTAGTTTCATCTCTAATATGATCATAATTAGTTTTAAGATCATCTAGTTTTTGACCCAACATTTTGGTAGCTAATGTTTTAGCTGTGAAATTAGATGTTGAAGAGGTATCAATAACTTCACCATTACGCATTATTGTAACAGTATCACAAATAGAAATTACTTCTTCTAACTTATGAGTAATATATAATATAGTTCTACCCTCTTTTACTAATGCATTTAAAGTTATAAATAAACTTTCAACTTCTTGAGGGGTTAAAACAGAAGTGGGTTCATCCATAATTAAAATTTGAGGATCTTGAAGTAAAATTCTTACGATCTCAACTCGTTGCTTTTCACCTGCAGATAAGGATGTAATTGGTGCATCTAAGTCTAATGGAAGATTATATTGTGAACTAATATTTTCTAATTTTTTTTCTAAATTTGAGTATGACATTGTTTTATCGATACCTAAAATTAAATTTTCTCTCACTGAAAGCGATTCAAATAGAGAAAAATGTTGAAAAACCATTCCAATCCCGTTTTTTCTAGCTTCTGCAGGTGAGTTTATTTCAAAAGGCTTATTATTGTAATCTATAGAACCTTCATCTGGTTCTAATAAGCCATATAAAATTTTTACAAATGTTGATTTACCTGCTCCATTTTCACCTAATATTGCATGAACAGAATTTCTTTTGATACCAAAGGTGACTTTATTATTTGCAGTTACTCTAGGAAATGACTTAGAAATATTTTTAATATCTAAAATTAAATCATTCATAATTTATTTCGAAAACTTCTGATTTATTAAAATTATAAATTTCAATATTTGTTTTTGCATCCTTTTTATCTACAGTAATATACTTAGCATTGTCTAATGAAATTAATGGGAAATGCCAAACCTTAGGATTAAAATTTATACCATCTCCGTTTGTTACTTTAAAAATTTCTATTTCATCTAAGTTTGGCTTCGTTGAAATAGGAGCAACTAAAACCAAAAAAGTCGTATTTAGAAAAGGTAAAAAAACTTGTGAGCTGTAAGGATGATTCTCTAACATATTAATTTGAAGGGGAAACTTTCTTTTCTTTGCTTCAAAAATATTTAAACGAACCCTCTTATCATCTCCTTCAATTTGTATATTAGCTAAATCAAAAAAACTGTTAGTAGTATTTTTATTAATTTCTTCATAATTTTTTTCTTTTATTGATATTAAGTCACCAAATTTTTTAAAATTTTTATTATTGATATTTTTAATGTGATAATTCACGCAATATTTCCTAAAGATCTTATTCTTGAAATGCCTCCATCAGGATAAATATTGAGTTTTAAATAATTTATTTTTTTTAATTTTTTTGAAAGTTGTTTTTTAATTGAAGAATGTGCCTTTAATTCTAAATGTTTAATTAAATATTCCCAGTTTTTACTAGTATTAACAATAGTATTTATATTTATCTTTTTTTTTGAAAAAAAACCCTGAACTGAACAATGAGAGGGAAAATTTCCTTTAAAATAATGTGTTTGAATATCTAATTTTTCAATGAAACCGGGTTTGCCAAGTTTAATTATGATCCAGTCAAAACCTGCCCCTCTTCTTCTTTTTGTTTCCCACCCATTACCCATATTTTTAGATTTAAAAGGCAAAAGTAAATTTTCTGCTTTTCCAAAATGCTCATCACTACAAGCAACAATTTTAGACCCTTTTAAAACACTAAGTAAATCAAATTTATTTTTAGGAAATTTAATTTTATCAACAACTACATCTCCAAGAAGTTTTAATCTTGCAACACCTCCATCAGGATAAATATTTAACCTTATATAATTAAATATTTTTTTTGAATTAATTATTCTAAAACCATGTTTTGTATCTGGTTTCAATTTTCGTTTAGATAAAATGTTGGACCAATGAAATTTTTTTGACTTATTATCAATATAACACGCATCAATACTTGCGTATTCAGGTTGGTTTCCATTAAAATAACTTGTATCAATTTCAGCAAAATTAATCATCCCGGGTAATCCAAGCTTAATAATTACAAAATCATTTCCCTTTACTCTTTTTCTTCTTGTTTCCCATCCATCCATCCATTTGCCATTTTTATCATACACACCATCTTTAAATACTGGTGGCTCATCTTTTAATAACCTACTTGCTAGTCCAAAAAACTGATCTGATAAATCATATATTTTTGTTCCAATAACTGGACTACATAAATTTATATAATTTTTCTGAATATATTTTTTATTCATTTATTATTGCTTCCAATCTTAGTTTAGCAATTTCTCTTACTTGATTTATTGATATTTCTTTTTCTTTTTCAATGTCATCACTATTAAGTCTATTTTTAAAATCTTCAATAATTTCATTTTTATTTTTATTTCGAACAGCCAAAATATAAGGGATATTAAATTTATTTTTAAAACTATAATTTAATTCTTGAAACATATTAAATTCATCTTCTGTACAATCTTTTAAACCAGATTTACTCTGTTCGTCATCAGATAATTTTGATAAACCCTTATTAATTTCAACCTTATCAGCTAAGTCTGGATGCTTTTTTATAATATTTATTTTGATATCTTTTTCAAGATTATCAAATATCATTAAAAATGATTCAATAATATGTATTTTGTTTCTAAATGGTCTTTTAGTTTCAACTATTTCTGTAATAAATTTAGATTCTTCAAATATATTTTCAAACGATGAAATAAATTTAGTTTTATCTAATTGATTAATAAAATTAAGATTCATTATTAAAGTTTGAATACCAATATTCGGCTATGTCTTTTCGTTTACAAATCCAAATATCTTGAAAACTTGAAACATAATCTAAAAATTTTACCAATGAAAGAAACCTGCCTGGCCTACCGATAATTCTACAATGCAAACCAACACTCATCATTTTTGGTAAATTGTAATCAACAGATTCTCTATAGAGAGTATCAAATGAATTTTTTAAATAATTAAAAAAATCATCGCCTGAATTAAATCCTTGAGTTGTAGTAAATCTCATATCGTTATTATCTAATGTATAAGGAATTACTAAATGTTTTTTATTATTATGATTTATCCAATAAGGTAGGTCATCTGCGTATGAGTCACTATCATAAATAATATTAGTATTTTCTAAAATAATTTTTCTTGTATTAGGACTAGTCCTGCCTGTGTACCAACCTGAAGGATAATAACCAAATATTTCATTAATTAAGTTATTACATAAAATAGTGTGCTCTTTTTCAATTTCTTCATCAATATTTTGATAATCAATCCACCTATAGCCATGGCTAGCAACTTCATAATCTGATTTAATTATTTGCTCACATACTTCTGGATTTTTTTCTAAAGCCATACCAACTCCAAAAATAGTTAAAGGTAAATTTCTTTTATCAAATTCTTTGTGAATTCTCCAAAAACCTCTTCTAGAACCATATTCATAAATAGACTCCATGTTCATGTGTCTACTCCCAATAATTGGTTTTGCGTTGACTATTTCTGATAGAAATGATTCAGAAGATTGATCTCCATTAAGAACTGAGTTTTCTGCACCTTCTTCGTAGTTCAAAACAAATTGGAGTGCTAACTTACTTTTATTTGGCCATTCAAAACTAAAATCTTTAATCCCATAACCTATATAATCTCTATTATCCTTCATACAAAATGCTTGATTTAATATTTATATAAATACTGTATAAAAGATATATTATTATGTCTAAAGGATATTTAACAACTCATGTTTTGGATACCTACAATGGTAAACCAGGATCTGGAATTCAAGGATCTTTATATAAGATTGAAGATGAAAATAAGATCAAACTTAGTGATTTTAAACTAAATAATGATGGTAGATGTGAAGGTCCTATTCTTGAAAATGAAAAATTTGTAGAGGGTAAATATGAGTTATTATTTCTTTGCGGGAGTTACTTTAGTGAATATACAAATCTTGAAAAACCATTCTTTCTTGACGATGTAATAATAAGATTTGGAATAAACAAAATAAATGAACATTATCATGTCCCTTTATTAATCACCCCGTGGAGTTATACAACTTATCGGGGTAGCTAGTGTTAAATTCTAAAATAGAATTTATCTTAAATAATAAAATAATTTCAATTAGTGACTTAGATACTAATACAACGGTATTAAATTTTTTAAGGAATGAAAAAAATTTAACTGGAACAAAAGAAGGATGCGCATCAGGAGATTGTGGGGCTTGTACAGCAGTAGTTGGTGAATTAAAAAATAATAAAATAGAATATAAAAGCATCAATGCATGTATTACTTTTTTATATACACTTAATGGTAAACAATTAGTGACAGTTGAACATCTTGCAAATGGTAGTTTACATCCTGTTCAAAAAGCTATGATTGAAAGTGACGGATCACAGTGTGGTTTTTGTACACCTGGAATTGTTATGTCAATGTACTGCATGTATGAAAACAAAGTTAAACCTACTCATGAAAATATAGACAGGTATTTATCTGGAAATTTATGTAGATGTACAGGATACAATCCAATAAAAAAATCAATCAAAAATATGTACTCTTACAAGAGAAATAATCACGATTACAAAAAAATATTAAAATTATTAAAAGGAATTAAGAAAAATGACATAATGATTGAAAATAAACAATCTAAATTTTATGTGCATCATAATTTAAAAGGACTTATTAAAGATTACCAAAATAAAAAAGACTCGCATTTACTCGTTGGTGGAACAGATTTAGCATTAGAGGTAACAAAGAAAAGAAATAATTTAAGAAATATTTTCTATTTAGGTGCCAATGAAGATTTGAATTTTATTAAAATAGAAAAGAAAAGAATTATAATTGGTTCGGCAACTCCTATTAGTGATATCATTCCAAAGTTAAATAAATACTATCCAACTTTTTCTAAAATGTTTGAAAGGTATGGATCTGAACAGATAAGAAATTCTGCCTCCTTAGGAGGAAATCTTGGAAGCGCTTCACCTATAGGTGATAGCCTTCCAGTTCTTATAGCTTTAAATAGTGAAATTGTTATCCAAGGAAAAAAAGCCAGGTCTGTATCTTTAGATGATTATTTTATTAGTTATAGAAATACAAAATTAAAGAAAAATGAATTTATTAAAGAAATTATCATACCAATTAATAAAAAAAATATTTTAAAATGTTATAAAATTTCAAAAAGAATTGATGATGACATAAGTTCAGTTTTTATGGCAATAAATGCTAATATTAAAAATGATATTTTTAAATCATTAAAAATTGTTTGTGGGGGTATGGCGGAAATACCAAAAATAGCTACACAAACCCAGAATTTTTTAATTAATAAAAAATTTAATAAAGAAAATATTAATGAAGCTAAAAACATTATTGTGCAAGAATTTAATCCAATAGATGATATGAGAGCCTCAAAAGAGTATAGAAGTAAAATAAGTCAAAATCTTCTTGAAAGGTTTTGGTTTGAAAAAAATAATATTAACACACTTGTTTATTAATGGATAAAATATTTACTAAAAATATTGAACATGAGAGTGCCATAAAGCATGTAACAGGAAGAGCAATTTATACTGATGATATACCTGAACCTAGAAATTTATTACACGCAGTAATCGGATATAGCAATTGTAGTAGAGGAATAATTAAAAAAATTAATTATGATGAAGTTTATAAGTCTGAAGGTGTAGTAGATATAATTACAGAAAAAGATATTGAGGGAATAAATGATGTTGGAGCAATTTTTAAAGGAGACAAGATATTTACATCAAAAGATATTGAATATTTTGGTCAACCTATATTTGCTGTCATAGCAAGATCAAATCTTTTAGCCAAAAAAGCAGCTTTAAAAGTGAAAATTGATGTCAAAGAAATTAAGCCTATTTTAACAATAGAAGAGGCATTAAGAAAAAAATCGTATGTTTTAGAGCCACGTCAAATTGCAAGAGGAAATGTTAAAAAAGGTTTCAAAGATTCAGATATAGTATTGAAAGGTAAACTGCAAACAGGCGGACAAGATCATTTTTATTTAGAAGGACAAATATCAATTACAATTCCTCAAGAAGATAATAATTTTTTAGTTTATTCTTCAACCCAACATCCGTCTGAAACTCAACAGATAGTTGCTAAAGTTTTAAAACAAGATTTCAATAGTATTCATGTAGTAGTTAGGAGAATTGGAGGGGGTTTTGGGGGCAAAGAAACACAGTCTTTTTTGTTTGCAGCTATTACAAGCATAGCGGCTAAAAAAACAAATCGACCTGTTAAATTAAGAGTTGATAGAGATGATGATATGATAATGACAGGTAAAAGGCATGATTTCAATTTTGATTATAAAGTTGGTTTTTCCAAAAAAGGAGAAATTAACTCCTTAAAAATTTTAATGGCATCAAGATGTGGTATTTCAGCAGATTTATCAGGAGCAATAAATGATAGAGCAATATATCATATTGATAATGCTTATTACATTCCGAATATAGAAATAGAATCTTTCAGATGTAAAACTAATACTGTATCGAATACAGCTTTTAGAGGATTTGGTGGACCTCAAGGAATGTTTTGTATTGAAAACATTATAGAAAGAATTGCACAAGAATTAAATAAAGATCCTGCTGAAATTAGGAAAATAAATTTTTATAAAGAAAATATTAAGAATGAAACTCATTATGGAATGAAAATAACTGATAATGTCATTAATGATATATTTGAAAAATTAAAAATTAAATCAAATTATAAAAAAAGAAAAAAAAGTATTGAAGTATTTAATAAAAAAAATCAAATATTAAAAAAAGGAATTGCAATTACTCCGGTAAAATTTGGTATTTCATTTACGACTACACATTTAAATCAAGGAGGAGCTTTGGTTCATATTTATACTGATGGATCTTTGCACTTAAATCATGGAGGTATTGAAATGGGACAAGGTTTAATGACAAAACTTGCTCTTATAGCTTCAAATGAATTTGGATTAAATTATAAATCAATTAAAATTTCATCAACGGATACAGAAAAAGTTCCAAACACTTCTGCAAGTGCCGCTTCAGCAACAACTGATATAAATGGTGGGGCTATAATTAATGCAATAAATAAAATTAAATCAAATTTGAATGAATTTATCTATGATTATTACAAAACAAATAGTTTTATCCGATATCAAAATGATCATGTTTTTTTTGATAAAAGAAAAATTTTATTTAAAGATCTGATAAATGAAGCTTACTTAAACAGAGTGCCATTATCTTCATCTGGTTTTTTTAAAACTTCAAAAATAAATGTAAATAAGAAAACATTAAAAGGTAGGCCATTTCTTTACTTCGCTTATGGTGCTGCAGTGAGTGAAGTTATAATTGATACATTAACTGGAGAAAATAAAGTACTTCAAGTTGATATTATGCATGATGTAGGTAAATCAATTAATAAGAGAATTGATAAAGGTCAAATTGAAGGTGGTTTTATTCAAGGTCTTGGTTGGCTCACTACAGAAGAGGTCTCATGGCAAGCAAATGGTAAATTACAAACGCATAGTCCTTCAACTTATAAAATTCCAACATCTGGAGAAACACCATTCAAGTTTAATGTTGAGATATATGAAAGAGGTATAAATAAAGAGAATGTAGTTAACAGATCCAAAGCTGTTGGAGAGCCACCTTTTATGCTTGCTATATCAAGTTTTATTGCAATTAAAGACGCGGTTAATAACGCAAATAATAAAAATGGATCAGAAAAATTAATTGCCCCTGCTACACCAGAGAATGTATTAAAGAGTTTAAATTAAATGAAAATAAATAAGTTAACATCAAACATTGATTATAAAAAAAATATAATAAAAGCAAAAATAATTAACGTTAAAGGCTCATCTCCAAATAAAATAAATGATTTTATGTTGGTAGCGCCAAAAGATATTTTTGGAACAATTGGTGGAGGTAACTTAGAGTACTTAGTTATAGAAGAGTCAAAGTTAATGTTAAAAAATAAATCAAAAAGAAAGAAATTAAATATTCCTTTAGGTCCAGGCATAGGACAATGCTGTGGAGGTTATGTAGAAATAATCTTAACTTTACATAAAAATACAGATGCGGCTATGAAAGATGAAAAAGTGAATGATAGTTTTAAAGAAGATTTATATATATTTGGAGCTGGACACATTGGACAGGCTTTAATTGAAACAATCGGTAATTTAAATTTTACTACTTACTTGATTGATTCAAGAGAAGAATATTTAAAAATGTCAGTTAACAAAGATGTAAATTATCTTTTATCAAAAGAACTATGGAAAGTGGTAAACAAATTAAAAGATAATGCTTATTATGTAGTACTTACTCATAGTCATGAATACGATTTAAAAATATTGAATGAAATTTTATCAAAAAAATTTACTTTTGTAGGGTTAATTGGATCAACTACTAAAAAGAAAAGATTTTTTAAAAGATTAACAGAAAATGGACACGATAAAAATATTATAAAAAAAATAGAATGTCCAATAGGTGTTGATATTGGAAACTCTAAAGACCCTAATGAAATTGCTTTTTCAATTATAACAAGATTAATATATTTAAAAAACCAAAACAAAAAATATGATCTAAAAAAAAGTAAAGTTGTAATATGAAAAAGATAAATTTTATGAAGAGGGCAATAGAGCTTTCAATTAATAATATTAAAAACAATGGCGGACCTTTTGGATGTGTAATTGTTAAAAATAATCAAATAATTGCTGAAGGAGTTAATAGAGTTACCTCTAGTAATGATCCGACAGCTCATGCAGAAATTGTAGCAATCAGAGAGGCATGTAAAAAACTAAATACATTCAATCTTCAAGGAACAGATTTATATACTAGCTGTGAACCTTGTCCTATGTGTTTAAGTGCTATTTATTGGTCGCATATAGATAAGATTTTTTATGGTAATAGTAGAGACGAAGCAGCTCAAATTAATTTTGATGATAAATTTATATACGATGAATTTAAAGTTAAAATGTCCCATAGAAAAATACCAATAGTTCAGTTAGAAAAAGAAGAAGCAATTAAAGCATTTAAGCTTTGGGAGGATGAGGATAATAAAATAAGATATTAGTATGGAAGTATTTCTTAAAATCGTTGCACCAGTTCAATCATATGATTTTCAAACATTCTTTCACAATCTATTATTAACATTACCAGCCTCTTCACTTCTGGGCGTAATACTTTTTTTTGTTCTTGGATCACTTCAAGGACTTAAATCTAAAGAACAAAGAATTTACATTGTAGTAGCTTCTACAGTTGTAATTTCATTTACAGCTGCTTTTTATAATTTGGGAGTTCCATTAGAGACTTTAATTGCAGTATATTCCGAATGGCTACATCTTATTGTAAGATGGGTTCATATAATTGTGGGCGTAGCATGGATAGGAACATCATTCTACTTTAATTGGTTAGACAGTAGATTGGAGAGAGATGATCCTGATTTTAAACATTTAGATGGATATTTATGGTCGGTTCATTCAGGTGGTTTTTATAGAATTGAAAAATTGAAAGGTCCTCCTAAAAAACTTCCAAAAGTTCTTCATTGGTTTAAATGGGAAGCATATGCAACTTGGATAAGTGGTTTTGTATTACTTATTTTAGTTTATTATTTAAATGCAAGCTCTATGATGTTGGGAGCTAGCGGTATTATATTAACACCCTTTCAAGCAATATTGATATCTATATTCTTACTTATTGGATCGTGGCTTCTATATGACTATCTTTGTAAAAATGTTTTAAAAGATAATGAGCAAACTTTGATTGCAACTGGTGTTTTATTATTTGTATTATTAAGTTATTTTTTAACCCAAATATATGGATCAAGAGCTGCGTACATACATGTTGGAGCAATAATTGGCACCATTATGGCAGCTAATGTTTTTAGAGTCATTATTCCTGCACAAAGAAATCTTGTTACATCTGCTGAAAACAATCAAAAGCCGAATTTAAATCTTTCATTAGAAGCAAAAAACAGATCAATACATAACAATTATTTTACACTACCTGTTTTATTTATCATGATTAGCTCACATTTTTCTTTTACGTATGGGGCAGTAAATAATTGGTTAATTTTAGCTGTTATATCGATAGCTGGCATTTTAACTCGACATTACTTTAATTTAAGAAATAAAAAACAATATAAATTTTGGATCTTACCTTCTGCTGGATTAATTATGTTTTTCTTGATGACATTAAGCAGTCTCTCTGTTTTCGAAAAAAAAGATGTAGATGCATCACTTTCTTTAGAATTAGTAAGTTTTAATGAAGTACAAAATATAATTAAATATAGATGTGGTACCTGCCATGCAAAATATCCAACATTCGAAGGTATTGAAGCGGCACCAAAAGGAGTGGTATATGACACGGCTCAAGATATTGTAAATAATATCAAATTAATTAAAGCTCAGGCTATTGATGCTGAAATAATGCCACCGAATAATCTTACTGGTATTACAAAAAATGAAAGAGAGATATTAAAAGTTTGGATAGAGCAAGGCGCAAATATCAATAATTAACTGAAATGGGGTCTAATGATCTCCATAAATACCATGTGGCTTGTGAACTATAAGGACTCCATTTTTTATAAAGCAATTTAAGTTTTCTTTCACTTATAGGAAGTTGAACTTTATAAAGTTTTGCAATAGCTTTTAAAAAACCTAAATCACCTGTTGGGAAAATATTTGAACTTCCATAACTAAACATCAAAAACATATGGATAGTCCAATTCCCTACTCCTTTTATTTCAATTAAATTATTATAAATTTCTTCTTCAGATGATTTATTAATATTTTTTATAAATTTCTTGTTTTGTAAAAAAAATTTAGAAATATTTCTTATATACAAGATTTTTTGTCTCGATAGACCACATTTTCGTAAATCTGTAGTACGTAATTTAGATACAGTTAGTGGTGTTATATTTCTTTTAAGTTTAAAAAATTTAGTTTTCATAGAATCAGCTGCTGAGACTGATATTTGTTGACCAATTATTGAATTAATTAATGAATGAAAATAATTAGAATTTAGATTTAAATATTCATTACTATAAGTTTGAATTAATTTCTTCAAAACTTTATCTTTATTTGATAAATAAATATTACCTTTATTCCAATATTTAGGCTTCATATGAATTATTATAACAAATTTAAAAGAATAATATCATACATAAATTTTGTTTTTGGAATTTATTTATGGGCTTTAGTAATATACGCAATATTAAGAGCTACAGGATTAATTAAAAGATTTGCATTACAAGAACATCTTTTAGGTGAGTATTTATCAATACCTATTAAATTTATTTTAAATTTATTTTAATAAATAATATGATTTATTATTACTTTATTGCAATGGCTGCTGCACTTTGTTGGGCGGTAGCGTCTTTAGTATCTGCAGATGTTACAAGAACTATTGGTGGATTAGCATTTAATCGTCTTAGATTATTTTTTGTATCAATAATGTTAATTACTTACACATTTTATATAAATACTTGGAATACAATTAGCGTTGACTACCTAACTATTATTATTATTTCTGGAGTTATAGGAATATTTTTAGGTGATACTTTATTATTTATTGCGTTACAAAAAATTGGACCAAGAAGAAACAATATTCTATTTTCATTAGCTGCACCTTTTACAATAGTAATTAATATTTTTTTTCTAAATGAACTTGCTTCAACTGTAAGCATTATAGGGTGTTTTATAGTTTTTTTTGGAGTTGTTTTTGCAATTACCTATGGAGACAAAAAAGGATCTGAGCATAGATGGGAAACAGTAGAGGGATCACTTTATATAGGAATAATTTTATCGATTGGAGCTGCCTTGTGCCAAGCAATTGGGTTGGTTATGATGAAACCCTTACTATTAGAAGGTGCGGATCCAATAGCTTCAGCAGCAATTAGAACAACAATCTCATGTATTTTTTTATCTTTTACATTTTTTTTAAATTATGAAGTTTTTAATACAAAAGTAAATCTTACCCCAAAAATTATTTATCAATCAATTCTTAGTGGTTTTTTAGGAATGGCTTTAGGTATGAGTTTACTTTTAATAGCTTTACAAAAAGCTGATGCAGGAATTGTTGCAACTTTATCATCCACTAGCCCAATAATGATATTATTTCTTCTTTGGATATTAACAAAAAAAATACCCTCTTATGGTGCGTGGGCAGGCACGATTATTGCGATTTTTGGTACTGGTTTAATTTTTATCTATTAGTTTTATACCTAATTCTTCTAATCTTTCTCTATCAATACTTGCAGGAGCATCCATCATTAAGTCCATTGCTTGTTGGTTCATTGGAAATGCAATTACTTCTCTAATGTTTGGTTCATCAGCAAGTAACATTACAATTCTATCAATACCTGGAGCACTACCTCCGTGAGGAGGTGCTCCAAACTTTAGAGCATTAAGCATTCCTGAAAATTTTTCCTCTAAATCCTCTTTCGAATATCCTGCTATATCAAAAGCTTTATACATAATTTCTGGCTTATGATTTCTGATTGCTCCAGAAGAAAGTTCTACACCATTACATACGATATCATATTGATATGCTTTTATATCAAGAGGATCTTTTTTATCTAAAGCTTCCATTTCTCCTTGAGGCATTGAAAAAGGATTGTGACTAAATTGTATTTTGTTAGTTTTTTCGTCAATCTCATACATTGGAAAATCTACAATCCAACAAAATTCAAAAGAATTTTTATTAAGTAATTTTAGATCATTACAAATTTTTTCTCTTACTTTTCCAGAAAATAATTGAGCTTCTTTCAATTTATCACAAATGAAAAATATTGAATCATTTTCTTCAAGATTTAAAGATAGCAACTGATCTTCATTTAAGTTTTTTGCTATAGGTCCTTTAAAATTACTTTCAGAAAAAGAAATATATCCTAAACCTGGAGCTCCCTCATCTCTAGCCCAATTGTTTAATTTATCAAAAAAACTTCTAGGTTGTTCACCTGTATTTTTAACTATGATTCCTTTAACTACTAATCCTTTTTCAATTTGATTACTAAATATTTTAAAATTTGAACCTTTAAAAACACTCGTATAATCACCAATAAGGAGTGGATTTCTTAAATCTGGTTTATCCGTTCCATAAATTTCCATTGATTCATTATAAGGTATTCTTTTAAAAGGATATGGGCTCACTGTTGTTTCATTATTTTTTTTATTTTCATCAAATATTTCAAATAAAACTGGTTCAATAGCATCAAATACATCCTCTTGAGTGACAAAACTCATCTCAAAATCTAGTTGATAAAATTCACCTGGAGAACGATCTGCTCTGCTGTCTTCATCTCTAAAACATGGTGCAATTTGAAAATATTTATCAAAACCAGCAATCATCAATAATTGTTTAAATTGCTGTGGAGCTTGAGGAAGAGCATAAAATTTACCCTGATGTATTCGAGATGGAACTAAGTAATCTCTGGCACCTTCTGGAGATGATGAAGTTAAAATTGGAGTTTGAAATTCAACAAATTTCCTATCAATCATTTTTTTTCTAATATCTGAAATAATTTTATTTCTTAGTAAAATATTTTTATGTAATTTATTTCTTCTTAAATCTAAAAATCTATATTTTAATCTAATTTCTTCACCATATTCAATATCAGAATTAACAGGTAGAGGAAGAATTTCTGATTTAGATAATATTTCATAGTCTTCAATTTGTATTTCAATTTCTCCAGTTTGAAGATTTTTGTTAATTGTCTCATCAGATCTTTTAATAACTTCACCAATAATTGTTAAAACACTTTCATTACTTAATTTAGATATTTCTTTAAAAAGAGAATGAGTTCCATCGATAACACATTGTGTAATTCCGTAGTTATCCCTAAGATCAATAAATAATAAATTGCCATGATCTCTAATTGTGTCAGCCCAACCTGATAAAGTCACTTTTTCACCAAGATTAGTGATCGATAAATCTGAACATAAATGTGATCTATATTTATTCATTTTTTTGAATCATCTATAGTATTTCTTTTATTAATGGTATTGTTAATTGTCTTTTTTTTTCAAGAGTTAAAATATCTAATTTTTTTACAATTTCATTTATACCTTGATAACTTCTATCTACTCTTCTTAATATATATTCAAAAATTTCATTAGAATTTATAATAAATTGTTTTTCAATTAATAATTTGGTTAAAATTGTTAAAAGCATTTCATCATCTGGTTGATTTATTTCTAAATTCGAGAAAGTTTTTAAACGAGAAGATAAGTCTTTATATTTAAATTTTATTTCATTAATTTTATA
>CACOPD010000012.1 GCA_902628835.1 uncultured Alphaproteobacteria bacterium
AAAGGTTATAATTGGCTTTTTAATTATTAATGCATTTGCTAAAGACATACCAAAACCTTCATATTTACTTACCGAAATGTAACAATCTGTTTTAGAATATAATTTAGCTAATTTTGTATCTGAAATAGTGCCATGGAATATAATTTTTCTGCTCATTGAATTTTTAGAAATATATTTTTTGAGTTTTTTGTAATAACTTATATCTCTTGTAGTATCACCAACAATTTCTAAAATAAAATTATCTAAAGGCTTTAAAACTTTTAATAAAAAAAGATAATTTTTTCTATTTATTATACTTCCACATGTTAAAAAATAAATTTTACTATTATTTTTAAAAGTATATTTTGCAAGTCTTTCTATACCAGGTTCAACTACAGAAATTGTCTACTTTGCTTTAAATTATAATGGTAATTTTAAATTTTTTCCAAAACACAAGGATGATAAAAAAATTCTTAATATTTTTAACAAAGATCAAAAATCTGACAAAGGAATAGGGGAAGTGGCCGTTGGACCAGATTGCACAGAATTAATAAATAAGGTATTTAAAAGGACTCACAAAACATATGTTTTAGATTCTACATGGGGTGTTAGTAAAAATTATGAATTTCAAATTTATTTCTTAAATTTTTGTAGAGAGATCATTCAAAAAAATAAACTTAACTTTGATGATTGGTTAAAATTTCGTTTAAAATGTATTAAAGAAAAAAAATCTAGATTTATTTTAAATAATACAGATTTTTTAGCTATTAAGAAATAAATTAACAATAATTTCATTTTCTAATCCATTAAAATTATGTTTTGGTCTTATAGCTTTATTTAGATTTGAAATTTCTTTTAAATTTAATGAATTAATTCCAGAACCTATTAATATTGGGGCAATCATAAATTGAAGAATATCAATATATTTATTATTTATTAATTCTGAAATAGTCTTTGATCCTCCCTCTACTAAAATATTTTTATATTTAAGTTTTTTTATTTGTGTAATAAGGTTTTTAGTAAAATTTTTTTCTTTTAATCTTATTATTGTTGAATTATTCAATCTTATATTTTTATCACTTTTTGTAAAAATTATATTTTCATTACCATCATTAAATATTTTATATTTGTTATTCAGAGAGAGACTTCCATCGATAATAATTCTTTTTGCATTTGTGCCCTTTATTTTTCTTGTTGTTAATAGGGGATCGTCTTTTTTAATGGTATTTGAGCCTACAATAATTGCATCACTGATACTTCGTAAACAATGTAGATAAATAATACTCTTGGGATTATTTATGTAATGTGAATTTCCATTATTTAATGCAATTCTACCATCAATACTTTGTCCTATCTGAGCTATAACTAATTTTTTGTTTTTTATTAGTATCGGTACAAGAATATTTAGGATTGATTGATAAAATTTACTTATATTAATTTTAAATTCCAGATTATTATTTTTTATGTAAAAGTTACTTTTTCTTTTTGATGATAAAGAAATACTATTTTTTTTAACCAATAAATATAAATCACTATTCTTTTTAGAATTTTTTATAAAATCTAGTAAAATTCCTATATTTTTTGATGTAATCATTTGTTTTTATTTCAATTATATCTATATAAAGTTTTCATGAGTTTCAAATCTAATACAGGAACTATAATAGATAGGGCAATTAACGAACTCAGGACCGGAAGACCCTTAATAATTCAGAATAACAAGGAATATTGGATGTTCTTTAATATAGAGCATTCCCAAAGTAAAATTTTTAATCAATTCAAAAAACACTTAATTGATGAAAAATATCTACTTATTACTAAACAAAAAGCTCAATCAATTTTTAATAAGAATATTAAAAGTAATATTTATTTTGAGATAAATCCCAAAACAGATGTAAATCAAATAATAAATTTATTTGTCAATCCTCTTAGCAATAATAAGGCAATTAAATTTACTAATATTAAAAAATTCAAATCTAAAAATTTTCATAATGTTTGTATTGATCTTTCTAAAAATGCTAAAATGATACCATCGCTAGTTTTTAAAAAAATTAATAAAAAATATTACAAAAATATAAATGAATTTGGATTTAAGAATGGAATTTTAATATTCGATTACAAAGATTTATTGAAGCAAAATGAATTAATTTGTGAAAGTATTAAATTAGTTTCTAGTGCAAAAGTTCCACTACCAAAAAACGAAAATTCTAATTTTAAAATATTCAAATCATATATTGGGTCTGATAAACATGTAGCGATAATTGTTAATCCAAAAAAAATAAATAAAAAATCTGTTAATTTAAGAATACATTCAGCTTGTTTTACAGGTGATATTTTTCATTCTTTAAAATGTGATTGTGGTGAACAATTAAATCAATCAATCAACTACATGGTTAGAAATAATGGAGGAATTATATTATATTTAGAACAAGAAGGTAGGGGGATAGGATTAGCGAATAAAATGAGAGCTTATTCTCTTCAAGCAAGGGGTATGGATACAATAGACGCCGATCATAATATTGGTTTTTTAGATGATGAAAGAGATTTTAATATTGCAGCTAGAATACTGAAATTATTAAAAATAAATAAAGTTAATCTTATTACAAATAATAAAAGTAAAATTAATTCTATTAAGAAAGCTGGAATTAAAGTTGAAAATCAAATAAATACAAAGCCAACATTGAATAAATTTAATAAAAATTATTTTAAAACAAGAGTTAAAAAAGGCGGGTACGGTCTTAAACTAGTAGTATAATTATGAAAAAAATTCCTAAGATAAAACTTCAATTAACAAACGATAATGAGTTTGATTCATCTAAATTAAAGAATAAAACAGTTTTATTCTTTTACCCTAAGGCGTTAACTGGTGGATGCTCAGTAGAAGTTGCAGATTTTCAGAAATATTTAACAAAATTTAATAAAATTGGCTTTGATGTAATAGGAGCTTCTAAAGATCCTGTTGATCGGAATAAAAAATTTTCAGATAAGTATAAATTGAAATACCCACTTGGTTCGGATGAAGGAAAAAATTGTGATAAACTTGGTATATGGATAGAAAAATCTATGTATGGTAGGAAATATTTTGGGATAGATAGATCTACATTTGTAATCGATAAAAATGGAAAAATTCTAAATTCTTGGAATAAAGTCAAAGTTAAAGGGCATGCCGAAGAGGTTTATAATTTTTGTAAGGATCAGTAAATTTTTATTTAATTTTACCTATTTCTTTTTCTCTTTTGATTACAAATAAACCACTTAATGTAATAATTATTGCACCAATAATCATATTATAAGTTGGAGTTTCACCTAATATTAAATACCCAAAAATCATACCAAATATAATTACACTGTATCTTGCAGAGGCCGTTAGTGAGAGTGGTGCATAAAAAACTGTTAATACTGAAAATAAATATCCGAATAAAACAAATATGCTTGAAGCAAGAATATAATTTACATCTTCAGCGCTTATTTGATAACCAAAAATAATTGAACCCAACCCTGCAAACCCAGTAATTAACAATGCTGTCACAAATGTAATTTCAACACTATTTGATTTAGTTGCTAAACTTTTTGTAGCAATATCTCTAATAGTTAAAAAAATAGCAGCTAAAATTGGTAACACTAAAAGATAATTAAATTGAAAATTTTGTGGATTTACAACTACCAGCACACCTAAAAACCCAATAATAACTGCACACCATCTTCTGATTCCAACTTTCTCTCCCAAAAAAAGAAAAGCAAATATCGTGACAAAGAAAGGATTAGTCATTAAAAGTGTATAAACCTCAGAAATAGGAAGTAATATTAATCCAACCAAAAAAAATAATGCCGTTAAAACTTCATACAAACCTCTTATATGAAAACTTTTGATTGATAGTATTTTAATTAAATTCTTTTTTTCGAAAAAAACTAAATATAAACCTAATAAACTTGATGTAACTAAACCTCTTAAAAAAATTACAGAATATAATGAATTGTCATCACCTATATTTTTTACAACAAGTTTGACATAACTATCATTTATAGAGAATGATAATTGGCCAGCCATCATAAAAAGTACACCTATCGTCCCAACTGAAAATAAAATCTTGCTTTTCATAATAAAAAAAAATATTTAACTGATATGTTACAAAGAAATACTTCCAGCCATTTATATGGATTTACTGACTTGAAGTCATTAAATGAAAGAGGCCCTTTAGTTATTTCTTATGGAAAAGGAATATATGTTTACGATACTAAAGGTAATAAATATCTAGATGGGAATTCTGGTCTATGGAATCAGTGTGCTGGTTTTGACCATCCTGGATTAATTGAAGTTGCAAAAAAACAGTATGAAAAATTTGCTGGTTATCATTCTTTATTTGGAAGATTGTCTGAAGAAACGTTGCAGCTATCTGAAAAAATTATTGAAGTATCACCTTTTGATCAAGGTCGTGTATTCTTTTGTAATTCAGGATCTGAAGCAAATGACACCATGGTCAAAATGTTATGGATGTTAAATGCAAGAATTGGAAAGCCACATAGACGAAAAATTATAACAAGAATTAATGGATATCATGGCGTTACTTTAGGAGCTTCTTCAATGACAGCTAAACCTTACAATAAAGAGTTTGGTTTACCATCTGAAGAATTTATTCATATTGAATGCCCTCATTATTGGAAATATGGATTAGAGAATGAAACGGAAGAAGAATTTTCTCTAAGGATGGCCAAAAATTTAGAAGAAAAAATCATCAAAGAGGATCCAGAAACTATTGCAGGTTTTGTTGCAGAACCTGTTCAAGGTGCAGGAGGTTGTATACCTCCTTCAAAATCGTATTTTGATTTAGTTCAGCCTATTTTAAAAAAATATAATATTCCTTTTATCGCAGATGAAGTAATTTGTGGATTTGGTAGAACTGGAAATTTATGGGGTTGTGAAACCTACAATATCAAACCAGATATAATTATCTCATCTAAATGTTTAACAGCTGGGTATTTTCCTATGGGTGCAGTTATAGTTAATAAAGAATTTTCAGATAAATTTGTTGAAGTATCAGAAGAAGCAGAAGAATTTCCACATGGTTTTACAGCTGGTGGTCATCCTGTTGGATGTGCAATTGCTTTGAAAGCAATAGATGTAATTATGAATGAGGGTTTATTAGATAATGTAAAGTTGATGGAACCCTATTTTTTTGAAAGATTAAATGAATTTAATGATTACAAACACATTGGAGAAACTAGAGGTATAGGTCTTATGGCTGCATTAGAGATGGTAAAAAATAAAGATACAAAAGAACCATTTGAAGGTCATCTTAACATGGGGGATAAAGTTGCTAATTTATCAATTGATAATGGATTAATTTGTAGACCTTTGGGTCCTGCAATTGTTTTGTGTCCTCAATTTATAATTACTAAAAATGAAATTGATGAAATATTTGATTCTCTTCATAAAACTATAAAGCAAGTTTTTAATTAAGTTTCGTATTTGACTATAAAACCTGAATACTTAACATTACTAATGATACTATTTGGAATAACTCCTTCAACTAGAGCTAGTGATGGCCCATCTTTAGCTTTTTCAGTTATAGATAGTATACTTTGCATGTCTCCTTGAATTATGGCCTCTACTTCATCTTTACTGTCTTTATTTTGAATATATCCATTTAATCCCAAAGATATTGCTAAATCACTAAACCAATGTCTAAAGCCCACTCCCTGAACTTTTCCTTTAATAATAAGTCGATAAGTTTTTATTTCATTTGTATTCATTAAAGTATCAATATAAATACTTTTTTTTATCATACAATCCTTCAATTCATTATATGAAAAAAAGTATAATTTATTCTTCAATTCTTTTATTTTTTGCTGGAATTTTTTTTGTAACAAATGATGCAATAATAAACTATTTATCTCAAACAGATGTAAAATTTTATCATTTCATCTTTTATGGAATACCCATTTATTTATGTTTCCCGTTATATTTATTTTTTAATGGAACTTTAAAAAAAAATATAAAATGCACTAATTATTTTCCACCTATTTTGAGAGGTTTTTTAAATATTCCTTTGCCTTTTATTGCCTTTATAACACTTGAACAAATTAAACTTCCAGAATTCACAACGTTAAATATGACTGCCCCATTGATGGGAACAATATTTGCAATTTTTTTACTAAATGAAAAATTAAATTTTTTCACATACATATCCTTGTTAATTGGTTTTTTGGGTGTGTTATTTGTGATACAGCCAGGATTTGAAAGCTTTAATATTTATTACCTAATTGTGCTTATCGGGGTATTATTAATTACAATTACAACTTTTATTGTAAATAAATATAATCATGTAACTACAAATATTGGATATTTTCTTTATGGCGGTTTCTTTGTTCACTTTATTTCAATACCTCAATTTTTAATGAATCCATTAAAAGTAACTCTTTTTGAGTTTTTCTTAATTTCCACTGCTGCTTTATTTATAAATTCAGCTATGTTTTTTGCAACTACTGCTTTTAAGATTGCACAAAAACATTATGCATCAGTATTTAGTTTGGTTTACCTACAGGTATTATGGTCATCTTTAGTTGGAATATTTATATTTAATGAATATATGAATTTATACGCTTATATTGGAGCAATATTTATCGTTTTAAGTGGAATCGTTTCATTACCTTCTCAAATAAAACAATTAAAGGAAGCAAATTAATGTCTAAAATTTTTTTATTTTTATTATTTTTGTTTACCAGCTATAAATCTTTTTCTAATGAAATTAAAATCTTAAATGAAACTATAGGAAATGGATTAGAGGTAAAAAATCACTCAAAAGTATCTGTCCATTACATTGGTAAACTAGAAGATAATACTGTTTTTGATAATTCATATGATAGAGGGCAATTTTTTGATTTTCAAATAGGCGTAAGGAAAGTAATCCTTGGTTGGGAAACTGGGTTACTTGGAATGAAAGAGGGTGGAAAAAGAACAATATTTATTCCTTATCAATTAGCTTACGGAGAAAGTGGTGCAGGAAATTTAATTCCACCAAAATCAAATCTTATTTTTGATATTGAAGTAATTAAAGTAATTCCCCCTGGTTATAAAGAAATAGATGGTTATCAATTAAAATTAGCTATGACTGATGAATTTAAAATTATAGATATTAGAAATGAAGATCAAATATCTAATACCAATAAAATACCTGGCGCTATTCAAATTACAGCATTTGATAGAAATGGGAATTTTTTTCCTAATTTTTTTGATAAGTATAAAGAGAATGTACAAATAGGTGAGAAAGTTATTTTTATAAGCCAAAATGGAGATATATCTTCAATTTTAGCTAATGGGTTTGTTGAGCAACTAAATCAATCAAATATCTACCACCTAAAGGACGGTGTATCAGGTTTAGAAAAAATAAATTTTGATTTTGAATAAATTAAAAATCTATTTTTTTATTATTTTCAGCTGCATAATTGATAATAAACTGCCATGCCGATCTGCCCGTTCTGTTACCTCTTTGCAAGCTCCATTTAATCGCCTCTTTTTTAGTATTTTCATTAATGGGTAAATTAAATTTTTCACAATACTTAGAAATAATTTTAACAAAATCATTTTGTGAAATATTATGAAAGCCAATCCATAGACCAAAACGATCACTTAAACTTATTTTTTCTTCAACACTTTCATCTGTATGAATAGCAGAGGACCTTTCATTTTCTATCATATCTCTAGGCATTAAATGCCTTCTATTTGAGGTAACGTATAAAATAATATTCTTAGGTTGATTTTGTAAACTTCCATCTAAAGTAGATTTAATTATTTTGTAGTCACTATCTATTTTTTCAAATGATAAATCATCAATAAAAATTATAAAATTATATTTTTTAAAATTTGCATATTTTTCATAAATTATTTCAATATCAAAGATATTGTTCTTATTTAATTGTATTAATTTTAAGTTTTTATTTTTTTTATTTACTTCATTGAAAACAGATTTAATTAGAGAGCTTTTACCATTACCTCTAGATCCCCATAGTAAAGCATTATTAGTAAAATTACCTTCTGAAAAATTTACTGTATTATTCAATATAGTTTTTTTCTGTCTTTCTACCCCAACCAGAAGATCTAAATCCAAACATCTAAAATTTGATATTATTTTGAGATTTTTAATTTTACTATCCCAAATAAATGTACATCCTCTTGAGACAGTAAGATTTGATAATAAATTGCTTAAAAACATATTAAATACTTTATTTGATTTTTCTTATTACACAGTATAATAAATCACTCAAATTAAATCATCATAGGTACTATTATGGAAGCATTTGGAACATTTTTACCACTTATTTTAATATTTGTAGTTTTTTATTTTTTACTAATTAGACCTCAACAAAGAAAAGTTAAACAGCATAAAGAAATGCTTTCTAATTTAAAAAGAGGGGACAAAATAGTAACTTCAGGTGGAATTATCGGAACCATAAATAAGGTTGCAGATAATAGAGAGCTAACTTTAGAAGTGGCAGAAAATGTTGAAATTAAGATTGCATCAGGAATGGTTGCAGATTTATATGCAATGCCTGAAATTCAAAAAAAAGAAGCTCCAAAGGAAGAGAAAAAAGGTAAGTCTGGATTTTCTTTATTTTCTAGAAAAAAATAAATTTTTTATTAATGAAAAATTATCCTATCTGGAAATCATTCACCGTACTATCAATAGTTTTATTAGGAATTATTTTTGCAATACCTTCAATTATATATGATGAAAATTCAGAAAATTGGTTTTTAAAAAATAAGATTAATTTAGGTTTGGACTTACAAGGTGGATCATATTTATTACTAGAAGTACAACTTGATGTTTTATATAAAGAAGAATTAGATAATTTTGCCGATAGTATTCGTTTGATTTCAAGAGATAAAGCTGCAAAAATTGAACAAATTGTTATTAAAGAAAATGATGTTATTGTTACCTTTGCAGATATTAATAAAATTAAAGATATTAGAGATAGTTTTTTTCAAATGTATAGAGGAGTTTCATTCCAAATTAATAATAATAAGTTAAATATTAAGCTAAATGATGATTATAAAAAAATTATTCAAGACTCGGCAATTAAGCAATCACTTGAAATTGTTAGAAAACGTATAGATGAATCTGGAACAAAAGAACCTTTAATACAAAGATCTGGGAAAAAAAGAATTCTATTACAATTACCAGGAGTAAAAGATCCTGAAAGAATAAAAGATTTATTAGGTAAAACTGCAAAACTTACCTTTCATATAGTCGATGATGAAAATGCATCTGCAATAAATAATAATTTGGCACCTTTTGGAAAAATGATTTTATTAGATATTTACGATGAAGATATAAAATATCTATTGAATAAGAGAGCTGTTGTTGGTGGAGAAAACTTAGTAGATGCTAAAGGTTCATTTGATCAAACAGAAGGTCATGCAGTATCTTTTAGATTTGACACTGAAGGCGCTCAAAAATTTGGAAAAGTTACTACAAACAATATCGGAAAAAGAATGGCTGTAGTATTAGATGGGGTTGTTATAACTGCTCCAAGAATAAGTAGTGCAATTACAGGCGGTTCTGGGATTATAACTGGAAACTTCAATGCACAAGAGGCATCTGATCTAGCTGTTTTATTAAGAGCTGGTGCTTTACCTGCACCTTTAGAAATAGTTGAAGAGAGATCAGTAGGCGCTGGTTTAGGAGCAGATTCAATAGCTGCTGGTCAAATAGCTGCTATTATTGGTATGGTATTAGTATGTATTTTTATGATACTCATATATGGAACTTTTGGCGCACTTGCTAATGTTTCATTGATAGTTAATTTATTCATTATCATTTCATTACTTGGAACAATTGGTGCTACATTAACATTACCTGGTATTGCCGGAATCGTATTAACAATTGGTATGGCAGTTGATGCAAATGTTCTAATTTTTGAAAGAATTAAAGAAGAAAGTTTAAAACAAACAAAAGTTTTTCAGATTGTAAAAAATGGCTTTGATAGAGCTATGTCTACTATACTTGATGCTAATATAACTACTCTGATTGCTGCCGTCCTACTATTTGCTTTTGGTTCTGGTCCAATAAGAGGCTTTTCTATTACATTATCTTTAGGTGTAATAGCTTCAATGTTCACTGCTTTAATGCTTACAAATTTCTTATTATATATGTACTTGTCAATTTCAAACAAAAAGGAATTAAAATTGTAATGTTTGGTCTTAATAAAATTATCCCTGTTGAACCTAATATTAATTTTTTAGGCTTAAGAAAAAATTTTTTGATTTTTTCTATATTAGCAATATTAGTTTCAATTGGTTTATTAAGTATAAAAGGTTTAAATTTAGGGATTGATTTTAAAGGAGGTACTTTAATTGAGGTAAGTACAAAAAATACCTCAATTGGAGAATTAAGAGAAATTTTATCTTCTTCTTATGGCGATGTATCTTTGCAAGAATTTGGTAATGAAAATATTATTTTAATTAGACTTCAAAATAAAAGTAATCAAGAAAGTATTGAAACAGTTAATTCTGTTAAAAGTTTAATACAAGATAAAGTTATTGAATTTAGAAGGTCAGAATTTGTGGGTCCTACAATTAGTTCTGAGTTATTATTTAGAGGGTTTCAAGCCGTCTCTTTTGCATTAATCGCTATTTTAATTTACATTTGGTTGCGTTTTGAATGGCAATTTGGTTTTGGAGCAGTTGTTGCATTAACTCATGATGTATTATTTACTCTAGGTTTACTCTCAATTTTAAATGTAGAATTTTCTCTCGCTACAATAGCAGCGATTCTTACAATTGCTGGTTATTCAATTAATGATACAGTTGTAATATTTGATAGGGTTCGTGAAAATTTGAGAAAATATAAAAAGTTAGAGTTAGTAGATCTATTTAACCTTTCGGTTAATAATACTTTATCAAGAACCATAATGACAAGTTTAACAACTCTTCTTGCATTAGTATCTTTATTTATATTTGGAGGAGAGGTAATTAGACCATTTGCTTTAACAATGATTATTGGCGTAATAATTGGAACATATTCATCTGTTTTTATTGCGGTCCCAACTTTATTAATCTTTAAGTTTAGACCGCAAGATGAAGATGATTAGGCGTTATTTAAATTTTCTGCAACTTTTTCCCAATTAACTAAATTATTAATAAATGCTTTTAAATAATCAGGTCTTCTATTTCTATAATCTACATAATATGAGTGTTCCCAAACATCACAACCAAGTAGGGGAGTATGATTATGAACGATTGGATTTTCTCCATTTGGTGTTTTGGTAATTTCTAGTTTTCCATTATTTAAAACTAACCAACACCAGCCTGATCCAAATTGCCCAATACCAGCATTTATAAAATCCTCTTTCATTTTTTCAACTGAACCAATATCTGAAACTATCTTATTTTCTAGCTCAGAGGGAATTTTTCCATCTGGATTATTTTTCATTACTTCCCAAAAATGAACATGATTTATATGTTGTGCAACATTATTGAATACTGGAGCATTTTTTTGATATGAATTAATAACAATATCATTCACATTATCATCTGTTATGTTTTGCTCATTAATAAATTTATTTCCATTGGTAATATAAGCCATGTGATGCTTATCATGATGCAACTCTAAAGTTTCAGCCGACATATACGGCATAAGAGCATCTTTACTGTAGGGTAGATCTGGTAACTCTAGATTTATCATTCTATTTCCTTTTTTTATAAAATTTTCTTTAAAAATTCACCTGTAAAGCTTTTTTTATTATTTGCAATATCTTCGGGGGTGCCAGTTCCAATGATTTGACCACCATTTACGCCTCCTAGCGGACCCAGATCAATTATATGATCAGCTGTTTTAATAACATCAAGATTATGCTCAATAACGATTACAGTATTACCTTCATCAACAAGTGTATGAAGAATTTTTAGTAATTTTTTAACATCATCAAAATGAAGACCAGTCGTTGGTTCATCAAGAATATATAAAGTTTTTCCTGTTGATCTCTTTGATAATTCTTTTGATAATTTTATTCTCTGCGCTTCACCACCCGATAGTGTAGTAGCTGATTGTCCTATTTTTATATAATCTAAGCCAACATCCATTAAAGTTTGTAATTTTTGCTTAATTGCAGGTATTTTATCAAAAAATTTATATCCCTCTTCAACGGTCATTTCTAAAACATCAGAAATAGATTTATCTTTATATTTAACTTCTAAAGTTTCTCTATTATACCTTTTACCTTTACAGATATCGCACTCAACATAAACGTCAGCTAAAAAATGCATTTCTATTTTTTTTACTCCATCTCCTTCACATGATTCACATCTACCACCCTTAACATTAAAAGAAAAACGACCTGGTTTATACCCTCTAGCACTTGATTCATTTAAATTTGCAAACCAATCTCTAATAGGAGTAAAGCAACCTGTGTATGTTGCTGGATTTGATCTTGGTGTTCTTCCAATAGGAGATTGATCTATATCAATTACTTTATCTATATGATTAATGCCTTTAAAGTTAAAACGACTTTCATCTTTATTTAAGGATTTATTAAAGTATTCATCTAACCGTTGATACAATGTATCAATTATTAATGAAGATTTGCCACTTCCAGACACACCTGTAACAGTAATAAAATTTCCTAGTGGTAAAGTGACGTTCAGATTATCTAAATTATTTGTTTTAATTTTATTAAGTTTGAAAACTTTGTTTTTATTAAATTTCCTTCTATTTTTTGGAACTGCAATTTCTAGTGATTTATTCAAATATTTTGCTGTTAAACTTTTATTATTCTTGAGAATTTTTTTAAGGCCTCCCTCTGCAATTATGTAACCTCCATTAACTCCCGCCTTTAAACCAATATCAATTATATGATCGGATTGTCTAATTGCATCCTCATCATGCTCAACAACAATAACTGTATTTCCTAAATCCCTTAATCTAAATAAAGTTTCAATTAGTTGCTGATTATCTTTTTGATGTAATCCAATAGATGGTTCATCCAAAACATATAAAACTCCTGTCAAGCCTGAACCAATTTGACTTGCCAATCTAATTCTTTGACTTTCACCCCCAGACAAAGTTTTACTAGCTCTTGCTAATGATAGATAATCCAAACCAACTCTATTTAAAAATACTAATCTATCTTTAATTTCTTTTATTACTCCCTCAGCAATTTTTTTATTATTTTTATCAAGTTTACTCTCAAGTGATGTAAACCACTGTAAACACTCACTAATTGATTTTTTAGTAATATTACCAATATGATTTTCATCAATTCTTACAGCTAAGGCTTTCTCGTTAAGACGGTAACCATTGCAAACTTCACAGTCTCTTTCTGATAAATATTTTTCTAATTCATATTGAAGCCACCATCTTTCAGTTTCATCATATTTTCT
Organism: uncultured Alphaproteobacteria bacterium; assembly: GCA_902628835.1. Taxonomy (GTDB): domain Bacteria; phylum Pseudomonadota; class Alphaproteobacteria; order HIMB59; genus CACPNW01. The sequence goes on from CACOPD010000012.1 coordinate 13,352, forward strand.
ATCAATAAAGTTAACTATTCCCTCAAAATCATATAAAAAATTAAGTTCACTATTCTCATCCCCATAAAGAATTATATTTTTAACCTTTTTTGGAATTTCACTCCATGGAACATTTTTCTTTACTTTAAATTGCTTTAAAATTTTATCTATTGTTTCAACAAAATATTTTTTTTGGTAACCAAATACTTTAGTTTCCCATGGTTTAATAGCTCCATCAGAAATCGATCTAGTTTCATCAGGTACAATCTTGTATTCATCAAAATATTTTTCAACTCCTAGTCCATCACATTCAGAGCAAGCACCCTGAGGAGCATTAAAACTAAATAATCTAGGTTCAATTTCTTCAATACTAAATCCAGATACAGGACATGCAAATTTTGATGAGAATATCGATATATTATTTGTATCTAAATTTTCTAAATATAACAATCCATCTGATAATGTAAGTGCAACTTCTATACTCTCACTGAGCCTCTGTTGGATATTTTTTTTTACAACAAGTCTATCAATCACCACATCAATATTATGTTTAAAATTTTTTTTAAGTGAAGGCACTTCATCAATATCGTAGACAATATTATCTACTTTGAGACGTTGATAACCTCTTTTTTTTAAATCTTCGATTTCTTTTTTATATTCACCTTTTCTATCTCTAACTATTGGAGATAAAATATAAATTCTCTTATCAATATTTTTTTTAATAATAATATCTGTCATTTCACTTACTGATTGTGATTTAATAGGCTTGCCTGTTGTTGGAGAGTAGGGAACTCCAACTCTAGCATACAGAACTCTTAAATAATCATAGATTTCTGTGACAGTACCTACAGTACTTCTTGGATTTTTTTGTGTTGTTTTTTGCTCTATAGAAATTGCTGGTGATAGGCCATCAATACTATCCACATCAGGCTTATTCATCATTTGAAGAAATTGTCTTGCATACGCTGAAAGACTCTCAACATATTTTCTTTGTCCCTCAGAATAAATTGTATCAAATGCTAATGTTGATTTACCTGAACCACTTACACCTGTAATAACAACAAGTTTATTTTTTGGTATTTCTAAGTTGATGTTTTTAAGATTATGCTCTCTTGCACCTTTTATAACAATTTTATCTAAATTCATGAATATTAGTGTTATTTAATAACTTTAATATGTTATATGGATATATATAGAAATCTTATGGTTGGTAGTGTTAATAAAACAATTTTATTAGGAAACTTGGGAAGAGATCCTGAAATTCGTTCCATGCAGTCAGGTGCTAAAATGGCTTCATTTTCTATAGCAACTTCAAAGAGATGGAAAGATAGAAACACTCAAGAACAAAAAGAAAAAACATCTTGGCATAATATAGTAGTATTTGGAGACGGCCTGGTAGATATAGTTGAAAAATACGTAAAAAAAGGATCCAAAATTTATGTTGAAGGAGAACTCCAAACAAGGAAATGGCAAGATAAAGATGGTAATGATAGATACACTACAGAAGTAATTTTACAGGGGTATAATTGTAATTTAACTCTTTTAGACAGTAGAAATAGTAATTCTCAAGTATCTGATAATTCTCAAGAAATGGATCAATCTAAGTCAATTGAAGACAATTCTTTTGGAAATCAATCAAATGATTCTGAAGATTTAGATGAAGATATCCCTTTTTAATCTTTTATATTAGATATTATTTTTTAATTACTGAAAAATATAGTTTTTTTAAAATAATTTAATCACTTATTTATATTGGTTTAAATTGTCCTTTTTGATATAAAAATTACTTAATTTTTCTTAGAAAACTTGGATTTTTTTAGTGCCTGACAATATAGATACATCAAATAAAAACAATCAAGAACCTACAAATATACCTTCAGTTAGTTTAGAGCAAGAAATGCAAAAATCCTATCTGGATTATGCAATGTCTGTAATAGTTAGTAGGGCACTTCCAGACTGTAGAGATGGCTTAAAACCTGTTCATAGAAGAATATTGTACTCTATGAGTGAGTCAGGATACAATTATAATAAACCATATAAAAAATCTGCGAGAATAGTGGGTGATGTTATGGGTAAATATCATCCTCATGGAGATTCAGCTATTTATAATTCTATGGTTAGAATGGCACAAGAATTTTCTATGCGATTAGAGTTAGTTGATGGTCAAGGAAATTTTGGATCTTTAGATGGAGATCCTCCTGCAGCAATGAGATACACTGAGGCAAGACTTTCTAAAGTGTCTGAAAAGCTTGTTGAAGATATTGATAAAAATACTGTTGCGTTTCAGCCTAATTATGATGATACAACAAAAGAGCCCTCAGTTTTGCCATCTCAATTTCCAAATCTTTTAGTTAATGGTGCATCAGGAATTGCAGTTGGAATGGCAACTAATATTGCTCCACATAACTTAGGTGAAGTAATAGATGCATCTTTATATCTTATTAAAAATCCAGAATGCAATATCTCAGACCTTCAAAAATATATTTTTGGTCCCGATTTTCCAACAGGAGGTCAAATAATTGGTAAAAAAGGAATAGCAGAAGCTTTTGAAACTGGAAGAGGCGGATGTGTAGTTAGATCGAAGACCAGTATTGAAAATTTTAAAAAGGATAGAGAAGCAATTATTCTTCATGAAATACCTTATCAGGTTAATAAATCAAAATTATTAGAAAGGATTGCGGAAATTGTAAAAAATGGAGTTGTTGAAGGAATTTCAGATTTAAGAGATGAGTCAGATAGAAACGGTGTTAGAGTTGTTATAGAATTAAAAAAAGATGTAGATTCAAACATTATTCTTAATCAGCTATATAAACATACACTAATCCAAACGACATTTAATTCTAATATGCTCGCCTTAAACAAAGGTAAGCCTGAACAAATGAATCTTAAAGATATTTTGTCATCATTTTTAGATTTTAGAGAAGAAGTAATAATCAAAAAAACATTATTTGATCTCAATAAAGCTAGAGAAAAAGCACATATTTTAGTTGGATTAGTTGTTACTAATGAACACATTGATGAAATTATAGAGTTAATAAAAAGTTCAAAAGATACAAAAGAAGCAAAGGAAAAATTAATTCAAAAGAAGTGGAAAGTATCTAAACAAAATCTTAATTTTATTAAATTAGTTGAGGATGATAATGTAGAGTTAAAAAACAACACGTTCAATTTTTCTGATGCACAGGCTAAAGCTATTTTAGAATTAAGATTACAAAAATTAACTGCTTTAGAAAGAGAAGATATACAAAAAGATTTAGAAAGTTTAATTTTAGAAATTAAAAATTACCTATCTATACTTAATTCCAGGGATATACTTCTAAAGGAAATAGAAAATGAATTAATTGAAATAAAAAAAGAATTTGCAACTGAAAGACGCAGTGAAATTATTGATCAAGAATATGAGCAAATAGATGATTTAAAATATATTCAACAAGAAGATATAGTTTTAACTATTTCTAATAATGGATACATAAAAAGATCACTTTTATCTAATTATCGTTCTCAAAATAGAGGTGGCAAAGGTAAAACTGGTATGTCAACAAGAGAAGAAGATTTTGTTAAAGAAATTCACTTTGCAGATACTCATACTAAACTTTTAGTCTTTTCATCATTAGGAAAAGTTTATTCTCTTAAATCTCATGATGTTCCTGAGGCTAGTTTAAAGGCGAGAGGAAAGCCTATAGTAAATTTATTGCCATTTAAAAATTCTGAAAAAATATCTACGTTCCTTCCATTACCTCTAGATGAAAATCAGTGGGAAAAATTTTATGTTATTTTTACAACCAAAAATGGAATGGTTAGAAAAAATAAATTAATTGATGTAGCTAAGAGTGGAAAAAGAGAACTGAGAGACTCAGGCAAAGTATCTATTAAGCTTGATGAAAAAGATGAATTAATTGGTGTTAAACTTTGTACTATAGATGACGATATTTTACTTTCTTCATCAAATGGAAAATGTTTACGATTTCCTGTTCAAAAATTAAGATTATTTTCAGGTTTAAATTCTTCTGGTGTTAGAGGTATAAAATTAGATAAGAGCAATACTATTATTTCTCTAGCAATCTTGAAACACTCCGTGATTGATATGAGCATTCGACAAGAATATCTAAGGGCAGCATCAGAAAGCAGAAAAGAAACTTCATCTCTTAAAAATGGATTTGAAGAATTAAATAAAAATGAAGAATTTCTTTTAGCTATAACATCAAAGGGTTTTGGTAAACGATCATCTGCATATGAATATAGAATTTCAAACAGAGGAGGAAAAGGTATAACTGGCATAATGACATCTGAAAAAAATGGTGAAGTTGTTGATTGTTTCGTTGTTCAGGACAACGATGAAATTATTCTAGTTAGTGACAAAGGTCAAATAATTAGAGTTAATGTAAATCAAATTAGAATAGCTGGAAGATCTACAAAAGGTGTAAGTATTTTTAAAATACCTGAAAGTGATAGAATTGTTTCTGTTTCTAGAATACAAGAATTTGAAAATGATGAATAAAATTGGCATATACCCAGGTACTTTTGATCCCATGACTGCAGGTCATATGGACATAATTAAAAGATCCTTAAGAATAGTAGATAATTTAGTAATAGCTGTCGCAAATAATATTAACAAAGATTCATTATTTAGTGTTCAAGATAGAATTAATATTATCAAAAGTGATATTAGTTCTATAAATGAATTAAACTCAAAAATTAATGTTATGGAATTATCAGGATTACTTACAACATTTGCTAAAGATCAAAATGCCACATGCATTATAAGAGGATTAAGAGCTGTATCTGATTTTGAGTATGAATTTCAAATGACAGGTATGAACTACCAACTTAATCCAGATATCGAGACAATATTTCTCATGACATCTGAAAAAAACTCATTCATTTCATCTAATTTTGTTAAAGAAGTCCACAAATTAGGTGGAGATGTTTCCAATTTTGTTTCAAAAAATACTTTGGAACAACTTAATAAAAAAAACTCTTAGTTAATCACTTGCGCTTACAATATTTGAACTATATAGAATACAAATTCGATGGGCCCTTAGCTCAGTTGGTAGAGCAATTCCCTTTTAAGGAATGGGTCGCAGGTTCGAATCCTGCAGGGCTCACCATCCAAAATGAAAAAAGCAAAAATTAAAAACATTGCATCCGGCATTGAGAAAAATTGTGATATTTTAAGAAAAAATGACGACTTTCTTGAAGTAGTTCTTGAAGGAACAACAATAAAGATATTGCTTAAGAAAAAGACTAATAAATATATTGGATATTTTAAAGAAATGGAATTTGAGTCTGACGGTTAATTTTTATTCCTAATATTTAATTCATTTTCATAATCAATTTGTACTTGCTTTAAAATTTCTTTCTTTGTTTTTACTTTACCTTTACCTACACCAGGGCAATTTTTAGCAATATCGTTATTCCAAGTTTTTGAATTCATATTTTCAGGCCAAAAAGGCCAAGTTCTACATTGTATAGGTCTCGACTTATAAACATTGCATTTGTTATCTTTCAAAAATATACAATTTCCATTATTTTTTTTTAGTTCCTTTAAGTGAATGAAGCCATCAGTTTTTTGACAATAGTTTTTTACAAAGTTTTGTTCTGTTATTTTAAATCCATCTGACAATTTTTTAATATCTTTCTTACTTAAATAAACAAAACCATAGGTTCCTCTTGAAACACAACAATTTCCAGAACCCTGGCATTCAAATCTAATACCTTTTTCTATATCCATAACTATTATCCCGCAGTCAGTGTTAAAATTGCTGCATCTCTCTCTTGAAGATACAATAAGTTTCGAAGATTTTCTCCTTCTATGTTTTCCAATTTTGGATTTTTGGATAATATATCTTCTACCATAATTTTAGCATCTTCTAATAGATCGTAATCAAAACTAAGATCAGCTACATAAAAAGATGGGCTGCCAGATTGTTTCTTTCCTAAAATTTCTCCAGGACCTCTTATTTTTAGATCCTCTTCAGCGATTTTAAAACCATCATTTGTTTGCTTCATTATATCAATTCTTTGTTTTGAAATTTCCCCAATATTATCTTTATGTAAAAGTATACAATATGATTGAATGTCATTTCTACCAACACGACCTCTCAATTGATGAAGTTGAGCTAAACCGAATCTTTCTGCGTGTTCAATTACAATTGTTGTTGCAGAAGGAATATCTACACCAACTTCAATAACAGTTGTTGAAACTAAAATTTTGTAATCCTCATTTTTAAACTTTGTCATTATTTCTTCTTTTTCTATTTCACTTAAACGTCCATGCATTAAAAGAACTTTATTTTTGAAATATTTTTTTAAAATTTTGTATCTTTCCTCCGCAGCTTTTAGATCTAACTCTTCAGATTCTTCTATTAAAGGGCATACCCAGTAAAATTTAGAAGATGAATTTTTAATTTTTTCTTTTATTCTATCAATAAGTTGATTTTCTTTTTTTAATGACAAAGAGCTAGTTATAATTGGTTTACGACCTAAAGGTTTTTCAATTAATTTACTCTCTTTCATATCTCCATATGCTGCTAAAGTTAGTGTTCTTGGAATGGGTGTCGCACTCATTACTAAAATATTTGGTTTATGATTTTTATGGTTAAATACCATTCTTTGATAAACTCCAAATCTATGCTGTTCATCAATAACTGCTAAACCTAAATTATTAAATTTTACAGTATCTTGTATTAAAGCATGTGTGCCAATTATAATATCTGCTTCTCCCTTTGCAATTTCATCTAATTTTTCATTCCTTTCCTTACCCTTATCCTTTCCAGTAAGAACAAGCACATTTATTTTTGAATCTTTTAATAAATTTAAAATATTTTCATAATGCTGAAATGCTAGAATCGTAGTAGGCACCATTAAAGCAGATTGAAAATTACTTTCAAATACTTTAATCATTGATATTAAGGCTACAATAGTTTTTCCAGACCCAACATCTCCTTGCAACAATCTGATCATTTGATTAGAACTTCCTAGGTCCTGAAGTATTTCTTTGATTACATTATTTTGTGAATTTGTAAGTTGAAAATCTAAATTACTATAAAATTTATTTAATGTTTTATTTTTACTAGTAATTTTAAGACCTTTTTTCTTTTGATTAAAATTTCGCATAATGCCTATAGCTAATTGATGAGATAATAATTCATCAAATGCTAGTCTTCTTCTAAGTAAATTTTTATTTTTTATATTATCATCACTTGGACTATGAAGATTTTTAACAACTTCATTCCATCCTTTAAATTTATATTTATTTAATATTGAGTTTTCTATCCATTCATTAAAATTTGGTAAATTATTTAATATTTGATCTGTTAATTTATTCATTATTTTTTGATTGAGGCCACTAGTTAAACTGTAAACTGCCTCTTTACTTTTGATTATTTTATTATTGTTTAAAGCACTTACATGAGTAGGGTGCGTTATTTGAAATGTGTTTCTAAAATATTCTAATTTTCCAGATATTAATCTATTTTCATTTGTTGGAAGCATTTGCCTTAACATAGGATGTCTTGCATTAAAATACACTAAATCAATATTTGTATCTCCACAGATACATTTAATTTTATAGGGTTGCCTTTTAAACCTTGAAGGTTCATGTTTAATAATTTTTAAATTTAATGTTACTAAAGAATTAATCTCAGCATCATGAATATTTTCATAGAATTTTCTTTCAAGAATATTATTTGGTATATTCCAAACAAAATGAATATTCTTATATATACCTAATTTATTAATAATTTGTTCTAACTTTGGACCAACTCCTTTGAGAGAAGATATTGAAGATAATATGTAGTTTAATTTTTCTGGTCTCATAGATTTTTATAAAATTATAAACTATATTCTATATTCAATTTTTATGTCATTCAATTCACTTAAAAAAACGATAAAATATAGGGTTTCTTACTCTGGAACAAAAGAGACAGATATTTTATACAAAAGATATTTTATAAATCAGTTAGATAAATTTACTGAAAAAGATCTTGAGGATATTAAATCCATATTTAATCAATTCTCCGATAATGAGATTTATGATTTTCTCACTTCTAAGGTAGCTGTACCATTAGAATTTAGCGAAATATTTAATAAAATACTTAATGAAGAATAAAAATACAATCGGTCCATCAATTCACAATGTTGAGCCCTTTTTCATTTCTCAGTTCTATCAAAATTCTAATAAATCAATTTTATATATTGGAAAAGATGAAAGAGAAATATCATATATGGAACAAAAAATTAAATGGTTATTACCTGATGTTGAAATTTTATTATTTAAATCTTGGGATCAAATTCCATACGATAATGTCTCCCCTTCAAAAGATGTTCAAATTGAAAGATTAAAAACACTTAAAATTTTATCAAATTCTAAAGCAAAAAGAATAATACTCACTACAATTAATTCAATAACTCAAAAAATAATCCCTAAATCAATTATTAATTCACAACTTTTTAAGATTTCAAAAAATCAAAAATTTAAATTTGAGTATCTTATCAATAACCTTGTCCTTCTAGGCTTTCAAAGAACTTCTTTAGTACGTGATAAATCAGAATTTTCTGTAAGAGGATCAATTCTGGATATTTTTCCAAATGATAGATCTAAGCCAATAAGAATAGATTTTTTTGATGAAGAAATAGATACGATTTTTGAATTTGATCCAATTACTCAAAAAAGATTAAAAGAAATAAATAGTGATTTAGAGTTTAATATTATTAATGAATTAATTCTTAATGAAAATAATCTTAACTTATTTAGAAAAAATTTTAGAGAAATATTTCCAGAGTATAGAAATAGTCAAGTTTATAATCTTTTTTCTGAAAATATTATTCCATCTGGCGGTGAACAGTTCTTGCCTTTATTCTATGATAATCTCGAAACATTGTTTGATTATATTAAAGACTATACAATTCTATTAAATGACGAATTTAAAAATATATTTGAAAATAGATTAGAAAATATAAATGATTTTTATTTAGCCAGAAAAAATAATAAAGAAAATTTTTTTTTATCACCTGAATTTTTTTACTTAAATAAAGAAATTTTCCAAAAATATTTAGATAACAATGAGCATTTTTACTTTAATACATTTGATAAAAATAATCATATCAATATTGATGTAAATATTATTCATAATTTATCATCAATTAAAAAAGAAATTGATTTTAGTTTTATAAATCAATTTTTTACAACTAATTCTAAAGAAAATTTTATATATATATGTTGTCGTAGTAAAGGAAGTTTAGAAAGAGTATCTAAAATACTACAGAATAATTTAAGTTTAAATTTAAATAATGTAACAAACTTTAATCATTCACTTTCAGATAAAATTCTTTTAACTATTCTGGATATTGAGGAGTCATTTAAATTTAATAAATATATTTTTATTAATGAAAAATCCTTGTTTGGTTATTTTTTTAATACGCAAATATCTAAATCACGTAAACAAACTATTTTTTTTGAAGAATTAAATAAATTATCTATTGATTCTATTCTTGTTCATTCTGAGTATGGCCTTTGTAAGTTTAATAATATAAGAAAAATCGAGTTAAATGACTCAATTCATGAGTGTTTAGAATTAGAATTTTTTGAAAATCAAAAACTTTTTTTACCAGTGGAAAATTTAAGTTATGTATCAAAATACAGTGATGATACTGATGGAAATATTATTCTAGATAAACTTGGTGCTTCGCATTGGCAAAAAAGAAAAGCAGATGCAAAAAAGAAAATTAGGGATGCTGCAAAAAAACTTATCTCAATAGCTTCTAAGAGACTTCAATCTCAATCTTATGAAATTAATACAAATATCCCTGAATACGATAAATTTGTTAGTACTTTCCCATATGTTGAAACTGATGATCAGTTGAATGCAATTCAAGATGTAATTAATGATTTTTCTAAGATGATACCATCTGATAGATTAATTGTAGGCGATGTTGCATTTGGAAAAACAGAAGTAATTTTAAGAGCTATTTTTCTAGCTGCAAAATCAAATTTACAATCTGTAGTTTTAGTGCCAACTACAATTTTATCCAGGCAGCATTTTATTAATTTTAAAAAAAGGTTATCTATTTTTGGAATTAATATTGCAGAAATTTCTAGATTAGTATCATTAAAAGATAAAAAAGAAATTTTTGAAAAATGTAATACTGGTAAAATAGATGTTTTAGTTGGAACTCATGCTTTATTAAACGACAAATTAAAATTTAACAGGCTTGGTCTAATAGTTTACGATGAAGAACAAAAACTGGGAACAATTCAAAAAGAAAAATTTAAAGAAATAGCTCCTAAAGCGCATTGTATCTCACTTAGCGCAACACCTATTCCAAGAACTTTAAGTATGTCTCTCTCAGGAATAAGAGATCTAAGTTTAATTCTTACAGCTCCATTTGAAAGGATGGCAGTTAGAACTTATGTCTCACCTTTTGATTCTCTAACTATCACAGAAGCCATAAAGAGAGAGATATATGGCAGAAAAAATGGGGTTTACTTTGTAGTGCCAAGAAAAAAAGATTTACCTTTTGTAGAACAATTTTTAAATGATAATTTACCAGAAATAAAATATGTAATCACTCACGGCCAGCTTAGTCCTAAATTATTAGAAAGTAGAATTTCAAAATTTTATAATCAAGAAGTACCTTTAATGCTTAGCACAAATATTATTGAAAATGGTTTAGATTTACCTCACGTAAATACAATTATAGTTTACAGATCCAATATTTTTTCTTTAGCTGCACTATATCAATTGAAAGGAAGGGTGGGTAGATCTTCTAAACGTGGATACGCATACATTACATATAAGGAAAATGAGTTAAAAGATAATGGGAGAAAAAGATTATCGATAATAAACTCTTCTGATCATCTTGGGGCAGGTTTTAACATTGCATCTCAAGATTTAGACCTTCGAGGTGGTGGTTCTATTATTGGTGAAGAACAGAGTGGTTTTATCAAAGAAATTGGAACTGAGCTTTATCATCAAATGCTCGAAGAAGAGATAAATTTACAAAAAAGTAAAATTAATTCTGACTTTGTAAAAAAAGATAATTTTCAACCAATTATTAAAATTCCTGTTGAAATTTATATACCTGAAGATTTTATTAACGATGTTGATCTAAGGCTTTCTATTTATAAAAGAA
>CACOPD010000013.1 GCA_902628835.1 uncultured Alphaproteobacteria bacterium
AAAAGTTTAGAGTAGACCATAGGTGGATCAGCATTACAAATAACCAAATCAATATTGGTAATTTCTTTATTATTTGTTAGAATTTTTGTTATCTTATTTTTTTCAACAATAAACTCTTTTGCTTCAGTATTTGTTTTAATGTTAATTCCACAATCAATCATTAATTTTTTTAATTCAGATACAATTTTACCAGTACCGCCCATACAAAAAAATACTCCCCATTTTCTCTCTAGATAATGAATTAAAGCGTAAATTGATGTTGTTGTATGTGGATCACCCCCAACTAAAAGTGGATGAATTGAAAATGCTTTTCTAAGATATGGGTTTTTTAGATATCTATTTACAAGTTGAGATACAGTGAAATAACTTTTTAATATAATTAAATTAGGAATAACGCCTAACATTTTAAAAAAAGAAATGAATGGTTTGTCAGCTAGTTTTGTAAAACCCACATCAAATATTTTTTTTGATTGATATAAAAGCTTATAATATCCTTTTATGTCCCTCTTATCAAATTTACTAATCTCACTGTTTGTTTTTTCAACTGTAGAACAATAATCAAATGTCTTACCGTCATGAAAATAATATCTATACCAGGGCTCAAGAGGAACAAAATTCAAATAATCTTCTCTTTTTTTTCCAAATAAACTAAACAATTCATCAAAAAGAAATGGTGCTGTTATAACAGTAGGTCCAGCATCATGTTTAAAACCATTCACTTCAAAAACTCTTGCTCTTCCTCCAATTTCATCTAGTTTTTCAATAATTGTTGTATCATAGCCTAATTTTTTTAATCTTAAACTAATTGCAATTCCCCCAAAACCACTTCCTATAACTACTGCTTTTTTTCCCATTGTTAATTTTGTAATTCTATTTAAATACCTTATTTCTTAATAAATATAATATTATTTATGCTTACAAAGACAGAATTATTTGAATTACTTAGTGTAAAAAATAAAGATTTTCAAATTCATGATCATGATCCTTTATTTACAGTTGAAGATTCCGAAAAACTAAGAGGTGAGATTAAAGGAGCACATACAAAAAATTTATTTTTAAAAAATAAAAAAAATAACTTTTTTCTTTTTAGTTGTGATGAAAATGCAAAGGTTGATTTAAAGTTATTTTCTAAATCTATTGATGCCAAGAATCTATCATTTGCTAATGCTGAATATTTAGAACAATTTTTGGGTATAAGGCCTGGATCAGTATCACCATTTGCCCTTCTTAACGACAAAGATAATATTGTTGAATTTTACTTAGATGAAAAACTTTTTAACAGTGAAATAATTAACTTTCACCCTCTAATTAATACCACAACTATAAGTATAAAGACTTCAGAGTTTATAAACTTCCTCCTTGAAAATAATAAAAAAATTAATATTTTTTCTCTAGATAGTTATAGTATAGTCAAATCTTTATGAGTGAAAATTCAAATATAATCGATGTTACTGAAACAGAGTTTAATGAAAAGGTTATTGAGGCTAGTGAGAATAAATTAATAGTTGTTGATTTTTGGGCTCCTTGGTGTGGTCCTTGCAAACAATTAACTCCAATTTTAGAAAAAATAATATCAAAATCAGAGAATAAAATTACCTTAGTAAAAATTAATATCGATGAAAATCAACAAATTGCTGCGCAATTAAGAATTCAATCAATCCCTACAGTTTATGCATTCAAGGATAAACAAATTGTTAATGCATTTCAGGGTGTTATTCCTGAAGGTCAGATTATTGAATTTATTGAAAAATGTTTAGGTTCTAAAATTAATGAGGATTTCTCTGAATTTTATAATGAAGTAGAAACTGCTATGGCTGAAAATAAGTTTGAAGAAACTAAAGATACTCTTCTAGAATTTATTTCTAAAAACTCAGATGAAATTAAAGGTATTTGTTTTTATTTAGAGTGTTTGATAGAACTTAAACAATTTGAAGAAGTTGAAGTTTTTATTAGTTCATTAGAAAAAGATATGCAAGAAAAGGACGAGGTTAAACAGGTTTTAAAAAAAATGGAAATTGTGAAAAATAATTCATCCGGACCAAATATTAGTGAGTTGCTTGATAAACTTGAGAATGAACCAGATAATATCGATTTAGTTTTAGAAATATCAGATAAATATTTTTCAATTAAAGAATATGAAAATGGAATGGATTTACTTCTAAAAAATTATCCAAAAAATAAGGATAGTGTAAAAAACAAGATGGTAGAATTTTTTGCTGTACTTGGAAATACTGATCAAGTTACTATTCAATATAGGAAAAAACTTTCACAATTAATTTTTTCATAATATGGAAATTCCTATTTTCCCTTTAAACGGTGCCGTACTTTTTCCAGGAACAAGCCTACCTCTAAATATATTTGAAAAAAGATATATTGAAATGGTTGACTACGCTCTTTCAAAAGAAAGATGTATAGGCATGATACAATCTGATGAAAAAAATAAACTCTATAGTGTTGGATGTATTGGAAAAATACATAGTTTTAGTGAAACGACAGATGGAAGATATTTAATTAGTTTACAAGGCACTAATTGTTTTAAAATTAAGAAAGAGTTTGAAAAAAAATATAAATTTAGGTTGATAGAAGCCGAAATGATAGATTTTAAGGAAGATAAAAATATTATAAATGAAAAACAAAAGAACAATCTTTTAGATATGTATAGTAAATATATAAAAGTAAAAAAAATTAACTTAAACTTAGATGAAATTCAAAACATAGATTTTAACCAAATTATCAAATTTATAGCGATGATTTCACCTTTTAGTGACATTGAAAAACAGGTGCTTTTAGAAACAAAAAATCTGAGCGATTTTTATAGAAAACTTCAATCAATTTTAGAGCTTCAAATTGTCGAGGATAATAATAGTAAAAGTATTAATTAACCCCCATTGCAAAATCACTTATCCGATTTTTTAATTTTTTAGCCCTCTCTATGAAATTAATAGCTGAAAATCTTGCATGATTAATAATTGTATTATCTAATTTAAAAATACTATCAACTTTATCAGTGATTTGATACAATCTATAAGCTTTAAAAAAATTGTCTTTCTGAAATTGTTTACAAAATATTTCATCTCCTAATTCCAAACCTAAAGAGTTATACTTTTTGACTAGGTTATATAAACTTTCTACATCTTGCATACCTAGATTCCATCCTTGTCCTGCAATTGGATGAAATGAGTGGGCTGAATCGCCAAGATAAATAATTCTGTTCTCAAAAAATCTAGAGTTCAAATGAGCCTTTAAAGGAAAAGTTTGTTTTGAAAGTATTTTTTTTATTTCACCTATACTTCCTTGAATTTTTTGATTTAAAATAGAAATAATTTTGTCGTCATCTAGAGAAAGTAGAGAGTTTATAAATTTATTTGTATTTGTCCAAACTATAGAACTCTGAAACTCATTATTTTGTTTTTGCATTGGTAAAATTGCAAGAGGGCCATTTTTGAAGAAGAACTCATAAGCAGTGTTATGATGGTTCTTTGAATGATAAAAATTAATTACAATTGCTTTTTTTTTATAATCTTTTCTATAAACTGGTGTTTTAAAAATTTTTCTAATGGTGCTGTTTTTCCCATCAGATGCTAATAAAATATTTGTATTCACGCAAAAATTTTTTTGCTTAGTTACAACCCTACTTCCTTTATAAAAAATATCTTTAACAGACACATTGTTATAAATTTCTACGTTTTTTTGTTTTTGTAATTTTTTATACAAGCAATCAAGTATAAATTTGTTTTTTACTATGTATCCTAAATTGGAGTTTCTTCTTTGGTTGTTAAAATAAATCTTGTTTGATTGATTTCTGTCAATTATTTGAATTTCTTTAATTGGTTCAGCATAATTACCAATTTCATTCCAGATATTTATTTCTTCTAGAAATTTTTTCGTTCCCTCTGATATAGCTGTTGTCCTTTTATCTAAAATTTTTTTTTGATCAAATTTATCATTATGTTCTAAAACAACTACTTTGTTACCAAGTATGGAAAGTGAATAAGCTGTTGCAGCTCCTATAAGCCCGCCGCCTACAATATTAATGTTTGATTGAATTTCTTTCATAATTTTCTTCGAATTACCACAATCTAAATGTATTACAATCTAACTATATGTTCAAGTATGGTTCTTTTCGAGGATTTGTCATTAAATTTTTAGTGGGATTAGCTTTATTTGGTTTTGGCTTAATTTTTTTAACCAGTCTTTACTCATATTCTCCAGATGACTCGGGTTTTAAACAATTAAATTATAATATTAATGATAATGAGGTTGAAAATATTTTAGGTTTTTTTGGTGCATATTTATCAAGTTATTCATTAATTTTTATTGGTACATTAAGTTATTTATTAGCTTTTTTTTTAATACTAGAAGGAAGCAAGCTTTTTTTAGGAATAGTTAGTCGACTTATTATTTTAAAGTTTTTATCAAATATCTTGGGAATAATAATAATTAATGTTTCATTAAGATCAATTGAAGGAGTTTATTTAGAGAGAGGTTTAATATCTCAGTTCATTATTGATTTATTTTCAAATATTAACTTAAGTGCCTTAGAAAATATTTTTATTTACATTATTATAAATTTTTTACTTTTATTATTAGGGATTTATTTAATTCTTTTATCTTTTAGAATAAATATTTCTTGGATATATAAAATTTTTTCTTATTTAAAGATATTAAAATATTTTAGGTTTTTAGTTTTTATTTTTAGTTTTTTAAAATATTTAAAATTTAAAAGAAAAACTACAATAAAAACTCTAAGGAATGAGCCGACAATTAAGAAAAAAAATTATATTAATTTAAGCAGAAGAAATATTAGTAAACCTAAAACTAATAAACAGCTTGAGTTAGATAATTTTAGTTTTAGTCTTCCATCAAAAGATCTTCTTTCAAAATCAAATTTAAGAAACAATAAAAACAGAGAGCTTGATAAAATAAATACTGATGCAGCTATGAAGCTAGAAAAGACACTTTCTGAGTATGGGGTTGAAGGTAAAATTATTGGTTTTAGTAGCGGTCCCATTGTTACATTATTTGAATTTGTTCCAAATGCAGGGATCAAATCTAGTAAAGTGATAGGTTTATCAGATGATATTGCTAGAGCTATGTCTTCTATTTCTGCTAGAATATCAACTCAACCTGGAAAAACTAGTTTAGGTATTGAAATCCCTAATAGAGAGAGGGATAGTGTTTTATTTGGTGATTTAATTGGAGAAGAAGAATTTGAAATAGAAAATGATTCTCTAACACTTGCATTAGGCAAAGATATATCTGGTAAAAATATTTTCGCAAATTTAGAAAAAATGCCGCATCTACTTATAGCTGGTACAACAGGATCAGGTAAATCGGTAGGCATCAACACAATGATATTAAGTATATTGTACAAATTTAAGCCTAATGAATGCAAGCTGATATTAATTGATCCTAAAATGTTAGAGCTTAGTATTTATGAAGATATACCTCACTTACTTACACCCGTTGTAACAGATCCAAAAAAAGCTGTGTTCGCACTTAAATGGGTCGTTAGAGAAATGGAAAACAGATATAAACTTATGAGTTCATTAAATGTTAAAAATATAGACTCTTACAATGACAAAGTTTTAAGAACAATTTCATCTGGTAGAAAATTATTTAGAGAAGTTCAAACGGGCATTGATGATGATTCAAGAATGCCAATTATTGAAAAACAAGAAATACTTCTTGAAAAAATGCCCTTTATTGTTGTCGTAATAGATGAAATGGCTGACTTAATGATGGTGGCTGGTAAAGAAGTAGAGTCATTAGTACAAAGATTAGCTCAAATGGCAAGAGCATCTGGTATTCACCTTATTACAGCAACACAAAGACCAAGTGTTGATGTAATTACTGGAACAATAAAAGCAAACTTTCCTAGTCGTATAAGTTACAAAGTATCAAGTAAATTTGATAGTAGAACAATTTTAAATGAAATGGGGGCGGAACAATTACTAGGAAGTGGTGATATGCTGTTTTTAGAAAATGGAGGTATTATAAAAAGATTACATGGTGGTTTTGTATCAGAAAATGAAGTTGATAGAGTTGTTACTCATATAAAAAAACAAGCTACATTTGATTATAAAAATGAAATATCATTAAATGAAGATAGTTTAGGATCTTCAATAAAAGATGATTTAATTTCAAGCAACAATGACGAACTTTATACCAAGGCTGTTGATATAGTGATTAAACAACAGAAAGTTTCAACAAGTTATATTCAAAGATATCTACAAATCGGCTACAATAGAGCAGCTAGAATAATAGAAAAAATGGAAGAAGATGGTATCATTAGTGAAGCTAACAATGCAGGTAAAAGAGATGTTCTTAAGAAATGAAAAAAAATTTAATTTATGCTGGTTTAATCTTTCTTATATTTCTATCAAAAAATGTTGAAGCAAATGAAGAAATTAAAGGGAAGATTTTAAACTATTTAAATTCATTAAAAAATTTTTCTGCTTCTTTTATTCAAAATGATAATCAGAATTTGAGCGAGGGAAAAGTTTATGTTGGTGAAAAAAGGGTTAGGGCTGAATATTTATATCCCACAAAAATTCTTATAATTTTAGATCATGACAAAGCTATGTATTATAACTATGAACTAGAAGAGGATGAGTTTTTTGATCCAAAAAATACAAATGCGTGGTTTTTCTATGATATTTTTAGAAATCCATATTTTTTTAAAAACAGTAATATAGAAATAAAAAAAAATGAATTAACACTTGAAAAAAAGGGTTTTAATAATGAACAAAGTGAATATTTTATAAGGGTTTACTTTGAAAACAATCCACTGATACTTAGAAAAATTGATTTGTTTTTAAATGGAGAATTGCTCGAGATAGCAATATTTGATCATAATTATAATGAAAATTTGAAATCAGATTTTTTTAAACTAATAAACCCAAGTCTGCTAAATTAAATTTTAATTAAAAGTTTCTCACCTTTTGATTGTAATTTGACTGAAGTTTTAATTTTTATCATTTTCTTTCTTATTCTTGTTAGATGGCTATCCAAAGAGTTAGTTTGTATGCTGCTTTTTATTTTTAGGATGTTTTCCTTAATATAATTTTTACTACTTTCTTTTTCTTTAATTAGATGACTCAATATTTCTGATTCTAGTTTTGTTAAGTAGCAGAAAGAATTATTTTTTATATTAGTCAATTTTTCATTTATTATAGAAATGTCATAAAATTGAATACTTAAATTTTCAACAAAACTTTCAATTGAAGCTTTAATATAGTTAATTGAAGCTGGGGTTTTTATTAATTTGCTATTTTGGTTAAAATTTTTTTTATTTAACTTAGAGAGTATTAAGCAGTTATCATTTAAATTTTTAAAATTTGTTAATTTGAGATTACTTATATTGTTTAAGAAGAGAATATTTGTTCCAGTCTTATCAAAAATCTTTTCAATTTCAGTAAAATCCATTACTGTTAATTCAAATTCATCGAAAAACTCCTCTAAGAAATTTTTAATTTTTTTATCTGAAAATATATTTATTTTATTTTTCAATTTCTTGTACCAAACAAAACTGTTCCAAGTCTTATATAAGATGGTTTAAAAGGTAGAGCATCCTCATAATCTGCACTCATACCAATACTAAGTTCGTTAATGTCATTTTGTTCAGCTAGATGTTGAAGTTTCTTGAAATGGTATTTTGGATCTTCTTCAATTGGTGGAATACACATCAAACCTTGTATAGATAGGTTAATTTCATTTTTTAAGTAAAATAAAAAATCCTTCGTGTCTTCAGGAAAAATTCCACTTTTTGTTTTTTCTTTTCCTGTATTTATTTGAACAAAAAATTTTTTGTTTTTTAATAAAGCTTGGTATTTGGAAAACTCTTTTGCAATTTTTTCTCTATCTATTGTGTGAAAAACATCAAAAAGTGATAAGGCGGTTTTAACTTTGTTTGATTGTAATGGTCCGGTTAAGTGAAGTTCAATTTTCGGATTTTGTCTTTTAATATGTGTAAATTTTGAATGCGCTTCCTGAACTCTGTTTTCCCCAAATGTATATACGCCAACATTTATTGCTTCTAATACACTCTCTAAAGGATGGTTTTTAGAAATTGCTACAATTTTCCCAGAATTATTGTATTTTTTTAAAATTTCCTTAATTTTTGTATATTTATCTATATTAAACATAATGAGCATTGTTGTAAAAAAACAACATCACTTAAAAAAATATAATAAATACTTAAGCTTTTTTTGAACTTTATTCAATTTTTAAATAATAAGCTGATTAATACAAGTATGTTGCTTGTATTTAATGAATATTCATTAATTAATTAACTCAAAAGGAGTAATTATGAAAAAAGAACTATTAATGGGAACTGCTCTTGTTTCTACGCTAGGTGCTGCTTCAGTTGCTGAAGCTGTAACTGCTACAATGAGTGGTAACCACCAAACTGGTATTGAGTTTGATTCACCAACTGGTGGAACAGACACAAATGCCCAAAAAAATGATAACAACTTTAGTGTTTCATTATCTGAAACTACTGATGGTGGTATGACTATCTCAAGTAGCTTTTCAATTGTAAACGAAGCGACTGCTAGTTCATCTGTTGGATCTTCTGACATGGATGCAGGTTTCACTCTAGCATTTACTGATGGCTCAAAGCTTGACGTATTAAATGCTGGTAACGCTTCTTCTTCACATGCTGTGTCAATTCCAGGTTCAGCTGGTGCTGAAGGTGTAGCAACTACATCAACTAACCAAGCTCAAACTGGTTTAGACTTTATGACTGATTCTACCGTTCAAGGTATAGAATATCATACTGCTTCTGACTTCTTAGCTGACGGACTAAAAATGTCTTTCTCAGCTTCTACAGATGGTGGTGCTGCCGCTACTGCTACTTACAGAGTTGACAGTCATGTTGCAATTGGTGCTACATATGTAACTGATCTTGGTGACAGTGCAGTAACAATCGGTGGTGGTTATTCAGAAGCTGATGGATCAAAAACAGCAACTGCTGTAACTAGTGACACTGGTGGTTTCCACGTAGGTCTAAGTGCTGTAACTGGTGACTTAACTGTTGCTGTTGGTTTTGCTGATGGTCACAAAGCTGGTGTTAACTTATCTTCTGCAGGCGAAGTTGAAGCTGATGTTGTAAAAGCTGGTATTAAATATGTATCTGGTGATTTAACATTTAATGTTGGTTTTGCTTCAGGTGATGCAAAAGATAATACAATCGGTTCATCTGGTGGATCTGATGACGCAAAAGAAGTTACTTCTGCAAGTATATCTTATGCTGTAGCTTCTGGTGTAACTGCTATTCTTGGATACACTTCTATGGAAGCAAGTAACGAAGGTTCTGCTACTGATGATGGATCTGCATGGTACATCGGTGCTAACATGTCATTTTAATTAAAGATTTAATATCTTTGAAAACGGCACTTTAACGAGTGCCGTTTTTTTTATGTTTTACATTTTGCTCTCAATACAATAATTATAATTCAATGATTTTGACTAGGTTAATTACTATACTTTCACTGTTATTTATTATCTCTTGTAATAGTAATAAAAGTGAAGATGAAATGAATGAACTATGGTCCAAAGCTCAAACAAAAAACTCAATTATAGAAAGATCTGGAACTAAATTTAATTCAGCAATAGATATGGATTTGGCCATGAGAGATGCTGAAACCAGACTTCAAACAGGGGGTGGGTTGCTTGGTAAAGGAGGTATCTCATTAGGAGGTATTTTAAATAACGACCAAAAAAATAATGTAGCATCTACTACGATTGCTATGTCAGTTAATCCATTTCTTTGGAGGGCTGCTCTAGAAACAGTTGATTTTATGCCTTTAAGTTCTGCAGATCAGATTGGTGGTACAATAATAACTGATTGGTATTCAACATCAAATAATGAAAATGAAAGATGTAAACTCAATATTTTTATAACCGGCAGAAACCTTAAAACTGAAAATCTTAAAGTATCATCTTTTTGTCAAGAATTTAAAAGCCCAATATGGGTAAATAAGAAAATTGATATAGAAAACAATATAAAGATAGAAAATGCAATTTTAAACAAAGCAAAAAAACTAAAACTTCAATCAAGCTAAAAGTGTCATCAAGATACAATCACAAAATAGTTGAAAAAAAATGGCAGGATGTTTGGTCTCGTGAAAAAATTTTTCAAACCAAAAAAGATGAAAGTAAAAAGAAATTTTATGTATTAGAAATGTTTCCATACCCTTCTGGAAAAATACATATGGGGCATGTAAGAAACTATACATTAGGAGATGTTGTAGCGAGATATAAAAGAATGAAGGGTTTCAATGTCTTACATCCTATGGGATGGGATGCTTTTGGTCTTCCTGCAGAAAATGCAGCTTTAACTGAAAAAAAACATCCTGAAAGTTGGACATATCAGAACATTAAAACCATGAAGAGCCAGCTTTTAAGAATGGGTCTGTCATTAGATTGGGAAAGAGAAATTGCAACCTGTCATCCAGAATACTACAAACATGAACAAAAATTTTTTATTGATATGTTTAAAGCAGGCCTTGCCTATAAAAAAGAATCTGAGGTCAATTGGGATCCTGTTGATAAAACAGTATTAGCAAACGAACAGGTGATTGATGGGAAGGGTTGGAGATCTGGTGCAGTGGTTGAAAAGAAAAAACTATCACAATGGTTTTTAAAAATTAGCAAATATTCAGATGAGCTTTTAAAAGATCTAGACAGTTTAGAAAATTGGCCGAGTAAAGTAAAAACGATGCAATCAAATTGGATTGGTAAATCGATAGGAGCAGAGATAGATTTTAAGGTTTTAAATAAAGAAACTAAAATAACAGTGTTCACTACTAGACCAGATACTATTTATGGAGCTACATTTTTGGCGCTCTCAACTGAACATGAGTTGGTAACTAAAATTGCAGAAAGTAATAATAGTTTACAAAAATTTATTAAAGAATGTGAAAATATAAACCCAGAAAAAATTAAAAGGGGGTTTGATGTTGGCTTATTTGCTGAACATCCATTTATAGAAGGAAAGAAGTTGCCAATTTTTGTAGCTAATTTTGTCCTTAAAGAGTATGGGTTAGGGGCAATCTTTGGTTGCCCAGCACATGATCAAAGGGACTTGGATTTTGCAAAAGAATATAATCTTGATGTAATACCAGTTGTTAAACCAGATAATATTGATGAAGATAAGTTCAAAATTGACTTAGAGGCCTATACAGATGAAGGTATATTAATAAATTCTCGTACTTTAAATGGATTAGGAATAGAAGAGGCAAAAAAAATTATCATTGAAGAAATAGAAAAGAAAAAGATAGGAAGAAGTAAAATAAATTTTAAATTAAGAGATTGGGGTATCTCAAGACAAAGATTTTGGGGTTGTCCAATTCCCATTATTTACAGAGAAGATGGTGAGATAATAGCCGTTGAAGAGGATTCCCTTCCTGTAGAGTTGCCTGATATTAAAAAATTTAATGAATCTGCTACTGCTTTAAACAATATTTCTGGTTGGAAAGAAACAAGTTGTCCAAAAACTGGTATGAAAGCAATTAGAGAAACGGATACTTTTGATACTTTTTTTGAGTCATCTTGGTATTATTTTAGATATTGTAATGCTAGACTTGATAAACCTTTTGACAAAAAAGATATAGATTATTGGTTGCCGGTTGATCAATACATAGGTGGTATCGAACATGCAATATTACACTTATTGTATTCTAGATTTTTTACAAAAGTATTAAGAGATTTAAATTATTTTAATTTAGATGAACCATTTAAGGGTTTATTTACACAAGGAATGGTTACTCACACTACTTATAAAAATAAAAAGGGTCATTGGGTAGAGCCAAAAGATATAAAATTAGTTGATGGATTATTAAGGGATAGAAATGATCAAGAAGTAGAAAAGGGTAAAATTGAAAAAATGAGTAAATCCAAAAAAAATGTTGTGGATCCAAACGATATAATTAATTCTTACGGAGCAGATACAGCGAGATGGTTTATGTTGTCTGACAGTCCTCCAGAAAGAGATTTGCAATGGACTGAAACTGGTATTGTAGCTTCCTTTAAGTTTATTAACAAATTGTATGAATTAGTTAACAAGTATAAAAGTCACAAATCAACAGATATAGAAAACTCTGAGATGATTAATAAATTAAAGATAATAATTAATCAAGTTTCAGAAAACATAGAATCATTTCAGTTTAATAAATCTGTTGCGAAAATTTATGAATTTGTAAATTTAGTTAGTTTTGAATTATTGAACAATAAGCTTTCACAAAAAAACTTCAGATGGTCTCTTGAAAAATTATCAATTATATTGCAACCCTTTGTGCCTCATATAAGTGAAGAAATATGGTTAATTCTCGGGAATAAAAAGTTGTGCATAAATCAAGCTTGGCCATCAGAAAATATAACAAGAGAGACAAATTTAAAAATTGCTGTGCAAATAAATGGTAAAACAAAAGAAATTATTGAAGTTGATGATAATCTTTCAAAAGAAATGATTTTTGATACTGTAAAAAATACAAATAAAATTAAAAAAAACTTATTGGGGAAAAAAATTATTAGAGAAATTTATGTTCCTGGAAAAATTGTAAATTTGGTTATTGAATGAAAAATATTTACATAAGTTATGTTTTGATATTTCTTGTATCTTGTACTGAAGTTGATTTTGTTTATAAAGAAAATAAAAATCTTATAAATGCCCTGTATCAAAAGGTGGAGGTTAGTTACTCAGGGATTAATTTGAATTTCATGAACTCATACCTACCTATGTTTTTTGGTCAAAATAAAGAGGATGTTTTCAATCTCTCTATAAACATTAAAGAAAGCAAAGTTAAGAGATCAGTAGAAACAAATCAAGCTACATCAAAGCTTAGGTATGAGCTTAAATTTTATTATACATTAAAATCAAATGTGAAAGATTGTGTAACTTATGAAAAAGAACTAGTTTCATATTTTTCAATTAGTCCTAAATCGTCAGGTTATAATTATGGAACCGATTCATCTATAGAGAAAAAATATGAGTTAGCAATTACTGAAAATTTAAATCGATTTGTCTCTATTTTATCTGATGTAGATATAGATAATTGTTCATGAAAATTAATCCTATAGGTATTTTATTAAATAGAAACTTTGTACCAGATAAAAAACTTTATTTCATAAGTGGAAATGAAAAAACACTTATGGAAAAAATAAAATCTATAATTATAAAAAATTTACAACGAAATGAAAAATTTGAATTGATAAATATTGATACAATAAGTGATTTTGTTGAAGAGATTGGTTTGTTTGGAGAAAAAAATTTGTATTTAGTTGATAGTTACAAAGGAATTAATCAAGAAAATATAAACAATATTAAAAAATCTGAAAGTAATTTTATTTTTTTTCAAGAGAATTCACAAAAAATAAAAAAAGTAAAAAATTTATTTAATATAGATAAAGATTCTTACCTTATAGATTGTTATGAACTTGATAGAGAATCAAAAATAAAAATTCTAAATGAATTTTTAAATTTTAATAATTTTAAAATTTCAAAAGATATTTATTGGTTCCTTGTTGAAAAATTAGACAGTAAATATATTTTTTTTGAAAATAATTTGATAAAAATTTTACAATTAAATGATCAAGAAATTACTTTAGATAAAATTAAAAAAATATTAATTGTTGATGAATCTGGAAAAGAAAAAGTTTTTTTCAATCTTTTTAAAAAAAATAGTGAAATTGTAAATATTTATAGGAATAAAATAATAACAAATACAGATGTAAATGAGCTTTATTTTAATTGTAAATTTTTCTGTCAACTAATCATAGATTGTAATACTGAAGATGAATATAGCAAAAAAATTCCGGTGTATTTATTTAGAGAAAAAAGCTATTTAGTTGAAGTATTTAGAAAATATAACTCTAAAAAGAAAAAAATGCTTTTGGAATTGATTTCTTCAACTGAAAAAATCTTAAGAGAAAACGCGAGTTTATCTTTAGTTGTTGGGCTTCGTTTTCTTTTAAACATAAAAAAAATTACTATTTCTTAAGCCTTTTCATTAAATCGTCTAATTGATTTAAATCTGAATAATAAAGAGTTAGTGAGCCAGATGAACCATTCTCATTAAATTGAATAGATGTTTTTAGACCTATTTTGTCTGAAAGCTCCTTTTCAAGATCGGTTATATTTGGATCTTTTGAAATTTTTTTAGTTTTATTTTTTTTAAATTGAGATGTTATTTTTTCTATCTGTCTTACGCTAAGTTTTTTCTCAATTATTTCTTTAGCCTTATTAATAGCATCAGGTACACCAATAAGAGCTCTCGCGTGGCCCATTGATAAATCACCATTTATTACCATTTGTTGTATTTTTATATCAAGCTCTAAGAGGCGCAAAATATTTGAAACATGACTTGAACTTTTACCAATTAGTTTAGCAAGGTTTTCATTGTTGATGCCTTTGATATCAATTAACCCTTTATAGGCATTTGCCTCCTCAATAACATTTAGGTCTTCTCTTTGAATGTTTTCAATTAAGGCTGCTTCTAAAACATTAGTGTCTTCTAGGTTTTTAACAACACATTCTACTTCATGCATTCCGTTTAATTGGCATGCTCTCCACCTTCTTTCTCCTGCAATAATCTGATATTGACCATCTTTTATTGGCTTAATAATTATAGGTTGAATTAATCCTTGATTTTTAATTGAAGAGGAAAGCTCTTTAAGATCTTCATCTTTAAAGTTTTTTCTTGGCTGAGAAGGGTTTGGGATTATTTGAGATATATTAATTTTTTTAATCCCATTGCTGCTGTCAGAATTATTATTTGTAGTTGATAAAAGAGCTCCTAGGCCCATTCCTAGTTTGTTTTCTTTATTCATGGTTTTTATTTTGATTTAAAATTACTTCTTTTGCAAGCTCTATATAGGCCAAAGAACCTGCGGCTTGTGTATCATATATTAATGCTGGTTTTCCATGACTAGGAGCCTCAGATATTTTTACATTTCTTGGAATTGTTGTTTTATAGACTTGATCACCAAAATGATGCCTTACATCTTTCTCAACTAAAGAACTCAATGAGTTTCTTTTGTCGAGCATTGTTAATAGTATTCCTTCGATTTGAAGATCATTGTTATAGTTTTGTTGAATTAATTTTATTGTTCGCATCAAAGCTGAAAGGCCTTCTAAAGCAAAAAACTCTGATTGAAGAGGAATTAGTGTAGTATCGGATGCTACTAATGAATTAATAGTTAGCAAACCAAGTGCTGGTGGGCAGTCTACAAAAATAAAATCAAAATTATCAATTTCAGCAAATATTGATTTAAATACATACTCTCGGTTTTCAAAATTTGTCAACTCTACCTCCGCTGCCGCCAAATCTGTGTTTGCTCCAATTATTTTTAGACCAGGAATTAATGTTTTCTTTATTCCTTCTGTAAGAAGTTTCTTTTCATGAATCATTTCATAAATTGATGGTTTTCTTTCATCATAAGAAAGTCCTAATCCTGTACTCGCATTACCTTGTGGGTCAGCATCGACGATTAAAACATTTTTTTTCACTGCAGCTAATGAAGTGGCTAGGTTTATTGTGGTTGTGGTTTTGCCAACGCCACCTTTTTGGTTAGATATAGAGATAATTTTTTTCACAGTTTTTTATATTTGCTTATTTTTAACACGTAACCATCGCCCTCACTTTGACTTGGATAAAGGTCGTATTCAAAGCTAAAGGATTTTTTTGCATCTTGTATTTCTTTCTTAACATTTCTTCCTTTTAGAAAAAGTAGTGATGTATTTTTTTTATTAAAAAACCGTGAATAATCTAATATTTTTAATAGTGGAGCAAAGGCTCGGCAAATAATAAAGTCAAATTTTTGATTTTTGATTTTCTCTACCCTTGTGCAAATAGTTTTAATTTCTAAATTCTGTTCATGTGCGAATTCTTTAATAAAGTTTATTTTTTTCATTTTAGAGTCTATCAATAATATGTTTGTATACCCAAAAATATATAACATCACTCCTGGTAAACCTGCGCCAGTACCAAAGTCTATTATTGATGCATTTTTTTTCAAAATAAATTCAGATAATTGCAATGAATCATTAATGTGTCTATCCCATGCAATATTAATTGTGGAAGGCCCTACTAAATTATGTATTTGGTTGCTTTTTTCTAACTTCAGTATGTAATTATCTATTAAATCAATTTGCTTTCTACTTAGATTATATTTTTTTATTACAGAGTTTTTGTCCAAATTATGCTGCTTTTTTATTTTTATTTTTTTTAATGTATCTGAGCAAAGCTATAGTGGCTGCTGGCGTTACACCTGATATTCTTGACGCTGCTCCAAGCGTAGGTGGCTTAATTTTTGATAGTTTTTCAACTATCTCATTAGATAAACTCCCGACTAATTTATAGTTAGTAGATTTGGGAATTTTTAAATTTTCTTCCTTTTCAAAATCTTGTATATCCATCCTTTGTCTATCAAGATAACCTGCATATTTAGCTTCAATTTCTATTTGTTCCATAACATCATCTTCTAAGTTATTTAGCTCCGGAAGTATTTTTTTAAGCTTAGGGGTTGTAATATTAGAAAACGATAAGAGGTCTATGATATTTCTTTTCTTTCCATCTTTGTTTATTTTTATCCCTTTTTTTAGAAGTGCATCTGGTGAAAATTTGTGATTTTTAACTAACCTAAATCCCTCTTTTATCCTTCTGGATTTTTTTTCAAACTGTCTTTGCCTATCTATATCAACACAGCCTATATCAATTCCAAGAGAAGTAAGTCTTAAATCTGCATTATCAGCCCGAAGTAATAGTCTGTATTCAGACCTTGAAGTAAACATTCTGTATGGCTCTTTGGTTCCTTTTGTAACCAAATCATCTATCAAAACACCTATATATCCAGAGGACCTGGGTATTATAAATTCTTTATTAGATGTTGTTTTAAGTGATGCGTTTATCCCAGCCATTATACCTTGTGCAGCTGCTTCTTCGTATCCGGTTGTTCCATTTATCTGCCCTGCAAAAAATAAATTTTTTATTTTTTTTGTTTCAAGTGTGTGTGTTAGTTCTTGTGGGTCAACAAAATCATATTCAATTGCATAAGCAGGTTGTGTAATTGTAACGTTCTCTAAACCTTTAATCGTTTTAACAAATTGCTCTTGAATTTCAGTTGGAAGTGAAGAGGATATTCCGTTTGGATATATTAAGTCACTATCTAATCCTTCTGGCTCAAGAAATATCTGATGTGATGACTTATTTTTGAATTTATGAATTTTATCTTCAATAGATGGGCAATACCTAGCTCCCATTGATTGTATTTTTCCCGAATACATTGGTGATAGGCTGAGGTTCTGTTCGATTATTTTATGTGTTTTTTTATTAGTATGGGTAATAAAACAAGATATTTGAGGAATGTGGATATCTCTGTTGATAAAAGAAAATGGAATGAGCTTTTTATCTGGGTGTTGCTCATCTAAGTTATTGAATTTTATAGTTTTTTTAAGTAATCTTGGGGGTGTTCCTGTCTTCAATCTGCCTATTGAAAACTTTAGTTCTTTAAGCCTTTTTGCAAGCTTTATTGAAGGCTTATCACCAACTCTTCCAGCCTCTTGTTTTTCTGAGCCTATTCTAATGAGCCCTTGTAAGAAAGTGCCTGTAGTTAAAACCACAGATATGGAAAATATCTTTTTGTTATCACCTAAAACAACTCCTAATACCTGATTTTTGGAAACAATTAAATCTTCTACTGACCCCTCAATAATTTGAAGATTTTTTTGCTCAGATACAAGTTCATTTATGGCATTTTTATATAAAATACGGTCTGTTTGCGCTCTTGGACCTCTTACAGCGGCACCCCTGCTTGAGTTTAGCATTCTAAATTGTATACAAGATCTATCTGTAGCTTTGGCCATAATTCCATCTAAAGCATCTATTTCCTTTACAAGATGTCCTTTTCCAAGACCTCCAATTGCAGGATTGCATGACATTTCTCCTATTTTATCAACTTTATGTGTAATTAAAGCTGTTTTTGAACCAGTTCTTGCAGATGAGCATGCTGCTTCTACGCCTGCATGCCCCCCACCAATTACAATTACATCGAATTTATTGTCCATGTCTCTTTTCACGTGAAATTACTTACCTATACAAAAATCACTAAATATTATATCTAAAATTTTCTCAATATCAAATTTTTGATTAATTCCATCAATATACATAATTGATCTTCTAACATTTTCAGCAGCAATATCTATTTCTTTTAAATCTAAACCTTTAAGTAGTACAAGGGATTTCTTAAGGCTTTCCATGTGTCTTTCACGTGAAAAGACTGGTCCAAAAATTGGTTTTTTCTTTAATTTTGATGATATGGTTTTAATAAGAGGCTCGATTCCATAACCAGATACTGATGAAATACTATGTACCCCGCTAATATTCTTTTTATTTGTATCATATTTTGATTTAACAAATATTTTTGATTTGATTTTACTGTAGTTTTTCTTTTCATTGTTTTTGAGAAAAACTATATTTAAATCAGATTTTTCAGCGCTCTCTAAGGATCTTTCAATACCTATTTTTTCAATTAAATTCTTATATTTTCTTATTCCGGCTGTATCAATAAATGTGTATTTATCTCCTTGTATATCTAGCGTGGAGCTTACTAAATCTGTTGTAGTTCCTGGTATATTAGTAACTATAGAAACCTCCTTGTTATTAATATAATTAATAAAGGAAGATTTTCCTGTGTTTGGCTTTCCAATAATAGTTATTTTAAAACCGTTATAAATTTGTCTAGATAAGGTTGATCTTTCGATAATATTTTCAATTTGTTTATATATGTTCTTATTTTGTTCTCTTATGTTTTTATATATTTCTTTGGGAAGGTCTTCATCAGCAAAATCAATTATGGCCTCTATATCTGCTAGAAGTTTTTTTTGTTTATTTGATATTTCATTAACTAATTTATCTAAATTTCCACTTAAATTACCAATGGCTACCTTTCTTTGATTTTCAGTTTCTGCATTAACTAAATCATTAATTGTTTCAGCTTCTAAAACACTGAGCTTATCATTCATTAGAGCTCTTTTGGTAAACTCTCCAGGCTCAGCAAGTCTTATCTGTTTTTTTAATAGGGTTTTAGTTATTTTGTTAATTACAGAAATACTTCCATGACAAGATATTTCCACCATATCCTCCCCTGTATAGCTTTTTGGTGATTTAAAAAAAGTTGTTAGTGTCTGATCTACAAGGCTCTTTCCGTCTAATAAATTGTTTAATGTTGCAAAGTTTGTTTTAAATTTTTTTTTAGAAGATATTGATTTAATTATTCTATGAGAGCCTTTTCCCGAAACCCTAAAAACAGCTATACCTGATTTACCTCTTTGCGTAGCAAGAGCAAAAATTGTCTCTTTGGAAGCTTTCATTTTTTGGGAATTAAAACCAAGATGATATTAAGTAAATAAGAAAGATTATAAAAAAATTTATATTTATTTAGTTCCCATGCTTTGGAAGAATTCGTTGTTAGTTTTTGTATTTTTCATTTTATCTAACAAGAACTCCATGGCTTCTGTGCTTCCCATTGGGGCTAATATTTTTCTTAAAATAAAGATTTTTCCAAGCTCGTCTTTATCAAGCAATAATTCTTCTTTTCTTGTTCCTGATTTACCAATATCAAAAGCTGGATAGGTTCTTTTTTGACTTAGTTTTCTATCTAGAACCATTTCACTATTACCAGTGCCTTTAAATTCTTCAAATATAACTTCATCCATTCTACTTCCTGTATCTATTAAAGCAGTGGCAATAATTGTTAGCGATCCACCTTTTTCTACGTTCCTTGCAGCTCCGAAAAATCTTTTTGGTCTTTGTAGAGCATTGGCATCAACACCACCTGTTAATACCTTTCCACTAGAAGGCACAACAGTATTATATGCTCTTCCAAGTCTTGTGATTGAATCAAGAAGGATTACAACATCATGTTTATATTCAACAAGTCTTTTAGCTTTTTCAATTACCATTTCAGCGACCTGAACGTGGCGTGAAGCAGGTTCATCAAAGGTTGAACTAATTACCTCGCCCTTAACTGATCTTTGCATGTCTGTAACTTCTTCTGGTCTTTCATCAATTAGCAGAACAATCAGTTTAGCGTCTGGACTATTAGCAGTTATAGCATTAGCAATTTTTTGCATTATTATTGTTTTACCTGTGAAAGGTTGCGCAACAATTAATTGTCTTTGTCCTTTTCCAAGAGGAGCAATAATATCAATTATTCTTTCTGTATTATCCGGCATAGGTTTTTCTTGTTCAAGTTTAAACCTTGCTTCAGGATACAATGGTGTTAAATCTTCAAAGTTAACCCTGTTCTTAACTAAATCAGTTTCTTGACCGTTTATTTTGTTAATTTTAGTTATGGCAAAATATCTTTCTCCTTGCTTTGGAGATCTAATTTCACCTTCAACACTATCACCCGTTCTTAAGCTAAATTTTTTAATTTGAGATGGAGAAATATAGATATCATCTGGTCCTGGAAGATAATTTGACTCTGAAGACCTTAAAAAACCGAAACCATCTTGCATAATTTCAATAACGCCTAAACCAGTAATAATCTCACCCTCTTCAGCAATTGTTTTTAGAATTGCAAACATCAAATCTTGCTTTCTAAGAGACGAAGGGTTTTCTATACCAAGCTTGTCTGCCTGTTTTAAAAGCTCTTGTGGTTCTTTTCCTTTTAATTCCTGTAAATTCATAATGTTGTTGGGGTAGCTTAGAAATGAAATATTTTAATAATCAAAATTGAAGTTAATGTCAAAATAATAATAAATATATAATTTATATATTTAATTGTAGTATTAGTTGTAAGGTTAAAAAGCTTAATTATTGCTTTATTATCGTATCATTCTTTATTTACCAACATATGAACAACAACCCTCACAAATATGTTAATTTAAAGAATATTGAAAAAAAATTATTATTTTTAAATAATTTGCAATGCAGTAAATTTCTAATAACTTGTTATTAATTTTGTATAAAAAATATATTAACACCCACCCTATAATATTTAGAGAAGTTATTAAGCTGTTGACAACACATTTTTAAAACAAAAGAACTATTTCTTAAATTCAAATTATATTTAATAGTGTTTATAACTATAATTTTTATTAACACACTTATGCACCAAAAATTTATATTAGCTAGTTCAAGCAAATCTAGATACAAAATATTAAAAAATGCAGGATTAAATTTCACACAAAAAAAACCAAATTGCAACGAAGAGGATATTAAACAAACTATTAATAGAAATACAAAGCCTGAGATTTTCGCAAAAAAACTATCTTATGAAAAAGCAAGAAGTGTAAGTATAAAAAAATTGTATGCTAATAAGATTGTTTTGGGTTGTGATACAGTCATTTATCACAATGGAAAAATTTTAGATAAAGTAAACTCTATTGAGAAAGCCCAAAAAAAAATCAAGTCTCTATCAGGAAAGACACACTTAATAGTATCTGGCTTAACTATATGTTTGAATGGTTCTAAAGTTTGGGAAAATTACGAAAAAACCCATGTTAAAATAAGGAAGCTTAATAACAGTGAAATAAAAACATACTTAAAAAAAACAGGTAAACAAATACTAAGCTCCGTTGGATGTTATCAAATAGAGAGCTTGGGACCCAATATTATTGAGAGCATAAAAGGAGATTATTTTAATGTTATGGGATTGCCTTTATTTAATTTGCTAGATTATTTATATTCAAAAAAATGAAAAAACTTTACGTAGTTGGGAACAAGGTATCTAAAAGTCTCTCGCCAACAATATTTAACTATTGGTTTAAAAAATATAACATTAAAGCAAGTTATGGATATTTAGAGCTTACAGAAAAAAACTTTCACAGAGAAATAAAAGAAGTTTTGGAAAAAAAAGATACGCTTGGCCTAAATGTAACTATCCCATTTAAAAACAAAATTATCAAACACCTTGGCAAAATAGACGCTAATGCAAAAAAAATTGGTGCTGTGAACTGTGTAACAAACAAAAAAACTATAAATGGAACCAATACTGATTGGACAGGATATTACAAAACTCTACCAAATATAAAAAAAACCAAAACCAGAAAAGTTATTATTCTGGGTTATGGAGGCGCATCACACGCCATTCACTATGTTTTAAAGAAGAGGGGGTTTAAGGATATTTTAATTTTCAATAGATCTAAGAAAAAAATTAAGTATTCAAAAAACACTGAGTATACAAAAAAATATAGTGATCTTGAAACACACCTTGAAGGAGTTTTTTTAATAATTAATACTACACCAATAAACCCTATCTTGAAAAAACACTTAAAACTTATCACCAAATCCACAATTGTAAGCGACATTGTTTACAGCCCAAAAAACACCCCATTTCTCAAACAGTTTCCAAAGAATAAAAAGATTTATGGAATATCAATGTTGATAGAACAGGCCAAACCGTGTTTTAAAATGTGGTTTGGTAAAAACCCATCTGTAGATAGAAAAATGCTTAACGCTATTTATAAAAAAATTTAATGACAAAAACCATAGCAGTTACAGGCGGCATAGGATCGGGTAAATCCACCTTTTGTAGTAAATTAAAAGAAAAAGGTTTTAAAGTTCACAGCTCAGACGATCAGGTGGCCAAAATATATAAAAACCCTGAAAAAAAATTTGTTACCTATTTACGTACCATAGGTTTGTCTAAGTCTATTTCAAAAAAAAACATAGATAAAAAAATTATATCAAAGATTATTTTTGAAAATAAACAGATAAGAAAAAAGCTCGAGTTATACATATTTAAAATAGTTAGAAAAAA
>CACOPD010000014.1 GCA_902628835.1 uncultured Alphaproteobacteria bacterium
AAAATCACCCTAATTATAATTAAAGATTATCATATGAAGAAACTTCAAAAAGCAGATTATATCAAGATGTACTCTTATATGCTTAAAATAAGAAGATTTGAGGAAAGGGCAGCTCAACTTTACGGTATGGGCAAAATAGGTGGTTTTTGTCATTTGTATATTGGCCAAGAGGCTGTTGTTGTTGGTATATTAATGACAATTGATAAGAATGACTCAGTTGTAACAACTTACAGAGATCATGGCCATATGATTGCTAGAGGATTAGATCCAAAACGTATTATGGCAGAGTTGACTGGCAGAGAAGATGGTTATTCTGCTGGTAAGGGAGGCTCAATGCATATGTTCTCTAAAGAAAATAATTTTTATGGCGGTCATGGTATTGTTGGAGCACAAGTGCCAATTGGAACAGGTATAGCTTTCACACATAAATATAATGGAGAAAAAAATATATGTAGAACATACATTGGTGATGGAGCTATGAATAATGGCCAAGTTTTTGAAGCTTTTAATTTAGCTGCTTTGTGGAAGCTTCCTGTTTTATACATTATTGAAAACAATAAATATGGAATGGGTACGTCTGTAGATAGAGCTGCAGCTGGATTAGACTTATATAAAAGAGGCGAGGCATTCGGTATTCCTGGTGAGAAGGTGGATGGAATGAATGTGTTCTCAGTTATAGAAGCAGCAGATAAAGCAGGTAAATATGTTAGGGAGGGCAATGGGCCTTATATCATTGAAGTACAAACATATCGATATAGAGGACATTCAATGTCAGATCCTGCAAAATATAGAACAAAAGAAGAATTAGATAACTATAAACAAACTGATCCTATTGAAATAGTTAAAGCTGAAATATTAAAGAAAAAAATCGCAACGAATAATGAAATTGAAAAAATTAATAAAGATACTTTAGAAGAAATAAAAAATGCAGCTGAATTTGCAACTAACAGTCCTTTTCCAAAGGATAGTGAACTTTATACAGACGTTTATTTATAAAATATGAGCACAGAAATTTTAATGCCTGCATTATCTCCAACAATGACAGAGGGAAATCTATCTAAGTGGTTAATTAAAAAAGGAGACACTATTAAAGCAGGCGATTTGATTGCAGAAATTGAAACTGACAAAGCAACAATGGAAGTAGAAGCGGTAGATGAAGGCGTTGTTCTCGATCTTCTATTTAATGAAGGAGAAGCCAATATACCAGTAAACAAAGCTATAGCTATTATTGGTGATCCAAATGAGAAAGTTGAAGTAAAAAAAGAAGTTATCGTTGAAAAAGTAATTGAAGAAAAGAAAATTGAAAAAAACATTGAGAAAAAAATTGAGTCTAAGAACGATGATATAATCGATACTCCATCAACTAAAATAGAGGAAGATACAAACTTAAGTGCAGAAGATATTACCATGCGTCAAGCGCTAAGAGATACAATGGCTGAAGAAATGAGAAAAGATAATAAAGTTTTCATACTTGGAGAGGAAGTTGCTGAGTATCAAGGTGCGTATAAAGTAACGCAAGATCTTCTTCAAGAATTTGGTAAAGAAAGAGTATTAGATACACCTATTTCCGAACATGGATTTACTGGATTAGCAGTTGGTGCAGCATTTAAAGGATTGAGACCAATCTTAGAATTCATGACTTTTAATTTTTCTATGCAGGCAATTGATCAAATTATAAATTCTGCTGCAAAAACACTTTACATGTCTGGAGGGCAAATTAATTGCCCTATTGTTTTTAGAGGACCAAATGGTGCTGCAGCTCAAGTTGCTGCACAACATAGTCAGGATTTCTCTTCATGGTATTCTCAAGTGCCAGGTTTAAAAGTTATTGCTCCATCTACTCCTTATAACGCAAAAGGTTTGTTGCGTTCTGCAATATTAGATCCAAATCCGGTAATTTTTCTAGAAAATGAAATTCTGTATGGATTAAAAGGTCCTGTAAATAATGATGTTAACTTCTCAATACCAATTGGAAAAGCAAATATTGAAAAAAAAGGAAAAGATTTAACGATCGTCACTTATTCCATTATGTTGCAGAAATCGAAAGAAGCGGCAATAAGACTAAAAGAGGAATACAATTTAGATGTAGAAATTATTGATTTACAAACTTTAAGACCTTTGGATACAGAAACAGTAATAACTTCAGTTAAAAAAACTAACAGACTAATCACTGTTGAAGAGTCTTGGCCATTTGGCAGTATTGGTTCTGAAATTGCAAATATTGTTCAAAGGGATGCATTTGATTATTTAGATTCACCAGTTATAAAAGTTAATAGTGCTGATGTTCCAATGCCTTATTCACTGAGTCTAGAAAAATTATATCTTCCTCAAGTTGATGATATTATAAATGCTGCAAAGAAAGTAAGTTATATAAAATAAATGGCAATTAAAGTTTTAATGCCTGCATTATCACCCACAATGTCAGAGGGTGTTATAAATAAGTGGTTAGTTAATATAGGTGATACTGTTTCCGCCGGAGATATATTAGCAGAAATTGAAACAGATAAAGCAACAATGGAGGTTGAGGCAGTTGATGAAGGAGAAATTACACATTTAATTGACACAAATCCAGATAAACAAATTGCTGTTAACTCTGTCATCGCTCTAATAAATGGTGATAAAGATGATAAATTAGAAGATTATAATAATAAGGATGAAGCAGCAGGTAATGATAAAAAAAGTGAATTTTTAGGAGAAACTGAAAGTAATATAGAAGAAGATAAAAATCAAATTATAGAAAGAACTATAAATTCAAATACTAATCAAAATATTAATTTTGCTTCACCATTTGTTAAAAAATTTTCTAAGGATAATAATATTGATCTATCTTTAATAAAAGGCTCTGGTCCTGATGGCAGAATAATAAAAAAAGATATTCAAAATTTTGAACTACAAATTAATGATGAAAATATTTCTGTAATTGAACCTTCTAGTATTAGAAAAATAATTGCTGAAAGAACAACACAAACAAAAAATGAGGTTCCACATTTTTATCTTACAATTGAAACACGAATGGATAGGCTAATAAATTTAAGAAAAAAAATTAATTTAAATAGTAATGTCAAAATCTCTTTTAATGATCTTATTGTTAAAGCATGTGCAATGGCAATCTCCAAAAACCCAGAAACGAATATTTCTTGGGTCAATGGTAAAATTCATCAATATAAAAATATCGATATCGCAATTGCTGTAGCGTTAAAAGAAGGATTGATTACACCTATTGTTAAAAATGTAGATAAAAAAGGATTAGCTGAAATTTCATCAGAAATTAAATCTCTTGTAAAAAAAGCTAATCAAAACAAATTATTACCAGAAGAATATAGCGGGGGATCTACTACAATTTCAAACTTAGGCATGTTTGGTATTACAGAATTTCAAGCAATTATTAATCCACCACAATCAAGTATTATTGCTGTAGGATCTATAATTGAAAAACCAGTTGTTAATGCTGGAAGTATAGAAGTAGGACATACAATGAAATCTACCATTTCAGCTGATCATAGATCATTAGATGGTGCCGTTGCGGCAAAATTACTCAAAGATTTCGGTGATATTTTGGAGGATCCTTTCCAAATATGGTTGAATAGCTTGGATATGGAAGTTATTTAAGAGTCATGGTAGATTCAAGACATCCAGAAAAGGTTAAAAATAAAGTAAATCCTATTCCAAAAAAACCTGATTGGATAAGAGTAAAAGCTCCAACTTCTAAATTTTTTAAAGAAACAAACAAACTGTTAAAAGATAAAAAAATTGTAACTGTCTGTGAAGAAGCTGCTTGTCCTAACATAGCTGAGTGTTGGCAAAAAAAACATGCAACATTTATGATACTCGGAGATATTTGTACCAGAGCTTGTGCCTTTTGTAATATTAAAACTGGTAAACCTCAATTTATTGATCATGGTGAAGCAATTAGAATTGCTGAGTCAGTTAAGCAATTGAATTTAGAACATGTTGTGATAACTAGCGTTGACAGAGACGATCTAATAGATGGAGGAGCATTGCACTTCATAAATGTCATAGACTCAATTAAATCTCTAAATCCAAATTGCACAATTGAAATTTTAACACCAGATTTTAAAAACAAGCCTGAAGCATTAGATATACTATCAAAAAATTTACCTGACGTTTTTAATCATAATTTAGAGACGGTTCCGAGATTATATCCATCAATACGACCAGGATCACGTTACTTTATTAGTTTAAATTTACTAAGCCAAATAAAAGAAAAAAACCCAAATATATTTACTAAATCTGGAATAATGGTGGGTCTTGGTGAAACAAAAGAAGAAGTGTATCAAGTAATGGATGATTTACGTGCAGCCGATGTAGATTTTATTACAATTGGTCAATATTTACCTCCTACTCCTAAGCATGCTAAATTGGAAAAATTTATTACTCCAAAGGAATTCGAAGATTATAAAAAAATGGCTTATGCAAAAGGTTTCTTAATGGCTGCATGTTCACCACTAACTCGATCAAGTTATCACGCATCAGATGATTTTAAAATCATGCAAGAAAATAGGAAAAATAAACTTTATTCAATTCAATGAAATCTTCAAATAGAGAGGAAATAGTCGATCACGACGCTAAAGGTCTTTTTGATATAGTTTTAGATATTGAGAGTTACCCGTATTTTATTCCTTGGTGTTCAGCAATGAGAATACATTCAAAAAATAAAAACGAAATATATGCAGACATGGTCGTATGGTATAAATATTTTATGCCTCAAACTTTTGGGTCACATGTAACTTTTGATAAAAAAAAATTGTCAATTAGTACAACTTATATCGAAGGACCTTTAAAAGATCTTAAAACAAATTGGATTTTTGAATCACTAAAAAAAAATCAAACATTAATTCATTTTAATGTTGAATTTGAGTTTAAAAGATTTTTTCACCAAAAAATTGCTGAGGCTTTTTTTCCATTAATTGAAAATAAAATGATAGAATCATTTAAAGTTCGTGCTGATGAAATTTTAGATTAATTGATTGATTTTGGTAAATATAAAATCTCTAGTTTTTCTCTGTATGTCTAATCTTTTTCCTTTGTATATTTTTTTGAAAATATAATTATTCTTATTAACTTTAATTCCAATATATACTAAACCTATTGGCTTTAACTTTGTTCCACCTTTAGGACCTGCTATACCAGTGGTTGAAATGCAGATTCGTGTTTTTTCATTTTTATATAAACCATTTATCATATCTTCGGCTACTTCTTTACTCACAGCTCCAAATTTAGAAAGATTATTTTTTGACACTGATAAATATTTAGATTTAGCTTTATTAGAATAACTAATAATTCCATAAGAGAAAATTTTTGAAACCCCACTATATTTGGTAATAGTATTTGTTATTAGTCCACCTGTGCATGACTCAGCAACTGAAATTGAGATATTTTTTTTAATTAATTTATCTATAATTTTTTTAATAATAGGCATTTAAAATATAAAGAATAATAATTGTATACATTCCTGCTATTAAATCATCAAGAATTACGCCAAAAGCTGATTTAAGTCTCTTATCTATTATATTTGCTGGAAAAATTTTCAGAATATCAAAAAAACGAAATAAAATAAAAATTAACATCATCGTAACATAAGGATTTATAATTTTAATTTGATCATAAAATAATAAAACTAAATATATTCCAAGGAATTCATCAATAACTATTATTTTTGAGTCATGTGATTGGGTGTGTGAAGAAAATTGATTAATAAAAAATAATGATAGTAAAAAAATTACAAAAAAAATAGATACAAATATTTCTAAAGAAATGATTTTGTATTCAACAATAGGGAATAAAATAACTATTGATAAAAAAGAAGCAAAAGTTCCTGATGGTATTAGTTTAATATATCCAGCAAATGATAAAGATACAAAAAAATTAGCTAATTTTATCATCTGTTATATGAACTATTGACTCCGCTGCAATTCCTTCACCATTACCAATAAAGCCAATCTTCTCATTTGTAGTTGCTTTAATAGACACAGAGCTATTTTTAATTTGAAGTAATCTTGTAATATTTTTAATCATTCTCGAAACATATTTATTAATTTTAGGTTTTTCAGTTATTATATTTATATCTAGATTGATTATGGAATAACCTTTTTCTTTAAGTTTATTTCTACAATAAATAATAAATTTAGATGAATTTGCATTTTTCCATTTTTTATCTGTGTTGGGAAAGTGATAACCTATATCTCTCATTGACAGTGCACCAAAAATACTGTCACATATTGAGTGTAGTACAACGTCTGCATCAGAATGACCAATTAATTTAGAGAAAGGAATTTTAATACCTCCTAATCTTAATCCGTTTTTGGTATTTTTATCAATTTGATGAATATCGTAACCAATACCATATTTTGTTTTTGGTCTTTTAAATGATTTAAATAATTCAATATCTTCAGGATAAGTAATTTTAATATTATTTTTCTCACCTTTGACCAAATTTATTTTAATTTTTGATTTCTGTAATAATCCAGCATCATCAGTAAATTTAAAATTTTTATATTTCATATGTTCTTTCAATATTAAATTATAATTAAAACCTTGAGGTGTTTGTATATTCATTACTTTTGTTTCGGATTTATCTTTCTCTATCAATTGCCTGTCATTGTATTTCACATATGGAATTGCGTTATTTTTTTTATCTAATTTAGAAATAATTTTTTTAATTAATTTATTGCTGCACAATGGACGTGCTGCATCATGAATTAATACATTTTTAATTTTAAATTTTTTTAAATTTTTTAGAGCATTCAAAGAAGAAATTTGTCTAGTAAGTCCAGGTTTTGAATACGTGATTTTTATTTTTTTAGAAATAACTTTGTCATTAAGGTATATCTTTTGATATTTTTTATCTATAGAAATATTTATAATATCAAAGCTAGTTATATCTAAATTAGAAATAAAATAATCTAAAAAATTAGTATTCCCAATCTTTAAGAATTGTTTGGGAATTTTTTGACCAAATCTCGTTCCTTTTCCACCAGCTAGAATTACAAGTGCATTTTTCATTATTTTAATTTATATACTATATTGTTTAACTATCATTATTAAAAAATTAACTAAAGTGCACAGTGTTTGATCTATCAAAATTACTTAAATCTATTCATCTATCAAGATTATCTTTTTATTTTTTACTCTTTTTAATTATTTTAAGTTTTTCAATTACATTTTACTTAATGCTTCCCAACAACGATTTAGTAAAAGATCCACGAAGGCTTCAGTTTTTTTTATTAGCTGA
This sequence comes from uncultured Alphaproteobacteria bacterium, assembly GCA_902628835.1. Taxonomy (GTDB): domain Bacteria; phylum Pseudomonadota; class Alphaproteobacteria; order HIMB59; genus CACPNW01. Next base: position 7,253 of record CACOPD010000014.1, read on the forward strand.
CGTCATTTTTGTTATTTTATTGATTTCAATAATTATTAGACAAATTGTTCTTATTTTAGTGAGAAGAAGAAAAAGTTATGATGAATCTCGATTATACATAAAATTTGTCAATTTATTTGCTGCAATGGCTTTAGGTCCAGCCATTGGTTTAGTAATTATAACATCCCTTTTTTTTAATTTAGAATTAAGAACTTGGTATGGAGATGCAGTAAGAGATGCAGTTGTCAATTCTAATATTGTAGCAAGAAATTATGAAAATGAAATACAAGCAGAAATAGTTTCTGATACGCAATTAATTATGAGAGAAATATTAAAAGTCTCTCAAAATAATGAGGTTAATATTCAATCAATTAGAACTGCTCTAAGTGAATTCATTAATTTGAGAACAATTTCAAGTATTTATATCTTTAATACTGAAGGAAATATTTACTTAAGTCTAAAAGATCCTGATAATAAAAATTTTTCTGTCCCATCAAATGAAATATATAAGATTGTAAATCAAAATCGTGTTTATATTTTTCAATTAAATAAAAATTCTATTACTGCCTACAAAAAAATTAATTTTTTAAATGATGTTTATATGCAAGTTAATAGAAACTTGAATACTAATATATGGGATCATATCAGTGCTACAAAAGAGGCATTTGAAATTTATACCATGAAAGAGGAGCAAAGTTCAGGAATTCAAATAACTTATTCAATGATATTTGTTCTTTTTTCCATTTGTTTTATATTAGTGGCAATTTTGATTGGTTTTAATTTAGCAAGCAATCTTAGTAAACCAATTACAAACTTAATCAAATCTGCAAATAAAATATCAGAAGGAAACTTTGATGCAAAAGTTAGTGAAACAGATCAATTTCAGGAGATAAAAGTTTTATTATCATCTTATAATAAAATGATTTCTGAAATTGAGAATAAACAAAATGAGCTAATGTCAAAAAGCCTAGAAGATGAAGAAAAAAGAATATTTATTGAAGCGATCTTAAGTCTTTTAACAATAGGAGTTATTTCTTTAGATAAGAGTTTTAATATTTTATTATTCAATAAAACTTTAACAAAACTATTCAAGAATACTAAAATTTTTCAAATAAATAATTGTTTTCTATCCTATTTTCCTGAATGGAAAAAGATATTTGAGAATTTTGAAACCTCAAATAAAGTTTTATTAAATTTCCAATACGATTTTACATTATTTGATGATCAAAGAAATTTTAATATTAGAGTAATTAAAGAGATTAATGATAATAAAATTGAGGGATATGTTGTTGCAATAGATGATGCTACATCTTTAATTTTAGCAGAAAAACATGCGGCCTGGTCAGATATTGCAAGAAAGATAGCGCATGAAGTAAAAAACCCGCTTACCCCAATTAAACTTTCTGCTGAAAGAATAGAAAAGAAATTTTTAGATGCAAAAACTAATAAGGAGGATATTTCACTTTTAACTAAAACTATCTCGAGACAAGTGGATGATATAGGAAATTTAGTAGATGAGTTTTCATCTTTCGCTAGAATGCCTGAAGCAGAAATCAAACTTGATAATCTATCCAAATGTTTAGAAGAAGCATATCTTCTTTATTTCAACACAAGAAAGGATATTAAGCTCAATTTAATCAAACCTGAAAATGATATTTATTTCCACTTTGATGTATTACAAATCTCAAGATGTTTTAATAACTTAATTAAAAATGCTATTGAGGCTGTAGAAAAAATACCAAATCCTGCAGTCGAAGTTTTAATGTTTACTGATACTAAAGATATAAAAATAGAGATAAAAGATAATGGTGTGGGAATTGATGAAAAAATGATGAGTAAAATATTTGAGCCATATTTTACTACTAAAACAAAAGGAACCGGTCTAGGTCTTTCTATAGTAAAAAGAATTATTGAAGATCATGGAGGTAAAATAAAAATCGAAAAAAATAAAAATATGGCAGGAACAACTTCATTAATTAATTTTGAATACAATGCGTAAAGTTTTAATTATAGACGATGAAAAGGACATTTGTTTTCTAATTTCTGAAATTTTAAAAGATGAAAATTACAGCACCTCTATTGCAATAAATTCTGATGAAGCAATAAGTAAATTCAATGAAATTAAACCTGACTTAGTTATTTTAGATGTATGGCTATCTAACAGTAAATTAGATGGTATTGAGATTTTAAAAGAATTTAAATCTATTGATAATAATGTTCCAATTATTATTATAAGTGGTCATGGAACTGTTGATCTTGCAGTAAAATCTATAAAAAATGGAGCATACGACTTTTTAGAAAAGCCATTTAATAGTGATAAATTAATTATTCTTACCAAAAGAGCAATTGAAAGTTCATCACTATTGAGTGAAAATAAAAATTTAAAAGATACTTTAATTAAAACAATACCATTGATAGGGAATTCAGAATTTATAAAAAAAATTAACAAGAATTTAAATGAACAGAGTTCTAGTAAATCTAGATTATTAATAGAAGGGCCATTTGGGACAGGAAAAAAACACTTAACGAATTTAATTCATCAAAATTCGCAATACAAAGATAAATTACCTATAACGATTGATTTTAAAAAACTAACAAATGAGGCATTAGAGAATATGTTTATAGAAAATAAAAATGTAATTAATGAAAACATTTTTTTTCGCTCTAATAATAATACACTAATACTTCTTAACATTGAAACATTACCAAATATTTTCCAAAAAAAACTTTTAAATTTTTTAGAGAACAAAAAATTTTTTGAAGATCTTGACATTATAATAAATCAGAAAATTATTACAATTACGGAGAAAAATTTAGAAATAGAAATTGAAAAAGGAAATTTTATTAAAAGATTATATGAAAGAATCTCAACGGACTATATAAAATTTAAATCTTTATCTGATAGAAGAGATGATATACTTCCCATTCTTAATTTTTATTTAAATAATAAAAGTGTTGGAAATTTAAATTTTAAATTTTCATCTGCTGCTTTAACAAAATTGCAAATGTACGATTGGCCTGGTAATATATCTCAATTAATTAATTATGTCGAAAAAAGCTTAATCCTTAATCAGGATCATAAAATAAAAGAATTAGAGGTTGATGATCTAGCATTGCAAATGGGAGATGAAACTCAATCAAATTCTTCAACAAATTCATTAGATTTATCTCTTAAAGAAGCAAGATCAGAGTTTGAAAAAAATTATTTAATATCGCAAATTAAGAGATTTAATGGTAATATAACTAAAGTTTCTGAATTTACAGGAATGGAAAGAACAGCTCTTTATAGAAAATTTAAATCACTAGATATTAAAGTAGAATAATTAATCAATGAAAACTATTATTTGTGGTGCTGGAGATGTTGGATATAGCATAGCTGATAAATTGTCACGAGAAAATTTTGAAGTAACAGTTATTGATGAAGATGAAAGCAGATTAAATAAAGTTTCAGAAACTTTAGATGTAAAAACTGTAAATGGTATTCCTAGTATGCCATCTGTTTTAGAGAGTGCGGGTGCTAGTGAATGTGAAATACTGATTGCAGTTACCAAGAGCGATGAAACAAATATGGTTACATGTCAAATTGGTCACTCATTATTTAAAATTAAAAAGAAAATTGCCAGAATAAGACAACAAGATTATTTAAAAACTGATTGGAAAAATTTATACAATGATGAAAATTTTCCAATAGATGCAATTATTTCTCCAGAACAAGAAGTTGCTAAAGGCATATTCAGGAGATTAATTTCTCCTGGAACAATAGATATGGTTGAATTGTCAGATAAAAAATTAAAATTAATTGGACTAAAATGTGAAGATAATTTTTTACATTCTGGCCTTTCTGTGAGAGAACTCTCTCAAAAGTTTCCAGAATATCTTGCAAATATTATGTTTATTTTTAGAGGTGATCAAAAATTTACAGTAAATTCTTCAACTAAAGTCCAAAAAAAAGATACTATTTTTCTAGTTGTTGAAACTGATAATTTGACGGACGTTTTATCTGAATTTGGTCATCAAGAATTGCAAGCAAAAAAGGCAGTTATAATAGGTGGTGGTAACATTGGATTTTCATTAGCACAATTAATTGAAAATTCAGAAACTTACATTAAGACTGAATTGATTGAAGCTAATAAAGACCGTGCAGAATATCTTGCATCAAATTTAGAAAATATCACAGTTACATGTGGAGATGGTTTGGATAATCAGATACTTGAAGAAGTTAATATATCAGAGGCAGGTTATTGTATATCAATCACAGAAGATGATGAAGTTAATATTCTGTCTTCTTTATTAGCAAAAAGAGCGGGAGCTGATACATCAATAACATTGGTAAATAATAGTAATTATTCATCTTTGTTATCTAATATCGGTGTTGATATGACACTAGATCCAAAAATAATTACAATTTCTAAAATTTTAGAAAAAGTAAGAGGTGTAAAAATAAGAAACGATTATTCAATAGGTGAGGGTTTTGGAGAAGTAATAGAGGCAGATATTCAGTCAGATTCATTTCTTTGTAATAAAAATCTTAAGGAATTAGAATTACCAAAAGGTATACGCATTGGTTCAATTGTAAGAGATAAAAAAATTATAATCCCTAATAGTCAAACTGTCTTTAAAGAAAATGACGATGTAGTTTTTTTTGCTGAAACAAACTGCATAAAAAAACTAGAAAAACTTTTATCAAAAGTTTAATTAAATGCCAAATTTTGCTTATATAAACAACAAATTAGTAAATTTTAAATCAGCTAAAATTCATATTGAAGATAGGGGGTTGCAATTTGCTGATAGTGTTTATGAAGTTATTGCAATCTTAGATAATAATTTAATTGATTTAGATTTTCATCTTAAAAGATTAAAATATTCTCTTAAAGAATTAGAAATTAAATTTATTGTTAATAAAACAAAACTAAACAATATTTTTCAAGATTTATTAAAGAAAAACAAAACAAGAAATGGTATAATATATTTACAAATTACAAGAGGTATTCAATTTAGAGAACATAAATATCAAAAAGATTTAATACCAACTTTAATTGTATACACCAGAGATAAGAGTTTTAATTTACCTGGAAAAAAATTTGTAGGAGTAAATACAATTACATACAAAGATCTTCGATGGAAAAGACGTGATATTAAAACAGTTAATTTGCTTCCTAATATTATAGCAGCAAATATGGCCAAAAAGAAAAATGCTTATGAGGCTATTTTAATACAAAATGGAAAAGTGACTGAGGGAACATCCTCTAATATTTGGATTATTAAAAGAAATAATTTAATAACTCACCCTGCTAATTCTGATATTTTAAAAGGAGTAACTAGATCATCTCTTTTAAAAATTATAAAAAAAACTAAACTTAAACTCGTAGAAAAACAATTTACCCATAAGCAATTAATTAATGCAGATGAAGTTTTTTTGACTAGTTCTGGTAGTTTTATAACTCCCATTCTAAAAATTGATAATAAAAAAATTAATAAAGGTAAAATTGGTAATATCACTTTGAAATTAGCAGAGATGTATACTCAAGCATGTATCAATGGATAATATAAAACAAGAAGACATAGAGGATATTTGTTTTAATATAAGTAAGAATATTATTTTACCCAAATACCAAAACTTATCAGATAATGACATTAATTATAAAAATGGGTCTGACTTAGTAACAGCAGCAGATATAGAAGCAGAAAAAGAATTAAAAAAAAATTTATTAAATATTTTACCAAATTCAAATTTTGTAGGAGAAGAAGAATATTCTATAAATGAAAATATATTAAATTTTTACAAGGATGATGCATATTGTTGGACGGTTGATCCAATAGATGGAACAACAAATTTTGCTAATGGTAAGGAAAAATTTGCAATAATGATAGCGTTAACATTTAAGGAAAAGATTTTACGTTCTTGGATATATAAGCCGTTGGAAAAAACTATGTGTTCAGCTATTGAAAATGAAGGTGCTTTTATTAATAATAATAAAATTATCACTAATGGCAAAAATAATATTGAAGAAACTATAGGTTCAATAAGTACAAAATATTGGGAGCCAGGATTTAAAGATAAACTTAAAGTTTTTAAAAATATTTTTAAAGAAGTTAGCTCTTATAGATGTATTGGATTTGAATACATAGACATAGGTATTGGAGTTAGGAATTTTGCAATTTTATCAAAATTATCTCCATGGGATCATATTCCTGGTATTCTTTTCGTTAGAGAAGCCGGTGGTGCTGATATTGATTTTAATAACAATAAATATGACTTTACAAAAAATAATAAGAATTTAATTGTTAGTAATTCAGAAGATTTGAATTTAAATATTTTACAAAAACTAGGAGAATATTCATGAGTATTAAAAATGTATCTTTTATTGGATTAGGCGTAATGGGATATCCAATGGCAGGTCATCTAAAAAATAATGGTTACAATGTCACTGTATACAATAGAACTACTGCCAAAGCAGAGAAATGGGTAAATGAATATAAAGGTAAAATGGCGAATACTCCTAGTGAAGCTTCTCAAAGCTCAGAAATTGTTTTTATGTGTGTAGGTCGTGATGAAGATATTATTGAGGTCATGGAAAGTGAAAGTGGAATTCTTTCAAAAGTAACTGAAGGAACAATTATTGTTGATCACACAACAGCTTCTGCAGAGATAGCAAGAAATTATTTTAATAAACTTAAAGATAAAAAATTAAGTTTTCTTGATGCTCCAGTATCTGGGGGTCAAGCCGGAGCAGAAAATGGTGTTCTCTCTATTATGGTTGGCGGAGATGAAAAAGATTATAATATTGTTAAACCAGTTCTCACATCTTACGGCAAAGCAGTTGAACTTATAGGTCCATCCGGATCAGGGCAAATAGCAAAAATGATAAATCAAATTTGTATTGCAGGTTTAGTTCAGGGTTTATCCGAGGCAATGGCTTTTGGAAAAAAATCAAATGTAGACATGGAAAAAGTTCTTGGTGTAATTTCTAAAGGTGCAGCTCAATCATGGCAAATGGAAAATAGATATCGAACTATGCTTGATGGAAAGTTTGATTATGGTTTTGCTGTTGATTGGATGCGTAAGGATTTATCAATTTGTTTTAATGAAGCTGATAAAAATGGAGCAATGCTTCCAATTACAAAAATAGTTGATAAGTATTATGAAGAAGTTCAAAAAAATGGGGGAAATAGATTTGATACATCATCTCTAATGACTCTTGTAGACAAGTAGATGTCAAGAAACCTAGCATTGGCTATAGTTCTACTTATTGCGTCATCTTTTTTTTGGTCTGGTAATTTTTTTTCTGGAAAGGTTGCTTTTTTAACTAACTTAACTCCTTTTAAACTAAGTTTTTTTCGTTGGATTTTAGCATTACTAATACTGTTACCTTTTACCTATAACCAGATTATTAAAGATTTAGACTATTATAGAAAAAATATTTATTTAATGATTATCATTTCTATTTTAGGTGTTACATTTTTTAATTCTTTTACTTATATTTCTCTTCGATCTTCAATGGTTATTAATTCAACATTAATGGCGTCAATTGCTCCTGTGATGATGATAGGTTTTTCTTGGCTGTTATTTAGGACTAAAACTACAAAACCTCAGTTTGCTGGCATAATCTTATCTCTAATTGGAGCTTTTTCTATAATTTTAAAAGGTAATTTAGATAATTTATATAATTTATATTTTACATCAGGAGACTTATGGATGATAGCTGCAGTTATTTCCTGGTGTCTTTATTCAGTCTTACTTAAGAAAATTGATAGTAAAACATCGCAATTAGCAAATTTAGAAGTAATGATAATAATTGGTATTATATTTATTGCACCATTTTATATTTTTGAATCAGTTAATTCGACATTTCTTCCGTCTTCTCAATTGGATTTTGTAATAATTAGTTATGTTGCTGTATTTGCAAGTATTGTAGCATTCTTTTCATGGAACAAGGGAGTATCAATAATTGGACCAAATAGAGCTAGTCTTTTTTTACACTTAATACCTGTCTTTAGTGCTGTTTGGGCTATTACATTTTTAGATGAAAAATTTGCCTTTTTTCATATTATTGGGGTAATTTTTATACTATCTGGAATTATATTATCAAATATAAAATCATATAATGACTAAGATTACTAAAACTGACAAAGAATGGAAATCTCTTCTCACTGAAGACGAATATTATGTAACAAGACAAAAGGGAACAGAACCTCCTTTCTCTGGCAAAAATTTTGAAATTATTAATGGTGGTATTTTTAAATGTAAATGTTGTGGTAATGAATTATTTAATAGTTCAACAAAATATGACTCCTATTGCGGTTGGCCAAGTTTTTTTGAACAAATATCACCCGAAGCAATAAAAACAGATACTGATAGATCTCACGGTATGGTAAGAATAGAAATTATGTGTGCAAAATGTGATGCACATTTAGGTCATGTCTTTGATGATGGACCTGAACCTACAGGAAAAAGATATTGCGTAAATTCTTTATCGATTAATTACGAAGAATTTGAATAATACTTCTTATACACTCCTATTTTCATCAATAGGTCATGCTTTGATGCACATGTTTGCTGCATTTTATTTTGTAATTGTTCTAACAATTGAAAAAGAATGGAGTATTTCTTATGATCAATTGATTAAATTATGGTCGCTTGCAGCTCTATTAATTGGTTTAGGAGCTATTCCTTTTGGTTGGCTTAGTGATAGATGGTCACGTTCAGGTACAATGACAATCATGTTTATTGGTATGGGTTTAGCTTCAATTTTATGTGGTCTCAGTAACTCAGTTTCTTTTTTATTTTTTTCCTTATCACTTCTTGGACTTTTTTGTTCCATATATCATCCTGTAGGAATTCCCTGGGTTATACATGCAGCTAACAGACAGGGAAGAGCACTTGGAGTAAATGGAATATTTGGAGGAGTAGGGATAGGATCTGGAGCATTTATTGCAGGGACTCTAACAGAGCTTCTAAATTGGCAATTAGCTTTTATTTTACCAGGATTAATTTCAATAATAATCGGTTTAGTTTTATTTTATTTAATCATAATTAATAAAATTTCGTACACAAATTTTTTCATAAATAAAGATAAGCAGGATCATTCAAGAAATGAAGTGATTTTAGTTGCAATAATTATGTTACTGTCAATGTTTGCACTTGGTTTATCTTTTCATAATACGCAAACAGCTTTACCAAAAGTTTTTGAAATACGAATTGGTAATATTAGTTCATTCCAGATTGGTTTTATGATTGGTGTAATTTATTTTATCTCTGGTGCAACTACTTATGTGGGTGGAATACTTGCTGATCGATTTAATCAAAAAGCAATTTATTTAATTGGAATATTTCTTCAGTTTCCGTGCTACTTAGGTATAGCTTACATGTCAGGATATTCCCTTGTTGTTTTATGTATTCTTGCAGCTGTTTTTAATGCTAGTATTTTACCAACTGAAAACCTACTTTTAAGTAAATTTACACCTCAAAAGTATCACGGTGTAGTTTATGGAATCAAATTCATTCTAGCATTTGGTTCAGGTCCAATATCTGTTTTTTTAATATCTGAAATATATTCAATTACTTTGGAGTTTACTTATTTATTTTTAATAAATGCAATAATGATGGCAATAGTTTCAGTATTTATTATTTTTCTACCCATGAAAAATAATCAAAGAATAGCTACTCAGGATTAGATTTTATTTTTTCAAGATAATTTATAACATCATTAAATTTTTCATCAGGTATATCTTTATAAGTCATGCCAAAATGATTTTTTACCTCTAATGCCACATGAGCATAAGGATTTCTACCCTTTGGATGATTAGGGTGATCAGGTAATTTCCCTTTTAAAAAATCACCTGTTTCTTGAATTATTTTCCAAATTTTAGATGCATTTTCTTTATTCAACTGATCTAGCTAACGCACCCATTGGATCCCAAGGCGCCAGCGCTACTGGTTCCATATCTAGGTATTTTAAAAGTCTTTTGTTTAGATATTTTTTATCGATGACAACTTCGTAGGTATATTCATCAAACCATTCATCGGTCATCATCATATATCCTTGATTACCACTTTTCGTTCCCCAGCTATTTTCAATTTTCCATTTCGTGGAATTTCTTTTTTTAACATCTACTCCTGTTAAAAGCATGGCATGAGTCATTTCACTATCACCATACTCTAAACGGGTTTGTTTATTCATCTTAAATGAAGTTTGAAAAACATTTTCATAGTCGTAAATACCCATATCAAGTACACCCATATCACGACTAAAACGTTTTCCAACATCACAACCAAACCATACAGCTTCATTATTTTTTATTGAATCCATAGCAGATTTTTTTAATTCTTTAATATCAACATTAAGATATTTAATAATTTGTCCCTCAACAACATTGCCAAGATATTCAACTGTGTACATTGTATTAAATTTTTTATTACTCATTGGAGCATGAATTAAGCAAACTTTATCTTTAATATTAATATCGGCATATTTTTTACAGAAATCAATTGGCGTCATATCTGAAATTACAATATGTCTGTTATCTTTATTTCTAGTAGACCAATTTATAACATCTGGTGGTTGACCAAGAAACATTGCTAGTAAATTATAAATTGTTTCCATCATGTCTTTTTTTAGTGCTGCAGAATTTTTTGCTGGTTTCTTTCTTAGTATGGAAGCAAACTCTCTTAATTTGTGCGTAAGAATATAATTCATGGCACCAGATTTACTGCTGTGATTTGTTTCAGGCATTACATCTTTTGGAACTGCACCATACTTGTTGATTAAGTTTACAAACATGTCCCACTGCCCACCATCTTGTACAGGTGCTTTTAAAAGATGAGTAATTAATCTGCTCTCATATGATTCATCTCTTGATTTGATAATATTCTCTAAAAAATAGTTAGCTTTCTCTAATTTATCCCAAAACATGAAATAATTTTGTGAAAACTCAAATGTATTTAGTTCAAGGCTATCAACAACTTGCAAACGCATAAGATTTAATCCTGCAAATCCCCAACATCTACCTGATGCCATTTGGTTTGTTGCAGGTAGTTCTTTTTTTATTAGATTAGAAAAATTATGATTGATTTGACTAAAGTTTTCCCAATTGAGTGCAACATTGGCTAAATCATTTTTAATTAATGCGTTTCGTGAAGCTGTATTTTTATTATTTCTTAAAAATTTATTTTTGAAAGTTTTGATTGTTGATAGAGATATATTTTTAGCCATAGTCTCTATTTAAAACTATTTCAGCTTAATTCAATTCTTAACTGTTTTTTTCTTTTTTTTGAGACCTATTTTAGCTTTTCTTTCATCAATTAACCTAATGGCATCTTCTAGTTTTAAGCTATCTATTGTTTGATCACCAAGAATTGATGCATTTATTTTTCCACATTTTACATATGGTCCAAATTTTCCATCATGAGCAGTAATATTTTTCTTTTCTGTTGGATGCTCTCCAAATGTTTTTAATGTAGCATTACCTCTCTGTGTAGGTTTAGCAATTAATTCAATGGCTCTTTCAAGCTCAATATCAAGAATATTATCTGTTTTTTCGAGAGCTTTATATTTTTTATCATGCAGAATATATGGACCGTACATTCCTATACCTGCACTAACCGTTTTATTTGTTTCTGGATGAAATCCTAATTTACGTGGTAAGCCAAGTAATTGAATAGCTGTATTTAATCCTATTTCATCTGGCTCAAAATTCTTAGGAATAGAAACTCTTTTTGGTTTCTTTTCTTTTGTCCCTTCACCAACTTGCATATAAAATCCATAAGGACCTTTTCGAAGAGTAATCATTTCACCTGTTTCTGGATAAATACCAATTTCTTTTGGTCCGCTAAGTGCAGCGCCATCTTTATCGTTTAATTGATTAAACTGAACTGTATATTTGCAATCAGGATAATTAGAGCAACCAATAAATCCTCCAAACTTTCCAACTTTAATTCCTAGTCTTCCATTATCACAGGTTGGACATTTCCTTTTTTCATCTGCTCCATTTGGCGGAAAGAAGTGCGGACCTAGCGCTTCATCTAGAACATCAATAACCTCTCTGTTGGATTTACCTACGGTTTCATCGCAAAGTTGTTTAAACGTTTCCCAAAATTTTCTTAGAACCTCTTTCCAATCAAGCTTACCATCAGAAATTTCATCAAGTTGATTTTCAAGATCAGCGGTAAAATCATATTCGACATATTGATTGAAATATTTTTCTAAAAATATCGATACTATTCTTCCTCTATCATGAGGATTAAAACGTTTTTTATCTAAAATTACATAATCTCTATCTTGTAGAACTTTAATAATAGAAGCATAAGTAGATGGTCTACCAATACCAAGTTCTTCAAGTTTTTTAACTAAGCTTGCTTCGGTGTAGCGTGGAGGAGGAGAAGTAAAATGTTGTGACTTTTCAACTTCTTTTAAATCTAAACTCTCTCCTTCACTCATCGCAGGAAGAATTGTTTCTTTTTCTTCATCTTTATCATCATCTTTAGCTTCTTGATAAACTTTGTACATTCCAGGAAATTTAATTGTTGATCCATTTGCTCGTAAAACAATTTTTTTATCTTCGTTTGTAATATCAACTGCTACTTGATCTAATACAGCACTTGCCATTTGTGAACTAACTGCTCTTTGCCAAATAATTTCATATAGCTTGTATTCTTCTAAAGTAATGTATTGCTTAATATCTTTTGGTGTTAGGTAAATATTTGTTGGTCTAATACATTCATGTGCTTCTTGGGCATTTTTAGCCTTTGATTTATAAACTCTTGGAGCTTCAGGTAAATAGTTTGCACCATAATTATCAGTAACAAAACCTCGAACTTGATTAATAGCTTCTTTTGACATGACGACACTGTCTGTTCGCATATAAGTTATTAAGCCAGTTGTTTCTCCTTTAATGTCTGTTCCTTCATAAAGGCGTTGAGCTGTTCGCATTGTTTGGTTCGCGCTAAGACCAAGTTTACGGCTAGACTCAATTTGCATTGTAGATGTAGTAAAAGCAGGGTAGGGATTTCTTTTAGCTTCTTTTTTCGTAATATTTCCAACAGTGAAAGTAGAATTTTTAATATCATTAAAAATTTTTGTCGCCTCACTCTCATTTTTAATATCAAGTTTATCTACTTTATTCCCATCATAAACTGTAAGTCTGGAATTAATGATTTTATCTTCTTTATTTCTAAACTCGCCTTGTAAAGACCAATATTCCTGTGGAATAAATTTTTCTATTTCAAGTTCTCTTTCACTAATTATTCTTAAGGCAACAGATTGAACTCTACCTGCTGACTTTGATCCTGGTAATTTTCTCCATAGCACTGGAGAAAGTGTAAAACCGACAAGAAAATCTAGAGCTCTTCTTGCAAGATAAGCATTAACTAAATTTTCATCTATTTGTCTTGGCTCTTTAAGACTATCAAGAACTGCATTTTTTGTAATTTCATTGAATGTAACTCGGTGAATATTTAATTTTGAAAGTGATGAATTATCTCTAAGTAGTTTTTCTACATGCCAAGCTATGGCTTCACCTTCACGGTCGGGGTCAGTTGCTAGATATAAATTTTCAGATTTTTTTGCAGCATCTGTTATTTCCTTTATCACTTTTTTTCCACGATCACTGGTTTCCCATTTCATTTGGAAATCATTATCAGTATCTATCGCATCATTTTTAGCTGATAAATCTCGAACATGCCCGACGCTTGCGAGAACTTTGAAGTCAGAGCCTAAATATTTATTAATAGACTTTGCTTTCGATGGTGATTCAACAATTAATACATTCATAAATTGGGCCCCAAATTTCAGTTTAAAGATAATTCGTCAAGAAATTTTAAAAAAAAGTATATTTTTACTTGGATAATTTAATTTTACTTTCAGTTTTGTTTATGAGTCTTTTAATGTTTTCTGTGTGTTTAAGGTAAATAATTAATGTTAAATAAATAAAGAAAATTAGAATATAAAAATCATAATTAATAAAAATATGATAAGCTGGAGCTACTAAAATTCCAATTAAAGATCCAAGAGAAGAGTATTTACTTACAAAGGCAGCAACAAGCCATACTAATAAAAATAAAATTGCAATATAAGGATTAAAACCAAATAAAAAACCAATATACGTTGCTACACCTTTTCCACCTTTGAATTTTAACCAAACAGGATAGATATGACCTAATATGGCAAAGTGACAGAGAAGTATTTTATTCAATAAAGAAATATCTTGAAAATAAATTTGTAAAATGAGGAATGGAAGAAAGCCTTTAAAAATATCAAAACAAAGAACAATGAATGCTACAAATTTATTTCCTGTTCTTAAAACATTGGTTGCACCTACATTGCCAGAACCAACCTTTCTAATATCTCCCAAGCCAAATAATTTTGTAAAAATCAATGCAAAGGGTAATGATCCTATTACATAAAACAATATGATTAATGATAAACTACTAACTAATGTCATCTCTATTTTTAATAATTAAGTCTAAGCATGCCATTCGTACTGCAACACCCATAGCGACCTGTTCTTGTATTAAGCTCCTCGTGACGTCATCGGCAAGTTTCGAGTCTATTTCTACACCACGATTCATTGGGCCTGGATGCATAACGAAAGCATTTTTTTTTGCATATTTAAGTTTATTGTAATCTAATCCATACTTTTTAAAATAAGTCTTTTGATTTGGCATTATTTTTCCAACAATTCTTTCTTTTTGAATACGCAGCATCATAACAATATCACAGTTTTGTAATCCTTTATTCATTTCCGTATAAATGCTCACAGGAAGTTTTTTTAAACTTTTTGGTAACCATTCCTTAGGACCAATAACATTAATTTTTGCACCTAGCTTTGAGAGTATGATTATGTTCGATCGAGCAACACGGCTATGTAAAATATCCCCGCATATAGCAATTTTTAATTTTGAAAAATTTTCAAATTTATTTTTTATAGTAAGTGCATCTAATAACGCTTGTGTGGGATGCTCATGACTACCATCACCAGCGTTAATTACAGACGCATCTACTGTTTCGGAAATTTTTTTACTAATTCCTTCCTCTGGATGTCTAACAATTAAAACGTCAGGATTCATTGAATTAATAGTAGTCATAGTATCGAGTAAGGTTTCACCTTTGTTTATAGAACTATCTTTTACAACTACATTAATGAGATCTGCTCCTAACCTTTTAGCAGCAACTTCAAAACTTGTTCTTGTTCTTGTTGAATCTTCAAAGAATAGATTAAATATCGTTCTTCCTTCTAGAATATTTGTTTTTTTAATTTTCCTTTTATTAAAAGTTATATATTTTTTAGATTCATATAAGATGTGCTCAATTTCTTTCTTGGTTAGATCAGC
>CACOPD010000015.1 GCA_902628835.1 uncultured Alphaproteobacteria bacterium
TTGTCTATCTAGGTTTATGGTTTGCAAAAAGTTTACTAATTGAGTATTGGCCTAGATAGCTATGTCACACATTTTAGATGGCAAAAAAGTTGCACAAAAATTGAAAGATGGACTTAAAATTGAAATCGAAAGTATAAAATCAAAGTATAATCGTGTTCCAGGATTGGCTGTAGTTCAAGTAGGAAATGTTGCTGCAAGTAGTGTCTATGTTAAAGCTAAAACAAAAGCCGCAAAAGAGGTAGGAATCAATGTTTTTGATCATCATTTAGAGGAAACAACTAATCAAAATGATTTAATTAATTTAATTAATAATTTAAATAATAATGTTGACGTTGATGGCATTCTTGTTCAACTACCTTTACCCGAAACAATAAATGAAGAGGCTGTATTAAATAGCATAGCACCAGAAAAAGATGCTGATGGTTTTCATCCCTTAAATGTTGGCAAACTTTCAATTAGTGCAATCAACGATGAAAATTTAATGATACCTTGTACTCCTTATGGCTGTCTACTTCTACTAAAAGAACTTGATATAAAGTTAGCTGGAAAAAATGCCGTTGTAATAGGAAGATCTAATATAGTTGGTAAACCTATGGCTCAATTATTATTAAAAGAATCTTGTACTGTAACAACAGTACATTCAAAAACATTAGATATTAAAAGTATTTGCAAAAAAGCTGATATTCTAATAGCTGCAATTGGAAAACCAGAATTTGTAAATAAAAATTGGGTAAAGGAAGGGGCAATCATTATTGATGTTGGTATTAATAGAGTCAAAATAAATGAAGAAAATTCAAAACTAGTTGGAGATGTTTTATTTAGCGACGTAGAAAATAAGGTAAGTGCAATATCTCCAGTACCTGGAGGTGTAGGACCAATGACGATTGCATGCCTTTTAAGAAATACTACAATTTCATGCAAAAATAGATTTATTAATTAACTAATTTTACTAATATATTTTAAAAAAACATCTACTGAGATTGCTTTTCTAGCTTCCTCACAATGACTACATATTTTTTTATATTCTCCACATGGAGATAACTTATGTTCATAATATATATTATGATGAAAATCATAACCAATCGCTTCAGGTGTTATCCAACCACCAAAATATAAAACTGCTTTTTTATTTAAAGCTGCAGCAACATGCCCAAAGCCTCCTTCAGGACCAACATAAAAATCTGCTTCATTTAAAACTGCACATGCAAGACGAAAATCCATGCTTCTAGGAGTATAGACTCCTATATTTTTTTTACTTTCTTTATGAACTGATTGTATGATTAAATAATCCTTACTTATTATTTCTATTAGTTTTTTCCAATTATGATTACCCCAATCTTTATTTTGATGTTTGATACTAAATTGACTATCAAATATTTTTGTAGAAGATGTCTCTAGAAAAATTATTTTTTTATATTTTTTATCTTTTGTATTATTCCAAAATTTAATTGCTTGATTTAGTATTTTTTTTGCTCCTAATTTTTCTTTATTTGAAAAATAAATTTGACCAGGTTGTGGTTTATATTTTCTCCAAATATATTTAGTGTTAGTGCTATTTATATAATCAATATATGGTCTATTATATGGATGATAATCTATAATGTGTGTAGGCTTATTGCTCTCAAGATTTCTACAATCTGATATGTTTGGATTGTTGTCATATATTGGGGAATGATATGCATTTTTATTTTTTGCATCACCAATTACAATTTGTCTATCAGGAAATTGTTTTTTAATTTTTGATGCTAATGTTGTTACTAGTAAATCATCACCATAGCCCATGTATTAATGATTATTTTTCTTTAATCTAATTGAGTTTATTTTTATAAAGCCCTCTGCATCTTTTTGATTATAATCACCTACCTCATCAAATGAGACTAGTGAATTATCATAAAGACTATTTTTAGATTTTCTACCTAGAATTATTACATTACCTTTTATAATTTTAATTTTAACTTCTCCATTCACATTATTTTGAGTTGAATCGATTAATTTTTGCATTGCTAATCTCTCTGTAGAAAACCAAAAACCATTATAAATTGAGTGTGCATATTTAGGCATAATTTCATCCTTAAGATGTGCTTCACCTATATCAAGTGTAATGCTTTCAATCGCTCTTCTTGCATGTAGCAATATTGTACCTCCTGGTGTTTCATAAACACCTCTAGATTTCATACCAACAAATCTATTCTCCACAATGTCAATTCTTCCAACACCATGATTTTCTCCTATTGAATTTAATTTTGCTAAGATTTCGTGAGGTTTGAGATTTTTTTGATTTACAGAAACTGGGTCACCATTCTGAAATTCTATTGTGAATATTTCTGGTTTATTTGGAGAATTCTCAATACTATTAGTTCTTGAAAAAACATGTTCTGGTGGTTCTATCCATGGATCTTCAAGAAGCTTACCCTCCGAAGATGTGTGTAAAAGATTTGAGTCAGTACTAAAAGGGGGTTCTCCCATTTTGTCTTTTGGTACAGTTATCTGATTTTTTTCAGCATAATCAATCAAATCATTTCTGCTTTCGAAACCCCAATCTCGCCAAGGTGATATAACTTCAATTTTAGGATTATTAGCATAATAACCTAATTCAAATCTAACTTGATCATTGCCTTTCCCGGTGGCTCCGTGCGCAACAGCATCAGCGTCAACTATTTTTGCAATTTCAATTTGTCTTTTTGCTATCAAGGGTCGTGCTATTGCTGTACCTAACAAATAAGTTCCTTCGTAAAGTGTATTTGCTCTAAACATAGGAAAAACATAGTCTCTCACAAATTCTTCTTGTAAATTTTCAATGAATATTTCTTTAACACCTAAATTTTTAGCTTTGGCTTCAATTGGTGAAAGCTCATCTCCTTGACCAATATCGGCTGTAAATGTAACTACTGGACAATCATATTTATTTTGAAGCCACTTAAGAATAACACTAGTATCTAATCCACCGGAGTAAGCTAAAACAATTTTTTTAGGCATTTAACACTCTTCAATTAATTTATTATAAACTGCAGTAAAGCCATTAAGTGTATATGTATCATTAGTAACAGTACCCCTAGAAGACTCGCCTGTAACTTTAAGTTCAAGCCCTTTTTTCATAGCAAAAATTACTTTAGCATCTTCTTCAGTCCAAGCAGCAGTTGGCAAATCTTCAGTTGTATAAAATTTGTATTCTCCTTTATCTATATTTATAATAATATTAGAAGGAACTTTGTAACTATAACCAGCCTCTATTTGAACTACAGTGTCTGGATTACCTATATTTTTATAGACTAAAACGTAGAAGTTTCCTCTTTTCTTATCACTTGGTAAATCTGTATCAATTGCTAGACTCCCAATATAACAGTACTCATCAGTTTTCTCAAATGACCATTTACCCACCTCTAGGGCGATTAAGGTGCTAGGTAGTGCTACATATAGCACTATAAAAAACTTAATAAAAATTTTCATCAAATGCCTCTTTTAGTATATCTTATGCAATTAGTTAAGAAAGTTTAAACAAAGTTAGAACCTTTTTAAAATATGGAAAAAGCACATTTAACAAACTTGATGAAAAAAATTCAAAAAGACCGCGACGAATTGGCTTTCTCTGAAATTTTCGATTTTTTTGCCCCAAAAGTTAATGCTTATTTTATTCAAAATAATATCAAATTTGAAAGCTCTGAAGAGTTAACGCAGGAAGTTTTGAGCACTGTTTGGGTAAAATCAAATCTGTATGAACCAGAAAAATCAGCTCTTTCTACATGGATTTTTACTATTGCAAGAAACAAAAAGATAGACTTTTACAGGAAAAATTCAAAGATAGATTTCAGAGAAGAAGATATAAGAGATTTTTTATACCAAGATAAAGAAGTTGATCCAGTTGAGGAAAGTGAGACAAACAAACAAATTGAACAAATAAATAATCAATTAAATGAACAACAGAAAATAATGATAAAAATGAATTTTTTTGAAAACAAAAGTCATAAAAAAATTGCCGAAGAGCTTGAAATTCCGCTTGGGACAGTTAAATCTAGAATAAGGCATATTTTAAAAAATGTGCAGAAAATGTTAGTATGAACGGAACAGTAGTAAAAAACCAACTTATCTTCGATTTTGCCTCTGGAATTCTTGGGCCTGCAAAATCAATTTTTGCATCAACTTATTTACAATTAAACTCAAGTGCCTCAAGATTGAGTAATACTTTTGAAGGTATACTTGGAGACAACCTGATGAATAATGTAGATATTGCGCCTAAAAGTTTAAAATATTCAGATTGCATAAATAATGACACTATAAAAGCTGAACATCCAGTTAAAGATCCGATTACTAGTTTTTTTGGCGATTTAAATAATTTAAATTGGAAACAAGTTTACAAAGGTTTTAATGAATTCACGGCTTCAATTGAAGATAAAGATGAGTTAAAATTAATAAAAATGGACCCGGGAGTTTCCGTGCCACTTCACTCACATGGAGGCAAAGAATACATTCTGGTTTTAGAGGGTAGTTTTCGAGATGAATATGGCGAATATTCAAAAGGTGACATTCAAATAAATGATCAAAAAATAAAACATACTCCTATAGCATCAAAAGATACCGGCTGTGTATGTCTAAGCATTACCGAAAAAGATGTGATCTTCTTTGGTAAGTACGGATCTTTCTTAAATTTATTTACATTTATTAAATCTTTTTTTAAGCAAAAATAATTTCATTATAGTATAACGTTGAACGTGACCAAAATTCACGTCGATTTCATCAGAGGTAAGAGAATTGAGAGTACCCATCAAGTTAAAGCATTGGTAACAAATATCGATGGTAAAATTTTGTTATCTACAAATAATGATAATGATCTTTTTTTTCCTCGATCCTCAATTAAAATATTTCAAGCTATTCCTTTCGCAATGTCTGGTGCAGTCAAAAAATATAAATTAAATGGTAAACACATAGCTTTAGCTTGTGCTTCTCACAAAGGAGAGGGATTTCATATAAGTGAACTAAAAAAATGGATTACAAAAATAAAATTAAAAACAAAAAACTTACAATGTGGAATTCATGGACCATTAGACAAAACAGCTTTAGAAAAAATAATATATTCTAGAAAGAGATTTAATGAGTTACATAATAATTGTGCTGGTAAACACTTAGCTATGTTAACAAGCTGTCTGTATAATAATCATAGCATTACTAATTATTTAGATTTCAATCATCCACACCAAAAAAATATTAGAACAGTTTTCAATGAATTCACAGAGACAAAATTATCAAAAAAAAATTTCTCCTTAGATGGTTGCAGTGCTCCACAATATTCATTCCGAATAAAATCAATATCTAAAGCCTTAAATAATTTAATTAAATGTTATAATAGTAATCTTATATATTCAAAAGCAACAAGAATACTGATTGATTCAACTTTAAAATATCCAAATTATATTGGAGGAACAAAAAGCTTTGATACTAAAGTAATATATTCTTCACAAAGTAAAATATTTTGTAAACATGGAGCTGAAGGTGTTTTTTTGTTTGCTCATTTAACAAAGGGAGTAAGTGGGGTAGTTAAAGTAGCAGATGGCAATGAAAGAGCAATACCAATCACTATAATGAATATTTTTAAAAAATTAAAAATATTGAGTAAAAGTGAATTAATGAACTTACAAAAAAAGGAAGAAGTTTATCTTAAGAATCATGCAGAAAAAAAGATTGGGTATATTAACTTTAAGATAATATAAGTAATAAAAATATAGCAATCAATATTGTTAGTGGCAATCTTAGAAAATAAAAAGCGCTTTTATTTAATTCGTTAGAAAATATAATGATGTAGTCAAAAAATAATTGTGTTAACAACAACAGAATTATTAGAATAAATATTGTTAAAATATTAATATTATAAAGATTTAATATTATAATAATAACTGAGAATAGGCTTGGTAGAAAACCATAAACTACAATATGTACAGGTGGATTATTTTTTAAATTCCAGTTGATTGATCCGATAAAAACAATAATTATTAAACTGTAATAAGTAATAAAATTGAATAAAATCTCTTCTTTAATTTTAAAAAAATAATATTTATCTAAAAATACAATAGCGTATGGTATTAATCCAAAATATGAAATTAGAAATTGTATATTAATTTTTTTGAACATTTACTATGATTAAAAATAATATCATTTTAGAAATAGAAAAACTTTTAGATAATAAAAAAATTTTAGATTACAACATTTTATCTGACTCTTTTGGAATAAATTGTTTGAAAATTGAGACAGAAGATAAAGAGCGATATATTGTAAAATACTATTACAAAAAAGAGGCTAGATTCAATGCAATAATATCCGAAGCTGATAATATTCTTTATCTAAATAATCATAAGTACAATTTTTTTCCAAAAATCATTAAAAATAACAATAAATTTCTTATAATATCATTCATAGATAACAATAATAATCAGCCAGTTAAGACTGATAATGATTTATTAGCTGCTATAATTTCACTTCATTCTAAAAGGAGTAATAATTATGGATTTAATTTTGATACTCAAATTGGTGGATTAAAGCAGTCAAATCCTAAATCAAAAAACTGGGTAGAATTTTACAGAGACAAAAGATTGCATTACATATTTGATTTAATTAATAAAAATCAACCAATGGATAAAGCTATTAATACTAAAATTGAACTATTGTTAAAAAAAATAGATAATTTCATTCCCAACAGACCCAAACCATCACTACTACATGGTGATTTATGGGAAGGTAATATACTTTTCAAAAATAAAAAGTTTTCAGGTTTTATTGATCCAGGATCTTTTTATGGTCATAATGAATTAGAAGTATCATATTTGAGATGGTTTAACCCTAAATTTATTGATAGAAATTTTTTAGATAAATATAATGATCATATTAGTATTGATAAGTATTACATAAATTATGAACCAATTTATCAATTGTATTATTCATTATTAAACGTCTATTTATGGGATAGAAGCTATATTGAAAATGTTCGAGGTTTGTTAGATAAAATTAAAATATAAAAAATTAAACACAGGGGTTGGGATCAGATAAATGTATGTCTTCAATTTCTTTTAATAGTTCTTTTGAAAGTGAAAATTCGATGCTGTCTATATTTTCTTTAAGTTGATCCATTGTTGTAGCTCCAATTATATTACTCGTAACAAATGGACGATCATTCACAAAAGCATTTGCAAAAGTGGAAGGGGCAATATGGTGTTTTTGAGCAAGTTTAAAATATTTTTCAATTGCTCTTTCTCCTCTTTCAGTATGATGTCTTGAAAATCTTCGTGGCCAAAGGGTATATCTAGCTTTTTGAGGATTTTTTCCACCGATATATTTCCCACTTAGTCTACCACCTGCTAAAGGTGAGTAAGCAAGTAAACCACAGCTTTCTCTGATAGAAACTTCAGAATTATGAATATCAAATATACGGTTAACTAAACTATAAACATTCTGTATTGACATCATACGAGGAAGATTTTTTTCCTTAGAAATTTGGAGATATTTCATAACACCCCAGGGTGTTTCATTTGATAAACCTGCATATCTAATCTTACCTGACTTAACAAGCTGATCTAAATTATATAAAACCTCTTCTACTGTAGTCCAATCATTATCACTTGCATCATACTCAAAGTCTAAAACTCCAAACTTTGGTACTTTTCTTTCAGGCCAATGAAGTTGATATAAATCAATATAATCAGTTTTTAATCTTTTAAGACTTTCATCTATTGCGGCATTCATATTCTTTTTATCAAAACCAAGACTTTTGGATCCTTCTCTAATCCACTCTAAACCGTCTGATTTTGATGCTATTTTTGATGCTAAAATTATTTTATCTCTATTTTTTTTTTCATGAAACCAGTTACCAACTATTTCTTCAGTTTTTCCATAAGTTTCTTTGCGAGGCATTACAGCATACAATTCTGCAGTGTCAAAAAAATTTACTCCTCTTTCGACAGCATAATTCATTTGATCAAAACCATCTTGTTGGCTATTTTGTTCACCAAATGTCATAGTACCTAAACAAATGACGCTTACATCAATATCTGTATTTCCTAGTTTTCTATATTTCATAATATTTTTATAAAATGCCTTGAAATTGTCGGATTTATAGCGATATTAGTAATAATTAAAAGGAGAAATTATGGCTTTAGACTTTAATCAACGATCTTATACTAAATCAGTAGATCAGGCGGCAATTGATGAAGGCTTGAGAGCGTACATGCTTAAAGTCTACAATTATATGACAATTGGCTTATTACTTACTGGTTTTATTGCTTACTTTTTTGGAAAAGCATCAATAGTTACTAATGAGATGGGACAAATTGTTGGAGTAACTCAGGTAGGGGCATTACTTTTTGGGTCTCCTCTTAAATGGGTGGTTATGCTAGCACCTTTAGGATTTGTTTTTTATTTAAGTGCGAGAATTAACAGAATGTCAGTTTCAGCCGCACAAATTACTTTTTGGCTTTTTGCAAGTATCATGGGTTTATCTCTTGCTTCAGTATTTATAGAATTTACTCAAACTTCTATAGCAAGAGTATTTTTTATTACGGCAAGCACTTTTGGGGCAATGAGCTTATACGGCTATACAACAAAAAGAGATTTAACTAAACTCGGTGGTTTTTTGTTTATGGGCCTAATTGGTATAATTATTGCAAGTGTAGTTAATATTTTTGTTGGATCAACAGCTCTACAATTTGCAATCTCAGTTATTGGTGTTTTAGTTTTTGTAGGCTTAACAGCGTACGATACTCAAAATATCAAAAATATGTATTACGGTGGTGATAGTGAAGAAATAGGTTCTAAGAAAGCATTAATGGGTGCCTTGAAATTGTACCTGGATTTCATTAATCTTTTCATTTTATTGCTACAATTATTTGGCCAAAGAAGATAACTCTTTCAAATCCAAAATATCTTTTTATTATACCCAGTCTATAAAAGACTGGGTTTTTTTATGTCTAACTTAGAAAATAAACTAAAGAAAATTGTTAACACATTTAATAATATAAATCAGGAAGAAGGATATAGAGATATAAAAAAATTATCTGGAAAATATAAAAAAAATATA
This sequence comes from uncultured Alphaproteobacteria bacterium, assembly GCA_902628835.1. Classification (GTDB taxonomy): domain Bacteria; phylum Pseudomonadota; class Alphaproteobacteria; order HIMB59; genus CACPNW01. The sequence continues at coordinate 9,056 of CACOPD010000015.1, forward strand.
AAAGTTCTAAATCTATTGTCACAAATATCCCAAAAGATGGGTGATTTAGATACAACAATAAATTCTTTAAAGAAAATTTTATTAATCGAAAATAATAATATCGATCTTATTTCTAAAATTTATAAATTATTTTTAACCAAATCATTGTTAGATGAAGCATTAGAAAATATTAATTTGATTCTTAGAATAGATAAGGAGCATTATGAATCACTGCGCGATAAAGCTTATATTTATTTTATGAAAAATAATTTTGTTGATGCAAAAAAATTTATAGATAAAATTTCAAAATTAAAAGATGATGATTTCTTTGCCTATAATATTAAAGGTTTAATATATTTAAAAAATAGTATTTTGTATGGAGCAAAAAATTATTTTGAGCAGGCCATTGAGATAAATAATAAATATATCGATAGTTATAATAATTTAGGTGTTTGCTTACTTGAGTTAGAAAAATTAAATGAAGCACACAAAGTATTTAAAGATGCTCATAAAATTGATTCTAGCAATACTAAAACTCTTATAAATTTGGGTAATGTTTTAAGTCTTCAAGATAATATTTTAGAAGCTATAAAAATTTACAATAAAGCATTAGATTTGTCTCCAAACAATCAAGAAGTTTTATCTAATATAGCAATATGTTATTGCAGAGAAAATAAAGAAAGAGAAGCTACAATTTACTATAATAAAGCAATTAAAATTAATCCATATGATTATAAATTAAAATATGCCTTTTGTGCCTTGCAGTTGAAATTAAATAATTTTACCAGATCATGGGACTTGTTTGACTCAAGATTATTGATAGAAAAAAATAAAGATAAATTAACTAATTTTGAATTGGTGAAGAATAACTTATTTGAGAATTTAAAAATAAATCCAAAAGACAAATGTCTAATTTTAAGGGAACAAGGAATTGGCGAAGAAATTTTATTCAGCTCTGTATATCAAGATATAATTGATTATTTTGAAAATATTAAGATTGAAGCTGATAAAAGACTAGTATCAGTTTTTAATAGATCGTTTCAAAATGATGTTTTTGTTGAAGATGGGTATTATTCAAAAAATTCGAAGATATCTGAATTTGATAAAGTAATATATGCCGGAAGTATGATCAAATTTTTTAGAAAAAAAACAAGTGATTTTACTAATAATAATTATTTATTAGCTAGAAATGACGTTATTGGTAAATACAAAGAAAAACTTTCTGATTACAAAGAAAAACTCAAAGTAGGTATTTCATGGAAAAGTGTAATAAATATTTATGGAAGTTTAAAATCATTATCTATTAAAGATTTTGAACCATTGTTTACCAGTGATAGACTCATTGTAAACTTACAATATGGAAATATTGAAAGTGATAGAGAATATTTATCAAGTCAAAATAAGTATCTAAAGATATTTAATGATTTAGATTTATTCAATGATATTGAAGCATGTATGGGTTTACTGAAAAATTTAGATCTTTTTATAACTGTTAGTAATTCAACAGCCCACTTTGCAGGAGCTCTTGGGATCCCCACAATATTGATATGTCCAAAAAAATCATCCACCTATTACTATTGGAATACTGATAGTGAGTCTTCAATATGGTATAAAAATATAAAGGTTTTAGGAATAGAAAATTCAACAAGTAAAACTATAAAAAAAGTAAACAAAATTTTAGAAAAGAATAATGGATTTAATTTCTCAAATTAATAGTATTTTAAAAAAATTTGAAACAGGTGATAAGTTTAAAAGTTATAAAGAACTTCAAAAAATTTTTAAAAAAAATAAAGATAATAATTTAATTCGTTATAACCTTGCAGTTATTCAACAAAATCTGAATCTTAATGAGGAGGCTAGGATAAATTATAACTATTTAATTAAAGTCGAAAAAAATCTGAAAGCAATGATTAATCTCTATAATATGGATATTATAGAAGCAAATTATTATGAAGCACTTAATACAATAGAAAATATTTTAAAAATAAAAACAATTGAAAATGTAAATAAAGACAAAGCTTTTGTTCTTTATAAATTGAATAGAATTGAAGAATCAAAAAAAATTTGTATTTATTATCTAAAAAAAAATAATAAAGACTTAGGATTTTTGAGTGTAATTGGTCAGTGCTTATTTCATGAAAAGAAATATGATGAGGCAATTAAAATTTTCGTAAATATATTGCAAATAGAGCCAAAGAATCTTTCTGCATTAAATTCTTTAGCCAGGACATATCATGAAAAACGTGAAAGGGTAAAAGCAGAAGAATATTATCTAAAAGCTCTAGAGATTAACAAGTTATCTTTTTATTTATTAAATAATATTGCAGGTTTCTATAGAGAGGAGTCATCTTATGATAAAGCTATCGATTACTACAAACAGGCTCTTTCAGTAAATCCAAATAATGCTTATGTATACAACAATTTAGCAAAAATTTATTTTGATATAAACAATCATAAAGAAGCTTTAGAAAATAGCTTTAAAGCTTTAGAAATGAAAAAAAATGATGGTGATATTCAAAAAACTATTTCTTTCATATATCTAAAGGATCATGATTTTGAGAATGGTTGGAAATACTTTGATGGAAGATTAGATTTAGAAGATTTTAGAGAAAAAAATAATTACATTAAAAAATTAAATAAGAAATTATATAGATCAATTACTTTGAATGATAAAAGAGGTAGTTTCCTAGTTGTTCGCGAACAGGGCGTTGGTGACGAAATACTTTATAGTTCAATCTATAAAGATTTTTTAAATGATATTCATAATACGGTTATAGAGTGTGATAATCGTCTATTAAATCTCTACAAAAGATCGTTTCCAGAATATAGTGAAAAGTTTGTTAGCATCGGAACTATTACAAGTGATGACCAGAAATTTAAAAAAATTGATAATGTGATTTATGCAGGAAGCCTAGGGAGATATTATCGTAAGAATATTAAAGATTTTAAAAATAATTCTTTTTTAAAAGTAGACAATAAAAATTTTAAAGAAATGCAAACTAAGTTGTCAATCTATAAAAAAAAATACAAAATTGGATTATCATGGAAAAGTTTTAATAACCAATTTGCTAGAGACAAATCTCTAAACCTTAAAGATTTTAATAATATTTTTAGTATTACTGACTGTGATATCTTTAATCTACAATATGGAGATGTTAAAAATGAAATTAATAGTTTTAATATTTCAAACAAAAATAAACTAGTAAATATAAGAGGACTGGATTTATTTAATGATTTTGATGGTATTGCTTCGTTATTAAAGTCACTTGATGTTTTCGTAACTATAAGTAACAGCACTGCTCATCTTGCTGGAGCATTAGGTGTAAAAACAGTTTTAATTAAGCCAGAAAATTTTGCTGTTTTTCATTATTGGAACCAAAAAGCAGACACTACTCCTTGGTATGATTCTGTTAAGCTAATTGATAAAAAAGATTTTTTTAAAAATTCTGATTTTTTAAATAACTTTTTAAGAGTTTAATTTAAATTTTTTAGAAAGATATTCATCTCTTTCTAATAGCCATTCTTTTGCAAATTCAACATCTTGCCATTCAGAAAACCAAGGACCACCGCGTGTATAATGAACTGCATAAGGTTTTTGATTATTGTGACCTGAGGTCCAACCCTCTAACCAATTCCATCTTTCATCTAGTGAGCCAATTTCATCATCTTTACACCATTTAAATTGATGAAGATACGCTCCAGTTTCGTTATTTACATTTTCAACTGTAAGATTCTTTGTGCTTGGATGAGAGCAATTGTACAAGATAAAACTAGACCAATTTTTTCTTGGATATATAGTTTGTTTTTGTCCATCCATCTTATGTTTTTCTTTGGGTGTGTAGTCATGCTGAACACAATACACGGCTTTAGATTCATCAAGATTGTTAAATAGATTTGAAACATCTTCTAAAAAGATAAAATCACAATCACAAAAAACTGCCCATCCTTGATAATTCATAAGTTTAGGAATTAAAAATCTAGAATAAGTAAATTGTGTGGAAGCTAGTGGATCAATATTTCTAGTATATAGGTTTTTAGCAATAAGTTCATCTAATTTTAAGGAAACAACTTTTACATCAGTACTTGAGCGTTTTAAAAGTGAGTGTTTGCAAACTCTGTAAGCTATGTCCTCTTTTGAGTCATATCCTATAAAGAAATGTAGTTTCATATTAATTATTTTGTCTTAACATTTTATGGGATGTCCAAACAAGAGAATTATAATTTCCTGAATTAGATAAAGTGCTCCACTCATCTTGAGTTTGATTTGTAATTCTACAAATCCACATATCTTCAGAACTAGCGTTTTCAGCTCTCATTATCCAGGCATCACTTTTTTGTTTATCATTATTTTCTCCAAGTTCTATATCAGACATGAAATAACAGATTTCTTTTGATGGATTAGCTCCAATCATACCTAAGATATTTTCTCTAGCTATATCCCAGTTTAAATTTTTTATTGCAAAATAAACTAAAAGTTTCTTTGATTCTTCTGAGTTTTTATTATTCTTAACTAAATCATCAATATATTTCGTTTCACTCAAATCATTCTGAATTAATATTTTTGTTATAATAGATCTAAGTAATGAATTGGGATTTAGATTCCAATACTTCTTGATTAGTTTAATCAAACCTCGTTTATCATTTAGATTAGCAAAGATTTCTAAATGTAGTTTTACGTATGGAGGAAAATTTTTCTTAAGTTCAATTGCTTTTAGAATGTTTTTTAATGCATCTTTTGGAGCACTATCAAATTTAATTTTTGCAATTTCATAGTATCCAATTGATTTATTTTCATTAAGATCACTCTTATTAATAATTTTATTAGAGAAAGCTTTATCTGAAAGTGAAATTAGTTGATTCCAATTTTTTGTTTTAGCAGCAATAAAAATTAATGTTTCATATAGTTTTTCAATATTTGGATTTAGAGAAAACAATTTTTCTCCATATAAGAAAGCATGATGGTAGTCATGATTTTTTAAATTTTGTTCCATTAATCCTCTATACCCAAGTGCTTCTGTTTTTTTTGATTTAATCATATTTTCATAAACATTATTTAACTCTGGATATTTTTTTTCTATCTTTAAAACTTCAGATTTTAACAATAGGGATAAAGAAGGGTCGTCTTTTAAATAAGCAGTCATTTTTCTATGTGATTTTATTGCAGTTTTATTGTCTTTGTTTGCAACAGCAATCATTGCATCAACAAAATGCAAATATCCTTTTTCAATTTTTTTGTATTTGTTTTTTAGTAAATATTTACCGAATGATAACCTTACTCGATAAAATAAATAAAATACCAAATATAATATAAAGCCTAAAGAGATGGAAATTACAAAAAATATATTTGAAGAAAAAGAATACTTTAAATTTCCAATGTCCAAAGATATTATAAATGGATTAGTAAAAATAAATGTCAGAACTATTATTAAAAATAATAACTGAATTATAAATATAGAAAGCTTATACATTACTTAATTCTTGATATTTCTTTTATAAAGCTATTATAATTTTTCATTTCATTTGAGGATATTTGAAAATAAACTTCATATCTTTCAATCTTACTTAAACTAACGTATGCTTTTTCTATTTTTCTATTTTTTATATAAAAATTGATTTCTTCTAGTAATAAAACTTTATCATCAATGATTGTGTTCTCTGAGCTAGGTGAAAGGCTTATATATGGTAACAAAACTTTGTTGATAAAGTTATTATTTTCATTCATCATGTTTTTTAAATATAAATCTACTTCAGCCTTAAACTGATTTTCTAAAAATGTGTGCCCTTTATATTTGTTATTTTTTAAAATTGACAATTTTTCTAAAACAGTATCGTTATTATTATTTCCTGATATTTTTCCAAGATAAATTAATTCTTTATCAAAGATCATATTATTTTCATATTTAATTTTTATTAGTTCAACAATTTCATTTATTGATTGATTGATTAATTCTGGATTGTTTTTTAATTGATTTTCAAAACTTTGATTTTTAATTGAAGAAATTTCTGAGTTTAAAGTATTAAAATTTCTACTCAAAATATCTATACTTTCATTAATTACTGACAAATCAATATTAGAGTGATTATTCAATTTTTCCTTGATGTTTTTCTCTATACTTATCAAAGCTGTTTTCGTTTCAGTTATTTCTATAGAAATATTTTTTATAAGTTCAGTATTTTCATTAATATTTTTTCTAAGTTCATTTTCTAATTTAATTTGGTTTTTGGCAACCTCATCTTCATTTTGATAATTAATGTAAAGTATATAAATTAAGAAAAAAATACATAATAATAGAATAAGACTTAAAGATAATTTGGAGAAAATATAAAAACGTTCAAATATTTTTTTCATTGTCTTTTTTTAGCATTATTAGATTGTTGTTTAACAGTGTAAAATATTGTACCTAAATAAAATATGCTTGTATTTGCTACAGAAACTTCGTGCGACGAAACATCAATATGCTTGATGGAAAATAAGAGCATCATTGAACATATTACTTTTTCCCAAGAAATTCATAAAAAACACGGTGGTGTTGTTCCAGAACTAGCAGCTAGATCACATTTGGAAAAAATTCAAATTATGACAGATTATCTGTTTAGCAAAAAAAAAATAGACCCAAATAAGATAGATGTATTTGCTGCTACGTGTGGTCCTGGACTTATAGGAAGTCTGTTGGTTGGATCAACTTTTACAAAATCTTTAGCAATTTCTTTTCAAAAACCATTCGTTCCAATCAATCATCTTGAAGGTCATATACTATCTACAAGTTTTAATAATGATATTAAATTTCCAAGTCTGATCCTGCTTTTAACTGGGGGTCACACTCAAGTATACTTTATGAAAGATGGAAAAAATATTGAACTATTAGGGCAGAGTGTTGATGATGCAATTGGAGAGGCTTTTGATAAAACAGCAAAGTTAATGGGACTATCATATCCAGGTGGTGCCGAAATTGAAAAAGAGGCAATAGATGGAGATGAAAATAGGTTTATTTTGCCAAAACCATTAGTTAAAGAAAAGAATTTTAATTTTTCATTCTCTGGAATTAAAACACATATAAATCTTTTAACAAAAAAAAATAAAATTGATAATAAATTTATAAAAGATTTATCTGCGTCATTTCAAAAAAATATTACAGAACTACTAATAGAAAAACTGGAAAGGGGAGTTGAAAGACTAAAATTTAATAAAAAAAATATTAAATCTATTTCAGTTGTAGGTGGTGTCTCAAATAATAAATATATTAAAAAAAAAATTGAGAGTTTTTTTACTTATAGAAATATTGAAATATACTATCCTTTAAAGGAAATGATGATTGATAATGCAGCTATGATTGCTTGGTCTTGTATGAAAAATTATAATAATGAAAGGAATAATTTGTTTTTTAAAGCAAAACCTAGATTAAGTGTAAGAAGTATATTATAAAATATCTTCTTACATAATTTTAAATAAAGAAATGAAATAATGAAATACTGGTTGTTAAAATCTGAACCTGAAGCTTGGTCTTGGGATAATCAAGTTAAAGAGGGTGCATCTATGTGGGAAGGAGTCAGAAATTATCAGGCAAGAAACAATTTAAAAGAAATGAAAAAAAATGATTTATGCTTTTTCTATCACTCAGTTAAGCAGAAAAGTATTGTTGGAATAGTGAAAGTAGTAAAAGAACATTATCCAGATCCTACTGATGAAACTAAACGTTTTGTTGTAGTTGATGTTAAAGCAACAAAAAAACTCAGAAATCCCGTCTCTCTTGATCAAATAAAGGGAAATAATAAATTAAAAGATATTGCACTTGTTAAACAAAGTAGGCTCTCAGTAATGCCCATCAAAAAAATAGAGTGGGAGGAAATAATCAAATTATCATCAATTTCGTATAACAAATAATATGACCAAACATATTTTCTGGTTAGCATCTTATCCTAAAAGTGGGAATACTCTTCTGAGAGCAATACTGTCCTCCATTTTTTTCACTGAAAATGGAGTTTTTGATTTCAAACTACTTGAAAGTATTATTCAGTTTGAAAATACATATTACATATCTAAAATAAAAAAATTCATAGGTAATGATTTAAGTAAATTAAAAAATATAAATATTTTTTATAAATATTTGCTTAAGATACAGGAAAAGGAGAATTTAGGCTATCAAGAAGATTTCAAATTTTTTAAAACTCATTCTGGTAACTTTAGTATTAATAATAATTTGTTTACATCTGAACAAAATACGAGAGGTATAATTTACATAATTAGAGATCCAAGAGATGTCTGCGTTTCGTGGGCTAATCACACAGGAAGAACATATGATCAAAGTATAGAATTCATGATTAATGATTTGCAATCACTGTTATGGATTAAAGGAGAAAATAAACTTTTTGATGGTGAAAATGTACCCCAATCATTTCTATCAAGATGGGATAAACATGTGATCTCATGGACATCAAATAATTGGGATTGTCCTCTGTTAATACTTAAGTTTGAAGATCTTGTTTATAAAAAGGAAGAAACAATAAATGTCATAGTAAATTTTTTTAAAGATAGATTTGGTTTTAAATTTCAAAATTTAGATAATAAAGTTGTAAATATTTTGAAAACAACAAACTTTCAAAGATTAAAGGAGATAGAATTAAAAGATGGTTTTGTAGAGGCACAAACTGGAAGGCAGTTTTTTAAATCAGGAGAAAGAAATCAATGGAAAAGTAAATTAAACAGAGATCAAACTCTAAAAATAGAGGGTAAATTTAAAAAAGTTATGGATAAATTTAATTATAAATAAGTTGAATTTTTACATTTTTACAAATATTCTTATTATGTTATGAAAATTAAAGAAGAATGGATTAAAGAAAGTAAAGTAAATTCTGAAAAATATATTTCACTATATAATGAATCTCTAGAAGATGGTGATAAATTTTGGAATGAACAAGCTGACAGAATTGATTGGTATGAGAAATATACAAAAATAAGTAATACAAAATATTCTAATAAAGATGTAAATATAAAATGGTATGAGGATGGAAAACTTAATGTATCATATAACTGTATAGATAGGCATGCCAAAAAAAATCCTAATACAGTTGCAATAATTTGGGAAGGTGATGACCCTGAAGATACTAAAAAAATTACTTACAAAGAGCTGTTACTAAACGTTTCTAAGACCGCTAACGTATTAAAAAAAATAGGAATTAAAAAAGGTGACATAGTAACAATATATTTAACAATGATACCTGAATTAGCTTACACAATGTTAGCATGTGCAAGAATTGGAGCGATTCATTCAATAATTTTTGGAGGCTTTTCGGCAGAATCAATAGCAGGAAGAATACAAGATTGTGGATCTAAGTATATTATAACTGCTGATGAAGGTGTGAGGGGGAGTAAGAAGATTCCATTAAAATTGACTGTTGATCAAGCTCTAGAAGCTTGTCCTGAAGTTAAAAAATGTTTAATCGTTAAAAGAACGCATAAAAAATTAGAGCTAAATACAAATAGAGATATTTTTTATGATGATATTATTAATGAAGTTGATGATTATTGTGAGCCTGAAATTCTTAACGCAGAGGATCCGTTATTTATATTGTATACTTCAGGCTCCACAGGTAAACCAAAAGGAGTAATGCATACAAGCGGCGGGTATTTAGTTTATGCTTCTATGACTCATGAATACATATTCAATTATAAACCTAATGAAATTTATTGGTGTACAGCTGATATTGGTTGGATTACGGGTCATAGCTACATTATTTATGGACCACTTGCTAATGGAGCTACAACATTAATGTTTGAAGGTGTACCAAATTATCCTGATTTTTCACGATTTTGGCAAATAGTCGACAAGCATGAGGTCAACATATTTTATACTGCACCTACTGCTATAAGAGCACTTATGCGAGAAGGTGATGAACACGTTACAAAAACTAGTAGATCATCATTAAAACTTTTAGGGACAGTTGGTGAACCTATTAACCCAGAAGCATGGAAATGGTATTTTGAAATACCAGGAAATTCAAAATGTCCAATTGTTGATACTTGGTGGCAAACTGAAACTGGGGGAATATTAATATCACCTCAGACAGGTGCTATAAAATTAAAACCTGGTTCTGCCTCTAAACCTTTTTTTGGGATTGAGCCATGTATTGTTGATAAAGATGGAAATGAATTGGAAGGTGAATGCGAGGGAATGTTGTGTATGAAACGTTCATGGCCCGGCCAAATGAGAACTGTTTACGGTGATCATAAAAGATTCATTGATACATATTTTTCACAATTTGATGGAAAATATTTTACTGGTGATGGCTGTAAAAGAGATAAAGATGGTTACTATTGGATCACAGGTAGAGTGGATGATGTTATTATTGTTTCTGGACATAACTTAGGTACAGCTGAAATAGAAAGTGCTTTTGTATCTCATAAAGATGTTTCTGAAGCTGCAGTAGTAGGTTATCCTCATGACGTAAAAGGTAATGGTTTATATTGTTATGTATCTCTTAAGGTTGGAGTTGATGCATCAGAGGAATTAGAGATGTATTTGAAAAAAACAATTAGAGATAAGATTGGCCCTATTGCTACACCTGATTATATTCATATTACATCTGGTTTACCAAAAACCAGATCAGGAAAAATTATGAGGAGAATTTTGAGGAAAATTGCTTCAAATGATTTTGAAAATTTAGGCGATACCTCCACTTTGGCAGATCCATCTGTTGTAGATAATTTAATTGAAAATAGAAAGAATAAATAAACGCTATCTTGGCTCCCAATGCTTTAAACATCTAGGCTCATAAATATTTGCTGCACCTACTTGGGTTCTCTCACCACCTTCTGTTTTTCTGTAAGTTTTAGTAGCTTCGAGACCACAAACATTACAAAAACCATAAATTTTTACAATTTTATCAGACAAGCCTAATAGCATAGAAGATGTTTCCCATGGCTTGCCTCTTGAATCTTGATCAAGTCCAGCGCATACAACATCTATACCTTTATTTAGAATAGTTTCTACATTATTAATTGTATCATTTGTGTCCATGAATTGAATTTCATCTAAGAACACCATATCAACTATTTTTTTTTCGAATACAAATTTTTCCAAAGTTGTTGCCCAATTATTCATAGCATAACATTCATGACTGAGATCATTGTGTGTGATAATTTTTTCATTTGAATATCTATTGTCTATACTTGGTTTAATTACAACGATTTTTTTATTTTGATGTTTTGCCCAAAGAATTCTTTTTAGTAATTCGCTTGTTTTACCTGCAAACATTGCACCAACAATAGTTTCAAGATTTCCTCGCATAACTCCATATATTTTATTTTTAATATTTATTATATAATTATTTTAAATAAATATTAATTATTTAATAAGATGGCAAAAGGTTTAAAAATTAGATTTGAAATACATAATATATTATTATCAGTATTTAAATTTAACAAAACATTAAATAGTTCTTCCATAAAAAAACAAATAGATAGGCAAAAAAAAGAAGATATAGCTTTTTTGTATAATGTAACATTAAATGCAATGAGATTACATTTATACTGTTTAAAAATAGTTAATATATATGTAAAAAAAAAATTAAGAGATCATGAAAAAATTTTATTAATTAGTGCAATAACTCAAATAGTTTATTTAAATTTTAAGGAATATGCAGTGATAAACTGTTCAGTTGAGATAGCAAGAAAATTGAATTTATATCCAGGGTTGATAAATGCTACACTAAAAACAATATCTAAAGATAAATATAACTTAAAGGAAATTAAAATTAATTTTAATGATTTACCTCATTGGCTTCAGGAAAAAATGAGTTTTTTATCAAGTAATGAAAAAAAACAATTTATAAATTATTTTTGTAAAGAACCAGATATTCATATTGTCTTTAAGGATGAAATTAAAATGAAAAAATTTGAAGATAGTTTAGTTAAAACATCAGAAATATCAGGTTTTTTAATAGATAAAAAAAATATTCAAGATAAAAAATCTTTTATAAGGGGTGATTGGTGGGTGCAAGATTTTAGTTCCTTTCTTCCATTGTATAATTTCACAACAGAAAATAAAAAAATGAAAATTTTAGATACATGTGCAGCTCCTGGTGGGAAATCTTTTCAAATTTTAGCAAAAAAACTAAATGTTATATTAAATGATAAAAGCAAAACTAGAATTAAAATACTTAAAAATAATTTAAAACGACTTAGACTAAGTGCAGATGTATTGAATGAAGATTTTACTAAATTTAGTAACAAAAAAAAATATGATATAATTATAATTGACGCACCGTGTTCGGCTATAGGAACAGTTAGAAGAAATCCAGAAATTCTTTTTAAAACTAAAGGACCAAATTTTAGTGAACTAATTTCTATACAAGAAAAAATGCTTAATAAAGCGTCAATTTTGTTAAATACAAATGGATTTATAATTTACATGACATGCTCTTTTTTAAAAGTTGAAACAATAGATCAAATCAATATGTTTTTAGAAAGAAATAAAAACTTTTTGGTTTCAGATTTTAAATTAACTAGCAATCAAAATGATTACTCAAAATTAATAAGAAATAAATTTATGATAACTATTCCTAATATGATTTATAATT
>CACOPD010000016.1 GCA_902628835.1 uncultured Alphaproteobacteria bacterium
TTTTTATGTCAATAAGAATAAAATTATTCACAATTTCGATTTTTTAAATTTTTCAAATAAACTTGGTGGTAAAATTGGAATAAATTTATCTAAAGAGGCTGTATTTGGATGGCATAAATTAAATAAAAATAAATTAGGTTTTCCTTGGTTGGAAGATTTACCCTCTAAAAGATTGATAAACCTCTTATACAATTATGAATATATTTATTCTTCATCAAGAGCAGATGACAAGAAAAAATTAGATTTTATAATTTATTTTCACATTCAAAGAATTCTTTTTGATTTTGACTCGAAGAAAATATCGGAAATAACTTCTTTCGATATTGTTGCTTATTTATTATCAAGTGCGATTTTAAAAAAAATCAATGAGAAAAAGATTAATTACATAAAATTTGTGGTAGATAGCCAGATCGATAGATTAGGAATGCATAAAAGCTACAATCTATTAGAGCATGCTAAGTTCATAAATAATCTGAATGAAATCAAAAATATTTTACTTTTTTTTAACTCAAACAAGTCAAATATTTTTGATGAAACAGTTTTAAAAATGACATCAACATTAAATGAATATTTTCATATCGATGGAACTTTACCATTATTTAATGGTTCAAATAACGTTTATACAAACAGTATTTACAATTCGTTAAACAAAGATAATTATTTCAAAAAAAGATTATTTTCAAACGTAAATAATGGAATTGCATTTTACTCAGATAAAAGTAAAAAAGTTTTTTTTGATGTAGTACAACCTAATTCAGATATAATAAGTTCTAACTTAAGCGCAGGAACTCTATCAATCGAAGTGAGTGGTTTTGGTGAAAAAATTATTTCAAATTGTGGTGCTTCAGAAAGTTTTGGTAAAAATCCTGAATATCTCAGATATAGTGCTGCACATTCAACTATTATTTTACAGAATACTAATATTAGTGAAATAAAGGAAGGTAATCCACATATTAAATTCCCTCAGTCAGTAGTCTTTAGAAAGGAAACTAGTTCTAAAGAAGAGATATTTGAGGGATCACATAATGGCTATTTGAGAAAGTTTAATAAAATAATCAAAAGAAAATTAATTATAGATAGAAATCAAAGTAGAATAAAAGGCGAAGATAGTTTTATATCTTATAAAGATATTGATAATAGATTGATTTATCATATTAGATTTCATCTAGTTGATGAAATGGTCTTAAATTTTACAAATAATAAAAAAAATATAATTTTAAAAACAAAATTGAATAATATTTGGTTATTTAAAAGTGAAACAGAGTTGATAATAGAAGATAGTATATTAGTAGATAATAACATTACAAAACCTACTAAACAAATTGTAATTAAAGGTGTATTGTCAGACAAAAAGATTATGGAAAAATGGTCGTTAGAAAAAATTTAAAAAGAAAATTTGCTTTAATATCTGTATTTGAAAAAAAAAATTTAAAATATCTTTGCTACAATCTAGTTAAGTATAATTATAATTTTATTTCTAGTGGATCTACAGGAAAAAAGATACGTGAATTGGGATTTAAATGCCAAGATATTTCAAAACTTACTAAATTTAAAGAAATGTTTGGAGGTAGGGTCAAAACACTTAATCCAATAATATATAGCTCATTGCTCTATGTTAGAGATGATAAAAAGCATAAACAGCAATTTTTATCACTTAATATACCTGAAATAGATATTGTAGTTGTAAATTTATATCCATTTAAAGAAAATTTAAAAAAAAAGAAAAGTGTAAATATGGTTGAATTGATAGATATTGGAGGGTCAAGTTTGCTAAGAGCTGCAGCTAAAAACTTCAAATATGTCACTCCATTAATAAATGTATCAGATTATAAAAAACTTATAAATAATTTAAAAAAAAATAATGGAACAACTGATATTATTTTTAGAAAAAAAATGGCTTTAAAAGTTTTTAAACAAACATCACAATATGATAAGATTATTTCTAGATGGTTAAATGAAAAATAAAGATAATAAAATTAAATTAAGATATGGTGAAAACCCAAATCAAAAAGCTTACCTAATTAATTTTTCAAAAAATTCTATATTTAATTTTCAAATAAGTGGGAAAAAAATAAGCTATAATAATTTAATTGATTTAGATAGTGGATTGAAGTGTTTAGATGAGTTTAATGAGCCTACTTCAATAATTTTAAAACACACAAATCCATGTGGTGTTGCTTCAGCAAGAAAAATTGAAGATGCTTTTCTAAAATCTTATAAAAGTAATCCAAAAAGTGCCTTTGGGGGGGTAGTATTTTTAAACAGAAAAGTAAATTCTATTCTTGCAAAAAAAATATTTAGAAATTTTTATGAAATTATTATTGCGCCTGAATATGATAAAAAAGCTCTTGAAATATTAATGACTAAGAAGAACTTAATTTTACTAAAAAATCCAAATATAAAAAAAAAACAAATTGAATATAAATCAACTCTTTTTGGTGAAATTTACCAAACAATAGATATTGAACCTATTAATAAAAAATTTTTAAGTTTAGTTTCAAAGAAAATTGGATCAAAAAATACAGTTGATGATTTAATTTTTTCGTTAAAGGTAGTAAAGCATTTAAGTTCAAACGCTATAGTTTTATCAAAAAACAAACAAACTTTAGGTCTAGGGCACGGACAAACAAATAGGGTAGATGCATTAAACTTTGCTCTAAAAAATATGAATAAATATTTTAAGAAAAAACCTTTTGTTTGTGCTTCAGATGGATTTTTTCCTTTTACTGATAGCATAAGCTTACTTAATAAAAATGGTTGTAGGGCTTTAGCTCAACCAAACGGTTCAATAAATGATAAGAAGATTATGTCTTTTGCTATAAGAAATAAAATGTCTTTATATTTCATAAAAAATAGGCTTTTTAAACATTGATAAAAAAACATAAAATTCCTAAATATTTAAAAATATTAATAAAAAAATATCCTAAAATTTTTTCAGGTAGAAAAAATTTTCAAAAACATGAGCATAGGATAACAAAAACACTAGAAATAATTAAAAAATATTTTAATTTAAAAGACTAATTTCAAAAACAAAATTAATTTTTTTTAGTTTTGTTTACTGATAATATAATTTGATATAGATATTAAAATATGAACAAACCAAATCTTCTTTTTCCAACACCTGTTTGGACATTAAAAATAGATAGTTTTAAGATTTTAAATGATAAAATGTATAATTACATTAAGAGTATGCAATTAACAGATCAAAGTGGAATTAAGAAAAGTAATAATAAGGGTTGGCATTCAAAAGATTTTAACCTTCAAAAGAACGAACCAAAAGAATTTATAGAAACCATCTCCCCATTTATTGAAAAAGTAATTACAGATATGAATTGGGACAAAGAGAAACAATCTGTTAAAATTAGTAATATGTGGGCAATAGTAAATACTGGTGGTTCAACAAACTCAAGACATCAACATGGAAACAGTACAATCAGTGGTGCCTATTATGTACGTGCACCTAAAGGTTGTGGTGATATTGTGTTTTATGATCCAAGACCAGCTCCAGTTTTTTATTATCCAACAGCAGTAAGTTCTAATTTACTTAATGCTCAAGTTAATGGAATTACTCCAAAGGAAGGGGCTTTGATATTATTCCCAAGTTATGTTGATCATTCAGTTAACGAAAACTTATCTAATGAAGAAAGAATAGTTATTAGTTTCAATATTACAATTCAGATGTAATCAAATTAATTTATATTTTTTGATATATTTTCCCATGCTTCTCCAGTTTCTATTTCTTTAAGTGTCCATTGACCATAAGCTAAATTATTAAAAATATTATAATTTATAATAGGATATTCAATATTTTGAATTTTTCCAATATGACTTAATGTTTTCTCTGTAAAATAAGCAGGGATACCATTTGCCATTGCCATAAACCCTGCTGTAGATTGTAAACTAACAAATGCCCAAGCGTTTTTGAATAATGAACTTAGTGGTTCTTTAGAAAATTTATTGTGTACAATTAGTTTTCTGTCTGTGTATTTTTTTACTAATTTTTTTGTATCTTCAGTCCACTGAGGAACATTATACATTCTTTTCATAGCTTCTGACGGTTCGGAAATAATAATATGATTCCCAGTTTTTTTTTGATCAAATATTTCTAGGTTTAGTTTTTTAAATCTATCACTTGGATATGTTCCTTTGCCATCATGTATAAAGTTGTTATAAACTATTCTAAAATAACCATCTAAATTTTCAACTTTTGTAATATTTTTTTCAAATGATCTTTTTGACTGATTGAAATAACCATGATCCATGTAATAATAATTTTTAACTTTATTAATAACTTCAAGAGTTCCTCTTAAAACTCCATACGTGGCTATAGTTTTGTTATATTCTCTAAATTTATTGACATGACATAGAAGAGAATTAGATCCTTTTGCAAAATTGTAGCATAGAGTTTTATTCATTATGTGGTCAGTATAAATTACAATTGGTTTTTCCATTTATTTTTATTATACCTTAATTACTATCTTTATAAATTAAATCATTTCTGTTATTTAAAATAGGATAAATAATAATATGTATAGTGTTCTACAAAATAGAGAAAATATAAAATTTAGATTTGAAAAATTTCCGTATTTAATCATTGATGATGCTTTGCCTAATGATCTTTATAATAAATTGAGTAATAATTTTCCAAAGTATGAAAAAATCATTGGTAATAGTGAATATAAAGAAAATTTTGCATATAGATATAATGCCAATAATTCTCTCAAAGATAATGACATAAGCCATGATTGGAAAGAGTTTATTAAATTCCATACTAGTTATAAATTTCTAGAAGAATTTTATGAAATTTTTGGAGACTCTATTAAAAAAATTTATAAAGTAGAAAAAGAAAGATTATTTAATAAGGATAATATTGGTGTTAGGTTTTCAGGTCAGAATCATTTTAATCTTGATTGTCAATTTGTAATCAATACTCCAACAAGTGGGCAAACTAAGGTAATTGAACCTCATTTAGACAACCCGGTAGAGTTTTATGCTGCCCTTTTATACATGAAAGATAAAGGTGACAACTCAGAGGGTGGTAATTTAACAACATATAATTTTAAAGACAAACCAAGTTTTTATGGAAAATCTAGAGTTAGGGAAGAAAAAGTAAGTTTAATTGAAGAGATAGAATATAAGCAAAATAGATTAGTGATGTTTTTGAATTCACCTTATTCGATTCATGGTGTCACAAAAAGGAGCAAAACTAACTTTTATAGGAAATACATAAATATAATTGGAGAATTTAACTTTGAATTATTTAATTATAGAAATTTTTTAGAAAAATAAGAGATTTATTTTCTTTTATCATTATCTGCAATTTGGTTTTCAGCATTAGCACTTCCTTTATTTTGTGAGTTGTAATCTGTTTCAAAATTTTTAATATCAGTCAAATATTTTCCTTGGAGTGGTATCTTGAAACTTTCTTCAGAAAGTTTTCTTGATACAACAACAAGAAGTATATTTTTTCCTATTTTATCTTTGGCAATTTCAATCATTTTATTAAATTTAGAGTCATTTCTATGAGGTTTTATTTGTTCAAATAATATTGAGAAATTATTACTATCTAATTTCAACTCAGAACCATCTCTATTCGCAAGTGATATTTTTAGTATTTCATAGTTGTTAGAAGCCGCTAAATCAGCAAAAAATATTGGGTTAAAGTTATAAAAACCATGATTAATCCAGTCTATAAATGGAAGAATGTTTAACATAATACCATTAACTTTTGTTAAATTATGGAAATTTAAAAATAAAGCATATTGGTTAAATACGTGCTCCCCTGTGCCATTGTTTATTACGAGATCATATTTTTTATTAAAGTTATATATTTTCAAAATATTCTTGTTTAAGTCAAATTGAAAACTTTCATATGCACCATTTATATCAATTGATTTATAATCTTTAAAACCAATAGACATAAAATAATCTTTAGTATTAAATTTTTCTCTTTTGGATAAAATTTCTAAATTTTTCTTCTGTAATTTTTTTATTGATTTATTTTGATTTATTAAATTTGACACAAAGGTACTATTAATGGATGCAGTTTGAGAGCCTAAATCTATTGCTTCTGCTTTATTGTTTGAAATTAAATTTCTACATTCAAGAACATTGATTGCAGCAACAGGATTAAATGTCATAATATTTTGTTTTTTAATATTAATTAATTACATTTATATTTATAATTAAATTAATATATTAAAGTATATATAAATGGATAAATATTCTGATTATTATTATAAGATTATTGAAAAATATAAACTATTTCATAAAAATGGGATCAAGAACATGTCCGGATCTGACACTTTTCTCGGTTATTCTTTAACAAAATGGATAGTAAAAATTAAAGAAATAATTGAAAAAAGTAATTCAAATTCGCTAATAGATTTTGGATGCGGAAAAGCATTTTTATACAATAATAGATTAAAAATTGAACATGAAGAATTTAAAAATCTATCAGATTATTGGGAGATACAAAATATATATCTTTATGATCCTGGTGTTAAAGAATTCTCTAATTATCCGAAAAAAAAATATGATGGTGTAATTTGTACTGACGTAATTGAGCATATTCCAGAAAGTGATGTAGAAAATTTTATTGATAAATTATTTAAGATTTCAAATAAATTTGTTTTTTTTGTTATAGCAACGATTCCGGCTTCAAAATATTTTGATGATGGTACCAATATACATATTTGTTTAAAAACTCAAAACGAATGGAATAAAATTTTTCAAAATTTTAAAATAAAATATCCTGAAATTGATCAGCATATATATTTTAATAATTAATTACCAATATCTTTAGTATACTTTTTATTTATTTCCATACATATGGTTGTAATATTTTTTTATTAAACTTTTATAATTTTTTCCTTTGAAATGAATTAAATATGGTGGTTTTTTTTCTATTGTATAGCGTGGTGGACATGCAAAGTCGGTTTCATTTAAAAAAGCAAATTTATAAGTTCTATTATTTACAATTTCATTTAGTACTTTTTGATCTCCAAACCAAAACTTATAATTATTGTCATATTTTTTGTAAATATTATAACAATCTTTCCAGAACTTTTTTTTATCAACTATAACAAAACAACCAATATATGGATATATTTTTCCTAGAGTTCCATTTGCGTGCTCATTAAAGTATTGGCCTCTAAATTTTATTGGTAATTTACCCTCTAAATCAAATGATCTTTTCAACAAAAAAACATTAGCTTTTTCAATAAGTAATTCAAAAGGTATCTTTCGGACTAACAACATGTCTGTATCTAAAAAGACAGACATTGCATTAAAATTTAATTTTGAATATAAATAAATTCTTCCTTCCATTATCTTACTTTGATCTATATCTTCTCGCAAAATCATATTTGTTCCATCGACTTGTGGTGTGTTAAAATCACTACACTGTACTATATTTGCGTTTGGGTGATTTTTTTTAATTGAAGAAATAAAATAATAAATATCTTCTTCACCTTGGGTATGCAAAATATTTTCAGTATTAGTATTTCTTTGATTTTTTTTAATATAAAAAAAAACAAAATTTATTTTTTTTACACTATTCACTAATTATTTCTTAACTATAATGGGACTTGATTGAATAAGAATTGAAATCATAAAAATTATTTTTTAAAAATTTTTCTAATTTCAATCAAATTATTATTTGATTTTCTGTTACTGGCTTTTTTTAAATTAATAATATTATAGTTGTAAGAAGATAATTTATCATCGAAGTAATTTTTGAAACCGACCAATTCATTATCTTGAGCATCTTCAATTATATATATACCTGTGTCTCTAAGATATTCTATTGAATTTTCAAATAAACTTATAGCGGCATTATATGTATGCAACCCATCATCAATGATTAGATCAAAATTATTTTTCTTAATATTGGACCACATATTTAAAATAGAGTTTTTATTTGTTTGATCTAAGTAAAATGTCATAATTCTATCTTCTTGAAATAAAATATTTTTATCAATATCTGCCCCAAATATAAGGGCATTTTTAAAATAATCTCTCCATGCTTTAAGACTAGCACCTGGTTTTCCATTTGCATTCATAGAAGAGGCAAGATCTGGATTATTTGTTCCAATTCCACATTCAAAAACTAGTTTTATGTTTGCTCTACAATGATCAAATAATTTTGAATAGTAACCACCATATGTGTGGGCAAACCATGGGTATGGTTTCTTAGTTTCATCATTTAAAGTACCTTTATCTGACCCATAAAGATCAAAAAGGTAATTTATATAAAATTGCTGAGATTGATATAATTCTTCTGTCTTAAAACTAAAGGTTTTAGATTTTTTTTTTGTCTGAATTGACATAAACAAATATTATATTAAAAAAAATTAAATTCAAATTAATATATGTTATAATTTAATAACTTAGATGAAAACAATAAATATTAATTCATATGATTTAAGCTTCATATTTTGGAAAAAAATTTTAGATAATTCATTTTTAAAAATGCAATGTAAGCAAAAAGATTTTTTTAATAATATAGATTCACTTAATGATTTAAGAAGCCAAAGTTCTTATAATACTGGGTCTATTTCTTCAACTACTGCGTGGCTTATTTATTCGACTACCCTTTTTTTTAAACCGAAAAAAATTATAGAAATTGGATCATTCATTGGTAAATCAACTTTCAGCATGGCTTATGCAGCTGATAATTATTTTTCAGAAAATAAATGTGAAATTTATTGTTGTGATCATTCTAATGAAATAAAGTTTCCAAAGTTAACAAAAACTAAAATAAAACAATTTCATAAAACAACTAGCACAGAAATGATTAAGCAACTTGAAGAAAATATTATTATAGATTTTATTCATTTAGATGGTAGATTAGAAAATGATGATTGTTTAATTCTTAAAAATAAAATTAGTGAAGATACTTTATTTTTAATTGATGATTTTGAAGGTAATGAAAAGGGTGTGGTAAACCTGTTTAGCTTGATAAATAGCAATCTAATTTCAAGAAACACACATTGTGTCATATATCCACTGGAAAATGAGATTGCTGAAAAATATAATTTACTGGAAAAATCTACTACAGCTGTTATTCTTCCAATAAAATTATTAAGGATTACAAACCAATAAAAAATTAGCTTTTACAAATAAATACTTAATTTATTATTAAGTAAATATAATTATTTTAAAAAAATGTTCAGTATTGCCTTAACAGAGTTTATTCAAACGCCTTGGACAGTTCGTGTTAGAAATGCAATGTTCAACGCATTAAGTGTAAATAAACATATTAAGTGTGAAATAATAGAAAATTATCCTAAAAAAAATTACGATATTCTTATACTTGTTGGAATAAGAAGTATATCTAAAATAAAATTAGATACTGATCGTTTAAGAAAAAAAGCTAAAATTATAATTGAAATTGGTGATGATGGTATAGATGGTCAAAGAACTATTGAAGATTATTATTTTTATTTCATACCTACTAAAAATCCTGTTTATGATCATTACATATATTTGCCAAAATTTATTGATGAAGATTATTTATATCCTGAACAGACCGAAAAAATATCTGTTTTTGTCGATCATTATGGGTGTGGAAGTCAAACAGAAGAAGAAAGGGAGATTTCTATTAAATCAATTTTATATGTTTTTGAAAATTTAAAAAGATATAGAAATGAAATTGATATATATTTTCATTCTTCTAAGGGCATTGAAAGAAATCCTGAAACTATTACAATTCCCGCAGATAAAAAAAAATATTATAAATATATAGAGTTTGAAGAAATCACTAAATTTTACAGAAAATGTCATTTTTTTTTTCCAACTCATAGAGAAAGTCAGGGTATGCTTGCACAAGAAATAGGAGCTTGTGGTGGGTTAACAATAATGCAAAAGTGGATGTATCCAGCTGAAACCCATCACCAATTTGAACACATATTATACGACTTTAATACTTTTGTAGACTTAGAAAATCTTTTAAAAATTTGTCAAAAAAATGAGTTTATAAAAAAAAATAGGGATAGAGTGATTAAGAATTGTTCAATTTCTTTATTTAATAAAACTTTTAATGATAAAATAAAAAAGATAATATCTAAACACTTTTAAAAAATAAAATTTTAATTTTGATTTTTTTTTATTACAAAAATTAATTATTATTATTTTTTTTTAAAAATATGTTCTTTTACTACTACATCAACAAGCTCATAATTTAATTCTCTTAAGAATGGTAGTGCTAAAGAATTTTCGGGGTCATCTTCTTCTATACATAATACTGGTTTATTATTTTTAAGAGTATGGTATGCGCCTTTAAGCACATTGAATTCAAAGCCCTGTACATCAATTTTAATAAAATTAATATTTTCAAACTCAAAGCTATCAAGTTTTTTTATAACAGTATTAATTTTTGGAGTATCTTTTGGAAATTCACCAAATATGGGACTATTATCCTCTTTGAATCCAAGTTTTGTTCTATTAATAAGCGACGAAGCGCCTGAATTTGAAGAGTGAACGAAAAGATCTTTTGTTTCATCTTTTTCCCCCAATGCAAATGGGTATATTTTTGATTTATGCATATTAATATTTTTATTTAGGAAGTTTTGACAAAAAGAATTTGGTTCAAAACAAACTAATTTATCAAAATATTTTGATAAATCTTTTGACCATAAGCCAATGTTTGCACCTATATCGATTGCAAAACCCCAATCCTCTACAAATGAAATCGCTCTATTTCTTTGTGCTTCTTGATAATGTTCATTATTTTTTAAGTACTCAATAAAATGATGGTCTGTATCAGGAATATAATAATCTCTAATTTTGATCATAAATTTTTACTAATGCTGAGTTTTGTTATTTTATAAATGAATACATAACATTTTTTTAAATAAATAGTTTAAACATTTATAAATTTATTATATAAAATAATTGTCCTGATTTAGATACTCTAATTGCTGGGACAAAAAATAAAACGCTAAAGGAGACTAAATGTTCAATTTTAAATATTATTTAGCTAATTCTGTTAAGGATTTAATAAAAAAAAGAGAGCAGAAAGAAGGGCTTAAAAATATCTTTTTTAAAAAGTTAGATAGAAACTTTCTTGAGCTCTCGAGAGAAGAACAAGTTCAAAGAATAGTTAAAATTTTAGAAAGTCAGGGTTTTAAATTAAAAAAATAGATATGGGTGTATTTGGAAGCTATTCCTTTGACCGCTTTAAATTTGAAGCAGGCGAAGAGATTCGAACTCTCGACTTCAACATTGGCAAGGTTATTCGATAGAAATCCAATATTACATAGTCTAAGATTTTTTTAAAAAAAAATCTCTTTTTTATTTATGAACTTCTGTGTAGCTACTGTTTAAAAATCTTTGCTTATTAATCTAGATAAAATGTATATTATTATGGTATTAGTTTAAAAGAATTATATGGAAATTTTAAAGCCTTTTGGTCCACCTATATATAAAAGTAATCTTGAAATTAAAGATATAGAAAAAATTAATAGTTATTTAGAAAATAATTTACTAACCGATGAAGATAAGAAAAAAAAACTTGATGCAAGTAGTTCTTTGGTTGGGAAAGTAAAAGAAGAAATACATTTAGAAAAAGAATTTCTAGAAAAAGAATTATTAAATATAATTGGTCCGCATATAAATAATTTTTTAGTAAACTCAAATTATAGAAGCCATAAATCAATTAATTTAGATAGTTGCTGGGTAGTTAGGCAATATGAGTCAGAGTATAACCCAGTTCACTCTCACAATGGAGATGTTTCTGGGGTCTTGTATTTAAAATTTCCTCAAGATAGAAAGAGTGGAAAAGATGGTTCAATAACTTTTGTAAATTCTCCAACTTTTTTTCTAAACAGAGGGCATTTAACATTAATCCCTGAGATTGGTTCTATATTTTTATTTCCAAGTTATGTTCTTCACACAGTTTATCCAATAAGAGAAAATCAAGAAGAAAGAAGGTGTGTTGCATTTAATGCTAGCTTAAGCCCATCACCAAAAATATAAAATTTTAAATATTTATTACTACTAACTCCTGCATATCTGCTGCATAAATCAAAAACCGGAGAATATGTGGAGCGGGCGAAGGGATTCGAACCCTCGACTTCAACCTTGGCAAGGTTGCCCGTTACCATGGAGAAGCGCCTTTTCTTCACTTTTAAGTATAATAATTTAATTTTTTGTAAACCAACTGACGCGTAATTGGCGCGCAAATTATATATTTAGCAAAATGAACTTGTGGTTGAACAAGATCTTTGAGTAAAACCCATTCCATTTAAAGTTCTTTCACGAATTGGATTTATTTGTGTCCAACCCATTCCATTAAGTATTCTCTCTCTAACCGGATCATATATTTGATAAGATTGTCTTTGCCCATTATTGTTGATTTGATTATTTTGAGAAGATGGAGCAGCCCCTCCTTGATGATTTTGTGAAAAAGCAGTTTGTCTTGCAATAATTAAGTTTCTTACACCTTTAATACATTTTTCAATACTTTTTTTTGTTTCTCTTTCATAACATTTTTTTTCTTTAACTTTTTCTTCAAAATATGAATTATTTAAAATTGATCTTGTACTTCTAGTGGATCTATCTCTCACACTTTGTTTTGTTAATCTAACCCTTCGTTTTTCAAACTTATTTCTTCTTTCATTCATTTTTTTTCTTATTTGACTTGAAATTTTATCATATTCTTTTTTTGTAATGGTAATATCTTTTGGGCTACACGAATATATAGTTGTGTAAACGCTTTCTTTAAAAGAGAATTTGCAATAAGTTTTTTTTGATTCCGCAAATGAAGAGTTTGACTTAAAAACAATAAGAATAATTATAGTTAGTATAAATTTCATTAAATCATATTAACATTTATTGTTTCAAAAATAAGATAATTTGACTCAAGATTGGCGCGTACATGGCGCGCAGAAAATTTGGAATTTTAAAACTGGGAGATTTCTGGAGCGGGCGAAGGGATTCGAACCCTCGACTTCAACCTTGGCAAGGTTGCGCTCTACCCCTGAGCTACGCCCGCATTACTTACAATTACCATTTTGAATTTATAAGTCAATATTTGAGGAAACGATTTATTTAAATCTTCTTCTATAAACAATATCAACTAGTAGCATATGAGGAAGAGTTAGTGCTGCAAGTCCAATGAATATTACTTTTAGTATTGACTCATATAAAGATAAATTTTGAACCAAATAGTAAACAATACCTAAACCACCTACCCAAGATATTCCAGTAAAAATTAGTGTTGAATAAATAACAAATTTTTTGTTCTTTAAATTTAAATAAATATTTTTAATCAAATGTTTTAAATGTTTGTAAGTATGAAAAAAACAAAAATATATAGCAAAACTTAAAAGTGGATCAAATATATAAAAAATCAATAAAAGAAATATGATTTCTACAACTCCTTTTCGTAATTTTTTTTCAAAATAAGAAAGATAAATAAAGTATATTATAGATACTAAAGTTAAAATATACGGGATGAAAAAATATTTTTTAATCAAATAAACATTATCATTAGTTAAATATTCAAATATCAAAAATGATTGATTTTCATTAAAATATATAATTCCAAATATAATAGTCATTCCATAGGTAAAGCTTACGGAATACTTATAATTATTAATTTTAAAATTTGTCCAGTCACATAATCCAAAGTGAGAGATAGTCATTAAAATAAAAACGGTTAAAGAAATAATTGGAAAGTAAAGCCAAAATAAAATAACAAGAAAGAATAAAACTAAGTAGAGAAAGATAAATTGTAAAAATTGTATTTTATTCCTAAAACCTACTAAGGTTGCAACTGCTCCATCAAACGAACCGTGTGGAAGACCTATGAAAAAAATTAACAAAAAGGAAATAATATTCAAGATTGTAAGATCTGCTAACATCTTATTTAAATAGTTCTTTTATAAATGGTAGCTTAGGCATACTTTTAATTATTTTTATCTTGGTTAAAAAATTAGACTCACCCATCATAAAGCTTTGGAATTCATTTCCATTTAAATTAGATGCGAGCTTAATAAATGACTGGCCGTTTTCATTATTATTTTTTAAAAAATTAATAAATATTTGATCCATTTTTTTTTCCAAAAAATTATGAATATTTACATAGTTTTTTTTTGAATTCTTTAATAGTTGAATTTGTTTTATCAAAAAAGAAAATGCATAACCTGTAGAAGGTTTGCAAGCTCCTCCTCTAATTCCAATATTAAAAATATTAGAATAAGGTGACTTTCTTTCTTCTGCAAAAAACATAGGTATAACACCTTTTTCTTCTCCCACTTCTTTATATTCATTAATATTTTTTTGATTTAAGTAATCAATTATCTTTTCTCTATACCAAGACATTTGAAAAACTTCTTTTGAAAAAACTGTTGATTCAACAAGGGCTTTGTTGTGGTTAAATGGAAGAACATATATGAAATGTAAAATATTATTTTCATTTGTAAAATCCATTAAAGTTAGTTTCTTTTCGTCAAAAGTATTATCTGCCACTGTAATATTAATTCCAAAAAAATGTTGAATTAATTCACCTTTTCTTTCTTTTGTTGATCTTGAATCATATATATTTTCAGCGTAATATTCTTTGTTATCATTAGTGATTATTTTAAAATAATTTTTTATAGGAAAATATTGAACAACTTGTTTATTTTTTACAACTAATTTATTTTTAGTTTCTAAACAAAAGTTTTTCCATTTTTTAAAACTAATCACACAGTAAGGATTTTCATCACTTTTATGTGTTATGTTTATATTTTTATCTCCAATAGTCCATTTGTGCCATTTTTTTTCAATAATTTTTTCAAAAGGCTTCATCCAATCAGTTAACCAAAATCCAAAAAAATTATCTCTGTTATTTATATCATCATTTTCAAACGCAATAATTTCTTTCGGAGTATCTCCATAAAGTATTTTGTTTACTGCTAAGCCACTGGGACCCAAACCAATTATTGCAGCTTTATAAATTTTCATTTGGAAGACTATTTCTAATTTTTTGATATTGATAATTTATTAATGGAATAAAAATAAAAATTAAAATTGATTTTATTGTAATCACGAGTTTCTCAAATGTGTTTAAATATACTCTTTCTCTAACATATTTTTTTTTCTTAAATTTAATTTTGACTCCAATCCCCCTATAGACATTAGCAGCAACAAATATTCCTAATCTAGTTGAGAAAGGAATATATTTCAAACCAGCAAAGCCATTTTGATAAAACTTTTCTGATAAATTTATTACCTTGTGAATTGCATTTGATATTTTTTTGTTTTTTTCTAGACTTGTATCATTAGGATCATTTAAGTTATCTAATGATATATCAGGTATCCAATTTGAAGGTAAATAAATTCTTTTCATTTTTGAATCCTCATAAACATCTCGCGCTATATTAGTTAGTTGCATACCAATACCTAAATCAATAGCAGATTTTGCTGCATTTTTATGTCTTACTCCTATGATTTTAGACATCATTAAACCAACAGTTCCAGCAACATGATAAGAGTATTTTATAAGTTCTTCTTTGTCTTTAATTCTAATTTTATTTTGATCCAGAATTAGACCTTTGATAAGATCAATAAAAATTGAATTATTAATTTCATTTTTTTTTAAAAAAATATTTACTTTATTTCTTTTATTATTTTTTATTTCTTTAATTGAGTCTTTTAGGTAACTAGTTTTATCCTCATTGTTTTTATCCGCAATATCATCAAAATATCTACAAATTGAATAGAGAATTCCTGCATTTTTTTTTGAATTTTTTGGTAAAAAATAACTTGCCCAGTAAAAACTTTTACCCTCTCTTTTAAGGTCGATCGATGAATTTAGTTGTAAATCAATCATTTTATTTTGACTCAGCTTTAATTATATTTTCAACAACTTTAGCCGAGGAAAGAACACCTGGTATTCCTGCTCCTGGATGTGAACCTGCAGCCGAAAAATATAGGTTTGAAATTTTTTTATCTTTATTATGATATCTAAACCATGCTGATTGTGTAAAAATGGGAGCTATAGAAAAACCAGCTCCATGCATAGAATTGTAATCACTTTTAAAATCTTTAGGATTCATCCAAAAAACATCAGTAATATTCTTTTCTAAGTCGGGCATAATTGTTTGTGATAATTCTTTAACTATTTTATTTTTAAGATTTTCTGATTCAGTATCCCAATCAACCTTACCTTGTAAATTAGGTACTGGACATAATACATAAAAACTATCACAACCTTCTGGGGCAAAAGATTTATCTGTCGCGGTAGGTCTGTGAA
>CACOPD010000017.1 GCA_902628835.1 uncultured Alphaproteobacteria bacterium
CCAATTAAAAACATTGTAAGAGTTTTCGTTATTTTTTGGAAATTGTTTTTCATTATTAAGATTTAATAAATAAATAAATTTTTTAGAACTATAATTTTTAATAGAGCATTTTATAAATATTATAAAATTAAATTGTAATTTAATATATCCAATAATTCCAAAAATAAAACTAAGTATCAAATATAAATTTATACATAAAAATTTATTACAATTTATTCCATTCTGTTCAATTATAATAATCCAATTTTTTGGTAGAGGGTAAATAAAAGCTATTTCTTTTGAAATGCAAAAAAATAAAACTCTTTTAAACATCAATCCTAATAAAGTTTCAGAAAGGAATTGAGTAATGATTATATCTGAACTAGATGATAATTTATTAAAATATAATTTGTTTAATAGATGTGTTTTTTTAATTACTAAATTATTATTTAACTGATCGATTAATGATGTAGTAAAAGACCTACCTTTTAAAGTATTTAATTTTTTACTTCCTCTAATAATGTTTCTAATAAAATAAAATTTGATTTTTTTTCTTTGTATCAATAAAATATTTTTCATTTATAATTAAA
This sequence comes from uncultured Alphaproteobacteria bacterium, assembly GCA_902628835.1. GTDB lineage: Bacteria > Pseudomonadota > Alphaproteobacteria > HIMB59 > CACPNW01. Next base: position 570 of record CACOPD010000017.1, read on the forward strand.
AAAAAGATCCAAAATTTTGAAATCATTGACGTCATCAATATCTAAGCTACTTAAGTAATCAATTTTGTATGAACCAATTTTACCATTAAAGAAATGATTTTTTTTTATGAGGTGGTTAATTTTCATAATATATATTGATGGTGCAATTTTAAATGTTTTAGGTAAATCTTGTCTATTATAATAAATCTTATCTGAAAATTTAATTATTTCAGAATTAGTCTTTGATTTTTTTTTTACAATATTGAAGTATGGAGAAATTTTTGTTTCAGAAATTGTTAACATTGCATCGTATGTAGAATTAGAAAATTTGCTTATTATTTTATTTAAGTCAAAAATTTTTCTATTTGGACAAGTTACCGGCAAAACTGCTAACGCATCAGGCAATGAATTTTTTTTATTATAATGATTTTTTACATGATATTTCCAAACATCCCATTCTTTACTTTTTGATTTGGATAAGTATTTTGGTCTTTTATATGGTACGCTAATTTTATTTTTTTTTGCTAATTTTATAATATAATCTGAGTCAGTTGAGACGTAAACATTTCTTATATTTTTTAATCTTTTTGCTTGAAGAAAAGTCCAATATATCAAGGGCTTCCCTTTAAGTGGTCTAATATTTTTTTTATATAAACCGGTCGAATTTTCTTTGGCACAAATTAAAATATCGGTAGTAAATTTATTGGTCATTATAATTTATTAAACTTTCAAATTTATCTAAAGTGCCAAATTCTTTCCAATTTTCATTAAAATTATAACATCTTATATTTACATTTATTTTTTTATTTTTTAAAATAAAATTTGTCATGTCAATTTTTATTTTGCGTTTAAGGATTTTTAATGCTTCCTTTGATATTACATAAATACCTGCATTGATGTTAGTATAGTGATTTGGTTTTTCTTCAATGGATAAAAATTTTGTATTTTTAGAATGGATAACTCCATATGGATTTTTAATTTCATAATTTTTAGTACATATAGTTATATCTGATTTATTTTTGTTATGAAATTTTATTAATTTATTGAAATTAATATTAGTTTGGATATCAGAATTAATTACAATTATATTTTCATCATCTTTTAATTGTTTTTTTATAAAATAAAGGCTGCCAGCTGTACCTAAAGGTTCATTTTCTTCTATGTAATTTATTTTTACTCCATATTTTTGACCATTACCAATGTATTTTTTTATTAACTGTGATTTGTAGTGTATTGAGATTATTATTTCATTAAAACCCTGTTCTTTAAAATTTAAAATTAGGTGCTCAATTAAGGGTCTACTATTTATAAGTAGTAATGGCTTAGGAGTTTTTTTTGTAAAAGGCATTAATCTTTTTCCAAAACCTCCTGCCATAATTAAAACTTTGTTAGATGTGATCTTATTAAATTTTTGAAGAATTTCATAAAAACCTAATAGTTTATTTTTTTTCGTTATAGGAATAAGTTCAAATTTATTATTTAAATAAATATTAAACAAATAATCAAATGTTGATGATAAATTTGAAACTTTTGGTTTTTTGTTAATAATCGATTTTATAGTGATTGTTTTATCATTTTTATTGAGCAATGATCTTCTAATATCACCATCACTTATTGATCCAATCAAATTTTTATTTTTATCTATTACAAATATTATTCTTTTACCATTATTATTAATTTTATTTAAAACATCTAATATATTTTCTGTTTGTGAACATGTGATGTTTTTATATTTTTTAATAGAAATTTTATTTATTACAATTTCTGTGTCCATTTATGAAATATTTTTTTTAAGTTTTTTGTGATCCCACCAATATTTATTACTATCGGAAGTGTACTTAAAATTATATTCAACTTTCTTTCCTTTACTAAATAATTTTTTTGGAAACTTTTTATGATCAGCTGTAAGAATTTTAAAAAAATCATCAAATTCATAAGTATGTATTGAATCTGATTCACTTATCATTTCTTCATGAATTTTTTCACCAGGTCTGATCCCAATTATTTTTATTTTACACTTAGGATTTATAGCCTTTGCTATGTCAGTGACTTTTACTGAAGGTAATTTCTTTACAAAAATTTCACCTCCTAACATAAGATCAAAAGTTTTCCATACTAGCTTTACAGCATCTTCTAAAGAAATTATAAATCTAGTCATTCTTTTATCTGTAATTGGAAAAATGCCAGTTGAAGAAAGGTTTTGAAAATAAGGGATTATAGAACCTCTTGACTCCATCACATTACCATATCTAACTACAGAAAATAATGTCTGGTTTTTTATATTATCAAAATTAGAAGCTACAAATAATTTATCAGAAGCCAACTTAGTAGCTCCATACAAATTAATAGGATTGCATGCTTTGTCTGTTGATAAAGCCACTAATTTTTTTATATTATTATATCTTGCAGCATTAATTAAATTAATAGCTCCATTAATATTAGTTTTTATACATTCAACTGGATTGCTTTCAGCTGTAGGTACAATTTTAGTAGCAGCAGCATGGATTACAAAATCAATACCTGATAAAGCATTAGAAATACTTGAAACATCTCTTATATCACCAATTATAAACTCTAAATTTTTAAAATTGCTATATTTATTTTTTAGCTCCCATTGCTTTATTTCATCTCTTGAAAAAACAACAAGTCTATTTGGTTTAAATTTATTAAGTGTCATTTCAATGAATTTACTTCCAAAAGAGCCTGTGCCTCCTGTAATTAATATATTACTTTTTTTTAGTGTCATAAAAATAATAATTCTTTTAAACTAAGAATGAAAGATATCAAAATATGTTTTGTAATCATTTGTTATTAAAAGACTATTAAAAGTGAATTTAATCTTAAATTTTGTTAATTAAGCTATTCTTCAGTTATAAATGAACTTTCTATTTTCTAATTTTTGTTTTAAAAATTATAAATAAAACTTCATCTTTTGTAAAAATTTTTATACCAATCAATAAATGAATTAATACCATCAAATGTTTCAGTTTTAATTTTAAATGATGCGAAATTTTTTATTTTTTTATTTGATCCATGTGTCTTAATCACATCGCCTTTTTGTAATTTTAAATTATTTATTTTTGCTTTTTTTCCTAATAATTTTTCAATCATATTTATAAATTTTTTAAGTTTTATTGGATTATTACTCGAGATATTAAAAATTTGAAAAGGAGTCCTTTTTTTAGATGGTTTTTTTATTATAGATACTATTCCATCAACAACATCATTAATATATGTAAAGTCTCTGGTGTGATTGCCATTATTAAAGACATTAATTCTTTTATTCATTAAAATATTTTTACAAAATTTGAATAAAGCCATATCTGGCCTACCCATTGGCCCATAAACAGTAAAAAATCTCAATCCAGTACAAGGAATTTTATATATATTTGAATATGAGTAAGCAAAAACTTCATTTGATTTTTTAGTTGCCGCATAAAACGAAAGTGGTTTGTCAGTGTTATCATCTTCCTGAATTGGAAATTTATTATTATCTCCATATACTGAACTTGTAGATGCAAAAATTAAATGTTTTATTTTATTTTTTCTCGATGTTTCTAAAATATTATAAAATCCTAATACATTACTTTCAAAATAAGGTTTTGGATTTAAAATTGAATATCTGACGCCGGCTTGAGCGGCTAAGTTTATGATATATTTAATTTTATGCTTAACAATATATTTATTTAAAAGATTTAAATTTGAAATATCAACTTTAGCAAATAGAAATTTTTTTTCTTTTTTTAAAATTAACAGCCTTTCTTTTTTAAGACGCGTATCATAATAGTTATTAATATTGTCAATGCCAATTACTGACAAATTTTTGTTCAAAAGTTTTTTTGATAAGTGAAATCCAATAAATCCACAACAACCAGTAATTAATAATTTCATATTAATTTGTTGGCATTATAAACTCAGGACCTGACTTTATACTTTTAGGCCATCTAGAAGTAACTGTTTTAAGTTTTGTATAAAACCTAACACCTTCAAGTCCATGCATAGCATGATCTCCAAATAAAGAATCTTTCCAACCTCCAAAACTATGGAATGCCATTGGTACAGGTATTGGTACATTAACGCCGACCATTCCAATTTTACAATTTGTTGTAAAATGTCTAGATAGTTCTCCATCTGAAGTATAAATACTTGTTCCATTTCCAAAAGCATGGTTATTTACCAAGTTTAAAGCTTCTTCGTAATCCTTTGCTCTAATAACAGATAATACGGGACCAAAAATTTCTTCTTTATAAATTTTCATATTTTTTTCAACTTTATCAAATAAAGTTGGTCCAATAAAATTACCATTTTCATATCCTTGAATTTTAAAGTTTCTTCCATCAAGAAGTAATTGTGCTCCCTCTTCTATTCCTGACGAAATATAATTCTCTATTTTAATTTTATGTTCTTTAGATATTACAGGACCCATTTCTGCACTAGAGTCAGTCCACGGGGCTACTTTTAGAACTTGCGCCTTGTTATGAATATTCTCTACAAGTTTGTCAGCTATATTTCCTACAGCGACTGCAACAGAAACTGCCATACATCTTTCTCCAGCTGATCCAAAAGCAGCTCCCATTATTCCGTCGACAGCTTGATCAATATTTGCATCAGGCATTACAACTAAATGATTTTTTGCACCACCTAATGCTTGAACTCTTTTGCCTTCTTTAGCTGCTTTTTCATAAATATATTTTGCAACTGGCGTAGAACCCACAAAACTTATTGACGAAATGTCTTTGGATTCAAGTAGTAAATTAACAACATCTTTATCGCCATTCAAAATATTCAAAACACCATCAGGTAAACCAGCTTCTGAAAATAATTCAGCTAATCTTGCGGAACACGAAGGGTTTTTTTCTGATGGTTTTAAAATAAATGAATTTCCACAAGCTATAGAGATTGGGTACATCCACATTGGAACCATAGCGGGAAAATTAAAAGGTGTAATACCAGCACAAATTCCTAAGGGCTGCCTAATAGACCATGAATCTATATTAGTTCCTACATTTTGTGAAAATTCACCCTTTAATAGATTTGGAATACCTGAAGCAAATTCAACAACTTCCAATCCTCTTGTTATTGAACCTTTTGAGTCTTCTAGTGTCTTTCCATGCTCTGAAGAAACTAGTTTTGCTAAATTATCTATATCTTTTTCAATTAGATTTTTATATTTAAATAAAACTCTTGATCTTTTTAATGGTGTTTCCTGAGACCAATTGTGGAAAGCTTTTAATGAACTTTCTATTGTCGATTTAAAGTCTTTATTATTTGACAAAACAACTTGGTTAATTGGCTCACCTTTAGAAGGGTCTATAACATTTAAATATTCTGTAGAATTAGCAGAAAATTTACCATTAATATAATTTCTAATTTTGTTCATTTAAATTCTTTATAAAATCAATTACTTTAATAGTCAAACGTAGCATTATTAAACAATAATTATATTTGCAAAATCAATTAAATAAATAATTAAAGTCTATTTATTTTGTTTATTTTTTTTTACTTTTTTTATTATAAAATAAACTTTTATTAAATCGATTATTCCTTTAAATAATCTTAAAATAGTACCATATTTAGAGTTTCCAAAAATTCTTTGTCTATGATCGACTTCTACAAAATTAGTTTTATAGCCGTAACCCTTAAAAAAAGCCGGTAAGAATCTATGCAAGCCATCAAATTCTGGGAATTGCAAAAAAATTTCTTTATTGAATACCTTTAAAGAACATCCAGTATCATCACAATCATCATTAAGAATTTTTTTTCTAATATTGTTTGCAATTTTAGAAGAAATTTTCTTTAATAAACTATCTTTTCTTTTATATCTTATGCCCCCTAGAAGACTGAGATTAGATTTTTTAAATGTATTAATTAATTTTAATATATCACTAGGATTATTTTGACCATCTCCATCAATAGTAATTATTGTGGAATACTTAGAAGCTTTAATACCACTGATTGTTGAAAAGCTCTGACCAAGATTTTTTTTATTTAAAATTAAATTTATACTAATCTTATTATTTTTTTTGTAATCATTTATTTTTGATACACTTTTATCATTACTTGCGTCATCAACGATTATGACTTCATAAGAAAATTTTTGATCTTTTAAACTATTAATGATCTCATCAAGCAAGATAGTAATATTATCTTGCTCATTATAAATTGGTATAACAATTGAAAATTGCATTGTAAAAAAAATCCTGACAACGTCCTACTCTTCCATGCCTTAAGACAAAGTACCATCGGCGCTAACAGCTTTCACGATCGAGTTCGGGATGGGATCGGGTGTTTATCTGTTGCTATGGTCACCAGGAAACTTATTAGTAAAAAACTTTTCTCTGTACGATATTGTAATCAAGCCAATTGAGTTATTAGTATTGGTAAGCTTCATGCATTACTGCACTTCCACATCCAACCTATCAACGTGGTGGTCTTCCACGACTCTAATGGGGAAATCTAGTATTCAGGTGGGTTTCCCGCTTAGATGCTTTCAGCGGTTATCCTGTCCGTACATAGCTACCCAGCGATGCTCCTGGCGGAACAACTGGTACACCAGAGGTACGTTCATCCCGGTCCTCTCGTACTAGGGACAAATCCTGTCAAATTTCCAACTCGTATAGCAGATAGGGACCGAACTGTCTCACGACGTTCTGAACCCAGCTCACGTACCACTTTAATTGGCGAACAGCCAAACCCTTGGGACCTTCTCCAGCCCCAGGATGTGATGAGCCGACATCGAGGTGCCAAACACCCCCGTCGATATGGACTCTTGGGGGGTATCAGCCTGTTATCCCCGGCGTACCTTTTATCCGTTGAGCGATGGCCCTTCCACTCGGAACCACCGGATCACTATGACCGTCTTTCGACTCTGCTCGACATGTACGTCTCGCAGTCAGGCAGGCTTATGCCATTGCACTCTAAAGCTGATTTCCGACCAGCCTGAGCCTACCATCGCGCGCCTCCGTTACTCTTTAGGAGGCGACCGCCCCAGTCAAACTACCCACCATACAGGGTCCCACATCCAGATAATGGATGTTGGTTAGATATCAAAAAAATAAAGGGTGGTGTTTCATCTTTTGACTCCACAAATGCTAGCGCACTCGCTTCAAAGTCTACCACCTAGCCTACACATTATTTTTCTAATACCACTGTAAAGCTATAGTAAAGGTGCACGGGGTCTTTCCGTCTAACTACACGTACTCCGCATCTTCACGGAGAATTCAATTTCGCTGAGTTGATGTTGGAGACAGCGGAGAAATCGTTACGCCATTCATGCGGGTCAGAACTTACCTGACAAGGAATTTCGCTACCTTAGGACCGTTATAGTTACGGCCGCCGTTCACCGGGGCTTCATTTTAGAGCTTGCACTCCACCATTTAACCTTCCGGCACCGGGCAGGCGTCAGTCCCTATACATCGTCTTACGACTTAGCAGAGACCTGTGTTTTTGATAAACAGTCGCTTCTCCCTATTCTGTGCCACCAATAATTAGTTGCCTAAAAATTGGTCTCTCTTATTCCGAAGTTACAAGAGCATTTTGCCGAGTTCCTTCAACATCATTCTCTCAAGCGCCTTGGTATACTCTACCTTCCTACCTGTGTCGGTTTAGGTACGATCTATATTCTGAGGCTATTTCCAGGAACCATTTCATAGCACCCTCAATCCAATAAGAAGATACTATTTACATGATCCGTCAACTCTCAGAAGGTACAGGAATATTAACCTGTTTCCCATCGACTACGCATTTCTGCCTCGCCTTAGGGGTCGACTAACCCTGCGCAGATTAACTTTACGCAGGAAACCTTAGGATTTCGGCGAGAGTGTCTCTCACACTCTTTATCGCTACTCATGTCAGCATTCGCACTTCTGATACCTCCAACATTTCTTTCGAAATATCTTCAGCGGCTTACAGAACGCTCCGCTACCCCTTGTAATTATCGCAATAATTACAAAGTCACAGTTTCGGCAAATGGCTTTAGCCCCGTTACATCTTCGTCGCGGAAAAACTTGTTTAGAACAGTGAGCTGTTACGCTATCTTTAAAGGATGGCTGCTTCTAAGCCAACCTCCTGCCTGTCTTGGTCTTTCTACATACTTTCCCACTTAGCCATTATTTGGGGGCCTTAACTGGTGATCTGGGCTGTTTCCCTCTCGACTATAGACCTTAGCACCTATAGTCTGTCTGCTGTGCATAGAGTTCCGGTATTCAGAGTTTGGTTAGGTTTGGTAGGAATCGCTTCCCCCTAGCCCATCCAGTGCTTTACCCCCGAAATCATTCACACAACGCACTACCTAAATAGTTTTCGCGGAGAACTAGCTATAGCGGAATTTGGTTGGCCTTTCACCCCTTAACACAAGTCATCCAAAAACATTTCAACGTTTCCTGGTTCGGTCCTCCGATGCATGTTACTGCATCTTCAACCTGCTCATATTAAGCTCATCCCGCTTCGAGTCTAATCCGTACAACTAACGCCCTATTAAGACTTGGTTTCCCTACGCCTACACCTAATGGCTTAAGCTTGCTGCACAGACTAAGTCGCTGACCCATTATACAAAAGGTATGCCATCACTTCTCAAGGAAGCTCTGACTGCTTGTAGGCATTCGGTTTCAGATACTATTTCATTCCCCCTATCGGGGTGCTTTTCACCTTTCCCTCACGGTACTAGTTCACTATCGGTCATCAAGGAGTATTTAGGCTTGGGAAGTGGTCTTCCCATATTCAGACAAAATTTCACGTGTTCCGCCCTACTCGAAAATAAAACTAATTTTTACCTATACGGGACTATCACCCACTATGGTTTAACTTTCCAGAAAATTCTAGTTATTATAATTTTATTATTGGCCTGATCCGCTTTCGCTCGTCACTACTAACAGAATATGTTTCTTTTCCTCTAGCTACTAAGATATTTCAATTCACTAGGTTATCTCTTATTAGCTATGAATTCACTAATAAGTAACTCTAAGAGTTAGGTTTCCCCATTCGGATATTTAAGGATCAAAGTTTGTTGACAACTCCCCTTAACTTTTCGCAGCCTGCCACGTCCTTCATCGTCTCTTGATGCCAAGGCATCCACTAAATGCCCTTTTGCGCTTGATTGCAATTACGTACAGAGAAAAATTTTGTACGTATTAAAATCAAAAAAATTTATTTTGATCAGTTATTAATACATATTTACAATGTTAAAGAAAAAATAAGATTAATTAGAAAGTGGTGGAGGATAGCGGGATCGAACCGCTGACCTCCTGAATGCAAATCAGGCGCTCTCCCAGCTGAGCTAATCCCCCTGTTATTGGTGGGCCGAGGAAGACTTGAACTTCCGACCTCACGCTTATCAAGCGCGCGCTCTAACCAACTGAGCTACCAGCCCAATATAATTAAATAAGCACCCAGTACTAGCTAATATTTAAAGAGATATATAGACAACAATCCGGATAACTAGCGAACTAATTATCATTATCCTTAGAAAGGAGGTGATCCAACCGCAGGTTCCCCTACGGTTACCTTGTTACGACTTCGCCCCAGTCGCTGACCCTACCGTGGACGGCTGCTTCCTTGCGGTTAGCGCACCGGCTTAAGGTAAAACCAACTCCCATGGCGTGACGGGCGGTGTGTACAAGGCCCGAGAACGTATTCACCGTAGCACGCTGATCTACGATTACTAGCGATTCCAACTTCATGGACTCGAGTTGCAGAGTCCAATCCGAACTGAGATGGTTTTTTGGGATTAGCTTTATCTTGCGATATTGCTGCCCTCTGTCACCACCATTGTAGCACGTGTGTAGCCCAGACCGTAAGGGCCATGAGGACTTGACGTCATCCCCGCCTTCCTCCAGCTTATCACCGGCAGTTTTTCTAGAGTGCCCAGCTTAACCTGATGGCAACTAAAAATGAGGGTTGCGCTCGTTGCGGGACTTAACCCAACATCTCACGACACGAGCTGACGACAGCCATGCAGCACCTGTGTGTATGCCAGCCGAACTGAAGAATTACGATTCTGTAATCCAAACATACCATGTCAAGGTCTGGTAAGGTTCTTCGCGTTGCTTCGAATTAAACCACATGCTCCACCGCTTGTGCGGGCCCCCGTCAATTTATTTGAGTTTTAATCTTGCGACCGTACTTCCCAGGCGGAGTGCTTAATGCGTTAGCTACGACACTGATACTAATGTACCAGCGACTAGCACTCATCGTTTACTGCGTGGACTACCAGGGTATCTAATCCTGTTTGCTACCCACGCTTTCGTATCTCAGCGTCAAAAATGGCCTAGTTAGTCGCCTTCGCTTCTGGTATTCTTTCCAATATCTACGAATTTCACCTCTACACTGGAAATTCTACTAACCCTTACCAAATTCTAGATCACTAGTTTTAAATGCAGTTCCTGGGTTGAGCCCAGGGATTTCACATCTAACTTTTTGATCCGCCTACATACGCTTTACGCCCAGTGATTCCGAACAACGCTAGCCCCCTTCGTATTACCGCGGCTGCTGGCACGAAGTTAGCCGGAGCTTCTTCTTCAATTAATGTCATTATCATCGTTGATGAAAGAGTTTTACAACCCTAAGGCCTTCTTCACTCACGCGGCATTGCTGGATCAGGGTTTCCCCCATTGTCCAATATTCCCTACTGCTGCCTCCCGTAGGAGTCTGGGCCGTGTCTCAGTCCCAGTGTGGCTGATCATCCTCTCAAATCAGCTATAGATCGTAGCCTTGGTGGAGCATTTACCTCACCAACTAGCTAATCTAGTGCGGGCTCATCTGAAGGCGATAAATCTTTCTCTTTGCAGACACATCCGGTATTAGCTACAGTTTCCCGCAGTTATTCCGAACCTTCAGGTAGATTCCCACATGTTACTCACCCGTGCGCCACTAGATCCGAAGATCTCGTTCGACTTGCATGTATGAGGCATGCCGCCAGCGTTCGTTCTGAGCCATAATCAAACTCTTAAGTTGAGTAAATTTGACCGAAGTCAAAAATTACGGAACGTCCGTTAAAGCGGAATACTTCTTGTATAAACAAAAGTATTTGTTGATACGTATTCCAATTAACATTCGTAAAATAATAAATTACGAATTGTTGTCTACGTATCTCTTTATAATCTTATTAACTAATTAAAGAGCATACAAAACCCTACGATTTATAATAAAACTGCAGAGGATTGTTCTTTTCTAAAGAAAAGAGTATGTGCCTATAATAGTATAAAAAAATGTTGTCAAATAATAAAAAAATTAAAAAAAACCACTTTTTCTGGGAATAAATAAGCTTTATGACTGCAAAATTTGAGATTTTCGGGAATCTAGACAGTAAATAACAGATATTTTGTTTTTTTTATCAACTTATATTCTCAAGAAAATGATTTGTATCCAATCTATTTAAAGTAAATCGATTTTCATATTGCAGTTCAGATATTTTAAATTTGGTAGTTAATCCTACTTTACAATTCAATTTTTCACACAATTGAATTGTATGTTTATTGAAGGAACCATATGGATAGCTTATAGGCCATTTATCAACCAAATGTTTTTGCTTTAATACATTTGTAAGGAAATTAAATCCATTATCAATTTCTTTTTCTTGTCTTTTTTTATCAATTTCTCCTAGCCATAAATGCTCGAAACCATGATGTCCAAAAACCATACCTTTATGAATCATTTCTTCAATTTGATTTAAATTTAAATATAAATATTTAGAAAAATTTTTTTCATTTTCATTAACATATTTATTAAACAAATACTTTAATACTTTATTTCTTATTTCATATGATAACTCATGTTGTAATAAACGTTTTATAAAAATAACATTTTTATTATCAAATATATTTGGAATAGCTAACTTATCATAGAGTTGCAAAAATTGCTCATATTTATAATCTTTTTCATATATGCAAATTGTTTCATAAATTTTTTTTATTAGTTTATTATAATCGCTGAACATCGATAATATAAAATGAATTTTATGAACATCTAAAACTTTGTTATAAATAATTGATGATCCAACTGGGAAAAAACATGCTTTGATATTCTCTTTAACCAAAATAGGAAAAATATAATTATAATTGTCTGAAAAGCCGTCATCAAATGTTAAGAGTATTGGATTTATAGGTAGTTTTTTATTATTATAAATAGATTCTAATAGATCAAAATAATTTATAAAATTGTAATTTTTTTTAAAATATTTTATTTGTTTATGAAATAAATTTAGCTCTAAACCTTTAATGTTAGAAAATTTTGTATTTTTTATTTTTCTAACATAATGATACATGACAATTGTACAACAATCCATTAAATGCGCCTATATCCTTGGTCTATCTCCATCACCATCACCTAAAAATATTCTTATTTTATTAATACTATTTTTTTTTATATATCCACAATCTATATCAATATTTTTGTTTACAAAAGGTTCAAAGTAATGAGGTACAGTAATTTGTTTTTCATTAATATTAATAAAGCCTGATTGCGTAATATATTTTTTTGCTAAACCATAACAATAAAATATTATATACTCAGATTTATTTTTATCTAATAGATGTTGGGCTAAGTTATTAATTGATAAGAAATCTTTATCTTTACCTACATAATCTACTAACTTTATAACTGATGAAGAATTAAAATATATTATCCTAAACACAAATAAACCTAAAATCTTATTGTTTTTATTTTTT
>CACOPD010000018.1 GCA_902628835.1 uncultured Alphaproteobacteria bacterium
TTAAATTATTTGCGGAAAATTCATTTGCTATTCTTGAATATATCAAAGCTGAAGTCTGTATTATGGATGTAATAATAATAACATTAAGTAATCTGATTGAGCCCTTTGTATTTAAATAGATCATTAAAAGACCAATAAATAAAAGACCTGTTATAGCTCCGCCAAGATTTCTTAGCCATGCTATATTGGTATTTTCAGCAATAGTTAAATTCACAAAATTATATGGAAAAATTAAAAAATAAATTCCATAAATTAAAGAAAAAATTGATAAAAATAATATGCTTAATCTGATCATCTACTAAAAACTATTTATTAAGATATAATTAGTATTGCAAATTAATTATTACTAAATATAGAAAATATATGATCCGATTGTTAATAGTTTTAATTGTTATAGTAATTATACTATTTATTTTGAGATCAAGAGCCAAATCACAATATAATAATTATGGTAACTTTTATAGAAATTTAATTCTGATAGTCATAATTGGAGGTATAATCTTCTTCCTTGCAACAACTGGAAAATTCTTGATACCACAGTTATTAAACCTTATTAAAGTTGGTTTACCATTCTTAACAAAATTAATAGGAATATAATGAAATATTTTTCAACAAATGATTTACCCTTAAACGATGAAATGATTAATTTTTGGAATAATAATGGATACTTGGTTATAGAAAATTTCAACACAGATAAAGAATGTGATGAATTAATGGAACGCTCATCATATCTTATCGAACATAATAATTTTAATAATCAAAAATCTATTTTTGATACAGTCAACCAAGCTCATAATGATGACAATTATTTTTTAGAATCAGGAGATAAAATTCGTTTCTTCTTTGAAGAAAAAGCTAATTTAAATGATGACAATATAGAAGAAAATAAACATTTTATTGTAAATAAAATTGGTCATGCGTTGCATGACTTAGATAAAGTTTTTTATAACTTTTCACATAAACAAAAACTTCAAGATATTGCTTTATCACTTGGTTTCTCAAAACCTAAATTACTCCAATCTATGTATATTTTTAAGCAGCCTAAAATAGGTGGTGAAGTAGTTTGTCATCAAGACTCTACTTTTTTATATACTGAGCCAGAAAGTACTATCGGTTTCTGGTTTGCATTAGAAGACGCGAATAAAACAAATGGTTGCTTACAAGTTGCAAGTGGAGGTCATAAAGGTCCATTAAGAAAACTTTTTAAAAAAGTAGATGGTAAAATGCAGATGATAGATTTAAATAATGATCCTTTTCCTGAAACTGATACTTTTGTAGAAGTTAAGAAGGGATCACTTGTTTTACTACATGGTAGACTTCCTCATTATTCATGTGAGAATACAAGTTTGAAATCCAGACATGCTTACACAATTCATGTAATTGACAATAATAACGAATATCCTGAATGGAATTGGTTACAAAGATCTTCATTACCGCTAAAAAGTTTTATTAATGACTAAAAAAATAATTTTAGATTGTGATCCAGGTCATGATGATGCTGTAGCAATAATGTTAGCTGCTTCTTCTAAAGAGATTGACATACTGGGTATTACCTGTGTCGGTGGAAATAGTGGTTTAAATAACACAGTAAATAATGCTCTTAAGGTTTGTACATTAATTGAAAGAACGGACATCAAAGTTTACTCTGGTGCAAATAAACCTATTCATTATGAATTATTTACAGCTGAATATGTTCACGGAAAAACTGGATTAGATAAAAAAGGTGATCCTATTATAATAGATACAAATTATAAACCTCAAGAAAAACACGCAGTAGATTTCATAGTAGAAACTTGTAAAGCTTCAACAGAGCAAATTTATTTATGTCCAACAGGACCTCTTACAAATATTGCCTTAAGTTTAAAAAAAGATCCGTCTATTAAAAAAAATATAAAAGAAATAGTTTTTATGGGTGGAGCTGCTATGTGCTTAGGCAATACCACGCCATCCGCTGAATTTAATATTTATGTGGATCCACATGCGGCTAATATTGTTTTAGAATCAGGCATTCCTTTAACAATGATGGGTTTAGATGTTACTCATCAGGTAAATGTAAATTCAAAAATTATCAAATCAATGAATGAAAATAAAAATAAAAGTTCTAAGTTTTTTGGAGAACTCATGGAATTTTATACAATATTTCATAAAGAATTATACGAAACTGAGGAAACTCCTTTGCATGACCCATGTGTTATTGCATATTTATTAGATCCATCTATTTTTAGTGGAAAAGAAGTTAATGTCACAGTTGAAGAAAATTCTGAATTAACAAGAGGGGAGACTGTTGTTGATTGGCTAGGTGTTACTAAAAGATCAGTAAATTGTTTTGTGATGAATGAAGCTAATGATGAAAAATTTTTTCAATTACTTAAAGCTAAATTATCGTTATTACCTTAACTATAAAAACTCTTTGCAATCTTTCCAGCTAAATTCGCATTATTAATTATTAAAGATACATTAGCATTTAGTGTTTCATTTTTTGATTGTTCGTTAATTTCTTTTATGAGAAATGGCGTTAATTCTTTTCCACTAATATTATTTCCATCAGCTTTTATTATTGCATTATTTATCCATTTTTCTACGTCATTTTTATTGAGTGCTTTTTCTAATGGAACTTTATTAAATATGAGAATTGATTTTTTATTTCGCATATTTTCATTGAGTTTTAAAAAAGAAGAAATTTCATGAATTTCATCAAATTTATTATCGACTTTATTTTCTGTTTCTTCATACCAAAAACCAGGCATATAATTAGTTTGATAACCAATTCTTGTAATTCCTAAAGTTTCAAGTAATTCATTTGTTTTACTTAAATCTAATATAGATTTAGCACCACTACAGATTACAAAATTTGAATTCTCAGAAAGTGCATATAGATCTGCAGATACATCATTGGTGTTTTCAGCATTTAGATGCACACCACCAATTCCCCCTGTTGCAAAAAATCTTATTTGAAATTTAGAAGCTATAGAAATTGTACTTGCTACTGTCGTAGCAGCATTTTCTTTATTAAATATTGATAAATTTATATTGTGGTTTGATACTTTTTGTATATTTTTCTCTTTTGCTAATATTTGAATATCTTCTTCCGATAATCCTATTTTAACCTTACCTCTAATTATTCCTATTGTTGCAGCAATTGCATCGTTATCCTCAACGGCCTTTATAGACTCATTTGCGACTTTAATATTTTCTGGATAGGGCAATCCATGACTAATCAATGTACTTTCTAAAGCTACTATTGGTTTTTTTCTATTTATTGCTTCCTTAACTTTTTCACTTATCTCAAATATTTCATGCATACTATTGTACAATCACTTTCTTAGAAAGATTTTTAATTTTTAAAAAATCACTCTTAGTTTTTAGACTTTTACCACTAGCATAATAAGATCCGCATGCTACAGAAGTTTTCAAAATATAATTCATTTTTTTATTTATACTGAACAAATACAGCATCATAGCTGCTAGTGCGTCTCCAGCTCCATTTTCGTTTACTACTTTGATTAATGGGGGTTTTATTTTTTTTATAAATTCATTAGTTCCAAAGATTACATTATTTTTTGAATTAGTAGTAATTATTTTTATTTTTTTATTTTGTTTTAATATTTTTTTTACACCTAATATTATATTTGAAGAATTTGTAAGTTTAAGTAACTCTGCTTTATTTAAGAATATAAAATCAACTTTATTTATAATTCTTTTAATTTTAATAACTTTATGCACTGATGTTGCGCACACTATAATTTTATTTTTTTTTGATAGTTTATTTATTGATTTTTCCAAATAGGTTTTAGAAAAATTTAGATCAAATATTATACTTTTATTCTTGATGTTTGGTATTTTTAAAGATTTATTATTTTCATATTCATCTGTATTAGCTAATCCTAATAAAAATTTATTATTTTTATCAGATAAAGCTAAATAGTATCTATCTGCATAATCTTTATTCACTTGATGAACATAGATTTTTTTTGAGATTTTTTTTCTAATCTCTTCATTGATAGCTAAACTATAAAAGTTTACATCAACAAAATTCGAAAGCAATTCTGCAATATTGTACGCCACTCCACCAATTCTGCTTTTTTGTGTAATTTGATTAGATCTAAAATTAATAATATTTTTTTTAAGATTTAATAAATAATCGTGATGAATTGCCCCAATACAAACAAAAATGTTTTTAGATTTCAGCATTATGAATTATACACCTTTTATGTCAGTTTTTGATGTTGATCCACCTATTATTGATAATAAACATTTAATTAAATGGTTAAAGATTAATTTTTCTTTCTTAAGAAATAAATTACTCAAAATTAAACAACTTGATAGTGAAAGGGACATAAATTTTATTATATTCATAAATAATAAAAAAAAATATGTATTAAAAATTTCAAACCCATCAGAAAAAATAAATATATTAAAATACCAAGATAGATTAATTAATTATTTACGAAGTGATCTTAGTCTTAAATCTTTTATACCAAAAATACACCATACAAAGATTGTAAAATATTTAGATAAAAAAAATAGAGAATGCTTTGTTAGGATCTTATCTTATATTGATGGGCGAATGTATGGAGATACAAAAAGTAACGATAAAATTGAAAATTCTTTAGGTAAGTTACTTGGAAAAGTATCAACTAAGTTGAAAGCATTTAACGATATAGATGCCCATAGAAATTTTATTTGGGATCCATCAAATATAAAATGGATTAAAAAAGACATTAATATTTTTACTGGTTCAAAAAAATTAATTTTATTAAAATGTTTTTCAGAATATGAAAAATTTGTAAAAAATAATTTAAATAAATTAAGATATTCAATAACTCATTCAGATCCAAATAATTATAATATTGTTATTAAAGAAAACAGTGTTTGTGGTTTACTAGATTATGGAGATTCTATTTATTCTCCAACAATAAATGATTTAGCTATATGCCTTTCATACGCATTAATGAACAATGATAATATTTATCTTACACTTAAAAATATAATAACAGAGTACAATAAACAGTTTTCCATTAATGAGGATGAAATTAATTCATTAATATCATTATGTAAGTCAAGACTTATGATTACTGTTGTAATGGCAAAAAAACAAAGAATTAAATATCCATCAAATCAATATTTAAGCATTAGTGAGAAAGATGCATGGTCTTTATTAGAAAAATTAGATAAAATTCCTATTAATTTTTTAATATATATTGTTCGCGAAATATGCGGCTTTGATATTATTCACCATCATCATGAAATTATAAATTATATAAATAAATTTAACTTTGGTAATATTTTTAAATTTAATTTACTTGATAAAAATAAATCTATCTTAAAATTAAGTTCTGATTCACCTTTATTGAAAGGTAACCCAGATAATAGTTCGCTTAAAAAAAGAGTTAATAAAATATTTAAAGAAGATAATTCTTTTATAGGTATAGGTTTATACAATGAAAAAAGAAAAGTTTATAAGGGACCTAACTTTATTTCTGAATTAAATACGAATGAAAGACGTAATATTCACTTAGGAATTGATATTTTTATTGATCAGGGAACAGATTTATTTGCTCCAATAGATGGTAAAATTATAATTTTAAAAAATAATAATTTTAAATATGACTATGGCCCCACTCTAGTTTTAGAACATAGTTTTAAAAAATATAAATTTTATACTCTATACGGTCATTTATCTAAAATAATGTTTCAAAAACTAAAAATTGGAAAAAAAATTAAGAAAGGTGAATGGATTGGTAAAATTGGTAATTCTAATGAAAATGGTAAATGGTTACCACATTTACATTTTCAAATTATTTTAGATTTATTAGGACATGATAAGAATTTTCCAGGAGTAGGTGAAGAATTTTTATTCAATATTTGGAATAAAATTTCACCTGATCCAAATTTAATTCTACGAATTCCAAAATCTTTTTATTCTAATAATAATAATTTTAAAGATACTTTAAAGAAAAGAAGAAAAAATATTTCTGATAATTTATCAATTTCTTACAAGAAACCTCTTCATATGCTTGAAGCTAAAGATCAGTATTTTTTTGATAGATATGGCAGGAGATACTTAGATTGTGTAAATAATATTTCTCACGTTGGACATTCAAATTCCAATGTCCATGAAGCTATGACTCAGCAAAATTTAAAACTTAATACTAATACAAGATATTTATACGATATAATTAACGATTATAGTGAATTACTTTTGAGTAAGTTTCCAAAGAAATTAAATAAGATATTTTTCGTATGTACAGGATCTGAAGCTAATGATTTAGCTTATAGAATAGCCCAAACTTATACTAGTGCAAAAGATGTCTTTGTGATGGATAATGCTTATCATGGGCATACCAATGCTTTAATTGATTTAAGTCCATATAAATTTAATAGTAAGGGTGGTTCGGGTAAAAAAGATTATGTTCATGTATTAGACATGCCTGATCCCTTGAGAGGTAAGTGGAGATATCAAAATTCAAATTGGATTCAAAAATATATAGATGAAGCTAAAACGGTAATTAGAAATAAAATTAAAGAAACCAATATTGCATGTTTTTTTACTGAAAGTATACTTGGTTGCGGAGGTCAAGTAATTCTTCCAAAAAATTATTTAAAAGAAATATTTTCAGAAATTAGAAGAAATAATGCATTATGTATTGTTGATGAGGTACAAACTGGTTTTGGACGCGTTGGAAGACATTTTTGGTCATTTGAAGAGCATGATGTCGTTCCTGATATAGTAACCTTGGGCAAACCTATGGGTAATGGTCATCCTATAGCTGCTGTTATAACTACAGAAAAAATTGCTTCAACTTTTAATAACGGGATGGAATATTTTAACTCATTCGGTGGTAATCCTGTTTCCTGTGCTATCGGTAAAGCAGTATTAGACACTATTGATAATAATAAATTACAAAAAAATGCTTTGTTAGTTGGTGATTATTTTTTAAAAGAATTAAAAAAAGTCCAACTTAAATATAAAAAATATATTAGTGAAGTTAGAGGTAGGGGGCTTTTTTTAGGAATAGATATTATTCAGAATAGTAATGTTTCTAAACCAAATAAAAAATTAGCTAAACTACTTATTAATTATATGAGAAATCAAGGTATTTTATTGAGCACTGATGGACCTTATGACAATGTTATTAAAATAAAACCACCTCTTGTATTTACAAAATTAAATGTTGATCAGGTATGTAAAAACTTAGAAACTTTCTTTAAAAAATTATAAAATATATTCCATAACTAATCATTAGCAGACCAATGGTTAGATCAATCCAAAACCAAGTTTTATTTGAATAAATATATTTTGACAAAAACTTTGACATATATCCCAAAGAAAAGAAAAACAAAAAACTAGCTGAAATTGCTCCAACTCCAAATGAAAATTGATCATTAAAATTTGTTGATAATGATCCCAGCAAAATAATTGTATCTAGATAAACATGAGGATTTGCGTATGTAATAAGGAATAAGGTAATTAATACTTTTCCGTATTCGTTAATTATATTTAATTCTTTATTTATATCTTTAATTTGATTTAATTTTATAACTTTATTTAATCCATAAAATATAAGCCACATTCCACCTAATACTTTTATTATTCCTATGATACTTGGATTAATTTGAACAATATAATTAGATAGATATATTCCGATTACAATTAGTAAACTGTCAGATAGACTGCAAAATAAAGTAACTGTAAAAACATAAGATTTTTTAAGCCCTTGTTGAATTACAAATAAATTTTGCGGTCCTATGGCTATAATTAATGTTCCTCCAATTATTAATCCTTGGATAAAATCATAAATATACATATTGCCTTAAATTATAATTACACTATTTTAAAAATTATGCATAAAATTATATTGTTTAGTTTGTTTATTTTATTATCAAAAAGTGTTCATGGAGAAATGATAAAACCAGACCCTTCAATTGGTCCTAAAGAAGTTATTTTAATTCAATTAAAAGCACTACAAAAAAATAATTCACCTTTTGACGATGCCGGTATTGAACAAACTTGGGAATTTGCTCATCCAAATAATAGAAAGTACACAGGTCCTCTAGACAATTTTATTAGGATGATTAAAAACCCATCCTATGCAATGATGATTGATCACTTAGAACACAATATAATTCCAGTACAGGAACAAGAAAAAAGTTCATATTACTTTGTAGAGCTTACAGATAGTAATGGAAAAAAATTTGGTTTCGAATGGACAGTAGAAAAAGTAGAACAAAACGGTGAATTTAAAGATTGTTGGATGACCGTTGGTGTTTCTAGACCAATGCCTTTATCGCAAGCATCATAGTGTGCGGAAGATTTACAAGCACTGAAGATAAAGAAAAAATTATAAAACTTTTTCCTAACTCTGAAGTTTTAAATTATGTACATAAGTCTTACAATATATCACCGTCTAATATTGTTAATATTATTTATGAAAACAATCATAAACTTTTAATAGATACTTTTATTTGGAGTTATAGTTTTTTTAGTAAACAAAATAATGTTACTCAATTTGTTATTAATGCAAGAATTGAAACGATTAATGATAAATATTTATTCAAAGAATCATTTACTAAAAGAAAATGTCTTATTATTGCAAATGGATACTATGAATGGAAAAATATAAATAATCAAAAACAACCATATTTAATATCAATTCCTAGAAATGAATTATTGTTTTTTGGTGGAATTTGGAGGGAAGAAATAAGAGATAATAAAAAAATGAATGTTGTCTGTATCATTACTAAGGAAGCAAATGAAAACCTTTCACATATACATAATAGAATGCCTCTTATTATGTCTCATAATGAGGGTCTTGATTTTCTTAATGATAATGAAAATGAATTCCTACATAAAAACAAAAGTATTATCGAGGATGATTTAGACTTTTATCCAGTATCAAAAATTGTAAATAATCCAAAAAATAATGATGAAAATTGCCTTAAGGAAATATCTTTATAATATTTAAATTTTTTTATCGCTTTTATAATATTAATCAAATATATAATTTTTTTTTAAATGAGCCATTTATTTTATAAACCTTCTAAATCTAGATTGCACAGAAGTGAATTGGCTGTTCCAGGCTCTAATCCAAAGATGTTTGAAAAAGCATTAAAATCAAATGCTGATTATATTTTCTTAGACCTAGAAGATGCAGTATCTCCAAATGATAAAATTGATGCAAGAAAAAATGTTATTAATGCAATAAAAGAATATAATTGGAGAGAAGAAGGTAAAACAATCTCTATAAGAATTAACGGCTTGGATACACACTATATGTATCGTGATGTGATTGAAATTATAGAAGAGGTCGGTGATAAAATTGATACATTATTAATTCCAAAAGTTGGCTCATCATCTGATGTATATATGGTTGATTGCATGCTTAATCAAATTGAACAAAATAAAAAATTTGAAAATAGAATAGGTTTAGAATGTTTAATTGAAACAGCATTAGGAATGTCTAATATCCAATCAATCGCAACATCAAGCTCAAGACTAGAAGCATTACACTTTGGAGTTGCAGATTATGCAGCAAGTATGCGAGCAAGAACAGTTGTCATAGGAGGTTTAAATCCCGATTATCCTGGTGATCAATGGCATCATGGTCTATCAACTTTAGTAATGACCTGTAGGTCATATGGCTTAAGAGCAATAGATGGGCCTTTTGGCGATTTTAATGACAAAGAAGGATATCTTGATGCAGCAAAAAGAGCTGCAGCAATTGGTTTTGAGGGTAAGTGGGCAATACATCCATCGCAAATAGATTTAGCTAATGAAGTTTTTTCTCCACCTAAAGAAGAAATAGATAAAGCAAAAAGAATATTATTAGAATTAGAAAAAGCAGCTGCTGAAGGAAAGGGCGCTGCTCAGCTTGATGGAAGAATGATAGATGCTGCATCTGCTAGAATGGCTGAAAATATTGTAAATATTAATAAGTTAATTGAAAGTAAGTAATGGACATACACGAATATCAAGCAAAAAAAATATTGTCCGATTTTGGTGTTAAAATTCCAACTGGTGGTATTGTTTATAGTCCAGAAAATGCAGAAAATAAAGCGAGAGAAATTGGTGGTTCTAAATGGGTTGTAAAAGCGCAAGTTCACTCTGGTGCTAGAGGTAAAGCAGGTGGAATTATAATATGTAATTCTCCTTTAGAAGTTGCTGATGCAACTGATAAATTGTTAGGTAAAAAATTAATTACAAACCAAACTGGTCCAGAGGGGAAGATAATAAATAGAATTTATATTGAAGAAGCAACTGATATCAAACATGAATTATATTTAGGTTTAGTGTTTGATAGATCTTCAGAAAGTATAATGGTTGTAGCCTCAACGGAAGGTGGAATGAGTGTCGAAGAAATTTCAAAAGAAAAACCTGAAACAATTATACGATCTAAAATAGAAGTTGCAGTTGGTATTCAACAATTTCAAGCAAGGGAAATAGCTTTTGGTTTAGGAATTGAATCCAAATTGATCTCAAGAGCTGCAAATACAATTATTGGTTGTTATAAAGCTTTTAGTGAGCTTGATGCAACAATGGTTGAAGTTAACCCATTAGTTGTATCACACCAAGATGAAATATTAGCATTAGATTGTAAAATGAGTTTTGATAATAATGCAATGTTTAGAAGAGACGAAATTGCAGAACTTAGAGATAAAACACAAGAAAATTCAAATGAAGTATATGCTTCTGACAGAGGAATGAATTATGTAAGCTTAGATGGGAATATTGGTAATATTATTAATGGTGCAGGCTTAGCAATGGCTTCAATGGATATGATAAAACTTGCTGGTGGTGAACCTGCAAATTTTTTAGATGTTGGTGGAGGTGCAACACCTGAAAAAATAGTTAAAGCTTTTAAATTAATCTCTATGGACACAAAAGTTAAGGTAATATTAGTTAATATCTTTGCAGGGATTAACAGATGTGATTGGGTTGCAGAAGGAATTGTTCAAGCTTTATCAAAAATTGAAATTAAACATCCGTTAGTAATACGTTTAGCTGGAACTAACGTCGAAAAGGGAAATGAAATACTTAAAAAAAGCAATATTAATTACATTGAAGCATCAACTTTAGAAGATGCAGCAAATAAAGCAGTAAAGGCTCTTGGATAATCATGTCTATAATCATTCACAAAAATACAAAGATTTTAGTCCAAGGATTTACAGGAAAAATTGGAAGTTTTCATGCTGAAGAAATGATTAAGTATGGTTCTAACGTTGTTGGTGGGGTAACACCTGGCAAGGGTGGTATGACTCATTTAAATCTTCCTGTTTTTAATACTGTTAAAGAAGCTGTAGATCAAACTGGAGCATCAACATCAATTTTATTTGTCCCACCAGCCTTTGCAGCAGACTCAGCAATGGAAGCTGCTGATGCAGGTATTAAAACGTGTGTGGCTATTACTGACGGAATTCCTTCTCATGATATGGTTAAAATAAAAAGATACATGAGAAGATATCCAAAAGATAAAAAAATGGGATTAGTAGGTCCGAATTGTGCAGGAATAATTAGCCCTGGTAAATCTATGTTAGGTATTATGCCTGGTCACATTTACAAAGAAGGTAAAATAGGAATAGTTAGTAGATCTGGCACTTTGGGATATGAAGCTGCACAACAACTTAAAGATTTGGAAATTGGTGTTTCAACAAGTGTAGGTATAGGAGGCGATCCAATAAATGGAAGTTCTTTTAGAGATATAATTGAAAAGTTTGAAAATGATGATGAAACTATTGCAGTTTTAATGATAGGTGAAATAGGTGGCCCACAAGAAGTTGAAGCTGGACAATTTGCTAAAGAAAATATGAGTAAACCAGTAATTGCGTATATAGCAGGATTAACTGCACCTAAAGGTCGTGTGATGGGGCATGCTGGTGCAATTGTTTCTGCTTATGGTGAGAGCGCAATAGAAAAAGTAGAACTTCTTAAAGAGTGTGGAGTTACAATTTCCAAAAACCCTTCTGTAATGGGTGAAACTGTAAAAAAAGTATTAGTAGAAAATAATTTGAATTAATATAATTAAAAAATAATGAAATTTTTATATAAAAATGAATTCTGGATGTTAATATTTTCTCTAGGTGTTCTTTATTGGTTATTTAATCCATCAGTCTTAACAACCTTAGTTATGATTGTGCCATTGTTATTGGCCGTTTCTTCACGTAAATAAAGCTAAGTTTTATACTATGAACGTTTATCGTATTTATAGTTAAAAAATGAAATTATATCTTATTAGACATGCAGAGTCAGAAGCTAATGCAGCATCAGATTTAGATAATCCAACTTATTATTATGATGCAAGAATCACTCAAAGAGGAGTTGAGCAAGCAAAAAAATTAAATAATAGA
>CACOPD010000019.1 GCA_902628835.1 uncultured Alphaproteobacteria bacterium
AAATTATTAGGCATAGCAAAATTTGGGCATCTAAACCCATATATTTTATCATTAATAATATCTGATAATATTACTTTTGATTTATAAATTTCCTCATATACCTCTTTATTTGTTAAGTTGGTTAAAACTGGGTGTGAATGTGTATGTGCTGCTATTTCATGACCTTCACTATAAATTTCTTTTAATAAATTTTGATTTTTTTCAGCCCATTCACTTACAACAAAAAAAGTAGACTTAGAATTATATTTATTTAGAATTTTTAAAAGATATTCAACTTGTATGTGAGCCCTTGGAACTTTTTTTTTTACATATGGTTGTAAGAAAGTTGAATGAAAATATTCTTCTAAATCAATAGTTAAAAAAAGATTCATTTTATTTTTCTTTTTTATGTTTTACTTCCCAAGGTGCAACCCAATTACCATCTATTTGTAGATTTATATTAGCATCCTCTTCAAGTAATTTACAAACAGTCATTTCTCCAGCATCTTTACCATAACGTTCTTTAGCTTCTTTAAACCTCTTATGAGCTTCATTAGTTAATTCAGATCTAGTATTATTTGCTTTAATTAATTCTTGTATCAAATCTAAATCCTTCAATGCTAATTCAACGCGAAATGATGGATCATAATGTCCAGCAAATATTGATGGAACATCATGATGAAGAACAAAACTATCTGCTGCACCTCCTTTCATTACTTTCCACCAAATATCTGGCTCTAATCCTGCTTTTTTAGCTAAGACCATTGCTTCTCCAATTGCAGAAGCATGAATTTTCCATAATTGATTATTAACAAGTTTAGCAACGTACCCATTACCATATTTACCAACACGTCTTGTGTTACCAATTACATCTAAGATTTCTTGAGCCTTCATTACAGAGGTATCTGATCCTCCAACAAACATAATCATATCACCGCGAATAGCTGAGTCTAATGATCCAGTAACAGGTGCATCCACTGCATGTCCTCCAACCTTTTCAAATTCATTTGCTAAACTTCTCATAAGAGTAGGGGAGCTAGTTGTTAAATCTATCCAAACTTTATTTTTGCAAGATGATTGAAGCATACCATTTTCACCTCTTAAAACATCTTCAATTTCTTTTGGTCCAAAAACCATTGAAACAACAATATCAACTTCCTTTAAAAGTTCTTTAGGAGAGTTTGTAACCATAGCACCTTTATCAATTACTTTTTTTCCAGCTTCTTTGTTAATATCGTAAACATAAAGAGGGTAATCAGCTCTTTGAATGTTACGTGCAACTGCACTTCCCATATTACCAAGACCTATCATTCCAATTTTTTTCATAATTTTAATCTGTTAAATTATCACTTCTAACTTTTGTTTCTTTGTGAACATCAAGTGTTTTACCGTAAAGCTCTTCTGTTCTGTAAGAAGATCCAATAACATTTTCTTTTTCAGTATATGTAAATACAACTAAATTTCTTGTTTTATTTCCCTCTGCTCTTGTAGCACGATGAAGTGCATAACGGCCTTTAAATAATTGGAGATCACCTTCATTAAGTTTTATTTCTTTTATTTTAGACGCATCACCATGTAAGAGTTTTTGAACTTCATCATAACATTCGTCATCTTTATTTCTAATATTAGGAACGTATTGAAAGATACCACCTTTATCACAATCTTGTACCAGCATAGTGACAGTAAATTCATTTGTATCGTAGTGCCATGAAAAACGATCACCTGGTTTATTTACATTGATTGTTAATGAAGCTAAAGGATCTGCATAATGGTACATTTTTACTTCTAAACAATCAGCAATAAAGTTTTTTAGTATTTCAGAATAATATAAGTCTTTTATTTTAGAATTTTCAGGAAATTTATCACCTGAAACAAATCCGTTGCTTCTCTCCATAAAAAAACGACGCGGATGATCTTTAGGATATGATGGATCATCCTTACTAAAATAAACATTTACTTTATTTGATGTATAATGTGCTAAACTTTCAATACTTGATGCTTCATCTTGCATATCTTTTATTGCTTCTGGATTAACAATTGATTTCAACACAAAACATCCATCATAATCTAAAGCATCACGTGCTTCTTTAACAATTATTTGATATTGTGAACTTTGAGGTTCGTGTATAGGAAATCTATCAAGATTAATAAAATAACTAATATTTTTTTCTTGTAGTTTCATATTATCATGGGGCAAAACTCCCTCAGTGGAGAGGGCTTTATACCCCGTAAATATTCTATCAATTTATTCAAGTGGAGTAAATACTTTGAAACTTCTTTAAATAAAGATCTGTATAATTTTTAGGATTAAATTAAATTGTTTTAAGGTTGTCAATTTTTCTATCCATGACAAAAAACCAAATAGGAGGAACTAAAGCCATCATTAACATGACAGAATAATTAGCGGGCATTTCGACTAATTTTTCTTCTTGTGACAGTAGAGGATAATGTTTTGATGCTCGTTGATGATGTTCTGCATGTAATCCTAAATTAAATGTAGACCAATTTGCCGAAATATGACGGCTATTCCATGAATGATGGTCTGTAAATCTTTCGTATCTGCCATTTTCTTTTTTTCTCTCTAAACCATAATGTTGAATATAATTTACAAGTTCGAGTAATATTATTGAAACAAAAGAATGAAATAGAACAAAAACTAACCCATTCACTCCAGCTACTAGAAAAGCAATTAATAAGAACAAAAATTCCAATGTAAAATAATGCAACATTCTATTTTGTAGACTTAAAGTTTTTTTATTTTTTTTAATCAATATTTTTTTTTCAATATTCCATGAAGAAATGACGCTATTAATAACGCAGCGAATAAAATAAAAGTAAAAGTTTTCACCTCTTCTTGCGGTAGCAGGATCTTCTTTCGTTGCAACATTCATGTGATGTCCATAAATATGTTCAATACGAAAATGCCCATAGCAACATACAACTAGAAGTAATACACCAATTCCACGCATTATTTTGCTCTGTCGATGAATAAGTTCATGAGCAGTTGTAATACCAATAGAGCCACCAGACATACCTACAGCAGCTCCTAATGCGGCAGCACTTAGAAATCCTATATTGGGATTAGATACAACAAATAATCCAAATATAATTAAAAACAGAATACATGGAAGAACAATCAAAATTGAAAAATTATGAAATACATTTTCCTTAAGCTCTACATCTTCTTTGCTTAAATAAGGTAAAACGAGATCAATAATAGGAACTAGGATAAAAACCCATATGAATGGAGAAATAGACCAGGTTGGATCAATGATTAAGCCTAAAGAGCTTGAAAAAATTAATATCAGTGGTGTTACAAGATAAAAAATCATTAACTTCTATATAATAATATAAAAAAAAGCTTCCATAGTGAAGAAGTCTTTATTTACATTCCAATTTTATTGTATCTTTTTTATAAAATTAAAATCTACTCAACTAAAAAAACTATTTCTTGACTATCTAAATCAACACCAGCTTCAGTTCTAAGTTTGGCCAAATCTGGATCTTTCATAGCTTCTTGCATCTTTTCCATCGAATCAATCTCTAAAACTTGATAAATTTTATTTTCATCATCTTTTGGATGACCATATGCTAAAACTTTTATTCCATATTTTTCTCTATGCGTATCAACACTGAGAAAAAGATTCTTCCATTTTTCATAGCCTTCTTTTAATTTAACATTCATAATAATTTTCATAATTTAAACCTTTTTTTTTGACGTAAAAATTTATAAACTAAATAAATGTTATTTAACTTGAAAGGATTTTAAATGTCAATTTTTATATCACTTGGTATTTATTCTCAAAAAGGTGCTGATGGTATTATTAATGGAGACTCAGACAGAAAAGCAGCTATGGAAAAAATGGTTAGCAGTGTTGGGGGTAAATTAATTGATTATCATATAACAAGAGGTCAGTATGATTTTGTCATGATTACTGAGGCAGAGTCATTTGAAAGTATGGCTGCATGTGCTTTAAAAGCAAAAGCAGCAGGTACTCTTACCGAGGCAGTTACTTTAGAGTCTGTTGATTTAAACAAAGTAAGAGAAATGGGAAATAAAGTAGATTTTTCTCCTCCTACATCATAATTTAAAAAGCACTCCTTTTAGAGTGCTTTTCTACGTAGGCCTAAAGAGAAAAAAATTAAAAAAATATTTTTAATTTACATAAATTTCATCAAATATTTTTTTTCCAATTTTAGTTATTTCTTTAATGCAAATGATTCTTTATAAAGAAAGTTCAAGAAAAATTTTTTTGTTAAAAAAAATTTAATAATGTGAATAAATTAGTTTTTTAAATTCTTTAAAAGTAAGTTTTTAAATTCTTCAACAGCAATTGTAGCAGGTTTATGAATGGCAAAATCAAATTGATCTTGATTACTTGATGGTTCCAGATTTAATTCAATAGTTGGTTTTCGCATATCTTTAAACATCGAAACAAAACCAGCAGCAGGGTAGACTTGTCCTGAAGTGCCTATAGAAACAAATAAGCTAGATTGTTCAGCTAAATCGTGAATTTTATCCATTTGCATTGGCATTTCACCAAACCATACAATGTGAGGTCTCATTTGAGAGCCGCATTCAGGGCATTTATGGGTCTCATTTAGGTCCTGTGTCCACTCAAACACATGATTATCATTCATTATACATCTCGCCTTATTTAGCTCACCGTGCATATGAATTATTGATGATGATCCTCCAATCTCATGTAAATTATCGATATTCTGTGTAACTATATGAATTTTATATGTTTTTTCTAATTCATAAAGTAAAATATGAGCCCTATTTGGCTTAATTCCTGAATTTAGTTCTTTTCGACGTTTATTATAAAAATCATAGACAAGAGTAGGGTTTCTATAGAATCCTTCGGGACTGGCAACATCCTCAATCCTATGGTTATTCCATAATCCATCAGAGTTTCTAAAAGTTTCAATCCCAGACTCTTTACTTATTCCAGCACCCGTTAATACAAAGATCTGGGAATCAGCTGAAATCTGCGGTAATTGTTCCATTTGATACACTATATACAGTATTTTATTACACGTGAAAATCTATATCTAGTTTGTAATATTATAAATAGATTTAGATAATATTTATAAATTATTGATATATAGTTATTATATTTATTACTTGACTATTATTTACGATAACTGTAATTATCGTAATATATAATATGGTTAAAATATCACTAAATGAAAACGTAAGTAAGCTAAAGGAGAAATCCAAAGCTAAAAACACTCAGGATAAATATCAGGGAGACTGGTTAAAGTTTATAGATTATTGTAAAAATAAATACAATTGTAGTCCTTTAGATGTTGATGATCTAAATAGTGCTTACGCATTAACAGCTAATTATATGGATTGGCTTCACGAAGATCCAGAAGCGAAAATACTCAAAGGATCAAGCAACATACCGGGTAGAGAAAATGTAAATAACAATCCCTACTCCTCTACTGCATATAAAGCTTCCACTATACAAAGAATCTTAGCATCTATTACATATAAATATAGAGTTAATGGCTTTCAATTTGATAGAAAAAATCCAAATATTTCTGAAACAATTAGTGCAATTGTAAGAGATGAAAAAAATAATAAATCTGGTCAAGCAAGAGAGTTGCTAAAAGCTGATATTGAAAAAATTATTGATAAAATTCCAAATGATAACGAAGATTTTAGAAACATAAGAGATAGAGCTCTTATTTTAATTGGTTTTTATAGTTTTTGTAGAAGATCTGAGCTTTTAGGTATGAAATATGAACATTTAAATTTTGAAGAGGATGGTGTTCAAGTATTAATACCTTTTTCTAAGACTGATCAAAAAGGTGAAGGAAGAATGATATACCTTCCAAAAACTAATAATGATTATTGTCCAGTAAAAGCACTGAAAGATTGGCTAGAAGTAGCTTTAATAGATCAAGGCCCCCTGTTCTATAAAATAAATAAAGCTAATAATATCGAGAAATATATTCTAAATAATAAAAATCATAAAATAAGTCTTACTGATACAAGCTTTGTCCTAATACTTAAGAAAAGAGCAAGAGAAGCTGATTTAGATAATTGTGATAAAATTTCAGGCCACAGTTTAAGAATTGGTTCTATTACACAAGCCAGAATGAACGGAGTCCCAACTCATGAAATAATGGCTCAAAGTGGACATAAAACTACGCAAATGATTGATAGGTACACTAAGCTTAGTAATATTAAAGAGACATCTGCTGCTAAAAAAATATAATAATTTTAATTTTTATTTATCATGAAAAAAATACCTAAGGTTTATTGTGCTTCCATAGCAACAGAAACAAATACATTCTCACCTTTAAAAACTAATATGAAAAGCTTTAAGGAAACATTCTTTGCTAAACCAAATTATCATCCCAAAA
This sequence comes from uncultured Alphaproteobacteria bacterium, assembly GCA_902628835.1. GTDB lineage: Bacteria > Pseudomonadota > Alphaproteobacteria > HIMB59 > CACPNW01. Next base: position 6,358 of record CACOPD010000019.1, read on the forward strand.
CACCAACTTTATGTTCTGCCCTCTTCCCACTATTACGAAAAAGAAAATCTAATGGTGAAATTAAATTAATTGAAGGTACTGCTACTTGGGCTGAGCCAGGTGGATTGATTGACTCAAAAACATGGAATGATTTAAAAAAATTAATTCTTAAAGAAATAAAAAATGCAGGTAAATTAGATATAGTTCTATTAGGGTTACATGGCGCAATGATAGCTAAAAATTGTGTAGACTGTGAGGGAGATTTAGTAAAAAATATTAGAAAAATAGTTGGTCCAAATGTTGTTATAGGAGCAACTTTTGATCCGCACAGTCATTTAAGTAAAAAATTTATTACAAATACAAACATTTTAACAGTATTTAAAGAATTTCCCCATACAGATTTTGTAGAGACAGCTAAAAATTGTATAAATTTATCTCTCAAAACATTTAATAAAAAAATCAAACCTAGAATTTCTTTATTTGATGTTAAAATGATGACCATTTTACCAACAAGTAAAGAACCTATGAGATCTTTTGTTGATAAAATAAAAAATTTAGAAAAAGACAAATCTATTTTATCTATTTCAATAATACATGGATTCATGGCTGGTAATTCCCCTGATCTTGGTGCCAAAGTATTAGTTATAACTGACAACGATACAAACTACGGAAATAATTTATCTTTTGAACTTGGAATGAAATTATTTAAATTAAGAAAAAAATTAGGTCCAAAAACTTACTCAGTTAATAAATCTTTAATTAAAGCTAAAAATTTATTTAAAAATAATAAGAAGCCAGTCCTTATTGCTGATATCTGGGATAACCCTGGTGGTGGAGTAGCTGGAGATTCAACAGTTTTAATTAAAAAAGCTTTATCTATGAAGTTAAAAAATATTGCTCTAGGTTCTATATGGGACCCTGAGGCAGTACGTTTGTGCCATGAAGCTGGAGAGAAAGCTATTATAAATTTAAGTTTTGGTGGCAAAATATCTCCAACTGAAAAACCTATAAAAAAAAATGTTCTTGTAAAAAAAATAGTAAAAAATACATTTCAAAAATTTGGTAAATCACTAGTGCCAATGGGTGATTGTGCGTGTATAACCTTCAATAATATTGAAATAGTTTTAAATTCCAATAGATCTCAAACATTCTCGACTGATGTATTTAAAAAATTAGGTATAGAAATTGCAAATAAAAATATTTTAATAGTAAAATCAACAAATCATTTTTATAATTCTTTTCATCCTCACGTATCTAATATTGTATATGCATCAGTGAATGGAATATATCCAAATAATCCAAAAAAAAACAAATACACAAAATTGAAAAGAAAAATTTGGCCTATATTTTCTGATCCACATGGTTTAGTAAATAAGAATGAAAATAAAAAAAGGTGATAGATTAGAAGATATTACTTTACCTAAACCTGATGGATCAATTTTTAATCTATCTGAAACTAAAGGTAAAAAAGTTCTTCTAACTTTTTATAGAATAGCAGGTTGTAGTTTTTGTAATTTAAGATTACACGAATTCAATAAGCGCTTTGGAGAGTTTGGAAAAAATTTTACTCATGTAGGTATCTTTCATTCGCCAGTAAATAATCTTAAACATTTTATGGGAAAGCATGGACCACTCCCCTTCACTGTTTTAGCTGATACTAATTTTAAATATTTTCAAAAATATGAAATTGAAAGATCTGTTTCTAAAATGTTTGCCACAATGCTTTTTAAAGCTCATAAACTTTTTCCTGCTTTAATTAGAGGTTATATTCCAACTAGAATAAAAGGATATTTTGATATTGCTGTAACAGATGTCTTAATTAACGAAGAAGGTGAAGTAGAAGAAGTATATTATGCAAAAAAGGATATTGCTGATCACTTTCCGTTTGATAAAGTAAAAGAATTTTCTTTAAGTTAGGAATAGCTGGGATTTAAAATCCCAGCAAATTGTATCTGAAAGTTTTTTCTATAGACCTATTCTATCTTGTAATCCTATTATGAGAACAATATTAATTACAACAAAAACGATAGAAAGAATTGTATCTTGTGTTTTATTAACGACAGTATAGTTTTTGTCTATTACTCCCATTCTATTTCCAAGATCGTAAAGTAGTTGATAGATTGTAGTCATAAGACCTAAAACAAAGTACACCCACATATTTTCAATTGAAGTAAACATTAGATAAATTCCAACCAATACTAATGGTAGTATAAACGATCCAATTAGTCTGATTGGAGCAATAGCTCCTTCTCCAACTTGATAATCACTAATAATTTTTTTTGGATTTAAAATAATTAAATAACAGTAAAAAGATAAACCCAATAATTGAATTATAAAAAGTATTAAGTAAAGAATACTTCCACCAAAATTTTCGACCATAAAAGCCTCCTATTAAAACTTTATATATTTATTTGTTAAGATTCTGTGACACATGTTGCCACATTTAGGTGGTATTTTTATAAAATTTTGTTAAAAAAAAATATATGAATTCTGATAGAAAACTAGCCACTATTCTTGCTACTGATTGTGTAAACTTCAGTAAACATATGGAAGAAAATGAAGAAAAAACTCTTCGAAACTTAAATGAATGTCGCAAAATAATAGATGCTAAGATCATAGAATTT
>CACOPD010000020.1 GCA_902628835.1 uncultured Alphaproteobacteria bacterium
TTGCTCTAAAGTTTTTTTTAATCTTATAGTTAATCTTGGATTATCTTTTATTACAGTTTTTGAAGTAGTTAAAATAGCTTGACTCATTGATCTTAACTTATGTGCATATTCTCTACTTGATATATTAGATATCCATTTACTTTTATAATTATGCCATGCAATTTTTTCATCTGTAGAAGTTGCAATTTTAACTTTTGTAAAAGGTTTTTTCTTTAAAACACTTTTAAAAAAAAATTTATTTAAATTGTGTGTTCTATTTTTTTCTAAACCAACATTTACAATTACATTATTTTTTTTTAACTTTTTAATACTTTTATAATTAGTTCTAACATCTGGATCGGGTGCAGATATAAATATTTCTTTAATTCCTGATCTTAATATTTGATCTGTGCATGATCCATCTTTTGAACTATGAAAACATGGTTCTAAAGTGACATACATTGAAGCTCCTTTAGCTTTATGACCAGCTTTAGCTAGTGCAATTTCTTCAGCATGAGGTCTTCCAGATTTATTTGTTACAGCTTTAGAAATTATTTTTGAATTTTTTGCAATTACACAACCCACAGAAGGGTTTGGGAAAGTTTTTCCAAATTTTTTTTTAGCAATATCATGCGCTAAATTAATCATCTTTACGTTTTGTTGAGACACTAAAAATTATTTATCTTCTAAATTTCCTAAGAAATCTTCAAAATCTTTTGCTTCTCTAAAATTTTTGTAAACAGATGCAAATCTAACATATGCTACCTGATCTAAGTGCATTAAAGCTTCCATGATGTATTGACCAATAATATTTGACTTAATATCAGTTTCACCTGAATTTTCTAATTTTCTTACAATGGCATTTACAATTTTTTCAATTTTTTCATTATCAACATTTCTTTTTCTTAAAGCCAAAGAAAGAGATCTATACATTTTATCTCTATCAAAATTTTCTTTTTGACCATTACTTTTCATCACGACCAAATCTCTTAGCTGAATTCTTTCAAAAGTTGTAAATCTAGAGCCGCAAGCATCACAAACTCTTCTTCTTCTTATAGCTGTATTATCTTCTGTAGGTCTTGAGTCTTTTACTTGAGTATCTTCATTACTACAGAAGGGGCATCTCATTTAAAATGCCTCACTATAAATTGGATATCTTTTACAAAGCTCAATTACATCTTTTCTTGTATTATTAAAAACTTCAGTTCTTTCATTTTCTTCAAGTAAAAGACTATCCAAAATATCAGCAATCATATTTCCAACTTGTTCAAAATCTTTCTGATTAAAACCTCTAGTCGTAGCAGCAGCTGTTCCAAATCTAAGTCCACTAGTTATTTTTGGCGGATTTGGGTCATATGGAATTGCATTTTTATTACATGCCAACCCAACTTCTTCTAAAATTTTTTCAGCTTTATCGCCAGTTAAACCTTTGGGTGTTAAATCTAACCACACTATATGTGAATCTGTGCCACCAGTAACAATTCTAAATCCTCTATCAACTAAAGTTTGTGCCATAACTTTTGCACTAGCAATAACATTTTTAATGTATTCTTCGAATTCAGGTTTAAGTGCTTCGCCAAAACAAACAGCTCTAGCTGCAATTACATGCATTAGTGGGCCGCCTTGTAATCCTGGAAAAACAGCAGAATTGATTTTTTTATATAAATCTTCATGATTAGTTAAAATCATTGCACTTCTTGCGCCTCTTAAAGTTTTGTGAGTTGTTGAAGTTACTACATGGGCATACTCAATAGGATTTGGATATTGTTTACCTGCAACCAGACCGGAGTAGTGAGCCATATCAACTAAGAAATATGCTCCTACTTTATCGGCTATTTCTCTAAACTTTTTCCAATCTATTGTTCTGGGATAAGCCGAAGCTCCTGCTATTATCATTTTTGGTTTATGTTCTAATGCTAAAGCTTCAACTTCATCATAATCAATTAAATCTTTATCATTGCCATCTTTTTTTACACCGTATTGAATAGCATTAAACCATTTACCAGATAGATTAGGTTTTGCTCCATGAGTTAAGTGACCTCCAGATGCAAGTGACATACCTAAAATAGTATCATGAGGTTGAAGTAAAGCTAGAAAAACTGCTTGGTTTGCCTGCGCTCCACTATGTGGTTGTAGGTTTGCAAATTTACAATTGAAAAGTTTTTTTACTCTTTCTAAAGCAATTTCTTCTGCTTGATCTACGAATTCACATCCTCCATAATACCGCTTACCAGGATACCCTTCTGCATATTTATTTGTCATAACAGAACCTTGAGCATTTAAAATTGATCTTGATGCAATGTTTTCGGATGCGATCAGCTCTATTTGGTTTTGCTGTCTTTCTAATTCACGGCTTAAAGTTCCGTAAACCTCTGGGTCTGCTTCTTTAATTCCTTTAGTAAACAAATCTGAAATCATAATTTTTTAATCCTTCTTTTATGTCGTCCTGACTCAAACTTTGTAGAAAGAAAAGCCTGAACACTTTTTTTTGCCTCGCTAGTATTTATAAATCTACCTGGTAAAACAAGTACATTAGCATCATTGTGCTTTCTTATCAATCTTGCTATTTTTGAATTATTAGCAAGACCAGCCCTAATTCCTTTTTTTCTATTAGCTGCAATACTCATACCAACACCAGTTCCACATATTAGAATACCAACGTTTTTCTTATTCTTAAGAACCTCTCTAGTTAATTTGTGTGCAAAATCAGGATAGTCAACACTCTCATCATTCTTTGTTCCTAGATCATTAATTTTTGGAAAATTCTTTAACAATTTGGTTTTGAGGTCAAATCCAGCATGGTCTGAGGCAATGAATATATTCTTATTTTGCATAATAATTTTTGTGGTTATTTACATTAAAATGATGATATTGGCTAATATTGTATGAAAGAAAGTAATTGGTTTGATCCATTTTATATTCAAAGTCATTTAAGTGAAGAAGAGAGTAATATTCAGAAAAATGTTAGGGATTTTTGTAATAATGAACTTAAACCTACAGTAGTTGAAAGAAATAGAAAAAATGAATTTGATCAAAGCCTCTATCTAAAGTTTGGGTCACTTGGAGTTTTAGGGCAAACAGTTAAAACTCATGGTGGTTCTGGTACATCAAATTTAGCGTATGGACTTGTAGCATATGAATTTGAAAAAATAGATAGCAGCTATAGATCTTCAATATCTGTTCAATCTTCGCTGGTGATACATCCAATTAATCAATTTGGATCTCAGGAACAAAAAGATAGATACCTTCCACAATTAATTAAAGGAGAAAAAATTGGTTGCTTTGGTTTAACAGAAAGCGAAGCTGGTTCAGATCCTTCTTCAATGAAAACATCGTTTAAAAAAACTAAAGATGGATATATTTTAAATGGATCTAAAAACTGGATTACAAATGCACCTATTGCTGACATATTTATTATTTGGGCTATTGAAGAAAACAAAGATTACAAAAGTATTAAAGGTTTTATAATTGAAAAAAATACTGAAGGATTAAATACTTCAACAATAGAAAATAAAACGAGCTTAAAAATTAGTCCAACAGGACAAATAATTTTAAATAATGTTTTTATTCCAAATAATTTGTGTTTAGAAAATACCGAAGGGTGGAAATCAGTTTTTAGTTGTCTCAATAAAGCAAGATTTGGAATTAGCTGGGGTGTTTTAGGTTCTGCATCTGAATGTTGGTTAATTGCAAAAGACTATGTAGAAAATAGAATTATGTTTAAAAAACCTTTAGCATCAAATCAATTAATTCAAAAAAAATTATCTGAGATGCAAATAGAGATAAATTTAGGATTAGCATCATGTCTTTTAAGTTCTAAAGCTTTAGATGATGGAAAAGATATCATTAATGCAATTAGTATTTTAAAAAAAAATAACTGTAAAAAATCTCTAGACATTATAAGAGATGCTAGGGATATGCTTGGTGCAAATGGGTTATTAGAAGAATATCATATCATGAGACATTTGGTTAATTTAGAAACTGTTAAAACTTACGAGGGCGCTGAAGATATTCATTCATTAATATTAGGGAAAAATCAGACAGGAATTTCTAGTTTTTAATAATTTTCTCATTATTTATATTATTTGAAATTGATAGATTTTCTATTTTTGTATAGTTCTATTAATAAATTAATTAATTAATTCATATAATCTCGGGAGGACATATGAAAAAAAACTTTAAAAGACGTGACTTCCTAAAAAAAGCAGGAATTGGTGCAGCAGCTGCAACAGCTGTATCATCTTTCCCAGCTCCAGCTATTGCAGCTGATAGAATAGAAGTCAACTGCGTTGCTACTTGGGGTAGAGGCTATCCTGGATTAGGTACAGGAGCTGAAGCTGTTTCTCAAAGAATATCGGACTTAAGTGATGGTCGTATTGTTGTAAATCACTTTGCTGGTGGAGAAAGAGTAGGTCCGTTAGATGTATTTACAGAAGTAACATCTGGAAATGCACAAATGTACAATAGTGCTGACTATTACTGGGTTGGACAACATCCAGGTTGGGGTTTCTTTGCAGCAGTTCCTTTTGGAATGATAGCAACTGAAATCAACGGATGGATACGACACGGTGGTGGACAAGAACTTTGGGATGAACTTGGTGATGAATTTGGTTTGAAAAACTTTATGGCTGGAAACTCAGGTGTTCAAATGGGTGGATGGTTTAACAAAGAAATTAATTCACCAGATGATTTCAAAGGTCTTAAAATGAGAATTCCAGGATTAGGTGGAATGATGATGTCTAAACTTGGTTTATCTGTTGTGGGTGTGCCAGGTGGACAAATATATGAAAACTTAATCAATGGAACAATCGATGCAACAGAATGGGTAGGACCATGGAATGATGAAAGATCAAGATTTTATGAAGCTGCAAAGTATTATTACTGGCCTGGATGTCATGAACCAGGAACATTAATAACACTAGGTTGTAATAAATCTTGGTTAACAAGTTTAAGTAAAACAGATCAAATGATTATTGAGCATGCTTCGACAGTTCAAAATGAAAGAATGTTGACAGAATATAATGCTAATAATGGGGCTGCATTGCAGAGACTTGTCAATGATCATGGTGTAGAGCTTAGAGAATTCAACGAAGATGTTATCGACGCAATGGGTGAGGCAGCAGAACAACTGTATGAAGAACTTGCCGAAGGTAATGAATTAACTGGAAGAATTCTTGCAAGCTTTAGAAAGTCAAGAAGTGAAATAAGTGGTTGGTTAGAAAAAGCTGACTCAGCTTTCTTTACTCAAAGAAATAGAGTACTTGAAGGTTAAAATTTCAAATTATGTGGGGAGTTTACTCCCCACTTATTTATATGAATATCTCAAATATTTCTAAATTTTTTTCAATTTGTTTAATTTTAATAGTATTTGCATTTTTAGTTAATAACTATTTAACTTTCGCTGGTGATTGGCCTGGAGCATTTACAATTTATAATTCAGCAAACATCTATTCATCAATTCAATTTCTTCTTTACGTATTAGCAATTATTTTTCCAATATTTTTTATAAATTATAACAAAAAATTAGATAATCTAACTCTTGCTAATAACCTTGAAAGAGTAAATGATTATATAATTAGATTTGGTTTTTGGTCAGTATTAATAATAGGAATAATTGATGCTATAATTTCTTTTCTAATAATTGAAGGTTTCCTTGAACAAATGATTGGAAAAAGTTGGAACATAAAATTTTCTAACAATTCTTTCAGAGCTCCGTATATTCATTTTCCTCTTTTATTTGTATCATTGATATTTGCTTATTACTTCAAAGCTCTCAATTTCTATTGGTTAGCATTTCTTGTTGTAATAGCTGAATTTCAAATTGTCATTTTAAGATTTGTTTTTTCATATGAACAAACTTTAATGAGTGATCTTGTAAGATTTTGGTATGGAAGTTTATTTTTATTTGGAAGTTATTATACTTTGATTAAAGATGGTCATGTTAGAGTTGATGTTTTGTATACTAATTTTAGTGAAAAAAATAAAGCTAGAGTAAATCTTTTTGGAAGTTTAATATTGGGTATTCCACTTTGCTTAACTGTATTCTTTCTTGGAATGTACTGCAAACAATGTGTTTTAAATCAGCCAATAATGAATTTTGAAACATCTCAAAGCACCCAAGGAATGAATATCAAATATTTAATGGCGGGCTTTTTAATAATATTTGCTCTAACAATGCTAATACAATTTATAATTTATTCATTAAGAAGTTTAGAAGTAATAAGAAAGAATAAATAATGGAATTATTTTTTCTTTTTTTATTAATATTTTTAATGGCTTTTGCACTTGCATCTGGATATCCATTGGCTTTCGCTCTTCCTGGCTCAGCTATAATATCAATATTTTTAGCTGGTTTAGCTGGATATTTAATTGAAGGTAACCCAAACGAATATTTTATATCTGATGGACCTTTTCAATGGCTAAATGCTGGTATAACAAATTTCCGAGGAGTATATTGGGAAGTAGAAAGAGATACATTGATTGCAATACCTCTTTTTATTTTCATGGGAATAATGCTTGAAAAATCAAAAATTGCAGAAGACTTATTAATAAGTATGGGGCAATTATTTGGTCCTATTCCAGGAGGATTAGGAATCTCAGTAATATTTGTTGGAGCATTATTGGCTGCCACAACGGGTATAGTTGGAGCAACAGTAGTTGCAATGGGTTTGATTTCTTTACCAGCAATGATGAAAAATAATTATAATAAATCACTTGCCTCTGGAATTGTTTGTTCTTCTGGTACCCTTGGCCAAATAATTCCCCCTTCAATTGTGCTTATTATTTTGTCAGATCAATTAGCATCTGCCTCAGATGCAGCAGATAATATGAGAATAGAAAATTATAAAAACGTAACTGGTTCTACAAATATACCAAGTCAATTTAGTGTAGATTCAGTAAGTGCCGGAAATATGTTTTTAGGAGCTTTCTTACCAGGATTAGTTCTTGTTGGTCTATACATGTTATATGTTTTACTTATTGGAATATTTAAAAGAGAAGCAGTTCCACCAGTAGAATATGAAGGAAATTATGACAGATATTTTTTTAGGAGAGTCTTTTTATCACTTGTCCCGCCATTGGCATTAATTTTTGTAGTTTTAGGTTCAATATTACTTGGTATAGCAACAGTAAATCAAGCAGGTGCCATAGGTGCTGTTGGTGCAGGTGTGATGGGTGGTTATAGATTGTATGATAAAAAAAACAAATATACCCCGGCTTTAATAACTATAATTTCATTAATTGTAATAACTTTTATTGTAATAAATTTTCAACTTAATATTAAAAATATCTCATCAACATCAGAGGTAGTAGCTTTAGTTATTGCAATATTTGCAGTTATATTTTTACTAGTTGGTGTTGTTTGGAGTTTTTGGAGAACATTTAAAATAAATAATGTTTTAAAAAATGTAATGATTGAAACAAGTTTAACTACGTCAATGGTCTTTATAATTCTCATTGGTGCTGCAATGTTAACAGCAGCTTTTAGAGGTTTTGGAGGCGAAGAAATAGTTAAGGATTTTCTTACTAGTCTACCTGGAGGTTTTTGGGCACAATTTATAGTTGTAATGGCAGTTATATTTGTACTAGGGTTTTTTTTAGATTTCATAGAAATTGCTATTGTTGTTGTTCCAATAGTTGCGCCAATACTATTAGCTGAAACATCAGCAAATGTTACTGCGGTTTGGCTGGGTGTAATGATTGGCGTAAATATGCAAACATCATTTTTAACTCCACCATTTGGATTTTCATTATTTTATCTTAGAGGGGTTGCGCCAAAATCTATAAAAACAACTGAAATTTGGAAAGGTGCAAGCGTGTTTATTGTACTGCAATTAGTTGGATTAGGTGTAGTAGGATATTTTCCACAATTAGTAAATTATTTACCTCTTAGGTCTTATTACTCATCTGAAGTTTCTCCTCCTCCAATTAATCCTAAACTTCAAGAATGTTTAATAGATTATTCTTATAATAAATATGAAGAAAATTTTTCTACGTCACTCCAAATTACAAATGACCTAATATCAACCAATATTGATTTTTTACCAGAGAAACAAAATAAAAATTTTACTAACATGATAAATAACATTAATGATTCAAAGAATTTAATTGAAGAAGTGAAATTATCACGTAAAAATTTTAACGATTACTCTA
>CACOPD010000021.1 GCA_902628835.1 uncultured Alphaproteobacteria bacterium
CGTTTTTTCTATTTTTTTGTCGAGATCCAAGATTTAATATATTTATATCAAAGTAAGGTGCTTCTAAAATTAAACTGGATGAATTTCCTAAAATTATATTAAAATGATTTAAGCAGTTAAAAAATAAATTTTGTCCTAAATGTTTTTGTAAATGAACATTAGTTTTATTTTTTTTAAATTTTTTATATTTATCGATAATATATTTAGAATATAAATCATCACCTGGATAAGTTAATAAAATATTTATTTCTTTATTTAAGGAAATAGTTTCCAAACTCCCAATTAAAATATTAGTCTGCCTTATAATAAGATCTCTATTTTGTGTTTCTGAATGATAACAAACTAAAATATTATATTTAGATAAATTATAACCAATTTTTTTTTCTAGTATTTTTTTTGAGTAATACTGATTTTTGCAGATATTTTCGTAAGCTAAATAACCAACTGTATTTATTGATTTTGGGTTTTCTCCCATTCGAACAAGACGTTTCTTAAAAATATTTTCTGCAACTAAATGTATAGAAGAAAACTTTGAAATAGCATGTCTAAAACTATCATCTAACGAACCTTCGGTAATCTCTCCTCCATGCAGATGAGCTATGGGAATAGAATTAATATAAGCTGCAACTGATACTGCAAAAATTTCATACCTATCACCTAACACTAATACTAAATCTGGCTTTTTTATTAATAAATAATTTGTAAATAATGTTACAGTTTGTGCAATTTGTTTAGATATATTTCTAGAACTTTGTCCGCCAAAACTAAAATATATTTTTTTATCAACTTTGATTTTACTCTTTTTAATATAATCAAATGTTTTCCCAAATTTTTCTTTCAAATGTGTGCCAGTTACTACAAATTTATGATTGATTGTTTTTGTTTTTTTTAGACCAATTATAACATTTTTAAGTAAGTCAAAATCAGCTCTTGAAGAACTAACTACAACAATATTAAAATTCTTCATTCTTCCTGATCATATCATCTAATGAATAGTTATATTTTGACTTTTTACCTAATATTTTTAATATTTTCATTGGTGATAGTCCATTACCTGGTCTTTTAGCTGTCAAGTTTTTCATACTAAATATTTCATTTTTTAAAATATTTTTTTTAGCAACAATAGATTTTCTTGATTTACTTCTATTTTCAATTTCATTTTTTGAAAATGTTCTTTTGTAGTTTCCTAGAATAATTTTTACTTCGTTTAACTCTTTAACAAAAGATTTAAATTCTGTTTTATTTAAACTTATTTTATGATCTGGTCCTTTTAGTTTTTTATTTAGTGTTATATGTTTTTCGATATATTCTGCACCTAATGAAATTGCAATTTTTGAACAAGTAGATCCTAATGTGTGATCTGAAAAACCAATAATAGTTTTATATTTTTTTTTCATCTCAATAATATTATTTAAATTCACTTGACTAATTGTAGTTGGATAATTTGATACACAATGCAACAAAATTATATCATTTAGTTTTAATTTGCCTTGTAATAATATTTCTAATGCTTGATTTATCTCTTTAAATGTAGACATACCAGTAGACATTATCACCTTAGAATTACTTGATGATAATTTTTTTAACATAAAGTAATTTGTTAGTTCTCCTGATGGTATTTTTATAAATTTTAGTTTAAGTTTTAATAAAAAATCTAAGCTTTCATCATCAAAAGGTGATGAAATAAGATCAATACGTTTCTTTTTTGCATAATTATATAGTTTAGTAAAATCACTAAAATTTAAACAATTATTTTTAAGTAAATTATATTGATAAAGCTCTTTAGAATTATTTTTTTGATATGTTACAGTTTTTGCGTATTTTGTTACTATATTTTGTGGGATAAATGTTTGAAATTTTATAAATTGTGCTCCTGACTCTTTAGCAAAATCTATTAACTTATATGCCTTATTAATATCTCCATTATGATTAATTCCCGCTTCAGCAATTATATTTAATTTATTTTTCATAAGATATTCTTAAATACTAATGTTCCCATAGGAATTAATTTATCATTACTTATTTTTATACCTTGTTTTATTACTGATCCACTTCCAATAAATGTATTATTACCTATTTGAACATCTCCATTTATAACAACATTAGTTGATACATGACAGTTATTTCCAATTTTAACTCCATGCTCTAAAATAGAACCTGTATTAATAATATTAAAATTACCTAAAGACGTATCAGAATTTATGATTGTGTTATGGTGAAATGAATTTCCATGACCAATTTTAGATTTTATTGAAATATATGAATGATTTGAAAGAATATTAGGATAATTAAGGTCATATTTTTCAAAAAAATTTATATATTTTATTCTTATATTGATATTTTTAATGTAGCCGATACCAATAAATATATTATTTACTTTATTGAATAATTTAATTAATTGTTTTTCATCTTTAATAATTTCATAATCAAATAATTTTTTTTTACTAGATAACGGATCATATATTTTTGATATATTATATTTGTTTAAATTTTCTATTAAATCTATACATGATTTGGCATGACCTCCTGAACCAACAATGATTATTTCTTCTTTCATATTATTTATTTGATTTGTAAATTAGGATATGATTAACACAATAAAATAATGACATTAGACTAAAACAATTTATCAATCTCCAAAATACTAATTTATGCCTTATCAAAATACCAATATTCGTATTTAAAAGTGATAAAACATAACAAGAAATCAATAAAAAAAATATTATTGATAGTAAATAAAATTTATAATTAAAATTTTTTATAAAAAAAATCATAAACAATGGAATTAAAAGGAAGTAAGTAAAGATTATTTCTAAATTAAACAAAACTTTTAAAAAAAGATTGAAATCATTGTTATTAATATAAATCAAACTAGGTTGAAAAATATCTAAAAGTTTAGAAATTTGATTTTTATCATTATTAAATCTTTGATTTCCTAAAAATTGGTTTGCGGTTTTAGAGACTTTTTTATATCTATCTTCATTAATTAAATCAGAATCTCTAATTTTTTTTTCTATTTGAGTATCTAATTTTAAAGAAATTTCACCACCATCTAATTCATCTAATTCTTCTATAAATCTTGCTAATCTTGAATTTTCATCAATTTTATTTGCACTCAAAATTTTTAAATTATAATAATCTGTTAGAATTTTTGGAAAATAATCTAGTTTTATTTTTTGAACAAATAAGTTTCTATCTTCACCTAAACTATTAGGCAATATATAAATATAGGAAATAGTAAAATTAATAAAAATTAATAATGAAATAAAAGAAAGGATTAAAGATAGAATGATTTCATTAAAACATTTTTTTATATTAAACCAATAAACATAAATAAAAAAATTAAGAGTGAATAAAAAAGTTGCTAAAAAGATAAAATAAAATGCATGCTTTCTTGAAGATATAACAAATAATATTAATAAAAAATATAGTATAATTGTTTTAAATATTTTAAATTTATTATTAATTTTAAGTGCAAAAACATTACAGTATAAATATATAATCATTATAATCGCAAGAATCAGAAAAGATTCTTTATAGAAATTAAATAAATAAAATATAGAATGAAATGATATAAAAAAGAATAATGTCAGTGTAAAACAATGTTCCCTATAAAAAAAAATAAATATTTTATTCAAAAACAAAATTTTTAAACTTAACAATAAAGAAAAAATAAAAACAGTTAATTCAATACCAAGACCAAATTGTAATTCAAAAAGTTTTATGATGTATGCAAATGGGTATGGAGCAAAGATGGTTTGCCCATATTTTAGTTCATTTGATGGAACTAAAATTGAGTTCCATAGCGCATCCCAATCACCAGGATATAAAAACGATAATGATTCATAATTATTTAATCTTAATATGATAAATATATAAATCGAATAAAATAATAAAATTAATGGAAAAGTAATTATAAAATTTACTTTAAGAGAATAAATTTTATTCAAATTAGGAATCATATTTTTATATGTTAAAAATATCGTTCTTGTATAAATCTAAATTTTTTTTGATACTGAACCATTTTACAGTTTTTATTAGCCCTTTCTTTAGACCTTTTCTGCCATAAAATGAAGGTTTCCATTTTAATAATTGAAGTGCACGAGTGTTATCACATAGTAATCTATTAACCTCACTATGTTTAGGCCTTAACCTTTCATTTTCCTTAAAAACTTTTATTTTTTTATTCATAATTTCTGAAATTAAGTTTAGGGTTTCGCCTATTGATATTTCATAATTACTTCCAATATTTATAACTTCACCATTTAATCCTTTTGTAATTATAGATAAATAAAAAGCCTTACAAATATCTTCAATATAATTAAAATCTCTTGTTGGGTATAGTGAACCTAATTTAATATTTTTATTTCCTGATAAAATTTGAATAATAATAGATGGAATTACTGCTCTTGCTGATTGTCTAGGACCAAAAGTGTTAAATGGTCTCATAATTGTTACCGGCAAATTAAATGATTTATAAAAAGAAAATGCGAGTTGGTCAGCAGATGATTTAGATGCTGCATATGGTGATTGTGTTTGTAGTGGGTGATTTTCATCAATTGGAACATATTTTGCTGATCCATAAACTTCACTAGTTGAAGTATGTATGATTTTTTTAATATTTAGCTCCCTTGCTGATTCAAAAACATTCAATGCTCCGATAACGTTAGTATCAAAATAAGACTTAGGTGATTTATAAGAATAAGGTATGGCTATTAATGATGCTAAATGAATAACTATTTGACAGCCTGACATAGATCTTAAAACATCACTTTTTTGCTTTATATCACCTGAAATAATATTTATTTTGGACAGAGTTTTTTTATTTAATGTTTCTAACCATCCCCAATTATTAAAAGAATTATATTCGGCTAAAACATTAATAGAAAATCCTTTATTAAAAAGATATTCAACTAAATGGGATCCAATGAAACCAGTCCCACCTGTAATTAGCACTTTTTTATTCATAAAATCTTAGAATAAACTAAATTAAGTATTATTAAAGATTAATTATCCATTCATTTAATTGTGATCTACTTGTTAATAATCCCACACCATGAGTTTTACTGTCTGATGGAACCAGAGTTCCTGAAGGATCGTAGTAAATAGATTTCTTTCCAATATTTTTTGCAATAATAGAAGGAGAGGTAAAAGGAAAAGATATAATATTATCAAATTTCTCTAATATTTTTATAGCGCTTATATCCGGATTGATATATGTAATTTTTCCACTGTCTCTAATTTTTTTAATTTTATTTATATAAGATATGTGATGATATCTTCTATCAAATGACCTTTTTGATTTTAAGTAGACTTTAATTTTTTTTAAGTTAGCTATTTCGATAATGTGATCCAAAAAATCATTAACATTTTTTGTATTTATATAATCTAAAGGAAAATTAACTAAAGAGTCAAAATAATATCTTGATGGAATATTATCAAATATTAATAAACTTTTTTCTTCATTTTGCGGAACTTGCTCATTTATATCTGATAACCAAATTTTTTGAAAAGTTATAAATTTCAAATTATTATTATTTTTGATATTATTTTGTAAATGTTTTTTTTGAAAATTATCAAATATATAAAATGAATTCCAGGTAGAATACTTCCATCCGTCATTGGAATAATCTTCAAATAAATTTGCACCTACAGAATAAAATAGTAACACAATATCAGATGATCTATCTTCTACTGCATATGACCATAAAGGTTTATACTTCCATTTATTTGCTATAAATATATATTTTTCAGCTAAATTTTTTTTACTTAATGAAAGAAAGAAATAATAATC
>CACOPD010000022.1 GCA_902628835.1 uncultured Alphaproteobacteria bacterium
CACTTATTTTATCGTCTTCAATATTATTAGATAAAAATTCAATTCTATAGAATGAACTTCCAAATATGTTATTTATGTCATTTGAATAAACAATTTTACTTATAAAAATTAAAAAAATTAACAAAATTAATTTATTCATTATATTATTGCAAAATTTTAGATATTAATTATTATACTTACATGAAGTATAATAAAGATAATATAGCCAAAGATAAGGCGCAAACATGGAAAACATTTAATAAATTAACAATTTATACGATTATATTTGTAGCAATTATTCTAGTAATTATATTTTCTTTATTCAATTACTAATTATTTCATTTTCTTCAAAAAAATAATTTATTTCAATTTCTGCATTAGTAATTGAGTCCGAACCGTGAACAGAATTTTCTTGAATATTTAAAGCATGTTCTTTCCTTATTGTTCCTTTTTCAGCATTATCCGGATTTGTGGCTCCCATTATTTTTCTATAATTCTCTACAGCATTATCACCTTCTAATACTTGAACAATTACTGGACCTGAGGTCATATATTCAATAAGATCATTGAAAAATGGTTTATCCTTATGAACAGCATAAAAACCTTCTGCCTTTTCTTTAGATAGTTTTAATCTTTTCTGAGCTACTATAATAAGATTATTATCTTCAATAATTTTATT
The DNA here is from genome assembly GCA_902628835.1 of uncultured Alphaproteobacteria bacterium. Taxonomy (GTDB): domain Bacteria; phylum Pseudomonadota; class Alphaproteobacteria; order HIMB59; genus CACPNW01. Next base: position 659 of record CACOPD010000022.1, read on the forward strand.
AATAGATCCAGTGATATTTCTTTTAGTAGCGTCTGGTTTTATGATTGAAAAAGTTCTATTCATAATTACTCCTTTAATTAAATGGCTTCTAATTAAGTAATTTGATTTTGTCTATAATTTGATAAGATTGAGCAAATATTTACTAAAAAAATGATAAGTTAGTATAATTAATGAGACTAATTTACATATAATTGAATATTGGAGTAAAATTGACTGATAAAATAAAAATATACTTGTTCATTCAGGTTTCTAAATATTTTTTATTTATCTTATTTATTTTTTTATCTGTCGCTTGGATTTTACAAATAACTAGGCTATTTACGATATCAAATTTTTTACACATAGAGGTATTAGATATTTTATTACTTTCTTTGTATTTAATACCAAATTTAATTACTGTTATTGTTCCATTTATTCTAATCTTCGGATTACTATTGTGCTTTTCAAAATTGAAAAGAGACAATGAATTAATAGCAATTTTATCACTCGGATTAGGGTTAAAACCTTTTAAAAATATTTTGATAACATTTTGTGTTATAATAATTTCAATTTTTACTTTATTAAATTTTTATATAGCTCCCAAAATATATGAAATTTATAAAATTAAAGAGTTTGAACTTAGAAATACATTGGATTTTGATAAAATATCTTTTTCCAATTTTTTAAATTTAAACAATACTACAATTTTAGATTTTAAAAAAAAAGATAATGAATATATTGATATATTTATAAGTTATAATGATGATAAAGAAAATTTTGTTTATGCTAAAAAAGGAAATATATTTAGTGAAAATAATCAATATAATTTTAAATTAACTAATGGGTTTAAAATTAGTATTGATGAAAATAAGCAAATAGAAAAATTAGAATTCCTTAATTACATCTTAAGAATTGACTATATAAACGTAAATAATAGACAGGTGTTTGATAAAAATACATTTACAATCTTTGATGATTACAATTCAAAAAATTATTTAAATATCTCATTTAAGATTTTTGATATTTTTTTAATTATATATATAATTATATTTTTCTATAGAAATAATCTTAAAAAAATAAAATTTAAATCAATAGACAATATTTATTATGTTAGTTCATGTATTTGTATTTTAATATTTAATCAAATTTTAAAAAACTCAGAAACGACAATTTTTAATTATACATTTTTAATGTTTATTATTATCTTAATTTCAATGATTTCTAACAATATTAAAAAAAGATATGAAAAAAATTAATTTTTATTTATTTTACTTAACAAATAAATATTTAATTATTAATTTTTTGATAATTTCAATATTCATTATATTTATAAACTTATTAGAATTATCAAGAGTTATAGCAGAGGATGACAAAAGTATTTTAAATTATATTTATTTATCTATTCTTAAATATCCATCAATTTTAAATGAGATAATTCCATTTGTAACAATACTTGGAATTACATTTCTTATAAGAAATCTTATCAGTAATAATGAATTTGTTTCAATGAGAAATTTAGGATACTCAATTTTTGATATTTTCAAGCCAATATCAATAGCAGTTTTTTTAATGGGGTTATTCTTTCTATTTTTTATTAATCCTTTAGCTGTTGTTATGGAAACAAAATACGATAGTGCAATAGATAATAACGATAATAGTTTATATTCAATTAAAATATCTGATAATGAAATGTGGATCAAAAATGAAATTGATCAACAAAATTCTAGTTTCATTAACATTAAAAATATAAACTTAAGAAATATGAATGCATCAAATATTAAAATTTTATTAATTAGTAATGAAACAAATAAGTTTATAATGGCAGAAGATGGAATGTTTAAAAATAATGTTTTTTTACTAAATAATGTTAAATATTATGATTTCAAAAATGAAGAATATAAGAATATAGAAAAATATAATCTACTTATTAATTTTAATAAAGAAAATTTAATCAATTCAATCTCAAAATATAAATTAGTACCTTTCTACAAATATTTTAATCATTCAAAAACATTATCAAAATTTAATTTATATTCTTCAGAAATTGGATTGTATTATGTATCAGAATTTTTAAAACCTGCTTTTATTGTTGTTTTGTCTTTTGTTATTCTAGGTTTTACAAGTAAATTTCAAAGAAATGAAAATTTTTTTAAAGTATTGTTTGTAGCAATTTCAATTGGTTTTTTAATTTTTTTATTAAAAGAGATTATAAATATATTAACAATTAGTCTCACACTCAATTTTGTATTATCGTATTCTATAATTTTTTTAATACCTTTTTTTATAGGCCTTTATCAAATAATTAAAATTGAAAATGAATAAAAAAACTAATTCAATAATTTTAAATATTTTTTTTGTATTATTTCTTATATTACTTCCTAATTTTAATAGCGCTAAAGAAATACTAATTTATGCAGATTCTATCACCTATGATGAAAAAGAAAATATTATTGCTAGAGGAAATGCAAAAATTTTTCAAGATAATAAATTAATCCTATCTGATTTAATTATAGTTAATAGAATAAATGAACAAATAACTTTACCAACAAAATTTATATTTAAAGATGATAATGAAAACTATTTTGAAGGTGAAAATGGTTTTTTTCAAAAAGATCTAGATTTTGCAGAATTTGATAATCCAAAAATAAGATTAAAAGATGGATCAAGATTAATTGGAAAAAAATTAAAAAGGAATGGAGAAATAGATATAATTTCTAAAGGTGTATATACTCCTTGTAAATCTAGAATAAAAATAGGAAAATTTATATGTCCTACATGGCAATTAGAAGGTGAAAAAATACTACATGATAATAGTAATCTTTTTTTATACCAAAAACACTCAAAAATGCGTGTGTTAAATACACCAGTTTTTTATGTACCGTATATTGTAACTCCGTCACCCTTAAGAAAAGATAGAAAATCTGGTTTTTTAACTCCTTCTATAGCTTTAAACTTTTTTGATACTAAAACTTCGCAATCTACGTCTTTTCCATATTATTTTAATATTGATGTCGATAAAGAATTATTGTTCACACCTGTAATAAATTATGGTGGAGGAGTAGATGCATCACAAAGATTTATATTCGATTATAATCAAATTTTATCAGGTGGAAATTTAAAAACAGATCTAACTTTTGATTCTAATTTTGAAAATAAAAATAATAACAAATGGTTAACTGATGCAAGTTTAATAACAAGTTTTAATAAAAATTTGAATCAAAATTATAGAATAAGTGTAGACTCAGCTTTGCAAACCTCTAAAAATTACATTCAAATTACTAAACCTAATGATGAGCTTAGTTATACTAATTCTTTATCAACTAATTTGAATATTGAAGGATTTAATTTAAGAAAAATAGATGATCAATTAAAAATCAGTTTAAATTTTTACCAAACAAATCAAGAAAATGAGGATAATAAAATTATTCCAACAGTATTTCCAAAAATAAAGTATTTCAATGGATATCAAAATATTTTTGGCGGCATATCAAATTCTACATACGAGTTTTATAATATTTTTAGAGAAAAAAGTTCAAATGTGCATGCAAAAAAACAGCAAAAAATCTCTCATAAGTATAATTTTACTAAGGAGGTTGTAGATTTTAATTCTAAGATTGTATTAAGTACAGAAATTTACAATCAAGCATTTAACACTGAAAAGAAATTAATAGATACTAGTAATTATAAAACAGGAACTTATTATAGAATTTTTCCTATACTTGGTGTTAATATAGAGACTCCCTTTAGAATGAAAAATTATGAAACAAAATTAACTTTTAAACCAAGATTAAATGCAGTGATTACTCCAGGTACGTCAAATAGCAATAGGTTATCTAATGAAGATTCTACTAATAATGACTTTAGTGAAAACAATATTTATAGACTAAATAGGTTTAGCGGAAACGATAAAATGGATAATTCAAAAAGAATAACATATGGGCTTTCAGCATATACAGGTAACTTTAAGGCAAATTTATCTCAACTGTATGAATTTACAAATAATAGTAATTTTCATAAAGAGCAAGGTAACAATGATAAATTAAGTGATTTATTAGGATCAGTTGAATATTTTGATAAAAATGAAATTTCTTATAATTTTAGATATGATTTTAATAATGCTTATATGAAAAAGCAAAATGTAAATCTAAAAACCTCTAATTCGTATGGAGATATAAATCTATCTTATCTTGATGAAAATACTAAATCAAATAATATTATGACTAAAGACACGGAAACAATAAATTATTCATTTATGAGTAAAAAATTTTCTAAGTTTTCTAAAATTAAATTTTCAGGATTATACGATCTAAAAGAAGAAATTAATAAAGAATACTCAGTAGGATACAGTTATTTTGATGAATGTTTTGGAATTGATATAAATTTTAATAGAAAATCTTACAAAGAAGATAGCTTAAAACCTCAAGATATTCTAACTTTAATGTTTTCTTTTAGAAATATTGGAAGTTATAAATCAACAAATTTAGCAGTATCTGAAAATGATAAACAAGATATAGAATGGGAAAACATTAATATTGATGATAGTAAATTTGAAGATAATAAGTAATTTTAGTATAAAGTATATTATTTTAATAATAATTTTACTTAGTTT
>CACOPD010000023.1 GCA_902628835.1 uncultured Alphaproteobacteria bacterium
AGAGCTAAAACAATTGAGACTGTTTCAAAAACTGGTGGTCATCTAGGTGCTGGATTAGGTGTTGTTGAATTAACTGTAGCAATCCACTATGTCTTTAACACTCCGCATGATAAATTAATCTGGGATGTAGGACATCAAGCTTATCCTCATAAAATCATTACAGGAAGAAAAAAAAATATAGATACACTGAGAAAGAAAGATGGTGTTTATGGTTTTGTAAGAAGATCAGAAAGTGAATATGATCCCTTTGGCACAGCTCATAGTTCTACAGCAGTATCAGCGGGGTTAGGGATTAAGGCCGCAAAAGATATAAATAAAGACAGATCAAAAGTTATATGCGTTGTTGGAGATGGTGCCTTAAGTGCAGGTTTAGCGTATGAAGGATTAAACAATGCTGGTGCACAAAAAAAAGGTTTAATTGTTATTTTAAATGATAACAAAATGTCAATAGACAAACCAGTTGGTGCTATGAGTACATATCTAACCAGATTGCTTTCATCTAAATCTTACTCAAGCTTAAGAAATATTATAAAAAAAATTTCTAAAACATTACCATCAAATCTTTCAAAAACTCTTTATAAAACCGAAGAATATTCTAAGGGATTAATTACTGGAGGTACTTTATTTGAGGAATTGGGTTTTTATTATCTTGGTCCAATAGATGGTCACAATATAAACGATATGGTTTCAGTTCTAGAAAATATTAGAGATAATAAATTTGATAAACCAATTTTTCTTCATTGTGTAACTAAAAAAGGTAAAGGATATAGTCCTGCAGAAAAGTCAGATGATAAATTTCATGGTGTAGAAAAGTTTGATATTAATACAGGTAACTCGGTTAAAAAAACAAATTTAAAATCTTACTCAAATGTCTTTGGAGAAAAACTAACAAAGCTTGCTGAAAATGACGAAAAAATTGTGGCAATAACAGCTGCTATGATGTCTGGAACAGGCTTAAAATTATTCCAACAAAATTTTGAAAAAAGATTTTTTGATGTTGGTATTGCTGAACAACATGCTGTTACAATGGCAGCTGGATTGGCTACAGAGGGATTTAAGCCGTTTGTTGCAATTTACTCAACATTTTTACAAAGAGCTTATGACCAAATAGTCCACGATGTAGCTATTCAAAAATTACCTGTTAGATTTGCGATTGATAGAGCGGGGTTAGTAGGATCTGATGGTCCTACTCATGCCGGTTCATTTGATATTACTTATTTATCCACATTACCAAATTTTATAATTATGGCACCTAGCAATCAAAGAGAATTATCTAATATGATAGAGTTATCTTGTGAGATTAATGACACACCATCTGCTTTTAGATTTCCAAGAGGGGCAGGATCAGATGAACTTTTTAATAATCAGCCTATAGATATCAATATAGGTAAGGGATATATTTTAATTGAAGGCAATGATGTTGCAATTTTAAATTTAGGAACAAGACTTGAAAAATGTATTGAAGCTAGTAATTTTCTTAATCAAAATAATATTTATCCTACTATTGCAGATGCAAGATTTGCAAAACCATTGGACACACAATTAATAGATAACTTATTAAATAATCATAAGTATATCCTAACTATAGAAGAAGGTTCAATAGGTGGATTTTCATCTCATGTTTTACATTATGTCCATAATATAAGATCAAAAAAGGATAATGTTTTGATAAAAAATTTAATTTTTCCAGATCGTTTTGTTGAACATATGACACCCGATGAACAATATCAAGATATTAAAATGGATACGGAATCAATAATCAGAGAAATTAATAATTTTTATGAGAATAAAATTATTGATATAAAGAATTTTAAACTTAAATTTTAATTCTTGTAAAAATTTAATTTAAATTAAAAAATGAAGAAAATAAAAATTTTACACAAAAGTTTTTCTAAACCGATAAGCTGTTTAACTGCATATTCTCCATCAATTGCAAATATTTTAGACGGAAAAATTGATTTAATACTAGTTGGAGACTCTCTTGGCTCAACACTTTATGGGATGAAGAATACTCAAGGAGTTACCATGAATATGATGAAACATCATGGAGTAGCTGTTAATAAAGAAATTAAGAGAAGTTTAAAGGTTTTAGATATGCCTTATAAGACATATAATAACAAAATTGATGCATATAGAAATGCTAAAATACTTTTAAATCACTGTAAACCTGATTTATTAAAGATAGAAATTAGTGAAAAAAAATTAGTTGTTTTGAAACACTTAGTAGATAAAAAAATAAACATCATTTCCCATATTGGAGTAACTCCACAAAGTTATAAGAATTTTAATAAAATTAAAGTTTTAGGAAGAACGAATAAAGAAAAACAAAATTTATTAAAGTTAGCAAAAGAGTCTGAAACACTTGGAGCTAAAGCTGTATTGTTAGAATGTGTAACAGCCAATACAGCTAAACTAATTACGGAAAACATTTCAATACCTACAATAGGTATAGGTGCTTCAAAATACTGTGATGGCCAAGTTTTAGTGTTTGATGATTTAATAAATCTAAGTTTAAATGATAAAAAACCAAAATTTGTAAAACATTATTTTAATTTTAATAAAGTTGCTAGTAACATAGTTAAAAAGTACAATAGAGAAGTTAAACTTAAAAAATTTCCTAGTACTAAATTTGCTTACAATTAATCTAGATCTGTAAAGCTATTATTTTTGTCTAAAAACTTGATTAAACCAGAATTTATTTGATACCACAAACCAATTACATTCAGTTTATTTTCATTAATTAATTTATCTACAAAATCATATTCACGTAAATTTTTAATTGATTGTTTTATATTTTCCTGCTCAAAATAAGTTACTTTTTCAGTTTCTGAAAAATCATTAGGGATATTGTTGTAAGTTTTTTGTAAACAACTTACCCATTGATTAATATATTCAAAATCATTAATATTTTTTTTATCTAATAATGTTTTGTAAGAATACTCAACTCCGCCACAATTTGAGTGTCCTAAAATGATTAAGTTTTGAATTTTTAGAACTTTTAATGCGTATTCTATAGCAGATAATGTTTGTATATTTTGGCCTTTATCATTTTTGGAAGGTACTATATTGGCGATATTTCTATGTATAAAATAATCTCCAACACTTCCACCAAATATCGTATTTTCAAGAATTCTTGAATCACAACAAGTAATAATCATAGCAATTGGTTTTTGGGGAGTTTTAGAAGCTTGCTGATATATATCTTTATAATCCTTAAAGGTATTCTCTTTCCAGAATTGATATCTTTCAATTAAAAATTTTGGTATTTCCATAATATTAATATTTAAAAATTTTATATAGCAAAATTAAATGAAAAAGGAAATTAGTAGGAAATTCTGTGTAGCTCCGATGATGGGATATACAACGCCATATGCCAGAAAACTTTATAGAATTTTATCAAAAAATAGTTTTTTATTTAGTGAAATGATAGCAACAAAATCACTGATTTATTCAAAGAGTAGAGAAAATATTATTGATAATGACTCTAATAATCCTGTAGCTCTTCAGGTAGGTGGTTCTGAAATAGAAGATTTAGCAAAATCTTCAAAAATAGCAATAGATTACAATTATGATGAAATAAATTTAAATGTTGGTTGTCCAAGCAAAGCAGTACAAAAAGGAAGTTTTGGTGCATGTCTTATGCAAGATAAAATTCTTGTTAGAAATTGTTTAGAAGCTTTACAAAATGATAAGATTGAAGCTACATTAAAATGTAGATTGGGATTAGGCAAAGAATTAAATTACGAATTCTTTGAAGAGTTTATTGATGAGATATCAAAGACTGGAATTAAATTTATTTATGTGCATGCAAGAAATGCGATCCTTAGCGGTATTAGTCCACAAGGAAACAGAACAATACCTCCTCTTAGTTATGATTTCGTAAAAAAAATAAGAAATAAATATCCTAATATAACTTTTATACTCAACGGAGGTATAAATAATCTTGATAAAGCAGAGAGTCTATTAAAGGAATTTGA
>CACOPD010000024.1 GCA_902628835.1 uncultured Alphaproteobacteria bacterium
CTAAAATCAATGATTACATGAAAGATCAAAAGATTAATTTAATTGAAGATTTATTAATAAAATTTGTAAGTGAGAGAAATTTAAATTAAATTTTTTAATAAGGTATATGATAAGAAAAACTTAGAATTTCAACTCCTGGATTTTTGTCACCTAAATTTGCGTTTGAAATATGACTAAATGAGATACCAATTTTATTTTTATTTTTTAATTCATAACTTACTTCAAAGGAAGTTCTAAATTGCAGATCATTTCCTAATTTTTTTCCCGAACCATCATCATATATACCCGCTCCAAAACTAGGCGTAAAAAAAAATTTACTTTTCTCACCTTCAAATAATTCACCTAAGTTATCATCAAAATATATTCCTGTTAAAAAATAAGATGCGGAGTCGTTTGTAACTTCAACACCGTAGAATGGCTTTAAGAAAAAAAAGTTATCTTCCTCTGGCCCAATATCAAATAATTTTTTATCACTTCTAAATTCATATCTGAAATCTGTAGCTTGATTTTTTTCAGAGCCATCGAACTTCATATCGTAAACTCCTAAGCCAAATACGTTTGTACCTAAGCTTGATGCGGAATTTGAGAATAAAATAAATGATATTAAAAAAAATATTCTGAGCACTTAAATATCATATAATTATTTGATTAAGCTATCAAATGAAAAATTCTTTATTTTGCTGTGATATATCTAATAAGGATCTTTTTAGTTTTTCTAATGCCTTAGTTTCAATTTGTCTTACGCGTTCTTTGCTTATCTTTAGCTTGTGTCCAAGTTCATCTAAAGTAATACTTTTCTCTCTAAATTTTCTTAAACGAATAATGGTTTTTTCTCTGTCATTTAAAGTATCAATTGCCTTATTTATAAAGTCTTTCTTTATGTTCTTATCATTGAAATCTTCATAAGTTTCTTCAGGATTTTGACGATCATCTGCAAGTAAACTCATAAGATCATTTTCGGTATCATTGTCAACCTTTTGATTTAAGTGTAAATCTCCTCCAGTAAGTCTGGATTCCATGTTTTGCACTTCTAAAGATTTAACATTGAGCATACTTGAGACCTTGTTGAGTTCCTCTTGACCCATAAATTCTCTAGATACATCGTTAATTTGTTGTTTAATTTTCTTTAAATTAAAGAATAAAGCTTTTTGGGAAGCAGTTGAGCCAGTTCTTACAACGGACCAGTTTTTTAAAATATAATCTTGTATAGAAGCTCTTATCCACCAGGATGCGTATGTTGAAAGTCTAAAATCTTTTGATGTGTCAAATTTCTCAAGTGCATGCATTATACCTAAAACGCCCTCATGAATTAGATCGTCAATAGGTAAGCCGTAACTGGAGTACTTTCTCGCATATGATATTGCTAAACGAAGATATGAGTTGAGAATCTTTTGAAGTGACTTTGGTGTTTTATTATCTCTCCAATCATTAATTAGCTGGAATTCCTCATCTTTTTCAAGAATAGCGGCTTTTTTAGATAACTCAATAAGGTTATTAGAAAAAAAGAAATTTTTAGAAACCATACATAATTATACGTATGATATTTAAATTGGATCATTTATTTTCAAATAAATCTAATATTTCCCCATTTTCGGCAAAAATACCAAATAAAACACTTTTATTGGATAATGGTTGTTTAAATAAAGTACAAACAATACTATGTTTTGAAATATCTTGCTCATTCAAATGTGCTGATTCATATCCTCTTACAATCCTTATAAAGGATTTATATGGTCTTTCTATTGAAGAAAAATTTTGAAAACCCCACCAAAAACAATCATTTTGTGCTGACAAAGGTCTTGTTACATCTACACCTCTGTTAACAAATAATATTTTTTTGTTATGTGAGAATGCAGCATGTTTTAAATTTAAAAAATATTGTGTATGTCCTGGATTGTTTTGTAAGGCTTTATTTAAGTTTGTAGTCCATTTAGATATATTTAAAGTGCCAGAAGAAGCTACATTTTTAACTTCATCTTCTGAAAAACCGTATGATTTTATTGTTTCATTAACACCATGATCAAACATCCATTCAATTATTTCTGTTGGGTTAGGAGCAAGTTGTAGTTGTAATAATTTACTAAACATTTCTTCTTGTGCTCCTCTTAAAAAAACTATGGACTCATGTTCTAATTTAAACTTTGACATCAAGCTAAATCTTAAATCTATTACACTATTCAGAGTTTCCTTTGAGTTACTTCCAAGCCCAATGACATTCCCAAGAAAGATTAGTTTATCAGTTGCTTCAAAATTATTAAGAAGAAATTCCTTAATAGATTTAAAAGATTTTAGATTTGAATGGATTGAACCAATAGCCCATATCTTATTAGATTTTTTTAATTCTACAAAATTGCTTGTATTATCCAAGATATTATTTTTTGTTTAAAATTTGTTCTATTTTTTCAGTTGATTGAAAGTAATCTGTTTTTTCAACTGCTGCTACTTCTCTGGCTAAACGCTCGATTGCGACTTGAAACATTTGTCTTTCACTATATGACTGTTCAGCTTGACTACTTTTTCTAAATAAATCTCTAACTACCTCAGAAATTTTTATGGGGTCTCCAGAAAAAATCTTTGTCTCATATTCTTGAGCTCTCCTACTCCACATAATTCTTCTAATTTTTGGCTTAAGTTTCAAAGTAGCGTAAACTTCATCAATAATTTTTTTTGAGGAAATTTTTCTCAATCCAACTTCATCTTTTTTATCAAGAGGAACTCTTATAACCAACTTAGATTGCTCCATTTTAACAACATAAAAACTGGTTTTAATATTAGCTATTTCCATATTTTCTATTTTTGTAATTTCTCCTACTCCATGTTTAGGATAAACAACAGTTTCTCCAATTTTAAATTCAGATTTTTTTTTTGTTTTCATTTATGTTCCTGGTTTTTCACTAAAATGTTTATTAAATTTATCTTGTATATTCTGCCACTCCTCGGCATCTGCTGGAGGTTCTTTTTTTTCACTAATGTTGGGCCATATTTCTGAATATTTTCTATTAATTTCTGCCCATTTCTCTATCCCTTCCTCAGTATCTGGTAAAATAGCTTCAGCTGGACACTCAGGCTCACAAACCACAGTCTATACATTCGTCTGGGTGTATCACAAGCATGTTTTCGCCCTCATAAAAACAATCAACAGGACAGACTTCTACACAATCCATATGTTTGCATTTTATACATTTTTCATCAACAACATATGTCATATTATTTTTTGGTTTTTATCTAGAGCTCTTTTCTTTGCATTTCCAGAGTCTACATCAGAAATATAGAGTAATCCAGCAAGTCTTCTTATGAGATTTGACTCAAAATC
>CACOPD010000025.1 GCA_902628835.1 uncultured Alphaproteobacteria bacterium
TCCGCTATCAGACTTAACAGCTTCATCTTCAAATGTTCTACCAATTAATCTTTTTATGGCAAATAATGTATTTTCAGAATTAGTTACTGCTTGTCTTTTAGCTGATTGTCCAACAAGTTTTTCTTTTGTGTCACTGAACGCAACCATTGACGGTGTTGTTCTTCCACCTTCTGAATTTTCAATTACTTTTGCTTCCTTACCATCCATTACCGCAACGCAGGAATTTGTAGTACCTAAATCAATACCAATTACTTTTGCCATATTTTTAATCCTCTTTACTTAATTATTTACCAATCGACATTGGGTACAATAGATATGGGAAAAAAGTTTTAAAATACAAGGATGTTTGGGATTTATATTAAAAAAAACAAGAAATTTAAGGATTTTATGACTTCTCTTTACTCTCATTTTCAGGATTATCTGCTTCTTTTTCTTCTTTATGCTCTTCTGCTTTAGCGACTGGTTTTTTGGAGACTCCAACCATTGCTGCTCTTAGTAATCGGTCATGCATTGTATAACCAGATTGGACTTCCTGTACTACAGTTCCATCTTCAACATCATTATTTTCAACCTCCATCATTGCCTGATGGAAATTGTGGTCAAATTTCTGATTTAAAGTTTCAATTTTTTTAACTCCGTGTTTTTCAAGAGTACTTTTGTATTCTTTAAGCACCATTTTTAAACCATCGATAAGATTTTTTATACTTTCTGAATGATTTTCATCCTCTGGTAAAGCATCTAGTGCTCTTTCTAAATTATCTCCTGGCGATAGAATATCTCTTGCTAAATTTATGCTACCAAATTTTATGGTTTCAACTTTTTCTCTTTCAAATCTTTTTCTAAGATTTTCCATTTCAGCAAGTAATCGGATTTTTTCCTCTTTTAGTGATTCAATTTCTTTTACTAAATTATCTTCTCCTGTATTTTCATCTTCGCTTGTCTCTTCTGTATCTGTATTTTCTTGACTATCATTATTATCTTCTTCGTTTTGAATATTCTCAGAATCAGGTTCTTTAATTTCTTCTTGTTGGCTATTTTCTTCTTTTTTCTCAACCATTAATCAATCACCTTTCCAATAATTTTAGATGTATAATCAACAAGTGGGACTATTTTAGAATAGTTTAATCTTGTTGGACCAACTACGCCAATAGCCCCTATAATTTCTTGATCATTATTTTTATATGGGGCCATTACCATAGAAAGACCAGAGTGTTTAAACAAAAAATTTTTAGATCCAATAAAAATTTGAACCCCTTTTGCTTTGCCAGCAGTTTCTAATATATCTACAAAACTAGATTTTTTCTCAATTTCGTCAAAAAGATTTCGGATTTGATCTAAATCCTTCGAAACAATTTCATCTTTTAATAAATTTGATTGACCATGAAGAAAAATATAAGGATTTTTAGTATTAGGCTGAGTTTCAATAATTCCTTGTTGAATTAATTTTGAAGAAATTGACTCTAACTCATTTTGTGAATTTTTTATTTCAGATAGAATTAGCCTTTTAATTTGTGAAAAATTTTTATTGGTAAACTTTGATGTAAGATAATTCGAGGCCTGTATCAATAATGTACTATTATATTTTCCATTATCTTCAATGATGCGATTTTCTACTTCTCCATTCTCATAAGCAAGAATAAGCATTAATTGGCTAGGGTTTAGTCTAATAAATTCAACGTGCTTTAAGTTTTTTTGAAATTTTGGGGCAATAACTATTCCTGCATAACTGGATAATCCTGAAATTGCCCTGGAAGCAACGTCGAGCACCTCTTCGTAAGATCTACCTTTTGTTAAGCACTGCTGTTTAATGTTTTCTTTCTCTAATTTAGAAATTCTTCCAAATTCCAATAGTCCATCAACAAAAAACCTCATACCTTTTTCAGTAGGCATTCTTCCAGCTGATCTATGCGGTGCATATAGAAGACCCTCTTTTTGTAAATTCGACAAAATAGATCTAATTGATGCAGAAGAAAGATTTAAACCTCCCGTCTTCATAATTGTTTCTGATCCTGCTGGGGACCCTGTTTTAAGGTATGACTCAACTAATTTTTTGAAAATTAATTTCGATCTATCATTAATTTGGGCGTATACATTATTAGACATAAGAATTTTATTTAAAAATAATAATTATCTACTATTATTAAATTTATATGAGAAAAGATAGATCCTTCAATCAAATGCGTGAAATTTCATTTGAGAAAAATGTAAATATTCATGCTGATGGTTCTTGTTTAGTAAAATTTGGAAATACACATGTGCTATGTCTTGCAACAATTGATGAAAAAGTTCCTCACTGGTTAAAAAATACAGGTAAAGGTTGGGTAACAGCAGAATATGGCATGCTACCAAGGTCAACAAATACTAGAATGGACAGAGAGGCTGCAAGAGGAAAGCAGTCAGGTAGAACACAAGAAATACAAAGGTTAATTGGGCGTAGCTTAAGATCTATTGTAGATCTTTCAAACCTTGGAGAGCGTCAAATAAAAATAGACTGTGATGTAATTCAAGCAGATGGTGGAACAAGAACTGCTTCTATAAGTGGTGGTTTTATTTCTTTATACCTAGCAATAGAAAAATTGAAGAACAATTATAATCTACAAAAACCAATTATTAAAAATTTTATAGGAGCCGTGTCAACCGGCATAGTGGAAAATAAAGCAATATTAGACTTAGATTATAAAGAAGACTCAGATGCTCAAGTAGATGCAAATTTTGTAATTTGTGATTCAGATGAAATATCTGAAATACAGGTTACTGGTGAAGAATTTTTTTTCAATGATGCTCAGTTTACAGAAATGTTTTCACTAGCAAAAATTGGAGTCAAAGAGATAATTTCTAAACAAAAGGAGGCATTGAAATAAATTGAGGCAATTATTTTTTTTTTCAAATAATAAAAATAAAATTATTGAAGTAAAAAAAATTTTTAATAAATTTAATCTAGGGCTAATTTCATTAAATGACCTAAGCATAAGTGAAGAGCCAGAAGAAAGTGGTCAGACTTTCGAAGAAAATGCAAAAATCAAATCAGACTATGGGTTTAATAAAACTGGAATTCCATGTTTTGCCGATGACTCAGGAATATGCATTGAAAGCTTAAATTGGAAACCAGGTGTGCTTTCAAAAAGATTTTTAAATAATTTCAAAAGCAATAAGGCATGTTTTGAGAGTGTTATTAAAAGTACTAAAAAAAATAATAGACGAAATGCTTACTTTAAAACTTCAATAAGCCTAACAGTTGAAGAGAATCAAAACATAATATTTAATGGAAAAATTAATGGAA
>CACOPD010000026.1 GCA_902628835.1 uncultured Alphaproteobacteria bacterium
TATATAATCAATCAATTACTAAAAATTTATGAATACTCATTTGTTAGTAATGATGAATATATTGAACATCATGTTAATCAAATTATATCGATCAAAAATATTTTAAACCAAAATTATAACTCAAAATTTATTTATTTACTTTGGCCGCCAAATAATAAAAGTGAAGAAAAAATATATAAAGATTTAATAAAAGTTCTAAAATTAAAAAAAATAAAATTATTTGAAATTATTAATATTATTAAAGATATTCCTCAGAAAGATAGATATATTATCAATGATGGTCATCCTTCAGCTAAGTCAAATTATCTAATTGCAAATAATTTTGATAGAATTATAAATTATTAAATAATTTAGAGATTTATTAGAGTGTTTATAAAAAAATTAATTGTAATATGTATAATTTTTGTTTCAACATTTGTAATTTCACTTGAATTTTTCTCTTTTATTTTAACTAAATATAATCTTTTACCTTTTAATCAGATTCCCACATACTCCTTAACATATCCAAAAGGACTTGGGGTTTCGTGGAGAACAGAGAAGGATCAATGGGGAGCTTGGCATAAAAAAAATTATTTTGATAATCATAAGTATAATTGTTTTGATGTAACTTATGTATCCAACAATATTGGGGCAAGAGATAATGAGGATTACAAACTTAATAGTAAAGATAAAACTATCATGCTTCTTGGAGATAGTATGCTAGAAGGAGTTGGTGTTAATTACGAAAACACTTTACCAAGTCTTATTAAGGAAAAAACAGGAATACAAACAATTAATTTATCCGCAGCTGGTGATTTTGGGCCAGTTCAATATTATCTTATCAATGATTATTACAAGGAAGAATTTAACTATGATGATCTCTATGTTTTTTTTCTACCCTACAATGATTTTACTGATAATGATTGGAATTTTTGGAAAGATGTTGATACAAAAAGATATAGACCCTATTTTAAAAAGATTAATGATAGTGAATTTGATATTTTTTATCCAGATAATGCAAAAAGAAGACAATCATTTGGTATAGATATTTCACTGACAGGTCTTCCGAAAACTATTATAAATAATTTTACATATAGCTCTAATGTTTTAAGATTTTTTAAATATAGAAAGTATTTAAATGAGTCTAACTCAGTTTATTTAGGATCACATAATTCTGACAGTGGTTATTATTTTCAAAAAAAAGATGCTATTGATGGGTCAATATATTTTCTTGAAAAGTTATTTAAAAATAATGCAAATAAAAAAATAACATTAATTACTGTACCATTTATTGGTGATATTATTTCACATATTGATAAAAATGATTATACAAAACTCTATTGGTATATTAAAATCAATAAATTAGTAGAAAAATACAATATTAATTTTTTAGATTTAATGAATTATATTGACGAAAAAAACTATAATGGTTATTTCCTAGAATGTGATGGTCATTGGAATGAAAACGGACATTTATGGGCATTAAATAGTATTTTTAAAAAATATGAGTAATTTAGTAAATTTGATAATATTTTTTATTAAAAGGGGAAAATTTTTTTTAATTCCTATAATTTTAGTTCTTTTTCTTTTTGCATATATTTTTGTAGTTACTCAATCATCTTCTGTAGCACCATTTATATATGCAATCTTTTAACTCGACTTCTTTTTGCCAATCATAACAAATAACCCTCCTTCACTACCAAATCTAGAAAAAATCATTAAAAATTGTGATAATATTCTTTCAAAATATGAACCTACAGATTTCTTTTTAAAAATTTTTCCATAATCATATGTAGAAAAGATTTCAGAATCAGGGATAGAATTAATAAATTCAATATTATTTTTTTCAAACCAATCTAAAATTTCATCTATCGTGTGACCTGTTTCAGAAGGATGTAAATATTGATCTTTCACCCAAGCATTATATTTTTTAGGATTATTTTTAGTAATTTTTCTTAGAACAGGATCTAAAAATTCTGCAATTCTTTTATTAAAATATTTATAGATAAAAGCTCTAAAATAAGTTCTAATTCTTCCAATCGAATTATACAATCCCAAAATAATGTAGCCATTATTCTTTAGATTTTCACATAATATATCAAATGACTCTCTTGGATTTTTTGTATGATGTAGAACACCTAATGATATTATGTGATCAAATACTTTTTTATTAAATGGTTTTTCAAAAATATCACAACAAACATAATTAATATTTAAAATTTCATTTTTTTTTGAAAAATTTAATCCAGTATTTAATGAATTTTCAGATATATCTAGAGCAAAGATTTGATTATTAGTATTTATTGCTAAGTAATTTGATAATTGTGCAGTACCGCAACCAACTTCACAA
>CACOPD010000027.1 GCA_902628835.1 uncultured Alphaproteobacteria bacterium
ATAGTAATCCTAAATCATTTATTTATTTTGTCGATAGTATGCCGAATGATAAAGTTATTGGATTGCTCTCATCAATAGATGAAGAGTTCTTAATTGTATCCAAAAATGGCAAAGGATTTATTAGTAATACTGAAGCTCTAGTAACCAACCAAAAGAAAGGTAAGCAATTATTTAATTTAAAAAATAATGATGTAGTTATCAAAGTATTAAATCTTACAGAAAAACACATAGCTTGTGTTACAAAGTTGCAAAAAATACTAATTTTTGAAATGGATGCTTTGCCGAAATTACAAAAAGGTGGGGGAGTTCAATTAATTAAAATTAAGAAAGATGATTTTTTATCAGATGTTACTCAACTATCTATCAAAGATGGATTACAATGGAGCATTGGTACTAAAAATAGAAAGTTAGAAGATGTTGGGTTTTGGATTGGGAAAAGGGCTCAGGCAGGAAAAAAAGTTCCTAAATATTTTAATAAAAATCTTAAATTTGACAAATAAATACTTTTATTATTATTCAATACGTTTAAAATTATTTAATGAACAAAACTAATTTAAATACACAATCTGTTTTATCAATGAAAGGTGAGGGTTATTACTCTCAAAAAACTGTTGGAGCAAAAAATGCTATAGATAAAATGGAGGTATTAATTGAAGAAGCCTTTGAAAATATCCCTAAAGTTGAAATACTTAGAATAGCTGACTTTGGCAGCGCTGATGGTGGTACAAGTCAAGAAATGTGGTTTAATATTATTGAAAAAATAAAAAAATCTGGAGATAATAGAGAAATTGAGATGTTGTATACTGATTTAGCATCTAATGATTTTTCAGTTTTATTTAGAATGATGCAAGGAATGCAAGGTAATGACAATTTTGCTTACCAGAATAAATTTGAAAATGTTTTTGTGCACGGTTGTGGCACAGGTTTTCATAAACAACTGATGGCTAATAATAGTTTGTCCCTAGGATTTTCTGCGACTGCAATGCATTATGTCTCAGAAAGACCATGTTTGATAAATAATCATGTTCATATGGTAGGTTCAAATGAAGAAGAAAAAAAACAGTTTAAAAACCAAGCTCTAAAAGATTGGGAAACAATTTTATTAAACAGATCAAATGAATTAGTTCCAGGAGGAAGATTTATTTGTATAAATTTTGGAATAGATGAAAAGGGTCGATATTTAGGTAACACTGGTGGTCATAATATGTTTAATAATTTTTGTAAACATTGGAAAAATTTAGAGCAAAAAGGAATAATTACAAATGAAGAATTTGTTAATGCTACTTTTACTCAACATTATAGAACTGTTGAAGAATTTAGAAAACCTTTTGATGATCCTAATTCAGAAATATCAAAATCTGGTTTGATTCTTAAAAAATGTGAAACTATGTTTACCGATTGTCCTTTTAAAGTTTATTATAATAAAAATAAATCTACTATGTCATCAAGAGAATATGCTGAAACATTAATACCAACAATGAGAAGTTGGTCAGAAACTGTATTTAAAACAGCATTAGAAAAAAGAAATCCTAATGAGATAAATCAAATTGTCGATCAATTTTATAGTTCTTATCTTGAGGAAGTAGCAGAAAATCCAACAGGTCATGCAATGGATTATATTCATATAGTAATGGATATAGAAAAAAAAATTAACTAAAAATATAAAGAAATATCTTCATGTACAGATTTACATGAAGCTAAATAAATAGCTTGCTCTTTATTTAGATTGTCCTGTTTTCTTAATCCAAAAGTCTCTGTACCAGTTTGAGATAATTTAATTAAATCGTTTAAGATAATTTTATTACCATTCAATCTCCAATTTTTTTCCAAATTGTATATTTTTTTTGCTTTATTAATTAAATCTAACGCCTCTGTTTTTTTATCATAATTTTTCTTCAAGAGTTTTCTTGCTTTTTTAATTGGTTTTATAATATCTGAAGTATCAGTGAAAGGATTAAATAATCTCTCATAAATTTTTATTATTTCTACAATATCATCTCTCTCTTCATTTATATTATTAAGTAACTCATTAAAATTATTTTCTAATTTTGAAAAATCTTCAGCATTTTGAAAAATCTTAATAAATTTTTGTAAATCATTAAATGATTTATCTACTGTCTTATTATAATTAAGTTTCTTTTTCTTGAAATTATCTAATATTGTTTTGAAATTATCATT
>CACOPD010000028.1 GCA_902628835.1 uncultured Alphaproteobacteria bacterium
AGTAGCAAAAGTAGAAAATAACACTTTTATGATTTCTGTAATAGATCACACTTTTAATCATACTAATTTAAGATTTTTAAATAAAAGCGATCAAGTAAATATTGAATTTGATTATCTTGCGCGTTTCATTTTTAATAATGAATAAAAATAATATTGAAGAGAATCTTTCTTCTATTGAAGAAATTGTAGAAGATGCAAGAAATGGTAAAATGTATATTCTTGTTGATGATCCTGATAGAGAAAATGAAGGTGATCTAATTATTCCCGCCGAATATGCTAACCCTCTAGCTATTAATTTTATGGCAAAACATGGAAGGGGATTAATTTGTTTGGCTTTAACTAAGCAAAGAATAGAAGAACTGGAACTTCCCTTGATGAATCCAAGAAATATAAAAAATGATTTAACTGCATTTACTGTTTCTATCGAGGCAAAAGAAGGAGTGACAACTGGAATATCTGCAGCTGATAGAGCTCATACCATTTCAGTAGCTGTTAATAATAATAAAAACAAGAACGACCTTGTTTATCCTGGACACGTTTTTCCTCTTATGGCTTGGGATGGAGGAGTTTTAGTTCGAGCTGGTCATACAGAAGCAGCAGTTGATATTTCTAAACTTGCAAGTCTAAATCCTTCTGGTGTTATTTGTGAAATAATGAGCGAAGATGGATCTATGGCTAGGTTACCAGAAATTATTAAGTTTGCAAAATTACATAATTTGAAAGTAGGAACGGTTAGCGACTTAATTAAATTTAAACTTAAAAAAACTAAAATTGTTGAACAGATTTCCGAAAGACCATTTGAAAGTGAGATGGGCTCTTATTTTACTTTAAAAGTTTTTCAAAATACCATTTCTGGTGAAAAGCATTATGCTTTAGTAAAAAATCTTAATGAAAAAAAGCAACCCGTGCTTGTTAGAATGCACAGACTAAATGTTACAAAGGATATTTTTGAAGAAAAAAATATTTTTGGAAGTGAAATTAAGTCTGCTTTTCAGCTTATTGAGAAGAATGGATCTGGAGCCATAGTTTTAATAAATAGTGACATGTCACCAAATATACTCAAAACTTTTAATAAAAGAAAAAGATCAAAAAATAAATTAGAACTAAGAGAATATGGTGTAGGTGCTCAGATTTTATCATTACTTCAAATAAATAAAATTATATTATTAACAAACACTAAGAAAAGAATTATTGCCTTGGATGGATTTAATATTGAAATAGTTGATCAGAGAAAAATATGAATAATAAAATTCTAATAGTTTCAGCAAATTATTATAGAGAAATATCGAGAAATCTTGAATTGGGCGCAAGCAACACTCTTAATGAAAACGGTTACGAATATGAAGTCATTAATGCGCCGGGTTGTTTTGAAATTCCCTATATAATAAAAAAAAATATTGATAATTTTAATGGATTTATTTCATTAGGATGTATTATTAAAGGAGACACATATCATTTTGAAGTTATTGCTAATGAAACTTCTAGAAAAATTATGGATCTATCTGTTGATTTTAATATTCCAATTGGATTTGGTATTTTAACGTGTTACGATTTAGAGCAAGCAAAAATCAGAAGTGACGTTAATCAAAAAAATAAAGGTCAAGAAGCTGCTTTAGCCTGCATACAGTTATTGAAATAAAAATGCAAAATTATACCAAGTCACAAACAAGACTTGCATTTGTTCAATATATTTTTCAGAATGAATTCTTAAATTCAGATTCTTCAGAAAGTATTGAAGACTTTCAAATGTATTTTTATAATACTAATATTGCTATAATTGATGAAGTAAAAGAATTTAAGCTTAAGTTCAATAAAAATTTTTTAAATAAACTTTTTTCTAGTCTTAAAAACAATATTGATAAAAAAAAGATAATTGATGATTTGAATAACTTTATTGATATTAATCGAAAATTTGAAAAATGGGATAATATATTAAAATCAATAATGTTTGCTATTATTTCTGAATTAAAAATTACTGATAAAAATAAATTTAAAATTGTCCTTAA